>JADJOD010000051.1 GCA_016713985.1 Lewinellaceae bacterium | reverse complement strand
AAGCAGGCGTTTATTTTCCCGATGAGTGGATCATGACAAATTGTCCGATATTTTCCTCGTCGATGGCGCCTGGGTGATATGGTCTGCGGAACCGACTAGTGCAGCAAGGGAGCCTCCCGGGGATGCTTTTCCCAGGCTTCCACACCGGTATGTCCGGGGCCAGGAACAAAAACCCCGGCGCATGGCATTGCTGACGGGCGTGTCCGCGCCACTCTCTCCGCAGGGCCCGGCGGATCCCGTCGCGGCTGAGGGTACCTTTCCGGGCGGGCCGTGGCGTTGTTTACTAGAAATATTTATTCTGGTTGCCCAGCAGGTGTGCAATGGCCTGCTTTGATGCTCACCGGCTTATATGGAACTTCCTTCAGAGCGTCTCTTAGCCAAAAACCTTTCAGGAGTGATTGTGTTCGGCTTGTCTGACTCCTCCCGTTTGGCGCCGGTAGCTAGGTTGATAAAGGATCAGAAAGGAATGAGGTAGAACCCCAGAAAGATGAACCTTATGGCGAGCAACTGCCCCAGCCCCGCCGCGATAGTCGTGGCTCGCGGGTGCGTCTATGTGGAAAAGCCAGCAAGCTTGGAGATATTTCGGTCGCCGTCTGGTGGAAACGCCGGAATTAGGTTAAAAACGGCCAGCCGATGTTGACGATTACCAGGCGACCCAAAATTGCCCGGCCCGACGACTCCTGTATGCCCTCCGTTTGTCGAGCGCCCACGGCGGGTGAACTAAATAGCAACAGCAGTAGCGAAATAAGGTTGATCGCCGTGGACCGGCCAACGCAAACTAGGAGTTCTTCTTTCGGTTTCGCAAATATTTTCCATTTGCGCCTCGCCACCGATCGGCAGCAGTGATACTGGCCGTTTTAATCCGAAACTTTTGGCTATCAAAGCGCGCCCCAGTTCGCAGGGTCACATACAAACAGGCTGAGGATGAACAAAACGGACCACCCGGCTTCGAGGCACTGCGCCCCGCTTTCGGGTTGCTGAAAACGATCCAGCCGATGAGGATGAGAAAGGTCCAGTGGATGGAAATCCGGGATGCCCGAAACGGTGCCGATGTGGAGTGCGCCTTTCATGGTAATGTTTTGATTTTGAATTATTTAACCGGTTTCGTTTTTTAGCGGATTGCCAAAAACGTCTTTGTGTAAACCACCACTCGACCGGATATTTTTATTTCACGCAATGTGCGGTTTTGCAAAGCGCTGAAAATCAAAGTTTTGCGACTTTGCGTAGTTTCTCCTTGCATCTTTACGGAAAATGCCCACCGCACGCTACCGGCTTCAAGATGCGCTTGTGGCTTGGGAAAGGTGGTAAAATGTCATGCCCCAACCCCGATATAAATCATTTTTGGCAAGGGTGGTCCATGCCAAATTTGTAATATCCGGTACAAACCTTGATTAGGAAAAAAATAAATCGTCACCACCGATTTTTCAAAACACCCCAAAGGGGGTTTGCGCTTTCCCATTCAATTAGCCACCCAAATGGAGGTGGAAATCTGGTGTTTTACCACTGTTTTCAGGCCCTGATCCCAATTACGATCTACCGCGAACGGGTCTGAAAATTCCTGCAGGAACAATCGGCGGCGAAACTGGAAACAATTAGAAAAATTCTGTTGCCGATACACACCGGGCGATGAAAGTCACTCCGGGTGTTTATCGCTGCGTGGTGGAGGAAAACCTGAACCTGGCAAGGCTATTTTGGCTTATACCGCCGAAAATGGCGTCGACTATCTGCATCAGCACCCGCGGAGCCGGCGGGCTGGGCAAAATCATCGGCACCTATACGAGCAGTGTGATGCATCACAGCCCCGTGCCGGTGCTGGCCAAAGCGGATAGTTGGCGCACCCGGAACATTAAAAAGTATTGTATGCCTCCGACCTCGAAAACTTAGAAGAGGAAATGCACACGGTGTGCAAACTGGCCCAGTTTGCTGGAAATAAAGGCCGATATGGCGCACTTCTTTTACCTGAACGAATTAAAACCCGGCGCGAAAACACTGAAGGCTTTATGGCGCCGGCAATTTGACTGCTTAGACCGATATACTTAGAACGCTTAGACGGAAATTTCGCCGTTCAACTGACCACCTGATCAACAAGGTAAAACCTCTATCGTGGTGTTTTTTCCCACACCAACCAGAACTGGTTCGACCGGATTTTGCCGCCAGCCGTTCGGAAGCCTTTTCTTTATTACGAAGGCGCCGATGCTGGTGTATCGGAAGGGAAGGGAGAAGGGTCAGTGAGCGTGGACACCTTGCCGCTGAACAATGTTCAATGTCCAATTAACTGTGACTCCGTCGCTGCTCCCGTCTTAAACTCCCTTTTGCTCTTCCTGATATTCACCGCCACTACCTTGTACTCGGGGCATAAGGCCTCGCTGTCGTGTTCGTCGGAGGTGATGATATTGAGCATGACCTCGGAAGTGGAAGGTGGTGCTGAGTACCCCGGCCGCACTTCATCGGTGATCCGGGCTTTGATGTCCACTTTGCCGCGGGGCGAAGTGACACACACCATATCGCCGTTTTCGATAAAATGCCGGGCGGCGTCGTCGGGGTGGATCATCAGCAGGTCTTCCGTGAGAATTTGCACATTGCGGGTGCGGCGGGTCATGGTGCCGGAGTTGTAATGTTCCAGTTCGCGGTTGGTGGTGATGATGTAGGGGTATTCCCTGGCCGTTTTGTTCGATCTCGTGGCTTTCCTGAAGTCGAAGTAGTGGAATTTGCCTTTTCCACGTTTAAACGTCTCGGTATGAAGTATTTCCGTGTCCGTCCTGTCGGGCAGCACGGGCCATTGTTTGCCGTTGTCGCCAAGTTCGTCCCAACGCACACCGGCGAAAAACGGCACGATCTGCGAGATTTCCTCCAGCATGGTTTTGGGATCGTAGTCGGGCTGCGCATAACCCATACGATTCATGATATCGACGATGATCTGTCCGTCGCTTTTGGTGCCGGGCAGGGGTTCCACCACCTTTTGTACCCGCTGGATGCGGCGTTCGGCATTGGTATAGGTGCCGCTTTTTTCGAGGAAAGAAGCGCCCGGCAGGATGACCGTGGCGTATCGGGCCGTTTCGGTCATAAACAATCCTGCACCACGAGCAGGTCGAGGTTTTCCATGGCGGCGATCACCTTTGTTGGTGTTGGGGTCCGTCTGCACCACGTCTTCTCCCATGAGCCACAGCGCTTTAAGTTTGCCGTCGATGGAGGCATCAAACATTTCGGGTATTTTCAGGCCCTTGCCAAGCGGTATTTTGACCTGGTAAAACGCCTCGTATTTTTTGTTGATCTCCGGATCATAGGCGTCTAAATAGCCGGCGCCCTGGTGGGGTTGGCAACCCATATCGGCGGCGCCCTGCACGTTGTTTTGGCCCCGCAACGGATTTACGCCCACGCCCCGGCGGCCGATGTTGCCGGTGATCAGGGCGAGGTCGGAGATGAGCATCACGGTGAAGGTGCCCTGCGAATGTTCCGTGACCCCAAACCGTGAAACGACATGGCATTGGGTGCGGAAGCGTAAGCGATGGCGGCCAAGCGCGCCAGGTTGCGGTCGACGCCGGTGACCTGTTCCATTTCGCCGAGGTCGAGTTTTAATATTTGTTCCCGGAATGCTTCGTAACCTTCGGTTCTGTTTTCGATAAAGGTCCGGTCTTCCAGGTTTTCCGTCATAATGTAGTACAACATCATGTTCAGCAGGGCCACGTTGGTGCCGGGTCGCAGGGGAAGGTGGTAGGTGGCGTATCGGGCCAGTTCCGTGCGGCGCGGGTCGATCACGATGGTCGTTTTGCCGCTCATGGCGTGTTGTTTCAACTTTGCGCCGGTCACAGGGTGCGCGTCGGTGGGGTTGGCGCCGATGACCGGGATACAATCCGTGTATTTCAGGTCCTCCACCGAATTGGTGGCCGCGCCGGTGCCGAAAGCGCGTTGCATGCCCAGAGCGGTAGGCGAATGGCATACCCGCGCACAGCAGTCGATGTTGTTGGTGCCGACAACTGCGCGTATGAACTTCGCATCAGGTAGTTCTCTTCGTTGGTGCAACGCGCGGAGGAAATGCCGGCGATGGCGTCGGGGCCGTGTTTTTCACGAATGGCGACTAATTTTTCGGCGATAAAATCGTACGCTTCTTCCCAGGAGGCGGGTTCGAGTGCGCCGTTGCGTCGGATCAGCGGGGTTTTGATGCGGTCCGGATGATCGTAGAAGGAAAAGGCAAAACGGCCTTTCAGGCAGGTATGGCCCTGGTTGACTTCCGCGCCGTAGGGCGCCTGAATGGATTTGACCTTGTCGTTCACCACCGCCACGTCGAGGTTGCAGCCCACGCCGCAGTAGGTACAAACGGTGCGCACTTTTTTGTCGACGGCCACGGATTTGGACTCAAAACGTCCGGAAATAGCCGACGTCGGGCAGGCCTGGGCGCAGGCGCCGCAACTGACATTTCGGACTCGAAAATGATTGTTCAAAACCCTTGACGATATGACTATCAAAACCCCGGCCCGCCATACTCAGCACCAATTGCCCCTGCACCTCGTCGCAGGCGCGTACACAGCGGAAACAATTGATACACTTGGAAAAATCGGAGGTCATGTAGGGATGACTCAGGTCTTTTCCCGGTCTAAGTGGTTTTTTACCTTCCGGGTACCGCACGTCGCGGATACCTACCCGCGCGGCGACGGTTTGCAGTTCGCAGTTGTTGTTGACTTCGCAGGTCAGGCAGTCTAACGGGTGGTCGGTCAGCACCAGTTCGATGATGTTTTTGCGCAGTTTTTTGATACGCGCACTGTCCGTGTAAACAAACGAGTTTGGAATAACGGGCGTATGGCAGGAGGCCTGGGTTTTGGCCGGACCATTTGCACCAATGCCACGTCCACGCTGCATACCCGGCAGGAACCGAAGGGTTCGAGGTTGGGCGCGTCGCAGAGTGTGGGCATTCGATTGATCGCCGAGGTGGCGGCGGACGAATTTCAGGATGGTTTCACCCGGCAAAACCGCGTAGGGCTTGTCGTTGATATAAGCGAGGATTTCGCCCGGCAGAATCGGAGATGCCTTGTCGCTGATGTTCGGATTTGTGCTCATGACGCTTTATTTTTGAAAATAAGGGCTTAACTCGTTCTCAAAGTATTTCAGGGCATTTTTAACCGGGAGCGGCAATCCGCCGCC
The DNA here is from genome assembly GCA_016713985.1 of Lewinellaceae bacterium. Lineage (GTDB taxonomy): Bacteria > Bacteroidota > Bacteroidia > Chitinophagales > Saprospiraceae > M3007. Next base: position 19,831 of record JADJOD010000051.1, on the reverse strand, counting down.
GAGGGCGCATAACGAACCGATCTCTAAGGTCTCCAGCAGGTCGTCCATCAGGGTGCGGTCTACTTTATAATCGCCGGTGCGGGCTTTGTGCAACATCTCGAAACCGCGGGTGGAGCCGAGGCGGCAGGGAAAACATTTGCCGCAACTCTCGTGGGCCGTGAATTCGAACAGGTGTTCTAAATATTGAATGAGTGGAAAATCTTCCGGGATACAAACGATGGATGCGTGCCCGAGCAAAAATCCTTCCCGTGCAAAAGAGTCGAAATCAACGGTCAAAGCGTCGATTTTGGACACCGGCACCAATCCGCCCAACGGCCCGCCGATGTGCATGGCCTTGACCGGTTTTCGGAAACCGCCGCCGAGTTCGTGGATCACCGCCGCCAGGGGTGTGCCCATGTCTGCTTCATAAATGCCGGGGCGGTGGAAATGCCCGTCTATGAAAGCAATTTGGTGCCGGAAGATTTGCGCGCCGATGGCCGCAAATGCCTTGCCGCCGCGTTGCATGATAAAAGGCAGGTTGGCTAAGGTTTCCACGTTGTTGACCACCGTGGGTTTGTTGAACAAGCCCTGCTGGGGGGTAGGGCGGCGCACACGTACTTCCGGCGCGTTGCCCTTCAATGGAAGAAAGCAAGGCCGTTTCTTCGCCGCAGATATACGCGCCCGCGCCTCAATGATCTTAAAATCGAAAGAAAAGCCCGATCCCAGGATGTTTTCACCCGATCCAGCCTTCCTGACGCAGCGCTGCCACGGCGGCCTTGATGACGCCGATGGATTCCGGATATTCACCCCGGATGGGCTAAAACACCCCAGCCTGCGCCGGCGATATAACCCGCGATCATCATACCCATGAGCAGGGAATGGGGGCGGTGCTCCATCACGTAGCGGTCGGAATACGCGCCGGGGTCGCCTTCGTCGGCGTTACAAACGATAAACTTGATATTGCCCGGACTTTGTTTGCAGGAGTCCAATTTAAAAGCCATCGAGAAACCCGCTCCACCCCTTCCCCGCAGGCCCGAATCTTTTAGTTCGGACAACAGTTCTTCGCGGGACCGGGACAGGCAATTTTTAAAAATGGCGTAATAATCGTTCCGGTCCGGGTAAGGCGCCGTGAGCACACCCGCGCCCGTGGCGCCGACGTGGTAGGTATCCGGAATGCCTGATTTACTGTGTTTTCGTTGCTATTTGCTCCAGGGCAGTGCCGGAGAATTTTTGCCGTCGAAATAAAAGGCGCTGTTTTCGTGGCAACGCCCCAGGCAGCACATCGTGCCGATTTCGGAGGCGGGAAAATGGTCCGCTAATTTGTCCGACAGGTTTTTTTGGGTGCCCGCCGTCAGGCAGGCGCTGCCGTTGCAGACGTACACTTTTTTGCCGCGGTTCTCCGGTTTCAGGAAATCGTAAAAAGAAACGGAGCCGTACACGTTTGCCTTGCCAACGAGAAATTCTTCCGTCAGCCGCTCCATGTCGTCTAAGGAAGGTGTGCCGGGTTTGCGGGGCACCTCCCAACCCTCCTAAAGGGGTTGCCGGCAAGCCCTTGCGGCCGGACAGTTCGCTTAAATTTTGACATAATTTGCAGATAACGCCAGACACGGCGGCTTTTGCGGTGGTGTGCGCTGGATCGAAGGTGCGGTTAGGCTCCGCTAAGTACACAAGGGGGCTCCACGGCTTTAAAGCAAAAAATCTTTGCCCATTGCACAAGAGGGTCGTGTGCCGGCTTTCCGGAGATAATTGCCGCAACACACCGGTGTTTGATAAGTCAGCACGGTTGTCAAGACCTGCCTTCTGGATAAAGACCGGCTTAACCAAAAAATCAATGGCGGCGCAGTAGCAACAAGTTGCGAAAAAAATTCCCGTGAAGGGCACCCTAAACCAATATCTTTTTGCCAGAAACAAATAAAATACACTCGTGAAAAAAGTCAGCGACAACATGGAACCGGATTGCTCCAAAACCGGAAAATACTGAGCGGCAAGTACGATATTGATGATGCCCAAAAAAATTGCTCCTAAGCTGTGACTGGCGTTGAATCCAACCCATGCCTTCCACATGGTTGTTTGGTTGGTCAGCAGGGGATAGGTGTTTTTCATCTCCGTCACCGTGCCGGGGTTTTTCGCCATAAACTTGTTTGAAAAGAAGGTGTAAAACAAGTGTGCCGACCCCAAAAGGAGGAAAATTAGTGAGCCTGTGATCCAGAGCCATTGTGCGATCATATCGGGAACGAGGTTGCTGGTACGCTGCAAATATCTTTCAAAACATTGTCTCCGCCACACCCGGTTAAACGTGCAGCGCGGCTTGGCCCTTTGCCTTTTTGCCTGCTGCCTTTTACGACAAACCCGTCACATTTCCTTCATTATCAATATCCATTCCTTCCGAAGCCGGCACTGCGGGCAAACCGGGCATCCGCATGATATCGCCGACGATGGGGATGACAAAACCGGCGCCTGCGGCAAACTCGAACTCCCGCACGGTGATGCTGAATCCGCGTGGCCGCCCGACTTTGTTTTCATTGTCCGTAAACGATTTTTGCGTTTTGGCGATGCAGACCGGCAGGTTATCAAATCCGAGCGCTTTGATGGATTTAACTGCGTTTTTTGCCTTGGCGGCGTATTCGACGGAGTCGGCGCCGTAAATTTCCGTGGCAATGGTTTTGATTTTTTCTTCGATCGGCAGGTTCCAGTCGTACAGGGGTTTGTAGGCATTTTGGCCACTTTCGATCATGCCGACCACTGCCCGGGCGAGATCGGCGGTGCCGTTGCCGCCGTTGGCCCAGCCGTCGGAAATCACCGCTTTTACCCCAGCCGGGCGCATTTTTCCTGCACCAGTGCGCATTCTTCCGGCGTATCGGTGTGGAAACGATTGAGGGCAACCACCGGTATAAACCCGAATTTTTTGCAGTTTTCGATGTGTTTTTCGAGGTTTTCAAAACCCTTCTCCACGATTTCCGGGTTGGCCGTATTGTATTCTTCTTTTTTTGCGCCGCCGTGGTGCCGCAGGGCGCGGATGGTGGCTACCAGCACAATCGCCCTGGGTTTTAGTCCGCCGTAAGGGCATTTGATGTCCAGAAACTTTTCAGCACCGAGGTCGGCGCCGAAACCGGCTTCGGTGACCACGTAATCGGCTAAGGAAAGCCCCGTTTTGGTGGCGATGATGGAGTTGGTGCCCTGCGCGATGTTGGCAAACGGCCCGCCGTGCAGGATGGCCGGGTTGCCTTCGAGGGTTTGCACTAAGTTGGGCAGAATGGCGTCTTTCATCAGCAAAGCCATGGCGCCCTGGGCTTTGAGATCACGGGCAAAAACGGGTTTTTTGTCGAAGGTAAAGCCGACAAAAATATTGCCTAAGCGGTTTTTTAAATCGTCAAAATCCTTTGACAGACAAAGGATTGCCATCACTTCGGAAGCCGGCGTGATGTTAAAACCGTCTTCCCGCGGAATGCCGTTGGCGGTGCCTCCGATGCCGATGATGATATGCCGCAGGGCGCGGTCGTTCATATCCATCACCCTTTTCCACACCACCGTGCGCGGGTCGATGTTCAGGCTGTTGCGGGTGTTTTGAATGTTGTTGTCGATAAGCGCAGCCAGCAGGTTGTTGGCTTTTTCGATGGCGGCAAAGTCGCCGGTGAAATGCAGGTTGATGTCCACCATCGGGATCACCTGCGAGTAACCGCCGCCGGCCGCTCCACCTTTCATGCCGAACACGGGACCCAGCGAAGGCTCGCGCAAGACCACGATCGCCTTTTTGCCGATTTTGTTGAGGCCGTCGGACAAACCGATGGAAACGGTTGTTTTTCCTTCTCCGGCGGGCATAATCATTTGATAAAATGCTATTTGCCGATTTTAAACGCCTTTCCTTTTATTTCAAAAACTCCGGCCCCTCGCTGGCCTCGTCCCACTGCCGGTTGGTGACGGGCGCGGGCTCCACGCCCGAATCGCCGCGTTCTGCGGAATACATTTCGTCATCCGGGGTTTTTCCGGCAGCCCGGCCTTTTGATTCCGCGAGGTTGATATTCTCGATACCGTGCAGCAGCGCATCGGGGTTGGAGAAATGCTGCCGATGCCACACTCCACCAGAAATTGCGCAAAAGCCGGGTAATCGCTGGGCGCTTGTCCGCACAGGCCGATTTTAGCGCCCGCCGTCCGCGCTTTCCGGATCACCGTTTCGATCATGTATCGGACTGCCGCGTTGTTTTCATCAAACAGGTGGCGGATGAGGTCGGAATCGCGGTCGACGCCGAGGGTGAGTTGGGTGAGGTCGTTGGAACCGATGGAAAACCCGTCGAATACTTTGGCGAATTCTTCGGCGAGTATGACGTTGCTGGGTATCTCGGCCATGACGTATATTTCAAGGCCGTTTTCGCCGCGTTTCAGGCCGTTTTCCGCCATCAGGGCGACCACTTTTTGCCCTTCCTCCACCGTACGGCAGAACGGGATCATCAGTTTTACGTTGGTCAGGCCCATGTCGTCGCGCACTTTTTTCATGGCGGCGCATTCGAGCAGAAAGCCGTCGCGGTAGCGGTCGTCGTAGTAACGGGAAGCGCCGCGAAACCCGAGCATGGGGTTTTCCTCTTTGGGTTCGAAGGGTTCGCCGCCGACTAAGTGGGCGTATTCGTTGGTTTTAAAATCACTCATGCGCACGATGACATCCTTCGGATAAAACGCGCAGGCGATGGTCGCCACCGATTCGGCGAGCCGTTCGACAAAAAAGTTCTTTTTATCGGCGTAGCCGGCGGTGATCTTTTCAATTTCCGCCCGTACAGCCTCGTCAGCGACGTCGTCGAAATGCGCCAGTGCCATCGGGTGTACCCGGATCGCGTTGTTGATCACAAATTCGAGGCGCATCAGGCCGACACCCTGGTTGGGGTAAAAAGACAGTTTGTACGCTTTGTCGGGATCGGCCACGATCAGCATGGGCGCCGTGCGGGGCAGGTGGATGCCGGAGAGGTCCAACGCTTGTTCCGTCCATTTCAGCGATCCTTCGTACACTTTTCCCACTTCACTTTCGGCACAGGATACGGTGATCAGTTGCCCGTCGCGCACGGCCTGTGTGGCGTTGCCGGTGCCGACAACTGCCACTACACCCAGTTCACGCGCCACGATGGAGGCATGGCTGGTGCGGCCGCCCTTGTTGGTCACGATGGCGCCGGCCTTTTTTAAAATCGGGTCCCAGTCGGGACTGGTAATGTCGGTCACCAATATTTCGCCGGGGCGAATTTTGTCCGAATCGGCGGGTGAATTCAATACCCGCGCCACGCCGGACGTGATTTTGTTGCCCACGGCCTGGCCTTTTGCGAGCACCTTGCCCTTGTCGGCGAGTTTGTATTCGGTCAACTGGTACGGATCGCGCCGGCTCACCACGGTTTCGGGCCGCGCCTGCACGATAAACAACCGGCCGCTTAATCCGTCTTTGGCCCACTCGATGTCCATGGGTTTGCCGTAGTGTTCTTCAATTTGCAGCGACCAGCCGGCGAGGGTTCGGATTTCTTCGTCGGACAATACAAAGCGGCGGCGTTTTTCCGGCGGCGTGTCGAGGTTGAGGGTGTTTTCGGCGCTGCCTGCGGCGGCGTAAACCATCGTTTTGGCTTTTTCGCCCAGTTTTTTCATCACCACCGGGTTTTTTCCGGCGCGTAAAGTGGGTTTGAAGACATAAAACTCGTCGGGTGTGACGGCGCCCTGTACGATATTTTCACCCAGGCCGTACACCCCGGAAAGCAGGATGATGTCGCGGAATCCGGAATCCGGTTCGATGGTGAAAGCGATGCCGGCGCAGGCCAGATCGGAACGCACCATATGTTGTACCCCCACGGAAAGCCCTACTTTCATGTGTTCAAACCCGTTGTCTTCCCGGTATTTGATGGCGCGGTCGGTGAACAGCGACGCAAAACAGCGCTGCACGGCATCCAAAACGGCTTTTTCGCCCTGTACATGGAGATAAGTTTCGTGCTGACCCGCAAAACTGGCGTTGGGCAAATCTTCCGCCGTGGCACTGCTGCGCACGGCAAACGAAAGTTCAGGGTTCTCACCAACAAGCCGGGTATATGCGTTCCGGATCTCTTCCACAAGCCCGGCGGGCAAGCTGGCATCGAGTAAAAGTTTGCGCGCCAAGGCGCCCGTTTCTTTCAGGTTGGCGAATTGTTCCCGGTCGAGATTTTCCAGCAATGCGGCGAGGCGCGCGCGCAAACCATTGGCGTCGATAAAAAACCAGTAGGCTTCGGCGGTTACGGCAAAACCGTCCGGCACCCGGATTCCTTTTGGCGTCAGGCGGCTGAACATTTCCCCCAGGGAGGCATTTTTGCCACCTACGGAAGGAATATCATCGATGGAGAGGTCCCGGAAAAGCGGAATGTACGGCATGTGGTGGGTGGTATGGACAAGATGAAGGGGCGGTGATTCCTGTACGGGCATGAACACGCGCCCCAAACAATTTGGTCGCGGATTATACCAGTTCTTTTGGCGATGAAAATCGGCCATTCGTAGGGACTTGCAAGGCGTTCTTCCAGTTCATCCCAGCGTTTGGCGGCGGCACGATCCACTTTTCGCCTTTTTTTCCAATTCAGCGGAATCGCCACCTTGTACTCGTCGGCAGTTTGCAGCGCCACCAGCACCCGCTTGATTTCCTCCATGTTGCGTCCCACGTTGAGCGGGTAGTACATGACGAGGCGGATTTTCCCGATGGGTCGATAAAAATACGGCGCGAACCGCGGCCGTTTCACTTTCGCCGGGTTGCAACATACCGTACAATTTGCCACCTTCATGTCGATGTCGGCGATGATCGGAAAATTCATCAGGACGCCCATTTTTCGCGGACGTTGTTGACCCACGCGATGTCGAATGGATGCTGTCGATGCTCAACCCCATGAGTTTGGTTGTGCGCCGTAAAAATTCCGTTTCCCGGGCGAACCCCGTCAGTTCGGTAGTGCATACCGGTGTAAATCGGCGGGTGTGAAAACAGAATCACCTGTTTCCTGTAAATTCGGAAAATTTGATTTTGCCTTGTGTTGTAACTGATTCAAAATCAGGCCCTGGTCGCCGATGCGCGGCATTGTATTCCATGTTTGTTCCATTATTCGATAATTTTTACATAACTTTAAATCCTTATTGCAAAGAGACTCCAACTTTTTGCCTTGGAAAATGACCCTTGTCACAAGACGTAGTGACCTTGTGTCGTTGGGTTTTATTGCCGATTACCCTTTTAATCCCCGGCCACTATGATCACAATCATGCCTTTTTGCGCATGGCATCATTTCACCGGAATATCCTGTAACCGATTTTTGTCATCTATAATCAGGTCCTGCCATGAAAACAATATCCACCATTGGAGAAATCGTCACCGCCGATTACCGCGCAGCGGGTGTTTTGGAAAACTTCGGAATCGACTTTTGCAAAACCGGCAACCAGACCCTCCACGAAGTCTGCGAAGAGCGGCATCTCGACAAAGACCTCCTGGAAAATTCGCTGAAAAACCTGAGTTGCAGTCCGGGCCATCAGGATCCGCACTGGAATTATGCGGGATGGGATACCCGCTTTTTGGTCGATTTTATCATCCACGCCCACCACAAGTACATCCGCGAAACCCTGCCGGTGATTATTCGAACGGGAGAAAAAATAGCCGGGGAAGCCGGCCTCGGGCGCGTCCGTATCCAGGAAATACACCACATGTCGCAGGCTTTGTCCGACGAGGTTACGGCGCACCTCGAAACGGAGGAGCGGGTGATATTCCCGTACATTCTCGACCTGGCGGCGGCCTTGAAAGAAAATGTGGCCTTTATTGCGCCGGAATTCGGGCGGGTGGAAAGCCCCATCCGAAAGGTGGAGCAGGAACACGATGAAGCCGTAGCCGCGCTCCAGGAACTGCGGGCGCTGACCAATAACTATACCGCACCGGAAAATGCGCCGGCCAGCCACAAGGCCTGGTATGCCTTGTTGAAAGAATTTGACGCCGATATGCACCTGCATATTCACCTGGAGCGCAACATCCTGTTTCCCAGGGCTTTGGCACTGGAAGCGGAATTGCTCGACCGCAAGGGATACACCACCATCTGGTTTGGTTAAGCGACAAAGGCCTTCCCCGGATTGTTGTATCCTTGTGTTTTAAAACATCGAACAGTGGCATACCCGAATAACGGACTCAAAGGATTTACATCGGAAGAAGTGCTCCAAAGCCGCAAACAATCCGGCAGCAACCGGCTTTACCTGCATCCGAAACGCCCGCTGGTCAAAATGCTGGCGGAGGTCGCCACAGAACCCGTTTTCCTGTTGCTGTTGCTCACCTGCGGGTTGTACTTTGCCATCGGCGACCGGACGGAAGCCTGGATGATGGTGGGCGCCGTTGTTTTTGTCACCCTCATCGAAATTGTGCAGGAATTCCGCAGCGAAAAAGCCCTGGAGGCGCTGCGGCAGTTCACCCGGCCCCGCGCCGTCGTCATCCGCAACGGCGAACGCCTCGACGTGCCGGTGGAGGATATTGTTGTAAACGATATTATGGTGTTTGAAGAAGGAGAACGGCTGCCCGCCGACGGTTTGCTGCTGCAACAAAATGACTTCAGCGTAGACGAGGCTATCCTGACGGGTGAATCGTTGCCGGTGAACAAAACCCTGACGGCCGAAGGGAACCGGCTTTATCAGGGCACAACCGTGGCCTCCGGCATGGGTATCGCGCGGGTATCGGCCGTGGGCGGGCAAACGGAATTTGGAAAATTAGGCCATTCCATCGAGTCCATCGAATCCGAACCGACCCCCTTGCAGCGCCAGATCGACCGATTTGTGCGGCAAATGCTGCTGGCCGGGTTGCTGGCATTTATCGTTGTGCTGGCGATCAATTTTGCCCATTCCGGTTCAATCCTGAGCGCCCTGTTGTTTTCCGCTGGCTTTTGCGCTGGCGTTGGTGCCGCAGGAAATCCCGGTCGCCTTCACCACCTTTATGGCGCTGGGCGCTTACCGCATGACGAAGCAGCAGGTGCTGGTAAAACAACCCAAAACCGTGGAAAGCCTCGGCGCCGCCACGGTAATTTGTCTCGATAAAACGGGCACGATCACGGAAAACCGGATGTCCGTCGCCGAAGTGAAGGACTATTCCGGCAAGGGCCGTACCCTCGAATACGCCATGTGGGCCAGCGAACCGGCGCCGTTCGACGCGATGGAAAAGGCCATCCACGAGGCTTATGAAAAAACAACCGCCGCCGACCGCCGCGCCGGTTTCGAACTGATCCACGAATACCCGCTTTCCGGCATTCCGCCGATGATGACACACGTGTACGGCGTCGCAAACAAAGGGAAAACAGGCGGCGAACGTATTGTCGCGGCCAAAGGCGCGGTGGAACGTATACTCCGGATATGCCAGGTCGACGAAATACAACAGGTTGATATTCTGGAAAATACAAAAGGAATGGCGCGAAGGGGTATCGTATTCTCGGCGTAGCCTCCGCCGCCTGGGTCAAGGACGATTACCCCGGCAACCAGGATGATTTTCCCTGGAAATTGGAAGGCCTGATCGCCTTATACGACCCGCCGAAACCCAATATCCGGAAGGTGATCGGACAATTTTATGAAGCCGGTATCGCGGTGAAAATGATCACCGGCGATTACCCGGAAACGGCCATGAACATCGCCCGGGAAAGTGGCATCCGTGTCGATGGCCAACCCGTAAGCGGCGAGACGGTGATGCAAATGAGTGACCCGGAACTGCGCGACATCGCGCCACGCACCGCCGTATTTGCACGTATGTTTCCGGCCGCCAAACTACGCGTCGTGGAAGCCCTCAAAGCCGCCGGTGAAGTGGTGGCCATGACGGGCGACGGCGTCAACGACGGGCCCGCACTCAAGGCGGCGCCGGTCGGGGTGGCTATGGGCCGCCGCGGCACGGAAATCGCCAAAGGCGCCGCTTCGATGGTGCTGCTCGACGACGACCTCGCCCACATGGTGAAAGCCATCAAAACCGGCCGGCGTATTTACAACAACCTGCGCAAAGCCATCCGCTACATCATTTCCATCCACCTGCCCATCGTGCTGGTGGTGCTGATCCCGCTCTTGTTCGGTTGGCCCTACCTGCACATGCTGATGCCGATCCACGTCATTTTCCTGGAACTGATCATGGACCCCACCTGCGCCGTCGCTTTTGAAAATGAACCCGCCGAACCGAATACCTTGCAAAAGCCACCCCGGACCTCCTCCGTCAACCTTTTTTCCTGGCCGGAACTGTCGCTGAGTATTATCCAGGGCGTGGCCATCACGGCGGGCATTTTTGTCATGTATCATTATGCCGTCGGATTGGGCAAATACGAAACGACTACCCGTTCATTTGTTTTTCTGACCATGCTGGCGTCCAATATTTTCCTGACGCTGGCCAATCGTTCGTTTGAATATTCGATCAACAAAACCATATTTTACCGCAACCACCTGCTGTGGTGGATCATCGGCGTGTCGGTGTTCATCTCCGTCGTCGTATTTTGGGCGCCCTGGGTGCGGGATATATTCCGCCTGGGCCCGCTGAACCTCCGGGAAGTTGCCTGGTGCGTGTTCACGGCGCTGGTTTCGGTAGGCTGGTTTGAAGTGTGGAAAGTAATACGAACTTCAGTTCGCTCCTGAAGTTTTACGTTGTTTACCCAAACGTTTAGGTTCCGGACCCAAATTTTTAGGTCTTTTACCCAAACGTTTAGGTTCCGGACCCAAATTTTTACGTTACCCGACGTAAAATTTTACGTTCGAACCTAAAATTTTACGTCTTTTACCTAAACGATTACGTCATGCAACGTAAACGCTTCTCCAAAAGACGCAAAGCGGGGGGGGGGGGGCGCGCGCGAGGGGGGGGGCGCCGGGCGCGCCCGGCCCTCAAACTCCCTGCAGAAACATCGGTGATGAAAATAATAAGAACAAATGCCGGCAACCCGGACTTCGTGGAACTGGTAAAACACCTCGATGCCGAACTGGCGGTAAGAGACGGTGAAGACCATGCCTTTTACGCCCAGTTCAACCAAATCGCTCCGATTAAATATGCCGTTGTAGCTTATGAAAACGGACAAGCCTCAGGTTGCGGGGCGATCAGGGAATTCGACGCCGGCACAATGGAGGTCAAACGGATGTATGTCTTGCCTGAACACCGCGGAAAGGGATTCGCCACCAACATCCTCGCCGAACTGGAGCAATGGGCGGCGGAATTATCCTGCAAAAGGTGCGTTTTGGAAACCGGAAAAATCAACCGGAAGCGATCGCGCTTTATGATAGGAACGGATATACCCGGATTCCGAATTACGGGCAATATGAAGGCGTGGAAAACAGCGTATGTTTTGAAAAAAGGTTACCTTCCCTTCCATGAACTGGCACCTGCTTCCCGTCAAAAAAATCAACGAACTGCTCGACTGCTCCGCGGATGGCATTTCATCTGCCCAGGCCGCGGAACGCCTGCTGCGGTACGGCCCGAACGAACTGGAAGAAAAAAAGAAAAAATCGCCCTGGAAACTATTGATCGGCCAGTTTGCCGATTTTATGATCCTGGTGTTGGTAGCCGCAGCGGTTATAGCCGGACTGATCGGCGACCTGACCGACACCATCGTGATCCTGGTGATTGTGGTGGTGAACGCCATCATCGGTTTTGTGCAGGAATACCGCGCCGAAAAAGCCATGGACGCCTTGCGGCAAATGGCAGCACAATCCCGTTACCGTCATCCGCGACGGCCTTCCGGCGCAAATACCCGCTGCCGGGCTGGTGCCGGGTGATGTGGTGGTGCTGGAGGCGGGCAATGTGGTGCCGGCCGATATCCGCTTGTTTGAAGTGTTTAACCTCAGGTAGACGAATCGTCGCTGACCGGCGAATCGGAGGTGGTGGAAAAAAACCACGCTTGCCGGAAAGACATCCCCTGGGCGACCGCAAAAACATGGCTTACAAGGGTACCCATGTCACCTTTGGAAGAGCCCACGGCCTGACCGTGGCCACCGGCATGGCCACCGAACTGGGAAATATTGCGCGTTTGTTGCAGGAGGCGGAAACCCAGACCCCCCTGCAAAAACGCCTGACGGCATTCGGCAAAAACCTGTCCTATATCATCCTGCTGATCTGCGGGGTGGTTTTTACCATCGGATACCTGCGCGGGAAGAACCCCTGCTGATGTTGCTTACCGCGATTTCACTGGCTGTGGCGGCTATCCCGGAAGCCCTGCCCGCCGTCATCACCATCGCCCTCTCGTTGGGCGCGCGGCGGATGGTCCGCCAAAAGGCGCTTGTCCGGAAACTACCCGCCGTGGAAACCCTGGGTTCGGTCAACTTTATCTGTACCGATAAAACGGGCACCCTGACCCTCAACAAAATGGCGGTTCAGGAAATGTATTCCGGGAATACCCGGTTTACGCCGGCGGATACCGGTGCGCACCGGGAAGAGGAACAAGTTCGTTTGTTATTAAAAGTCATGGCTTTATGCAACGATGTGTCGGGAAGCCACGACGGAAAATCTATCGGCGACCCGACCGAAATAGCCCTGTGGCGGGCGGCTGCGGAGCAGGGCTGGTCAAAAAACGACCTGGAACGAATCCACCCGCGGGTGGCTGAAATTCCGTTCGATTCCAAACGAAAACGAATGACCACCGTTCACCGGGAAGGCGACGAATATATTGCTTTTACCAAAGGCGCTTTCGACGGTCTGCTCGACCTGGCGGCCGGACTTTCGCCGCAGGAGAAGGCCCGGTGGACAAAACTTGGCGACCACATGGCGGAAAACGGCTTGCGCGTTTTGGGGTTCGCCATCCGGCGATTCCCCACTTTACCCGCCGAAATTACGCCCGAAACGATGGAGTCCGGGTTTACCGTCGTCGGCATCGCTGGCCTGATGGACCCTCCGCGGGAAGAAGCCCGGCAGGCGGTACACGAGTGCAAAACAGCCGGCATACGACCGGTTATGATCACCGGCGATCACCTGCTCACCGCAAAAACATCGCCGGAAAACTGGGGATCATCGAATCCGCCGCCGACCTGGTGGTCACCGGCAGCGGAACTCGCCGCTTTAACCGCCGGGGAATTTGAACAAAAAGTGGAACACATCCGCGTTTATGCCCGCGTGTCGCCGAACAAAACTCAACATTGTAAAAGCCTTGCAGGACAAAGGGTATTTTGTGGCCATGACAGGCGACGGGGTGAACGACGCCCCGTCCTCAAACGGGCGGATATCGGCGTGGCGATGGGTATCACCGGCACCGATGTTCGAAAGAAGCGGCAGATATGATCCTGCTCGACGACAACTTCGCCACCATCGTCAAGGCCGTCCGCCAGAGCCTGGCGGATATTCGACAACATCCGCAAGTTCATCAAATACATCATGACCGGCAATTCGGGCGAAATATGGACCATTTTGCTGGCGCCGTTTTTTGGATTACCCATCCCGCTCCTGCCCATACATATCCTCTGGATCAACTTGGTTTCCGACGGCTTGCCCAGTATAGCCATCGCCGCCGAACCGGCGGAAAAAGGAATCATGAGCCGGCCGCCGCGGCCTGCCGGCGAAAGTGTGTTTGCCGGCGGGCTCGGCAGGCATATCATCTGGGTCGGTTTGCTGATTGGCATTGTTTGTTTGTCCACCCAGGCCCTGGCGATCCACCTCGGCGACGGGCACTGGCAAACGATGGTTTTTGCCGTGTTGAGTTTCAGCCAGATGGGACATGTGCTGGCCATTCGTTCCGAAACCCAATCCTTGTTCCGGCAGGGCTTGTTCTCCAATATGCCCTTGCTGGGCGCGGTAGCCCTGACCTTCGTCCTGCAATTGGCCACCATCTATGTGCCTTTTTTGAACCCCGTGTTCAAAACCGCGCCGCTTACCCTGTACGAATTGCTGGCGGTACTGGGGGCTTCTTCCATTACTTTTTGGGCGGTGGAAGTGGAAAAACTGGTGTACAGAATCCGGGCCCGGCGGGTAATATCCCCTTCCCGTCATGGTCACGTTTGACGATAATCGTCCGTTCACATGACCCCGCTCATCGTTCTTCTTACCCATACCCCATGACCTTTGGTGCGTCGGAAGGTATAAAGCCGGTTTTCCGGCCGTATTTTCTTTCCGGGATAAATGGAACAAGGCAAGCCACATTTGCCCGATCCCATTCCAACCTAACCATTTTTGCACCATGAAAAAATTACCATTGATCGCATTTTGACCCTTTTGTCGAGTGCCGTTGTTTCCGCCCAAATCCTGGACAAAGGCAATTTTATGGTGGAGCAACCGTCGCGGTTTTCCACCGCCAGTTCAAAAGGTCACCCAGCGGCGACACGGACGACGAGGGCTTTCGCCGAAACAATTCGGCCATAGCGCCCAGTATCGGCTACTGTTATCGACAACCTCGCCCTTGGCATCGGCGCGGATTACACCCCTCGAACACGGTGGTACTGCCCAATAAAGACAAAAAGGAAGACAGCGATTTGTTGTTCGGGCCTTTTATGCGCTACTATTTGCCGGCCAATGAAAATGTTGCATTTTTTGCCGTGGCGAACTTTGGTTTCGGCAATTCAAAAGACGAACAAACCGTCGGCGAAAACACGGAAAGTATCAGCACCAATATTTTTGCCATCGGCGCAGGCCCGGGTATAACGGTGTATTCCAAAGGCGGCTTCGGCATTGAGGCCATTTAAATACATATGCCCGCAAATTCGACACCGATACCGGCGGCGTAACCTCCTCCACCACCATAATACCAATCAGTTTTCCCTGTCGATGGGTCTGCAGTATTACTTCGGCGGGTTGCGCCGGGTGATGAACTGATGAAAGTACATACATTGTGCGGGTTAATTCAATGGTATGAAAAAACCGAGCGTTTGCCTGCGCCTGCTTTTGCTTGCAGGGTTGTTACTGGCACTGTTTCCGGCGGCGGGGCAGGGCGGCATGTCCGATTCCCTGGCGCCGCCCCGCGGTCATAACCGGCTGGACGTTTTCCCGGCGATCAGTTATTCACCCGAGACCAAACTCACCCTCGGCGTGATCGGCATCGCTTACCTCGATCTTCGGAAAGGTGATCCCGGCACACCGCTGTCGACGGTGGATTTCCTGGCCGTATACACCTTGTCAAAACAGGTGTTGCTCGAAAGCCGCTGGGAGGTGTTCAGCAGCGGGCGTAAATGGCGAACCCGGGGAGAAGCCCTGTTCCAGCGGTATCCCGACCGCAACTACGGCATCGGCAACGACGCTTCGGTGCTGGTGGTGGAAGTCGGCAGCGACGGCGGGCGGGATACCGTTAACTACCTGAATTTCAATTCCAACCGGATCAAATTTTCTCCGGCAGTGTTGCGCAGGGTGCGTAAAAATTTCTATTTCGGACTTCAGGCCGACCTCGAATCCTTGTACCGGTATAAAAACCTGCCCGACCATTTCTATTTTACAGGACCGGATTCTTCTTTAGTGCAAAACCGCCATTGGCGGGCTTTCGCTCCGGGGCGGGTTTTCAGGTGTTGTACGATAACCGCGACAATGTGATCAACCCGCTTCGCGGCACCCTGATTGAATTCAACAACCGCTATTACGCCAAATGGCTCGGCAGCGATTTTGCCTTTAGTTCGTATTCCCTCGAAATGCGGCAATACGTCAACCCCTGGAAAAACCACACCCTCGCCTTGCGCGGCTACATGAGTGTGGCGTACACCGACGATGCCGTGCCGCTGCGCGCCTTGTCGCGGGTGGGCGGGCATAAATTTATCCGGGGGTATTTTAAAGGCACTTACCAGGATCGCCACATGCTCGCTTTTGAAGCCGAATATCGCCTGCCCTTGTGGCGGGAAGGCGAACCGTCCAAACTCTGGCAGGTATGGAAACGAATCGGCATCGTCGGGTTTCTCGGTGGCGCACAGGTTTTTCACGACGCTGACGTGGTAAAATGGAGCCGTTTCAACCTGGCTGCGGGCGGCGGATTGCGCATTTTGCTCAACAAATCGTCGCGGGCCAATATCCGCATCGACTATGCCGTGGCGCTGCGCGACGACTCCGACGGTCCGGGCAAACGCCAGCGCGGTTTTTATTTTTTCCTGGGAGAAGCGTTTTGATCCCCATTTCCCGACCACAACACCCTGCAACAGATGGACCAACCGGCAGAAATACCCATCCAGAAAAACGATAAAAAGGTGATCGGAGCCTGGGTGATGTACGACTGGGCCAATTCGGTGTACGTGCTGGTGATCACGTCGGCCATTTTTGCGGCTTATTACAACCAGGTGACCCGGCTTATCGGCTCCGGGCTGCTCGAGATGTTCGGTTTCGCGATCGTAAATACGGCGTTGCGTACTCCATCAATATGGGGCTTGCCTTCGGCGTGGTGGCGCTGATCTCGCCCCTGTTATCGTCTGTTTCGGACTACACCGGCAACCAGAAATGGTTCATGCGGATGTTTTGTTACCTGGGCGTGTCCGGCTGCCTGCTGCTTTTCGGGTTCGAAGGCCGCGACCAGTTGTATCTCGGTCTGGCCGGCGTGTTGCTTTCCACCATCGGATATTCCGGAAGTATAGTTTTTTACAACGCCTATTTGCCTGCGATTGCCACCGAAAGACCGGCAGGACCAGGTGAGTGCGCGGGGGTTTTTCCTTCGGATATATCGGCGCCACCATCCTGCTGCTGATCAACCTGGCTTTGATCATGAATCAAAAAAACTGGGTATCGCGGATGACACCCTCCTGCCGCGCTTAGCATTTTTGATGACCGGTTTGTGGTGGCTGGGCTTCGCCCAAATCACCTTTCCCGTTTGCCCAACCGTATTTCGGCAAAATTCCCGAAGGCAAATACCTGCTCAACGGCTATCGGGAACTCAGCAAGATCTGGAACCGGCTGAAACGGGAACGTTTGTTGCGCACTTTTCTGCTCGCTTTCTTTTTTTTATATCATGGGCGTGCAAACGGTGTTGTTTATAGCGGAGTTCTTTTGGGAGAAAAGGAGGTACACCTTCGCGTCACGCTCATCGTCACCATCATTCTCCTGCAATTTGTAGGTATTGCCGGCGCTTACCTGTTTGCCTGGTTGTCGAAAAACTGGGCAACCTGCGCAGCCCTGACCCTGGCGGTGGTCGCCTGGATCGGCATCTGCGCGGGCAGTTATTTTATTGTCACGCCGCTTCATTTTTTCATCGCCGGCGCCTGCATCGGCCTGGTTATGGGCGGCATTCAGGCCCTGTCGCGCTCCACGTATTCCAAACTCATTCCCCAAACGGGCAACAACGCCGGCTACTTCAGTTTTTACGACGTCTGTGAAAAAGTAGCCATGATGTGCGGCCTGTTCATCTGGGGGTTTATGGACAACCTGACCGGCAGTATGCGCTATTCGATCATGTCGCTGGTGATCTGGTTTTCAGTAAGTCTTGTTTTGCTGCTGGGGTTGCAGCGAATTCAGCAACGTATCTTTTCCCGCCATGAATAAAAAGTAATTTTATCCAAAATTGAAGTTATGCACAATCCCCTGGTACCCATCGCTTTCCCGGACAGAAAACAAGTGCTGCCTGATGGCGCAACCTTGCTGGCCGCCGACGTCAGTGGCACCAAAACCATTCTGGCGTTGATCGAAATACACGACGGCGACGCGTCTTTTATCAAAGAAACGGTATATCCGTCGCGGCAATTCGGCTCCTTAGCCGAAGCGGTCCGCACGTTTATGGCAGGCAGCAGCAGCCGGCCGCAGCGCTTTAGCATCGCTTTTGCCGGTCCCGTTCAGGAGGGCAAAGCATACGCCACCAACCTGGGTTGGCACCTCGATACCCGGCTGTTGATCGAAGAATTGGGTATTCCGCAGGTATTTCTGATCAACGACCTCGAAGCCGAAGCGTACGGCCTGGCGGCCCTGACGGAAAAAGACCTCGTGACCATTTATCCGGGCAAGGCCCAGCCGAAGGGGAATGCCGCCATAATCGCGCCCGGCACGGGATGGGTGAAGCGGGATTGTATTGGGATGGCGCCGCCCTGCATCCGTTCGCCACGGAAGGCGGGCACACCGATTTTGCACCGCGCAACGACTTCGACTGGGAACTGCTCCAGTATTTGCAAAATAAATACGGCCACGTGAGTTGGGAACGGGTCGTGTCCGGCCTCGGCATCTGTAACATCTACGATTTTCTGCGGGATGTAAAAAACTGGGAGGAACCCGCCGAGGTGCAGGAACAAATGAAAACCCGGGAACGTGGCGCGGTGATCGGGTCCAGCGCGCAGGAGGGTTGCCCGATCAGTATGGAAACATTACGGGTATTTATGCGGTACTAGCCGTAGAATCGTCCAACCTGGCCCTGAAACTAAACGCAACCGGCGGGATTTTTTATCGGCGGCGGCATTCCGCCAAAAATCTGGAACGAACACCTGCAGGCTATTTTCTCGAACATTTTATCCAGGTGGGGCGCCTGCGCCCGCTGATTGAGACCGTGCCGGTACACGTGGTGCTGAACAGCAAAGCCGTGCTGCTCGGCGCCGCTTATTACGGGAAATGCTGAAATTTAAGCCGCCCGGAGCGAATACGGTCCGGCCGGCGCCTGTTCTGCCGGGCGATTCGGGAGCGTTTTCACCTGGAAAAATGGACGGGTTTATAACGTAAAAAGGAACGGAATTCCACAAAATTCAGATCGATGACGCAAAAAAACTTATCCATCGGCGTCGATATCGGCGGCTTTACATCTGCGCGGCGGTGGAAATGCCTGAAGGCCGGCTGCTGGAAAAACCCTTTCCCGCGAATCCGTACGATCACCATGCCACAGCGGAAGTGATCCTGCACGCCTGGGCCGCCGCTTGAACCAAACCATCGCAAAAACGGATGAAAAGCGGCTTTCCGGCATCGGATTCGCCATTCCCGGGCCTTTCGACTACCGCAACGGCGTGCCCCAAATGCAGCACAAGTTCCTCAACCTGTACAACATCCACATTCCTTCGGCCCTGAACCCTTTATTAGCGACGGAGCGCGATCAATCTGCCCATGCGATTTTGAACGACGCCACTTCTTTTGCCGTTGGGAAGCCTGGATCGGCGAAGGCCGCGCGGGTTTCAAAAAGTGGTGGTGATGCACTTTGGGAACGGGTTTCGGCTCCGCATTTATCGAAAACGGCGTGCCGGTGGTGGAGCGCGCGGACGTGCCGAAAGGAGGGCTGCCTCTGGCACCTGCCTTACCGGGACGGAAGTGCCGACAACTATTTTTCCACGGGCTGGTTTGTCAGGGCGTTACCAAAAAACAAGCGGACAAACCGTTTCCGGCGTAAAAGAACTGATGGACAAAGCGGGCAGCGATGACACCGTCAAAGGAGCTTTGCCCAATTCGGACGAAATCTCGCAGAATGCCTGGCGGCTCCGCTTCAGACATTCGGAGCGGAAATACTGATCATCGGCGGCAATATTTCACACGCACTGCCGCTTGTTCGGTGTCTTTTTCAGGAAAATCTGAAAAGACCGGGGTGTCGGCAGTCGCTTCCTTCCCGCCTGCAGGAACACGCCGCCCTGGCCGGCGAAAGCGCCCGTTTGCTCGACGACGGATTTTGGGGAAAGGTATCAGCCCACCTGCCGCATATCTGGAAACTGCGCTGCAAATCAGGCACGATGACACCGGTCACCGGTCATGCCTGACCAACGTCCCGCCAGCCAGAATTGCAACTGCACGCAACTTTGCATCGCAATATCCCTCACATACCCTGCCATGCGAAAAAAGTACTGATCATCGGGGGCGGGATGGCCGGCATGAGTGCCAGCGCCTACCCACAAATGAATGGTTTCGATACCGAAATATTTGAACTCAATACAAGCCCCGGAGGGGTATTGGCACTTCCTGGAAACGAGGCGATTACACCGTGAACTGGTGTATTCACTGGCTGGTGGGGTCAGGACCGTCCGACAGTTTTTATGAACGCTGGAGCGAGTTGGTTGATATATCGCA
>JADJOD010000050.1 GCA_016713985.1 Lewinellaceae bacterium | reverse complement strand
TAATTATGGAATAAAATATTGTCGAGGTAGATTTTCCCGTTGCCCACGAATTTGAACTGGAAAACATCCGCCAGGTTAACCGTCGGGCTGAATTCAGACAATGGGATATCAATGCTTGTCCAGCCGGATGTTGGTACCGTCAGGGTGTACGGTTTCTCCGCCGGCCCCGGGCTGATGAGGAATACCTGCAATGCTGTGGAGTTTGCCGTCCAGAAGTCGAGGTGCAAATGGGTCATATTGCTCAAATTCTGACTGCTGCCCAACTCAATGCCCTGATAGTTCAGGCCGGTATACAGCAGCGTATTGTTGCCGGCCACCGGCACTTGGGTAACCACGGTGGCCTGGCCCCAATTAGGCCCCAGATTTGTTCCTGCGATGTTGTTGTAGGCATCGCTGAACACAGAAATGACATTAGCGGCATTAAACGTTGGCGTTGGGGCTGCGGTTGTTGGATCCGAACCGCCGCTGGTCGCTTTGTAGAAGTAGAGATTATCCAGGTAAATATCTCCGTTGCCGTCAAATTTAAACTGAATCAGGTTGTTCAGGGCAACGGGAGAAAAATCAGCCAAAGGAATGTCCACACTTGCCCAGCCATTGGTAGGTACCGTGAGCGCAAATGCCTTTTCAACGGGACCGGGGCTGATGGTGTACACATTTAAAGCGGTTGAATTACCCGTCCATACATCGAGATGCAGATGGGTCATGCTGGAAACATCCAGGTTGTTCCCAAATTGCGTTCCCTGATAGTTCAAACCGCCATACCGCAAGGTGCTGTTTCCTGCAACCGGCACTTGGGTAACCACGGTTGCCTGCCCCCCCAATTTGGATTAAAATCCGTTCCGGGAACGTTTGTGTACGTATCACTGAAAATGGAGATCACGTCAGCGGGATTGCGGGTCGGTATTGGAGCAGCAGCTGTTGGTCCGGTTGGTGTCACGGATCCTGCGTTATAGAAATACACATTGTCCACATACACATTGGGTATATCTCCGGAAAGCACCAATTGCGCGAGGTGAGCCCTGTTCACCAACCCCGCGAAACTGGACAGCGGAATGTCCAAACTTACCCATTGGTTCGAAACAAGGGTTGGGCGGGTGAACGCCAGCTCGTGAGAAGAATCATCCCCTCCGTCGAAAGTTCCATTCGCACCAAAATCAACGAGCAGCACCTTAAAGGCCTTGGGTAGTTCGGTTGGATCGGGCGTCCAGATATCCAAATGGAAATGCGTCATGGCAGAGGCATTGATAGTCTGGGAAGCAAACTCGATGCCGACAAAATTGAGGCTACTGTACCGTTTCACATCATCCCCGGCGATTTGAAGGTCAAAATCTTCGGCAGTTGAAAATTGCCAGTGGGTGTTCCAGGTATCAACGTTGACATTCGTGTACGCATTGCTAAAAAGGGAAATCACGCTGTCTGCACTTACCGTTGGGGTGGGCGCCGGTGTGGTTGGGCCAACGAGGGCTCCGCTTGAATTGACGGTCATAGAACCCAAAGCATCCAAATCACCAACTTTAGCGGTGATTACGGCATTCCCTGCATCCAGCACAGAAACAACGCCCGTGCTGCTAACCGTGGCCACCGAGGGGTTGGAAGAAGTAAAAGTGAAATACGCCGGGGCTGCTGCCACACTTTGGTCAACGCCTGTAGGCATATTGAAGGTAGCCTTCAAGCCTCCAATGTTCAGTTGCTGGCCGGTATTCGCCGATACGACCTGGTCTTGTCCATCTAATATGGCATACTTTGGATGAGCAAGGGTTCCCAGCTTTTCAAATTTTACCTCGTCAATCCAAAACGTATAACCAAGACCGTCTTCGGGTCCTTCTGCATAGTACAACATACCCCTTTCCCGGGTCAGTTTTGAAGGGTCAGGGATGGGAATGATGTATTTTTGCCAATTGGTATTGACTTTTACGTCATTCAGTGTTGTCAGGAATTTTGATTCGCCAAAGTCATTTCCAAAACCCACCACATCAATCGAAGCCGCTTTGGTAGCCCTTGCCCAGAAGGTCAATGCATCATATCCCGAAAGGTCTCGCCCCACGGAAGTGAAAATAAGCGCCGCCTGCATAAGCGCCCTTTGGGTCACCAGCATCCGGCACAGCAAATTTCATGGAAGATGTTCCTTTGTATTTCACGTCCGTATCCACGTCAAAGGCCGTCACCTTTGAGCCGCCGAAGGCGCCATAGTTCAGCCCTGCACTGAATCCGTCAATAAATACCTCTGGGGTAGTTGGGAAGCTCGCCGGTTCGAGATCCTCCAGTTCTCTTTTACAACCAACCACGGTCAACATGGTCAATGTGAAAAGCACGGCAAGTGCTGAAAATGTATATTTTATATTTTTCATGACAGGCTATTGTGTTATTGGTTAATTGCCAATGCTGATTTGCAAATAGGTTTGTATTTCCCATTCCTGTCCGTTGCCGAAACCTAAGGCAGTGGGGTCGGGAACAATCTGCCCACTGGCGTCGATTTTCGTTGTCGGGGAGTACCGGGGTGAATACCGGTCGAGCGAGCGCCAGGTGTAGCGGAGGCCCAGACGGGAATTGGGAAGTTCGAACCACGAAGGTTTGGCCAGGCTCGTGGAAATATCGGCCATGAGTTGCAGCGGGAAGGTCAGGTTGAAGTCGCGGTGGTAGTCGTAAGGCCCCCAATCGTTTACTTTGGCCATGGCGGTGAGTTTTGTCTTTTTGTAAATAGCGCGCAAATCGCCGCCAAAACGTTTGATAAGCCTGGCATCGCTGCCGTTGGCCTGGGCTGTGCCGGCGAAAAGGTTGGTGATAAGCCCGAAGTCAGGGCTTATTTTTGAAACAATGCGGGCATAAGCCTCCCAAAGGTCATGCGCGGGGGCTGCGCCGGGGAATGCAAAAATGGAGCGCCCGTCGCCGAGGATACCGATGGCGGCGTCCTGCGTAGTGGGCAGGTGGCGGTAAACGAAGCCGCTGCTGACGGCAAACCTTGCGTCTTCGGCCATATCGTTGTCCCACTCGTACATCCAGGTGCCGGGAGTGGGGTCGTAGGTAAAAAGGATTTCGCCGGCCACAGTTTCCCGGGTTTGAGCGCACTGCAAACGGGTCGTCAAGAATATTCCGCGGCCGCCCCGGTGCCGGCACATCGGTGGGGATAGGGTCTTCGACAGGTTTTTGCCACAGGAAATTGGGAGCGATCTGGAGATTGCCGAATCCGACGGTGAAGCCGGTGAGAAAATTGAACTGGTTGCCGCTGCCGCTGTCTTTAAGCCGCCACCCGGTGAAGGTTTTGGTGTAATCGGCCCCGCCCTGCGCAAGGATTCCGTGCGCCGCCCCCTGGGCATACCATTGGAAAGGCCCCGAAGCAAAGGTCAGCTTGGCCTTACCCCCCCAGGTATCGCTCATGGTAGTTTCATCCTGATAAACTTCGGTTCTCCCTTCCACTGTTTCGCGTGTTACCTGGAACACTTCACCGACGCGGTTCGAGTTCGACCAGATACCGCCTAATTCTACGCCGAACCGGCCTAATTTCCTTTTCAAGTGCAAGGAAGCCCTGCGGGTGGGCGGGATGGGTACCGCAAATGAACTCACGGCGGGCGCCTGAGAGTCCAGGTCTTCGTGGAAAATGCCTGTTATGTCAATTTTGCCGATTTGCCTGCTGTATTTCGCCAGGATAGCCGGGTTTGCGCCCCACCACAATTGAGGGCCGAAAGCGACTTTAAAATTTTTGAAAACCTTTTTACCCGTCAGCTCAAAACCGAACGGCGCTTCGCCGTTGTAAATGTCAATATTGGGGCCGTAGTTGGCCTCGGGATAAAAACCGAAGAAGTCGCCTTCGTAACCCCAATGGTAATGCCCGGTGCGGTAGAACCCTTTCAGGTCGAAGTGCCTGGCGTTCCAACTGATATCAGCCCGATATACTTTAAAACGTTCCACATCCCCCAGCGTTATGGTTTCTAACTGGTTGGTCGCCGGATTGAGCGATTGCGCGGTTTGGGGCCTGCCCCGGTTTTCGTAAAAAATCTCGTTGATGGGGTTAGTGGCTACATTGCCGAGTACGTTGAAAGAAACGTTGGCCCGGAAGCTTTCGGAGGGTTTAGCTTCTACGCCGATAAAAAAGGATTCCATGTGATCGAACCCCAATTGATCGGGGTAGGCCGTTCTGCCGGGCGCGGGGTCTTTAGGTGTTGCAATCAGCTCGCCGCCTGTGCTGAACGTGTAGAAGTCTGCCCGCAGCTCGCTCATGCGCACCTTTTTAGACTGCTCGCCGGTGAGGGCGGCCTTGTCGCCCCGCGCCTTGATCACCGCATCCATGATCTGGATGTTCGAAAAATGACTTTCCACAGAAGAAAGGGTCGTGCCTTTGTTCAGCGGGTCCAGGCGGTGAACCTCCTTCAGGGCGTAATAGGCCGCACGGGGGTATAACTGGTAAAGCCCCCTTTCGTTGGTCGGACCTTTGGCGCAAATGCCAAACCATTCTTCGTTCATGTTGTTTTCACCCTCGACGAAATCGCTCTGGTAGCCCCCGTTGCTCCAGGAGGCATTGTTGTCGTGGACGGAAAGGTTGCTGGTCTGCCCGAATTTCCACCAACCGTCGCTGAACTGGAAAGTGAAGCCGCCGAGGCTATTGCCCGCTTTGCCCAGGCCCGCCGCGTTTTCATAAATTTCCTTCCAGTTGCCCACCATGTAGCGGGCTTGGGGTTGCTGGTCTTCCTCGTTGGCAATGGCGTTGAACGCATCGGCGCCAAACTCCGTGAACATAATGGGTTTGTTAAATTCATTCTTGACGCGTTGAAATGCATCGCCAAATGAAATGCCCCGGTACATATTGACGCCGAAAATGTCCACGTCTTTGCACTCCTTCACAACAAGGTCCAGAAAAAGCAAGTCACCGTTGCACATCGCTACGGGGTGCGATTTATCAATGCCTTTCATGGCCACGGCCGCCTCGTTGAAGAGTTTGTACATGGCCGTTGCCCGCATCGTGGATTTTCGGTCCTGAACCGGGATATCTTCTGTTTCGGCGCCTTCCCAAAACAGTCCGTAGTTGTTTTCGTTGCCGAGCAGGTACAACAAAAGGCCGGGTGTGTTTTTGTACGCTTCGGTCATCATCTGCACCTCCGAAAGCAGCAACTCCCGTGCGCGGGGGTCGGCGTATTCTGTATTGCGAACCCATGCGCCGCCCAAGGTCAGGCCATAGCGCCCGAAGGAGTGGTTGAGCATGGTGTAGATGCCATATTTTTCATAGATGTACTGAATCCACCGGGCAGGTACTCCGGTGTACTGCCGCACCACATTGACGCCCATGTTCTTCAATAGGGGCATTTCGGCGTCGAGCGCTGCCCGGATAATATCGTCGGGCTGCTTCCACAGGCTGTAGGAGTAGTTGGTGCCAATCGGGGTGTAGTCCCAGTTTATGCCGTTGACGAAGAAGTCTTTGCCATTGACGACCAGCTTCATCCCCTCCTGATTGTTTGCGATGGAAACCCTGTCAGCCTGGGCTATGGCTGAAATGGCGAGAAAGCATAGAACCAGTGTTTGTACTGTTTTTTTCATAACCATCTATTGTAAGGTGAATCGTTGTGTTTAACGAATATTTTGTCCCGACCCTGAACTCCCGTCTTTTTTCCTTTGGTTTTTCAAATTTGCAAGCCATTGGCTCAAATGTAAATCCACAATTCAGCAGGAAAAAAAATCAAACCCCATCAAATATTTCATCAAACATTTTTTCGATTACTACAAAATAGTATTTTTACCGTTCTAATTCATTTATTATTAATAAATTATGGTATTCGGCCACTTTCACGGCGATGGTTGCCCAACCTACACAAAGTACGTTTTGTGTCTGTTGCTTGCCCTTTTGCCGGGCCTGCCATGCCGGGCATTTTCAGGAAAATACCCTGTTCATAATTTTATGCCTTCCGACTATAAAGCCGGGATACAGAACATTGATTTTGCCCAAAACAGAGACATGACGCTGTTTGTAGCGAACAACCTCGGCGTTCTTTCCTACAACGGAAAAGCCTGGGAACGGCATGCTTTCCAAACGGGTAAAAAGCAACGCTCCCTGGCATTTGACGAAAAAGCCAACCGCTTGTATTTTGGCTCACAGGGAGAGTTCGGGTACTTTGACGACAACTGGAACATGGTGTCGCTCGTGGATAAAATACCACAACCTTCCCCCGATTTCGATGAAGTATGGGATGTTTTCCTGAATAACTCAAAAGTCTATTTCTGCACTTTTCAGGGTATCTACGTTTATGATGGCCAGTCCATTTCCGTCCTTGCGCACAAACATGGCTTTAACCGTACTTTTAAGACCAATGGAAAGCTGTTTGCCCAAAGCCGACTGGGGCAACTTTTTGAAATAAAGGACCAGGAACTCCATGCCCCCCCCTACCTGCACAATTCGAGCAACGAGACCATCGCCGGGGTGATTTCGCAGGACGGCGAGTACCTCCTGGTTTATAACTCGGGGAAAATCGAATTTGCCACTTCATTTGGAGGGGGAGGGAAATACGACGGACTGAGTAAGGTCTTGCAGGGCAGGTACGTCAACCATGTGCTCCAACTCTCGGACAACCGCCTGGCTATCTCTACCCAAACGGCAGGCTTGTTCCTGTTCGATTTGCAAAAACAATCCATTGAAAATATCACGACCCAGGATGGATTATTGTCCAACGCCTGTTTGCGCGCCTTTCAGGACTACTCCGGGAATCTTTGGGTGGGCATGCAAAACGGGATTGCCCTGATCGACATCAACTCCCCGATGCGTTTCATCAACCAGGAAATCAACATCCAGGGCAGTGGTTACGAAGCATACCAAAGGGATGAAGGCGCCTACTATACCACCTCGAACGGCATCTACTTTTTGGCGAAAAACGCTGCTCAAAGCGTGTTCCTTAAGGGGACGGAGGGCCCCGCTTACGGCATGCAAAACATTGCCGGAAAACTATATGCCGGGCATCATACCGGTCTTTTCCTGCTGGCAAACGGGACGGCGAAACGGATAGCCCACACGCATGGATTGTGGCAGGTCAAACAGTTGCAATCAAACCCGGAATTTGCCATCGGCGGCACCTACTCGGGTTTGTATCTTTTCAGGATTAATGAAAAAATGGAATTGAAGGGCGTCGGTAAAATCGGCGGCTTTGAGGAGTCAAGCCGTTTTTTTGAAGAAGACCGGGAAGGAAAAATCTGGGTCGGGCAGTTCTACAAAGGTTTGTACCAACTGTCCTTGTCGCCCGGTTTATCCTCAGCGCTTGCCAATAAAATATCTGCCGGGCAGGGCCTCCCGGTGGATCAGCAGATTATTCTGAGCCGCATTGACAACGAACTTTATTTAGGCACCCCAAAAGGGGTTTACAGGGTGGATCAGGCGAACAACCGCATTGTAAAGTCGGAAACCTTTTCCAAAGTTATAGGGGAACAACAGGTCTATCTGATGGTCCAGGACAACCAAAAAAACGTGCATGTGTACACGGAAGACATCGCCGGTTTTTTTAAACAAATCAGTTCCGGCAACTATGTATTCGTACCATCTTCCTTGTTTCAGTTGCGCTATTCTTTCAACAACGACCTGCTGAATATTTCGGTGTCTATGGGCGACGGCGTATTATTCAATGCCAACGAAGGCTTTATCCAGTACAGACCCGAATTGGAAAACCGTTTGGCCGCAGAAAAACCGCTGATCATAAGCAAAGTAGTAAATGTGGCGGAAGACAGCATTTTGTTTGCCCGAAAACCCTTTGAGGTAAACCCGGAATATCCGGCACAACTGACCGTTTCTTACCGGGCAAAAGTTTTGCAGTTCGAAGTGGAGGCATTCCAGTTCAATGAAGTGAACAACCAACAATTCCGCTACTATTTGAAAGGTTTTGACGAGGACTACGGAGAATGGACCCATGCCGCAACAAAGGAATACACCAATCTTAAAGAAGGCGAATACGAGTTCAGCGTGCAAACCAAAAACTTTCTGGGGCAAATCATCACCAGCCAACCCCTTTTTCTGAAGGTCAAACCGCCTTTCCACCGGAGCTTGCCGGCCCGTATTCTATATGCGGCACTCGGCGTTTTGTCTTTGCTGGTTGTATCCAGGTTGCAAAAACGCCGCTACAACCTGAAAGCATTGGCTGTGGAAGATGCAAAACAAAGAGAACTTTTAAAAAAACAACAGGAATTGGTAGCAATCGAACGGCAAAAAGAACAAGAGGTACGGCAAATTGAGGAAGATAAAATTAAAAGTGAACTGCGGCACCTCAACAACCTGTTGGCTGCATCCACCATGAACTTAGTGGTGAAAAACGAGTTCATGGAAACCATCAAAGAAGAACTAAAAGAAGTGAAGCAAAAAGGGAAAAGCATGGAAACGAAGCTGGCATTGGAGAAAATTGTAAGAGAAATAGACACCACCCTAAGGCTCCAGGAAGATTGGGAACAGTTTGAATATCATTTTGACCAGGTGCACGGCGACTTTCTGAATCGCCTGAGGGAACACTTCCATGACCTCACGCCCAACGAACAAAAACTCTGCGCCCTGTTGCGGCTGAATCTGAGCACCAAAGAAATCTCCAACCTCATGAGTATATCCCTACGGGGAGTGGAAATCGCCCGTTACCGCCTGCGCAAAAAATTGGGGCTGGACCAGGGGCAAAATTTGTCAAAGTTTGTTTTGGAGTATTAAGTGGTGACGATGGTGTTGTACATACTCATGCACCTGGCGCAAAAAGGCGAAATGCTGCTTACCATTCAGGAGGCGTTGAACCAAATCCTTGAAAAATCCAATAACCTGAGGGAAAAAAAGGTAAAGCATTCGCCGGGTTTGAAGAAGTATCCGCCGGGTTTTTATTCCAGGTGCCCCAAAAACCAGTCTTTTTCGCCAAGGTTTTCTTCCTGCTCCACGGCAGTCCGCAGTTTTTTTACCTCGTTTTTGTCTGAAAAACGAAGGCCCAGCAGTTTGGAAGTATACCGGATGACGTTCAGGTAGTTTGTCCGGTGATACCCGATGATCCTTTTTCGGCTGATGTAGTTGTGCATGGCATCGAGGTGGGACTGGAGCAGGTCGAATTCGTCGAGTTCGTAATAGGTTTTCAGCAACAGGGTTTTGGTGGCGAGGTTGACCAGTACATCGCGGTAATTGGCTTTTTGCAGCAATTCGAGCACGGCGCCGTATTGTTTCCGGGCAAATTCGAGGCGGGCGAGGTTAAAACAAAACGCACTTTCCCGGTACTGTTTTTCGAGGTTGTTTTTATAGTGATGGATAAAAAAGCCGACCCATTCCAGGTCGCCCGTTTGAAGTCCGGCGGCCACGACATTGTGGTAGGTGAATCGCGGCAATACGCCGTTTTCCAGCAGATAACCACTTTCGAGTCCGGGTTTGTAGAGTTCCGAAACCTCCCGGAAGTAGCGTTTTTCACCGGCGTTGAGGCGCCGGACGCAATAATTGATGGCCCAGATAAACAACCCGTGCATTTCTTCCCCCGAAAACGTGCCGTTGTCGCTGAGCAACAGTTTTTTGAACTGTTGAAAGTGGCTTTCGTTTTCCGGGTGGCGCATCATGCGGTAACAGTGCAGATAAACGGCTACTGCGGGGTGGGTTTGTGAAAAATTTTTATCGGCAAAATCCACCACTTCCGCCTCCCAGCCGGTGTCATATTCCACGGAATAAAGCGTCTGGTGAACCGTGAGCAGGCAGACCAGGCGCAGTTTGAGCGTCAGGTAAGCTACGTCGGCGGCCATGGAAGCCGCTCTCAGGTGTTTATATTCGGTCGGGTTTCTTGCATGAGAAATCTGGTGGGTTTCCCAGTGCAGCCGGAATTGCCAGTCGTGGTACCTTGCATCGCGCAGAGAGTTGTTTTCCATCATTTTTTCCAGCCCTTTACGCGCCCGGTCGAACTGTGTTACCAGCCCGCGTTTGCGGTAAGCGGTTGCGAGTTGCAACTTCTGGGCGACCTCGTCGGCATCGGTTTCTTTCTGGGCAATGTACCGTTCGAGCAGGCGGTGCAGGTAGGTCATGCGCAGGCGTAATTCCTGGTCGCCGACGGTTTTTTCTCCAAACAAGCGCCGCTTGGCGGAAGTTTTTTCGGGAGTTTCATTTTCACAAAACCAATCGAATAACTGCACCACATCGCGCCGCTGGTTGAAATAAGGCGACTCCAGGAATTTGCGCGCCTCGCGTTTTTCGGCGGCGGAAAAAGAAAAGATGAGCTGGCGCAATTGACTTTTTTCCATATTTATTCAATTATTTGAATAATAATAATCTAATTATCAATTAATTATAACATTAAAATGCAAAAGTAAATTCAATTTTTGTAAATTTTTGATTTTGGCTGACAGACAATGCCCGCGCACTTTTGCAACGTGATTTTGTGTGCGCAACAATCTTGTTTCAAACAGTATCAACGAATTAATATCTTATGAAAAAAACTGCCTTTTTCTCCAAATCGAAAAGTATGGTACGTCCCCTGGCCATACTGCTGTGCTGGCTAACGGCATGGCTCCTGCCCACGCAGGAACTGTCCGCGCAGTGCAATCCCGACCTCGTAGCACCCGTATGCACTGCTCCCGCCGACGTCACCATCACCAGTACGGTCTGGGATTCTCTGGATATTGACATCTCCAACCTGCCCGACGAGTTGC
Source organism: Lewinellaceae bacterium (assembly GCA_016713985.1). GTDB lineage: Bacteria > Bacteroidota > Bacteroidia > Chitinophagales > Saprospiraceae > M3007. The sequence goes on along the minus strand of JADJOD010000050.1, from coordinate 124,573 downwards.
CAAAAATTTATGCCGCGTTCGGCACACTGACGCACTGGGACAACTGCGACGACGGCAACAGCACCGTGCAGGAGTCTTTTTACCTGTTCGGGCCGGTTTCGTCGCCTTATAAATTACAACGCCGGTTTTTTGCTACGGATGCCGCGGGCAACACCGGCGAAGCCGTGCAGTATATCTGGATTTCTTCCGGCAACTGCCTGCAGGACGTGGTGCCTCCCGCGTGTGTGGCGCCGCCCGACATGACCGTTTCAAGCACCGCATACGCCGCCCTGGATATCGACATCCTTGACCCCGCCGATCATCCGAAAATTATTGCCGCCTTCGGATCGGCTACCTATACGGACGATTGCGACAGCAGCAACATCACCCTGCAGGAGTCGTATTATATGTTTGCCAATTTTGACGGTACCCCCAAAAAGTTGCAGCGCAAGTTTTTTGCCACGGACGGCTCCGGCAATACGGGTGAGGCCGTGCAAAACATCACCATTTTGACTACATTTATCATCCATGTGCCGGCATGGAAGTATCCCGGCCAGACCGCGACAGATTCCATGACGCTTGACGGCGGCTTCAGCCAGATACTGGAAGACCCTATAGACACGGATGATCCTGCGATTTGTGGCGGCGGAGCCGCAAAAGTGGAACGGGAGTGGTTCTTTATCGACTGGCTTTACACACCCGGAGGTGTATTCCTTGAAGATACTCTGCCGGCACTCGACCTGAACAACGACGGAATTACCGGCGACCCCTATGATATTATTGCGCTGGGAGACAGCATCTGGTTGTATGAAAACAACGTTCCCACACAGGTATTGATGCTCCGGCCTTCAGCCTTGTATTATCAGCAGTTGTTGTTCAACAGCAGGATACTCCGGGGTACCGTTCACCTCGATACCCAGCAAAACTGCACACTCGACGCCGGCGAACCCGGACTGGAGGATTTTAAAATAAAAGCCATCGGCCAGGTCACCGGTAATGTTTATACCACTTTCACCGACGACTCGGGTGGTTATGAATTGCTCATCTGTACCGCAGACAGCCTGGTTGAAATCGGCCTCGACGTGCCGTATAACTACGGCGGCAATTGCCCGTCGACGTACATGGCAGGTATCGAAGCAGGGCCTCCCGTCGTGCAAAACATTGCCGTTCCGCTCAACAGCAGTTGCGCGTTGCTCACCGTCGATATTGCCACATTGCGCCTGCGCCCGTGTTTTGCAGGCGCGTATTGGGTCAACTACTGCAACTACAGCGATCAGACGATTGACGACACCTATATTGATGTGGCATTGGATTCCTTTGTCCAGTTCACTTCTGCAACGTTACCCGGCGCCCTGCTGAGCGGGAATACCTACCGTTTCGAAACGGGAGACCTCACTCCGGGAAGTTGCGGACAATTCAGGATTGACTTTATGCTCGATTGTGATGCGCCGCCCGGGTTGACGCATTGCACGGAAGCGCACATTTACCCGACAGATGACTGCCCGCCGCCCTTGCCCTGGTCGGGAGCCGACCTGCGTGCAAGTGGTTATTGCGACGGCGATTCGGTGCGCCTGCAGATCAAAAACATCGGCGGGGGCGCAATGGCCAATCCCCTGGAATTTGTGGTTACGGAAGACCTGATCATGGCCAAATCGACACCGTACCAGCTTGCTGCCGGAAACACCCTTTCCGTGAGTGAGCCGTCCAATGGCGCGACCTGGCGTTTGGAAACGCCGCAGGAGCCCGGGCACCCCTGGGGCGGCATCGTGGCCACGGTGGTGGAAGGTTGCGGCGGGTTAAATACCCCCGGCTTAGTCAATATCTTCCCGCTCAGCGATCCCGACCCGTTCAGTTCGATCGACTGCACGGAAAATACTTCTTCCTACGATCCCAACGACAAGCAGGCATTCCCGGAAGGTTATGACGATGAGCACTTTATCCGGAAAAATACGGATATCGAATACCAGATCCGGTTTCAGAATACCGGCACGGACACCGCCTTCAACGTCGTGTTGCTCGATACCTTGTCGCAATACCTGGACCCCCAGAAGGTGCGCGCCGGTGCATCCAGCCATACTTACGATTTTGATGTGCTGAACGGCAATGTGCTGCGGTTCCGGTTTGACAACATCCTGTTGCCCGACAGCAATGTCAACGAAGCGGCTTCGCACGGTTTTGTCAAATTCCGCGTCTCGCAACAACCCGATAACCCACCCGGCACCGTGATCAACAACCGCACGGCCATTTATTTCGACTTTAACGACCCCGTGATCACCAATACTACCTGGCACACGGTGGGTGAAAACTTCATACTGGTGGATACGGACAACCCCGGAGCGGGCGCCGGCAAATTGCTGGTTTACCCCAATCCGGCTACCGAAGCGGTCTTTTTCGAGCTGCAGGAGGACGGTGAAAACAGGCAATTCCAGCTGACCGACGGGCAGGGCAAACTTGTGGCGAGCCGTAATTTTTCCGGAAAAGTCTTCCGGCTTGAACGGGCGACATTGCCGCAGGGCATGTACTTTTTCAGGATCACCACCGGGAACGGAGCGTCGTTTTCGGGCAAAATATGGGTGAAATAAAAACCAAAAGTCAGACTCAACCCGAACAGTGCGGTCGGGGCGGCACCTTGTCCGTCCCGACTTTTTTTGGCGCGCAGGGCACGGAGCGTTATTCGCCTACCCGCCCTGCTTCGGCTTCAATACCCGTGCTGCGTTTGCGCGATTTCACCTGTTCATTGCCGAAACGATAACCCAGGCTCAGGCTGGCCCGCCGGCTGTCCCAACGGCCATACCCGGAAGAAACCAGGCCGTTGAAACTGGAGACGCCATCCCAGCCCTGTTCATAAAAAAGGTCGTTGACGCTGAGCCGCACGTTGAGCCGGTCATTCAAAAACTTGCGCTGAAGGCCCAGGTCGAGGCTCCAGCTCGATTCGTAAATAAACACGCCGCCCCATACGCCGGGGCCCGAAAAATAGCCGGAAACCTCGCCTTTAAAACCAAAGGGAAGGTCGAAGGTGTGTTGTTGGTAGATGTTGTACGTGAAAGCTTGCACGTCCACCACGGCGCCGTCGCCGTAATCCGCCTGGTTGTTGATGTGCGAGGCGCTGATGTTGAAATAAGCGTTCCAGCTTTTGAATATTTGTACCGGGGCGCTGATGTTGAAACTAAAAACCTTCTGGTCCGCCAGGTTGGCCCAGGTGATAAAACCGGCCCGGGAGTCCACGGTATCCGGCGCAATCAGGCGGGTGATCTGGTCTGTGGTGCGGCTGTATGCCAGTTTGAAATTATAGCGGTAGGCAAGGGTGTAGCCAAGTTCTATGTTGTTCACGATTTCCGGTTGCAGGAACGGATTCCCCTTTTCGTAGGAAAGTTCGCTGATCCGGTTGTTAAAAGGGTTTAAAACGTTGTAATCCGGGCGGTTGATCCGCCTGCCGGCATTCAGCGCGAGGTTATGTTTCGGGGCGGGCTCCCAGGTGAGGCCCAGGCTGGGAAACCAGCTCAGGTAATTCAACATAACCGGATCTTCCTGCAATTCCGGCAAAAAGGCCTTCAAATCGCCGGTAGCGTCGGTTTTTTCGGCCCGCAATCCCGCCGAAAAATTCCATTTTTTGCCCAAACCCCGGCTATAACTCATGTAACCGGCGTACACCTTTTCATTGTATTTAAAATAATTGGAAAAGGTGTCGTTAAGTATGGAAACGCCGCCCAACTCATCGTAATACAGGAAGGTATTGTCGGAAACGACGCGACTTAGTTTCGAACCCAAACCCAGTTTGCCGCCCCACAATTCATCCTCATAATCAAGTTGCAGGGTCGAAATGTCTATATCGGTAGGTGTATCGAAGCGGTTGATAACCTCCGTAAGCAGCACCTGTTCGCTTGCATCGTAGTAGCGGTTGGGCTGGTACCGTTTGCTTTTGTTCCGGTAGTTGCCGTAATCGAGGTCCACGTTAAAGCTTCGGCCTTTGTTGTTGTCAAACCGGTAGTTGAGGTTGTAGGTTTGCTGGTTTCTGTTGTTATCCGCCAGGTTGTGGGCTACCAGGATGCTGTCGATGTCTGCCGGTGTAGTCTCCTGCGCGAGGGTAATGCGGTTGTAGGAAGTTCTTTCGTAATGATTGATGCCTCCGGAAGCCAAAAAACCGAGGGTGTGTTTTTGCGCCAGAAAAAAATCAGCGCCTGCGCGATAGTTGTAATAAATCCCGTCGTTGCGGTTGTTGTTTATTTCATCCTGCACCAGGCCGTTCTGGTAGCTCAGAAATGCCATGTCATTGAACCCGCGGCCGCCGTTCACGCCCATTGTTCCAAAGGTATTGAATCGTTTGTTGCGGTAATTGCCGCTACCGTTGAGGTTGGCGCGGTGGTAACGGCCCTGGTTGAACGTAGCGTTTACGGAGCCGTTGGCGCCCAGATTTTTGTCCTTTTTCAGCCGGATGTCGATGATCCCGGCGTTGCCCTCCGCTTCGTACCTGGCGCCCGGGTTGGTGATGATCTCAATCCGGTCAATTTGTTCGGCGGTCAGGTTTTGCAGGTAATTGGTCAGGTCCTGGCCGGTAAGCGGCAGGCGTTTTCCGTCCACGTACAAAAGAACCCCCGCGCGACCCAACACGCTGATATTGTCGTTGTTATCCACCGTCACACCCGGCGCTTTGCGCAACAGCGAAATGGCATCTGAGCCCACACTGTTGATGGTGCCAGTCACGTTAAAAATGGTGCGGTCCGGTTTGATCTCCACGAGTGCCCGGGTAGCGCTGACGGTCGCTTCTTCCAGCGCGATCGTTTTGGCGGTAAAATTCAGCACCCCCAAATCCAGTTGCCGGCCTTCTGCCAGGGCAATATCGCCACGTTGCAGGTCATTCAAACCCAGGTAAACGGCTTTCAGAAAATAATTTCCGGCGCCCAGTCCCGGCATCTCAAAAATACCGGCGTCGTTGCTGGCGCCGACTTTATACAAACTGCTGTCGGCGGCATTAAACAACGCCACGTTGGCATAGGCAATGGCTTCCCCCTCGGGCCCTTGAAGCACCCCCCGCACAACAGCGGTCTGGGCATATATGCAATGGGTGATCAGGATTAAAGAAATGAGTGTTAATATCTTCATAGCGAGATTATTATGAATATTCGTTCGAATGAATTCCGGTAAAAAAACAACACGGGAATATATACCGGCGCCATTCACCCGAACACAGTTTGGATGGTGAACAATCGAAAATTATAGCGGACGCGCCGGAAGGGAATGTTTTTTTCGACAAATGGCCCGCGAACCGGACTCACCGGTTGCGAAAGGGATGGAATTACGGATAGGCTCTTATTGTTCTTTTTTCTTCGCAGCCACCAGTTCCGTAAAACTTTTTGCTGCATTGGTAAAGTCCGACGGCACCAGGATGATCGTTGTGGTATTGTTGTCGATGCCGATTTCGGACAACATTTGCATCCGCCTCAGTTCCAGGGCAACCGGGCTTCCTTCCATTTCTTTGGCGCCCTGGGTCAGTTTTATGGAGGCATCCAGCTCCGCCTCCGCCTTCACGATCCGGGCTCTTTTTTCCCGGATCGCCTCCGCCTCACGCGCCATCGCCCGCTGCATACCTTCCGGAATCTCGACATCTTTCATTTCCACCATTTCAATTTTAATTCCCCAGGGTTCGGTGGTGGCGTCGACAATTTTTTGAAGTGTTCCGTTGATTTGCTCGCGTTCTCTCAATACCTCGTCCAGGGTGTGTTGCCCGATAATATTCCGCAGGGCGGTAACGGAAAATTGATAAACCGCTTTATTGTAGTCGGCTACCTTGATGATGGCATCCTCCGGATTCGTTATTCTGAACCAAAGCACGGCGTTCACTTTAATGGTCACGCTGTCTTTCGTGATGGTTTCCTGGCGCTCCAGATCGACGGTTTTTGTCCGGATATCGACTTTTTGCTGCCGCTCGATAAAAGGAATAATCCAGTAAAGCCCGGGGCCTTTGATACCCTGAAAGCGGCCAAGCCGGAATATGACGGACCGCTGGTATTCCTGGGCGATACGAAGCCCGGATAAAAGAAGAAAGGCGATCGCCCCGATGTACGGAATAAGTGTCATTTGTTTTGTTTTTTAATGTGTTGTAACAAGGCTTAAGCCGGGGAACAGAAGCCGCCGATGCCGCCCGCAAGGTTATTTCTTTTTTATCAGTAAGTCTTTATAATCAATCAGTTGTATGCCGTTTTTTCGGATAAAAGCCCGGACCGTCTCGTCGGTGAACAAATCGGTAACCCCCTGCCGGTCTTTGGCTACCTGGTCGTACCCGATGTGATGAATCGCCCGCAACTCGGCGTCGTCCAGACCGGGGTGTTCGACAAAAAGATAAGTCTGACCGGGCTCCAGCGTTTTCAAGGCATTGACAAAACTCTGAATTTTGTCATTGGCCGTTTCCGTGGGCCCTTCATAACCCATTCGTTTTACGTGATAATCCTCAGGGTCAATGTCGATGCCGTATTCTTTAGCCAGTTTTTTGGTCATCGCCCTGACTTCCTCGGTGATCATGGCGCAACCCATGTGGGCGGAGATATGGCTGATACGGGGTATTTTTTTCAGCGCCATTTCTATTTGCGCCCGGAATTCCTTCTCTATATCCGCGATCACCCATTTGTTTTCCACGATGGAACGGCCGGGGTAATTGGGGTTGGGAAAAACCATCGGGTAAAAATAGCCGTCTTGGTCCCGCAGGCTCGGGCAATCGCTCAGGGGCCGCCATTTCACGTTGTCCCATTCGCTGGTAATCGCCAGGTGAACCCCGACATCCACCCCCGGGTTTTGTTCCAGCAACCGGACCGCTTCGGGAAACCAGGGCGACGGCACGATGACTTCGATGGAGGTTTCCATGCCATTTTTAAACGCCTGAACAAGCGCTTCGTTGCCGGAATGCGAGAAGCCCATGTCGTCGCCCCGTACAATCAGTCTGGCCGGTTTTGCCGGGGTTTGTGACCACGTACCTTTAAATGTCTGGACGTCGCGTTTGTTAAAACTGTATTGGTAGTCGACCGAAATGTTGTTTCGGTCAAACCGGCAGGTGAACGTTTCCGTATGCGGGCTTTCGATATACCGCAGCATCAGTTCCAGGGTTTTTTCGTCTTTCCAGTGGTAACTTCCGGCTATTTCGGAGGCCGGCAAACCGGCGAAATGCCCTTTGGCGCGGGCTACCAGAGAGGGGCCGCGTTTGTCCGTTTCACCGTAAACCCATTTGCCGGCGGCAAAAATCAGGTTATAGGTGCCGGTATCGATTTTTAAAGTAAGCTGGCAGATGTCCTCCATAAATTGAAAAGACATCTGTTGTATGTACGTTGTATTCGGAGACAGGGTGAAGGTTTTTCCCGAAATGTCGCGGGCTACCGGCGAAGCGGCACTTATGGGATACTGCGGCAGCGCCAGTTCGGAGAGTTTTTGTTTCAGCGACTCCGCCGCTTTTTTATTGGCGGGTAATTGGTCTTTTTGAATGGCGGGCAGCAGGTGTTTCCAGACTAAATTGAGCGCGTCCTGCATATCCGGGGATTCGCTGGTGATCACGATCACCGCATCCTGGTCGGGCATTACGACGATATATTGGCCGAACGCCCCGTCGCCCCGGTAGGCATTGTTGCGGCAGCGCCACATCTGGTAACAATACCCCTGCTCCCAGTCGCTGGAGTCCTTTTTAGCCTGCGGAAGATCGGGGTGTTGCACGATTTTGAGGGTGGAGGCTTCTTCCACCCAAGCAGCCGGCAGCACCTGTTTGCCCTGCCAGCGGCCTTTTTGCAAAAACAACTGCCCGAACCGGGCCATGTCCTCCGTTTTGACCCGCAGGCCCCAGCCGCCCACGTTGATGCCCATCGGGTCGATTTCCCAGTCCATTTCTTCGATGCCTAAGGGTTGGAACAACCTGGGCCGGAGGTAATCGATCAGTTTTTCACCCGTCAATTTTTGCACGATGGCCGATAACATATACGTACACAGGGAGTTGTAAAGAAATTTGCTGCCGGGTTTGTGTACGATGGGCCAGGCGAGGAAGGCGCGGACCCAGTTGCTGTCTCTGGGGGCGATTGAAAAAGAGGGATCTGGTTCCTGTCCGGCCGACATGCTGAGCAAATCCCTTACCCGCAGCTCCGCCAAATAGGGGCTGACGGTTTCCGGCAGGTCGCCCGGAAAAAAGGAGATGACTTTATCGTTGACATCGAGGCGTTTTTCACTCACCGCAAACCCGATGGCCGTCGCCGTAAAACTTTTACTCACGGAGTACATCGTATGCCGCAAATCCGCCCGGTACGGGTTCCACCACCCTTCGGCGATGACCTTGCCGTGGCGCAGAAACATAAAACTGTGGAATTCGTGTTTGCTTTTTCCGGCGGCCTCCAGAAACTGGAGGATACCTTCGGACGACACCCCTTCCAGTTCCGGAATACTTCTGGGAAATACATCCGCCGTTTGGGCGCCCGCACCCATCCGGGAAAGGAGGACGAACAGGATGGAGAGGAGTGGTAATTTATTGAATTTCATAATTTTATAAAAATTTAATGGCCTGATCCTGTTTGCAATACCCCGGTTTAAAACCACACCGCTTCACCGACCCCGCTCATGTTCCGCATTGGTTTTGATATGCGTCAATACCCGTTCGTGGATTTTATGGATGATGTGGCGGCTCCAGAGTTGCCAGTAAAAAACCGGTTTGATGTCGTGCGAATACCAGGTTGTTCCTTCCAAAAGGGTGTGCCCGTTGGCCAGAGGGGTCAGTTTGAATTGCCCGCATTTGGACGCGAAATAATCGTGCAGGTGGGGCGCGTCGATGTCCCAGAAACTCAGTTCTTTCATGGGCAGGGGCTGCTGCACCACGTCGAATTTCAGCAGCCGGGGTTCGTCCCAGACGGTGACGGGCTCTACAAAACTGCCCGTGGTGAAGTTGCAGTGCCTGACGGCGCCCACACCCGTTCCCTCGATGACGGCGTTGACCGGATAGGCGATACCCGTTTTAAAAATAAACTCCGTGGGTTCGTTCAAGGGCGGGAATTCCACCACATTTTTCCAGACGGTTTCCGGGCCGGCGTTTATTTCTATGGCGGTTGTCACGGAGCTCAGCGCCGGTTCTTCACCGTTTTCAATAAACGCCAGGGCAGGAATCGCGGCAATTAAAATCAGCAGGGTGGTTGGCGATCCGCCGGGCGCCTTGCTGACGATAGCATGACCGATCAAACTACCCAGCCAGGTCAGCAAAACCCCGATGGGCGCCGCCATGGCGATACAAATAATACCTTCAATGGCAAAAACCAGCAACCCGGCGCTGAAAATGCCGAGGGTCAGCAGGCCGGATTGCCACGCCTGTTTTCGGCTGAGGGGTTTGTTGTGCCCGTACAGGATAGCCGGCCCGGCGCCCATAAAAAGCGGGGTCAAAATAAAAAGGGCGATGCCGTACTGGCCGATTCCGTAAATGCCCCAAAGGGTGAGCAACCCCGAAATAATAAGGGTCAGCCCGATGGAAACCCATTTCCGTTTTGTGTCGTCGGCCGGCAATATTTTGTCAAGTAGCGTCATTTGTTGTATGGGTTATTGGGTGGTAAGTAGCAGGACGGAAATTTTTTCCGTACAAATGATTCATTTTCAAAATGTTCGGAAGAAAATTGGCGTCATTAATTTTGCCCTGGTACATATTTGTTTGAACTCAAAGGATTTGATTTATCCTGGCGTATTGAAGCAACATGATCGTTTTTCCGTCTTTGATCTCGCCGTTTTTGATCATTTCCAGCGCATAGTCAAACGGGATTTCCAACACCTCGATGTCTTCCTGGTCGTCTTCCAGTCCGCCGCCCTCGTTTACCTTGTGTTCTTTGGCATACTCCGCTACAAAAAAATACAACAATTCGGTGACCGAACCGGGCGACATGTACGCTTCAAATACCTTGCGCACGTCGGTGACCTGGTAACCCGTTTCTTCTTCCGTTTCCCGGCGAATACAATCTTCCGGGTTGTCCTGATCCAGCAATCCGGCGCATGTTTCGATCAACATACCGGTTGTATTGCCGTTCAGGTACGTCGGCATCCGGAATTGTTTGGTCAGGATAACCGTGCCCAACCCGCGGTTGTAAAGCAGGATGGTGGCGCCGTTGCCCCGGTCGTACGCTTCCCGGTTCTGGTGTTGCCAGCTTCCGTTTTTGGTTTGAAATTCAAAACTGGCTTTTCGCAGGGTGTACCAGTTGTCGGAAAGTACTTCCAGGGTTAAATTCCGGATTCGAGGATTTGTCATAACGGATTGATACATTTAAGATTATGGAGCAAGGAGTGCTGCCGGTCGCCCGCCTGCCGTTCAAACATCCGCTCAAAAGTATCATTACTTTTAATCGGATACAAACAGGCAAATCCCGCCCCGTTCGAATATCTCAAGCCCCAAACGAACATTTTCCTGAATTTTGGCGCCGGGTCTGCCACTATTCCCGAAACCGGCATCTTTACACTTTTAAGTAAGCGGACAAAATTAATGGCACTGATTTTTTTCCGAACATTCTGAGAATGAATCACCTGGACGGAAAAGGTTTCCGTCCTGTTATTTAAATCTGAAGCCTTTTGAATCGTATGAACGTATTAAAAAACGCCCTGCCAGGGGTGATCTTCTGCCTCTGCACCCTGCCCCTGCACGCACAACCCGGCCCCGCGCAACTACACACCCTGGATTCCGCGCTGACCCAACTGAATCGCCAGGCGATGTTCAACGGCGCCGTCCTGGTGGCCGACCACGGCAAAGTTGTGTATAAAAAAGCGTTCGGTACGGCCAATATCGCCACGCAGGAACCCCTGCAAACCACATCGGCCTTCAACCTGGCTTCAATATCGAAACAATTTATCGCCATGATGGTCATGATGTTGCAGGAAAAAGGCCGGCTCCGCTACGACGATCCGGTGCGGCAATACCTGCCCTCGTTCCCCTACGAAAAGGTGACGATCCGGCACCTGCTGACCCATACTTCCGGTTTGCCGGAATATTTCGACCTCGTGCTGGCACACCACAATACCCTCGACACCCTCACCAACGACAAACTGCTCCAACTACTCGCCGAACACAAGCCGGAACCGGTGTTCCAGCCCGGCGAACAATGGGAATATTGCAATACCGGCTATGTGTTGCTGGCTTCGCTGATTGAAAAAGCGGCGGGAATGCCCGTCGACGCCTTTTTTAAACAACAGATCACCGGGCCGCTTGGCCTGAACGATACCTATATCTACACCCTCGCCATGAAACAGTCGCCCGCCAACAGGGTATTCGGTTTCCGGCGGGAAAACGGCCGGGATTTGCCCAACGACCTCATTCGTTTCGACGGCGTGGTCGGCGATGGAAATATCTATTCGTCGGTTGAAGACCTGCTGAAGTGGGAACAGGCCCTGTACACCCAACAACTTGTGCCGGCCCAAACCCTGCAGGAAGCCTTCACACCGGTCCGGCTCAATAACGGAAACACCTATGCCTACGGCTTTGGCTGGTTTGTCGATTCGACGGGCCTCGTGTTGTCGCATACGGGTGGCTGGGTCGGTTTTCTGAACGAGATCATCCGCGATACCGGCCGCCGCCAAACGGTGATTGTGCTCAGCAGCGGCTCCGACGGCACTGTGCACCGGTATGTCAAAGCCATCCTGGCCGGAAAAAATCCGGAATTGCCCCGCCTGCAACTCATTACACGGGTGAAGCTGCTCGACGGCACCGGTTTGCCCGCGCGCGCCTGCTCCGTGCGCCTGAGAAACGACAAAATCTGGGAAACGGGCGAGTTGGCCCCCCTGCCAGGGGAAGCCGTCACCGACGGCGGCGGATACACCCTGGCGCCGGGTTTTATCGACAGTCACAGCCATCATTTCGGCGGACTGGAAGACAATCCCGGCGCATTGGCGCTTGTCAGTCAGGGAGTTACGAGTATCGTGATCGGGCAGGACGGCTCGGGTATTCCCATCGATACGATTCAACGTTTTTTTGAAAAACGCCCCGTAGCGGTCAACGTAGCCACCTATACCGGCCATACCAGCCTGCGCGAAACGGTAATGGGTGAAAACGACGTGCTCCGGGTAGCCCGCCCGGAAGAAGTGGCAAAAATGAAATCCTTGCTGAAACTGGAAATGGATAAAGGTTCGCTGGGCCTTGCAACGGGCCTGGAGTACGAAAACGCTTTTTATTCCAACCGGGGCGAGGTGCTCGAACTGGCAAAAACAGCCGGTGAATCGGGTGGGCGTTACATCAGCCACATTCGCAGTGAAGACATCAACCTGGACGAGGCGATTGAAGAGGTTATTCTGATTGGACGGGAAGCCCGGCTGCCGGTGCAGATATCGCACATCAAAATTGCCAAACGCAACCGTTGGGGCGATGCTCCCGCACTGCTGGCGCAACTCGAAAACGCAAGGGCTTCCGGCATAAACATCACCGCCGACTGTTATCCCTACGATTTCTGGCGATCCACCCTGCGTGTATTGTTCCCCAACCGCGATTACAGCAATCCGGCAAGTGCGGAATTTGCTGTGGATCAATTGTTTGACCCGGAAAAATCGCTGCTGCTCGATTACGCCCCCAACCCCGGATATTCCGGAAAAAGTATTTTGGAAGTGGCCGCGATGCGCCGGGAAAAACCCGCGCAAACCCTGATGTATCTCATCGCGGCGGCTGCGGAATTTGATGCAAAACACCCTGATTTTCAGGGTAATACGGAAGGGATAATGGGCAAGTCGATGATTGAATCCGATGTGGAAAGTTTTTTGGCCTGGCCGCATACCAACATCTGTTCGGATGGCTCCTGGGGCGGGCATCCGCGGGGTTACGGCGCCTTTACCCGCGTTTTGGGCCGTTATGTGCGCGAACGGAAGATCATGCCCCTGGAAACGGCGGTGTACAAAATGACGGGCCTCACAGCCGAACACCTCGGCATCACCGACCGGGGCATTGTTGCGCCGGGTTATTTCGCCGACCTCGTGCTGTTCGATCCGGCAAGCGTCTCGGACCACGCTACCATACAACACCCCGACGCACTTTCTTCCGGTATCGAAAAAGTGTGGGTCAACGGCCAGGTAGTTTATACGGCACAACAACCCACCGGGCAATTTCCGGGTGTATTGATCAAACGAAAATAAACGAACCCGTGAACAGAGCGCTTATCCTGACCAACGGACTGCTGTCCACCACCGATGCCAAAACGGCACACGGATTGATCCGCGGCAGCGAACGGTTTACAATCGCCGGCGTGATCGACCCACCTGCTGCCGGGCAGGACGCGGGAGTGTTGCTGGACGGCCGTCACCGCGATATTCCTGTGTTTGCTTCTCTTGAAACGGCGCTGGAGCAGGCCGGCCCGGTTGATCACCTCATCATCGGCGTCGCCACTGTGGGGGGGATTTTGCCCGCCGACATGCTGGACGACATTCGCGCGGCCATCCGGCGCGGCCTGTCGGTCGTCAATGGCCTGCACGATTATTTAACGGAAAAACCGGAACTGGTCGCGCTGGCACAGGCACACGGCGTACAACTCACCGATATTCGCAAACCTAAACCACGCAGCGACCTGCATTTCTGGACGGGTGCCATCCACGACGTGCCGTGCCCCGTCATCGCCGTTATCGGAACGGATTGTGCCGTGGGCAAACGCACCACCGCCCGTATGCTTCGGCAAGCCTGCACAGCGGCCGGGATAAACGCACAGATGATCTATACCGGCCAGACGGGCTGGTTGCAGGGCGGGTCATACGGGTTCATTTTTGATTCCACGCTCAATGATTTTGTCACCGGCGAACTGGAACACGCCATCCTGTCCTGCTGGAACGAAACCCGCCCCGATCTCATCCTGCTCGAAGGCCAGTCGGCGCTGCGCAACCCCAGCGGCCCCTGCGGCCCGGAACTGCTGATCTCCGGCAATGCCCGGCAGGTGATCCTGGTGCACGCTCCCAAACGAAAATACTACGACAACGAACCCCACTGGGGCGAGATACCGCCGGTGGAATCCGAAATAGCGCTGATCCGCCAGTACGGATCGCAGGTGCTGGCCCTGGCCTTGAATACGGAAGATTGTACGGAAGCGGAAGCCTTTGATTATCAGTGCCAATACGAGTTGTCGCTGGCGATTCCCGTGTTGCTGCCGATCGAACAGGGCGTCGGACCCATTCTGCCCGCGCTACAAGCTTTGTTGTTATGAAAATCAGATCCCTCCGGGCCTGGTCGGCGAACCTGGCCCTGAAAAAGCCGTATACCATTGCTCACCTCGTTTGTTCCGACGTGGAAAACGTGTTTCTGGAAGTGGAACTGGACAACGGGATCACCGGCCTGGGCGCCGCCAATCCCGCACCCGAAGTGGTGGGTGAAACGCCCGCCCAATGCCTGGAAAACTGCCGCTCCGGGGTGTTCGAACGGTTGCAGGGGCGCGACATCCGGCAATTCCGCCGCCTGATCGAAGAAGTATACACACAGTTTCCCGGCGCGCCGGGCACACTGGCGGCCCTCGATATTGCCCTGCACGATGCGTATGCGCAGTTTGCAGGGGTACCGGTAGTGGCCTTGTACGGTCAAAAAATAACATCCCTGCCCACCTCCGTGACCATCGGCATCATGGATGCGACCGGCACGCTGGAAGAAGCCGAGGCCTTTTACCGGCAGGGTTTCCGCATCCTGAAAATTAAAACGGGCATGCAGGTGGAAGAAGACATCGAACGGGTGTTGAAACTGCACGAACGTTTCGGGCGGCAAATGATCCTCCGGGTAGATGCCAACCAGGGGTACGATCCGGCGGCTTTGACCATTTTTTTGTCGGCCACCCGGCGCCTGAATCTCGAACTCATCGAACAACCCCTGCCGGCAGGATTGGAAAAATCCCTGCTCGAATTTGATCCCGGTGTCCGGAAAATATTAGTCGCCGACGAATCGATCCTGTCGGCGGATTCGGCCCGCACCCTGGCGACGCCCCCGCAACCGTTCGGTATTTTTAACATCAAACTCATGAAATGCGGGGGGATCGCCGGTGCTTTGCACATTGCGGAGATTGCCCGGCAGGCGAAAATCGACCTGTTTTGGGGCTGCAATGACGAAAGCATCGTCAGTATCACTGCCGCCCTGCACGCTGCATTTGCCTGCTCCCACACCCGTTACCTCGACCTCGACGGCAGTTTCGACCTCGCGGAAGATGTCGTCAGCGGCGGGTTCAGACTGGAAAACGGGTGTTTGTCTCTGGCTGGAGGCAGTGGGCTGGGAATCAGGCGCTTATGATATCTTCTTAACTCGTCAGTTTTACGTTCACCGCGTTGGGACCTTTGGGGCCCATTTCCACTTCAAACGTCACGCGGTCGTTTTCCCGGATTTGGCCGGAAATGTTGTTCACGTGTACAAAGATGCTGTCTTGAGATTCCGCATCGATGATGAAGCCGTAACCTTTTTCGGTGTTGAAAAACTTCACCTGCCCCTTGCGAATGGTTTCTTGCGGGGAGTCATCCCGCGGGGGGGCGCCGATAATCATGTCTTCCGCCCGGAATTTTTTCTTTTTGGCGGGATCGGGTGGCGTACTGGTAAGGAAGCCGTTTTCGTCTACGTAGGAAAGCATCTCTTCAAAGGTCTTGACGCCGCCTTCGGCTTTTTCGGCCTTTCGCTGTTCCCTGCGTTCTAATTTCTCCTGGTTCTTTTTTTTGCGTTTTTTTTCTTGTTCTTTTTTGTTGAAAGAATCTTGCGATCTGGCCATGTGTCAATTTTAGTTAAAAAATATTTCCCGCCTGAGCATAAACCGGTGGCAGGCAGAACTTAAAAAACGGCCACCCACAGCCCCTGTCTCAGCAAGAGAACACAAAGGTACCAAAATTAAGCGGGCCTTGCTCGTTTGTTTGCGGACTACATAAAAATGAGGGGCCGGGCCGGTTGTTGACGGCCTGAAAACTGGAATATCCTGCGGAATGCTGAATATAAAGCAGGCCGGAAAAATCGATGGCCGGAATAAAAACATAGCCGCTACCTTCGATGCGCCGCCGGTTTTACGCCGCCGGCTTCAATCCAACCGATTGCAAACCACCTTCGATTGCCTGATCGACAGTTTTATAACGCGCAAAGTAGGCTTGTCCGACCACTTTTTGAATGCCCCGCTGGCCGCCCACCTGAAAGAAAACCTGACCGCTCTCTACGCAGACCGGCAACTCGTTCCGGCCGGCATCGGAAACAATGCGCTGTTGGTGCAGAACCAATTGATCAGAAGTGATAAGATCTACTGGCTCGACCGGGCGCACGACGACCCGCACGAAAACAGTTTTTTCGATCTGATCGACCATTTTGTCGTATACCTGAACCGTACCTGCTATACCGGCATCACCGGGTACGAATTCCACTACGCCCTGTACGAAAAAGGCAGTTTTTACAAAAAACACCTCGACCAGTTCCGCAACAACAAAAGCCGGGCTTATTCGATGATTATGTACCTGAATACCAACTGGCAGGAGGCGGACGGCGGAGAATTATGCATCCACCACGACGATCATTTACAAACCATCGCTCCCAACAACGGTAAATGTGTGTTTTTTAAAAGCAGCGAGTTGGAACACGAGGTGTTGCTTACCCACCAGCCGAGGTTGAGCATTACGGGTTGGTTGAAGTCGGATTGAACACGACACGACGCGCGCTCGAATTTTATGGGACAGGATAAGGGCGGAACCTCGCGTGTAACGATCGCTCTTGTAGGACGGATTTCCAAATCCGTCGCTCTTGTAGGACGGATTTCCAAATCCGTCGCGTCTTGTAGGACGGATTTCCAAATCCGTCGCGTCTTGTAGGACGGATTTCCAAATCCGTCGCGCGCGTCGTATCGGCGGACTTGGAAGTCCGCCGTACAGTTGTTGCTGGCGCGCGGCTTGGCCCTTATCCTGTCCCATAAAATTGCCGAAATCCGTCATATTTTTTGAGCATTCAAAAAATCATATAGGAAAGCAATAGAAAACAAACAATACTCAAATTTTCCACGCTAATTCTGATTGGCCCAGGCAATTGAGATTAATTTTATTCCTATTCTCAATATTTTGATTATCAATAATTTAAAATAAAAAACTGCACTCGGATTTTATGGGACAGGATAAGGGCCAAGCCGCGCGCCAGCACCGTTAAATATCTAATCGAAGGCAAACGTTCCTGGCCGAAGTTCTCATCTTTGCACAGGTGAAATAAAAGACCTTGCCGGCACGGTTATGACTTCAATTATTCGGGCACAAGCAACAGATTTTCAATTACTTGCTGATATCGGCAAAAAGTCGTTTATAGAATCCCACGGGAGCAGCGCCGCGCCGGAAGACATTAACCGGTATGTGCAGGGAAAATTCAGTTGCGAAGCGGTCCGGGATGACCTGGTCGATCTGAACAATATTTACCACCTCATTTACCACGATGACCGGCCGGCGGGGTATTCCAAAATTATTTTGAACAACAGCCATCCGGATATACCTGCAAAAAACATCACCAAACTGGAAAGGCTCTACCTGCTGCGGGATTTTTACGGGTTAAAATTAGGCCGGGAACTCATTGGGTTTAACATGGATTTATCCCGAAAGAGCGGCCAGGAAGGCATGTGGTTATTCGTCTGGAAAAAAAACGACCGGGCCGTTCAATTTTATTTGAAGACCGGTTTTGCAATTATCGGCAGTTACGATTTTAAACTCACGGAAACGCATTCCAACCCGAACCACCACCTGTTTTTGAAGTACTCGGATGAATAATCATGATGGCATCACGGGTGCGGGAAGATGCGGGAAGTATCAAACAGGAAATCAAATTCGAATCGTTGGATCATGATGCACAGCATCGCGCGAGCAGTTTATCGATCATACACCTCATCGACCTGATTTTGAAGATATTGTAACGCCGGGACCGCTATCTCCGCGAGGTTTTCCCACCGGCCTTCGATCACGATTTTTTGATGATAGCCTGCTTTTTTCAGTTCCCGCAAATACGGCCGGAAATCGTCGCCGGCAACACCCGGTGCTGTCCGGTTCTGCTTTTCCGCGATTTCCACATGCACCAAGTATTTCCGGGTTTGGGCCAGGATGGCGGGCGCTTCACCTTCCTTCAGCATGTGATAAATATCGGCGTTCAGGCGCAGGTTCGGGTGATTTACTTTTTTGACAATGTGCAGGGCCTCTTTTACGGTATTGATAAAATTCGTTTCGCCGGAGTTGAGGTTTTCCAGGGCGATCACGATGTTGTGTTTCGCTGCGATCCCGGCGATCTTTTTTGCGATCGCAATGAACTGATTTTCAGCCATTTTTCGATCAAATCCTTCCGGAATTCGCCTTGCGCCGCCGCTGCCCCATACGATCATGCGGGTATTCGTCCGGCTTAGTCTGGACATGACCGTTTCGACGTATTCCAGCACGGATTTTTCATCTATGTTCGGGCCCACTAATTTCAGTTCCGACGGTATGAACAGATTGAACGCATACACGGGAGTTTTCAGGGTTTTAAAAATCGCTGCATTTTTTTGAAACACCTCGTCCGGCACCGCCCGCGGCGATACCCGCCTGCCGATGGATTCGATGATGCAGGAATAGCCCGCAGCGGCCAGCAGACTGTCGTTTTCGAGACCTGCGCAGATGCCGATGGCGGGTTTGGGAGCCACGACGCGCGGCGTTATGCGAACAGGGTCACGACGCGCAGCGTCACGCAGGCAGGAGCAAGTGCTGCAGGGAAGGATCGCGAGTAAAGGGAGGAGCAGGAAGAATTTCATTGTATTATTTGAATCATGCCGGCATCAAAGGTATGGATGGTATGCCACGATGTGAAGCACGTTACAGCGCATCGCGCAGGCAGTTTTCCACCCCAACTTGTCGTCCTCGAAACAATTACTCCATTCTCCCCCCGCAGGCGCGACACTCCACATCGTGATCCCGCGTATCCCCCCTATCTTTGAGTTCCCTTACCAAAATCTACGCCACGTCATGATTGTAAAACTGTTTTCTATCGCTTGTATCCTGCTCACCGCCGGCGCTTTTTTCCTGTTTCCGCACGAAACGGAACATCGCTGGCGCGACGCTGCGCGTTGTGACGACGCTGACGCAACACATCGCGTCGAGATGTCGCAAAACCCCGAAGAACTCGGCAAAGTAAACTGGCTGCGCGACCTCGCCGCCGGCAAAGCCGAAGCCGAAAAAAGCGGCAAACCCCTGCTGATCCTGTTCCAGGAAGTGCCGGGTTGCTCCAACTGCACGCGGTACGGCAACAACACCCTCTCGCATCCGCTGATCGTGGAGGCCATTGAGACGTACTTTGTGCCGGTATGCATCTACAACAACCAGGGCGGTAAAGACGGCGAAGCGCTGAAAAAATTCGAAGAACCCGCCTGGAACAACCCGGTGGTGCGTATCGTGCGCGCCGACTACAGCGACGTGGTGTTGCGTATGCCCAACTTCAATTCGTCTTGTCAACTCGTCACCGGCATGCGCAACGCGCTCGACCTGACGGGCGCCGTCGTCCCGCGTTACCTCGAATTGCTCGAAGAAGAACTCGCGGCGCGGGAAGCGGGCCTGGAGACGGCTACTTTTACGATGTATTGCTTCTGGAGCGGAGAAGGCACCTTCGGCGTCATCGCGGGTGTGGTGGAGACGGAACCCGGCTTCCAGGACGGCCGTGAAGTGGTGCGTGTGCAATTCAATCCCTCGGTGGTGAAGCGGGAAAACCTTGAAAAAATGACCCAACCCAAAGGCATTCAGGTCTGCGCCAGGAACGAAGGTTTTCGCATCGACCAGGAACCGAAATACTACCTGTCCCAAACGGATTACAAGTTTGTACCGATGAATTCGCTCCAGGCCTGCCGCGCCAACAGCCTGATCGGTAAAGAGTTATCGCCCGACGACCTGTTGTCGCCCCGGCAATTGGACCTGCTGAAAAAGATCAGGGAAAATCCGGAAAAGGGCTGGAAAAATATGATCGGGCGCAAGGACCTGGCGAAAGCGTGGGAAGATGCGATAAGCATCAAATAAGAGGTCAAATTCGAATTGCCGGGGGTTATCGGGCGGCAAAGCCGCGGGGCACGATGCACAGCATCGCGCGAGCCGGGTAGAAATGACATTCCACCAAACGCGCCAAGGCGTTATCTTTCCGCCAAGCACCGGGGCCAGCCGCCTCTTTGCATTTACCACAAACAAGTACAACAAACCATGATTGAAACGCAGCGATTGAAGTTAGTGCCGCTGACTTATGAGCAACTGATCCTGTACATCCGGATGGATCATGCGCTGGAAGACGAACTTCAGTTAAATGAAACAAACAGAACAATTTCCGCAGATCTGAAGGAAGCCTTCGAAGAGACGATTTTGCCCAATGTCGCCGACAAAAGCAAAAACTATTTATACTCCACGTTGTGGACATTGATCTCAAAAGCGGAAAACAGGATGGTCGGCGACCTGTGCTTAGTCGGGGAACCCAATGAAAAAGGGGAGGTGGAAATCGGGTACGGCACGTACGAAGATTTCAGGGGGAACGGCTACATGTCGGAAGCCGTTGGCGGAATGATCGCCTGGCTGAAAACACAACCCAATGTGTTGTTTATCAACGCCGCCACGGAAAAAATCAACGTCGCCTCTTATAAAGTGCTACAAAAGAATCAGTTCAAAAAACACGGCGAATCGGAAACCTTGTTTTTGTGGCGGCTGGATATCGGACCTGAATTTCCATAAAATCACACACTTCCAGGCTCACAACTCCCGACTTACTCCTATTTTAACGCCCGAAATATCCGATCATGGCATTTTGGGTAAACATACTTTTCTGGCCGGCTGTCGCCTACACGGCGTTGTGTGTGGTGTTTTATTTCGGCCAGGACCTGTTCTTTTTCCGCCCGGAGCGCCTGCCGAAGTGGTTTACCTATAAATACCCGTTCCCGTTTGCGGAGGTCAATTTCGAGATGGAAGACGGCGGCGAGGTGAATGCCCTGCATTTCCGCGTGCCCAACAGCAAAGGTGTGGTGTTTTATATCAAAGGTAATTCGCGCAGTATCAAGGGTTGGGGCAAGTTTGCCAAAGATTTTGTGGGCAAGGGATTCGACTTTTTTATCCTCGATTACCGGGGTTTCGGCAAAAGCCGCGGCCGCCGCACCGAGGAGATCCTGTACGCCGACCTGCAACAGGTATACAAGTGGCTGGCTGCCGAATACGGCGAAGAACGGATCATTTTGTACGGCCGTTCACTCGGCAGCGGGCTGGCCGCAAGGGTCGCCTCCTGGAATGACCCGCAGACGCTCATTCTCGACTGCCCGTACTACTCGTTCCTGTACCACATCACCCGGTACGGATTTATCCTGCCGATCCGTTGGTTGCTGCGCTACCACATTCGCACCGACCGTTTTATCAAAAAAGTACATTGCCCGGTTTATATCCTGCACGGCCGGAAAGACCGCCTGATTCCCTTTCGCCAAAGCGAAAAACTGCGGGATATCGCACCCGATAACATCGTATTGTACCCCATCGAAGAAGCGGGGCACAACAACCTGCCCGATTTTCCGGAATACCACGATTTGTTGTACGATATCCTGCACGGGGAGATTGGAAAAGAGACGCGGCTGCGGGCCTGAGAGGTTTTGTGATCCTTGTGATTTAACTTTCCAAAAGTTTTAATCTTTCGGAAAGTTTGGAGGTATGCCTCCAATGACAAAATAACACCATGACAAACAACCCAACGGCGAACTTTATCCGCATTGCCCTCGCGGCGGTGGGGATGTTCTCGTTGTTTGCCTGCGCGGATACCGCCGCGCCAAAACGGTTTACGATCGGTTTTTCACAATGCACCACCGGCGATGCCTGGCGCCGGACCATGCAGGAAGAAATGCAACGTGAACTTTCCTTCCACCCCGACCTGCACCTGCTGCCCGTGGAAGACGCCGGAAACAGCAGCGAACGGCAAATAGAACAGATCCGGAAACTTGTGGCGGCGGGTATCGACCTGTTGATCGTTTCACCCAATGAGGCAGAACCCATTACGCCGGTGGTGGAAGAAGTGTACGCAAAAGGAATCCCGGTGGTGCTGCTCGACCGAAAGACAAATTCCGGCATCTACACGGCGTATATCGGCGGCAACAACGTGGAAATCGGGGAAACAGCCGGCCGATATGCCGCCAACCTGCTCCGGGAAAAAGGTAACATACTCGAAATCCGGGGCCTGCGCGGCTCCACACCTGCCATCGACCGCCACAAGGGCTTCGCGGAGGCCATTCAGGCCAGCCCGGGCGTACGGATCGCCGCCGAAATGGAAGGAAAATGGGAAATGGAATACGTCCGGAAGGAGTTGCCGCTTTTACTGGAACAACACCCCGGGATCGATCTGATCTATTGCCACCACGACCGGATGGCGCTCGCGGCTTACGAGGTCGCCCAGCGGGCGGGCAGCGGGCGGGCGTTGCATTTTATCGGCGTGGACGGGCTTCCGGGCACCAACGGCGGCATCCAGTTGGTCAGCAACGGCGTGCTCGACGCCACACTTTTGTACCCCACCGGCGGGGAGGAGGCCATTCGTATCGCCTCCGATATCCTGCACCGCCGCCCGTTTCAAAAGGAAAATTTATTACAAACGACGGTGATCGACAAACGAAACGTGCGGATCATCGAAATGCAGTCGAACCGCATACTCAACCAGCAAGGCAGCATCGAACGGCAGCGGGAACTGATCACCGAACAACAACGGGTATTCCGGAACCAAAAAATAGCCTTGTATTTTTTGCTGGGAAGTCTGGTTGCGACCATTTTGCTGGGCGCCTGGTTGTACAAATCGCTGATAGAGCGCAAGGAAGCGTACCGCCAGCTGGAATTGCAAAAAGAGGAAATCCTCGATCAGCGCAATCAGATTTTCGAGATGTCGCGTAAAGCCGAAGAAGCCACGCAGGCCAAGGTGCATTTTTTTACCAATATCTCGCACGAATTCCGCACG
The DNA here is from genome assembly GCA_016713985.1 of Lewinellaceae bacterium. Taxonomy (GTDB): domain Bacteria; phylum Bacteroidota; class Bacteroidia; order Chitinophagales; family Saprospiraceae; genus M3007. The sequence continues at coordinate 101,706 of JADJOD010000050.1, read as the reverse complement.
CCGCTCACCCTCATTCTCGCCGCCGTGGAAGGTTTGCTGGGCATGGGTGGCAGCCGCGAAACCAAAAACGACCTGGGCCTGGTACGCGCCAACGCCCTGCGCCTGCTGCGCCTGATCAGCCAGTTGATGGATTTCCGGAAAATTGAAAACGACAAAATGAAGGTCCGGGCCAGCGAAAACAACCTGCCCGCTTTTGTCAACGAACTCATGCAATCCTACCGGAAGGTCGCGGACAAACGCAACATCACCTTTCGTTTTTTTGCCCGGGAGGAGTTTTTGCCCCTTTGGTTCGACGTTTATATGCTCGATAAAGTGTTGTTCAATCTGCTGTCCAACGCGTTTGCGTTTACCCAAAACGGCGGGAAAATAGACGTGGTAATTGTAAAAGATCCAATTGAAAATCAGGCTGTTATAAAAGTGGAGGACAACGGAAGCGGCATGTCGCAGGAAGACGTGGCGCATGCCTTCGAACGTTTTTACCAGGGCGCCGCCTACAAATCTTCCGGAACAGGCCTGGGTTTGTCGCTTTCCCGCGAACTGGTGCAACTGCACGGCGGCGAAATTTTACTCTGGAGTGAAAAAGGGGTGGGCACCCGGTTCGAAGTGAAATTGCCACTCGGCAGGGAACACTTCCGCGACGATCAGATACTGATGGAAAAACGGGACCTGCCGCCTTATGACGAATACAATTTTTATGTGGATGAAGCGCCGGCGCCTGCGCCGGCCGTGGTACCACAACCGCACGAACACACCCTGCTCCTTATTGAAAACAACGACGAATTGCGCGGCTTCCTGAAGGAAAAAATGGGCAAATATTACCAAATCCTTGAAGCCGCCGACGGCGAAAAAGGCCTGGACCTGGCGTATCAACACGTGCCCGATCTGATTCTCAGCGACGTGCATATACCCGCGGAAAACGGCCTCGCTCTGGCTAAAATCCTGAAATCCGACCTCCGGACTTCACACATCCCCCTCGTGCTGCTCACCGCCAATGCCACGATGGAACAAAAAATAGAGGGCATTCAAACCGGCGCGGACGCTTATGTAACCAAACCCTTCAACCTCGTTTTTCTTTCGGAAATTATCAAAAACCTGGTTCACAGCCGCGAAACGCTCCGGGAACGTTTTGGGAGCGGTTCCCTGCCGGACGGCCGCAGACTGGCGGGCATGCACAACCTGGATCAACAGTTCCTGCAAAAATTCACGGAAATGGTCGAAAAACAATACGCCGACCCCAACCTGAGTGTGCAGGGTTTGTGCGAAGCCTTCCGGTTGTCGCGGGTCCAGTTGTATCGCAAGGTCAAGGCTTTGGCCGGGGAAAGTGTAAACGACTACATCCAGCATACCCGCCTGAAAAAAGCCGCCCAAATGCTGCTGGACACCGAAATGAATGTTTCGGAAATCGCCTACAAGGTCGGCTACTCGTCGCCAGGGTATTTCGCTACGGCGTTTAAAACCAAATACCAGTGTTCTCCGAAAGACTGGCGGGAGCAGCAGGGCAAACATGCGGTTTGACAAACATGAAATTTCCACCTGTTCCGAATTGCCGTACATGGATTCACAAACGGGCGTTACGAAACAACACTGAAACCACAGGTAACATTTTTGAAATCACTATACGGCAACACCATTTGAAAATATTCCATAAAGTATTCATTATAAATAAATTATGTAATTATTTCAACAGGTAACATTTTTTAAACATTTTTCTCCGGATTCTGAAATCCCCGACCTGCCTGCCGGACTTTTCTTTGTTGAAAATTATTCCCGGCATGAATCATTCGAAACTTTTATTTTGGTCAGTCACCGTTGCACTCGGCGGTTTTTTATTCGGTTTTGACACGGCGGTTATTTCCGGCGGCGAACAAGCCATTCAGATACAATGGAGCCTCAGCGACTTTATGGTCGGCCAGATGGTGGCAATGGGTTTATACGGCACCATTGCCGGCGCCATTTTCGGCGGCATCCCCGCCGAGCGCTGGGGGCGCAAACCTACCTTGTTCTGGATCGGCGTATTGTACCTGATTTGTTCACTCGGTTCGGCGCTTGCGCCGGATGTGAACGCGTTGATGTTTTTCCGTTTTTTGGGTGGACTGGGCGTTGGGGCATCGTCGGTAGTGGCGCCTATGTACATTTCTGAAATTGCGCCGGCAGAACGGCGTGGACGGCTCACCGCCATGTTTCAGTTCAATATCGTGCTGGGTATCCTGATCGCCTACCTGTCCAACTGGCTGATCGGTATGGGCGCTGAAAGTTCCTGGCGCTGGATGCTGGGTGTGATGGCGATACCCTCGGTGGTATATGTACTGCTGGTGACTTTTGTTCCGGAAAGTCCGCGCTGGCTTATCTCGCACAAAAACCGGGTTGCGGACGCGCGAAAAATTCTCGCCGAAATCAACCCCGCCACCGTGGAAGAATCCATAGCGGCCATTCAGGCGCCGTCGGGCGACAAAGCCTCGGGTCTGGGACATTTTTTGTCCGGCAAATTCAACTTCCCCATTATACTGGCATTTTTATTCGCCTTCTTCAACCAGCTTTCCGGCATCAACGCGGTAATCTATTATGCACCGCGTATTTTGAAGGAGACCGGACTGGGCGAAAGTGCAGCCCTGCTTTCCACGACGGGTATCGGCGTCGTCAATCTCCTGTTCACCATGTTCGGTCTGGCGCTGATCGACCGCTACGGCCGGCGTTTTTTGATGTATGTGGGCAGCATCGGCTACATCGTATCACTTTCCTGCGTGGCTTTTGCTTTTTTTAACGGCGCCTCCGGTCTGTTTGTGCCCCTGCTGCTTTTTGTCTTCATCGCATCCCACGCCATCGGACAAGGCGCCGTGATCTGGGTATTTATTTCGGAAATTTTCCCCAACAGCGTCCGCGCCTACGGCAACTCACTCGGCAGCAGCACCCACTGGGTTTTTGCTGCGCTTATCGCCGGACTTTTTCCTTATTTTAACGGCCGGTTTGGCGGCGGAGCTATTTTTGCCTTTTTCGCATTTATGATGGTTTTCCAACTGATTTTTGTCTGGAAAATGATGCCTGAAACCAAAGGTGTTTCTTTGGAAGATATTGAAAAACAATTAATTAAATAATAATAAGTATACCTTCTCCGAAGATTTCAATTCATCATTCATCATTCATCATCTCATCATTCATCATTGAAAAAGCCGTGCCCTCACCACAAGTCATCTGTTTCGGCGAAGTTCTATGGGATCTGCTGCCCTCCGGCCCGGTGGCCGGCGGCGCACCCATGAACGTAGCGTTTCACCTCAATCAACTCGGCGTACCTGCCGGCATGGTCAGCCGGGTGGGTGCAGACGAGTTGGGCGTCGAATTGCTCGATTTTTTGCGGGCAAAACGGATACCGACCGACCTGATCCAAACCGACCCGGAATACCCGACCGGCACCGTAAAAGTGACCCTCGACGCGGGTGGCCATCCCTCGTACGAGATCGTACAACCCTCGGCCTGGGACCACATCACCCCCGAACCCGCGGCCGAATCGGCGATCCGCAAGGCAGAAATGCTGGTATACGGCAGCCTCGTTTGCCGCAATTCTGCGAGCGACCACGCGCTGCATCAATACATTGCACAAGCAAAATACCGGGTATTTGACGTCAATCTCCGCCAGCCCTTTTTCTCCGAAAAACTGATCCGCGAATTGCTTTTGACCGCCAACCTGGTCAAAATGAACGACGACGAACTGAACATCATCGCCGACTGGCTGTACCTTCCGGGTGATGCGGCCCAAAGAATGGCGGCCCTGTTCGTGCGATTCGACCTGGACGGGCTCATCGTGACCCGCGGCGAACACGGCGCGGCTTTTTTTGACAAAAACGGGTACATTGAAACACCCGGCGAACGGGTGATCGTACAGGATACCATCGGCAGCGGCGACGCTTTTCTGGCCGGTTTTTTAAGTCAAAAACTAAAAAATGCCGCTCCCGGAACCTGCCTGGAATTCGCCGGCCAACTGGGCGCCTTCGTCGCAACGCAAAAAGGCGGCACGCCGGAGCATAAAATGTAGGGCGGACTTCCAAGTCCGCCCCTCTTGGAAGTCCGCCCTACATTGGCGGACTTGGAAGTCCGCCCTACTTAAAACAATGTGAGCCTATGTCATTCAACATCAATTATATTCCATATGCCGGCATTGTGTTGTGCAGCCTCGTTGCCTGTAACACCTTGAAAAACAGCGGCCCCGGGGGCGGCGCTTATATCGAAAAACATCGCTCGCAATTCCATTTTTCACCCGCCGAAAAGTGGATGAACGACCCCAACGGCTTGGTTTATTACGAAGGGGAATACCACTTGTTTTACCAGTATTACCCCGACAGTACCGTGTGGGGCCCCATGCACTGGGGCCATGCGGTGAGCCGCAACCTCGTGCAATGGCAACACCTGCCGGTAGCCCTGTACCCTGACCAACTGGGCATGATCTTTTCGGGCAGTGCCGTGGTGGACTGGAATAACACCTCCGGTTTTGGCAAAGACGGCCGCCCGCCGCTGGTGGCGATTTACACCCAACACCTGATGGCCGGAGAAAAAGCGGGCCGCCATGATTTTCAGTATCAAAGTATTGCGTACAGCACCGACAAGGGCCGTACCTGGACCAAATACGCCGGAAATCCGGTAATTCCCAACCCGGGTATACACGATTTCCGCGACCCCAAAGTGATGTGGGACAAGGAATCGAAACAATGGGTTATGGTGTTTGCCGCCGGAAACCACGTCAAACTCTGGGGCTCTCCCGACCTGAAACACTGGACCCACCTGAGCGATTTCGGCCGGGAATGGGGCTCGCACGGCGGCGTCTGGGAATGCCCCGACCTGTTTCCCGTTCGTGTGGACGGAACCGGCGAAACCCGATGGGTACTGCTGCTCAGCATCAACCCCGGCGCGCCGAACGGGGGCTCGGGAACGCAATATTTTGTGGGCCAATTCGACGGGAAAAATTTTGTACCCGATCCCGGTTTTTCCCAGGCGGTCAGTGGTGAAAAAGCCGTGTGGCTCGACTATGGCCGCGACAACTACGCCGGCGTCACCTGGTCGGACGTGCCCGCTTCCGACGGCCGGCGCCTGTTTCTGGGCTGGATGAGCAACTGGGATTATGCGCAGGTGGTGCCTACCGCCACCTGGCGCAGCGCCATGACGCTGCCGCGGAGCCTGCAATTGAAAAATACAAATGAAGGATTTCGCCTTTTTTCAGAACCCGTGCGTGAACTGCAAAACCTGCGTGAACGCGGCGTGACCATCCCGGCGGCGGCCATCGACGACGGCCTCGATTTGAGTACGGTTACCGGTTTCAGGTCTGTAACAAAAGAACTTGTACTGGAATTCGAATGGAACGCTGCGGACCCGGTCGCCGAATTCGGCGTCGAATTGTACAACGGCAAAGGAGAAAAAGTTGCGCTGGGTTATGATCCTGCGAAGCAGCAGTTGTTCGTGGATCGTACACAAAGTGGTCCGGGCGGTTTTTCACCCAAATTTTTGAGCCGGGATGTGGCGCCGTACGTCACGTCCAATCAGCGCCTGCACCTGCACTTGCTGATCGACGCGGCTTCGGTCGAAATGTTTGCCGACAACGGCGCCCGCGTCATGACGGATATATTTTTTCCGACGGAAGATTTTACGGGCCTGCGGGTGTACGGCAAGGGCGTCCGGGTGGCCTCCGGGAAGGCGTGGGAGTTGAAAAAGGCGTGGTGAAGGGGAGAGAGGCTTCCTTATCACGGCCTGTCCTCCTTCACGTCGCGCAGGTTTTCGTTGAAAAACCGCTCGATCTTTTCAAAAAGATGCACCCGGTCTTTGCCCCGCACGTTGTGCAGGTGTTCGGGATAGGCAAAATAGTCGATTTGTTTTCCTTTGCTCACACATTCGCGGATATAACGCAGGGAATGTTGCCACAGCACCACGTCGTCCGAAGAACCGTGAATCATCAGCAGGCGGCCTTCGAGGTTGTTGATGTATTTGAACAGGCTGCTTTTGTCATAACCCTCCGGGTTTTCCTGCGGCGAATCCATGTAGCGCTCGGTGTACATGATCTCGTACATGCGCCAGTCGATCACCGGGCCGCCGGCCACGCCGCAGCGGAAGGCGTCTTTGGCTTCCGGACGGGTCATCAGCGAGGTGGTCATAAACCCGCCGTAACTCCAGCCAAAAACCCCGACCCGCTTGGGGTCGATAAAATTTTGCGCCTTCAGATAACTCAGGCCGGTCAGTTGGTCCTCTATTTCAGCATCGCCGAGGTGGCGGTGTATGGCGCTTTCAAAGGCAAATCCACGGTTGGCCGAGCCCCGGCCGTCGAGCGCAAATACGACGTATCCTTCCTGCGCCATGCGGTGCATCCACAATTCGCCGCCGCCGAGCCAGGAGTTCGTGACCATCTGCACGTGTGGACCGTTGTACACGTACACTAATGCGGGATATTTCTTTTTTGAATCAAAATCGGGGGGCATGATCATACGCGCGTTGAGTATGGCGCCGCCCTGTGAAGGCAGGGTGACCATCCGCGTCAGGCCGATCTGGTAGCCGTCGAGCGGGTTTTTTGCGCCAAAAACGATGCGGCGGTCGCCGGGATTGTTCACCGGAAAGGTATAGACAAAACGCGGCGTGGCTGCATTGCTGAACACATCCAGCGCCCATTCGCCGGTGTTGTTGACGAGGGCGTTGTGAATCCCTTCGTCATCGCTCAGGCGGGAGATAACGCCGGTTTTAAGGTTGCCGGAAAAAATAAACCGGTTCAGGCCCGTTTCGTCCGCCACCTGGTAAAAACAGTTTTGGCCGTCGGCCGAAAAACCGTAAAACATGGTGACCGGCATGGCGCCTTTGCTCAGTTGGAGCGTCATTTTTCCCGACAAGTCGTACAAATACAGGTGGTTGAAACCGTCGCGTTCGCTTTGCCAGACGAACTGCGTGTTGCTGCCGGGCACAAATTCGGCGGGGTGTTCGGGTTCCACCCATTTGTCGCTTGTTTCTTCAAACAGGGTGTTGACAAAAGCCCCGCTGACGGCGTCGAACTGCTTGAGCCACAGGTGGTTCTGTTCGCGGTTGACGACGGCGACCAAGATGTATTTGTCGTCGGGCGTCCAGGCGATATTGGTGAGGTATTGCTCGGCGGGTTCGCCCGTTTGCAGGTAAATGGTTTTTGCATTCTGGGTGTCGAACACCCCCAACGTCACATGGTGGCTTTTGGAGCCGGCAAAAGGGTAGCGGATGTTGCGCACCTGCGCGGGCATCGAATCCAGCACATAAACCGGGTATTGGGTGACGGCGCGTTCGTCCATGCGGTAAAACGCCAGGTAACGCCCCGAGGGGCTCCAGAAGGTGCCTTTGTAAATGCCGAACTCGTCGCGGTGCACACTTTTGCCGTACACGATGCCGTCTTCTTCACTTTTGGCCACGCCGAGTTCTTTTCCGCCGATATTGACCCAAAGACCATTCTCTTTTGTGTACGCGACTTTATACGTTTTGTCGTGAATATCCGTGTTTTCGGCGCCTTCGGGGAGCCAGTTGACACGTTTCAAACCGTCGGAAGTTGAATAGGTATACATTTCCTGGCCGGTGTTGAACCACAAACTTCCCGATTCTTTCCAGGTAAAAGCGGGAATGGCGTCTAATGGCTTGGCACTCAATGCTTTCAGGCCCTCGTTGATACCCGGTAACAGGTCCAGCGTATCCACCGCCAGGTCGGCGGCATTGACCCGGACGATTTTGTTGCCGGCAAGGTGTGTAAATTGCCCCGTGCCGGGAATCCATTGCAGTTGTTTCAGGTTGGCGGGCGCTAAAGCCGTACGTCCCTTCAGAATGGCGTCGGCCATCGTGAGCTTGTTTTGGGAAAGCAGGAGGAAAGGGGCGAGGAAAAGAGAAAGCAGGAATAGACTTTTTTTCATGTACTTGCCGATTGAGAAGCGGCAAAAGTACGGAGCAGACCGGAGGATTTACCTGCAAAAAAAGAGGTTTGGGGCTGACCGGACAATCTGAAGTGCAAACAACCGGAAAAGTTCGGCGAAACAATACTTTTGCCTTGAACACAAAAAAAATGAGGCAGTGCCACCACAGCACTACCTCAGCCCTAACCAAATAAAACCAAATTATTTTTAAGTTCGATTACTTTCTTGATGACAAAGGTAATATGCTTTGTGTAAATTCTACAAGAAGAAATTGAAAAATTTTCAGAAAAATTTTTGTTCGAAATTTTTGAAAAGCAGCAAACGTTTTCGGGTAAAGAAAATCCGGCGAAATGATCGTTTTCTGAATTTATAAACTGTTAATCCCATTCTTAAAGTTCGGGGAAATCAAACCTCCTTTTTGAAACATAATTTTATTCGCTTTAAAAAATGAAAAATTTCCGACTTGTCCCGCAATTCACTCCCGTACTGCTCGGTACCCTTATTGTCTTTTTTACACTTCATGCACCTTTGGCGGCTCAAAGCCCCGAAAATGACGTGGATGCCGCATTTGTGCGCAGTATTTACGACAAATCGCTCACCAACGGGCAATGTTACCCCTGGCTGGAGCACCTTTCCCTGAACATCGGCCACCGCCTCAGCGGAAGCGCCGCCGCCGAAAAAGCCGTGCAATGGACAAAATCCGTGCTCGATACGATGGGACTCGACTCCGTGTGGCTGCAACCGGTGATGGTGCCGCACTGGGTACGCGGCGAAGCGGAGCAGGTGCGTGTGACCGGCTCGCCCAAATCCGGAACTTTTGATCTCAAAGCCCTGGCCCTGGGCGGTTCGGTAGCCACCGAAGGGAAGGGAATCAGCGCCGAAGTGGTGGAAGTGAAAAGTTGGGAGGAATTGGATAAACTCAACGAACGCGGCATCCGCGGCAAAATCGTGTTTTACAACCGGCCGATGGATCCCACCAAAATACGCACCTTCGAAGCATACGGCGGCGCTGTGGACCAACGGGTGAGCGGCCCTTCCCGGGCTGCCAAATACGGCGCTGTAGGGGTGCTGGTGCGCTCCATGGGATTAGCCATCGACGATTATCCGCATACCGGGTCGCTTCGTTACGATTCCACCTACACCCTGATTCCGGCCGCGGCTATCAGCACCCTGGCGGCCGAAAAACTGAGCAAATTGCTGAAAACGGAGGGCAAAGCCACCGTATTTATGAAAATGAATTGCCGGATGTTGCCCGATGCCCCCTCCTTCAACGTCATTGGCGAAATACGCGGCTCCGAATATCCCGGCCGGGTGATCGTTGTCGGCGGGCACTTGGACAGTTGGGATGTGGGCCACGGCGCACACGACGACGGCGCCGGCTGTACACAAAGTATGGATGTACTGCGCATTTTGAAAACGGCCGGTTACCGCCCCCGGCACACCATTCGCTGCGTATTGTTTATGAATGAGGAAAACGGCCTGCGCGGGGGGCGCAAATACGCCGAAGAAGCGCAGCGCAAAAACGAATTCCACCTCGCAGCCATCGAAAGCGACGCCGGCGGCTTCACACCCCGCGGTTTTTCTTTCGACGGCGAAGAATCGGTGATCGGAAAGTTTTTTGAAAAAGTAGCCGCGCACCAAGCCCTGCTGGAACCCTACGGACTGAAACTCAGCCGGGGCGGCTCCGGTGCCGATATCGGCCCCCTGAAGGGTATGAAAGGGCTGCTCAGCGGATATTCTCCCGATTCACAGCGTTATTTCGACCTGCACCACACGGCCGCCGACACGTTCGACAAGGTCAACAAACGCGAACTCGAACTCGGCGCCGCCAGTATGGCAGCACTGGTGTATCTGCTGGATAAGTACGGGTTGTGAGGGTTTCAGAGGTTTCAGAGGTTAAAGGGTTTCAGGGTTTCAGAGGTTTAAGGGTTTCGAAGGTTTCAGGGTTAAAACAACGCCAACCTTGAAACCCTTAAACCTCTGAAACCCTGAAACCCTTTAACCTTATTTTGAATAAAGTGGGAAATTCTTCATAAAAGCATTCACCGCTTTTCGGATACGGGCGTGGTGGCGTTTATCGTCGGGGCGGCTCAACACCTCGTCGATCCACTCCACTACTTTGACACAATCCTCTTCCCGGAAACCACGCGTGGTGATGGCGGCTGCGCCGATACGAATGCCGGAGGTGGTCATGGGAGGTTGCGGATCGAAGGGGATCATGTTTTTATTCACGGTGATGTCCGCTTCGCCAAGGGCGCTGTCGGCCAGCTTTCCGGTTACATTTTTTGAACGCAAGTCAATGAGCATCAGGTGGTTATCGGTGCCGCCGGAAATGATATTGTAACCACGTGCCACAAATTCCTGCGCCATGGCGTGCGCATTGCTGATCACCTGTTTGCCATAAGTTATGAATTCGGGTTGCAGCGATTCGCCGAAAGCCACCGCTTTGGCGGCGATCACGTGTTCCAGCGGTCCGCCCTGCATACCCGGAAAAACGCCGCTGTCAAGCACAGCCGACATTTTGATGGGTGTACCTTTTTTCGTCGTGCGTCCCCAGGGGTTGTCAAAATCTTTACCCATAAGAATTATACCTCCGCGTGGGCCGCGCAGTGTTTTATGCGTGGTGCTGGTAACGATATGGCAATGCGGGATCGGGTCGTTCAGCAGTTTGGCGGCGATCAGTCCGGCCGGGTGCGAGATGTCGGCCAGCAGCAGGGCGCCCACGGAATCGGCGATTTGCCGGAAACGAACATAATCCCAGTCGCGGGCATAAGCGGAGGCGCCGCAGATGATGAGTTTGGGTTTTTCTACCGCTGCGATAGCCGCTACTTTATCCATGTCGATCCGCCCGGTCTCTTCTTCCACCCCGTAAAAAGCGGGCTGGTACACTTTGCCGGAATAATTGACCGGCGAGCCGTGCGACAGGTGGCCGCCGTGCGCCAGGTTGAAACCGAGGATTTTGTCGCCGGGCTGGAGGCAGGCGAGGAACACGGCTGCGTTGGCCTGGGCGCCGGAATGCGGCTGTACATTGGCCCATTCGGCATTAAAAAAGTGTTTTGGCGCGGTCGATGGCAAGTTGTTCCACCTCGTCCACCACTTCACAACCGCCGTAATACCGGCGTCCGGGGTAACCTTCCGCGTACTTGTTGGTCAGGCAGGAGCCCATGGCGTTGATGACGGCTTGGCTTGTAAAGTTCTCGGAAGCAATGAGTTCCACGCCGCGGCGTTGGCGGTCGAGTTCTTTTTGTATCAGGGAAAAAATGATGTCGGACATATAATTCGTCATTAGGTGATTATCGTCATTGGGTCATTAAGTCATGGGTGCTGTACATTGAAATGTACTGGTGAACACAGTTTTTAAAATTGATAATTAATAAAATCCCCCCCTTTGCCACCCCAAACCCGGCAGTGTATAAGACCGCTGATCTTACAGAAAAGCGCGGCAAACATACTGCGTTCTGCCCGGAAAATGACCTAATGACCCAATGACGAAATAACTACCACCCCATCCGCAGCGTCATCCAGAAATTCCTCCCCGGGCCGTTGATGCCCGAAGCGAACGCGCGGTATTGCGTATCGAGGATATTGTCGATGCCGGCTTGCAGCGACAGGTTTTTCCCGAAACGATAACCGCCGCGCAGGTTAAGCGTCAGCCAGCCGGGCATACCGTCTCGCGGGGCGTATTGCAGGTTGTCTTCACCTTCCCGGTTGTAGTCCTCCAGGTTTTTCTTCCCGTTGAACAGGGCGGAACCTTCAATACTGGCGTTTGCAACATGCCACCGGAACCCCACTCGCCCGTAAACCGGAGGAATGTGGTCGAGCGGGGTCTCTTTTCCACCTTCTTCTGCCTGGATGCGGCCGCGGGTGAAAGCGACGGACCCGTAAAGCGCCAGGTTGTCGTACACATCCGCTTCAATGCCCGAGGTGAAGCCCCAAAGATTGGCTTTCGTTTGTTCTGATTAGCCAACACGCGGCTGAGTGTCCCGTCGAATTCGATAGAATCCTGCCCGTTGAACAAAAACACATCGGTGACGATGGCGTTGCGCAGGGCTGTTGCCCACAGCACGTTTTCCCAGCGCAGGCGGTCGGTCACACTTTTGGTGACATTAAAGTCGAGGTTGAAGGTTTTTTCCGGCTTGATGCCGGGGTTGGGCACCACCACACTTCCCGCCTGCGAGTCGAATACTTTGGCCAGGTCATCGATATTGGGCACCCGGAAACCGGTGGAACCGTTTAGTGCAACCCGCCAGCCCGCATCGCCGGGGCTGTTCCACACCACACCGATATTGCCCGAAACAACCGGGCTGCTCTGCTCCACTTCGTCGAAGGGGAACGGAAAAAACGTTTTGTTCTTAAAAAGGGCATGGAGCGAGGAAAAACCCGCCCGAAAACCTTCACTGAACGACCAGGCATCGTTTCCGGCCGGTTGCCAATTGTGTGTGACATAAACTGCCGCGTTGGTCATCTTGCTGCCGCCGTCCGGGTAGCGGGTGCTTTGTGAAGTTGTATCGCCGGTTTCCACATGGGTTCGTTTTGCCGTGGATTTTACGCCGTTGTATTGAATGTCGATGCCGAAACGTACGCTTTGTCGCTCCCAGTTTTTGCCGGCATTCGCTACAAGCCCAATCACTTTCACCTGTTCAACCCGGCTTGTACGGCGTGTATTGCCGAAGTTACGGTTGTGCCGGCTCTCTTCGATGTCCTGGTAACTCGGAGTGATGCGCAGGCCGCCGTTCAACCAGCCGAATTCGTTCAGCCTGAAGGTATAAGCGGCCAGCAGTCGTTTCTGGGGGCCGTAGTACCATTCGGCGGAAGCCAGTCTTCCGGCGCTTCCGGGGTCGGTGAGCCGGTCGTAACGCGGTATATCGGATGAGTTACTGAACTGCACGTTGAGGGTATGGCTGCTGTTGGCGTTGGGGCGAACGATGATTTTCTCCAGCAAATCGTACTGATGATAACCGCTGAATTTTTGGACGTAGGGATCGGCATTGCGCACCAAAGAATCCTGCCCGTTGATTCGTTCCACGTAAAAATCCCTTTTCCCGAAAAACGGGGCAAAGCCATTGTTTTCACCCATACGCAGGTCGCCGAAGTTGCTGAAAGTGAAGGAAGTAAGAGCCGCCACCTTTTCTCCGCCGAAGCTGAGGTCCGCATGGGCGGTTTTTTCTTCATTCACCGTTCCGTATCGAAAAAAGGCATTGCCGGCGGTTTTTAGCCCCTCGCCTTCACCCGCAAACACCGGGTTTTTGGTGTAAAAACAGATTGCGCCGCCAAGGGCATCTGTACCGTAAACGGTGGAGGCCGGACCAAACAATATTTCGGCTCGTTCCAGCGCGGCGTTATCCATCGTAATGATATTTTGCAAATGCCCGGAGCGGTAAATAGCGTTGTTCATTCGTACGCCGTCGACCACCATGAGAATACGACTGGCTTCGAAGCCACGCAACACCGGGCTGCCGCCGCCCTGCTGGCTTTTTTGTACAAATGCGGCCCCGGAGTTGATGAGCAGGTCGGCGGTTGATTGGGCGTTCAATTGTTCGATATCGCTGCGGCGCAACACCATAACCTGTTGAGCGACAGCACTTCGTGCCTGGCTGCCCCGGTTGGCGGAAATGACCGTTTCCCGGATGTGCACGACTTTGAGTGTGGTGTCGGCGGGCGTCTGGGCGCCGGCACAGGTAGCGGCGAGCACACCGATATACAGAAGTATTTTTTCATCGAAATGTCAGGTTGAAAAGTGTGGGAGACACGCCGCCTTTTGTTTCCGGCAGCATTGTCCCGGTAATTTTTGACGTATAAAACAGGCCGCGCCGGATTTTCTTTTCGGAAAACTGGCGGCTGGTAATGCGCATGGTATACCCGGCGACTTACACGTAGGGTATACACAACGGTGTTGTCTCACAGGTTTGATTTCAGGCGGGATTCAAACGATGTGACCAACACACACACAGGGCGACAGGTCGCCACTGGAGTTAATTACAGGAATACGTTGTCAGAATCCTTTATCCTTTTGGCGGCGGCGCCAGGCACGTGGGCATATACTGCGGAAACGGTAGCAGGAAGGCAAAAACGGGTTGAAATACCGCTGCCGGCGGTTCACAAAGAACCTGAACGGCAAGCACTAAAAACGGCGAACCCAGCCAGTTGGCGAGCCACTGTTGCAGGGGAAGGTGCCGGTTGTTGCCGGCACTGACGCGTGGCGCAACCAGGTCGCCAAGTGCCGCTAAAAGGGCTTCTTCGTGCCGGTCGTGATAAAGGTGAAGTTGGATGGAATCACCGGCGATTTCCCTGCTTTTTATATCGTAGAGCCTTCCTTCCAGGCGTATTTCTTTTTTCCCGATCCGGATCTCTGAAAATAATTTTATGGAAATCGTAACCTGCTCCAGGGGCGCCTCCCTGCGCTGCAGGGCCATTTGGGCTTTATTATGGGCTTCAAATACCAACACAGCCCAGGCCAAAAACCAACCCGCCGCCTGAAAAACAAGCAGGATCAGAAGCGCTGCCACAGCGCTGACTTTCCATGTGTGAAAGGTTGGCATGGCGTTGTTGTGTGGACAAAGGAATGAAAAACACGGGTTTTCGGGTAATACAAAACCGCAGAAGTGGAACAGGCATACTTAGAAACCGGGAGCAGGTGGCATTCTGAAAGCAGGCTGTTGCCTTTTTGTTTTTTTCCGGGCAACCTCCGGCACACTTTATGCGACTTTGACTTACCCAACTTTTTTGCTCAAACACAGTTTAACATGAAAAAAAATAACATGAAGAGATATTGGTTTTGGTTGCTTCCGCTTGTTGCCGCATTATCCGGGTGTACGTCATCGAAAAAAGTATTTTATGCGCCGGACCAGGTGGTTCCCGCTGAAAAATCGCTGGTGTGGAAAATCAGCGGCAACGGCCTGAAAAAACCTTCCTACCTGTATGGCACCATCCACCTTATCCCCAAAAGCGATTTTGAACTGCCCGGCGGCGCCCGCACGGCGCTGGATAATGTGCGGCGGGTCACTTTCGAAATCGACATGAAGGAGATGACCAATTTCAAAACCCAGATCGGCCTGATGACTAAAGCATTTATGCCGGGCGGGAAAACCCTGAAAGACCTGCTTCCTGCCGGGGATTATACTTTTGTAAAAGAAAAAATGAGCGAAAAAGGGCTGATCGGTAACTTTTTGGAACGACTGAAACCCATGTTTTTGAGCACCATGCTTTCCAGCGACGAGAGCAGCGGCACTACGTTGACTTCCAAAATGACGTCCGTGGAAATGGAACTGTACCGCATGTCGCGTTACCGCAAACTCGAATCGGCCGGACTGGAAACAGTGGCTTACCAAATGGGCATTTTCGACAGTATTCCCTACGAAGCGCAGGCCAAAATGCTGGTGGAAACCCTGCGCAGCGCCGAGGGCGGCAACGACAGCAACGACGAATTATCCCAAATGCTGGAACTCTATCGAAATCAGGACATTGCGGCCATGCAATCCCTGATCGGCGACGCAAAATTCGGCGTGGAAGGTTATGAAGATATCCTGCTCAAAAACCGCAACCACAACTGGATACCCGTCATGGGGCGCCTGATGCGCGAAACCCCCACACTTTTTGCCGTAGGCGCCGGTCACCTCGGCGGCGAAAGCGGCGTGGTCGCCCTGCTGCGAAAAGAAGGATACCGGGTGGATGCTTTTTAAAGGTTTCAGGGTTTAAAGGTTTAAGGGTTTCAGGGTTCTGCATTGCCACAACCCTGAAACCCTGAAACCTTTAAACCTCCTAAATTCCAAGTTTCTGCCGTATCTGGGTCGGGATCGCGTCTTTGTGCAGGAGCATCGACATCGTTTTGCAGCGGAAATACGATTGAGAGACGTACAGGTAGCCGCCCATATCCTTGTTCACCGCTGTTCCCCAGGAGTTTTTTACGATAAAGTATTTGGCGCCGTTCTGGTCGGTTGCCAGGCCGGTGATGTGCATGCCGTGATCGTCGGTGGTGGTGAGTTCGTCGAAACCGCGCTGGCGTTCTTCCTGGGTCACCCATTTTTCCTTGCCCGGCGTTTTAAAAACAGCCGTTTTTTCGTCCTGACTGAGGTCGTCCCACGACTTTTCGGGCCAGATAGCCAGGCCTTCCTTGGCGGAAAATGTTTTTTCACTCACGTCGCTCGCCCATACGATGGAATATCCTTTATTCATGGCGTTGTCGGCAACCTGCATGAACTCGTCGATCGGCACGTTGTAAAACTGGCCGTTCGACCAGTTGTCCGACACTTCAAGTACAAACGGTTTGTAAAACGGGTGGTGGGTGTAGGAGGTCAGTGCCACGTAATCGTTCAGGTTGAGGCCGAGGCTTTGGGTATAGGACTGAGGAGTAAAGGGTTTGCCGTCAACGTTAAACGTAGCCGGCGGGGCGCCCATGTAGCCGTTCAGCGCGCCGGTGTAAGCTTTCATCCATTGCTGGCTGAGTTTGCCGTCGGGCATTTTGATAACCGCGTCGAGAATGGCTTTCAAAACGGCTTCCATTTCGCCGTGTATGGGTTTGTCCTGCCCGGCCGGGAAACCGCTGTAGGCGGTATAAGGCATCATGCCGTATTTGCGGACGATATTCAGTACGTCGTGGGTTTCGGCGCCCTGGCCGAAAGCCGCCGCCGCCTGGCGCCGCACGTAGTTTTCTGCGCGTTCGAGGTAACCGGCGTGTACGGTGTACATTTCGCTGAGGTTCACCGGCGGCTTGCCCATACGCATCAACTCGCTTTCGAAAAACGAGTTGGCGGAATAGACCCAGCAAGTGCCGGATTTATTCTGGTTTTCAACGGGAGTGACGCCTAATTTTTTTACCGTGGTGAATTGGAAGCCGTTGAGTTCGGCAGGGAGTTCCTGGGCCGGGAGCAGCCCCAGGACAAAGAGGAAAACAGTGGTGGAAATAAGTCTTTTCATGAATTTTAAATTTTAGCGGCGAAAATAGGGTATACCAATACAGAATCGCCCGCAAAACGACCAAATACCGCCTGGATCGGTTTTTTTGACCATCTCAGTAACACCAACCTCCGGTTGGCTATGCTCAGTAACGCCAACCTCCGGTTGGCTAGCTAAAATGCCAACCGGAGGTTGACGTTACACCTGCATCACGTCCAATCCCAACTCAAACCCCGGCAGCACGTCTTCTCCGGAAAGTTTTTGATCGAACCCGCTGACGGTTTCGATGCTGCCGTCGGCGCGATACACCCAGGCGGTGTGGGAGGCCGGGTCGAGCAGCCAGGCTAAACGGACGCCGTTGGCGATCCAGGCGCCGGTCATTTTTTCTTTCAATTCTTCCAGTGAATCGCTGGGGCTGCGTACTTCGATGACGAAGTCGGGGGCGATTCGGGCGAAGGACTGCCGCTCTTTTTTGCTGAGGCGATTGTACCTTTCAAGAGCAATCCAGGAGGCGTCCGGCATCCGTTTGGAGCCGTCGGGCAGGGTGAACATCGCGGAAGAACTGAAGGTTTTGCCGAGTTTGGTTTGGCGGTTCCAATTTGTCAAATCAGTACCGACTTCAAGTTCACTGCTTGCTGATTCAGGTGAAACAGGGGGCATAACGGTTATATTTCCAAATTTATCTTGCTCTATTTTCAGGTCGGCATTTTCCAGGCAAAAAGCGTAAAATTCTTCATCCGTCATTTTTTGGGCCTGAAAATGCCGCACTTCCAAATCGCCGAAACGAAGGGAAATTTTTCCGTTTTTTGCCTGAACAGGTTTGATGGCCGCCGCTTCCATAATGTGATAAATTTTGAACAAAGATAACCACAGTTGCGCGGTTTATGCAAGCAAAAAGCATCTGATAAAAATCCTTTCCGGGATGCTCCTGCCGGCTGTTTATCTTTACTGCCTGCTAAAAACACACACTTGCCATGAAAAAACTCTTGCTCTTATCTTCCGTCTTTTTTGTTTTTCTCAACACCCTTTCGGCACAAAAAACGGGCCGTACCCTCGTATCGCCGGGCAAAACAAGTTCCGTCACCGTCGGGCTGAATAAAACGGGCGAGCCCTTTTACAAAATCACCTATCGCGGCGCTACGGTGGTGGATTGGTCGCGCCTGGGTTTCAAAACCCGCGATGTGGATCTGAGCAAAAACTTCACGCTCATCCGCGCCGATGTGAAAAAATCCGACTCGACCTGGAAACCTGTGTGGGGCGAAGTCGCCGAAATCCGCGACCACTACAACCAGTTGACCTATGTGCTGGGCCACGACAAATTAGGTTCCGCACTCGCCATTGTCTTCAGGGCCTACGATGAAGGCGTGGGATTTCGCTACGAATTTTGGACAAAAGACAACGCCGGTCAAAAAGTGGTCGTCACGGACGAACTGACGGAATTCCAAATGACCGGCGACCACGATGCGTGGTGGATACCCGGCGATTACGATTCCAACGAACATATCTACACCGCCAGCCCCTGAGCGCCATTAATACGGATATCTACGATGCCGAAAAATCCATTTATACCAAACACATCGTGGATCGTTACAACGTCCAGACACCCCTGACCATGCGGGCCAAAAATGGCGCCCACATCAGTATTGCCGAAGCGGCTCTGGTGGATTTCGGCGCCCTGCACCTGCAATTAGACCCGAAAACATTGAAATTCAAGGCGTTTCTGATCCCCACACCGGATTCTTTGGTGAAGTCGGTGAATACATTGCCTTTTCACACGCCCTGGCGCGCGATTTTGTTGAGCAAAGACGCGGCAGGTATACTGACTAATCGCCTGATTCTCAACCTCAACGAGCCCTGCAAAATCGCCGACATCTCCTGGATCAAACCCATGAAATATTGCGGTATCTGGTGGGAAATGCATGCCGGAAAAAGCACCTGGGACTACGCGGGCAGCCAAAACGGCAATAACCTCGCGGGCCTGACACCCAGCGGCAAACACGCCGCTACAACCGCCAATACGAAGCGATATATTGATTTTGCGGCCAAAAACGGCCTTGGCGGCGTACTCGTCGAAGGTTGGAACACCGGTTGGGAAGACTGGTTCGGTAAACAAAAAGAAGAGGTGTTCGACTTTACCAAACCTTACCCCGACTATGATATCGACGAACTGACCCGCTACGCGAAAGAAAAAGGGGTGCAACTCATCATGCACCACGAAACCTCCGCCGCCGTGCCGAGTTACGAACGCCAGATGGACGCGGCTTATTCCTACATGAACAAATACGGCTTTCCCGCCGTCAAAACGGGTTATGTAGGCAAACTTATCCCCCGCGGCGAATGGCACGACGGCCAGTGGATGGTGAATCACTACGTGCGGGTGGCCGAACGCACCGCCAAATATCGCGTTATGCTCGACGCGCACGAGCCTGTGCGGCCCAGTGGCCTGCACCGTACCTACCCCAATTGGCTGGCGTGTGAAGCCGCGCGCGGCCAGGAATTTAACGCCTGGAGCAAGGGCAATCCGCCGTCGCATGAATGCACGCTGCCGTTCACCCGCATCCTCGGCGGACCGATGGACTACACTCCGGGTATTTTCCAGATCGAAGTCAACCAGTTTGATCAAAACAAAAAGGAGCGGGTGCATACTACCGTGGCCAAACAACTGGCGCTGTACGTCACCCTGTACAGCCCCCTTCAAATGGCCGCCGATATGCCGGAGAACTACGAAAAACGCCCCGACGTCTTCCAGTTCATCCGCGATGTACCGGTCGACTGGGACGATACCCGCGTGCTGAACGCCGCCGTAGGTGATTACCTCACCGTGGCGCGCCGGGAAAAAGGCAAAACCAACTGGTTCGTCGGCAGCATCACCGACGAAACCCCGCGCGATTTTGTGCTGAAACTCGATTTTCTGGACGCCGGCAAAACCTACGAAGCCACCGTGTATGAAGACGGCCCCGGCGCACATTATGAAACCGATCCATACCCCGTAAATATCCGCAAAGTGACGGTCCGCCGCGGCGATGTGCTGAAACTGAAACTCGCAGCGAGCGGTGGGACAGCGATTTCGGTGATGGCGAAATAGTTTTTTGACAGGTAGTTTTAATTGGACAGGATTTACATGATCTACATGTTTTTATCGGCTTCGCCGATATTTTAATAATCATGTAGATCATGTAAATCCTGTCCAATTAAAACTACCTGCGAAACGATCTCGTCCCTCTCCACGACAACAACCCCACCCCGGCCAGTACCACCGCAGTACCCAGTAATTGCAGTCCTGTCACCGGTTCCCCCAGGAAAATATAGCCCAGAACAATGGTTGCGACCGGTCCGACAAACCCGATGATGCCGGAATTATTCGCCCCGACAATCCGGATACCCTCCACGATCAGGAAGGTGGGAATCACCGTGGCTGCCACCGCCAGCCAGACGGAAAGCACGTACACCTGGGCGGGAAACCGGAATATATCGAATTGGTTATGTACGCCGGTTTGGATCAGGGTCGGGACCGTGGCTGCAATCACTGCGTAACAGGTAAATTTGACGGAACCTACCCGGTGCACGTATTCACCCGTGTACACCACATAAAACGAATACGTGATCGCGCAGCCAAATACCAGCAAGCCGCCCAACAGCAGGTTTATTTGCCCGCCCACCCCCTTTTCCGCCGCAAAGGCCAGCACCACGCCGGAGTAGGTGAGCGCCAGCGCCAGATACTGGGTACCGGAAATCCTTTTTTTGAATAAAACGGCGGATAACAGCAACACGATGGTGGGATACGTAAACAACACCAGCCTTTCCACACTCGCCGTGACGTATTGAAGACCCATAAAATCGAGCATACTCGACACATAATAACTCAGGATGCCCAAGCCACTGATGGCCAGCCACTCCCGTTTGTTCAGCCGAACGTTGCCGGCACGCCCGTACAGGTGTGTGGCTACGCCGAGATAAAACGGCAGTGCCAGCAACATACGCAGGGCGATGGCCGATTGGGTATCCACGCCGTAGCGATACATCATCTTGACAATCACCGCTTTGGCTGAAAAACAAACGTTGGCCAGCACCAGGATCAGGATGCCGGTCAGGAAACGACGACGGGTAGGGTTGCCGGTAGCAGGGTACAAGGTTTGGTGTGTTGAAGGGGCGAAGGTACTGGCAGAACGGCATTCCGCGATCGGGTGCCGATGGAAAGGCCTTCCACTTTACCGGGGCGATTGTTCGTCTCCCGTCGGTTCGTTTTTCTCCCGGATGGCCTTGCTCACAGCGCTGGGCAGGAAGCGGAATTTGTGTCCCAGCCATTTTTCGAGGCTGATGGCCAGCAAGGCGTAACTTTCGGTGACACCCGGCAAGGGCACCACCACCACGATAAAAAAAGGAAGAAAACGGGGGATATCCTTGAGTTGTTCGACTGCTTTTTTGAGTTCCTCCGGCGACGGGTTTTTGGATTTGAAGGAAACGAGCAGCCGCCCGCGTCCCTCGCGCAGGAAGGCGTGGAGCATCTGTTTGGTTTCCACACCTTCCAGTAGGAGCGCCCACAGCACTTTTCGCTGAAATCCTATGATTTTGCGGAGTTTCATCCCGGATTGTATTTTTCGGGACAAAGATGCAGGGTTTTCCATTGGAGCAGGCAATGATTTTGACGGGAGGGGGGCAAATGTCGTGCCGGGTATACGGCGCCTTTGTACGGCGGATTTCCAAATCCGCCATACGCAGAGTGCGGCGGATTTGGAAATCCGCTGTACAAAGGAGCGGCGGATTTGGAAATCCGCTGTACAAAGGAGCGGCGGATTTGGAAATCCGCCGTACAACCTGTTCGGCATTTCGGGTCAAAAAACTGGTTTTGTTATCTTTACCCGCCGTTTTAAATCCCGACCCTCTTATGCAAAACATCCAGACTTCCATCGAACTCGGCGTTGACCTGATGAAAGACATCGTGGCGGCGGGCTATTCGTTTTTGAAGGAGAAAAACGGGGAGCGTGATTTTTGGGGTGTGGCGACGCGCCGGTATGTCAAGAATCTGCTGGAAGACTATGGTTCAGTACGCGTGCTCGGCATGGAAGATGAAGTGCCGCTCGACAACCTCTACGTTCGTGCTAACATCATAGAAAAGATTACATCCCGCTCCAGTCTCCTTCCGGAAGAGATGGAGAGATAGATAGATCGGCATCATTTATCTTTTGGCAAGACAGTAGAAACTATTGACGGAGAAGAGATTGTCAACCGAGAGCAAAAATTTATTGTGTTAGGCAAACCTGGCGCAGGCAAGACAACCTACTTGAAATACCTTGCCCTGCGCATGATTTTACTTTTGCGCAAGACCTCGGCGATATTCTTGAAACTCCTATTGATCAAATCACTGCCTCTGAGAATTACTCAGACCTAATTTCCAGCATTGTCTATTTTGAAATTGGTATTGATACTAAACTAGCTATCGCTTTATCCTGCAATGCAGCTAGCAAAACAATTAAGAATTTTTATCAAGGAAAGAAAAATCAAGAAATAGGACGAATAATTGATTGCTACCTCGAAGCAAATCATTTAATAGTTCAATGCCTGCAATCTGGTGCCGTCGTCTCCAAGCCCCTCCGCGAAAAAATCCTGAACGAGATGCTGATGCCGGGAAGAGAGAGGGAGTAAAAGAAAAATCCTTTACTTTTGTAAAAAAATACCGCACCATGCTCACCATCACCGACAACTGGCTTCAATCCGCCAAACTTACCGAGGCTGAAGTGCGTATCGAACTGGCGCTCTCCCTGCTCGAAAACGGTCGAATTACCTTCGAACAGGCACAGGAATTGGCTGAAGTGGAAACCTTCGGCTTTTTGGAACTGATCCGGCAGCGAGGTATCGAACTAACTTATGATGTGCCTGATTTTGAACAGGACGTACGTACTTTAAAACGCCTGGGGCAGTTGTGATAGTCGTCAGCGATACTTCTGCGCTGAGTGCGCTATTCCTGATTCAGCGGATTGATATTTTGCCTGCGCTATACGGGCAAGTTATTGTGCCTCCGTCGGTTATGCGGGAATTATTGAAGTTGGAAACCCAATTCGGGAAAGACTTATCGGAACTGAAATCTGCTTCATGGCTGACTATCACGTCTGTTACTGATGTCGCTCTTTTCCAAAAATATCGCCGTGTATTGGATGAAGGTGAATCTGAGGCGCTCACCTTGATGCACGAAATGTCAGCCGATTTGCTTTTAATAGATGAAATGCTGGGAAGAAAAATTGCCCAAATGGAGGGCATTGCACATACGGGCGTTTTAGGCGTGTTGTTGAGTGCAAAGGCAAAAGGATTGCTGGACTTTATTCGCCCTGCTTTGCATGACTTGACATCAATGGCGGGTTTCAGAATAAGCAACGCCTTGTATGAGCGCGTTTGACGGCAAGCAGGAGAGATACTTTGAGAATTTGTCCGCGAAAAAATCCTGAACGAGATGCTGATGCCGAGGAGGGAGGGGAGTGAACACAAACGGCTTGCCCGGCAAAACTGCCAGACAAGCCGCTTATATCGGCAGTGCGGCGGATTTGCAAATCCGACGTGCCATTTATACCTCTTCCAACTTCCTCGTCACCACCTCTTTCCCTTCCATCTCCGATTTCCTGCCGAACAACAACCCGGCCCCGTCGGCGTCGATCAGCACGGTGTCGCCTTTGACGTAGTTGCCCGCGAGCAGGTGTTTGGCGAGTTCGTTGACGAGTTCGCGCTGGAGTGTGCGTTTGAGCGGGCGGGCGCCGTACTGCGGATCAAAACCGTGCTCCACCAGCACCTTGCCGGCGTCTTTGGTGATCTCGAGTTTGAGTTCCTGTTTTGTCAGCATCTCGCGGATGTCGGACAGAAGGATGTCGAGGATTTGCGACATCTGATCTTTGTGCAGCGGGTGGAATACCACCACTTCGTCGATGCGGTTCAGAAACTCGGGGCGCAGGTTCGTTTTCAGCGCGTCCAGCACTTCTGCCTTGGCCGTTTCGAACACTTCGTGTTTGCGCTTGTCGGGCATTTCTTCGTAGTCCTCGAAAGCTTCCATGATGCGGTCGCTGGCGAGGTTGGAGGTCATGATGATGATGGTGTTTTTGAAATTGGCCGTGCGGCCCTTGTTGTCCGTCAGGCGGCCGTCGTCGAGCACTTGCAGCAGGATGTTGAAAGTGTCCGGGTGGGCTTTTTCGATCTCGTCGAGCAGCACGATGGAGTAGGGGCGCCGGCGTACGGCTTCGGTCAGTTGGCCGCCTTCGTCGTAGCCCACATAACCCGGAGGCGCGCCCACGAGGCGCGACACGCTGTGTTTTTCCTGATATTCGGACATGTCGATACGGGTGATGGCCTTGTCGTCGTCAAAAAGTACATCGGCGAGCGCTTTGGCGAGTTCGGTTTTGCCCACCCCCGTCGGTCCGCAGAAGATGAAAGAGCCGATGGGTTTGTCGGGGTCACTCAGCCCCGCGCGGTTGCGGCGGATGGCGTCGCTGACGGCTTCCACGGCTTCATCCTGGCCGATGACCCGTTTGTGCATTTCGTCTTCGAGGTGGAGCAGGCGTTCTTTCTCTCCTTTCATCATTTTGGAGATCGGGATACCCGTCCAGCGCGCCACTACCTCGGCGATGTCGTTGGCGGTGACCGTTTGGGTGGTCATGCGGTTTTCGGGTGCGAGTTCCGATAATTTTTCCTCGGCGGCGCGGAGCATGGCTTCCTGGGCGGGGATGTCCTGGTATTTGATACGCGACGCGACTTCCAGGTTACCCTCACGTTCGGCGCGCTGATACTGGAGGTGGAGTTCTTCCAACTTCTGTTTGCAATTCTGGATAGCCTCCACGATTTCTTTTTCCGACTGCCATTTTGCCCGCAAACCGTCGAGTTTTTCCTGAACGTCCTGAATTTGTTTGTTCATCGCGTCCAATTTCCGCTCGTCCTTTTCGCGTTTAATCGCTTCACGTTCAATCTCCAGCTGGCGGAGTTGCCGGTCGAGTTTGTCCACATCTTCGGGCACGGAGTCGAGTTCGAGGCGCAATTTGGCGGCGGCTTCGTCGATCAGGTCAATGGCTTTGTCCGGCAGTTTTCGTTCGCTGATGTAGCGGTGCGAGAGTTCGGCGGCGGAGATCACGGCCTCGTCGAGGATCTGCACTTTGTGGTAGTTCTCGTATTTTTCCCGAATACCGCGCAGGATGGAGATGGTATCTTCGATGGAAGGTTCGTCCACGTATACCGATTGGAAGCGGCGTTCGAGGGCTTTGTCACTTTCGAAGTACTTCTGGTATTCGTCCAGCGTGGTGGCGCCGATGGTGCGCAGTTCGCCGCGTGCCAGGGCCGGTTTCAGAATATTGGCCGCGTCCATGGCGCCCTGGCCGCCGCCGGCGCCCACGAGCGTATGGATCTCGTCGATAAAAAGAATGACCTGTTCGTTGCTGTCGATCACTTCCTTGATCACCGCTTTCAGGCGTTCTTCAAACTCGCCTTTGTATTTGGCGCCTGCGATGAGGGAGGCCATATCGAGGCTGAAAATCTTTTTGCCGGACAGTGTTTCGGGCACGTCGTGGCGCACGATCCGCCAGGCGATACCTTCCACGATGGCTGTTTTGCCCACGCCGGGGTCGCCAATGATGACGGGGTTGTTCTTTTTGCGGCGGCTGAGGATGTGCAACACGCGGCGAATCTCCTCGTCGCGGCCGATGACCGGGTCCAGTTTGCCGTTTTCGGCCATTTCCGTGAGGTTGATGGCGTATTTTTGCAGGGCGTTATACACCTGTTCGGTGGTTTGGTCGGTGATCTTGCGGCCTTTGCGGAGTTCTTTGACGGCG
Organism: Lewinellaceae bacterium; assembly: GCA_016713985.1. Taxonomy (GTDB): domain Bacteria; phylum Bacteroidota; class Bacteroidia; order Chitinophagales; family Saprospiraceae; genus M3007. The sequence goes on along the minus strand of JADJOD010000050.1, from coordinate 76,130 downwards.
GCGGACAACACCTCGACGGTGGCGCCTTGTTCACGGAGCAGGCGGGCGGTTTTGTCGCTGCCCTTGGCGATGCCGAGCAGCAGGATTTCCAGCGAAATATATTCGTCGCCGAAGTCTTTGAGCGACGCTTTGGCTGCGGCTACGGCTTTGTTGGCTTCACTGGTAAGGTATTGTTTGTCAGCACCTTGTACTTTGGGAATTTCCCAAACAAGTTTGTCCAGCTCCTGTTCGAAACGCGACATATTGACGCCCGCTTTTTTCAGGAGGAAATCGGTGACGGAGTCGTCCACTTCCAGCATACCCTTCAGCAGGTGGGCCGTGTCCACACTTTGTTGTTCGTAGCCGGCGGCGATTTGCTGTGCCTGGAGAATGGCCTCCTGGGCTTTTATGGTGAAATTGTCGTAAGTCATGTGTTGGGTTTAGAATCTGCCGAAATCAGGTTGGTCAGTAAGGATAAAGGGTCCTTTTCTTTTGGAGAGGCAAAGCAAATTTACCTCCAACATCAAACAGACAGATTTTTCCGGAAAAAATGACGGGTAAAGCGGTGTGTTGGTGTCAAAATGTCAAAAAAAGTGAAACAGAACGGATATTTTGGCAGTCTGCGCTACCCTGGCATCTCCACCTTCGTGGCGAACGTGTCAGGGCCGTGGAAAGTATTTACTTTTACAACCTATTTTGCCTTGAACAGGATGTTTTACATTATCGGAATCGTCATTTCCTTCTTCCTCTGCCTGCTGCTGCTTGGCAAAAAGAACAAAACTGCCGCCGACTACATCCTGTCGTTCTGGCTGTGCTGGATTGGAGCGCATCTGGGATTCTATTACCTGTTTTTGTCTGAAAAAATTTTTGAATTTATCGCCCTCCTTGGCCTGGCGATACCCATGCCGCTCGTTCATCCGCCCTTGCTTTACCTGTACACGGCTGCACTTTGCCGGGGGCAGTTGCCGAAGCGCTGGTGGTGGCATTTTGTGCCTGTTTTGGCTTGCTATCTTTATTTGAGTCCTTTCATTTTGTTGCCTGCCGAGCGAAAAATTTGGATTTTTCAGAACAAGGGGGCGGGCTACGAAGGCTTCATGCTGCTGATAAATATTGCTATCAATGTGTCGGGCGTAGCATACACCGTGCTGTCTTACCGTCTGCTCCAAAAACATCGCCGCGTCATCGCCGATATGTTTTCCAGTCAGGAAAAAGTCAACCTGCTTTGGCTGAAAAACCTGATTTACGGGTTGGCCGTCATCTGGATTGCGGTGCTGGCGGGTTATGACCCGGCCATTTATGGCGCGGCGGTTTTGTTCGTGCTGTTTATCGGGTATTTTGGTATTCGGCAGGTGGGCATTTTTACCAGCCAGCCGGCCCTGGAAATGGTGCAATCCAGTTACGATCCGCCCGAACCTTCATCTTCCGGCGGAGAAAGCGACAGGGCGCCGTTGCCCGCATTTTTGGAAAAAACCGACCCCGAAGCCACCTCATCTGACAGGAAAAAGTATGAAAAATCGGGCCTGACCCTGGAAGCGGCAGAGTTGCTGCACCGCCGGCTTCAGGATTTGATGGCGACGCAGCAACTTTTCAGGGAAAGCGAACTGTCGCTCACCGATCTGGCCGAACGTTTGGACACACACCCAAACTACCTGTCACAAATCGTCAATGAAAAAGAAGGCAAAAACTTCTACGATTACATCAATTCAATGCGTGTAGAGGCCTTTTTGAAAATGACCGCCGACCCCAAAAGCCGCCAGTTTACCTTACTTGCTCTCGCGCTGGACTGTGGATTCAACTCCAAATCGGCGTTCAACCGTTATTTTAAAAAAGCCACCGGGCAAGCGCCTTCTGAATACCTGAAGCTGGATTAATGCGGTTTTTTTTCAGTTCAAATCTTTTTGACAGGTATTATTTTTTGACAGGATTGACATGATCTACAGGTTTTTATCATGTCGACGAAGCCGATCTTTTTGACAGGATTGACATGATCTACAGGTTTTTATCATGTCGACGAAGCCGATCTTTTTGACAGGATTGACATGATCTACAGGTTTTTATCATGTCGACGAAGCCGATTTAACCTGTAGATCATGTCAATCCTGTCAAAAAAATAAATCCTGTCAAAACCTCCGGTTATACCCCAGAACGACATATTTCGGAATAAACGGCGCGGTTTCCCAACCCTGGCTTGCCAGATTCCCGGCTTTCAGCGTAAGGTCATTTGAGCCGAAAGAAAAACCTGCCTGCAAGCCATAAAACCAGTTGCCGCCCGTCGGCACGTACCAGCCGTTCTGGAGGCCCGGGTAGTTATCTAAGGCCCTTTTCGGATGTTTGACGTGTGTGGCGACGGCTTTGTCGAAGCCCAATTCACCCGCGACAAACCATTTTTTCCGGTAAAAACCCGCGACTCCGGAAAACTCACTGCCGAAACTAAAAAGCCTGACTAAGTTGTTTTCATAGCGGCGAATCGGGCTGTAGAGTTTGGCCGTGAAGGAAAAACCGCCCGCCCGGATCACCTCCACCTGCCCGCCGATTCGTACTTTAAAATCGTCGAATACACGTTCGCCTGCCGGGAAACTGTATTCAATACTCGTCAGAACGGGCCACCTGGTGTTGGATTTCCTCGCGTAGCCGAGGCCGAAGTTCAGGCCGTAATCCCAGCCTGTTTGCAGGTGAACGAGGTGTTTTTGCCCGGGTTGGAAGGCCTGCCAGTTGAGGGTTTGAGCGCAGGCGGATATGGCTATGCCGGATAAGGCAATTGCGATGATGATGGTATTTTTCATTGGAAAATTGTTTTAAAATGAGTTTCTGTGTGATTAGTTGAGGCATGACCACCTTCGGTGCATTCCATGATACAATGCTTAAAAATGGTCACGCCACACTGATGCCTCTGTTATTTTAAAGAATTCAGGTAGGCCAATCCCACCGGGTGAAAATGTTGCCAGCCGCGCGGGAACGAGAGCATATCGTGTCCGGCGTCGTCTACGCGAAAAAGTTGCACATTCGGGTAGGCGGCGGCGACTTTTTGGGCGTGTTGTACGCCGTATGCCGTGTTGTTTTCGCTATAGACAAACAGGGTTTTTGTGTCGAACTGACTGAGGTTGGCCGTAAAATCGAAACCTTGTTCCTCGGCAATCTCAAACAAAGCGTCGTTCACCACCGCGCCCGAGCGCCAGAAAGGCAGCGGACCTTCATTGCCGATGGGGCTGTCTTCCGCTTCGTCAGCCGCAGCCCAGAGCCCGAACTTGTAATCCAGAATTTCGTGCTGGTCTTCTTTGCCGGTAATAAACTGGTCGAGATAAACGGCGTCGTTGAGGGTTTCGCTGAACATGCCGAAATGCTGCGAACGACTGAGGTATTCCTCTATTTGCGTGTAGGTGAAGCCGCCGGGTTCGCACAAAATAGCGCCGTCGATTTCGGCCGGGTGCTCATTGATGTAAGCCGTCGCCAACATTCCGCCCCACGAATGCCCGAGCAGGAAAACCTTTTGGTTGGGTCGGGTTTTGTAGTGTTCGATGACCGCTCTCAGATCGTCGATCATCAGTTCGATGCTGTAGGAGTCTTTGGGATGGCGCCGGGACAAACCCGAACCCCGCTGGTCGTAGAACACAACCCGGAAGCCTTCACCGGCGAATTCCTTGCAATTCAATAAATAGCGGTAGTCCGAGCCGGGTCCGCCGTGGATGACGACGAGCAACGCGCTGTCGGGTTGGCCGAATGCTTCGGCGTGCAGGAGTGTGCCGTTCGCCGAAATACCCGGCAGCGATGGGTCCTGATCAACGGTCAGTGGCACCAGGTTGCCCGGTTGGGAGGGATTTAATTCGCCTTTTTGGCAGGCACTGATCAGGCATCCCAATACGAGGATCAGTCCCGGAAATAACGTTTTTGCTTTCATGTGAAAAGTGAATTTTTTTGGCAAAAGTGGGGGTGGCGCTGCCTGCCGGGCGCTCTTCCTTGCAAGGTGGGACGTGTTTTCCGGGAAGATTTTTTAAAAAAGGTGAATAAACCGGCCGGGGTTTTTAAAGTCTATGCGGAGATGTAGGACGGAAATTTCCGTCCTGCGGAGTAGTAGGACGGAAATCTTTCCGTCCAGATGATTCATTATCAGAATGTTCGGAAGAAAATTAGTATCATTAATTTTGTCCACTTTAAAATCAGATGATGAAAAATGCTTTGACCTGCTTCTTTTTGCTCGCATTTTGCGCCTTTTCCCCGCTTTTTTCAACCACCGCCTCGACCCGCAAAACAACAACCCCGGTACCGGCCTTATCGGCATCAACAACGGCGACGGCGACAACTGGGGCGCCTGGGGCGGCTACCACCGCTGGGAAAACACCGTCGACGCCACCGGCGGCTGGCAGACGACGGCCTGGCTCGAATCGAACGCCGTTTTTGCCAACGACAATTGCCCGGTGAGTTCGCTGAAAGCCGACCTGGCGATCCGCCGGCCGCAATTGTTCAAACCCGCCGCCGGCACGATGTTTTACTGGGGTGTGGATGACCCAGACACCGGATTTACCATTCAGGCGGGCGACGGCGTCGTGCAGGCCGACGGCTTGGTGGCCATTCCGCAAGTGGAAGTGTTCCGGGAAAACATCCGGAAAGTGCGTATTTTTATCAGTAACACGCCTGTTTCAGTCGATGAAAAGTCGGCAGTCGGGCTGTTGATACTCAGTCCCAACCCGACAACGGGCCCAAGCTTTTTGAAAAATGGCTTCCATCACATCCGAATAGTTGATCTGAACGGCCAAATAGTTTTGGAGAAACAAATGGCGACTGAACTGGACGTTTCGATCCTGCCGTGCGGGGTTTATTTTTTAGAAATCTTAGAAGAGAACGGCGAGCGAAAAATGGGGCGGTTTGTGAAGACGTGAAAACGCTTGAACTGATTGTATTAGAAACCGTTTGCCTCCCCCGATGAAGGGAAACGGTTTCTAAGCAGCGCGGCTGAAATGGCGCCGCAGGAAGTCGTCAAATTTCGGTACTGTAAAATCCAAAACTCCATAAGCCGGAGCATAAAGGAACCCTTTTTTTATTAATGATGCCCGCACTGGGCTCAGGGTATTAGAAGCCTTGTCCATTTTTTCTATAACATCATTCCATTTATAAGGCCCACTACCCATTTCGGACATCGAGCGCATCAACCTTTTTTCGCCGTCGGTTGCTCTGTCTAATCTTATCTTGAAGAAACTGTCGTCCAATGGGTTCTGCGCTTCCGCCTGAGCAGCCAAGACATCTGCTTTTGTTACTCGCAAAGCCTCGCGTGGAGCAGTATCCCATACGAATTTGCAAAACTCTTGGATAAAATAAGGATAACCGCCAGTCAATCTGGAAAGCTCCTCCACAGCCTCCGGGTCAAAGAGTACACCAAGGTTGCGAGCCGGCCCCACAATAGCCTCCATTGTTTCCATGCGGCTTAAGCCATTGATTTTGACAAACTCGAACAGCCGCTCGGCGTAGGATTTGGCATCGCCTGTCAGTGCCAAAATTTGAGGCAAACCAGCACAGATAAACACGATTGGCAGGTTGCTTTGCGAGACATTGTGGTTGGCGGCGATGAGAGCGGCAAGCGAACGCTCGTCTATGTATTGTGTTTCATCGATCAGTATACAGACAAATTTTTGATATTCCTTCGCCGCCTGGCCGATACTTTCCACCAAATCTACGAGATCACTTTCAAAATTACCTGAATCTCCCCAGCCCGTCATTTTTTCAAGATCAATAGAGACATCACCTACTTCAGGAATGTTCAAAGACACGGATTTAAGCACCCGAAAAGCTTTTTTCAACAGGTCCTTTGCTTGTTCTACGCGATCAATTTCCAATAAAATTTTCTTAAACGCTCTGGTGATGACAGATTTGAAGTCATCCTTTTCTGACATTTCGTGTAAATGAACGATGTAGTTTTCTCCTCTGGCGATTTCCCGAAATCTGTTCAGCAAAACGGTTTTACCCATACCTCTTAAGCCATAAAGCATAATCGAACGCTGAGGCGCACCTGCTTTTACACGCTTCAGGAGGATTTCTGCTTTTTCGATTACTTTTTCACGACCCGCCAATGTTCCAGGCTGGAGGCCCGCACCAGGTCTGTATGGGTTTTTGACCGGATCCATTGTATTAGATTGCAGATTGATTGAAAATGTAAAGCCATATTTTTGTTGGCTATACCTGCGAAGGTACGGATTTTAAATTAATCAACTTCTCAAAGCCCGCATAACACCACACGTCATACCTTGCAGCGGCAAATATTTCCGGCGATAAAACCCGTTTTTAATACGATGAAACAATTCATCGATGAAAATTTTCAACACAAAATGACCATGTTTTCGACACATACCTACCAATCCCGCCGCGAGCGCCTGAAAAAAGACCTGAAATCGGGCCTGTTGTTTTTCCCCGGCAACAACGAGGTCGGCATGAACTACGCCGGCAACACCTATCACTTCCGGCAGGACAGCAATTTCCTCTACTTTTTCGGCATCGACAAGCCGGGCCTGGCCGCTGTGATCGACATCGACTCGGGGCGTGAGATCGTTTTTGGCGACGACCTGAGCCTGGAAGACGTCGTCTGGATGGGGGCTATGCCATCCATAAAGGAACTGGCTGCGCGCGTGGGTGTGCGTGAGGTGTTGCCTTTCCGCCGCCTGCCTTCTTTTTTGAAAAAGGCCCGGCGTTCGGGGCAGGTCATTCATTTTGCGCCGCCTTACCGCCACGACAACATGCTGTTATTGAAGGACTTATTAAATATTCCGACGCCGAAATTGAAAGGCGCGACCTCCGAAGCATTGATCCGCGCCATCGTGGCGCAGCGTTCGCACAAGTCCCAGGAAGAAGTGGCCGAAATGGAACACGCCGTAAACGTCACCGGCGCGATGCACGTGGCCGCCATGCGCGACGCGCGCGAGGGCCAGGTGGAGGCCGAACTGGCGGGTAAAGTGGAAGGCATCGCCGTGGCGGGCGGCGGCAATCTCTCGTACCCGGTCATTTTGAGCGTCGACGGGCAAATTTTGCACAATCACTACCACGGCAACACGTTGCAAAAAGGCCAGATGCTGCTGGGCGATTTCGGCGCCGAAACGGCTATGCACTACGCCGGCGACATCACGCGCACGTTCCCGGTGGCGTCAAAATTTACGACCAAACAAAGGGAAATTTACGAAATCGTGCTGGATGCCGAGGTAAGCGCCATCGCCTCGCTGCGCCCCGGCATTACTTACAGGGAAGTGCACCTGGCGGCCGCCCGGCGTATGGCGGAAGGCCTGAAATCGCTCGGTTTGATGCAGGGCAATCTCGACGAAGCTGTGGCGCAGGGCGCTCATGCGCTTTTTTTTCCGCACGGACTGGGCCACATGATCGGCCTCGACGTACACGATATGGAAGACCTGGGTGAAAATTACGTGGGGTATTCCGATACTGTGAAACGAAGCGAGCAGTTCGGTACGGCCTACCTGCGCCTCGCGCGTACACTCGAACCGGGTTTTGTACTTACCGTGGAGCCGGGCATTTATTTTATTCCCCAACTGATCGATCAGTGGCGGCGCAAAAAAATGTTTACGGAGTTTGTCAATTATCCCGCTCTGAAAAAATACCGCGATTTCGGCGGCATCCGCATCGAAGACAACGTATTGATCACGGAAAAAGGGCACCGGGTGCTGGGTGAGGCGATACCGAAAACGGTGAAGGAGGTGGAGGAATTGCGGGGAAAATAAACCTCCCGCCGGACCGGAAACCGGCGGGAAGTACCATGATTCATTGCATCAGGAAGCGGACTGCGATTTGTTGATCATGCCCTGCAGGAAGCCGCCGATGCCGCCGCCTGCGCCGCCCAGTACACCGCCGCCGAGAATCGATCCGAGCATCCCGCCACCGCCGTCGCCCATCAGGCTGCCGAGGATGGAGCCCAGGCCGCCATCACCCATTGCGCTGGCCAGTCCACCCAATACACCACCGCCGAGCAGGCCGGATAAAGCGCCGTCTTTCGGGCTTTGTTTCAAAAAGATGCCGGCTGCGGCGCTGACGAGTGGAACAGCCCAGGTGGCCGAGCCTGCCGGTAAAAATTTATTGGCCAGGAAGCCAACGACGAGGGTAATCAGGGAGGAGAGTAAAGTGTTTTTCATGATATGGTGATTCGTTTTGTGTAAATGAACTTTACTGAATAATTATTCCGGTTTTGGCAAAAGTAACCAAAAAACAAATTGCATATTAATATATCTGCTGCTTTTTTTCGGCCGACCGCCGGCTTTTTTTCGCCCGATGAATAAAACCGGCGCTCCTCACCCTGCTCCGTTTCGTGAGCCGATTGCTGCAACTATTTACCTGCGTTTTAATCGAAATTTAATCAGGTGTTAATCGGCCTTTAGCCCGGCCATGATTGGCCTGCCTGTAGGTTTGGGTCTTCAATCAGATCCCGAATTTCAAACCATGCGAAACGCCCCCAATCAACTGCCGGCCATTTTGTTGCCGTTGCTGTTTGCCATTATTTCCACACCGTTATCCGCCCAGTTGCAGCCGCAGGGCGCCGTATTTCCCGACCGCGACAATTCGGAAATTACCCGGCAGTTGTTCAACGTCCTGATGGCTGACCGGGAAATTGAATATTTCGGACTGCCGCTTTATTTTAACTCCAGCCAGTTCGGGCGTACGATCGACAGTGTGCCGACGAAACATGCCCTGCCTTATTTCGAGGCCAACCTTGCGCCGTATTATGTGATCCTGAAGGGCCGCGACCTCCAGCGCGACTGGCTGAAACGTTTCAGCATTGCGTTCGAACCCCAGATGACTTTTCGCATCTACCTGAGCAAGGAACAGAGTTTTCCAGTCCGCCCGCCGAATTTTCAGCCGAAATTCTTTTTCAATTATTTCATTCACAGGAAATTAGATTCCCTGTCAACTCGCTTCCAACACCTGACCTTAGTGGTTGCGCACCTTTCCAACGGGCAGCCCAATCCCTTTTTTCTCGATTCGGCCAAGCTGGTTGTCAACCTGAAAAACGGCAATTTTTCCACCAACTACCTTCGCCTCGGCTACACCTACAGCCAGTATATCAACCCCAAGTTGCAGGTCAACGACCGCGACGGCTGGAAAAGCAATGCATTTTGGTCGGCCATGATCGCTTACCAGCGCGAAATCAACATCGGCACCCTGCTCACTTTTGATGAAGACATGGATGTGCTGGGTTACGGCAAAAACCGCATCATTACCCGCCTGCAATTCCGCAGCGGCAACTTCCTGGGCGCGCGGGCCATTTTTTCAAGTTATGATCAACCGGCTGTTTATCAAACGGTTGCGGTGCCGGTAATTGAACGCGACACCATCGTACAACGCGACGGCAAAACTATGGCCATGTTTTATATCGAGCCCCGCCATATCGTGCGCAAACTGAGGCCGAAAAAGAAAACACCCCAAAGGTTACTGGAACTGGATGGCGCGTCTGGACCACACCCTGGTGTTGGACAAAAAAGCCGTTAACCGCTCAAATGCCGATTTTATTTTTGAATTGCGCAACCTCAACTGGCGCAGTTTCAGCCTCATCGCCAAATGTTCCTGGGGGCGCGACTACATGAACCTGCGTTTTGGCGAACGTATTCAAAGTTACCAGATCGGGATCAGTTATAACATGGATCGTTACAAGGTGCCCTATACCAAATACATAGAAGCACTCGAAAAAGGCGATGTGATCACCCTCAGCAATTCCCGCGACCGCAACCTGGACGGGTACAAGGCGAAACTTCCGGATGTCGACAGCGTAGCTCCCGCCACCGCAGGCGTGCAATCTTATGTGCTGTATAACAAACAGTTAGATGCCCGCCAACAGGCGCCGCCCACCCTCGACCTGCACAACGGCCTTTTTGAAAAACCGCCGCTTTACCGCTTCCAAAACGGAGCCTGGAAGATCGTAAACAACAACCGTAAAAAACTCAACAAGATCCAGAAAGCCGGCTGGTACCACGCCGACGACCTGGAATACGACAGCGAAATGAACGGGCAGGAATGATTCTGGCTGCCGGTCAAACCTTGAGACGCACTTTGAGCAGCGCCGCCAGGTGTTCGAAAGCGGCTTTCCATTCTTCATTGACAAATACCCACTGCCCTTTGCGATAACCTTTGGTGAGCAGGTAAAAAACATTCTGGCTCTTCCAGACATCGGGTTTGAGGTCCATTTTTTGTACGATACTCAGGACGTCGTTGAGCCATTCCACTCGCGGGGCCGACGATTCTTCGAGGTTGATCCGTTCGATTTCCCGGTAAATACGTTCACTGATCGCGTGCCGCATCACCTCTTCGTCGTTGAGTTTTATCTGCCAGCGTTTCAGGTTGTCCGAGATGCGGCGCAGGGTACGGGTATCTTTGGTATCCCCGTTTTTGAAATAATTGAGCATATCGGCATTCAGCACGTAGGCGGCAATATTGCGCCAGGCATCGGGCAACGGCAGTCCCGCCTGTTCCAGCCCCGTCATCAACTGGTAGTTGGCATCGAACACGTTTCGGAAGGAAGATTCCGCCGAAGCGAGGCTCGAGTCTGTTATTTCGCGGATGATCTTTATTTTTTCGTCGGCGAACAGGGTGGCCAGCGTGAATTTTTCCGGACCGAAATATTCCTGCAGAATGCCGATAACCTCGCCGAGGTTAGCCGTGTTGAACGTCTTCGACGTGCGCTGCCACATGGCATCAAACGTCGTGCGGTTCATGGTGGCGCTGATATTGCCGATGATGTGTTGCTGGCCGAGGTACAACACGGCGAAACAAAACGTTTTTTCCGCATGACTCAGCCGCGAGCGGATAGACAGCCGCCCGGCGGTATACTCCGTTTTGCCGGCGTTTATTTTTTCAAAAAACTCCACGGAAGCCTTGTAGTTGAATAAATCCAGTCCTTCCGGGTCTTTTTCGAACAACGACGCGACGGCAAAATGCATGGCCACCCGTTCGAGGGTGACCCGTGTGGGCACCACGTTTTCCAGGAAACTGACGGCGCCGTTGGCCACAACATTACTCGGCGCTTCGGCCAGCCGTTTGTTAAATTCCGTGTGTAAATCGACGTTCGCCACGTCCTTGGCGTAGTCCATTGCCCGCAGGGCGTATTGCAGGATCTGGTTGGTTTCAATGCCCGAAATTTCGTCAAAAAACCAGCCGCAACTCGTGTACATGAGCACGGCATGCCGTTGAATTTCCAGGAGTCGCAGCACCATAACTTCTTCGAGGTGACTCAGTTGCCGGCGGGCGTGTTTGGCTAAGAACTTCGCAACGTTGTCGTTGCTGCGGTCGAGCATCACTTCGATGTATTCGTTGCGGGCCACCCAGGGGTCGCGCAGGAACCGCGCGGCTTCCCGTTCGAATACCGGCGCCAGCTGGTCGCGCAGCCAGTCGAGGGTGTCGCGCAGGGGTTTGCGCCAGCGCTGGTGCCAGCCCGGCCGGCCGCCGGTATTGCAGCCGCAATCGGACCGCCAGCGTTCGACGCCGTGGACGCAACTCCACGACGAATTTTCGTGTATCTGCACTTCCCACTGCGGCGGAAACAATTCGAGAAACTGGCCGTAATTGGTCAGTGTTGCGAGGCCGTTGTCTTCAATCTGGTTGAGGCAATCGGCCAGCGCCATTTCGCCGAAGCGGTGGTGGTGGCCGTAACTTTCGCCGTCGGTGGCAATGTGGGCGAGTTGTGGCTCGTCCGTGTTGTCAAAAAGACTGGTCATCCTTTTGGCGAAGTTGGTGCCGCTGTTGAGCAGGCCGTTAAAAGCCACTTCCTGTGCGATGCCGCCGTGGTAAAAAAACAACGCGATACGCCGCCCGCTCGGCAGCTGGCACCAATACGGGTGCCGGGTGTCGATACTTTCGGCGTTGACTTCGCGCCAGCCGGACGCCTGATCTGCGGTTTTGGCGCTGGTTGGCTGATCCGCTGCCGATTGTTTTTTGTCCGCCGGAGGTATCGGGCGGACGGCTTTTGCCTGACGCGGCGCCAAAACGGTGTACTGAATGCCGTGGGAGGCCAGCACTTCGAGCGTCTCGGTATTGACGGCTGTTTCGGCCAGCCAGATGCCTTCCGGGTATCGCCCGAAGCGGTGTTCAAAATCGCGGACACCCCACCACACCTGCGTCACCTTGTCGCGGTAATTGCACAGGGGCAGGATCAGGTGGCTGTGTACCTGCGCCAGCGCGGAGCCGTGGCCGCCGTAACGTTCGATGCTGCGTTTGTCGGCTTTCTGAATGAGGTCGTAGGCCTCCGGGTCGTTTTGTTCGAGCCAGGCGAGCAGGGTAGGGCCGAAATTCCAGGAAATGCGGTTGTAATTGTTCCGGATCTTGGTGATCCAACCCTGATCGTCGAGGATGCGGGCGGCCGCGTTGGGGGCGTAGCACTCGAAGTTGATACGGGCGTTCCAGTCGTGAAACGGCCGCGCCGACTCCTGTTGCTCCACCGTCTCCAACCAGGCATTCTCCCGGGGCGGCTGATAAAAATGACCGTGTATACACACGTACTTGTTTGAACGGGACATGGGTGCGAAGGTAGCGGCGAAATTTATATCACCTGTCCGGTGGCGGCGGAAAAAATGTCAGACGCGACGTGCTGGCAAAAAGAAGCCCTGCGTTTCCGCCACGGGCAGGGGGGATCAAAAGTCTTTAAGTTGCACATCGTGGCGTATTGGGAGAAACTTTATTCGGATGATGCGCAGACGAGGGTGTCTCAAAAGGTTGATGAGGGTTTATAAAAGTTTATCAGGTTGATATTTTGAGCCGAAAAGGCACTAATTTATGCCATTTTTCAATCCAAACATCAACTTTCATCAATCATTATCAACTTTCATCAACCCTTTGAGACGCCCTCGTCTGTTTCGGTCGCGATTCAAAATAATATTTCCCGTTTCAAGGCTAATATAAAGCACCTCTGACTTTTGACTCCACCCCGTCGGGGCAGGTCCACTGCGCGGTTTGCTGGAATAAGGTGCAAAAACCGGCCCCAAGGGCGAATATGGGGTGCTTTTTGGGTAAAAAAGTGAAAACGGGTGTTTTGAAGATAAAATTGCGCGTCCCGACTTATCTTGGCAAACCGGTCGGGATAAAAAATATGCTGAAAACAAATATCGTGATAATGCTGAAAATGCTGCTACTCTGCTCCTTTGGGTTGTTAAGCTCCTGCTGGTTTTGTTCCCCGTTACCTGTGCCGGTAACGAGGAATATCAGTTAGAGTTCAAACGGTTGTGATAAAATCCCTAATTTAGCCCCCCGAAACAAAAATATCTCCCCAACCATGACATCTCCCCGCTGGCAACTGATTCCGACCGACGAGCAGGTCGCACAACAACTCCGGGACGACCTGGGCATTGATCTCCTGTTCTGCCGGCTGCTCGTGCAACGCGGCATAAAAACCGTCGACGAAGCGCGCACTTTTTTCCGCCCCGACCTCAATGATCTGCACAATCCATTCTTAATGAAGGACATGGACCTCGCCGTGGCGCGCCTCGACAAAGCGCTGAAAAACGGCGAACGTATCCTGCTGTACGGCGACTACGACGTGGATGGCACCACCAGCGTGGCGCTTATGTTCGCTTTCCTGTCCGGTTTTTACCAAAATCTCGATTATTACCTGCCCGACCGCGAAAAAGAAGGTTACGGAGTAAGCTTGCCCAGCGTGGAATACGCCCGCAAAACGGGCGCCTCACTCGTCATCGCGATGGATTGCGGCATCAAGGCCCACGACGCGGTGACTTTGGCCAAAAGTTACGGCATCGACTTCATTGTCTGCGATCACCACCTGCCGGAAGGCGGCCTGCCCGACGCCGTGGCCAATCTCGACCCCAAACGCGCCGATTGCCCTTACCCCTTCAAAGACCTCAGCGGATGCGGCATTGCTTTTAAACTCGCCCAGGCGCTGACCTTGCACAACAACACCCCGCAGGAAGAAATCGACGACCTGCTCGACCTCGTGGCGGTGAGCATCGCCTGCGATATCGTACCTATGATCGGCGAAAACCGCACGCTGGCGCATTTCGGCCTGCACCGGCTCAATCACTCGCCCCGCGTGGGCCTTTGGGCTTTAATGAACCGGATAAACCGACCTTTCCCGCTGGATGTCAGCGATTTGGTATTCGGGCTCGGTCCACTGATCAACGCCGCCGGCCGCCTCGGCGACGCCCGTGATGCCGTGCGCCTGCTCCTTTCGGCCGACAAAAACAGCGCGCTCGACCGCGCCGGCGCCCTCGTGCAGCGCAACCGCGAACGCCGGGAAGTGGATTACGCCATGGCCGACGAAGCGCGGCAACGGATCACCGGACAACCCGGCTGGGAGGCGCGAAAAAGTATCGTTTTGTACAGCCCAGAATGGCACAAAGGGATCATCGGCATTGCCGCCAGCCGTATGACGGAAGCGTTCCACAAACCTTCGGTGATCCTGACCCACAGCAACAACCGTGCGGTGGGTTCGGCGCGCTCCGTGCCGGGTTTTGATCTGTACGAAGCATTGCAGCAGTGTGAAGACCTGTTTTTCTCCTACGGCGGGCACGCCCACGCCGCAGGCATGCAAATGCCGGTGGAAAACGTGGACGCATTTGCCGAACGTTTCGAATCCATTGCATGTGAGAAGATTACGCCGGAAAATACCAGCCCGGTGCTTGAAATCTGCGCGAAGATTCGCCTCGACGAAATCGACCCCTCATTTCGCCGGCTGCTCCGTCAATTCGAACCGTTCGGTCCACACAACCGGAACCCGGTATTTTGGGCGGAAGGGGTGGTGGACACGGGTTACAGCCGGCTTTTGACCAACAACCACGTCCGCCTGTCCATTCGGCATGCCGACAGCAGCAAAGTAATGACCGGCATCGGATTCGGCCTGGGAGCGGTTTTTGAAAAAGTTAAGTCGCGGCCCTTCGATATCGCCTTCAATTTGCGGGAAGAGCAGTGGCGCGGCGAAACCGTTTTTACTTTACAAGCCAAAGATCTCAGGGTCTGAAGCTCGTTTCAGGAATAAAACACCCGCGTTTACTCCGCCTGAATGGTCATTTCCCTGTTAACATTTTGAAAAATGCGGATTCTAACCGGCGCTTTTAGTGCCCTTTTCTAATTTTGCCCGCCAAATTTTCCCCTTATCCTCTCCGGGGATTTATTGCAAACCAATCTACGCCTGTTATACCATGTTCAAACACATTGCTACCGCGGCATTTCTACTCCTTGCTACCGCGACGTTTTCTCAATCGGACCCCGCGCTTTTTACCGTAAAAGGTAATCCCGTGCCTGTTTCGGAGTTCAGATACATCTACGCCAAAACCAACCAGGAAAAGGCGGATTTTACCGAAAAATCGCTGCGCGATTACCTCGATCTGTATATCAAATTTAAACTCAAGGTGCAAAAAGCCCGCGATATGCGCCTGGATACCGTGCCGGCTTTTCACTCCGAACTGGAAGGGTACCGCCGCCAGTTAGCCAATTCGTATCTTGTGGATAAAGAGGTGACGGACAAACTGATCCGCGAAACCTACGATCGTATGCAACAGGATGTGGACGTCAGCCATATCTTCATCGCCTGCGACCGCAACGCCAAAGCCGCCGATACGCTGCGCGCCTACAGCCGGGCGGCAAACCTGCTGAAAATGATCAAAGGCGGCGCTTCCTACGAACAGGTCGCTGCCGATAGTTCGGAAGACAAATCCGCCAAAGAAAACCGCGGCAACCTCGGGTTTGTAACCGCTATGTTGCCCGACGGTTACTACGAAATGGAAAAGGCAATTTATGCCGCTAAAATCGGCGAGGTAAAACTCATCCGCACCAACGCCGGCTACCACCTCGTCCGGGTAAATGCCTACCGCCCGGCACGTGGTGAAGTGGAAGTAGCGCAAATCCTCCTGCGCAAAACCGATAATGACGCAAAAAACGCCCAGCTCCGCACCCGCCTCGACAGTGTGTATGCCTCGCTGATCGCCGGTTCCAACTGGGAAGAGACCTGCAAACGGTTTTCGGAAGACAAAGTATCCGCGGCAAAAGGCGGCTACCTCGGCTTTTTTGGCATCAACCGCTACCAGCGCAGCTTTGAAGACGCCGCCTTCGGGCTGGCAAAAGACGGCGAATTCAGCAAACCCGTGGAATCGTCCATCGGCTGGCATATCATCAAACGCCTGAGCCACCGCCCGGTAGGCAGTTTCGAAAGCACCAAACGGGTACTCACCGAACGGGTCAAACGCGACAGTCGCAGCGAAATCGCCAAGCAGATCATGATCGGCCGGATCAAAAAAGAAAACAACTTCAAGGAGTTTTCCGGTGTGCTGGACCAGTGGGCCGCCACGCAACAGGATTCCGTTTTCCTGACGTTTAAATGGAAACCCAACCCCACACGCTCGCAAGAGGTGCTGATGCGCCTCAAAGACAAATCATACACCGTTGCGGAATTCGAGGATTTTTGCGCCCGCTCGGGCCGCGACCGCATGCGCGGCGCCGGAATGCCCATGATGGAAACGATCCAGAAATTGTACAAAACCTGGTCCGACGAAACGGCGATGCAATTCGAGGAAAGCCAACTCGACAAAAAATATCCCGATTTTAAATCGCTGATGCGCGAGTATGAAGAAGGTATCCTGCTTTTCGAGGCGCTTAAACTAAACGTGTGGGATAAAGCCAACCTCGATTCCACCGGACTGGAAAAACACTTTAATGCCAACCTGAAAGACAAATACAAGTGGGACGAACGCGCCCGGGTGACTCTTTACACCCTGAAAACCGACGATCCCAAGGTTTTGGCTGAAATCCGCGAATTCGCCGCCAAAAAACCCGCCGCCGAGGTGATGAAAAAATTCAACAAGAAGGAAGAAAACGAGACCCTCACCGTACTGGAAAAAATGTACGAAAAAGGCAAAAACAAAGACCTCGGCGACAAGTGGAAAGCAGGCGATATGACCGACGCCAAAACGGACGCCGGCACCAAAACGGCCACCTTCCTCAAGATCGAAGAGATCGTAGCGCCGACCTCGAAAACCCTGAGTGAAGCGCGCGGCTACGCCGTGGCTGATTACCAGGATTTTCTCGAAAAACAATGGGTGGAAGACCTCCGCAAAGAATACCCCGTGAAGATAAACGAGGACGTATTGAAGGGTTTGTTCAAGAAGTAATTATAGCGGCGCCGGCTGCGGGTACATAAGACGCTGTTGAGTCAAAAGTCAATTGAAGACTTTTGACTCAACCCGTCTTAATAGCCTGTATATTAAGAATTTACCACTCAAATACCAAGACCTGCTCCAGTTCGGCCGCCAGGCTCAGTGCCACGGGGCAGGTGCGCGCGGCCGCTTCCAGAATCTTTTTTTGTATTTCGGTGTAGTCCTTTTTAGGCATATGCACGGTCACTTCCACCCGGGCGATCCGCCGGGGTTCGGAAGCCATGATTTTATTGACGTCGGCGGTGGTCCCGGTCATGTCGATGCCGTGGTTGCGGGCGCTGATGCCCATCGTGGTGAGCATGCAGGCCGCCAGCGAGGTGGCGCTGAGGTCGGTGGGTGAAAACGCTTCCCTTTGCCCTGGTTGTCGACGGGGGCGTCGGTGACGAAACGTTGACCGGAGCGGAGGTGGGTGCATTCGGTGCGGAGTTCGCCGAGATATTCAACGGAAGATGTCATCAAAATCCAAGATTAGAGTATGTCATTAAAGGGACTGTTTTGTCGATAAGCATCGCCATTATAACGCTTCATAAGGTCTCTGAGATCAAGCCACTCTTTCGCGGGAACGATTTTTGGGGTACGACTCAAAGCCAATTTTGCATTTATTGCCTTAAAGCCTTTTTGCTGTAAGTGCTCTTTCAATGAGTAGACGGCGCTTGCCAGTTGCTGGATAGCTGTTTTGATGTCAGTTCCCTTCAGTTCGATGAAATGCGCGACTTTCTCAGGACAGACCAGCAGCAGATAATCGCACTTTTTTATTTGAGCGGTGTCTATCAAACATCCGTCTACCCTTAGACAAACCAACTTTTTTCGGGCGCTATTTTCTGCCCGATATTCTCTTTTCTCCTTTTTATCCCGCAGTACAACAGATGGTCTGGTATCCTCGAATTCAATGCATTTTGCTTCAAATGGGTTACAGGTTTTCATGTAGATTGCAGGTCGTAGAGTTGGTCAAGTTGTATATTGAGTTTATTGGAAATTTCGTCAATTCGCTCGGCTTGGATGAGGCCATCGTCCATAATTGGCTCCAATTGGCCATTTTCGATAAAATAGGCTGCAACTCGGGAAGGATCGAGCCAAAAAGGTGTGTCCACTACTTTTTTTGCACCCTGTGGGTCATTTTTACCCACTCTATAAGCATATAACAGATTGTTGAGGGATGTAAGGATGTAAGGACTGTGGGTTGTAATTACCGCTTTATTATCTGTTTGTGCATTGCAAAACAAAGCAATCAGTTCCACCATTTCTTTTTGAGCATCGGGGAAAAGATGTGCCTCGGGCTCTTCGATGACGATAAAAATTTTGCTCCTATCGAGAATACGGATGAGTATTAGCATCAAAATCCAGAGTGATTCCTGCTGACCGGATGAAGCATGGCTGAGGCTAACGTATTTGTCAGATGATAGGTAAATTCGTTCTTTATCGTTCTCTCTCCGATATTCTCCTTTCAGAATAACCTGTGTTTTGTTTTTTGCGGCGTCTACAAATTCTGAAATTGTTTTATCTTTCAAACGGGCGGCATTTTCGTACACAAACAGTCCATTTTTTTTGTCAAAATAAGGTCTGACAGAAAGTACCTGCTTGGCAAATTCCTTTGTGAGCAAATCTATCCTACTACCAGTTTCAAAGAATGGCAATTGCTCCATAAGATTGGTCAATACTGCGCGACCTGCCGGTATAAAAAGAGGTTCTTCCTCCTCGCCAAAAAGTTGGTTTACATCATTGATAAGCTCTTCTTTGAAAGCTTCTAATTCTGCTTCCTTAATAATTCTTTCTGTTTGTGTTGGGAAACCATTAGAAACCTTATTTTTATGAACAGCATATTTTAAACATTTATTAATAAGATTTTCAGCCTCGTCCTGCATTGTCTTTTCAAATCTCAACCCTCCTTGTAACATGCCAGTTTTTTCTGTTATGGACAATGAATAGAACTCTTTATACATAAAACTAAGTTGT
Organism: Lewinellaceae bacterium; assembly: GCA_016713985.1. Lineage (GTDB taxonomy): Bacteria > Bacteroidota > Bacteroidia > Chitinophagales > Saprospiraceae > M3007. Next base: position 57,072 of record JADJOD010000050.1, on the reverse strand, counting down.
ATGTCATTTTGCAATATATCAGGTCCAAACAAATCAAGGAGTTTTGCCTCAAGGTTATTATAGAAAACTCTAAGAGGAGACATTAATACAGGCCTTTCTCTTTCCAGAAGTCCAAACAAATATTTCAACAACTCTTCACGAACAGATTTAAAAAAATACACCACCTTCGCCACCGTGCTTTTCCCGCTGGCCTGCGGACCAATGAACACCATGAAATCCTTGATTTCCAGGTCTTCAATATTTTGTATCGGTCCAAAATTCCGGATGGTAATTTTTTTCATATTGCGAAGATAAAACAATTAAATCGTTTCGCCTTTTCCCGGTTTCGAATCCGGCCTCGTCTCCACAAGTTCTTCTTTATCAGCATTTTGCTCTGCTTTCCGGCGCTCCCGGCGGGCGCGGTCTTCCGCTTCGATCTTTTCGTAGGCCTTGATGATCTCCTTCACCAGGCGGTGGCGCACCACGTCTTCGGTATTCAGGGTGATGACGGCGATGCCTTCCACCCCGGTGAGGATGTCGACGGATTGGCGGAGACCCGCTTTCTGGTGGCCGGGCAAGTCAATCTGGCTCAAATCGCCCGTGATGATACACTTGGCGGAAGGACCGAGACGGGTAAGAAACATCTTGAGTTGGAGCGGCGAGGCGTTTTGCGCTTCGTCGAGGATGATGTAGGCATTGTCGAGCGTCCGGCCGCGCATAAACGCCAGCGGCGCGATTTCGATGACGCGGTTTTCCATAAAAAAATTGAGTTTTTCCATGGGCAACATGTCGTCGAGCGCGTCGTAGAGCGGCCGCAGGTAGGGGTCCACTTTTTCTTTCAGGTCGCCGGGCAGGAAGCCGAGGTTTTCACCGGCCTCCACGGCAGGGCGTGTGAGCACGATTTTTTTGACTAATTTGTTTTTCAACGCGCGTACGGCGATGGCAACGGCGGTGTAGGTTTTGCCCGTTCCGGCCGGACCGAGTGCAAACACGATGTCGCTGGTTTCGCACACCTCCACCATACGTTTCTGGTTGCGCGTTTTGGCCTTGATCGGTTTGCCGTCGCGGCCGAACAGGATGGTATTGCCGGCGGTGCCGTCGCCGTTGACGGGAATACGCACTTCGAAGGGATTTTCACCCCCGAGCAGGTCCTCCACGGTTTGAACGGGAAGTTCCTGGTGCTCCCGCAGGTAGCGCACCATCATTTCGAATTTGGATTTGGCGGTTTGGGTATCTTTTTTTTCGCCGGTGATTTTCAGGTTGTTGCCGCGCGACGTAATAGTAACGTCAGGGTAGGCTTTGCGCAAAAGGTTTAATTTTGCATTGTTTTCGCCGAACAGTTCGACCGGGTCAACGCCCTCGACGGTGAGAATGATTTCGCTCAAATGATATGTCCTCAGTTATCGGCAGCGGGAGGTAAACAACACATAGCGGGTTGATTTTCAGAGTGTTGGTTGTGTTGCGCCTTCATGCCTGTTTCGTTCTAAGACCCCGCTTTTGCTCACAAAATTAGCGTTGTAAAAGCGGAATTCAAACAAAAAAAACCTGGAGGTGGTTCCAAACGAATATTTTTATAAGACCTTTTTCAGTATATGGCTGACTTCCAAAAATTTACACTTCTTTTAATCGGATGTGTGTCCTTGTTTTTTCTTCACAGCCAGGTTTAGTCACAAGAAAATGAACCCGATGCAACTCGTCACCCTTACCACCGATTTTGGCACCCAGGATTTTTACGCCGGCGCACTCAAAGGCGCGCTGCTCAGCCGCACCCCTGATGTGATGCTGGTGGATATTTCACACGATGTCAAACCTTTCGACATCGTTCAGGGCGCCTTTATGGTGCAAAATGTCTGGCCTGAATTCCCCGAAGGCACGATCCACCTGATCGGCGTCAACTGCGTGTACAGCCAGGGGTTTCGTTTTGTGGCGACCCGCCGCAACGGCCACTACTTTCTCGCGCCCGACAACGGCCTGCTTACCTTGCTTTTTTCTCAGATCGACCCGGCGGACCTGCGCAGCCTGCCCGCCGATTCCGCCGAACATTTTGCGGTAAAAAACGTGTACGCCGCCGCAGTGGCGCATCTCGCCGGGGGCAAACCTTTCGAGGAACTCGGCGAATTCCCGGCGCCCCTGCTCGAACGCATCAGCATACAACCCGTGATCACACCCACTCGTATCCGCGGCACGGTGATCCACGTCGATAATTTTGAAAACGTGGTGGTCAACATCCACCGCGACGTGTTTGAAAAAGCGCTGAACGGGCGCGAATTTTCCCTCTTTTTTAAACGCAACGACCCGATCACCAAACTTTCCGGCAACTACTGCGACGTGCCGGTGGGGGAACAACTTTGCCTGTTCAATACCGCCGGTTTTCTCGAAATCGCCGTGAATATGGGCCGCGCTTCCACGCTGCTGGGGCTGAAGGTGGAGGATGTGGTGGAGGTGGTGTTTGAGGTTTGAGGGGTTTGAAGGTTTGAGGGGTTTGAGGGTTTCAGGGTTTGAAGGTTTCAGGTTTTGTCATATTCAGATGCTTCGGCTGCGCCTCAGCATGACACGCGTATATCAGTTTGTTCTGTGAATCAAGTTATTGATCGTCTCACTCCGAAGTGAGGCGATCAATAACTTGCGGAGCCTGGCGTTACCTACACCTCCTGCCGCAACACCTCCAGAGGCGGCTTGTTCACCACTTCCCGGCTGTTGAACAAACCGATCAGCACCGTAATGACCGTAATGACCAAAAATGTCGCCAGCAAGGGCCACCACTCCACTTCGAAGGGGATTTTGAACGCAAATTCCGCCAGCGCCCAGGCGCCCAGAACGGACAAACCTACCCCGGCGAGGCAGGCCAAAGCGCCGAGTAAAAAATACTCCAAGGCATTGATTGCCAGTATCTGACGGCGGCTCGCGCCGAGGGTGCGCAGCAACACGCTCTCGCGGATACGCGCAAACTTGCCCTGGTAGATCGAACTGACGAGCACCAGCAGGCCGGTCAATATGCTGAACAAGGCCATAAAACGGATCACAAACGACACTTTGCCCAATACTTCATCCACGGATTTCAATATCTGTGTCAGGTCGATGGCCGATACGCCGGGGAACCGGCGCACGAGTTCCGACTGGAAACGGGCCGACTGATCCGCACTGCTCACTTTGGACACCACCACGTGGAATTGCGGCGCTTTTTCTAAAACACCCGTCGGGAACACCACCAAAAAATTGGTCTGCACCCGGTTAAAATCCACTTTCCGGATGCTGCCGACCTCGGTTTCGATCCGCGCGCCCTGCACGTTGAACACGATCTTCGTGCCGATTTTGGCCTTCATGCCGCGTTGCAAACCGTCGGAAATGGATATTTTAATGGGTTGGCCGGGTGTATGTGTGCCGACCCACTCGCCTTCGACGATTTCTTCCGTATCGATCAGGGTATCGCGGAAGGTGACGCGGTATTCGCGGTCCCATACCCAGCGGCGAATCCGGTTGTCCGATTCGTCGGGCGGGCCGCCGCCCCGGCGCCTTGGGTTTTCCCGCGGCACGGTGTCTTTTTGCAAGGTGTCGGCGGCTTCGTACATCGCCTTGGTGATGCCGTCGATGGATTCTGCCCGGGTGGTCACCACGGCGACCTGCTGCATCAGGGGCATACCGTGTGCCTTCACCAGTTCGGCCACCTGGTCTTTGTCGGCCGTCTGGATGTCGAACAGGATCATGTTCGGCTGGTTGCCGCTACCGGAGAATTCGACCTGTTTGAGCAGCAGGTTCTGGATCAGGAAAAGGGTGGAAAGCAGCATGGTGCCCAGGCCGATGGTGACAACCAGCAAAACCGTCTGGTTTTCGGGGCGGAACAGGTTGGCAATGCCCTGGCGCAGCACGTAACTCCATTTTTTCGGAAAAAAACGGCGCAGCAAAAAGGTCAGAAGCCGGGCGATGCCCCACAGAACGAGGAAGGCCGCGGCGATGCCGCCCATAAAATAGAGCGTTTCTTGCCAGTCGCGGATGAGCCACCACGTGAAGCCGAAAATGGCGAGCAGAATCAGGGTGTACACGCCCCAGCGCAGCGGGCGGCTGGAACTTTCATTTTCGCCGAAAGAAGCGCGCAGGGTGCGCAGCGGCGATGTTTTTAAAATGCCGGACAAGGGCAGCAGCGCGAATAAAATCGCCACCGAAAGGCCCAGGGCCACACCTTGTGCCATCGCCGGCCACGAAAAATCGGTACTCACGTTTTCGATGGGTAGCAGGTCGCGTACGATCCAGGGCAGAATTTTCTGGATCAGGGCGCCTGCAAAAGCGCCCGCCAGCGCCCCCAGCAGGCCGATGCCGGCTACCTGCACGAGGTAAACGTAAAACGCTTTTCGTCCGCTGGCGCCGAGACAACGCAGGATGGCAACGGTAGGCAGTTTGTCTTTGATATAAATGTGTACCGCACCGGCTACGCCGATACAGCCGAGCAACAAGGCAATAAAGCCGACAAGATTGAGAAAGGTGCCGAAATTGCCGAAAGCAGCGCCGATGCTTTTTTTGCGGCTTGCCACGGTATCCCAGTCGAGGTTGGCCTGCTCGAATTGTTTTTCGAGGGGTTTCACCACGGTTTCGGGGTCAACGCCGTCGGGCATTTTATAAAAATACTGGTAATCCACCCGGCTACCGCGCTGGATGAGCCCGGTGCTGTCGAGCCAGGCTTCGGGAATAAACACCACCGGCGCGATACTCGACGCAATGCCCGCCCTGCCGGGTGAAGAAAGCAGGTCGCCTTCGATGAGGAAGGTCACGTTGCCCACCTGTATGCTGTCGCCCGGCTGCATATCGAACTGGAGCATCAACGCGTGATCTACCAGGGCTTTTTTGCCCGCCCGGAAGGTTTTCCAGGAGTTTTCCGGGTTACTTTTCCATTTTCCGTAAAAGGGATACTGTCCTTCCAGCGCGCGGATCTGAGAGAGCCGGGTGCCGCCGTTGCGCGGAAAACGCACCATACTCATAAAGTTGGTGACCCCGGCGCGTTCGGTTCCGGGGGTGTTAAAATGCCGGAGGATGGAGTCCGGCGCTACCTGATTGGCGCCGATCAGCAGGTCGGCGCCGAGCAAGGTTTTAGCCTCGCGGTCGATGTCGCCGGTGAGGTTGACGGAGAACGAGCGGACGGCAGTCAGCGCGGCAATGCCGACAGTGATGGCGGAAATAAATAAAAAGAGGCGGGCGCGATTGCGGCGGCTGTCGCGCCAGGCCATTTTCAGGACAAAACTCATGACGGTGGATGGTAGACGATAGACGGTGGACGGCTTGCGGACGGGTTTGCGCCGTACGGCACCGGCATACCATCGCTAAACGGGCAAAAACCGGAACAGTTGAGACATTCCTTTAAAAAACGGATGAATGGCCGCCGCAATTAGATAATAACCACTTTTCAGCCGTCCGGCAAGGGCATCGCTTATTGCAGCGGGACACACGCCCATTCCGATTTTCGCGTCAGCGAGCGGTTCATAAAATTAAAAATACAAACCTGGCCGTAACCCACACTCCATCCGTTTTTGGACCATTCTTCTTGTTGCGGGCATTCGGGTTTTTTGGTCACTTCACTTTCCTCCACCGGCAGGTAGAACCAAAGCCGTTCGGATTGAACGATCCGCAATTCGCCACAATAAGGGGTTGTGAAGGTTTGCGTCATTTTGTCCAGGTCGAATATGAACAAATCCCTTTTGTCGGGACCGGTACCGGCGTCTACGAAAAAGTTTGTTGCGGCAAACGCCGTGAAAATAGCCGTTTTCAGGCATGGGAATGACGAAGTCGGCGCGTCCCGAATCACGTCGTACGGTGAGCTCCTCACCCATACCGTTGGCTTTGCGTTTTATTATGACGACGTAATGCTGGTAAATAAATTCTTCGGAATCGGCCGACAACGCCGACCAGGCGCCCCGTTCGCAACCCCTGAAACCGGCTAATGAGTCGCTTTTTCCGGGTGGCAGGCTGCCGGGGGTAAGGTTTTTTTCGCCATCGGGCGGCAGATTTCCGATAGTAGCGGTTTTATTTTCACAAGATTCAAACAACAGAACCAGCACGGCGGCGGCAAAAAAGAAGAAATTCTTCATGGAATAAACAGTTTCAGAATATGAAGTGCAAGAGAGTATCGTCATCGGGGCCATTTCGTCATTGATATACTGCAAATTGGGTCCCGGCGCTTATCTGATATATTGGATCGTTTTCGGGCGCAAAAGTCCTCATTTTTGCGATTTTTTAAGAATAAATTCAACCTTTTAGCGACAGGCCGTTGTCGCCGGCCCAGGTTTTGAGGTCGCGCTTCTGAATAGCCGCCGCCATGAGGTCGGGGAATAAGGCGGGTGTGCAGGCAAAGGCCGGGACGTCGAGTGCTGCCAGGGCCGCGGCATTGTCGTGGTCGTAAGCCGGGGCGCCCTCGTCGCTCAGGGCGAGCAAAGCGATGGCGCTTACACCTGCCTGCCGGAATGTTGCGACCTTTTTGAGCATTTGTTTGCGGTCGCCGCCTTCAAACAGGTCGCTGATGAGCACAAGAATGGTATCCTGCGGTGTTCGGATCAACGTTTCGGCGTAGCCGAGCGCTTTGGCGATGTCCGTGCCGCCGCCGAGTTGGGTGCCAAACAGGAGTTCCACGGGATCGTGCTGGTGTTCACTCAGGTCGACGACTGCGGTATCAAAAGCCACCACGTTGGTTTTGACGGAGCGCACCGAGGCCATAACCGAACCGAGAATACCCGCATACACCACAGAACCCGCCATCGATCCGCTTTGATCGAGCAGCAGGATGACGTGTCGCAGTGCCTGGCCCTTGCGCCCGTAACCGATCAAACGTTCAGGTATAATCGTTTTATAATCAGGCTGATAGTGCTTCATGTTTTGCCGGATCGTGCGAAGCCAGTCGATTTCGTTGCTGCGCGGGCGCCGGTTGCGAACCTGGCGGTGCAGGGCGTTTTGTATCGCTTCGCGGAGCGGGTTGCGCAGTTTTTTTTCCAGGTCTTCCACTACTTTCCGGACGACGTGGCGCGCGGTTTCGCGGGTTTTGTCGGGCAGAACCTTGTTGAGAGAAAGCAAGGCGCCGACGAGGTTGACGTCCGGCTCCACGCTGGACAGCAATTCGGGTTCGAGCAGTAACTGGGTGAGGCCGAGGCGTTCGAGCGCGTCGCGTTGCATCACCTGCACCACCTGCGCGGGGAAAAATCGGCGGATATCACCCAGCCAGCGGTTGATGTTGGGGGAAGATTTGCCGAGACCGCCCTGCCGTTCCGTGTCGTACAGCGCTTCCAGCACGTCGTCCATCCCCTTCAGGGTTTCGGGCAGGGCGATTTCCTGTTCGGCGTCGGCTTTTTGTCCGAGGATCAGGCGCCAGCGTTCGAGGTGATCGGGCATAAAATACTATTTTTGTCTCTTTGCCTTGAGGTTTTTGTTTGTTTTGATTGACGATTGCAGAGTACCTGATTGCTGATTTTTGATGGAGATGGTTGATGTAAGGAATTGTGATGTCGCACGTGGGACATCACTATTCAACAATCAGGTAATCTGCAATTATCAATAAAAATGTTTCAAATGTTTGATTTAAAATTATTTAAAAATAAAAATTAAAATCATATGAACTCATTTTTATCCCTCGGGCGCTGGTTCTTCGCCATCCCCATTGCCGTTTTTGGTTCTTTCCATTTTATGAACGCCAGCCAGATGGCCCCCATGATCCCCAATTATTTGCCGGCTCCGATGGTTTGGCTGTTTATTGCCGGCGCCGGTTTAGTTGCTGCCGCTGTGGCTATCTTGCTCGGCAAGTACGACAAACTGGCGGCCGTCTTGTTGTCCGTTGAACTATTGCTTTTTGTATTGCTGCTCCACTTGCCGGCCGTCATGGACCGGGGCGACAATTTACAGCTGGCCACAGCCAATCTCTTCAAAGACCTTTGTTTGTCGGGCGCCGCCATGCTTTATGCCACTTATGCCGCCAAAGACCGGTCGGTTGTTGGTTAAGGGGTTGTTGGTTATTGGTCATCGGAGGAAAACTCCTGATAAACCAATAACCAACAACCGATACACCAAATACACCAACCTACCCCCTGCTCAGAATTTTCTGCTCGATATTCGTGGTAGAGTAGCCCTCGATATACGGCAGACTGAATACCTGGCCGCCTCTGGCCAGAACGAGGTCGGATCCCACGATTTGTTCGGGTTTCCAGTCGCCTCCTTTCACGAGTATGTCCGGTTGAATCAGTTGGATCAGATGCAGTGGAGTGTCTTCTTCAAAAACAACTACCGCATCCACCATACCTAAGGCGGCCAGCAGGTGGGTGCGGGTGAGTTCGTCGTTGATGGGGCGGTTGGGACCTTTGAGCCGGGACACTGATGCGGCGCTGTTGAGGCCGATCACCAGCCGGTCGCCAAGATCGCGGGCCTGGGCGAGGTAATGCAGGTGTCCGTAGTGCAGCAGGTCGAAACAGCCGTTGGTAAATACAATTTTTTCACTTTTTGCCCGCCAGGCAGCCAGGGTGGCGTCCAATTGTTGGGTAGTTTGTATTTTTGATTCGATGGTCGAGAAAAAAGACATTTTTAACCGATTTTAATGCACATAGATCGGAGCAAGCCCACTTTTGTGTTGTATTAAATTTAAACGTAACAATGAATACCCGTCCTGTTATTGACCTGCCGAAAACTACTGCCGAACGCTGGTTCGACGTGGCCGCCTGGTTATTCGTCGCGCTTTCCTTTGCGCTGGTGCTGGCCAATTTTTCCGGCCTGCCGGATACTATTCCCAATCATTTCAACGCGGCGGGTAAAGCAGATGGTTACGGTTCCAAATATACCCTTTTTCTGCTGCCGGGCATCTCCTTGCTGACCGTTGCAGCGTTGACGATCCTGCTGCGGTTTCCTCAGCACTTCAACTATATGACCAAAATTACGCCGGAGAACGCGGCTTTTGAATACAAAAAAGCCAAAATACTGCTGCGGGTGATCAACGTGCTCATCAGCCTCCTGATGTTGTTGCTTACCTGGAACATCGCGCAGGCGGCATCCGGACAAACAACCGGCCTCAACCCTTTGTTCTGGGTGCTTATCGCAGCGATCCTCATTGCGCCGTTTGTTATAATGTTTGGGTGGAAGGATAAAAGTCGTTGATTTTCAGGATATCAGAGGGCCGGCATGTTACAAGGAACGCGTTGTTTCATGGGTTCTTTTTTTGTTGATCAAGGGCAACAACACCAATGCAAGCACCCCGGCCACGATGTTGTAAAAGATCTGAATGGCAAAAAAAGCGATGTTGGCGTACGAAAATGCGTCGCTGCCGCCAACGCCGTACAAGGCCAGTCCGGCGATGGCCAGTGCGTGAAAAGTGCCCATGCCACCCGGCGACGGGATCACAAACCCGAGGGTGCCGAACACAAAAATCATCAATGTAGCCCCGGCGTCTAAGTGCGCCGTGGGCGGGAAGGCCTTCAGATTGAACCAGCATTGCAGGAAAAACATCAGCCAGATGCCGCCGGAATAGAGCAGGAAAAGGGAGGGGCTTTTCAGTTTGAATACACTGCGCAAACCGTCCCAAAACCCTTTTACTAATTTGGCAATTTTTTGATATACGGGCAGGTGCATCAGTTTTTTCCGGAAAATAAAAAAAACGGCCACGCCGGCAAACATCAACCCGAAAGTTGTGAGTATCAGCGAGTTCTGTAATAATCCGCCCTGCTCGCCGCCCTTGCGCCCGGCTATAAAATCGAGCAGCGTTTGTCCTTCAAAAACAAAAGCCAGGCCGATCACCAGGAACAGGCAGATAAAATCCATCAGGCGGTCCACCACCATCGTGCCCATGACTTTTTCCACCGGGATTTTTTCGTACTGCGCGAGTGTGCCGGCGCGCACCACTTCACCCATACGGGGAAACCCGAGGTTGGCGAAGTAACCCAGCAAAATCGTCAACAGGGAATTGGCAAACCCGGCCCGGTAGCCCAGCGGTTCGATGAGCATTTGCCAGCGCAGCGCCCGGAAAATGTTGCTGATCGTAAAAGCAATGACAACCAGCAACATCCAGCCGAGCTGCACCGTGGAAAAATCGGTCCATAGTTTATCCGTCAGACTGCACTGATCTGCGGGTACGCCGTCGAGGCGGCATTGTTCCTGAAAAGCGGTGTTCTGGCTGCGGAATACAAGAGTCAGGATGGTGACCCCGATGCCGAGAAACAGTAGAAACTGGAGGGATTTTTTCAGCATTGTGCTTGTTGCGTTCTGGGCGCAAAGGTGGCAAATTGCCGCGCAACAACACAACCCTGATGTGGAAGATCATTTAATCACTCCACCATCCACGTCTTTGAGGAAGGTGATCAGGCCGGCCATGTAGGTTTTTTGGTCGTCCCACATACACATGTGTCCGCCATTGGGGCACAACAAAAAACGGCCTTTTTGCACGGCGGTAGAAATCCACTTCATGTGTTCGGGGTCCATGGTGTCGTGGGTGCCGCCGATACTGAGGGTAGGTACTTTAATGGTGGGCAATTGGGCTTTTACGTCCCAGTTTTTGAGTTTGCCGCCGATGCCGAATTCGCTGGGCCCCTGCATGGTCACGTATAAGCTGTGATTCATTTTGCCAAACGAACGGTTTACGGCGTCGGGCCACTGATCTAAGGGAATGCGGCAGATGTGTTTGGCGTAAAAATTCGGCATCAGCAGTTCCATGTACTTCGGGTTGTCGAAGTCGCCTTTGGCCTCGATCATCCGGATGGTATCGAGCACTTTGGGGTCCATTTGTTTGGCCAGCACCTCGTCGGCGTATTTGCCGTATTCGGGGCAACTCGCCATCATGTTGGAAATGACCAGCCCCTTCAGGTTATCCTGGTATTTCAGGGCGTATTCCATCGCGAGTATGCCGCCCCAGGAGTGGCCGAGCAGGTAAAAGTTGTCTTTATCCAGGCCCAGCGCCACACGCACCTGCTCCACTTCCTCCACGTAACGCGGCAGGTCCCACATCGAGGTATCCTTCGGATCATCCGAAAACCCGGTGCCCAACTGGTCGTAATAGATAAATTCGATGCCTTCGGCGGGCAAAAAACTTTCCATACATTCCCAGTATTCGTGCGTGCAGCCGGGGCCGCCCTGCAGGAGTAAAAGCCTGATCTTCGGGTTGTTGCCGAAACGTTTGGTCCATACCTTGAATTCACCTTTCGGGGTTTTGACCGGGATCACCTGTACGCCGCCGCTTTGAAGGCCGTCGCCGGTGGGCGCGAAATAACGCTGGAGGGTCATGGTGTTGTCGGGTTTGTCAGATGAAGTGGCGATGCAGGCGGAAAAAAAGAGCGCCGGCAGGAGGAGGAGGAAGGAGGTGTTTTTCATGATACGTTTAGGTTTGGTTCACGCTACTTTTGGTTTTTAGAAACAGCTCAAGGTAATGTATTTTGAATTTATTCGCCAATACCCTGAAAATGAATCATTTCTCCCAATCCCGCATACACATAATCACCTCCATACAAATCACTCAACACCTTAAACGCCAGGTGCCCGTGCAGTGCGCCGGCGCCACCCGGTGTACGCCGAGGTCATTTTTCAGGTAATACGCGATGGCCTCGATTTTCTGACGGTCAAAAGGTACGAGGTGGAAGCCGCCGTACAGGAGTTCAATGTTGCTGCGGCAATGATTGGGTCTCCCGCAGATTTCACAGATCAACGCAGATTTTTATTTCGGCTACCTGGAAAAAAATCTGCGAAAACCTCGATCATCTGCGGAAAAATATTGTGAAACAGCCTCTTACGTATAACGATTTACGCTGCAAATGTGCCCGTCCGCCACCTCAGATTGAACAATTTGGCGATCAGCCAGCCGGCAACTAAACCCGTGAATACGTGCCAGACGACGTCCGCAACGGTGACCACCGGCGCCCAATGTACAAACGTGGCGGAATTGCCGACGTTCCACGTGACCGACGTGGCGAAATAGAACAAAGCGCCGGTGCGCATGGCTTCCCGGACATCGACGGGTTCGGCCCGCCAGCGGGTAATAAATACCAGCATTACAAAATCAAGAATAAATTCGAGGGCGACTATGGGCGCCACCCGAAAATCGGCCATTTTGAGCACGGCGTCGCCCAGCGGTGCAAAATGCGTGTCAAAAAAACCGGCTGCCGCCACGCCGTGGAAAAAGCCGTTGAGCGCGACCATTGCAACGGAAGTGACTATCCAGGCCAGGAATGTGTTTCGGTGTATCATGTTTTTACCTGTTTTTGAATTGATATTCAGCCGTTTTTCCCGCTTCATACCAGGGGCGGAAGAAGGTGTGCGGCAAACCGGTTGACCGGATTGCATCGCTCACCTTCGGCCCGAACCGTCTGATAATCAGGGTATTGGCCGGCTCCTGCGCACACTTCTGTTGTCGCTGCTGCGGCCAACCACCAAAACGGTTTTCAGCACATTTTGAAAAAACGTTATTGCACAAGCGCAGCGTTCAGGCTCGAAAAATCGCCCGTGCCGGCCCAATCCACCACTTCGCCGTTTTCGTTAAAAGTCCAGGAAAATGAAGACTGCACGCTGAACGGCTTGTTGGTGCCGAGCACGATGCCGTCGTGCCGGACGTCGTTGATCACTTTGTTGCCTTCTTCCCGGAAATGGGTGGGTTCAAACAGGGTGGTTTGGGTGGTGGAACCCAGGGCTGTGAAAAAGCGGGTGACGCCGTCTTTACCGTCGAACGTGCCGCCGAACGGCGCCACAGCCGGGTCGGCGCCGTTAAAAAAGCGGACCTGGTCGGCTAATTTGGCCAGAATGCCGGGAACGTCGCCCTGCCCGAAGCAGGTGTAGATCTGTTGTACGGTTGCAATGTTGTTGTGCATGGTTACAGGATGTTTAAACATTTAAAGTATGTCGGGGAGAGTCTTAATTGTTGGTTTTCAGGTAGTTGTAAAGGCCGTAAATAACCGGCTGACCGGCATCAATGCCGAGGCTTTGGAGGATGGGCATCAGTTTTTCACCGAATGCGCCGAAATTTTCAGCGGATTCCCACACGTCCACCACTTTGACGCCGTCATCGGTTTTGTAGGCAACGTGACTGATCTGTCCGGGCGGCGGAAACGTCGCTCCTGACTTGTTCAGTTCGGCGATGATCTGGTCGTACTGGGCGGCGCTCATACCTTTGGCGTCGAAATGAACAACAATACCCGCCGCCGGCTTCTCCGCCGGCACGGTACCCATAAAACTGCTGTAAATTTCGTACACCCGGACGTTGGGTTTGACGCCGGCCTGTTCAAAAACGGGGCGGGTCGCTTCCGATCGTTTGTCAAAGGCTTCACGGGTCGGGAAGATGCCGATGCCGAACAAACCGGCCGGTTGTGCGGCGCCCATAGCGTGGAACGACCACCCCAATTCCCATATTCCTTTGGCCTGGAATGCGGAAACGGCCTTGTCGTAATCGGCGGCGACGGCGGTAGCAGAGGTGGAGATGGAAATTACGCTATTCGACTGAGCGTGAATGAATTGGGCGCTGAATGCCAGAGCGAGCAGCGCGAGCAAAGACTGGAACGTTTTCATTTTTAATAAAGATTTGAAACAAGTTTGAACGGTGTTGTTGGATGGCACAAATGTCCGTCCGGCACTTGTCCAACCGCCAGTCCAAACCCTGTTCAAAATCTGTCCGCCGGTGTTCAAAAACCACGATTCCGTCAAAATCATCTCCTGCGACCAACTTTACCCATCAAGTTTGCACCAAACGCAGTCATTTCCAGGCAATTCAACTACCTTTGCGCGGCTTTGGCTAAATACTAACCATGAAAGGCAATTTACTTTTCATTTTCCTATTGCTCGGCGCACTGCTGTGGCGCTGTGGCGGCAGCGACGCTCAGCGGAAAGACGATAAGCTGTTGGCCCAGGTCTACAATAAAAACCTGTACCTGTCCGAACTGGAAGGCATCGTGCCGGAAGGAACAACCAAAGAAGACAGCGCATTGATGGTCAGCGCCTACGCCCAGCGCTGGATACGGGAACAGTTACTGATGTATGAAGCCGAACGCAACATCCCGAAAGACTTAGACATCGATGAATTAGTGCGCAGTTACCGCGCAAGCTTAGTCCGGTTCAATTTCGAAGAACAGATCATCGCCGAAAAACTCGACAGCACCGTCTCGGAAGCCGAGATGAAGGCGTTTTATGAAAATAACAGGGACCAGTTTCAACTCGAAAGCACCATTCTCAAGTGCTTGCTGCTGAAACTCCCGTCCGACGCGCCTCAAACGGAAATCAACAAACTCTGGTACAGCCGCAACGCCGCCGACGAACCCAAACTCAATACCTACGCAAAACAGTGGGCGGCTTTCGCCATGCTCAACCGCGAAAAATGGTATAAACTGGAAGAGGTGGCCGCGCTTTTGCCCAAAGGAACGTTAACAGCGGACAACGTTGCCTCACGCCGGGAAGGGACCCTCAGCGACGGCGACTTCAGGTACTACTACCGCGTGCTCGAAACCGTGCAGGGCAAAACCACCGCACCCTTCGACTACGTAAAAGAGCAGGCCTCCAAAGTAATTCTGCACAAACGAAAACAGGAACTGCTGGAGCGTTGGAAAGAAGACCTTTATCAAAAGGAACTTCGCCGCGAAAACGTAAAAATCGTGCAATAATGACGGCAGAAGGCGGGTGGTGAAGCGTTGGTTTTGAGGCATTCGGAGAATCCCGTTAATTCTCGACATAAAAAACACATAAACACTTGATTATGAATATTTGGCAAATTTTTTACCGCCAAAATTTTAATAAAACAATACCAATGATCTACGGAGCCATACCATCATTATACCGTGTAACGTGTGCTGCCCACTGTCCACCGTCTACCGTCTACCGTCTACCGTCCACCGTCCACCGTCTACCGTCCACCGTCTACCGTCCACCGTCCACCGTCCACCGTCCACCGTCCACCGTCCACCGTCCACCGTCCACCGTCCACCGTCTACCGTCCACCGTCCACCGTCCACCGTCCACCGTCTACCGTCTACCGTCCACCGTCCTTTTCCTCTTTTTCCTGTTTCCCGCCGCGCTTTCCGCCCAAAACGACAAGGCCGTTATCGACCAGGTCGTGGCAACCGTGGGCAGCGAGATCATTCTGCTGAGCGAGGTGCAGGAACAATTCGCTTACGTTAAACAACAACAACGCGAACTGCCGGACGAATACAAATGTGTGGTGGTGCAAAACCTGATCATCCAGAAACTGCTGGTCAACCAGGCCAAAATCGACTCCGTGGACGTAAAAGACGAAGAAGTGGAAACCCAGTTGAACGCGCGTATCGACCGACTGATGTTGTATTTCAACCAGGATGAAGGGGCCATCGAGGATTTTTACGGCCAAAGCATCGCCCAGATCAAAGACCAGTTGCGCGGCGATATGCGCAACCAACTCCTCGCGGAACGCATGCAGGGTCAGATCACCGGGAAAGCGACGATCACCCCTTCCGAAGTAAAGCAGTTTTTTAACAATATCCCCGTCGATTCGCTTCCTTATTTCAACGCCGAAGTGGAAATCCGGGAACTGGTGTACAAACCCAGGGTCAACAAGGAAGAATTTGAAAAGGCAAAAAGCCGTGCCGACGAACTCCGCAAAAAAATTACCGAAAACGGGGAGGATTTTGCGGAACTCGCCAAAAAATTCAGCGCCGACCCGGGTAGCGGCGCCAACGGCGGCGACCTCGGCTTCCAGAGACGCGGCACTTTTGTGCCCGAATTTGAAGCGGCGGTGTACAAACTCGAACCCAACCAGGTCAGCCAGGTCGTGGAAACTGAATTTGGTTTTCACATCATTCAACTGCTCGAACGGCGCGGCAACATCGTTCACGCCCGGCATATCCTGATCAAACCGGAAATCACGGATGCGGACCTCGAAGCGGCCAAATCCAAACTCGATTCCGTGCAACAATCCATCAAAAACGGCGAAATGACCTTCAGCGACGCCGTCAAACGTTTCGGCGACAAAAACCAGGCGAGTTACAACAACGACGGGCGGGTGGCCAACCCCCGCAGTGGCAACACCTTTTTTGAAGTCGCCGACCTCGATACGGACGTGTTTTTTGCGATCGACGGCCTGGCAGTAGGCGATATCACCGAACCCTTCCCTTTCCGTTCACCCGATGGCACCCGGCTCTTCCGGCTTGTTCTGCTACAAAGTCGCTCGAAACCGCACAAGGCCGACCTGAAACAGGATTACGGCAAAATTCAGCAGGCCGCCCTGGAACAAAAAAATCGGAATACACGGAAAAATGGGTGCTCGAAAAACTCCGCAGCACCTACCTGTCGGTCGGCGGCCTGTTCGGCTCCTGCCCGAATCTGAAAGAATTACTCGCCCAAAACAGACCTTAACCCTTTACAAACAACTGCTTGCCAAGCCGGCGTTCGACGGCTATTGCCCGTTTTTACGACGCTTTTTCAACCGACGCAATGATGAAAGTATATATTTCCAGCCTCCTGCTGTTCTTTTTTGGCGCTTTTGCCGCCCTTGCCCAAACCTCAGATACCATTTTGCCGATTGTACAATACGACAAACCGGCAGAATATGAAATCGGCGGTATCCGCGTCACCGGCGCACAGTACGCCGATGCCAGCGCACTTATTGCGATCTGCGGCTTCCGGGTTGGCGACAAAATCCGTATTCCCGGCGGACAATTTTCCAAGGCCGTTCAGGCACTCTGGAACCTGCACCTGTTCACCGACGTCCAGATCCTGCGCGAACGTTCGGCCGGCGACAAGGTATTTCTGGAAATTGTGGTGAAAGAACTGCCCCGCTACACGCGTCACTCCTATATCGGAGTTAAAAAGAACCAGCACGACGACCTGAACGGCATCATCGGCAAATTCCTGCAAAAAGGCGCCATCATGACCGACAACGTAAAAGCTTCGCTGGTGTACGCGATGGAGCAACACTACATGGACAAAGGTTATCAAAACGTCAAAGTGGTGATCCGCCAATTCCCCGACGACAAAACGATCAACGCTACCCGCCTCGAATTTGTCATCAATAAAGGCAACCGGGTGAAAATCAAGGACATCCGGTTCAGCGGCAATACCAGCGTAAAATCCAAAACCCTGCGCAAAAAGATGAAAAACACGGTGCGCAAACGCCGGTTGTTTAAAAAATCAAAATTAGTGCGCAAGGACTACGAGGAGGACAAACTCGCCATCGAAAAATACTACAATACCGTCGGTTTCCGCGACGCCCGTATCGTAAAAGACACCATCTGGCGCGAGAAAAAAGGGCGCCTGATGATCGATATCAAAATCGACGAAGGCCACCGGTACTACTTCCGGAACATCATCTGGAAAGGCAATACCATCTACGAAACCAAATACCTCGACCAGGTGCTGGGTATAAAAAAAGGCGACGTTTACAACCAGGAACTGCTCGATACCCGCCTTTCCTTCAGCCAGGACGGCCGCGATATTTCTTCTTTGTACTTGGACAACGGGTACCTGTTTTTCCGGGTCGACCCCGTGGAAATCGCCGTCGACCGGGATTCAATCGATCTCGAACTGCGCATTTTTGAAGGCCCGCAGGCCACGATCGACCGCGTTGTGATCAAAGGCAACGACCGCACGAACGAACACGTGGTGCGCCGCGAACTCTTCACCCGCCCGGGCGACAAATTCAGCCGGGCCGACATCATCCGCTCCCAGCGCGAAATCGTCAACCTCGGCTACTTCAACCCCGAATCACTGGGTATCAATACGCCCGTCAACCCCGACCGCGGCACGGTGGACATCGAATACACGGTGGAAGAACGCCCTTCCGACCAGTTGGAACTTTCGGCGGGTTATCAGCCTTCCACGGCCTTTAGCCGGGGCGGGGTGATCGGCACCCTCGGCGTCACGTTTAATAACTTTTCGATCCGCAACATCAAAAATAAAGCCGCCTGGAACCCGCTGCCGCAAGGCGACGGCCAGCGCCTCAGCATTCGCGGCCAGACGGCCGGCGACCGCTACCAGTCGTACAATATGTCGTTCACCGAACCCTGGCTGGGTGGCAAAAAGCCTAATTCACTCACGGTGGCGGGCTTTTTCAACCGCTATTCCAACGGCTTCGAAGGCGCCGACAACTTCCAGCGCCTCGATATTATCAACGGCACGGTGGGTTTCGGTACCCGCCTGAAGTTTCCGGACGACAACTTCATTTTCCGCGCGGACATGAACGTTCAAACGCTGAAAATCAACCGCTACGGCGGATTTGTCGACGACCTGGGCCGTGTGATCAACGAGGGTATTTACCACAACTACAACCTCGGCCTCACCCTCGCGCGCAACAGCGTGAACGACCCGATCTTCCCGCGAAACGGCTCCCTGATCTCCATGAAAATGCAGATGACGCCACCGTATTCGTGGTTTAAGGAAAAATCCTTCTACGATACCGCCGGCGTCAAAGACCTGTATCGCTATGTGGAATACATCAAATGGCGCATCGACGCCGACTGGTACACCACCCTGGTGGGCAAATTAGTATTAAAAACCTCCGCCAAAATCGGTATCCTCGGCCGCTGGTCCGACAAAACCTCACTTTCTCCATTCGAACGTTTTGAACTTGGCGGCGACGGCCTGAGCAACCAGTCTTTCGGCCTCAACGGTCGCGATATCATCAGCTTGCGCGGTTACGGCACGGAAGACATCATGCAAAAATTCCCCGGAGGCGCGGGGGTATTCAACAAATACACCGTGGAATTGCGTTATCCACTCTCGCTCAACCCGTCCAGCACCATTTTTGTGACGGCTTTCGCCCAGGGCGGCAACGCCTGGGCACGCGCGCGCGACTTCAATCCCTTTGATATCAAACGTTCGGTGGGAGTTGGTTTGCGGGTATTCCTGCCCATGTTCGGTACCCTCGGCTTCGACTGGGGCATCGGTTTTGACAAGCCGGAATTTTACGGCGAGAAAAAACTGTCCAACTTCGCGCGGTTTAACATCGTGCTGGGCTTCGAGCCGGATTGATGGATTTGGGACAGGCTGTTTTTTTAGACAGGATTTACATGATCTACAGGTTTTTATATTCGTCGGCAAAGCCGCGAACCTGTAAATCATGTAAATCCTGTCTAAAATACCATTTGTGGGACAGGCTGTTTTTAGACAGGATTTACATGATCTACAGGTTTTTATATTCGTCGGCAAAGCCGCCGGAACCTGTAAATCATGTAAATCCTGTCTAAAATACCATTTGTGGGACAGGCTGTTTTTTTAGACAGGATTTACCTGATCTACAGGTTTTTATATTCGTCGGCAAAGCCGCCGGAACCTGTAAATCATGTAAATCCTGTCTAAAATACCATTTGTGGGACAGGCTGTTTTTTTAGACAGGATTTACATGATCTACAGGTTTTTATATTCGTCGGCAAAGCCGCCGGAACCTGTAAATCATGTAAATCCTGTCTAAAATACCATTTGTGGGACAGGCTGTTTTTTTAGACAGGATTTACATGATCTACAGGTTTTTATATTCGTCGGCAAAGCCAACGGAACCTGCAGATCATGTAAATCCTGTCTAAAATACCAAACGCACGTCTGCCACAAAAAACCGCTCCCCCCATTTTTTGCGCTCGTAAACGGGTTCGATTTCGAAACCCCGGCGCCGGGCGATCGCCGCAATTTGTTCAAAATCACAATCTTCTGAAAGGATCATCCACACCCGCGAGTGTTCGTGGGTGAACGTGTGCAGGCCCCCGAACAGGCGGTCGAAATATTCAAAATGTTCGCCGGCAAAAAAAGCGAAGCCCGCGTCATCAACGGGCCGGCGGGGATAGTAAGGCGGGTTGATCAGGATGATGTCGAAAGGCTGTTGCGGCAGGTTTTCGAAGAGGTCGCTTTGCAGGGCACGTATTTCCAAATCATTTTTCCGGGCATTGAGAAGTGTGGCTTTTACCGCCGCAGGGTTGATGTCGATGGCGGTGGCCCGGGCTCCGCCACGGGCGGCAAAAAGCGCGAGTATGCCGCTGCCCGTGCCGATGTCCAGCACGTTTTTTCCCTGAAAATCAATATGTTGCAAGAAGGATAAAAAGATGGGTGTGCTAAAAAAAATACCCGGATGAAACACGCCCACAGGCACGCTGAGGTGTAAGCCGGCATGGCTGAACTCCCGTTCCCGCCGGATGTGGCGCAGCGCCCAGACGCGGTAAAAAGGCAGCAGCAGGTGTCGGAACAAAGCGCGCATGTCAGAAACCGGTGTTGATCCGCAGGAAAAAGCCGTTTTCACCCCGGTCGTTCCAACTCCATTCAAAACGGGCTGTTTTGTCGTAATAAGCCACAATATCAAGCCCGAATCCGTAACCCCAAAGCAGGTGATTGGCCAGCGGGTTTTGTTCGGCGTAGTAGGGGTCATTGGCGTATCCGAGGTCGTTGTTGACCGACAGGTACATTTTGAGTGGGAAATTGCGGAAGGCTTCCAGCGGCATAAACTTGTCCAGATGGAAGGTTTTATTAAAAATCTGGACGTGAAACGCCGTTTTTAACAAGCCGAAATCGAGCCCGTCGGCTACGTAGTATTCATAACCGCGTACAAAACTGCCTCCGTAACCGAGGGCCTGGTTGTTGTAGTAAGGCGGCCGGCAGCGGGGCAAACTGGTGCGGCCCCGGAACACGGTTTCGAGGCTCATACGTTTTTCCAGAAAAGGGAAGTACCGCGCGTATTCCACATAGGCGCGGAAAAGGTGCAGGTTGTCGCCGGGCAGGAGCCCGTTTTGCCGCAACTCGGCGGCCAGCAGCCAGCCGCTGAGCGGATAAGGCCGGATATCGCGGTAATCGAACGTCAGGCTATACAACAGGCTCAGGTGGCGCTGCCGTGTGGCGCCGCCCAGAAAAAAATCGGGATTAAAAACCGCAGCAATTGAATCGGCCACGGTAGTGGATCGGTACTCTGCTGTAAATCTGTGCGTTGTAAACAAACCCGGGCGCCACAAGACGCTGCCCCCGGTGGAAAGTTGTACGATTTGCCAGATGTTGCGGTTGACGTGGAACTGAAGTTTGTTGGCGTCGGTGGCATACGCCACTTCGTGCGAACGGCTGTAGGTGATCCCGAAATCGAGGCCGATCGTCTGGTCGCGGTTGAGGTTGGGGCGGCTGTACCGCAGTTCGTATTTATTGGAGTAGCCAAACTGTGTTTTTACCTTAAGCGCGTCGGCGTTGCCGGTCAGGTTGAGTTGGTTCCAGTCGATGCCGTAATTGACCCGTTTCAACGAGCGGTTAAATTCTTTCCACCAAACATTGAAATTGCGGTCGGCGAGTTCGAACAGCGGAACGGGATAGATATACCAGGCTTCAATCAGTTCGATATGCAGGGAAACGTGGTTGGATTCCGGGTTCCAGCTTCGTACGTTGATTTTGGCGGTGTTAAAAATGCCGAGGTTCATCAGCCGCAAGCTGTTGCGTTCAAGCGCTGCGGGCAACTCGGCGATGAATAAAGAGTCGCCGGGCGTAAATTCCAGTTCGCGGAGAATCAACGCCGACCGGGTTTTCCGGTTACCTTCCATCGTAATAGAGTCTATATAGACATGGGAGGAGTGATACGGTCCGGCAGACTGGGCGCTGAGCTCGGCGGCACGGAGAAAAAACAGGAAAACGGAAGTGAAAAACGGAAAAAAACGAAGGCTACGGCATGGCCGGTTCCATTTTGCGGAAGTTTCTGAAGTAATCTTCCGGGGCAACATTTTTGTCGTTCCTGGTAGCGCTTCTGCTGCTCGGTTCTGGGAAAATTTCACCACAATTAAGTTCTAAGTAGTTGATTTCCAAAAAGTTTAGAAATTTGCGTTTTAAATGACGCCCCTTGCCGAACCCTGGAACCTGCGTTTTTAATCAAAAAATGAATGGCTGCCCGATTGCTCGAATAACGTGTAACAATGCAAAAAACGTGTAAAGGGCACAATTTTCGCGGCTTTTCTGCTACCTTTGGTCAAAATGAAAAATATTCCGTCATGAACGAGCTCATGCAAGATCCGGTTTTTTACTGGCTCGTTTGGGCAATTTTTACTGTGGCCGGTACCATTATCGGCTGGTCGCTGCGTGCCAATTTTTCAGAAAAAGATGTGCGCCGCGCGCTTGACCGCAGTGAACACGACCGCAGTATCCTGGCCCGTCTGTATACCCACATCAAACACCAGCACGATCTGCGGGAGGCCGATTTTAAAAAAGCCTCTCTCGAATTGGACAACCTGCGCGAACGGTTGGTGGCGCTCGAACAGGAAAAATCTGTATTTGCGCACACGGAGCACAACTACGTCGCCCGCATCGAACAAGCCGATGCAAATGTGGCGCGTTTTGTCGAGAAATACCGCGAATTGGAAGAACAGGCCAATAACCTGCGTTCGCGCAATACCCAACTCAACGTGGAACTCGGCCGGATGCAGGAAGAACTGGCCGCCTGGAAAACGCTGTACCGCGATTTTCAGGCCATGCAGCACAAACTGCTGACCGTAGAAATGACCGCCTCCGCGCTGGAAACCGAACGCAATCTCCTGCGCCAGCAACTCGAAACTGCCCGGCAGGAGGTCGACCGCTACCAAACGACCCGAACCACCCGGCGTAGCAGCGGCCCCAAGGGAGGCCCGGCCCGGTCGCTTCCGGGCCCTGATAATCCCGACGATCTGAAAATTATCAATGGCATCACGGCTCATATCGAACAATTGTTGCACGGACTGGGCATCTATGCCTATGCGCAAATTGGAAACTGGGACGACGACGCCATCATCGCCGCCGCCAAAAAACTGGGTATCAGCCCCGGAAAAATTTACCAGGAAGATTGGGTCGGACAAGCCCGGCAACTGGCCGGAGAAGGCCGGGTCTGACCCGTTTACCCGTTCAATATGACATATTTGCAACTCTTCAGTATGTTCCCGCCTTCGCCAGGGCTACGGCGGGTAAACCTGCCACTGCCACTGCTCCTGCTCCTTTTTTCATGCGGCAGCGCAGAAACACCCATCGACGCAGATACCCGGCAGACCATTGATTCTATTGCCATTGTAAGAATACAGGTTGCGCGGGCGCAAGTGGATTCCACTTGCCGGCAGGACCGCGTCACGCTGATGCCGCACCTGATCGATTCACTCCGCAAAGAGCGGGTCAGCGAGATTGAAAAACAACTGAAAACAATCCCCCAATGACGGTTCCCGGTCCTGTCACGACGTTTTTACTTTGGTCGGCTTATTTTGCCCTGCACAGCCTGCTTGCCGCCGAAAGTGTAAAAATGTTGGTGCAGCGCCATTTTGCGGGGTTGTTCTCCGTTTACCGGCTCTTTTACAATATTTTTGCACTTGTGCTGTTCGTCTGGCTGCTGACCCGGTTGCCCGATACCACTCCTGCCAACCTGATCGTTTCTTTTCCGGCCCTGCAAATACCGGGGTTGCTGCTGTTGTTTGCCGGCGTTATGGTTATGACACGCACTTTTCGCCATTACGATATGAGAGAATTCATCGGCCTTGGAAACCGCCCGTCGTCCGGTATGTTGAATACTTCCGGGTTAAACGCCCGGGTACGCCACCCCCTGTATTCCGGCACAATACTCGCCGTGGCCGGATTGTGGTGTATTTTTCCTTCACCGGATCTGACGGCCGTCGCCCTTGCCGTGTTCCTTTACCTGCCTTTCGGGATTTATTGGGAGGAAAAAAAACTGCTCCGGCAATTTGGCGACGCCTATCGCGATTACCAGCGAAGGGTAAAACGCCTGATACCGGGCGTTTGGTGAAGGTTTTGCTACTTTTGCACCGCCCTTTCAGTTAATAATTGATCACAATGCGACTATCCTTTCGCCTGCCCGATACCCTTGGCCCGATGGCAGCCATTTGTCTGCTGTTTATCGCGGCCTGCACCCCACCCGAACTTGCCGAGCAAAAGACGAAATCTGCCGGCGTCAATCTCGACCTGCGCAACCCGCAGGTGCAGAAAGTTTACCGGTTCCGGGACGAACGGAAGGTGGACAGCCTGCGGTATTATCTGGGCAACCCGGATGCGACCTTGCGTTATCTCGCTGCGTTGTCTTTTGCATCCATACCCGATACGGCAGCGATTGCGCCGCTCACACCGCTTCTGCGCGACGAAACAGAAGATGTGCGTATTGCCGCTGCTTTTTCCCTCGGACAAATAGGCACTTCAAAAAGTGAAAAAGCGCTGATCGGCGCATTTGTCGCCGAAGATCCCTTGTCGGAACACCAGCGTTTCAACGCCGTGGTGCTGGAAGCCGTTGGTAAATGCGGCTCCCTCGCCAGTTTGAAAAATATCGTTTCCGTTACGACCTACAAACCCACGGATACACTGCTGCTGGAAGGCCAGTGCCGCGCCGTCTACCACTTCGGGCTTCGCGACTCCATCCTTCCTGCCGCGACACAACTGATGGTTACTTATGTCGCGAACGAACGGATACCCGCCCCGGCGCGTGTCATGGCGGCGCATTACTTAGCGCGCAGCAAAAACGTAGCGCCCGACAGCCTTCAGGCACGTGAACTGGCCGCAGGTTTCCTCAGGGCCGGCAACAACCCCGACATCCGGATGGCGCTGGCCAGAGCCTTAGGCAAATCTTCCACCGGCGACGCGTTTGCTATTTTGTCAAAAGTTATCGGTACGGAACAAGATTGGCGGGTTAAGTGCAATATTATCAACGCGTTAGCCAAATTTAATTATGATACGGTGCGCGCATTGGTGACACCTTTGGTGCGCGACCCCAACCCACACGTCAGCCGTACCGCTGCGGAATTTTTTATTAACAACGGCCAGGTTAAAGACGGCGATTTTTACTGGCGCATCACACGTGATTATCCGAATTTGCCGGTGCTGACCCAGATCGCCTTGTTTCGCGCTTCCAACAAACTGCTCTCGGTGCGAAACGAACCGGAGTCCAAATTTTTCGTCATTGACCGGTTAAAAGCGCTTTATCAGCAGTCCGCCAACCCCTACGAACGGGGGGCCTGCCTTGCAGCGCTGGCCGAATTCGGCTGGAACTACCGCTACATCCACGACCGCGGGTTCAACGACCCACACCCCGCCGTAAAAACCGCCGCTGCCGAAGCGTTGCTTTCCATCGTCCAGTTGCCGAATTTTTACGCGGTATTTGGTGAAAATGCCAAAAGTGTACGCCGCGACCTGTATTATTATCTGCGGGAAATCGTGGCCGGCGGCGATGCCGGCATGATCGCCGCCGCTTCCGAAGGTTTTTTGTCAAAAACATTGAATTACAAAACCTTACGCGACACTTCCCGCATCCAGATCATGAAGAACGCCTTAGCAAAACTCAAAATCCCCCGCGACGTGGAAGCTTACACGGCCTTAGACAAGGCAATTGCCTATTTTGAAGAACGCCCCGAACCCGCCAAACCCCTTATTGCCTACAATCATCCCTTCGATTGGGAAGATTTGAAAAAACTCGGCGCCAAATCGGAAGTGACGATCGAAACGGCAAAAGGCAAGGTGGTGCTCGACATGTATCCCTTGTGGGCGCCGGGCTCCGTGGCCAACTTTCTCGACCTGGCCGGATCGGGCTATTTTAACGGAAAAACCTTTCACCGGGTGGTGCCCAACTTTGTCATTCAGGGCGGTTGCCCGCGCGGCGACGGCTACGGGGCCCTCGACTATTCGATTCGCACGGAAATCGGCTTAGTGTGGTACGACGGGGAAGGTTACCTCGGTATGGCTTCTGCGGGACCGGACACGGAAGGCACGCAATTTTTTATCACCCATTCCGCCACCCCGCACCTGAGCGGGCGCTACACCATTTTTGGAAAGGTAAAATCGGGTATGGAAGTTGTGAACCAGATCCAGCCGGGCGATGTCATTTCGAAGGTGGAGGTACAATATTAATGTTCCGAACCGACGCCCACGGGTTCTTCCACATAACCCACCCGTTTCAGCGCCTTTTCTAAGTTCGGTCGTGTTTCCAGGTGATTGAAATACAGTTCCAGTTTGCCGTTGATGGGCATATTGCTGCCGATCAGAACATTTTCCGCCACCCTGTTGAGCCGCGGGCCGTAGTCGCTGAAGTAATTTTTTAATCCGGGGTATTTTTCCAAAAAAACGGGGCCGGTAATATCCACTTCCCGGAGCAGCCGTTCCCGGATGATTGGCCCCTCCAGGTATACTTTCCAGCGTTTATCGGGCCAATAGTTGTTGCCGACGGCCATTTCACAGTCTAAAAATACGTTGTGGTGCACGTTGTTTTCGTGCCCGCCGTGGATAAACACCGCGCCGAATAATTCTTTATCCCCTTTACTGCCCGTTCGTTCGAAAAATTGCGGGCCACTTCAGTGCCGCCGACGCCGTCGTCGAGAAACACGGCGCCTACCTGCGATTCGTCGTCGAAGGGCAAAATATCCCGGAAATGGTTGTTCAGGATCGAAATACCCCGCGAAGCGGGATCACGCCCGGTGCAGATCGCGCCCATATCGTCCGCGTAAGTACAAATTCGTTCGAACAGGTTGTGGGTGATCCGGTGGTCGTTGCCCCGGTACCAGATGGCCATGTGCCGGAGATCGTGAAAATGACAATGATCGACGCTGTTGCCGGCGCCGAATAACTTGAGCGCGGCGGCGTAGGTATGGTTGCGCAGATCGACACGGTAAAATTCACAGCGACTGATTTCGTTGCCGGAAGGTGTCAGGGTTCGCCGGTCGCCGCCGGTGAGGATGATTCCGCCTGCGCCGGTATCGTGGATGCGGCAATGGCGGACGGCGATGTGGTGAAAATGTTCGGAATCCCACTGATCGAGTACCGGCGAACCGTCAAGGGCATAAAGTTGGGCGGTATGTTGCAAGGGCTGCCCCGCACTGACGGCCACGGTGCCGAGTTTGTTGAATGTACAGGCTTCTATCGCGATATGGTGGGCATTTTCGAGGTAAATGCCCATACCCCTGGAAGTGGTGAACGTTATTCCTTCTACGGAAATAAACGCCGTGTTGCGAAGTTGCAGCAGCGGTGCTTCCAGCATCGAGACTTCCACTTTTGCGTTGGAAAAATCCGGGGGAGGGTAGAGGTATAATTTGCCGCTTGCCCGGTCCAAGTACCACTCGCCGGGCCGGTCGATCTCCTCCGGAAGGTTATAGACGTAGTAACCGCGCAGCGAGAGACCCGCCATATCGCTCCATTTGCTGGTATCCGGGTAGGTATTGGTTACGACGCCGTAGAGGTGCGGTTGCGCCGTTCGGATGATTTTTCCGGCGGTGTCAATTTTTTCAACACGCAGGTGATCGTCGTTGTAACCAAATGAAAACCAGCCATGTAGCCAGATGTCCGTCGCTTTTGTCCAGCGTTCCGGGCCTTCGTATTCGTAGCCGAATGCCGCGCCCCGGTTGGAAAAATCGCCCTGCCTCGGGATGGAACCGGGATCGTTCACCCGGCCGATGTTCAGTTTGCCTTCGTTCGGATAACGCGCCAGGGTTTGCCATTTGTCGTTGATGAACAATTCTAAGGGAGCCGGCCCGGGCACGGGGCCGAAGCCGTGCTGGCGCATCTGCCCGAAATCGGATATGCCCGCTTTTATGAGGTTGATTTCCAGTACTTTGCCGCGTACTTCGGGCCGCAAACGCGACAACATATTTTCATCCTGCACGGGTGAAAAACTTGCCGGGTCGAGGCGGGCGCCCCCGTGAAAAACCACGTTTTCCCGCCGGTAAGCGGCGTATTTGACCGGAAATTCTAAGGAACCGCTGTCCGCAGCGTTGAGTTCGAAGGGTTCTTTAAAAACATACGTGCCTTCCCGGAAATACACGGTAAACCGCCGGCCGGGGTTTTTAACCCTGGCCTTTCTGATCGCGTTCCGAGCCTCCTGCGGCGTGGCGAAAGGCCGGTCGAAGGTGCCGGGGTTGGAGGTTTTGCCGTGGGTGGATACGTAAAAAACGAGGTCGCCGGTTTGGGCAACGACCTGCAGGGGGGCGAGAAAAAGCAGGATGACCGGCCAGAAAAACAGCGGTATTTTTTTTTCGGGATACCCCATAGACATAACAATGGCTTATGACACGATACTGCCCGGTAAACCGGGCTTCCGCCAATTTTGAAAAACAATTCAGAATAATGCATTCATCTCTCATCATTCATCATTCATCACTCATCATTCACTTCCCCACTCGTTTCAACAACTCTTCCCGCTTCAACGCGATCATTTTCCCCACCGGTTTCCCGTCGCGATACGTGATCACTTTGAGCGTCACCGGCCCTTCCGGTATCTCGACGGGCTGTGTATAATGTGATGTAAATGAATCGGGTAGCGTTTCGTTGAGCGTGTAGTAGGCGTCCAGGCCGTTGATTTCCGTGGCGACTTCGGCGAACAGTTTTCCGTCTTTTACGGAGGCCGTCACGATGGCGTCGAAGGCGCTGCGGGCGTAGTTGCAGCCGGCGGCGTCGGCGCGTTCCATGTGCCGTTCCATCCGCCGGATAAATCCGTCCCAGTTTTTGCTGCTTTTCGGGCTCCAGTAGATATCGGCTGTGGCCCAGGCGCGTGGGAAGGACATGTATTCCGCCTGGCGGATGGTGGGCACCTTTTCCGACCAGAGATTCGCCTGTCCGCCGAGAATGTATTTGGGGTCGATGCCTTCCGGGACGGGTTCGAATTCGTAGGTTTTTTTCAGGCGCACCTTTTTGTAGGAAGTCTGGTCGGGTTCGACGATCGGGTCGCCCTGCAACAAGTCGATATACACGTAGTCGTTGGGCGACATGACCACTTCGTGGCCGAGTTTGGCCGCCTCGATACCCCCTTCCAGTCCGCGCCAGCTCATCACGGCGGCTTCCGGCGCCAGGCCACCTTCCAGGATTTCGTCCCAGCCGATCATTTTTTTGCCTTTGGATTTCAGGATTTTTTCCACTCTTTTCAGGAAATAACTTTGCAACTCATGGCTGTTTTTCAGGCCTTCCTTTTGCATGAGGGCTTTGCAACCGGGGTCGTTTTCCCAGTAGCCGTGGTAACATTCATCGCCGCCGACGTGGATGTACGGATGGGGAAACAAAGCGGCCAGCTCGGTAAACACCTTGTCTAAGAAAGCGTACACATTTTCATCTGCCGGATTCAAGGAGTTGTCTATCAGCATTTTAAACTGCCCGTTGCCGTACCATTCGGCAAATACGCTGCCGGGATTAACTTTTATGCTGGTGTCTTTGGTGCAGCAGAGTTCGGGATAAGCGGCGATGGCGGCCATGCTGTGGCCGGGCACGTCGATCTCGGGCAATACGGTGATGTAGCGCTCCGCAGCGTAAGCCAGCACCTCGCGGATGTCGTCCTGGGTGTAAAAACCGCAGTCGGTGGCCGGTTCGCCGGGCCGGGGGGCTTCAAATTCTCCCCATCTGCCGTAGCGCTGCACGCGGCAGGCGCCCGTCCGGGTCAGATTGGGCAGTGATTTGATCTCCACACGCCAGCCGTTGTCGTCGGTCAGGTGCCAGTGGAACACGTTGTATTTATAACGCGCCATCCGGTCGATATATCGCTTCACGTCCTCTTTGGAGAAAAAATGCCGGCTTACATCGAGCATGAAGCCGCGCCAGGCGAAACGCGGGTAGTCGGTGATCCGCACGGCCGGAGCGTTCCAGGCGACTTTTTTCACCGGCGTTTGGCTTTCGATGCCTACGGGAAACAATTGCAGCAGCGTTTGTACGCCGTAAAACAGGCCTGCGGCTTCGTTGGCCCTGATTCGTATGTTTTGCACCCCCACGTCAAGCGTGTATCCTTCTTTGCCCAGATTAGTGTCGGGCCGGGTATTCAGGCTGAGTTGGATCAACCCCTGCCGCTGTACCTTGAGCCGGTAGCCGGTGGGCGCGTTCAGCCGGGTTGCCAGCAGGTCCGCCATGGGTTTGGCGGCGGATTGGCTGTAGCCGATGGTGGTTTGGGCGGTGAGCCTGAAATTACCTTTCAGCGTTTTCAACGAAACAGGCTGTGGAATAATGGCGATATTTTGGGCAGAAACAATGGAATTGGGGAGAATAAATACAAAAAGGAGGGTGAAAAGGCGCATAGGAATGTGGTTGAGCGAAAAATACAGCGGCCAATGTCAGAAAAATATCCCGATTTCTGCAAGACCCACCGGAACATCCTGTTTATGAGAACTTTAATAAAAAAGTTAAAAAAGATAAAACCCGGAAGAAGAGCAGAAGCAGGAAACGGGCGGCGGTGTGCAGTTTATGCCCGAATATGCCTGTGTTTTGCCATAAAATGCGCTAATTATCGGGACAAAAAAGCATTTTTCAGTCAAATATTTTTAACAAAACCAAAACAACGAATGAAAAATATATTTACCGCCGGACAGTTTTAAGCAGCAGTTTTCCGAAGTTCAAAACCATTGATCAATATCAAACAGGCGCTTATGAAGATTTGATGAACACGTCAATACCAGCACAAACCACCTTATTGTTTACCGTGTAAATCATCAGATCATGACCATCCGCAGTTGTTTCCCGGGTTTCCGCTCTTTTCTTGCCCTCTCCATCGCCCTCTTTTTTGCCGCTTGCCATAAGGAAGAAGAAGTGATCCCCGACCTGTTTTCCGAAGAGGAACTGGCCGAATTGATCAGCAACACTTGCCTCACCGAAGACCCTGCCGATCTCGATTACCCGGAATTGTTGCCGGACGGCACCGTGGACGACCGCGCCACGGGCCTGAAAAACAAGTTCTGGACACCGGGCCTGACGCTTCGTGTGCGTTTTCTCAACGGCAGCGCCACCCTGCAAAGCAAAGTGATGGGATACGCTAAACAGTGGGAGAGTTTTGCCAACATCAAGTTTACTAAAGTCACTTCCGGAACTTCCGATATTCGGATCGCTTTCGACAATGCCGGCCACTGGTCGTACGTGGGGAAAGACAACCTCAGTATTCCGCAGAGCCAAAAAACGATGAACCTGCAATTCACCGCCAATACCACCGAAACTGAAATCCGCACCACCACCCTGCACGAATTCGGCCACGCACTCGGTCTCGGCCACGAACACCAGAACCCCACTGCGAATATTTTGTGGAAAACCCCGGCGGTATATGCCTATTACGCTCAAATGGGCTGGTCGCAGCAAAAAGTGAACGAACAGGTGCTGACCAAATACCAGTGGGCCCAAACCCAGCACACCAACCACGATTCAAAATCCATCATGCAGTACCCCGTACCGGCTTCACTCACCACCAACGGCGTATCCATCCCCTGGAACACCCAACTTTCCGCCGTCGACAAGGATTTTATCGGCAAAATGTACTCCGGCCAGCGAATCCGGGTGCGCCACGCCGCCAATACCAACGCTTCCATCACGGTTTCGCTCAACGGCGTTTATTATACCCTCGCCAAAGGGGAATACGTGATGGCCCCCGCCAAAACCTCCGCCAACCAACTCGGCATCTGGGAATGTATCGGCAGCAACTGTGCCTGGGACAATGTATATAGTCCTGTGCTGAACGTCAATTACAAGATTGTCAGCAGCGGTACGACGGGGAACCTGACGCTGACAGTAGAGTGAGGCGGCAGGAACACGATTCAGTCTTTTTATAACTTCCGAATCCGAATCTCCAACCGGTTGTTTTGTGCGTGTTCCTCGTCGGAACAATTTACACCTTCCACGCAGCGGTTGCGGGGTTCGGATTCACCTTTCCCGTAGGTTTGAATACGATTTTCGTCAATTCCTTTAAAAATCAGGTAAGTTTTAGCGTTTTTTGCCCGTTCTTCACTCAGTTGCCGATTGAACCCTGCATCGCCACGGGTGTCGGTATGGGCAACGAGGTCGATTTCCATTCCCGGAAAAGTTCGCCATATCTCAGCGAGGGCATTCAGGTAGTTTACCGCAGCGCCCGAGAGTGTTGATTTGTTGTCGTCGAAAATTTGTTTTTCCGAAATGATGGTGACGCCTTCCCGGATATCGCCCGCAGGGAATAAACTATCCTTCGCTGCCAGATTTTGCGTTTGAAGCGGCGTTTCCGGCTCCAGGTTAATCGCCAGCGTTATTTCCCGCTCGTGATCGACGGTGATCAGATTTTC
Source organism: Lewinellaceae bacterium (assembly GCA_016713985.1). GTDB lineage: Bacteria > Bacteroidota > Bacteroidia > Chitinophagales > Saprospiraceae > M3007. Next base: position 25,207 of record JADJOD010000050.1, on the reverse strand, counting down.
TTTTGGCTGATACCCTTCAAGGCTGACAACCACCAGGTAATGCTGATACCGGGTGAATTCGGTGCGCGCTTTTCCTTCTGCGTTGCTGTACAGATCGGCCGTGCCCAGGTCATCGGGGTTTTTCAGGACGAGTTGGATGTTGAACACATTGGGTTTGCCGGTTTGCGGCACGAGGCGGACGCTGAAAAAATCGTTTGGGCTGCCGGCAAATCCGTCATCTGAAGCCTGCAGGATTCGGATGGCGGCCTGTTGAAGCGGCGCGCCTGTGACCGCGTCTTTGACCACGATCAGCGCCTCGTTTGTTTCGGGTTGTGCGATGCCTTCGAGGCCACGCGGCGATTCGAAGAGGTATATATCGTCCTTTCCTGCCCCCCGGGCGCGGTTGCTGCTGAAAAAGCCCTTTTTCCCGGAATCATCGAGGATAAATGCCATGTCGTCGGCATCGGAATTGATCTGATCACCAAGGTTGACGACTTCTTCGGGGTTGTTCAGCGGCTCGTTTACGTAGTAAATATCGAGCCCGCCGAGTGTATTGCTGCGGCCGTTGGAGGTAAAAAACAAGGCGCCCGACGGACTGATAAAGGGAAAAATTTCCTGTTTGGCGGTATTAACCACCGGGCCGAGGTTGACGGGTTGCCCCCACGCGCCGTTATTTCGGTCGACATAATACAAATCGAACCCGCCGTAACCGCCGGGCATATCGGAAGCGAAAAAAAGTTTGCTGCCGTCGGCGCTCAGGCTGGGGTGCATGCAGGAGTAGTCGTCGCTGTTGAACGGCAGTTCCACGGGTTTTGTCCAGAGGGGTTTCCCGTACTTCGACTCGTAGATCTTTAAGGTCGATTTGCCGGCGGCGTTGGATTTTAATACGCCGTCCTTATTGTTGTTGCGGGTTTGAAAAACGGTGTGGTTGTCGCGGCTGAAACAAAGCGGGCCCTCGTTAAAACCGCCTTCCATTGTTGGGCGCAGGTCTATGAACTGCGGGAAAACCGGCTCGCCGTTATAATCGAAAAACGCATAGTAAAAAGTTTGGCGTAGGTTTCGTTTGTTTTCGCGTCGCGCTGGCCGTTTTACTCCGGCTCGATACAAACACGATACCTTCTTTATAAAATGCGGGTGCAAAATCGGAACCCTGTTGATTGATGTTGAAGGCGTTTTCTATACGCACCGGGTAACGGCCGTCGTTTTTTTCGCGAAAACGGTCCCGCGATTTACTTATGGAGGATTGCTGGGCGGACAGGGCGGTTCAAAAAGCAGGAATAAAAAAATTGCGACAGGTTTCATATACCGGAAAAACGAGTTGAAGACGGGTTAGCAAGTTGAAGTAACCCTAAAACTCCAATCCCGGTGGAATTTGTATAAAAACACTCCAAAATCTTCCCTACGTTTGCCCGGGTTTCGGGAGGATAATCCCTGTTCCTGCTTGTCCATCATTTGTTTATCATGTCCGTATCAGAAAAACTTAAAGCCATGCGAGAAACCAAAGCCGCAGAAAACTTAGCCGCGGGCCAGGCTTTTTTAGCCGAAAACGCCCAACGCCCGGGTGTCGTCAGCCTCGAAAGCGGGTTGCAATATGAAATCATCACGGAAGGTTCCGGCGCAAAACCTGGCCCGGTCAGCAACGTCACCTGCCACTACCACGGCACCCTGATCGACGGCAGGGTGTTCGACAGTTCGGTACAACGCGGCCGGCCGGCTACATTCCCGCTCAACCGCGTGATAAAAGGCTGGACGGAAGCCCTGCAACTCATGGCTACCGGCAGCAAATGGCGCCTTTTTCTGCCGCCGCACCTCGCCTACGGCGAACAACAGGTGAGCGCCGAGATCGGCCCGAACAGCACGCTGATCTTTGAAGTGGAATTGCTGGGGGTGGGGTAGGTTCATCCGCCTATTGCCCGACCGGAAAATCCAGACCCTTGTCGGGGATATACCAAACGTCTTTTTTTAAGTCGACACCGCCGTTCATCTGTTCCTGGACGACCCGGTCGACGATGTACACTCCATTTTTCGCCATGTGATAAAACGAGTCGATCCCTTTATCGGGGAAACCCACCCGGGTCCGGTGGATGTTGAATTTGTCGGAAAATGTTCTTCCGAAGGCTTTTTCAACCCCTTCTTTGCCCAGCATAAATCCGAGCAGCCCTCCCCAGGTTGCGGTGGGGTTGTCGGAATCCCAGCCGGCCAGGGCGGCTATTTTTATGGTTTCTCTGAGGTCGCCTTCCCCGTATAACAGGCTGATAATGCTGGAGCCAAAGTTAATTCCGGAGGCAAAACAACCATTGCAAAAGGTGTCTCTTGTCGACCATGTATAGCCGTCGTCCTGATGCACCTGGTACTTTTCGTGCAAGGCATCCCTCGTTTGTTCCCAACTTGCCCCCGCATCGTATTTGTTTTTTACAAAATCATACATTTTGGCGGAGTAGGACGTGTTGGGAAGCCGTTTTCGGGCCATATCAGCCATCCAAAAGACCTTTTCCTTCATGGACAGGCGTTCATCCACCCGCGATGCCAGCGCGTACATGACGACATAAAATTCGGATGCCCATTCGGCGTTGTGCCTCGCGGTTGTTTGAATGGGCAGATGCGCCATTTTTAAGGCGATATCAGGGCGGGCAGGTGCAAAAAAGCCGAAGATTTCAGTCGTCAACTGGGCATCGATCATTTCGTAATGCGGGTGATTGTCGGGATGGCCGGTTGCAGGCGGCTCCATGCCCGCTTTCATCAGGTCGAAGGCCTGCGGATTGGATACCCACAGGTAGTTTTCTTCCTCCGCCCGGATGTGTTTCATCCAGCCTTCCCGGATTTGCCGGCCCGTCAGCAGAGACGTTTTATGCGTAAGCAACAGGTGCTGGTAGATGTATTCAATATCCGTGTCGTCGTCGGCACCCCATATACCTTGCTCATTTTCAAACAAATAATGAATAGTATCGGAAAGTTTGTTGGAATTCCAGAGATTCGGATGGTCCGGCCCGCCCCAGTTTTCCCGGGTATAAAACCCCGCACATCTGCCGTTTTTGCCCGCGCCCCCGATTTTATCCATTTCCGTCACCAAACCCGTCCAGTTGGCGATGCACTGCCCCAGCCAGAAGCCGTGCAGCTGTTGTAAATAATGGCTTCTGGAGACTACCCGGTCGTTTTTTTGGGGGCGGTAAGTTTTGTACACCAGCGCGGTGTCAAAAAAACTCCCCGACGCGCCGGGATGTTGTACAATCCTCCCGGAGCAAGACGCCAGGAATAATACAAACAGCAATACGGTTGCGGCTGCCAGCCACGGATGACCCGGATACAATGGAAGGTTGCGCATCATTTTTTTGGCAAGGTTAGGTGTTTTGGTTGGGGTGGGCGTCGGGGCAAACGAATCAAAATCGGATTTGACCTCGGAGAGGTCGAATGTTTATGGTGTTTTAGGGTGTGTTCGACCTCTCCGATTTGAGCCCTTTTATTGGGTAAAAATGGAGGCTTAAAGTGAATCTTTGAAAGCGGTGAGTTCCGCTTTTAAACCCTCCGGGGTAAAGGTGGAACTGACTACGCATTGAAGCAGCTTTTTCAATTCCTCATTTTTCAAAGTTGTAATTGATGCAACAGCAAAAGGGTCTGTTGCCCTGAAATAGTTGGTGAGGTCAGTTACTTCAAGTTTGCGGACATTCTCCCGGAAAAAAATATACGTCTCCTTGTCAAAGGAAAAATTGCCCTCGCCAAACACTTCCCCGCAGGGAAATGATAGTAAGTGGAAATTTTTGGATCGTGGTAACACCCGCTTCCGGTAGTGGAAATGTTCATTTTGTTCTGACTGGTGGCAAGGGAAGAGATGACGTATGCACCACTGTCATTCCGTAACAAGACAAACAAATATTTGTCTCTTGTATTGCCGTCTTCAAATTGGAAATCTTTGATACGGACGAGGTTTCCAGGGGCAAAGACATCAGGCATCCTGCTGCAATTTGGTTTCGTAAAGGGTTTTATGGAAAGCCAGGGATTCAAATGCCGATTGAGCGGCCATTTTCAGCAACTCGTCATCCTCAATCAAGTCAGAAAAATCAATGATGCAGTTGGACGTGTTTTGGAACAATTCAAAGTTGGTGTCCAACTTGTGTTCTTGCACCGCTTTGTGCCATAGTGAACCTTCTTCATGCAGGAAATCTATCAATTCGGTAGCATTCAGATTACCAAACTGTTTTATCACCCGATTAAGCAATTCGACTTCGTAACCAGACAGTATGGATAAATCATCTTCCCCCCTGGTCTCAATAAACACTTCTTCTTGTCCCGGGCGGCGGGGACTTTCTTGCCTTTTAATATGAATGTAATTATCCAGCGAAACCAGGTGGCTGCCGATGGTCATTTTTTCTCCATGCTTGATTTCCTGATAAATCTCTGCCGGAACCGGGCCGCGTTTCCAAACACGATATTCGAGCCAGGTAATTGGCGTACCCGTCTCACGCATTGCCATTTCGTCTGTGATATACAGCAGTTTGAGTAACTTGGTCAGCGACAAATGCGGTATTTGGGCAGCAAAATGCCGAACAACAGTACCAATTTTATCATTGAGCAAGGCGCGGAACATAGGCAAGAATTTGATTTTCAGTGTAAAGATAAAACAAAAAATAAAAAAAAAACATCCATTTTGTTTCATGGTGAAACAATTTGCGACAAAACAGAAGGGGCGCGACAAAACAAAAACAAATAGTTTTCAGGCAGGAAATACTTTCTTTGCTCTTACTCCTACCCCGCCATCATCTCCGCCTGCTCCAAAACCAACCGCACCGCCGCCTCCGTCTTATCCGGCGGATACCCGTGCATTTTCAACACGCGCTTGATGCTCACGCGTAATTTTGCCCGCACCGATTCCTTCACGCTCCAATCAATCGAGGCATTTTCCCGGAAGTTTTTGTAAAGGTCAAGAGCAATCTTTTTTAAGATGTCATCGCCCAAGACTTTAACCGCGTCATCATTGGTTTCCAACGCATCGTAAAACGCGACCTCGCCTTCTGTGAGGCCCAATTCCTCGCCACGATGTTTGGCCTTGTTGACCCCCTTTGCCATGTCAATCAGTTCCTGCACAAACTGCGCCGCCGATACCACATGGTTTTGATAACGATTCACCGATTCCTGCAACATACTGGAAAACTCCTTGCCCTTGACAAGATTAGATTTTCCAAAAGACTTGATTTCATCGTTTAGCAATTTCCGCACGATTTCCGCCAGCAAGGACTGCTTGTCTGATTTTTGGGCTTCGTGTAAAAAGTCCTCAGACAGGATAAAGGAGATGTCCGGGTTTTTCACCCCGGCCACGGCAAAGAGATCAATCACATTTTGCGGCAAAATCGCTTTGCTCACCATCTGCCGGATGGTACTGTCAATTTCATCGGAAGTCGGTGCGCCTTTTTCAGCAAGCTGTTGTTCCTGTTCAGAAACCGTCACTTTGATGATGTACGAGCGGACCGCCTGGAAAAACTTGACTTCATCGCGAATGGCGATGGCGGCATCATCGGGTACGGCAATCGAAAAAGCCCGGAGCAGGGCATAAACGGCTTCCCGGAACTCCTGCTTGCCTTCTTCCAATTGCAGGATATAGTTCGCTGCCCGGGCGATAAATTCCAGTTGCAGATTGGCTCGATCCAATTGGAAATAGAAATCGTAAGGGAATCCCGACCGTCCGCCGATATGCTCAAAAAGGCTTTTCACCCGCTCGTAATGCTTCATCATCGCTGAGACGGCGTCTTCCTTGTAGTTGGCGGGCTTGCCTTCGCCGCCGTTTTCGATGTAGTTTTCGAGGGCTTGTTTCAGGTCGTAGAGGATCCCGATATAATCCACTACCACCCCTGCGCCTTTGTTCTTGAATACGCGGTTGGTACGTGCAATGGCCTGCATCAGGTTGTGCCCACTCATGGGTTTGTCCACATACAGTGTATCCAGACAAGGCACGTCGAATCCCGTCAGCCACATATCCCGTACGATAATGATGCTCAAAGGGTCGTTTTCGTCCTTGAATCGGTTGGCAATGACTTCGTTTTGGGTTTTGGTGCGGATATGCTCCTGCAATTCTTTGGGATCGCTGGCGCTGCCCGTCATCACGACCTTCATACCGCCTTTGGTATCTTCCTCGGCATGCCAGTCTGGACGCAATGCTTTGAGGGCATCGTACATGGCCACACATGCCTGGCGACTGATACAAACGATCATGGCCTTGCCAAGCGTGACTTCACGGCGTTGCTCAAAGTGCTGCACAATGTCAGCAGCCACCTGTTTCACCCGGCCTTCACTGCTGACCACTGCTTCTACCCGTGCCCATTTGGCCTTTTGCCGAACGCGGTGGGCGACTTCATCGGTTTCACCATAGTTTTCGAGCAGGGCATTGATCTTCTCATCCAACACTGCCGCTTGCTCCTTATCCAGTTTGATGTGCGCCAGGCGGCTTTCGTAATAAATCGGGACGGTTGCCCCGTCATCCACCGCGCGTTTGATGTCGTAGATGTCCACGTATTCGCCAAAAACGGCGCGGGTATTGGCATCCGATTTTTCTACTGGCGTACCGGTGAAGCCCAGGAAAGTGGCATTGGGTAAAGCATCGCGCATGTTGCGCGCGAAGCCGTCGATGAAATCGTATTGACTTCGGTGGGCTTCATCGGCTATCACCACAATGTTGCGCCGGGTGGAAAGGGTGGGAAATTTTACGCTGATGCGTTTGGTCTCACCCGCCTCATTTTCGTACTCCTCTGTTTCCAGAAACTTCTGGATAGTGGTAAACACGATCCCTCCCGATGCTACGGTCAGCAATTCCTGCAAATGCTCCCGGTTCTCGGCTTGTTTGGGCGTTTGACGCAAAAGGCTGCGGCAGGCGCTAAACGTTCCAAACAACTGTTGGTCAAGGTCATTACGGTCGGTGAGCACTACCAATGTGGGATTCTCCATTTCAGGAGCCAGCACCAGTTTTCCTGCATAAAAAACCATGCTCAGGCTTTTGCCGCTGCCTTGGGTGTGCCATACAACGCCCGCTTGTTTGTTGCCGACTTCAGAAGAAGCCGCAATGGAAGTACGGATGGCTTTGTTTACGGCGTAGTATTGGTGATAAGCCGCCAGTTTTTTGATGGTTTTTTTGGGCGTTTCCTCGAACACGATGAAATGCCGGATGAGTTCAAGCAGGGTCTTTTTGTTGAGCACGCCCCGAAGCAGCGTTTCCTGATCGGGCATCCCGGTTTTAACCAGGTTGCGTCCATCCGTGCTTTTCCAGGCCATGTAGCGGCTTTCATCGCTGGAAATGGTGCCTGCTTTGGCGTGGATGCCGTCGCCAATAATGCAGAAAGTATTGTATTGAAAAAGGGAGGGAATGTCTTTTTGATAGGTTTGTACCTGGTTCCAGGCGTTTTTCAAAGTGGCATTGGCATCGGCAGGGTTTTTAAATTCCAGCAACACCAAGGGCAAACCGTTGACATAGATCACGGTATCGGCCCGGCGGTTTTTCTGATTTTCGATGACCGTGAGTTGGCGTACCGTTATAAACTCATTGCGTTCAGGTTGCGCAAAATCAATCACCAGGGCTTTGTCGGTACGAATTTCTCCATGTGCGTTACGGAAGGTCACATCTACGCCTTCCGTAAGCAGTTGGTGAAAGGCAAAATTATTGGACAAGGAATCTGGGAATTCCACACGCAACACCTTGCGCAAAACATCCTCGCGGGCATCTGCAGGTAAGTGTGGGTTCAATTTGTGTATGGCTGTCTCCAACCGCCCACGCAACACGACTTCATTAAATTCCCGCTCCTGCAAACGTGCGCCTTCCGGTGCGATGTCTGGCCCCCAGATGATCTCCGCATAACCCAGTTCGGTGGTGAACAGGTTGTTCGCGGCGTATTCTATGGCGTCTTCGTTGAGGATGTGCATGTAAATAGAGTTACTATTCTATTTGATGTAAAATTTTATCAGCTAATTGCTTGAAGTCGTCAAAACAGCTCCTGACGGCTTCGACGTGAGCCCCGATCGCACCGTCAGCAGGTTTAAGATAAAACATCGGCTTACGTGCTGCCATGGCCAATGGCATCAGACTTCGATAATGCTTTAACATGCCGAGATTATTTGGATCGGACTCAATCAACAAATGATCTCGTTCAATCGAAGGATTATTAAGCACATATTGAATGTAAGTTGAAGGTATTTTTATTGCCCAATTATCATATGCTTTAACGGGGCGGTTTTCACGGGCTCCATGTTGGAGTAGAACATAACCAATTGGTTGCATCCTCCCATTTGGCATAGGTTCGTTTTGCAAACTTTCTGGCAACTCCACCAACCGTTTTTTCCATTCCTTTCTCCAAGTTATTAAGGAGGGGCCCAGATTTTGCAGTCCTTGGAGAGAAAATAAATCTGCACCAAGCGGAACAACCACATAATCGGCTGAAATTAGTGCCGCTCGATTTATAGCGCCTAGATTTGGCCCCACATCAATAAGCACTAAGTCAGCATTCATTCCCTGAGCACCACGATATAATAATCTGTAAAATGCTGAAATTACCCGAAATGCTCTTGGATCACCAGATAAACATTTTGGCCAGTTTTCTGATAACTGGTCTTCAAACCGCGATAAGAAAAGATCTCCAGCCAGAAGGCCTAATTTATTGGAATGATCAATTGAATGGATTGAAGGGTTCTCAATATCACCAACACCTTCAATTAACGGTACAAGTGCATCATAAATTGATTGACTCGAATCGGATTCCCAAAGCGTCAATAATTCCTGATTATCAAGAAACATACTGGTCAGATTCGCTTGTGGGTCTAAGTCTGCAGCTATTACCCGCTTTCCCATGTTGGAGAACATCCAAGAAAGATGATAAACCAACGATGTTTTGCCTACCCCACCTTTATTATTAAAAAAGGCAATTGTTTTCATGGTGTTGACCTTTTAGGAATGATAACGGCGAAGGTTCCAGGCTCAGTAATTTTAAATTCAGGAGATGGGTTTCCATTAGCACTTAAAAGCGACTTTGCTCGTGTTACTCCATAACCATATCGATTTACGTACCCCAAAGTTTTCAACGCCTCTGCGATGGTGGGGTTTCGATAGGCATTAACATCAGGAAAATTTCCGGTATTACTTTCACCATACAATCCACCTGGGTTATGTATTTCAATCCGGTCATCAAATACATAAAATTTTATTGGACTATTGGAGGAGTAATCCCGGTGCATTATAGCATTCATTAACAACTCACGTATTGCCCATTCAGGATAATCTGGATGTAATTTCTCCTGCATGCCGGATACCTTTGAAATCCCTGTTGTGTTGATAACTTTCAATCTCAATTCCAATTCTTTTATCATAGTGCCAAGGTCGCCGGATATTTCGGCTTGGTCAATAGGAACATCAGTCATACTGTTGCCGGGAAAACGCAGGAATTGAACATAATTACCTGGTAAATTATATCTCGGATTTTTTCCAAATAATATTATGCCTGCATTCGTAGGGCAATTTTGGCTTGTATTATAAAAACGTAGAGATGCTAACTGTAGCTCAATATCTCTATGGTTTGCAGCAATTATCTCGGAATCAACGGCCTGTTGCCGGTAAGCTTCAAATAATGGAATAGATAAATCCTTTAACGCGGCATCCGAGCAAGGAATGGTATCGAATGATCGGGCCGTAACCGCACGCCGCTCCGACAACATACGTTCTTCTTGCTCATTTGCAATTGCTTTTCTTGGCCCAACCCGTATGAAAGGTTTACCCTTGTATCGTACAGGCGGTAAATCGGATGGTTGGACTGTAACAACGGCAACTTCGCCACCTGCAAGGGATACTTTCTCAACTGAAATGGCTGGTTGAGGTAAAATATGTCCATCAGATCTCAAGGATGCCAGGTACTGTAAATCTTCATCTGAAATATTCATGCCTGCCACCGTGTTGTCATTTCTGACGCCAATTAATAAATAACCGGGCATTCTATGGTTTGACATGTCGTTAGAGAACGCGCAAATAGCCTCCGCAAATTTATCATAATCTCTGATTGAGATTGTTTTTTCGACCCGATCTGATTCAGTGTTTTTAATCAAATCGTCCAATTGCTCCTTTGTAATCATGATGATTTACTTTTTGCAAACTTACAAATTTTCTTATTCAGACGTTCACCTCCCCGCGCATCAGCCGAGGGAGCAAGGCGTCACGCAAGGCAGTGAGGGTGCGGGATTCTTGATTGCATTTTCATTTATTGTTTACCCAAACATTTTCAGCCAATTCCGAAAACCTGAACCAGCTTTTTGGGAGGGAGATAAGATTTGGCAAGACCATCAATTTGAGCAGGTTTAAGCTTGCCATTTGAAAGCCACATTTGTTCTCTGAGACTGCCATGCATCATTAAATGATCGCAAACTGCGCTCAAATTTTCTTCGCGGTTAGCAACTCGATAAATGTGGTGAGAACAGATTCCCTACCAAACCTCTTTGGCATAACAACCGCGAACTCAATTGATAAAATGCCTTTGCCTCGGTATTTGAAAAGATTGATTCACCGGGTTTTGCCATTTTCAAAAAAGGCGTATTCCGTGCTATGAATAATATTTGATCCCTAGAACCACTTGTGAAGGCTTCTTCCACAAGGACCGATATACAAATGACATTTTGCGGCAATTCTTTCATTTCGCTTGACCAACCAAGCCCTCTCCTTTACTTTGGGCGACCTTTTAAACCCGTGGTGTTCTTCCAACTTACCCTCCATTAAATTCCACCTCCCCACTCCATCTTCCCAAACCACTCCCCCCAAACCGCCTGCGCTATCCCTTCCAGCGTCTCGTTCATCCGGCGGTTGAGTTCGATTTTGTCATCCAAGGCGGTGAGGATGGCGGCGATGCGGCGTTGGGTAGGGAGAGGAGGGAGTGATATTTCAATATTTTCAAAAGATGATTTATTCACAATGGGCATAGTTGACCCTCCGGTAGACATGTTTTTTAACAAATCATATAAACTTACAATTTTGTAGTACAAAAAGTCTGAATCTACTATTTGAGTATCAGGGATTATTGAATTTATTTGTTGATTGGTTACGCATTGTATTCTTCAATCATGACCACTTTGACCCATTGTCAGAACCGATAGGCTCCACAAGAATTGAGTTTTCGGAGGTATTACTTTGTGGCCAATAGATTCGCCCCATTTTTTGACAAGTATCTGGATGAATTGAATTTGTTCTTCAAATAGGGCCAAAATCAGTTGGTGTAACCCACTGGAATTTCACGCCCAAAATACTCAAGGGTTGCTACTTGAAGGTGTTTTCCAGTAATCACTGTCTCCAACTCACGGATTTTTACAACCTGACTATGCCGATTCATACCCCACCTCCATCAATTTCCCCCGGATCAGCGTTTTCAAGCGCCTACAGGTTGTCAGGTCAAATAAAGCGGGTTCGTGTACTTGCATAATGCCAGGCAGGTTGATGATCGTGTTTTAAAAAGGGCAGAAAGTATTTATGATTCATTTCTTATGTAAAGAAATCGCCAAAATCTTTACATAAGAGGAAGCATCTGTAAGGTTTTTAGCGATATGTTTACATAAGGGTCAGTGTTTGGGGATAAAAATTTCGAGCAGGGGCCGGTTGATATAATAGTTGCTGACCCCGCGTTTGTGTTTTCAAAAAACCGCTTTGCGACAACTTGCTCAAGTAATTGCTGGCCGTAGGGCGGCTCACCTGCAAATCTTTCATCACAAACTCAATCTTGGTATAGGGGTGCCGAAACAGGTTGTTCAGCAAGTCCTGGCTGTACATTTTCGGGAATTGGTCGCGGATACGGTGTTTGTAGTCCAGCATCAGGGTTTTAATTTGGTTGATGGTCACGATGGTTTCGCGGGCGGTTTGTTCCACACCATCCAGCATATAAAGCACCCAGGCTTCCCAGTCCTCGTGGTCGCGTACGCGCTGCAATAGACGGTAATAATCGCTTTTCGTGCGGATGATGTAGCGGCTCAGATAAAGAATGGGCAAGCGCAGCAGGTCTTTGTTGACGAGATAAAGGATGTTGAGTATACGGCCGGTACGCCCGTTACCGTCATAAAAAGGGTGTATGCTCTCAAATTGAACATGCAAAACGGCCATCTTGATCAGCCAATCGACGGGCCATGATTCATCATCGTTGATGATTTTTTCAAGATTGGTCATCAAACGCACTATAGTGTCGTAATCCTGCGGCGGCGTATGTACAACTTCGCCGGTTTGCTGGTTCTGAATAGTAGTGCCGGGCAATCTGCGGAAACCGGCCCGATTGGATTCGAGTATCTCCTGAATTTCGAGGATGAGATGATTGGTCAGCAGGCCATGCCGGCGCGCTTCTGCAAACCCATACCGAAGTGCCCGGGCATAGTTCTGAACCTCTTTTTGGGCGGGGCCTGCGAATTCCTCGAAGAGTTCGGCACGGAACAATTCATCATTCGTGGTAATAATATTCTCAATGGCCGAACTATCCTTTGCTTCCTGTAAAACGAGGGTGTTGATCAGTATGTTTTCATTGGGAATAGTAGCGGCTACGCCTTTCAATTCTGCCAAATAACGACGTGCAGCGGCTACGTTTCGTAATACCTATTTGGTTTCCAGATCGACAGGTGGCGGAAGCGGTTGTATGGTATGCATAATCGCCATAGATTAAAACCGATGGATAACAATTTTTCCCTGATGTCTTGTTCCAACCGTGCACTTTCAGCGAATTGCCCTGCCAACGTACCCGTCAGTTCCCGCATTTTTTCCTCAAACGGCACACCATCATCTTCCAAATCCTCAGCCCCCACATAACGCCCGGGGGTGAGCACATAATTGTTGGTACGCACTTCGTCGAGGGTGGCAGCGTGGCAGAAGCCTTTTAGGTTTTCATAGGGCAAAGCGGTAGTGATGGGCTGACTGGCAGTCAGCCCATCACTTTTTGAGCGCCAGGCGTGGTAGGTGCCGGATATTTTCAAAATATCCGCTTCTGTTAATTCCCGGTGTCGGCGGCTGATCATACTGCCCATTTTCGGGCGTCAATGAAAAGAATTTCATCCCGTCTATCCCTGAACTTGTGATTGCTGCGATCCCGCGCCAGGAACCATAGGCAGGCCGGAATCATGGTATTGTAGAACAACTGGGAAGGCAACGCAACCATACAATCAATCAACCCGGCTTCGATGAGATTCTTACGTATTTCGCCTTCGCCGCCGCTGTTGGAGGTCATCGAGCCGTTGGCCAGTACGATGCCTGCCGTCCCCGTGGGAGAAAGTTTCCAGATAAAATGTTGCAGCCAGGCGTAGTTGGCATTGCCGGTGGGCGGCATGCCGTATTTCCAGCGGTCGTCGCTGCGCAAGTGTTCGCCGCCCCAATCACTGATGTTGAAGGGTGGATTGGCAATGATGTAGTCGGCTTTCAGTGTGGGGTGTTTGTCTTGGTGGAAGGTGTCGCCCAATTGGATGTTGTGCGCAATGCCCCGGATGGCGAGGTTCATTTTGCAAAGACGCAAAGTGGTTGGGTTGCTTTCCTGCCCGTAGATGCTGATGGCGTCCCGCTTGCCACCGTGGGATTCGAGGAATTTTTCTGATTGTACAAACATGCCCCCTGAGCCAGCAGCAGCCGTCGTAAATGCGGCCTCTGTAGGGTTCGAGCATTTCCACCAGCAAGCGCACAATGCTTTCCGGGGTGTAGAACTGTCCACCTTTTTTGCCTTCAGCATCGGCAAACTGGCCGAGGAAATACTCGTACACTTTGCCGAGCAGGTCTTTGCTGCTGTGGCCGGGTTTGTTGAATCCGATGGTGGAGATCATGTCCACCAGTTCACCCGATTTGGTTTTATCCAGATCGGGTCGGGCGTATTCTTTGGGCAAGACGCCTTTGAGGGAGGCATTGTCGCGCTCGATTAAGTCCATCGCATCATCAATGATCTTACCGATGCTGGGGTCTTTTGCTTTGGCTTGAATGGCGGGCCAGCGGGCATCCTGGGGCACCCAAAACACATTCTCAGCGAGGTATTCGTCTTTGTCTTCCGGGTCATAGCCTTCTGACACCTTCGCTTGCAGGCGCTGGTAGAGTTCGTCAAAGGCATCAGAAATGTATTTCAGGAAGATCAGTCCCAACACGACGTGCTTATATTCGGCAGCGTCCATGTTGGAGCGGAGTTTATCGGCAGCAGCCCAGAGGGTTCGTTCGAGTTCGTGGGTTTCGGTCATTTTTTGTGAAGCGTCTTGTTTCAATTCCCATTGGTATTTCTGAGGCAAGTTTAAGTATTTTTCAACCTAACCGAAATCCGGTAGCCGGTTTTTCCGGAAAACTGAATAGCAAGTGACAAATCGCGGATACTTACGGGCACGAACTGCCATTTTTTGGTAAAAAACATACCAAACTATTTGTATTTTATTCCTGCATTTTTACTTTTGTCTTATCGGAGAGCCGGCCGATCTAATCACACTTCATTTTCATCACAAAAACCATTTACCATACTATGGCAAACATCCTTGCAAACCGGGTATCTGCAACGCTTACACCGGAACAAATTGCAGAAACAAAAGCAGCCCTGTTAAAAGTCCGCGAAACCCTTCCTTTTCTTGTCGGTCTGACCAAAGATGAGCGAAAATCACTCGCCAAAATCAGCACCGTGAACCGGAGTTTTACGGAATCGGCGATTGCGGCGATCAGTAGCAACCCCGATATTTTTCCACTTTACCTTGATGTTAAAGAGATACGTACCGATTTGACTTTATACGACCAGTTGGATGAGATCGTAAAATTGTCCAACCAGGTGACAGAATCTCTTCGTGATACCCAGATCATAGCGGGTTCGGAGGCGTATGTGTCCGCACTGACGGGATATAAATTTATTGCCGCTTCCGCGAAGGGTGGGGTACAGGGAGCGAAGAGTGTGTACGATGATTTAAAGAAACGATTTGAAGGACAAGGAGGCGGTGCCGCCAATTCGGAGACACCGTTGTCTGCAAATAAGAACTGATTGTAGAAAAAACCGGCCCGGCTCTCCTTTTTTCAGCATTCATTGAGGTAAACAGACAGGCAGTTTGTTTTTTTGATACCTACCCCTGTAAAAAACCAAACTGATTCGGTTCGGAAACGAACGCACTCTCCGTTTTACATAACGAGTTGTCATCGGCTCTAAACGAACGGGGAAACAGATTGAACTCGTTTGGGAAAATTGGGAACAGGTTATGTATATGACCAGGTAAAGTCATTTTTTCTTCTTCCCGCCCTCTATTTTTTTCCAGTTCGCTTCCAATTCTTTCAAACCTTCTACCTTTTCCAATCGCTGCTGCTCCAACCTGAATTTTTCATATTCCTGCTCCGCCAATTCTTCGGCCAACTGTCTGGTGATGCGCCCTGCGTGCTCCAAAACAGACCGTTCATTGATCACCAGAATGTCATTTAGTTTTTTTACCCAATCCTTCATGTACATCGGCTTGCGCTGTTGGGCCTGCGCTTCGGCGAAGGCAAGGTATTGTTCCACTAAAAGATTCAGGGCGGTTATTTCATCCTCGTTCAGGTAGTTTTTGGCAATAGTCACATCACCTTTCCTAACCTTGGCGCCAGCCCAGGTTGTCAAACCCATATTCGGGTTTTCGGCTTTTGCCCTTGCAACAATGATTTCAGCGGCAGTCTGTCGGCTCACAGCCCAGAGCAGTTTGTTTTGTACGATCTTGAAAAACTCCTGGGTTGTTTGACTGTTCTCGGCGTAATCTATGCTGGTGGCATAAATGTCTTTGACCTTTTGATAAAATACCTTTTCGGAACTGCGAATGTCCCGGATGCGGGCCAACAGTTCATCAAAGTAGTTCATTTGCCCGGCGCGTTTCAGGCGTTCGTCATCGAGGGTAAAGCCTTTAATAATGTATTCGCGTAATCGCTGCGTTGCCCAAATACGGAACTGTGTGCCCCGGTGGGAGTTTACCCGGTAGCCGACGGAAATAATCAGGTCGAGGTTGTAGTAATCTATCTCTCGCACCACTTCGCGCGCGCCTTCGTTTTGAACTGTTGCATTTTTTGCAACAGTTCCCTGCAACGGTAATTCACCTTCTTCGAAAATGGATTTGATATGTCTGGAAATTACCGACTTGTCGCGTTGAAACAGTTCTGCCAATTGATTCAGCGTAAGCCAAACCGTCTCGCCGTCCATTCGGACTTCTACTTTGGTCTGACCGTCTTCGGATTGGAAAAGGATGATTTCGCTTTCCATAGGTAGTTGGCGGTTTGTTTAAAATGCTGCAATTTTCAACAAAAACCGTTGATTAGAATAAACAATTTATTTACCCGCGCAAAATGAGTAGGTCACAACTTGAGTTGATTAAGCCTTTTTGCCACTTTTAATTGCTTTTTCAGTACCCTTAATTTGTCGTTTTGTAACCAATCCGCCCCAATCAAGTCACAAACACGCCCCAAAAGTTGCAAAATGCCAATTGCTTATATAACTTTGCCTCACTAAAACAGCGCCGGGGAGTCCCTTCGTTGCTTTCCCGATAATAACTCTCCTGCCTCGAACACATTTTTGATATGCCTGGAAATAACCGACTTGTCTCGTTGAAACAGTTCTGCCAATTGATTCAGCGTAAGCCAAACGGTCTCGCCGTCCACTTCTATTGGTCTGACCGTCTTCGGACTGGAAAGAATGATTTCGCTTTCCATAGTAGTTGGCGGTTTGTTAAAAACCCGCAATTTTAAACAAAACCGGATTAGAATAAACAATTTTATTTGCCCACGCAAAACTTCCCAAATATATTCCCCAACAAATCCTCCACCCCGATTTCCCCGGTGATCTCGCCCAAATAAGCCAGCGTATGCCGGATATCCTGCGCGATAAAATCACCGGTAATGCCCGTTTCCAGCCCTTCCAGCACCTGCGCAAGTGAGTCATCGGCCCGGCGCAGCGCGTCGAAGTGGCGGGCATTGGTCACCACGGTGTTTTCGAGGCTGACGTCTCCGCCGGCCACTGTTTGGTAGAGTTTTTCCTTGAGGTGTTCGATGTTTTGGCCGTTTTTGGCGCTGAGTGTCACGATTTGATCTTCCATCAAACCGATCCTGTTTTCTGCGGGCCCGTTTTCGGAAACCAGATAAGGGAAAATGTCGGGCGACTGCGGGTCGACGAGCCAGCCGGGCCGGAAATAGGGGTTGCGATCCATTTTATTGCACACCACCAGGAGTTGGGTGCCGGGCGCCGAGAGTTTCGACAGGTCGTCGTGCACCTCGTTGAGCGTGAGCGCCGATACGTCCCAGATATAGAGCAGGACAGAAGCCTGGCGCACTTTTTCCATCGTTTTTTCGACGCCGATGGCTTCGATCTGGTCCTGCGCCTCACGGATGCCGGCGGTATCGATAAGCCGGAACTGGATACCCTCGATGTTGAGCACTTCTTCGATGGTGTCGCGGGTGGTGCCGGCGATTTCGCTCACGATGGCGCGTTCTTCGTTGAGCAGGGCGTTGAGCAGGGTGCTTTTGCCGGCGTTCGGCCGGCCGGCGATGACGGTGTTTACGCCGGTTTTTATGGCGTTGCCAAGGCTGAAGGATTGAAGCAGGGATTGCAGGTAGGCGCGAATTTTTTGAACTAATTGTTTCAGTTGGGTGCGGTCGGCAAATTCTACGTCCTCCTCCGAAAAGTCAAGTTCCAGTTCCACAAGGCTGGCGAAGTGGATCAGTTCCTCCCGCAGCCGGGCGATGTCGCTTTTAAACCCGCCGCGCAACTGGCGCAAGGCCACGCTGTGGGCCAGTTCGCTTTCCGAGGCAATCAGATCGGCCACCGCCTCGGCCTGGCTGAGGTCCATTTTGCCGTTGAGAAATGCGCGCAGGGTGAATTCGCCGGGCTCTGCGGCGCGCGCGCCTTTTTTCAGACACAACTGTATGATTTCCTGCTGAATATACGGCGAACCGTGACATGAAATCTCGACCGTGTCTTCTCCCGTGTACGAATGCGGGTTTTTAAAAAGGGTGATCAATACTTCGTCGAGGACACGACCGTCCGTCGCTTCTATTTTCCCGAAATGCGCCGTGTGACCGGGCTGATCCGCCAGTTTTTTGCCTTTGAAGATGTCATCGGCCAAAGTGATCGCTTCCGGGCCGGAGAGCCGGATGACGGCTATGGCGCCTAAACCGGGCGGTGTGGCGAGGGCGACGATGGTATCGGAGAGATCGGGAAGGAGCATGGCAGTTGGCAGTAGCAGTGGGCAGTAGCAGTTGGCAGTAAACAGTGGGCAGTAAACAGTGGCAGTAGCAGATAGGGGGGAGGGTGCAAAATTCGGCTATTTCGGCGAAAATCCATTCGTCAGTAGCCTCCGGCATGGATAAAACGCGTAATGATCATGTTTAATGCCACCCAACAAAAATTGTAAATGCGTTTGCAGGGAGTAGCGGGAAGTGGTTTTTTCAAAAAACACTTCCCGCTACTCCCTGCAAACGCATTCCCCTATACAAAAAAAACCCGGCTGCGACGTTTCGCAACCGGGGTTCTCGCCTATGAAGCATAAGACATCTGAACCGTGGGAATGGCAGTTTTGCCGGGGTGTTTTATTTGAAATAAAATCGTTGATAACCAGGCGTTTACGGGATATTTGCCGCTAAAATGCCGGGCCCGGCCCCGGGTGCCGGGACGTGGATTTTTTTCGTTGAAACGGAAAAATACTGGGAAAATATTGCGGAAAAATCGCGCAACGCAGGCGCAAACGGCGCCGGATCGGAAAGAACAAACCTGCTCATGGGATGACGGGATGTTGCAGTGACGTAATCGGTATCGGTTCGTCCGGGATTAAAATGATACTGACAAATGTAATGAAACAAACCGCGTTATGCCACCAAAGAACAAGGGCTAATGAGCCAAATGTCGCCTTTCCGTCTTTTTTAACATAAGTAAGCGGACAGGATTAATGATACTAATTTTCTTCAGAACATTCTGAGAATGAATCATCTGGACGGAAAAGGTTTCCGCCCTGCTCTTTATCATCAAAAATCGGAAAATCCGGCCCAGTTGCTGCCGAACTGCTCCCAAAACGCCAGCACTTTGCCGCGGGTCGGGAACTCCGAATAAATGACGCCGTCGCGGACGCAGCGCAGCACGTGCATGGTGGGTTTGGAGACGTCTTCAGGCAGGTTACTTACCGGGAGCCAGGCCACATCCTTGAATTTTTTGGGTTCCAGCGACTCCGGTTCGCCGTGAAAACGCGCGGTTTTGAAATAAAGCACCAGCAAACGTTCGTCTTTTTTCAACTTATGCCGGTGCAAAACGTGTACCAGGCTCAGGTCTCCCGGCTCGACGTGTATACCGGCTTCTTCCGATGCCTCCCGGGCAAGGGCTTCCCGGGCAAACTCGTGTACCTCCACGTTCCCGCCGATGAGCGAGTAGCGGCCACCGTTTTTTTTGGTTTGCCGGAGGAAAAGCATTTTCCCGTTCTCTTCCAGAATAAGCCGCACAGCAAAAATGAGCATGACCTGTGATTATGCGAATAGTACTTTCTGTCGGCGCAAGTTATGCGCAAGAAGGGAAAACACAAATGAAGTTTGTGTAAAAACACCGGGACTATCAGCCAGGTGGCAAAAGAAGGCGGGTCTATTCTTCGTAAATATCCAGCAGAGCGGCCTGAATGTCGTCTTTTGCCGCTTTGGCCAGCAAAAGTTCCTTGCGTTTTTCGGCGCGTTTGGTCCGGATATCCGCCTGCGTTTTTTGAAACAGGGCCAGTTGTTCTTCACTTTGCAGGGTACGGCGGATGCTGCTCAGGGTGCCTTTTTGCAGGCTTTCCATTTTGGCGAGGTAACGGCTCCGGTCGCTTGTTTTTAACGCTTCTATCTCGGACAGATTGCGTTGTTTGCGCTGCTGGATGGTATAGACCTGTTTGGACTGGTCTGCATTCAGCGTATATTTTGCCGCTAATTTTTCAGCTGCCTCGCGGGCGGTGGCGTCGCCGGCCGACTGGTTGTTATCGGCAGTGGCGGGTGGCTTGGATTCTATTTTTTGTGCCGAAACAGCGATGGAGCCCGCTATAAAGAAAAGGATAAGTGCGACGGACAGTTGCTTCATGTTTGTCAGAATTCAGGTTTGAAATATCGAGCTTCAAAAGTAGGCAAACTTTGTATAGAACGCGCGCCTTCCCGGCAAAAGTGTCGCCACACGGCATTATTGGCCGAGTTGGGGTGTCTCACCCGTGATTTCTAATTTCCAGCCGGCACTTTCTACCATAAACCGGATGAGATCGAGCATTTTGGCCGCCTGTTCGCGGGCGGCGGGCATCAGGTTGCTTTTCAGGGCCTGGTCGCGGATGAGGTCTTTGGCGCGCTGGTTGATCCGGTTGTAATCTTCCGGGGTAAAGGACGTGAACAAACCTTCGGAAATGTCATAATAATCCAGCGTGTGGTCGATACTCAGGATTTCGGGTTCGGGCAAAGCGCTCATACGAATGGTTTTGGTTGCCGCGTCGGCTTCCATCTGGAGCAGATTCAGGTCGTAACCGGCTGAAACCGTGGCGCGTACACGCACCAGGACCTTTTTATCCCACAACATGGAAAAATAGCCCTGGTACTCGCTGTAATTGTAAATTTCGGAAAAATGCCCTTCCACGGCGATCAGTTTGGTCACCGCCTCGATCTTTTCCAACAGGATGCTGGAGTCCTCGACGGGTTTCGACTGCGGGCTGAAATAACGGTAACTCAACCAGCCGCCGATCAGGAAGACGGCTACGAGCAACAATACCTGGGAAACGTTTTTCATCATCTGTCTTGACAATTGAGGCTCCAAAGTTGAAGAAGTTTATACTTTCTTTGCCCAAAAATAACTGCTATGCAACATCCAGCGAATCGTCGTTCGTCATTGTTCGCCATTATTCGGGATTCATCATTCATCACTCATCATTCATCATTCAGGATTCATCATTCATCATTCATCATTCATCATTCACTACGTGTTCTCCTGCTCTTTTTTCCCCTTGCTCTTCCCGCCCAAACCGATACGCTGCGCCTCGTTTTTGCCGGCGACATCATGGGCCACGCGCCACAAATAAAAAGTGCGGAGGTGGAAACCAACAAAAAATACGACTATACGCCTTGTTTTAAATACATAAAGCCCATTATTGAACGCGCCGACCTCGCCATCGGCAACCTCGAACTTACGTTGCCCGGCAAACCACCCTACAACGGATACCCGATGTTCCGCAGTCCCGACGACCTGGCCACAGCGTTGAAAGACGCGGGATTCGACATCCTCGTCACCGCCAACAACCACTCCAACGACAGCCGCGGCAAAGGTGTGGTCAGCACCATCAATACCCTGCGTACCAAAGGTTTTCAACAAACGGGCACGTTCAAAAACAGCGCGGACCGGAGCGCCAACTACCCGCTCATGGTTTACAAAAACAACTTCAAATTAGCCCTGCTGAACTATACCTACGGCACCAACGGCGTGCCCACGGATGCGCCCACCATCGTGAACCTGATCGATACCGCCCTGATCAAAGCCGATCTCTACGAGGCCCGGGCGCGCAAACCGCACTACATCATCGTCGTGATGCACTGGGGACTGGAATATCAGTTGCAGGAAAATGAAGAGCAGCGCCGGCTGGCGAAATTCCTGATCCGCAACGGCGCAGATATGGTCATCGGCGCGCATCCGCACGTGGTACAACCCATTCGTACGGAACGGGTCGCCATGCCCGACGGCTCCACCAAAGAAGCGATGGTGGTGTATTCACTCGGCAATTTTATCTCGAACCAGCAACAACCCAACACCGACGGCGGCATCCTGTTCCAGGTCGATCTGCTGAAACAAAAAGGTTCACCGAAAATAACTATCGGCCAACACGGCGCTATCCCGGTCTGGCGCTACATCCACAAACCCGCAACCGGAAAATCCACCTTTTTCGCCCTGCCCGTCGCCCGGCTGGAACGAAACCCCAACTTAGTGCCCGATATGGCCGCCGCTGCGCGGACCAAGATGAACAAGTTTGTGGAAGGGTTGCGCAAGCGGTTGAATTTGAGTGAAATAAAGTCGTGAAATAAAGTCGTGAGTCATAAGTCGTGAGTCATAAGAGCGCCACTCACGACTCACGACTCACGACTTATGACTCACGACTTATGACTCACGACTCACGACTTATGACTCACGACTCCCAAATTAAACCGCACCCAATCCACCGCCGTCACCGCCTGTTGCGCATTGCCGTCGTTTTTTAATACAAAATAAAGGTCGTGGAACTTGCCGTCGGGCGCTGCGGCCAGGCTCAGCAACAATTCCGAAAATTCCATTTTTCCGGGCAGGTTTTTCGATTCGACGCTCACCTGACCGGCCAGCGGCCCTTCCGGGGAATCGAGGTGTAATTCGATGCGGCCGCCGCTGAACTGGAAAAACTGATCGCCGGAGCCGACGCGGATCGTGACGGAGGAAATACCCGTCAGATCGGCATGCCGGATGGCAAAAAAACTGTTGTTGCGCAATTCATTCAACACCACCCGGTCGTCGTCAAAAGGCCGGTAGTTGACAATACCTTTGGACAAACTGTCGGCCTGCTCCGCCTGCTGGGTGGCGGAACGCAGGGCGAGAATAGCGCCTTCTTCCAGCGATGCCTGGTTGTTGCCGCCGCGGTCGCGGTAAGCAGCCTTCAGTATAAAGGTGCCGGCTTTGGCCTTGTTGCCTTTGCCGTCGGGTTTGAGCGTGTATTTGCCCGCTACCGGCAGCGATTGCCGGGGTTTGGCGGGAGCGCCAAGCGACAGGATCCAACGCACCATTTCGCCGGCGTCTTCGTCGGAGAGCTGGGTATGGGCGGTCATGGACATTTGGCCCCAGTTACCACCCGTTCCTTTGATGATACGGTGCGAAAGGATACGAATAGCCGCTTCTTCCTTGCGGTAGCGTTCGGCCACGGCTTCAAAAGACGGCCCGACAACCTGGCGGTCGACGGCATGGCAGGTTTTGCAGTCCGACTTGTCGATCAACGTTTTACCTTTGGAATACTCCACTTTTTGATCGTCGGGGCGGAATGCCTGTGCCAGGATATTTACATCAAAACCCGTTTCTAAGTAATCAACCGTGGAAGAAACGGCTTCCGGAGCGATGCCACCTTTTTCGAGTGAGCCGTCTTCGAGGTCATCGACCACCAATTTGTAGGTCAGTTCGTCGCCGGGCTGGTAAAAACTGCGGTTTTGGCCACCGAGGTCCCAGCGCACCACCGGTGGTTCGTTGCCCACACGGATCGTTTGTTTGACGCTGTCGGCCATCCCCGAGGCATCCGTCACTTTTAGCACCACCTCGTAGGTTCCGGGTTTTTCAAAGACGTGTGCGAGTTGTGCGGCGGCGGCGATATCTCCCTTGTTGGGTGGCGTGCCGTCGCCAAACTGCAATTCGTAGGTCAGTTTTTCTTCTTCCGGATCGCGGCTTTGCGCGGCGGAAAACGCTACGGTGAGCGGGGCCGCGCCGGCGGTTTTGTCGGCGTCGAGCACGGGTTGGGGCGGGCGGTTGCCGCGCACGTAATCGATCCGGCTCAGCCGGGCGTCGGGGTTGCCGGTATAACGCTGGAGGCCGTATTCGACGATCCAGAGCGCGCCGTTCCGGTCGATCAGCATGTCGATGGTGTGCAACATCTTGATTTCGGGGGCAAAACGTTCCATATTCGCCAGTTTGCCGAGTGAATCCAGCGTGACGGCCATCATCCAGTTGCGTTCCCAGTCGTAGAAGATCAATTTGCCGTTGTAATAATCGGGCAGCCGGGTTTCCGCCGGATAGCGATCGCTGTAATAAACAGGCCCGGCCATGGCGTTGCGGGCGTCGTCGCCAAGCAGCGGAAATTCCGGCGAGGGGTTGTACGGATACCAGATGATGGCGGGTTGCGCCGGCGGCAGGTCGCGTGCACCGGTGCTGTTGGGGCTGTCGTTGAAGGGGTGTTGCACATCGAAAAACGGCCCCGATTTTTTGGTGGCGAAATCGTAGTCCCGGTAGGCTTTATTGTCGCCGAGAAAATAAGGCCAGCCGTAATTTCCGGCGGCGCGGGCGCAGTTCAGTTCGTCGTAGCCGGCCGGGCCGCGCGCGGTGTCCGGTTCGGAGGCGTCGGGGCCCGATTCGCCCCAGAACAGGAAATTGCGCCGGGCGTCAATGGTGATCCGGAAGGGGTTGCGGCAACCCATGATGTATATTTCGGGACGACCGCCGCGTTGTTTGTTTTCCGAAGTCCGCTGTTCGCCGGGTACGGGGCCTTCCGAGATGTGGACGGTATCTTTGGTAAATAAATTGCCGGCCGGGCACACGTAGGTACCGTCTTCCAATGGTTTGATCCTCAATATTTTGCCGCGCAGGTCCATCGTATTAGACGAAGACTTTTGAGCGTCCCAGGGGCCACGGCCCGGGCGTTCGTCCACGGTTGCGTAGTCGTCCGTGGGGTTTGTGTTGTCGCCGGTGCTGAGGTAGAGATAGCCGTCTTCGCCGTAGCGCAGGCAGCCGGCGGAATGGCAGCATTCTTCCCGTTGCACGGGTATTTTCAGCAATACCTTTTCGGAAGCGCGGTCGAGGCTGCCGTTTTCAAAAACAAAGCGGGAAATCTGGTTGACCACTTCGTTGCCGACGGGTGAATAATACAGGTAAATCCAGTGGTTTTGCGCCCAGTTCGGATCCACGGCCAGGCCCATCAGGCCGTCTTCATTTTCGGAAATTACGGGCAAGGTGTGCGCTACGTTGATCAATCCCGTGGCGGGATCATACAGTTTGATGGCGCCTTTCCGTTCGATGAGGATAATTTTTCCGTCGGGCAATTCGGCAATCTGCATCGGTTCGTTAAGCGCTTCCGCCACAACGGTTTTGGAAAAAGAGAACTTCGTCGGGCCGGTTGTTTTGTGCGTGCAGTTTTGTGTAAAAAAGCCGAGCGGCAAGGCAAATGCCAGGAAAACCCATAGTATACGATACATAGTGTAATGTTTTGACAATCGGAAGTTTGGTAGCGGGGAAGTTGTTGTTCCTGCCGTTTTTTTGATCTGAAAATGATGGTGTTATGTAGCGAGACTATCGCCGGTCACCTATTTCGCCTACTAAGAAGCGCGTGTCATTCTGAGCGCAGCGAAGAATCTGAGGGTGTAGACTGCAAAAACAGCCTGTTGATTCGACCCTTTTCCCCTCAGGTTCTTCGCTGCGCTCAGAATGACACATTAGCTTGGTATGCGTAATTGACGCCCGGCAGTACGGCCTGCGGGCCTAACCCAAATTGATTAGCCTGACCGGATCAATTCAAAAACTAAACCATCTTTTCTGCGGGCAGG
>JADJOD010000049.1 GCA_016713985.1 Lewinellaceae bacterium | reverse complement strand
GTGGTTTTTCAGTTCATGGTCTCGCTGGTTTTGATTTTTGCGGTCGCGGTGATTTACCGGCAACTTGATTTTATACAGTCCAAAAACCTCGGCTACGACCGTTCGAACGTCTTGTATTTCGACAAAGTGGGAACGGTTTCCACAAAACCCGGAAGGTTTTTGGCCGAAATCCGCCAAATTCCGGGTGTGGAGCGGGCGCGTCTATGCAGGAAACGATGGTGGAAAGCGGAGGTACGGGTGGTTCGAGCACATATGGCATCGAGTGGCCGGGCAAAACGGAAAAGGATTTGATCGATTTCAACGTGCGCGCGGTGGATTTTGGGATGATTGAACTGTTGGAGGATGCCACTGGCGGCGGGGCGCAGTTTTTTCGGGAATTTTCCGATGAAGGCTCGCAACTGTTGTTCAACGAAACCGCGATCCGGGCGATGGGGCTGAAAAACCCCGTGGCCAACCGGTGAAAATGTGGGGCGAACAAAAATCATCGCCTGGGGTCGTAAAAGGATTTTCACCTCACTTCGCTGCACGAACCCATTGCGCCCATGGTTTTCCGCTTTTCGCCCAAAGAGACTTCGACGGTGGTGCTCAAAATCAAGGCGGGTGATGAAAAGGCGACACTCGAACGCCTCGGCAGTTTTAGCAAAAAATTCAACCCCGGTTTCGACTTCAATTTCGGTTTCTGGACGAGACCTACCAGGCCCAGTACGTTTCCGAGCGGCGGGTTTCGCAGCTGTCGCGGTATTTCGCAGGACTGGCGATTTTGATTTCGTGCCTTGGGTTGTTCGGGTTGTCCATGTTCACGGCGGAGCAGCGGAAAAAAGAGATCGGCATCCGGAAAGTCCTCGGCGCGAGTGTGGTTGGCATCACGAGCCTGCTGGCGAAAGACTTTTTAAAACTGGTAGTCATCGCCATCGTCATTGCTTCCCCCCTGGCTTGGTGGGCGATGAATCAATGGCTCGCCGGTTTTGCCTATCGCATTGATATTCAATGGTGGATGTTTGTAGTTGCAGGGGCAGGGGCAGTGGCTGTTGCCTTTTTGACGGTGGGTTTTCAGAGTGTGAAGGCGGCGCTGGCGAATCCGGTGAAGTCTTTAAAAAGTGAGTAAACTTGTCTGGATCAGAATTTTGAAATATTTACGGCCTGTTTACATTCTTTTACAATTGAAAAAGCCCGAAAGAAGCGCTTCAGGATACCTTTGAAAAAAGGTTGAACAAATGAAGCGAGTTTATTTTTACCCACCTGTCCGCCCGGCACTTTTTATGCTGTTTTTTATCACTGCCTGTAGCGGGCAACCCGATTCTAACGCCCTGAAAAGCAATGACTTCGTGCCAGAAGTTTTGCCTAAAACCGGTGCGCAGATCTCCGAGTATGTAGTAGAAATATTTGAGGACAAAAAAGGAAACCTGTGGTTTGGAACCGTGTCGGATGGCGCCGTACGTTATGACGGAAAAACGCTTACCTACCTTTCTACAAAAGACGGATTATGCGACAATACCGTCGCGAGCATTACGCAAGACAATGAAGGAAATATGTGGTTTGGCACCCACAATGGGGCTTCAAAATACGATGGAAAAACCTTCACCAATTTTGGGATCAGGAAGGCTTGTATGGCCCCGGTTGTCACATTTTGGCGGATAAAAAGGGGAAACATTTGGGCCGGTACGAATCATGGCGCTTTTCGCTTCAACGGTTCCTCTTTTTCCGAATTCAAGATTCCTGAACTGGTTATAGAAAACCCGTCCTATAAATGGGTGGCCGGCAAAATCTGGACCCTGATGGAAGATAAAAAAGGCAATATCTGGTTTGCCAGAGACGGTTTTGGCGCTTGTAAATATGATGGCACTTCCTTCACACATTTCACCAGTAAAGATGGCCTGTGCAGTAACATCGTCAGCAGAATAATGGAAGATAAACAAGGGAATATCTGGTTCGGGACCCTAACATCCGATTTTCCCAAAAATACCAAAGAAGGTGGGCTAAGCCGTTATGACGGTAAAACGTTCAGCAATTACCCGGAAATAAAGGCCTTAGCGAAAATGACATTTATACCATTTATGAAGATAAAACGGGGAACATCTGGATTGGTGCAACGCATCTTGGAGCGTATCGTTATGACGGGTCAACATTCACCCTGTTTAAAGAGACGGACCGGAAAGACCCTGACCGTTCATTTTGGCGTTCAGGCTATTTTGGAAGACAAAAACGGAACGCTTTGGTTCGGTTTCTCCGGAGGACTTTTTCGTTTTAACGGAACGTCATTTTTTAATATTACCCAGGATGGTCCATGGAAGTAAAACCTGCCGAAGCGAGGCTATGCCCCCCGCGGCGCGGGGGGCTTCGCCGGGGCGGCGGGGCCCCATTCTGTCCCATAAAATTCGAACGCAATTTTGTTTTAAATTATTGATTACCAAAATATTGAGGATTGGAATGAAATTAACCTCAATTGCCTGGGCCAATCAGAATTAGCGTGGGAAATTGAATATTGTTTGTTTTCTATTGCTTTCTATATGATTTTTGAATGCTCAAAAAACATTACGGATTTCGGCAACTTTATGGAACAGGATTAGCGCTAAGCCGCGCGCCAGCGATTAACCGTACGCGGACTTCCAAGTCCGCCGATACGACGCGCGACGGATTTGGAAATCCGCCGTACAAGAGCGATCGTTACACGCGAGGAGAAGCCCTTATCCTGTCCCATAAAATTCGAACGCAGTTTTTGTTTTAAATTATTGATTACCAAAATATTGAGGATTGGAATGAAATTAACCTCAATTGCCTGGGCCAATCAGAATTAGCGTGGAAAATTTGAATATTGTTTGTTTTCGATTGCTTTCTTATATGATTTTTTGAATGCTCAAAAAACATTACGGATTTCGGCAATTTTATGGAACAGGATTAGAGCCAAGCCGCGCGCCAGCGACAACTGTACGGCGGACTTCCAAGTCCGCCGATACGACGCGCGCGACGGATTTGGAAATCCGCCGTACAAGAGCGATCGTTACACGCGAGGAGAAGGGCTGTGCCTCGTTCCTCCGTCCGTTCCCGCACAAGCACCGTCCGAAACCGAACAACCCGTCCTATTTCCATTTTACTTAAAGAGTTGATAACCAGTTAGTAATAAATCCGGCATGGGGTATGGGGTAGTAAGTCCGGGCCCGGGTCTCAAACCCGCGTCCCGGCGCTATGATTCAAAACTATCTTAAAATTGCCCTGCGTTCCCTCTGGAAAAACAAGTTTCAATCCGCCATTCTTGTCGGCGGGCTGGCGGCGGGTCTGACAGCTTGTTTGCTGTTGCTCCAATACGTCAGTTACGAACTGAGTTTCGACCATTTCCACACGAAAGCGCGACCGGATTTTCCGGGTGGTGAACGAGCGTTTTCAGGAAGGGAAATCCATCCAGAAAGGCACCATCACCTACCCGACCATCGGGGCGGCGATGGCAAAGGATTTTCCGGAAGTGGCCAATCACACCCGGCTTATGGCGGGCGGCGACGTACTCGTGCGGCTGGACGATAAGGTCGCCGAGCAGAAAGGACTGTTGTGGGCCGACGAGCATTTTTTTGAAATATTCGACTTCCCGCTGCTTGCCAAAGAGGGCGACCAATTGCTCGACGCATCCAATGAAGTTGCCATTTCCCGCGCTGTCGCCGACGTGTATTTCCCTTGGGCAAAAGGGGATTACAGCGCCGTAGTCGGCAAGGAAATTTACCTGAGCAGGGAAAAAACCCCGTTTAAAGTCACAGCGGTTTTTGAAGACGTGCCCGCCAATTCGCTGCTGCAATTCAATGTGTTGGGCTCCTTTGCCACCATTGTTAAAGACCGGGGAAAAGACGCGCTGGAAAGTTGGAACTGGTCCGATTTCTGGCATTATATCGAGTTGAAACCCGGCACGGACGTTGCGGCACTCGAGGCCAAATTCCCCGCTTTCAGCGAGCGCTATTTTCAGGGCGCCAAGGTGTCGGGCAGCCGGGAGGTGTTCTCCCTGCAGGCCTTGAAAGACGCGCATCTTTATTCAAAAGGCCTGGAATACGAAATAGGCCGGACGGCGAATGGCCGCGCGGTATGGTCGCTGCTCCTGATCGCTTTTTTCATCCTCGTCATTGCATGGATCAATTATGTCAACCTCTCTTCGGTGCGGGCCATCGAGCGGGCAAAAGAAGTGGGGGTGCGAAAGGCCATCGGAGCGAAACGCGGCCAGTTGGTCGGCCAGTTTATGATGGAGGCGCTGGTAGTCAACCTGGCGGCCCTGGCGCTTGCGGTTCCCGCTATTTTGATGATAAAACCCTGGTTTGCAGTCAATTTTGGCCTGAAAAGTGAACTGCTCAATTTGTTTTCCAACGGCAATACCAACTTGTTGTCCGCCCTGGCGGGTTTGATACTGGCCGGCATCCTTGTGTCCGGGGCTTATCCCGCCTGGTTGTTGTCGTCTTCGCCGGTCGCGGGTATTTTGAAGGGGTTTTTCCAAAAAAGCCTCGGCGGCGGCGGCCTGCGCAAAGGGCTGGTGGGGTTTCAGTTCACGGCTTCCATTGCCCTCATTACGGCAACGTGGCTGATGTCGCGGCAAATCAATTTTATGAACCGGCAAGACCTCAACGTGGATATTGACCACGTTCTGACCCTCGACCCACCGCAAATGACCCAATGGGACAGCACTTACATCGGCAAATTAGATGCTTTTAAAGGCGCGCTGACCGCCCATTCGAACATCCGCGCCGCCGCGTCTTCCAACCGCGCGCCGGGTGACCCCTTCCTGGGCCGGGTGTTTCAGATTCAAAAACTGGGTGAAGGCGCCTCCGGCCAGCAATTCACCAGCGGGTTTATCAACGCCGATTTCAACTACGCGGCAACATACGGGCTGCAACCCCTCGCCGGCAGATTTTTCCAAAAAAACGACCACAACCCCGATTGGGACAAATTGGAAAGTATTGTGCTGACGGAATCAGCGGTGAAAATGTTCGGCTATACCTCTAACGAGGATGCCTTAGATAAAAACCTGCGTTTTTGGGACCACAACTGGAAAATCGTGGGCGTATTGCCCGATTTTCACCAGAAATCGCTGCACAACGCCATCGAACCGATCCTTTTTGTGCCCTCTTACAGCAGCGGTAACCAGATTTCGCTCCGGGTGGCGGGTGATCAGCTCGACCAGACGATCGCTTTCATTCAAAAAACCTACGCCGGTTTTTTCCCGGGCAACGTGTTCAAATACGCATTTGTGGATGAAAATTTCCGGAAGTTGTACGAGGCGGATGTACGTTTCGGGAACATCCTCGGCTTTTTCACCCTGCTGACGCTGTTTATTGCCTGTCTCGGTTTGTTTGGCCTGGCATCGTACACCACCATGCTGCGTACCAAAGAAATCGGCATCCGCAAAGTGCTCGGCGCGAGTGTGGCGGGTATCACGGGTTTGCTGGCGAAAGATTTTTTAAAACTCGTCGTCATCGCTATTGTCATTGCTTCGCCGGTCGCGTGGTGGGCCATGAACGAGTGGCTCTCTGATTTTGCCTATCGTATTGATATTCAATGGTGGATGTTTGCAGTGGCAGGGGCGGTGGCCGTGGCGATCGCTTTTTTGACGGTGGGTTTTCAGAGTATGCGGGCGGCGCTGGCGAATCCTGTTTCCTCGCTCCGTTCGGAGTGACGAAATCCCGTCTTTAACGGGATGAAGCCGCTGTGAAACAAGTAATTACAAGCCGCTCCGGCTCTCGTGAAAAATTGAAGGAACAGCGTTCTGTCAAAAATCCTAAAAGTTAAAAACATCATGCTGCGAAACAACCTCACCCATGCCTTCCGCGCGCTCCGCCGCGACCGCATTTATACTGCACTCAATCTTGTCGGACTCGCCATTGGGTTGGGTGCCGCGCTGCTTGTGCTGTTATGGGTACAGGACGAACTGACCTTCGACCGCTCGCACCGGCAAGGCAAAAACATCGCCCGTGTGCTGACCAACTGGGATTTCGGCGGCGAACGCCAGTGGTCCGATGTGACCCCGGCAGGTCTGGTGCCCGCCGCCAAAGCCGAATTGCCCGAAGTGCAGGACGCCGTGCGCGTCTGGCGTTTTCACGCCGGCACATTTCGGGTAGGTGCGTCGTTGTTGGAGGTAGAGGATGTGCTGATTGCGGACGCGACGTTTTTCGACCTTTTTGATTTCCCTGTGCTGCGCAGCGACGGCAGCAAACCACTCGCTACGCCAAATGGCATTTTATTGACCGAAACCCAGGCCCGTAAATTATTCGCCGACGCCGAGCCGCTGGGAAAAACGCTGCGTTTTAACGATAAAGTCGACCTCGTGGTAACGGGTATTTTGAAAGACCCACCATCCAATTCGAGCATCCAGTTTTCCTGTATAACACCTTGGGAGCCAGTGGCTAATCAAATCGTGCGCGACCCCAAAAATGCTTTCCATTGGGGGATGATGAGTTATACCTCGTGGGTCTTGCTGCGCCCTGAAGCCAACCGTGAAGCACTTGCACATAAACTCGCCGCCCTCGTCGCCCGGCACCGGAACAAACCCGACGACGGGCAATTCTGGTATGCCTTCCAGCCCTTGCATCAGGTGTATCTCGACTCCGGGATGTTGCAGTGGAACTTCGGCGGGGGCAATCGAAAAACCATCGCCGTCTTCGGCCTGATCGGTTTGCTTGTGCTTGTCATCGCCTGCATCAACTATGTCAACCTCGCCACAGCCCGCGCCACCACACGCGCGAAAGAAGTCGGCGTACGCAAAGCCATCGGCGCGAGGAAAAGCGAATTGTTCACGCAGTTTTTGGCCGAATCGGGATTGCTCATTCTGGTAGCGACCGGGTTGGCGATGTTGCTTGCCATGGCTTTTCTCCCCATGTTCAACGAACTTTCAGGTAAAAATTTCAGCAGCGGGCAATTTCTCCAGCCGGTTGTGCTGCGCGTGGTAGCGGCTACGGCAATTCTGGCTTTGCTCCTGGCGGGTATTTACCCGGCACTGATGCTGACGCGGTTCAATCCTGTCGCTGTTTTGAAAGGGCAAATTTTCAATTTTGGAAAAACAGGCGGCAATACGGGTACGATGTTGCGAAAAACACTGGTAACCAGCCAGTTTGTTTTTTCTTTGATACTGATTACCAGCGCGTTCATCATCAGCCGCCAAATGACATACGTTCGCGAAGCCAAACTTGGCTTCGAGCGCCAGAACGTGATTTACATGAGTTTGTACGGCAAAAAAGGCGGCGCCGACGTGATCAAAAACGAACTCGCGGGCAAACCCGGCATCGCCGAAGTTTCGATGAGCGACAACAATATCGTCGGAATCGGCTCGCAAAACGGCGGAATGGAATGGGAAGGCAAACCCCAGGACAAAAAAGTGCCGATCTGGCAAGTCGGCACCGATACGGATTTTCAAAACTTTTTTGGATTGCAAATCAAAGAAGGGCGCTGGTTTCGCCCTGAAATGAACAACTGGGACACGACTTCTTTTATCGTCAACGAAGCCGCTACCCGTGAAATGGGTTTGCAAAATGACGCCATCGGCAAATGGGTGAAGTTCAACGGTACGCCGGGAACGATAGCGGGTGTGGTCAAAGACTTTAATTTTCAATCGCTGCACGCCGCCGTCGAGCCGCTCATTATATACCAAAGCCTCGATTGGGTGGACGTTTTTTATGTAAAAACCGCACCGGGGAAAACGCAGGAAGCCATCGCGTCCATGCAAGCCGTCGCCGAAAAATTCAACCCCGGAAAGGTGTTCAAATACAAATTCCTCGACGAAGAATACGACGAAATGTACAAAACCGAAGTCCGCACCGGCAGCCTGTTCAATCGCTTCGCGGGCCTGGCTGTGCTGATTTCCTGCCTCGGCCTGCTTGGTCTGGCGACGTTCGCGGCTCAACACCGCGCCAAAGAAATCGGCATCCGGAAGGTATTGGGAGCGTCCGTCGCTTCGGTCGTCGGCCTTTTGGCAAAAGACTTTCTGAAACTCGTCCTATTGGCTATCATCATCGCCTCTCCGATTGCCTGGTGGGCCATGAGCCACTGGCTTCAGGATTTTGCCTATCGTATTGATATTCAATGGTGGATGTTCGCAGTTGCAGGGGCAGTGGCGGTGGCTGTCGCGTTTTTGACGGTGGGTTTTCAGAGTATGCGGGCGGCGCTGGCAAATCCGGTGAAGTCGCTGCGGAGCGAATGATTTTTGGAAAAGGCATTTTTTAAAAAGTGTCTTTTCTACCCTGATTATTTGGTTTTCAACAAACTAAAAAATTAAGCCATGCTCAAAAATTTTATAAAAATCGCCTTCCGCGACCTCCAAAAACAAAAAGGCCTGACCGCTATCAACATCCTCGGACTGAGCATCGGGCTGGCCTGTTTCAGCCTTTTTTTGCTTTATTCTGTCCATGAATTCAATTACGACCGGTTTCACGCCGATGCCGACCGTGTTTTTCGGGTGTTTCGTTGGACGGAAGCCATGCGCGGCGAGGGCAGCGAGGGCGATCCGTATTTGCCCATCCCGCTCGCGCCCGCGCTCGAAGCGGATTTTCCAGATGTTGAAAAAGCCGTGCGGATGCGAAGTGGCTGGGGCGCGGATTTTGTCCGGGCGAACGGCGTGGTCTCGAAATTGGAGATTTCGTTCGCCGACCCCGATTTTTTTGACGTCCTGACTTTTCCATTGAAATATGGCAGCCGCGCCACGGCATTGAAAGAACTCAACAACATTGTTTTGACCGAAAAAACGTCGCTCCAAATTTTTGGCGAAGCCAATTCGATTGGGCGTGTTTTGGAAATCAAAAACGGTGAGCAATTTGTGCCGTTCACCGTGTCGGCGGTGGCCGAGGATTTGCCGTCCAATTCGACCGTGACCTTCTCGGCTTTGGGCAATTTTGAGGCCTTGCGAAACCTGCCGCGCATGGAAAAACGCTGGACGAGTTGGTCGCATTCGGCCTATTTTACTTTTGTAAAACTACGGGAAGGCAGCGGCCTGGCGACCGATGCCAACCGCTGGCTCCAATTTCGCCAAAAATATTACCCGGGCGAGGAACAGGAACTCCGAAAAGAAGGGCAATGGACGGGCGACGGCGCACCCATAACTTATCGATTGCAGCCGCTGCGCGCGATGCACACCCAAACGATGGTCAGCGGCGGCGACGTGCCGCCGGTCGAGCCGCGCAGCATTTGGACTTTGCTGGCCATTGCCGCCGGGGTGCTGGCGATTGCTTGCGTGAATTTCACAACTTTGGCAATTGGCCGCTCGGCCGGGCGCGCCCGCGAGGTGGGCATCCGAAAAGTGATGGGCAGCGAGCGACGGCTTTTGATTGGTCAATTTTTGACGGAATCACTGTTTTTGGCCGCGATTTCGGGCGTTTTGGGACTGCTATTGGCAAAAACGATGCTCCCCGCGTTCAATGAAATGGCCGACCGCAAACTGGTTTTTTCCTTCCAACAGTTTCCGGAAATGGGCTGGATGCTCGTCGGATTGGTCATTTTGACGGGCGTTTTGGCTGGAGTTTACCCGGCTTTGGTGTTGTCGGGTTTTCGACCGTTGGAGATTTTGAAGCAAAAAGTGCGGCTCGGCGGCTCCAATTTTTTTACAAAAACATTGGTCACCAGCCAGTTCGTTTTGTCCGTCGGGCTGGTGGTTTCGACGCTGGTCATGCTGCAGCAACTCGATTTTATGCGCACGAAAAACCCCGGTTTCGACCGCGAAAACGTGGTCGTCGTGGATGCTTCGGGCGCCAATTCCAAGCGAATTTTTCCCTTATTTAAACAGAAAGCCAGTGAAATTCCGAATGTTTTGGGCATTTCCGGCAGCGAACTTGGTTTGGGCGCAGGGCAAGGTTGGAGTCGTTCAGGTTGGGGTTATCAAGGCAAATCGCATGAGGCTTATGAATATTTTGTGGATGAAAAATTCCTCGGTTTGTTGAAAATGGATTTGCTCGCCGGGCGCAATTTCGAGCCGGGCAATTCGGTGGACACCGTTTCGTCGATCATCATCAACGAAAGCATGGTGCGCGAGTTTGGTTGGACGGTCGAAAATGCCGTCGGCCAGCAACTTTTGGGCTACCACGAAGACCCAAAACATCCTCAACCGACCGTCATCGGCGTGGTTCGGAACTTCCATTTTCGGCCTTTGAAAGAAGAAATTTTGCCCCAAATGTTTCACCAATTCAATGGTTATCAACCCTTTAAGTATTTCGTTCGGCTGGCTCCGGGCGACCCCGTCCCGACTTTGGCGGCTTTGAAAAACGCCTGGTCGGGCGTGGAACCAGTGCTGCCGTTCAAGTATAGTTTTTTGGACGAAAACCTCGACCGTTTTTACAAATCGGAGGCGCGGCTGGGCAAAATCATCTCGTGGGCGGGCGGCATTTCCATCTTTTTGGCTTGCCTCGGTTTGTTCGGTTTGGCCGCTTTGGCTGTTGCAAACCGGACGAAAGAAATCGGAATCCGCAAAGTTTTGGGCGCGACGGTGGCGGGGATTACCTCGCTTTTGGCCAAAGATTTTTTGAAATTGGTGGTCATCGCCATTTTCATCGCCTCGCCGCTGGCCTATTATTTTATGAAAAAATGGCTCGCCGATTTTGCGTATCGTATTGATATTCAATGGTGGATGTTTGCACTTGCAGGGGCAGGGGCAGTGGCTGTTGCGTTTTTGACGGTGGGTTTTCAGAGCGTGAAGGCCGCATTGGCGAATCCGGTCAAATCGTTGCGTAGCGAATGAATTAATAATTTTAAGACAGTGACCTTCAATGAATTAAAAAAACCGAGACGATGCTAAAAAACAACCTGCTCCTCGCTTTTCGAACGCTCAAAACCAACGGCGGCTATACGTTGCTTAATCTCGCAGGACTGAGTATCGGCCTGGTTTCTTGCCTGCTCATCGTATTGTATATCAGCCACGAACTGAGTTTCGACGGGTTTCACAGCAAAAAAGAGCGTATTTTTCGTGTCAATTATGATATCTTAATGGGCGGCACGCAAACCTTGTCGCCTTCGGTGCCCGTTTTCGTGGCGCCGCAACTGAAAAACCAGTTCCCGGAAATAGAAGACGCTACGCGGTTTTCGGGCGAATGGCGGCTCCCGCACCATCCGGCACGGCGAAATCATGTTCGACGAACCGGGTTTTTGCTATGCCGACCCCAATTTTTTCAAAGTGCTGGATTTTAAAGCCGTACAAGGCGACCTTTCCACCGCACTCAACCGCCCGAACACACTCGTCATTACGGAAAAAATGGCGCGCAAGTATTTCGGCAACGCTTCGCCGCTGGGTAAAACGTTGAATTTCAACAACAAAAAAAACTACGAAGTCGCGGCGGTGGTGGACGTGCCTGCCAATTCGCACTTCTCGTTCAATTTTCTGACCTCTCATTACAGCCTCGACAATTTCGCTGCCTCCGAAAATAATGTCGAATGGAACAACCCCGAATATACCACCTGGCTCCTGCTGCGCCCCGGCGCCGACCCGTCAGCCCTCGCTGCGAAAATTGAAAAATGGGTCAATCCCGAAGCCGATCCCGACCAAAACACCCTGCATTTGCCGCTGGAATCGCTGACGGAGGTGCATTTCAACACGCAAGCGTTCAATTTTTCCAATCAACTCCGCATCACCGACCGCAGATACCTCGGCATTTTCGGGGTGGTCGCTGCGCTGATTTTGCTGATGGCCTGCGTCAATTATGTCAACTTGACGACCGCCCGAGCCTCGATGCGAGCCAAAGAAGTGGGCATTCGCAAGGCTGTCGGGGCGCAAGGGGGGCAATTGATACGGCAGTTTTTGAGCGAATCGTTTTTACTGTTACTACCGGCGGTATTGATTTCGATCGGTTTGGCGCAGATGTTTTTGCCTGTGTTGAACGATTTACTCGCCCAGGAGATCCCGTTCCGGCTGTTGGAAGCGCGATTTTTGGCAGGAATCGGGGCGGGCTGGTTGCTGCTTTCCCTGTTGGCCGGCTTTTACCCGGCCTTCGTATTGTCGCGTTTCAGGCCGATGACCGTGCTGAAAGGGCAGTCGACCCGATACAGCGTGGCCGGACTGACACTGCGCCGGGGGCTGGTGATTTGCCAATTTGCCATTTCAACCATGCTGATTGTCGGCGCCGTGGTCGTGCGCGCGCAACTCGATTTTATGCAAACCAAAAAACTCGGCATTGACAAAGAACAAGTTATCTTTTTGCGGGGCAATGTTGAATTGTTAAAACACCTCGAACCTTTTTGCGAACAACTGCGGACCTTGAGCGGCGTCGAATCGGTGGCGCGCGCCGGGCGTTCGCCGTTCGAGACCGTCATTGGTAACGGTTTTTCACTCGACCCCAACCCGGCCGACGGTAGCGACTGGCACATGGTAGGCGGCGTTTCCGCCGATGTTCATTATTTGCAAACGCTTGGTATTCAATTGCTTGCGGGACGGAATTTCGACCCCGCTAAAATTCGGGGCGACAGCACCATCAACGAATTTATTGTCAATGAAGCCTTTTTGCGGCATTATAACCTTACGACAGAGGAAGCGGTCGGGCGAAAATGCCTGCTCGGAAACGCAGCCCAACGCGGCCCGGGCACCATCGTGGGCGTGGTGCGCGATTTTCACACCGCTTCACTCCGGGGAAAAGTAGAGCCGGTTGTGCTTTTTAACGAACCGGGAATGCTTCACTTTGCCTCGGTGCTGGCGCGGGTGGGCAAGGGGCAGGACATGCGCACGGTATTGTCGCAAATGGAAACGGCGTGGAAATCGGTGGCTCCCATGCGCCCTTTCAATTGCATCTTTCTCGACGAACAATACGATGCCCTTTACCGCACCGAACAACGTATGGGTGCGTTGATGTCGTTTTTTTCGGGGCTCGCCATTCTGGTGGCCTGCCTGGGGCTGTTTGGCCTCGCAACCTTCATGGCCGAGCGGCGCAGGAAGGAGATCGGCATCCGCAAAGTACTCGGCGCGTCGATGACCGGCATCACGAGCCTTTTGGCAAAAGACTTTTTAAAACTCGTTGTCATAGCCATAGTCATCGCTTCGCCGCCCGCTTATTTTTTCATGCAGAAATGGCTCGCCGATTTTGCGTACCGTATTGATATTCAATGGTGGATGTTTGTAGTTGCAGGGGCAGGGGCAGTGGCTGTTGCGTTTTTGACGGTGGGTTTTCAGAGTGTGCGGGCGGCGTTGGCAAATCCGGTCAAATCGTTGCGAAGCGAATAAAAAGTCAGAATCAGAATTTGCAGAATGAAAGAACGGATAGCATAATTCCGGGATACAAAAATTTAATTTTCAACAACTTATGTGTTAAGTCATGCTCTCGAATTACATCAAAGTCGCCTTCCGAAGCCTCCATCGCAACCGAACCTTTGCCGCCCTCAGCACCCTGGGACTGGGTCTCAGCATTGCCTGTTGCGTGCTGATCTTCCTGCTGGTGAGTCACCATTTGAGCATCGACCGGTTTCACACGAAAGCCGACCGAACGGTGCTGGTCACGACTGAAGCCAAGGGTGAAGTGACTTCACGCGAGGGCAATGTACCATACCCTATGAGCATGGCTTTGCGGCAGGAGTATGCTTTTTTGGAAAAACGGCGATGGTTTCCGCCCGCCAAAATTCGTTGGTGACGCTGACCAAAGAGGGCACGGCGCCGGTCAAATTCAAAGAAGAAAACACCCGCGCCTTCGCTGAGCCGGAGTTTTTTGAAATTTTTGACCTGCCACTCGTGCAAGGCAGTATGCAGGGATTTCTTCAGCCGAACACCGCGCTGGTCACAGAGAAGACGGCCCTTAAATATTTCGGGACAACAGACGCCCTCGGCAAGTCCTTCCGGGTCAATAATAACGCTGATTATCAGATAGTTGGAATACTTCGCGATGTTCCGGAAAATACCGACCTGCGCTACCAGATCTACTGCTCCTGGGCCACGTTGACCGCCGATCCCGACGCAAAACGGATGCTCAACAACTGGGGCGGCATCAACGGCGGCACCCAGTGTTTTGCCACGCTGCGTGAAGGTCATACGGCGGCAGAACTGGAAAATTCATTCGCCGCTTTTCGGGAAAAATATTTCCACCCGGAAGTGCGCGAGTTTTTCTACCACGCCGTGCCGCTGACTGCGGTGCATTTCGACCCGGAACTGGGTACGGGTATCCGTATGGCATATGTTTGGGCACTGGCGCTCATAGGGTTGTTCCTGTTGCTGACCGCCTGCGTCAATTTTGTCAATATGGCCACGGCGCAAGCCCTCTCCCGCGCCCGGGAGGTGGGGTGCGCAAAGCGATCGGC
Organism: Lewinellaceae bacterium; assembly: GCA_016713985.1. Classification (GTDB taxonomy): domain Bacteria; phylum Bacteroidota; class Bacteroidia; order Chitinophagales; family Saprospiraceae; genus M3007. Next base: position 3,351 of record JADJOD010000049.1, on the reverse strand, counting down.
AGCACCCGGATGCAACTTTTCTGGCAATTTATGTCCGAAACGGGCCTGATTGTGCTGTTTTTCGACCGCCATCGGGCTGGCGGCCGCTTATTTTGCCTTGCCCGCGCTCAACACACTTCTGGGCGTAAATCTGACGATGCAGGCGGCAGGCGGCGTGATGTTTTACGGTTTTTGGCCGCGCTGATGCTGGTTGTAGCTTTTTGTCGGGCGCCTATCCGGGACTCATGTTGTCGGGTTTTCGCCCGGCCGAATCGCTGAAAGGTATGGGTACAGGGCAAAAGGCAGGCGGTTTTTCACTGCGCCGCCTGCTGGTCGGTACACAATTCGCCATTTCACAAATGCTCATCATCGGGGCAGTGACGGTCACGGCTCAAATGGAATATACCCGCAAAGCCGACCTCGGTTTCCAGCGGGAAGGTATTGTAACGGTGCCCATCCCGGGCCGGTACGATGCCGCCAAACAAAACACACTCCGGCAGCAACTCGGCAGCTTGGTCGGTGTGGAAAGCATCACGCTTTGTTCGCAGCCGCCCGCTTCCGACAACAATTGGGGTACCCGCATCCGGCTGGAAGGCCGCCCGGACAACGAAAACTGGGATGTCAACTTGAAATCGCAGGACGACCGCTACCTCGAAACTTTCGGACTGAAATTAGTGGCCGGACGCAATCTTGAGCGCAGCGACACCGTGCGTGAATTACTTGTCAATGAAGAACTTATGAGCAAACTTGGCCTCGCTTCTCCGGAAGAAGTGCTTGGCAAAAAAGTATTCGACGGAAAACGGGGTTTCCCGGTCGTGGGTGTTGTCAAAAATTTTCACAACCGCTCTTTCCACGAACCCATCCACGCGCAGGTGCTGATGTCCGACGCGGGTGATTTCGACAACTGTGCCCTGCGCCTCCATATGCAAACCCAAAAAACTGCACTGGCCGCCGTCGAAAAGATCTGGTCGGGCCTTTTCCCGGACTACTTTTTCGAGTACGAATTTATGGATACCCGCCTCGCCAAATTTTACGAGCAGGAAAGCATCGTGTTGCAATTGATGCGCCTGTTCGCCGGGATCGCCGTTTTTGTCGGCTGTCTTGGCCTCTACGGCATGGCGGCGTTTATGGTGGCGCGCAAACGCAAGGAAATCGGTATCCGCAAAACACTGGGCGCGACCGTGGCGGGTGTTTTGTGGTTGTTCGGCAAGGAGTACACCCGCCTGCTGCTGGTCGCGTTTGTGTTGAGTATGCCGCTGGCGTGGTGGGCGATGAACCGCTGGCTCGACAATTATACGTTTCGCATCTCGCTCGGAGCGGCATTTTCGGTTGTCATTGCTGCTGACGTTTGTGGTGGCAGCCCTGACGGTGGGTTTTCAATCGGTAAAAGCGGCTTTGGCGAACCCGGTGAAGTCATTGCGTAGTGAGTAAAGGATCAGGATTTTCAGAATTTGAGAATTTTCAGAATTCCGGAATTCCTCAAATTCTGAAAATCCTGATCCCGACAATAAATTGACAGGTAACGACTTAAATAACATAACATGCTTGCCAACAACATCAAACTCGCCCTGCGAAACCTGCTGAAAAACAAAGTTTTCACCGGCGTCAACATCCTCGGCTTAGCCATCGGCGTGGCGGTTTGCCTGTTGTTGCTGAACTTCATCCAGTTCCAGCGGAGTTACGACGATTTCCAGGTCAACGCCGAACGCATCTACCGCGTACCGATGACCGTGCAGGAAAAAGGCGGCGGGTTGCAAACTTTCGCGTTCACATACCCGGCGGTCGGCCCGCACCTGAAAAAAGACTTCCCGGAAGTGGAAGACATGGTTCGCCTGCGGTTTTTCGGCGGCTTGGCCAAACGCGGCGAGGTCATGGAACAGGTGGGCGGCTGTTACGCGGATGCTTCGTTTTTTGACATTTTTTCCTTTAAAATGCTGGAAGGCGACCCCAAAACGTGTTTTTCGCAACCGTATTCCGCGGTGCTGACGGAAAAAATGGCGGGTGTGCTTTTTGGAAAGGAAAATCCCATCGGCAAATCCTTCAAATTCCGCGACAGTGAATGGACGGTGCGCGGGTTGCTCGAAAACCCGCCCGTTAATTCACACCTGTACATGCGGCTCAGCATGTTGCTCGATTATCCGACGTATGTAAAAGAGGTAAAGGAAAACGGCGGCGATGCCGAGGGGCAGTTGGGGTTGGTCGGATTTTTACACTTATCTGCTGCTGCGCCCCGGCGCCGATGCCGAAGCCCTGGCGGCGAAATTGCCCGCCTTCACCGAGCGCTACATGGGGAAAAAGATGAAAAAAGAAGGTTTTGACCAGCGATTTATCCTTCAGCCTATGCGCGACATTCACCTGCGTTCCAATTACGGGCCGACTACGAACTGACGGGTAACGGCGATTTTAAATTTATCTACGCCCTCGGCGCGGCGGGCCTGCTCATTTTACTCATTGCCTGGCTCAACTACGTCAACCTCGCCACTGCCCGGGCGCTCGACCGCGGCAAAGAAGTCGGCGTCCGGAAGGTGAACGGCGCAACATCGGGGCATTTGATCCGGCAGTTTTTGACCGAATCCTTGTTGGTCAACCTGTTGGCGATTTCACTTGGCGCGGTGTTTTTTGTATTGATGCTCAACACGTTCGCCCGTCTCGTGGACCGCGCTCCGGTGGATTTGCTGCCTCAGGGGTTGGGCTTCTGGCCTTGCTGGTCGCGTTGTTTGGGCTGGGAGTATTTGTTTGCGGGCCTTTACCCGGCGCGGGTGCTGGCCGGTTTTAACCCCGTTTTTTCGCTGAAAAATATGCTGGCAAAAGGTGCGACAGGCAGCAAGGCGCGACTGCGCAAAACGCTGGTGGTCGGGCAGTTCTCCATCGCCATTTTATTGGTGACCGGGGTGCTGGCCTTATTTTTTCAGATGCAATACATGCAAAAACAGGCGCTGGGTGTGGATATCGGCCAGACGCTGGTATTGGAAGAAAGCGCCTCGCGCCCGGACTCGGCAGGGCAGGCGCCCGTGCGCAGTTTTCTGAACGAGGTCAACGCGCTGGCAGGCATCGTTTCAACCACCCGAAGCACGGGAGTTCCGGGTGGAGAAATCGGCAATTCCACCGATTTTACCCGCCTCGACGGCGGACTGAATAAACGCTGCCGCACCATGGGTGTCGACGACCGGTTCATCGGGCAATACCAATTGCAATTAGTGGCCGGGCGTGGTTTTTCAGAAAATTACAAAGCCGACGAATTTAACGTCGTACTCAACGAGACCGCCGCGAAAATTTTCGGTTTTCAAAACCCCGACGATGCGCTGGGCCGGCAGGTGATGGCCGGCGATTCCGTGCCGAGAAACGTCGTCGGCGTGGTAAAAGACTACCACC
>JADJOD010000048.1 GCA_016713985.1 Lewinellaceae bacterium | reverse complement strand
CAACGAAACACCCGAAAACACGGTCGGCATCGGCGTGAAACCGGTCGCAATTCGAATTCATTGACAGAATAAAAGTAAAAAAGGCTGAAACAGGGGCCAGCCCGATGCTCAGTCCGAGGGATGTTGATAGCGGTCAGGCCTTTGTTTTTGGAGGTCGTACAAGGATTTTTATAAAATTTTTGAGCATGGCTTAATTTTTTAGTTTGTTGGAAAAACCAAATAATCAGGGTAGAAAAGACACTTTTTTAAAAATGCCTTTTCCAAAAACTATTCGCTCCGCAAAGACTTCACTGGATTTGCCAGCGCCGCCCGCATACTCTGAAAACCCACCGTCAAAAAACGCGATAACCACCGCCAATCCCTGCAACTACGGAACATCCACCATTGAATATCAATACGATAGGCAAAATCCTGAAAGCCAGTTTCATCGCCCACTAGGCAATGGGAGAGGTGATGACGATAGCCACCAGGGACCAGTTTCAGAAAGTCTGGCCAACAAGCCCGTCGACCCGCCACGGACGCGCCCACCACCTTCCGGATGCCGATTTCTTTGCTGGTGCTCCGTCGCGAAACGCCGCCAACCAAACAGTCTCAGGTAGGAGATCAGCAATGGCCAACCCGGCGAAAACCATCGAACTGGCTACCGGTGCGCTGTTCGGTTTTGCTACATTTCGCCGTATGGCTCGGTTTCGTCGAGGAAACATAATTGAACACCTTTCTCGAGATGGTCTTGCTGGAGCGGCGCTTCCGTATCGACGCATCGTCGTTCCAGACCGTTTTCCCGGTGCTGTTCTTTGACGAGCAGAAAGTCCAGCCCAATCGGTGCGGGTTTGTGGATAGCGTACGGTTGCGGATCGACGGCGGCGTGCAGCGATTGAAAATAAAGTCCTCCACCACGCCCACTATCGTGCCCGTTCCGTTGACCTTCACCCATTTGTTGATAGCTCCTTTCGCGTACCCATCTCCGGGTGTGTAGTGCGCCGTTGAACGGTTAATGAAGTTTTCCGTTGGTTGTTCATTTCAGGGGAATTCACCAGCGCCCTTCTTTGATTTGCAATTCCAAAAAGCCAGTCAACTGTATCGGTGCCGACTTGCCGATCGGCACTTTTTGTCCTGGGGTTTGCCTTCCCATTCCATTCCGCCGTTTTATGGAGCCGATTCCGACGATATTTGTCGCTCATCGAAACTTCTGGCGATGCCGGGTTTGCCCGCGAGTTCGTTTTTGATCACGTCGGCGCCGCCTCTTTTTGCCGCGCCAAACCATGTGGGCCCCATGTTTCCTGGGCGCTCGAAGCCAAGTTTGGCTTCGCGAACGTATGTCATTTTGGCGGCTGATGATGAAACGCGCTGGTAATCAGTATCAAAAGAAAAAACAAACTGGCTGGCTTACCAGTGTTTTTCGCAAACGGATCGTACCGGTATTGCCGCCTGTTTTTCCAAATTGATACCTTTGCCCTTTCAAACAGCGACAGGGATTGGAACCGCGTCAGCATCAGTGCCGCAAATACCCGCCAGGAGCAAGCTTGACCGGGGTCCGTAGCCCTGTCACCACGCGCAGCACAACCGGCTGGAGAAACAACCGGCTGCTGAAATTTTTACCATGAAAGTTCGTTGAACATGGGGAGAAAAGCCATGGCAAAGCAACATCGCCAACCCCGGTCGCTACCAGAATGAGCAATCCCGATTCGGCCAAAAACTGCGTGAACAATTCGCTTTTCCCCTCGCGCCGATGGCTTTGCGTACGCCGACTTTCGCGCGGCGTGGTGGCGCGGGCTGTGGCGAGGTTGACATAGCTGATGCAGGCGATGACAAGCACAAGCAAACTGGATCAGCGGCGAAGACGGCGATGGTTTTCGATTGCCCTGCCGAAGTCTCCAATGCAACATCCCGGAGTCGAGGATACACCTGATGCAAGGCGTGGAAGGCATGTTCAGAATTGCCCGTCGTCGGGTTTGTTCTGGGGTGCTAGTCGACGAGGGGGCGGCGAGTTTGGCGTGCGCTTCCGGATACGGTTGGCTTCAGGGCTAGGCAACACCCACGAGGTATAACTCATCATCATCCCCAATGGAAAGCATTTTTGGGGTCAAAAATGATTTGATTAGCCACTGGTTCCCAAGGTGTTATACAGGAAAACTGGATGCCTGAATTGGATGGTGGGTCTTTCAAAATACCCGTTACCACGAGGTCGACTTTATCGTTAAAACGCAGTGTTTTTCCCAGCGGCTCGGCGTCGGCGAATAATTTATACCCTCGCGTCGGTCACCAACAAATGCCATTTGGCGTAGCGAGTGGTTTGCTTAGCCGTCGCTGCGCAGCACAGGGAACCAAAAGGTCGAAAAACGTCGCGTCCGCAATCAGCACATCCTCTACCTCCAACAACGACGCACCTACCCGAAAATGCGCCGGGCGTGAAACGCCAGACGCGCACGGCGTCCTGCACTTCGGGCAATCTGGCTTTATGGCGGGCACCAGACCTGCCGGGGTCACATCGGACCACTGGCGTTCGCCGCCGAAATCCCAGTGCTGGTCGTAAAGCACACGGGCGATGCTTTGCCTTGCCGGTGCGAGCGGTCGAAGGTCAGTTCGTCCTGTACTCCATAACAGCACAGCAGCGCGGCACCCAACCCAATGGCGAGTCCGACAAGATTGAGTGCAGTATAAATGCGGTCGCGGCGGAGCGCGCGGAAGGCATGGGTGAGGTTGTTTCTGCAGCATGATGTTTTTAACTTTAGGATTTTGACAGAACGCTGTTCCTTCAATTTTTCACGAGAGCCGGAGCGTTTTGTAATTACTTGTTTCACAGCGGCTTCATCCCGTTAAAGACGGGGATTTCGGTCACTCCGAACGGAGCGAGGAAACAGGATTCGCCAGCGCCAAACGTATACCTTGAAAAACCTGACCGTCAAAAAGCGATCGCCACGGCCACCGCCCCTGCCACTCAAACATCCACCATTGAATATCAATACGATAGGCAAAATCAGAGAGCCACTCGTTCATGGCCCACCACGCGACCGGCGAAGCAATGACAATAGCAACGACGACGAGTTTTGAAAATCTTTCGCCAGCAAACCCGTGATACCCGCCACACTCGCGCCGAGTACTTTGCGGATGCCGACTTCTTTGGTACGCAGCATGGTGGTGTAAGATGCCAGGCCAAACAAACTGAGACAGGTAACAAACAGCGTCAGCAGGGTGAAAAAGCCGAGGACGTTCCCGAAACGTACATCCGCCTGGGTACAACTTCCGGAAATTTTCATCCACAAATGCGTATTTGAACACGTTGCCCGGGAAAACCGGATGTAGGCTTTTGAATGAAAGTGATCGTCTGGTCGAGGGGTTTCGATCACCCGCCACCCGGAGCGAAATCTGGTTGCCGCCGCTGTAAGAGGGCACAAAAAGGAGCTCGGTTCGATGGCGTTGTGCAGCGATTTCTGGTGAAATCGGGCAATACGCCCACGATTTTCCAGTAGTCAGGTCCCAAAAACGGAGGTTTTTTCTAAGGTATCCTCGTTAGAGGTATAGTCGAACATTTTCACCGCCAGACTCTGCCAGCACAATACTTTCCAATTTGTCCCAATCGGGGTTGTGGTCGTTTTTTGGAAAAATCTCCTGGCGAGGTTGCAGCCCGTATGTTGCCGCGTAGTTGAAATCGGCGTTGATAAAACCGCTGGTGAACTGTTGGGTCGGAGGCGCCTTCACCCAGTTTTTGACTCTGAAACACCCGGCCCATATGGCGGGGTCACCTGGCGCGCGGTTGAAGACGCGGCGGCGCGGATGCCTGAACTGGGCGGGTCATGCGCCTTTAAAAGCATCTAATTTGCTGATGTAAGTGCTGTCCCATTGGGTCATTTGCGGTGGGTCGAGGTCAGAACGTGGTCAATATCCACGCCGAGGTCTTGCCGGTTCAAAACTGATTTGTCGCGATACCAGCCACGTTGCCGTAATGAGGGCAATGGAAGCCGTGAACTGAAACACCACCAGCCCTTTGCGCAGGCCGCCGCTGCCGAGGCTTTTTGGAAAAACCCCTTCAAAATACCCGCGACCGGCGGAAGACGACAACAACCAGGCGTGGATAAGCCCCGGACACAAGGATGCCGGGCAGTATCAAACCTGCCAGGGCGGACAACAAGTTGGTATTGCCGTTGGAAAACAACTTGAGCAGTTCACTTTCAGGCCAAAATTGACCCCGAAACCAGGGTTTTATCACCGAATATAAGCGGGAACCGCAAGCGCCAGGGCCGCCAGGTTGACTACCAGCCTTCCATCATAAACTGGTTGACCAACTGGCCGTGTTTCGCTCCGATGGCCTTTCGCACCCCCACTTCTTTGCCCGCTCCATGGCCCGCACCGGAAGAGAGGTTGACTATACTTATCCAGCAATGACGAGGATGAAAAAAGCGATCAGAAGCAACGACCATACCGCGCGGCCATTCGCCGTCCGGCCTATTTCGTATTCCAGGCCTTTGAATAAAGATGCGCGTCTTTCAACGCCTGCAGGGAAAACACTCCGGCTGCCCGACACCTTGGCGCCCTGAAAATAGCGTCGCTGAAAGCGGGAATTTGGCCTCGAGAGCCGCAACGTCCGTGCCGGGTTTCAAATCGATATAATGCCAGAAATCGGGACCAGTCCCAACTTTCCAGCGTGTCCTTCCCTCGATCTTAACAATGGTGGCAAAGGAGCCCAACACATTGAATTGCAGCAGCGAATTGGCGGGCAATTCTTTGAAAACCGCTGTGACCTTAAACGGGGTTTTTTCCTGCTCAGGTAAATTTCCCGCTGACTACGGCGCTGTAATCCCCTTTCGCCCAGGGGAAAATACACCCCGGCGACAGAGCGCGAAATGGCAACTTCGTTGGATTCGTCGATCAGTTGGCGGCCTTCTCTGGCGAGCAGCGGAAAATCAAAAATTTCAAAAAAATGCTCGTCGGCCCACAACAGGCCTTTCTGCTCGGCGATCTTGTCGTCCAGCCGGACGAGTACGTCGCCGCCCGCCATAATCCGGGTGTGGTTGGCCACTTCCGGAAAATCCTTTGCCATAGCCGCCCCGATGGTCGGGTATGTGATGGTGCCTTTCTGGATGGATTTCCCTTCCTGAAAACGCTCGTTCACCACCCGGAAGATCCGGTCGGCTTTCGTGTGGAAATGGTCGAAACTCAGTTCGTAACTGACGTATTGGAGCAACAGCAAACAAGCTGTCAGACCCGCCGCCAGCCCGCCGACAAGAATGGCGGATTGAAACTTGTTTTTCCAGAGGAACGCAGGGCAATTTTAAGATAGTTTTGAATCCCTAGCGCCGGGACGCGGGTTTGAGACCCGCCCGGACTTACTACCCCATACCCCCATGCCGGATTTATTACTAACTGGTTATCAACTCTTTAAGTAAAATGGAAATAGGACGGGTTGTTCGGTTTCGGACGGTGCTTGTGCGGGAACGGACGGAGGTACGAGGCACAGCCCTTCTCCTCGCGTGTAACGATCGCTCTTGTACGGCGGATTTCCAAATCCGTCGCCGTCCGAGTCGTATCGGCGGACTTGGAAGTCCGCCGTACGGTTATCGCTGGCGCGCGGCTTGGCGCTAATCCTGTTCCATAAAATTGCCGAAATCCGTAATGTTTTTTGAGCATTCAAAAAATCATATAAGAAAGCAATAGAAAACAAACAATATTCAAATTTTCCACGCTAATTCTGATTGGCCCAGGCAATGGAGGTTAATTTCATTCCAATCCTCAATATTTTGGTAACCAATAATTTAAAACAAAACTTGCGTTCGAATTTTATGGGGACAGATAAGGGCTTCTCCTCGCGTGTAACGATCGCTCTTGTACGGCGGATTTCCCAAATCCGTCGCGCGTGTCGTATCGGCGGACTTGGAAGTCCGCCGTACAGTGTCGCTGGCGCGCGGCTTGGCGCTAATCCTGTTCCATAAAATTGTTGAAATCCGTAATGTTTTTGAGCATTCAAAAAATCATATAAGAAAGCAATAGAAAACAAACAATATTCAAATTTTCCACGCTAATTCTGATTGGCCCAGGCAATTGAGGTTAATTTCATTCCAATCCTCAATATTTTGGTAATCAATAATTTAAAACAAAAATTGCGTTCGAATTTTATGGGACAGAATAAGGGCATAGCCTCGCTTCGGCAGGTTTTACTTCCATGGACCATCCTGGGTAATATTAAAAAATGACGTTCCGTTAAAACGAAAAAGTCCTCCGGAGAAACCGAACCAAAGCGTTCCGTTTTTGTCTTCCAAAATAGCCTGAACGCCAAAATGAACGGTCAGGTCTTTCCGGTCCGTCTCTTTAAACAGGGTGAATGTTGACCCGTCATAACGATACACTCCAAGATGCGTTGCGCCAATCCAGATGTTCCCCGTTTTATCTTCATAAATGGTATAAATGTCATTTTCGCTAAGGCCCTTTATTTCCGGGTAATTGCTGAACGTTTTACCGTCATAACGGCTTAGCCCACCTTCTTTGGTATTTTTGGGAAAATCGGATGTTAGGGTCCCGAACCAGATATTCCCTTGTTTATCTTCCATTATTCTGCTGACGATGTTACTGCACAGGCCATCTTTACTGGTGAAATGTGTGAAGGAAGTGCCATCATATTTACAAGCGCCAAAACCGTCTCTGGCAAACCAGATATTGCCTTTTTTATCTTCCATCAGGGTCCAGATTTTGCCGGCCACCCATTTATAGGACGGGTTTTCTATAACCGGTTCAGGAATCTTGAATTCGGAAAAAGAGAAACCGTTGAAGCGAAAAGCGCCATGATTCGTACCGGCCCAAATGTTCCCCTTTTTATCCGCCAAAATGTGACAACCGGGGCCATGCAAGCCTTCCCTGATCCCAAAATTGGTGAAGGTTTTTCCATCGTATTTTGAAGCGCCATTGTGGGTGCCAAACCACATATTTCCTTCATTGTCTTGCGTAATGCTCGCGACGGTATTGTCGCATAATCCGTCTTTTGTAGAAAGGTAGGTAAGCGTTTTTCCGTCATAACATACGGCACCATCCGACACGGTTCCAAACCACAGGTTCCCTTTTTTGTCCTCAAATATTTCTACTACATACTCGGAGATCTGCGCCCCGGTTTTCGGCAAAACTTCTGGCACGAAGTCATTGATTTTCAGGGCGTTTGAATCGGGTTGCCCGCTACAGGCAGTGATAAAAAACAGCATAAAAAGTGCCGGGCGGACAGGTGGGTAAAAATAAACTCGCTTCATTTGTTCAACCTTTTTCAAAGGTATCCTGAAGCGCTTCTTTCGGGCTTTTTCAATTGTAAAGAATGTAAACAGGCCGTAAATATTTCAAAATCCTGATCCAGACAGTTTACTCACTTTTAAAGACTTCACCGGATTCGCCAGCGCCGCCTTCATACTCTGAAAACCCACCGTCAAAAATGCAACGGCCACTGCCCCTGCCCCTGCAACTACAAACATCCACCATTGAATATCAATGTGATAGGCAAAACCGGCGAGCCATTGATTCATCGCCCACCAAGCCAGGGGGGAAGCAATGACGATGGCGATGACTACCAGTTTTAAAAAGTCTTTCGCCAGCAGGCTCGTGATGCCAACCACACTCGCGCCGAGGACTTTCCGGATGCCGATCTCTTTTTTCCGCTGCTCCGCCGTGAACATGGACAACCCGAACAACCCAAGGCACGAAATCAAAATCGCCAGTCCTGCGAAATACCGCGACAGCTGCGAAACCCGCCGCTCTGAAACGTACTGGGCCTGGTAGGTCTCGTCCAGAAACCGGAAATTGAAGTCGAAACCGGGGTTGAATTTTTTGTAAAAACTGCCGAGGCGTTCGAGCGTCGCCTTTTCATCACCCGCCTTGATTTTGAGCACCACCGTCGAAGTCTCTTCGGGCGAAAAGCGGAATACCATGGGTGCGATGGGTTCGTGCAGCGAAGTGAGGTGAAAATCCTTTACAACCCCGGCGATGATTTTTTGTTCGCCCCACATTTTCACCGGTTGGCCCACGGGGTTTTTCAGCCCCATCGCCCGGATCGCGGTTTCGTTGAACAACAGTTGCGAGCCTTCATCGGAAAATTCCCTTGAAAAACTGCGCCCCGCCGCCAGTGGCATCTCCAGCAGTTCAATCATCCCAAAATCCACCGCGCGCACGTTGAAATCGATCAAATCCTTTTCCGTTTTGCCCGGCCACTCGATGCCATATGTGCTCGAACCACCCGTACCTCCGCTTTCCACCATCGTTTCCTGCATAGACGAAGCCCGCTCCACACCCGGAATTTGGCGGATTTCGGCCAAAAACGCTTCCGGGTTTTGTGAAACCGTTCCCACTTTGTCGAAATACAAGACGTTCGAACGGTCGTAGCCGAGGTTTTTGGACTGTATAAAATCAAGTTGCCGGTAAATCACCGCGACCGCAAAAATCAAAACCAGCGAGACCATGAACTGAAAAACCACTAAGCCGCGCCGCGCCAGCAACTCGCCCGACGAACGCTCGATTTTCCCCTTCAACACCGCGACAGGTCGAAACCGCGACAGGTAAAACGCCGGGTAACTGCCCGCCAGAAAACCCGTCAGCAACGCCACACCGAGGGCAATGGCGATCAGTTGCGGTGAAAATGGAAAGACAATGGCTTTTCCGGTTATCGAATTGAACAGCGGCAACAACGCGGCAGTCAGCCCAAGCGCCAGCACGGTCGCAAGCGCGGACATGGCGAGGGCCTCGCCCAATAATTGAGCGACTAAGTTTCCGCGCGACGAACCGACCGCTTTTTTGATGCCAATTTCTTTGACCCGCACGGATGCTTTGGCGGTCGAGAGGTTCATAAAATTGATGCAGGCGATCAGCAAAATAAACAGCGCAATGATCGAAAACAGCCGCACGTAGGCAATCCGCCCGCCCGCTTGTACGCCGTCCACGTATTTTCCGTGCAGATACGCGCTCGAATACGGGCGTACAAAACAGGTAAAAATGGTTTCGGGGCGGTATCTTTTGATAAAATCCGCTATTTTTTCGTTAAATTTTGGGATATTCGTATCGGGTTTCAGCACCAGATAAGTCTGGGTACCTTCGTTCCACCATTTTTGCCCGTTGGTCCATATTTCCTGCAAACACATGTCGTAGGAGCCGACAAAATCGAAAATCAGGCTGTTGTTGGCGGGCGGATTTTCAAAAACGCCCGACACCTGCGACTGCCTTTTTTTGCCGAACACCTCCCAATCTAAGGTTTTCCCAAGTGCCGCTTCGGCAGAGCCGAAAAGGCTTTGCGCCATTTTTTCGGAAATGACCACCGCGTTTCTGTCCAAAAAAAGTTGCGCCGGCTGCCCGCTTTTCAGTTTAAAACTAAACACCTCGAAAAAATTGTGCGTGGCGAAAATGCCCGTCCGCTCCACCGATTTGCCCCCGAACGTGAAGGGCAAATTCTGGCCATACTTCGCCAGGTTCAACACAGACACCGCCGACTCGACTTCGGGCAAATCCTTCGCCATGCTCTGTCCGAGCAGGCCTTGTGTGGCATCGTGCACGATCTTTTTCCCGCCTTCTGCGCTCCATTCCATCACCTGAAAAAGTTGCGCATCGCGGGTATGGAATTTGTCAAAGCCCACTTCGTCGCTGATCCACAGGTAAATCAAAAAAGTACAAGCGAGTCCCGCCGACAAACCGAGCAGGTTGATCAAAAAAGTGCTTTTGAAACGTTTGAAGTTTCTGTAAATCAGTGCAAGGTTGTGCTGAAACATAGGTCGTTGATTGAAAAAATATAAAAACTTCAGGGTTATCACTCCGAACGCAGGCTTTTTACCGGGTTCGCCAGCGCAGCTTTTACACTTTGGAAACTCACCGTTAAAAACGCGACAGCCACTGCTACTGCCCCTGCCACTGCAAACATCCACCATTGAATTTCAATGCGGTACGCAAAGTCGGTCAGCCATTTGTCCATGAAAAATAAGCCACCGGAGCGGCGATGACGATGGCAATGAGAACCAATGTCAAAAAATCTTTGGCCAAAAGCCCGGTGATGCCCGCCACGGAGGCACCGAGCACTTTGCGGATGCCGATTTCTTTGGTGCGCTGCTGGGCCGTGTAGGCGGCCAGCCCGAACAACCCGATGCAGGCGATAAAAACAGCCAGCAGGGCGAACAACACCAAAATGCGCTGCGTCCTGTGTTCGGCGGCGTAGAGGTTCGCCAGCCCCGCGTCGAGAAACCGGTAACGGAAGGGCTGATCGGGTACAAATTTGCGCCAGAGTTGCTCCGCCTGGCTGATAAATGGCTGAAATTGATCGGATTGTATCCGGACGTTCAGCAGATTATCCACTCCCCGAAAAACGCGGTGATGGTGGATAAAAAGGGGCACGATTTGCTCGTGCAGGCTTTGAAAATGAAAATCTTTGACCACACCCACGACGGTAAAGGTTACATCGCCTTCCTCCGGATCGATAAAACTGCCGGGCTGGACGATACGTTTGCCCACCGGATCGGGGCCGAGGCCGAGGTCCCTCACGGCGCGTTCGTTCAGCATCACCGACAGGGAATCCTGGAAGTCTTTTGAAAAAGACCGCCCGGCAACCACTTCCATTTGCAGGGTCTGCACAAAATTGTCGTCGACGACCAGCCCCCTGCCGGTCACCGTTTCGTTGTCTTCCTGCTTTTTAAACGAGGTACCGAACCAGTTCGGGCCGCCGGGCACCTCGTTGCTGCCGCTGACGGCTTCCGCGCCGGTGATCTGTCGCAATTCCTGTTTGAACGCGTCCGTTTTTTCCTGCAAAACGAAGGCGTTTTGCCGGATGAGCATGTGCTCTTTTTGGAAACCCAGTTTTTTTGGCGGAAATAAAATTCAACTGACTAAACACCACCAAGGTGCTGATAATCATTGCGATAGAAATAGCGAACTGGAACGACACCAGACCGTTGCGCAGCCACACGCCCTTTTTTTGAGCGCTGAATTTGCCTTTTAATACCTCTATCGGCCGGAAACCCGACAATACACCCGCCGGGTAACTGCCCGCCAGCAAACCCACCGCGCCTGCGAATACAATCAAACCCGGAACAGTCGACCAGCCGAAGTAGTGCTCTATGCGTAATTGTTTGCCCGCCAAATCATTAAACAGCGGCAACAAGAACCCCACAAGTACCACCGCAAACATCGTGGCCATCGCACTTACCAATACCGCCTCCATCAAAAATTGGCCGGCCAGTTGCCCACGTTCGCTGCCCAGCGCCTTTCGGATGCCGACCTCGCGGGCGCGTTCGGCACTGCGGGCGGTGGCGAGGTTCATAAAATTGATGCAGGCCAGCAGCAGGATAAAAAACGCGATGAGCGAGAAAATCCGCACCATCGTGGCGCTGCCCGGCGGTTTTAGTTCGGATTCCAATCTGCTGTGCAGGTAGATATCCGGCAGAGCGGTGAGGTAGTAGCGGTAGCCATTGCCGGCGGCTTTGTATTCCGGCCAACTCACGCCGAAGTTGCGCTGTATTTCTCCGGCGGCGTATTTTTCAACAATGCCCGGAAATTTGGCTTCCAGGGCCCGTGGATCGGCACCCGGGTGCAGCAGGAAGTACGTGTTGGCGGCAAAACTGACGTGGTTGGTGCCTTCAAGAAAACGCACTCCTTTTGTGGGCATCAGCAGGTCGAACGCAAAATGCACATTATCAGGCAAATCGGCGCACACGGCTGTGACGCTGAATTGCCGCGGCTCCTGACCGCCGAGCAATTGAATGCTTTGTCCGACCGGCTCCCGGTCTCCGAAGTAGCGGCGGGCTGTGGAAGCAGTCATCACTAAGCCATTGGGATCGCTGAGGCATTTTTCGGGGTTACCCTTCAACAGCGGAACCTGGAACACCTTAAAAAACGTGGAATCGGCGGCCAGCAGTTTGCTCTCTTCAAACACCTTGTCGCCCAGTTTGAACTGGGTGGTGCCGCCGTCGTTAAAATTAACGATCCGAACGGCTTCTTCCACCTCCGGGCAGTCATTTTTGACCGACCGGGCATAACTCGGCGGCACAATGGCGTAACCCGTACGCCGGTCAGGGTAAATGCGCTCCAGCGACATCCGGTGAATACGTTCGCTGTTGGGCCAACTCCGGTCCTGGCTGCGCTCGTCGGCTACAAACATCAGGATCAGCAGGCAGCAGGTGATGCCGAAGGCCAGCCCGAGAATGTTGATCAGGCTGTATCCTTTGTAGCGCAGGAGGTTGCGCAGGGCGAGTTTCAGGTAGTTTGAAAGCATGGTATGTTGTTTTGTACGCCAGAAATCCGTTCCGGCAAGCCTCACAATACGCCGGAACGGGTTTCCGGCATACAGTTATTCACTTCGCAGCGACTCCACCGGGTTGGCCCAAGCCGCCCGCACCGATTGAAAACCTACGGTCAGAAACGCAATCGCCACGGCGGCCAAGCCCGCCAGGGCAAACATCCACCATTGAATTTCAATGCGGTACGCAAAGTCGGTCAGCCATTTGTCCATGAAAAAATAAGCCACCGGAGCGGCGATGACGATGGCAATGACGACCAATTTCAAAAAGTCTTTGGCCAAAAGGCCCGTGATACCCACCACACTCGCGCCGAGCACTTTGCGGATGCCGATTTCTTTGACCCGTTGTTCCGCCATAAAAGTGACCAGTCCCAGCAGGCCCAGACAAGCAATAAATACCGCCAGCGCGGCTCCCAGGCCTGTCAAACGGCTGAACCGCGTTTCGGATTGATACACCTGCGCAAATTGCTTGTCGGCCCAGGTATATTCAAAAGGCCAGTCGGTAATAACGGATTTCCACACGACTTCCACTTGCCGGAAGGTCGCCGGCAAATGGGCGGTGGCCACCTTCAAACTGATGCTGTTGGCCATATTGGCCGACCGGATGCAAACGGGTTCAATTTTGTGATGCAGCGAGTTAAAATGAAAATCCTTTAACACCCCCACCACGGTGCCGAATCCGGGTTGCCAGGCAATGGCGATCTGTTGCCCAACGGCGTTTTCGTTCCAACCGATCTGCCGGGCCAGTGTTTCGTTGATCAGGTATTCGGAGGTGTTTTGCGTGGCCTCTCTGGAAAAGGTGCGGCCGGCGCTCAATTGCATTTGAAAAACGCCGGTGAATTGTTCATCGGCAGCCATACACGGCATGGCGACATGTTCCGCCTTGCCATTAAAAACATATCGTACGCCACTCTGAATAAAGCCGTTGCCCATTACCTGGTCGGACACGGTAGCGCCGAGCACACCCGGCGTCTTTTCCAATTTTTCCCGCAAAATCTGCCCTTTGAACAGGTTGGGCATACCCAGATCGAGTGTCAGAATTTGATCCGTCGAATAGCCGAGGTTCGCTTTTTCCAGAAATTTTATCTGGCGGTAGCAGATCAAAGCGCTGGCGATCAGGGCAATCGCCGCCACAAATTGTGCGGTCACCAGTACCGGAATGATGCCCTTTTTTCCCTTTGTAATACTTTTTTGGCCCCTCAACGTACCCGACGGCGCCATTTTCCCGATAAAAAATGCCGGGTAAATACCCGCAACGATCCCAAGAGCGAAGACCGCCACCAACGCCGGAGCCCAAAAGGAGGGCCGGGTAAGGTCGTCCAGCGCGGCAACCGGATAATCGAGGCCCGCCAGCCAGGGTTTCGACAAAACAATCAGTATGCCGGCCAGCACGGCAGCCAGCGCAGTGGTCAGTACCGACTCAGTCAGAAACTGGGTGATCACGGCCCTGCGGTTGGCGCCTACCGTTTTGCGGATAGCGATTTCTTTTGCCCGTTTACCCGCAAGGATCGTGCAGAGATTGGCATAATTGACCGCTGCAATCAGCAAAACGAACAACCCGATCATACTGAAAACCTGTACATATTGGCGGTCGAAACGCCCGAAATTGCTTATTTTATCGGCAGTAAGCCCCCTGGAACCGCCGTGAATATCGGTCAGCGCCTGTAAATGATGGGCAACGTATTGCGCGCCCTGCATCCTCGGCGCCAGGGCTTCGGGGATTTGTTTTTCCAGGTCGGCCAGGTCGGTTTTTTCCGAACGAAGCAAAAAATACGTCATCGCGGCGAGCACCTGCCAGTCCCGCTCCACGCCCGGGTTCCAGATCGCCCAGTAGGGTTTTTGTGCGCCCGAAAGCAGCGCGTCGAACTGCAAATGTGAGGTCGCGGGCAGGTCTTCCAACACGCCGCTGACGGTAAAATACTCGGTTGTGTCGTGTTGTGTGTGCGGCGATACGTAGGTTTTGGAAAGTGTTTTTCCCAAAGCGTCGGGCGTGTGAAATATGGATTCCGCCACTTTACGCGTCAGCACGATTGCCTGCGGCTGTGTGAGGGCGGTCAGGGGGTCGCCTTGCCGCAGGCGAAAGCCGAATACGCGAAAAAACGTGCTGTCGGCTGAAAAAACCTGCCGGATTGTTGCACGTGTATCGCCGTTTTGCAGGACAAAATCCTTGTCGACGGGTGTAAGGCGACAATACGTTTCAATCTCCCTGTCAAAAACTTCCTGCATAAACGGCCCCATCGGGTAAGAAGAAAAAGCGCCGGTGCTCTCGCTGGCGCCCGGATATTTCATGGTTGTGTTGAGCCGCGCGATACGTTCCGCTTTGTCGTGAAAACGGTCGAATACGTGTTCATGGCGGATGAACAGGGCAATGAGTGCACCCACCGCTATACCGACCGACAACCCGAACAGGTTGATCCCGGCCACAAACCGGCGCCGGGCCAGGTTTTTAAATGCAAGCGTGAGGTAGTTTTTCAGCATAATGGACATCATCGTGGTTTACTTTACAGTATTCGGGTGAACAGGTTGATGAGGTCGCACAAACAGTAGCCTGGTTAAAGGATCTATTCACCTCAGCGACTGTACCGGGTTGGCCAAAGCCGCCCGAACGGTCTGCACCCCCACCGCCAGGAGCCCGAAAACCAGCAGCATTGCCGCGCAGCCGCCCAAAATGACGAAGCCCGCTGAAATCCGGTAGGCGAAAATCCCCAGGATCATGTCGGATAAAATGTAGCCAACCGGCAAGGCAATAGCCACTGCCAAGCCCAACATTATCAGGAATTTACGCGAAAGCAACAGCACCACCTCGGCCACCGAAGCGCCCACTACCTTGCGGATGCCGATCTCCCTGACTTTGGCGCCGACCGTGTAGGTCACCATCCCCAGCAGGCCGAGGCAAGCCAGCGAAAGGCCAAGCAGCGCAAAAAAACCGATCAGTCCGCCCATCAACTCGATGTCACGGTAGGCATTGCGCATTTTTTCCTCCATAAACGTGGCTTCAAAGGGATGTACCGGGTCTGTTTTTTTCCAGATGCTTTCCATGTCCGCGAGTGCGGAGCCGGGATCGCCGGGTGCGAGGCGGACGTGCATAACGCCATAATTTACGGGTGAAAAACGCAGGGCAAACGGTTCAATCGCATCTTTCAGGGGCCGGAAATTAAAATCGCGCAACACGCCGCAGACTGCCAGGGGTGTAGAATCATTCAGCCAAAGCGTTTTGCCGACGGCTTCGGCCGGTGTTCCGAGTTGAAAACGGGAAACGGCCTTTTCATTGAGCAGGATGAATTGCTCCCGCTCGCGACTGGCATTTTTCGAAAATTTTCACCCGCCACGAGTTGAAGCCCCATCACCGGCACGTAGTTTTCATCGGTGTAAATGTTAAAAATCCCCGTTTTTTCGCCGCCGCGTTCGCGCTGTATCTGGTCGCCTTGCAGGTTGTTGCCGGCGATCAAAATGGAGGCGGCGCTTACTCCTTTCACCCGATGGCTTTGTACCATTTCGGTGGCCAGGGTTTCACTCTTGTTGCCTTTCAGGTCGAAGGTGAGCAGGTTTTCTTTCTGAAATCCGTAGTCGGCCAGGGTCATAAATTGCAGCTGACTCCACAAAGTAGCCACCACGATCATAAAAACAAGCGACACGGCAAATTGCCCGACAGTCATCACTTTTCGCCAGCCGAAACGGGAAATACGCGCGTTTTTGCCGCTTATTTCGCCCCGAAGCGCCATCGCCGGGCGCATCTTAGCCAATTTGCGCGCCGGCAACCAGCCCGCAAAAAGCCCGACTGCGACTCCGAAAAGGAT
>JADJOD010000047.1 GCA_016713985.1 Lewinellaceae bacterium | reverse complement strand
CTGCGGCCGTTGAGCAAAAGCGTCCAGTCGGGCTGGGAAAAGAAGTGGTGCAGTTCTTCGATACCTTCGTTGATACACACGAGCATGGGTTTGCCGTGGTCCTGTTTGTATTGTATCAGGGGAAGGCGGTAGTGGTAGCCGCCGGTATCGTTGTTGTGGTTGTGGAACAGGTCATGTTCCCACCCGGCTTTTTCTGCGACGGCGCCGCGGAAGTGGCGCAGTTCCCAGGGTTCGATGGGGGTGTCGAAAGCAACGGTGAGGAGGCGAACTTTAGGTGTCATACCGAGTTGGTTTCGGGGCGATTGGGTGTCATAACTGCGTACAAATAAAAACAAATTTTCCGGGAATACCAAATTTTCGGTAATGAATTGTCGGATAGATGGCAAATTCCAGGGTTTGCGGACCGGAGCCTATCAAAACCCCGGCTCTTTCAAATGCTCCGGCACCGGAATACCGGCGGATTCCAGGTCGCGGCGGACGTCAATCAGGGAATCGACCAGGTTGTACAGCGAAAACCCGCCGATAAAAGCCCCAAGCGCCGGGTGGGCGCCGAAACGGACCAGGATCAGGGGTAAAACGCCGACAACGGCCAGCAAAACGCCGTTGAGCAGGGCCATCCGGAAAAACAAGGCGTCAATGTGTTCGGAGGCCGACTCGTTTTCTTTCAGTCCTTCCAAAACGCCGCCTTCCGATTCGATGGTTTGGGCAAAAACCCGCGTGTCCACACTCATGGCCGTTTGGAAGACCGTGGCTGCGACGATAACGACAAAAAACACGCCGAGATAGGCCCAGGAATAGATGTCGGAAAAGGGCAGGGGAGTGCCGTCCATATTCGGCCCGGACAGGTATTGCAGCAGAGTGGCCGGCACAAACATCAGCCACGGCGCAAAGCCGAGTGGTAAAAACTTGACGTAGTTCAGCCGCAGGTGAATCGCCTTCTTTTTGCTTCGGGGCGTTTTTTTGTACCACAATGCCCGTTTGCTTTGGGCAATGGTGAGGATCAGCCAGGTCGCCAGCAGGAGGAAAAACAATTCGAATACAAAAAACAGGGGCGTTTTGGCGGATTGCAGCCCATTCAGCACCGCTTTGCCGAACTCCAGCGCGATACCCACGTCGAGCAGCAGGGTCAGGCCGTTGCCGACGCCGTGTTGGTTGTTCAGGTGAACCAGCCAGATGCTGAAGGCCGTCCCGGCGGTGAGTGTCAGGCTTCCGGTGACAAACCACAGGGATTCCGGCAGGGAAGGGTCGACGCGGCCGGGAACCGCCTGCAAATACTGTAAATAGGCGGTGGATTGAAGCCAGGCAAAGGCTAATGCGAGGACGGTCGTGAGGCGTTGAATCATCACTTCCCGGCGGACGGGATCGGTTGTGTCGTGGAACAATTTGCGCCTGAACCACGACACCACAATAATGGCGGATACGTAAGGCGACAAAGCCAGGGCCATGACGGAAGCCAGTTCGAAGCCGCCGCCGGAAAAGATATTTCCCACGCTGCCGAACGTGCCGAACGACCAGGTGTCAAAAATAATGACACCCGGCAGCATCACCCAGGAGCCGGCTTTAAATGCGAGCAGGATCAGGAGACTGAACAGGATACGTTTCCGGATTTCCGGGTTTTCCCGGATGTGTTCCCAAATGGTTGTTATTGCGGTAAACATGGTTGTAATTCGAATATATGGATCAAAAGGTTATCACAACGAACGCAGTTCAGGTGGTTCTATGGCAATCCGAGCCGTATCATTCTGGCCGGATTGTAAATACGGGCCACTTTTGCGCCGCGGATCATGACCTGCGTGGCTGCTATTTCGCGGGCGAATAGCCGCGCCAGCGCCGGGAAATTGAATACCCGGTCGGGGCCGGGGCGATTTGCAGAATTTGATGGATCGTGTGTATTCGCCCGCGGTATCGCTCCGACAGGTAATCGGGAAAATCGCAACGTACGGCGGCGTGTAATGCATCGCATCGCGCATAACCACGCGAGTAACTGCCGTCAGGCATGGCGATTTCGGTTTTGACGGAATCGCCGCCGAGGCATTTTTCCGCCGTCATATCCAGCCAGGAGCCGTCCGATAACCGGTGCGGCTGCTGCCACAAGCACCAGCCGAAAATGGCTGCATTCGCCAGCCCCGCCGCGATATCGGCCGTTTCGTACGGCCATCTGCGCAACCCGTCCCACAACAGCGCCAATCTGTTTTCTATCTCCGTTGCCGTTGCGGGTTCCGGAAAATCAAAACCCTCCAGTTTCCAGCGCAGGGGAGTAGCCCGTATCCCCGGGTGTTTGGAGAATTCATGCTCCAGTTGTACACTTATCACCCGGCCGAGCGCTACGGGGTCCGGTCCGGCGACAAATAAAACCCGTATTTCCGGCGCCCGGGTGATTTCCGTCCATTGTTCCGGTACGGGATGTACCCACTCCGGGCGATGCGTTATACGCCAGGAATCGTGCGGGGGCAAACCGTCCGGTCCAAAACATTCCCGTTCAATGCCGTCCGGCGGGCCGTCATAGTGAATGGTGTTGCCGTCCGGAACAAAACCGGATAATTCCTGCTGGCCGCTGTGCCTCAATTCGTTCATAAAATATTGATCCAGCAGGATTTCCAGGTCGCTTTTTTGTGTGGGATAAATATTGGCCTCCGGGATGGGCCGGTGCGCGGCGTTTGCCGGTTCATGCGCCGGAAAAACGATCCGGTCGAAACCAAACCAGTGTTTTTCAAAACCTTCGTCGAAAGGATAATAAATAAACGCCCCTTTTTGGGCGTCTATGCGCCACAATTCCCGGATATCGACAACCACCCGTTCGGGATCGGGCCACTCGGGTTTTACAGCCCTGATCATCTCGCGAAACTCGTCGAATTCCGCTGTATTCAGGCAAATAATACAGGCTTCCTGTACCTCCGGCGGCCGTGAGGACGTGGAAGGTGTGGCAAAAAAAGCCGCGACAGGGGGCTCGGTGGTAAAGTCGATGAGGTGTGTGGGGATGCCGTAGTGTTGCGCGACCGCCATTGCGTACCATTCGTTTTCGGCGATGGGTTGCAAAACGGGAATGGTTTTCAGCCAGGCCATAAAGTTGGCGAGCCTGTTGGCCGCCGCCTCGAACGCTTCATCGCTATGGCGATTCAAACTGCTTAATAAAGGCCAGTTCCGGGATTGTCCCCTGAACCAGTCGGCTTCACCCCGGCGTTTTAATTCAAGGGCCATTTCGAGGGCTTCCCGGAGATCGGCTGCCTGGTGAATCATATGGTTATCGGTTAATAATGACGAGTGTGCGGCCTTCCACAACGTGTTGTTCCGGTGTTCACGCTTGTTGGTGCAGGTTTACAACGAGTGTGCGGCATGTACCGTTCCCTGTGCGGCGAACCGGCGCCGGGTTGCGCAAGGTACCGGGTTGTTTGCACACCATAACAACGATTCGGCGCAGGATACGCCGGACTGCCGGGAATCGGTGCGCCCCGGTGCGTTTGTTGCAAAGCCGCGTGAACCTTCCGCACACTGCGTGTTTCTTTTCGCACAAACAAGGGAATTTAATGCACAAATGTATACGAAACGTAGAACTGTTAAAATTTCATAAACGCACTATTTTTTTTGATATTTTGCTATTTTATAAAATAAAAATGACAATATATTTGCCTTCGCCGAACGGAACGTTTCTGTTTTAAAACGATCCGGACGGTTCACCCGCCGAACGTATAACCCGTTTTCCTCCTTCTTTTCTTCGGTAAAATAATCCCCGACCCGGCATCCGTCCTGCGGACTGCATGGCAGGGGTGTGTATTCTTCACTTTATTCATTCACATTTTAAAACCGATTCACTATGCGCTCTAAAAAAAGTAGTCGCGCTTATGACAAAGCAACCAAACGGCTTGCAGGACTAAAAGCCATCGATCCCCAGTTGGACCTCGGCAACGACATGACCCTCAATGCCTTCGAAGGCGAAATTGCCCGTTTCGAAGATGCGCTCCGGGATTACAACGCCGAACTCAGCGTGGTGGATGCCAAGATGCAAAAGGTTCGGGATGCGGAGAAAAAACTCAATGAAATTACCGACCGCTGGCTGTCGCTGGTAGGCGGGCGTTTCGGCAAAGACTCCGAGGAATACCAGAAAGCCGGCGGCGTTCGCAAGAGCCTGCGCAAACGGGGGGCTCGCAAAGGTGGAACCCTTCCGGAAGAAGGTTTGCCGGTTGCGGCATCCGTAAAAGTGGCGTAGGTTCCTGATCCGATGCCCAAAAATAGTGACCGGGTGGTTTTGCACGCCCGGTCACTTTTATTTTGGCCCGCCGGGGGATGCGGAT
>JADJOD010000046.1 GCA_016713985.1 Lewinellaceae bacterium | reverse complement strand
CCTGATCCAGATCGGCAGGCACGATTCGGTGTATCGTTTCCCGGTTTTGATGGACCCAAGTTTCAAATTGTGCACGAGTTGGGCAGGGTTCCCAACCGCAGGCATGACGTACCGTGGCGTGAGCAAGGGCGGGAGGAATGGCGCGAAGTTTTTCCAGCAAATCCCAGGCTGGCCGGTCGCTGATCTGTAAATACGCATTCCCGGGGTTGTCGGAAAGGTTAATGGCCGAACAGGTGACGCTGATGAGTAACCGTGCGCCGATAAGGGGAAACAAAGCCTCCGCTTCCTGCCCGGTAAGGGGAAAAATGCGGTGAAACCCACGGGTCAGGTGAAAAATCGCTGCCAGCGGATCGGGTTTGTGCATGGCTGCATAAGCGGCGGCAATGGCCAGGTCATTTACTGTATGGGTATACGTTGCATCGCCAAAATCGATCACACCGGGCACGCCGGGGTTTTCCGGGTCGTGATTCACCAGTATATTATAGTCGTTCGCATCGTTGTAATTGACACTTTTCCGCAGCGCCGGAAACAGCGGAATCGCTTGTTCTTCAAATAATTGCAGGAAGTATGCGGCCAATTCCCGCTTTTCTTTTCCGGCAATTTTTGGCAAATGCTCCCTGGTCCAGGCTGCCTGTGAAGGGTCCCATTTGAGAAACCGGTGTGCAGCCGGGTGATCGAATCCGGCCAGTGCCGCACAAAGTTTGCCGCACATTTCGCCCACCCGCTCCAGCAGAAGTGGCGAATGTGGGTTTACTTCGGCCAAACAGCGCCCTTCAACCCAGGCAAGCAGGCGTATAAAACGTTTTGAGCCGTCCGCAGCAATGATTTCGGTGATGTTTCCTCCTTTGACGGAAGGAATTATTGCCGGTATTTCCAGGTCAAAGCCAGCTTCCGTAAGGTGTTGGATGACACTATGTTGAAATTCAAGGTTTTCCCGGCGTTCTGCCGGGTTGGCGATTTTGAAGGTATATGCCTTGCCAGAAGTGGATTGCACAAAAAAATTAAGGTCAAGTTCTCCGGGCAAAGCATGGACGGATACATCGAGGGCGAAATGTTCGAGGACAAGAGACCGGATCCGGTCAGGTGTGAATAACATGGAATAATGGATAGAATCTAATCTTCAAAGGTAGCGGTTCTCGGGTTCAGGCGGGGACTGAAAATGCGAAATATTGCACGGCATTCCGGTAACAAATATCCTGTACTATTTCGCCGATCCATTGTATTTCGCCGGGCAGTTCACCGTTTTCCATTTCCTGCCCCAGCAGATTGCACAAAGTGCGGCGAAAATACTCATGGCGCGGGTAGGATAAAAATGACCGCGAGTCGGTCAGCATACCGACAAAACGGCTGAGTAAACCCATGTTTGACAGCGCATTGAGTTGTTTTTCCATCCCGTCTTTCTGGTCCAGGAACCACCACGCGGCGCCATACTGAATTTTTCCCGCCACCGTGCCGTCGTTAAAATTGCCGGTCATGGCTGCCATCAGTTCGTTGTCGGCGGGGTTGAGGTTGTAAATAACGGTTTTTGCCAGCCGGTCTTCCGCATCGAGCCGGTCTAAGAAACGCGACAATGCCTGTCCCTGCCGGAAATCGCCGATGCTGTCCCAACCCGTATCGGGGCCAAGCCTGCGCTGCGCGCGGGAATTGTTATTCCGCATTGCGCCGAGATGAAACTGCTGCACCCAGCCTTTTTCGTGGTTCCACAGAGCAAATTCAAAAAGCAGCGCGCTTTTTATTTTTGCGGTTTCCGGGGCATCCAGGTGGTGCCCGCTCCGTATTTTTTGGAAAATGACATTGATTTCACGCAGCGAGTAATCTTCAGCATACATCTGTTCCAATCCGTGATCGCTGAGCCGGCAACCATGCTGTGCAAAATAATCGTGGCGGTTTTTTAAGGCCTGCAAAAAATCGTCGTAGGTGGAAATGGGAATGCCGGTACACATGGAGAGCTGATCCGTCCACGTGTTAAATGCAGCGGGAAACTCCACCGCCATCGCTTTGTCGGGCCGGTAAGCGGGTAATACCTGTAGCCCAGCCGAAGGGTCCGCTGCGATTTTCCGGTGCCATTCGAGTGTATCCGTCGGGTCGTCGGTGGTACAAAGCACCCGGACGTTCATTTTGCGCAGCAAATTCCGCGTGGAATATTCCGGCGTTTGTAACAATGTATTGGCCCGTTCGTATATCGCTGCTGCCGTTTTGGGGCTCAGCAAATCGGTAATGCCGAAATACCGTTGTAATTCCAGGTGCGTCCAGTGATAGAGGGGGTTGCGAAGGGTATAAGGCGCCGTTTCGGCCCATTTTTCAAACTTTTGCCAGTCGCTCGCCGCGCCGGTGCAATAGTCCTCGGAAATACCGTGAGCGCGCATGGCCCGCCATTTGTAATGGTCGCCCTGGAGCCAGATTTGGGTCAGGTTCACAAAACGATGGTCGTCGGCGATCAGTTTCGGCGGCAAATGGTTGTGATAATCTATAATCGGCATAGCGGCGGCAAACTCGTGGTAAAGTTGTTGCGCCGCCGTCGTATGCAGCAGAAAATTTTGATCAAGAAAAGGTTTCATGCTCCGGATTTCATCTGGTGGTGTAATACGTGGCGAGCGCCTTTTTCCAGGATGTCCGAAACAAACTGACTGACTTTTTCGGTAAAACCCGGCAATTTTGTGAGATCACAACCCCATAATTCATTGTCTGACAGAACTTTTTGCACCAGGTCGCCGGGTGTGCAGGTTTGCCATTTTTCAAAAAAATACGCCGCCCGGTCGTCCTGAACCGGATGCTTCGGTTGGTGAAAAAAGCATAAAAATGCAGCAAATCCGAGGGCAAAACAGCCCGGAACGGCATTTTTTTTCCGGTAATGTTCAAGCAACACGGGTACGTTTCGCATACGCATTTTGGCCGAATACTGTACGGTAATGCTCAGCCAGCGGTGTTCGACCGAGGGGTTACGAAAGCGGTCGAGTACCTGACGGCCAAACTGTTCGGCATCGCCCGGAGGCAGGGCGTACGGTATGGCCGGCGCGATTTCGCCGAGACATCAGATGTTCGACGAATGCCGCCATATCGGGGTCGTGCATTGCAGCGCTGACGGTGGCAAACCCGGCCAAATGCGCCAGACCGCAACTGAGGTGTGCGTACCGTTGAGCAGCCTGAGTTTGCGTTCGCGATACCGGCCGATATCCGGCGTGATCACGACGGCTTCCCGGTCTGCCTTGTAGAAAGACAAGATTTCCGCCACCTTTTCGTCACCCTCGATGGCCCACAGGCGGTACGGTTCGGCAACGCAGAGCAAATCATCGCAATAGCCGAGTTCCACCTCCAGGAATGCGGCTTTTTCGGAGATCGGCCGCCCCGGTACGATCCTGTCTACCAAGGAGTTGCAAAAGGTGCGGGCATTTTTGACCCACCCGATAAAACCGGGTTCCAACTTATTCCACTGAGCCAATTCGAGTACGATGGACCGGAGCAGGGCGCCGTTTTCGGGCAGTAATTCGGTTGGTACAATGATCAATCCCTTTGCTCTGTCGCCGTGAAAAACCTGGTAACGCGCCAGCAAAAAAGCCAGCAATTTACCCGGAAATGACGCCGGCGGCGCCTGATCAACGTCTTCCTTCACCAACTGCATACCCACCTCGGTGGTATTGGAGATCACGATTTCGAGTTGGGGGTTGGCCGCACAGGCGAGCACCTCCGGCCATTGCTCCCGGGCCGACAAAACCCGGGTAATAGCTGTTGAAATGATGTTTTCGGAAACGGGCCGCCCGGCCTCTAAACCCCTGATACACAAGTTATACAGGCAATCCTCTTTGGCAAACGCCGCCACTTCCCCAGCGTCGGTGGATTTGACCGCTACTACCCTGCCATTAAATATACCCTGTCGATTCGCTTTGTCGATAAAGTAATCCGGCAGGCCACGCAACAACACTCCTGTGCCGAATTGCAACACTTTTTCCGGCAGGGAAAGCAGGGCGGACTCCGGGCGGGTGGAAAGGTGTGTTTTGGACAGGTGGTTCATGTTCTGTCAAGATTCGCAGTTTGGCAGGCTCCTCATCGTATTCTTTGATGTTTAATAAGTCGCCAAATCTATGTGCTTGTGGAATAATCACCAATGTCGTTTTGAACAAAACTTTTCCGAAATTACCTTTGGGAAAAAAATAAGCCATTCTTTAGATTTGAAAACGTCGGTCAAACCGAACCCGTTTGCCGGAGCGAGCATTTTGCCGTATCTTGTCATGCTAAACGTTAAGATAATGTCCATCACCATTTCCCGTCAGATGTCCGCAGAGGAAATCAAAAAAGCCCTCGACCGTTTACCCGCCGGTAAACTGCTGAAAGCAGCCAAATTCAGCGGTGCGCTGAAATTGAAGGAAGACCCGCTCCAATACCAAAAACGGATGCGTGATGAATGGAACTAAACTGCTACTGGATACCAATATCGCCCTGTACTTTCTGGGTGGTGACCCGGTGCTGGCCAACCTGTTGGATCAGCGGGAAATCTACATTTCGGCCATCACCGAAATGGAAATGTTGGGTTATCCCGGCATTACGGAAGCAGAAAGCGAGCGCATCCGCGATTTTTTGAATGACTGCCAACTGGTGGAAATAAACGCCGCCGTCCGCGAAAAAGCCATTGAAATCCGCCGGGTACACAACCTGAAACTGCCCGACGCCATCATCGCGGCCACCGCCTTTCATCTCAACCTCCCGCTTGTATCTGCCGACGGCGATTTTTCCCGCATCGGCGATCATTGAACAAACAACAAAAAACCCTCGTAAGTGATTAACTTACAAGGGTTTACGCAAAATGCTTTGTAGTCCGTACGGGAATCGAACCCGTGTTTCATCCGTGAAAGGGACGTGTCCTAACCCCTAGACGAACGGACCTTCTTTCAAAAGCGGGGCAAAGATAGCGAGGTTGATATTTGAAAACCAAACCGGCCCGACATTATTTTCTAAAAAAAATCTTTGGCGCGCTCTTTTGCCTTAAAACTTATAACGGTCCAAAAGTTCCGCCACCCGTTGTTGCAGCGCGGGTTCTGTTTCGAGTTCCGGCGCATGATGCGGCTTTTTTCGGGCATCAATCACCAGTGGCCCGCAGCATCCCCAATGTTTGTGTTCGGTGAATGCACGCACGCCATACGTGTCGTGGCTGGGGTTGGCCCGGGTAAATGCCACCCACAAAAAGTTGTTCAGGGTCGCGGCCGTGAAGCGGCTGTCATCGACCAAAATAATCAGGGCAATATGTTGTAAATCAATCGTTTCCAGGTGGCGGCACAGGTTCTCTGCTTGCTCCCTTGCCGGCATTATCGCTTTGTAGGCGGGCGCCTGAATCGCCAGTACACCAGGCAGGCAAAATTCCGGCGCGGAAAAACCTTCGGGCAGGGAAAAGCCGGACGGCAGCTCCGTTTTTAAGGTACTGCGTTGTTCACCCCTGCAAGCGATCACCACCTTCGAACCTTCGTTCCAGCCCGAGCCGGAATAGTCCAGGGTGTCTATGGTTGTCCGGGTCTGAAAATGCAGGTCGCGGGCCCAGTCCACCCGTTCCAGCACATGGCGGAAGAAATGCGGGATGTCGTGGGTATCCAGGTTTGGATCATCGTCCGATGCTGCAATGAACAGGAATTTGGCTAGGGAAGTCTGCCCCGAGCCAAGTATCCGGTTGGCAATGGTGAGTATTTCTTCCGGTTTCCGCTCCCGGAACGGCATATATCGCTCGTGGCCGATAGCCAGCAGCAAAGGGTGTACCCCCGCCGCATCCACAGCGTGCAGTTCCTTCAATCCCGGAAACTCCTGCGAAGCCAGCGGCGCCACCAGTTCGTGGATCAACCAGCCGAAACTGCTGTCTTCCATCGGCGGACGCCCCACCACTGTAAAGTGCCACAGCGGGTCCTTCCGGTGATAAACCCGGTGCACCCGCATCACCGGGAAATCGTGGGTGAGTGAATAATAACCGAGGTGATCGCCGAACGGCCCCTCCGGTTTTTTGACGTCCTTCAATATCTCGCCTGTGATCACAAAATCGGCGTCGGCGCTCAACAGGTGACTGGCGCGATGATTTGACGGACCCGAAAGTCCGTCGTACGTACGCGTGTACCGGAACCGCCGGCCGGCGAGCATGCCGGCAAAAGTCAGTTCACTTAATCCTTCCGGCAGCGGCATGATGGCGGAAAAAGCATGGCTCGGCGGTCCGCCCACAAAAATGCTGCACAAAAAAGGCTTGCCGGCCCGGTTGTATTTGGTGTGATGCACGCCGATGCCGCGGTGCAACTGGTAATGCAGCCCGATTTCTTCATTCAGGGCGTAATTATTCCCGGAAAGTTGAATGCGATACATACCCAGGTTAGACCCCATCACGCCAGGTTTGTCCGGGTCTTCGGTGTACACCTGCGGCATGGTGACAAATGCGCCGCCATCCATCGGCCAGCTTTTGATCAGGGGGATTTTGTCGATCGTGGTAGTGCCGTATACGACCGGCGCCGGAAGTAAACTGCGCATCGGGAGGGCGGACAAAGCCGTAAAAGGCACGCCGAGGTACCGAAGCGGTTTTTTGAAAAAATTTACGGGGTCTTTTTTGAGTTCGATCACCCGTTTCACCCGTTCCAGGTTGTGGCGGAACAGGAATTCCGTTTGTTTAAAAGTGCCATAAATATTACTTACCGCCTGGAAGGGACTCCCTTTTACCCGTTCGAACAGGATTGCGGGTCCCCGTTTTTCAAATACCTGCCTGTGGATTTCCGCCATTTCCAGGTCGGGGTCCACCTCTTCAGTGATGCGCAGTAACATGTTGTTGCGCTCCAGATCATTAACAGCATCTTTCAGGCTTCGATAGGACATATGAGTCGTGAGTCGGAAGTCGTGAGTCGGAAGTCGTGAGTCGGAAGTCGTGAGTCGGAAGTCGTGAGTCGGGTAGTTGGGAGTCGGGAGTTGGGAGTCGTTTTCTATTTCAGGGATTTGATGAGACCTCTTATAATGCGGGAAATTTCAGCAGATTTTTCCAGCAGATTATCTCTTTGTGATTGATCAATGTACCCTAATCTTCCTGCCAGATGCAACATTGACCGGACTTCGCTTGAAGAACTAATTGCAACATAAAGAAAATGAGCAAATTGCGCGTCAGTTCCCCTGTCAAATCCTTCAGCGATGTTATTTGAGACAGATACAACCGCCCGTAAAATTTGGTCTTTAAACGCAAAATCCTTACTCTGATGAAAAATGTCGTACAATTCAACCGCAAGGTCCTGAGCCTTTTGCCAGGCGATAATGTCTTCAAATTTCTGAAATTTCATAACAACCGGATTAATGAAGCGTATATAAATTGTAATAACCACGACTTCCGACTTCCGACTCACGACTCACGACTTCCGACTTTCAACATCACTCCCGAATATACGCAAGTTTGGCAGCCTGGTACTTCGGCTCTTTCAATATTTTACGCATATTTTTGATCGTTTCCCGCGGCCCCACGTCGATGGCCATATTGACAAGCCAGTCGGGGATGTTGCCTCCGGGATTGGAGTTGATATAGTACTCCACGTATACCCATCCTCCGGCGCCGGGAATAAGCGTCCAGCGGGTAGTTGTTTGTTTTATACGTATAACATCCTTATTTTCAGGAAGATATTCGGGTTTGGCGTGGCTGGTGGACGTAACGCGCCGTGTTATTGAATCCTGTTCCAGTTGGGTATGCAGGATAAGATCGCGGTCATTCAGCGGCCAGGGAAAATCGAGTTTGGAGTAGTAATAAAAGTCCTGGGTGTTCACCCGTTTCAGCAGTTTGGCTTCCGAAAGTTTGTATCCCCATTTGCCGTAATCATCCACTTCATTGAACAAATGAATAATGCCGGATAAGGATGATTTCAGGGACGTGATCAGTTTGATTTCGTGAACGTCGGAAGTTTTTTTATAATACACCTTCACGCCGTCCTTTTCATTTTTAAACACCCAGCCTTCTTTCGCTTGGGCCTGGAGGTTTAGCAATACGAAGCCCTGAATGATAAAAGTCAACAGTAGTTTGCAGCGAAGAGTTTGCAGCATGGTTAGAGGTTTTGCCTGTGGTGATCCGGATGATGAGTTTGGAAAGACCTTCCCAAAACGTCACGAGCTGTCCTGTTGTTTTCAAAATCCCTGAAAAATCAAAAACTTCTATGGATCCGGCTTGTATCACCGC
Organism: Lewinellaceae bacterium; assembly: GCA_016713985.1. Classification (GTDB taxonomy): domain Bacteria; phylum Bacteroidota; class Bacteroidia; order Chitinophagales; family Saprospiraceae; genus M3007. The sequence goes on along the minus strand of JADJOD010000046.1, from coordinate 18,395 downwards.
ACAAAACCGGCAACAGCCGCAGCCCAGGCGGGGCGGTCGTTGAGGCTTTCCACCAGGTCGAGTTGTATTCCACCCCATCGGAGAAAATCTTCCCGGTATTCCTTCCCGATTTCGATGGTGGTTTCTAAGCAATCGGCCGTAAATGCCGGGCAAAAAACGAGCAGGCGTTTGGCGCCGTTCCGGGCGAGATTTTCGATCACCTGAATCGTATAAGGTTGTGTCCAGGGGTCGCGCCCGAGGCGGCTTTGAAAACAAACGGTGTATTGTTCCGGCAATAAACCCAATTTTCCGGCGATCGCGCGGGTGGTCGCATGACACTGCGCAGAATAACAGAACCGGTTGGCGGGCGTCAGGTTTTGGCAGCAATCGCCGCGTTGCAAACAATGATTAAATGCATCTGCCTTTTTCAATTGCCGCTGCGGAAGGCCGTGATAACTGAACAAAAAATGATCGTAGGCAGAGAGATCGTAACGGCGCGCGTTTTCGGCAAAAAGTGCGATCATCGGTTCCCAGGTCGCGTACGAACTCACAAAGTTTACATCGGGAATAATTTGTTGTTTCGACAAAACACGCATCACTTCTTCGTGAACGGGACCCCGTGGTAGCCCCGGCGTATTGCGGAAACAAAGTAAAAACCCTGATGCTGCCCACTTTCTCCATCATCAGCGCCGAAATAGCCGATTCGATGGATGGGTTTTGATAACGCATCGCTAATTTTACAACATATTCATTTCCAAGCAATTCCCCCACTTGTTTCACCAATTTTTCGCCGTAATATTTCAACGGCGATCCGTTTTCTGTCCAAAGTTCGCGATACAATTTCGCCGATTTTCCGGAGCGAAAGGGGGCAATAATACCGCGCACCAGCAGGTTACGCGCAAGGGGATGAATGTCGATCACCCGGGGATCCAGCAAAAATTCCTTGAGATAGCGGTAAACCGCCCCACGTGTCGGTTCGTCGGGAGTGCCAAGGTTGACGATCAGGACACCTGTTTTAGTCGGGAGTTGTGTGTCGGGAGTCATGCCAGTTCAAACTGTAGACGCGCAAGACTTCCATAAACGCCGTCGGGAAGTTCGGAGAGCTCTTCGTGTGTGCCTTGTTCGACGATCTGCCCGCCTTCCAAAACGTAGATGCAATCCACGTCGCGCACGGTTGCCAGGCGGTGAGCGATAATAATGCTTGTACGTCCTTCCATCAGGTTGTTGAGCGCATCCTGCACCACTTTTTCCGATTCCGCATCAAGTGACGAGGTGGCTTCGTCGAGCAGGAGAATAGAAGGGTTGCGCAGTATGGCACGTGCGATGGCGATCCGCTGGCGCTGGCCACCGGAAAGTTTGATGCCGCGTTCGCCAACGATGGTTTCTAATTTGTCCGGGAAAGTGGAAATAAAATCCCAGGCATGGGCCTGTCGGGCGGCCGATATGATCTCTTCCTCGGAAGCGCCGGGTTTGCCGTAAAGGATATTTTCCCGGATAGAACCGCCGAACAGGATCACTTCCTGCGGCACAATGGCAAAATTGGAGCGGTAGGATTCGAGGTCGTAGTCGTAAATATTTTTCCCGTCGACAAATATCCGCCCTTCGTTGGGAAAATGAAATTGCAGCAACAATTGCATGATCGTTGATTTTCCGGCGCCGCTTTGCCCCACCAGGGCCACTTTTTTGCCCGCGGGAATGTCCAGACTGACCCCTTTTAAAACGGCCACATCCGAACGGGTCGGGTAGGAAAATTCCAGGTTTTCAAACGAAATATTGCCGCGCAACCGGCCGGCGTTGACGTTGCCGCGCAAACGTTCTTCCACCTCCGTGGGCGACTTCAGTATCTCCCGGACCCGTTCGGTAGCCCCCACAGCGCCCACCAGTTCGGTATAAAAATTACCCAAACTGGCGATTGATCCGCCGATCACAGCGGTATAGGTGACAAAAGCGATCAAGTCGCCGGCCGTGATCTGGCCTTGTTGTACCATGTACATGCCGTAGCCGATCACAAAAAACAAGGCGCCGAACAACATCGTGATGATAAATACGGCAAAAATGGCGCGCCCTTTTGCATACCGCATGGAGACCTCCACCACGGAGTCGTTGGAGCGACCATAACGCCGGCTTTCAAACAGTTCGTTGGAAAACGCTTTTACCGCGTGAATGGATTGCAGGGTTTCGTCAAGAATGGTATTGGTCTCGGCCAGTTTGGTTTGCCGTTCTTTCGACAATTTGCGCACCCAGCGCCCAAAAAGCATCGCCCCGATGACGATAACCGGAAAAGTGGCGAGCATCACACCCGCCAGCCGGGGCGACATCCACAGCAATACCGCGATCCCGCCGACAAGGATGATGATCTGCCGCAGGAATTCCGCCAGAATAAAATAAAACGTGTTGTATAGTTTTTCCACGTCGTTCGTGAGGCGACTGACGAGCTCCCCTACCCTGCTTTTTTCAAAAAAAACGGTGGGCAGGGAGATCAACCGCCGGTAAAGCGCAACGCGAATGTCTGCCGTACCCTTTTCACTCACCTGAGCGAACATCATCACGCGGAAATAGGACACAACACCCTGAAACACAAGGATTCCGACCAGCCAAAATCCGATTTGCTGCAAGTCGATTTTGGTGCTGACTTTGCCCTGGGCAACATCAAGCATCTGTCCGATGATTTTCGGAAAAACCAGAAAAACGGAACTCCCCAAAAAAAGCAGAAAAAGGCCGGCCGCAAATTGCCAGCGGTAAGGACGTATATATTCAAATATTTTTAATGCCTCACGTAAGCTTTCGCGCGAAAGTCTGGGGCGGGCTGTTTCTGTATTATCCATGGCGCAAATTACCGGAGCAGATCGGAATTCATGGAGAAAATTTGTCAAAATCGAGTTTTTTGACGTTCCCATGATGCTTGAGGCGTACCGGAGGAATTGAAAAATTTAAGAAACAGTCAAATAATTATCAACGATTATATGTCATCTGTCGGGATGCCGCCGTTATTTTTTTAATATTTTTTTTACAAAATCCTGAAAATCATGCCGATAATTGCCCCCGGTATCCCGACGATCCCCCGCTTGCAAAAAATATCATCCCGGCAAGTTACGTTGAATCGGCAGGTATCAACTGCAACACTCAACAAAAAACAATATGAACTCAAAGGCACTTGTTTTTATTCTTTTTGCCGCCTGGAGTGGAATCTGCTGGCGCTGGTACGTCTGCGGTATAAAAAACGCCTGCGACGACGACCGGAAACCTGCCACCACCGGCATCGTGCAAGCCCCAGCCATCGAACCCGATACCCTGCCGGCAGCCAGCCAGGCAATCCAGCCGGTCGACAAAAACAAACCGGCGGAAAACGCCAACACATCGTCTTCCATAGAAAAAGTACAAATGGAAGAACTGAAAGATCGTGTGGTGATTCATTTTCCGTACAGTTCCACCCGAAAAGAAGATAACGACGCCATCGACGAATATTTGGGCCGGCTGGCCCAACACCTCATTGCCGATGGTGGTCACGTAACCATCACCGGGCATACCGATTTTGTAAGCGATTCAAAAACCAACTATCAATACGGTTTGCGCCGAGCCAATGGTATCCGCGACATCCTGATCAAAAAAGGAGTAAAAAAATCCCAGATCAAGTGCCGGTCTTTCGGCGAAAGCAAGCCGGTAGCCACCAATGACACCGCCTTGGGAAGGTATCGGAACCGGCGTGTCGAAATTCGTGTGGACCAGTGAGCCTGAAAATCAAAAATCGTTGAACGTCAAACATTTAACATACCCCTGCCTCTCTTTGTGCAGGAGATACTAACAAGCCAAATATAATCATCATGTTTGAAGAAAACATTACCCAGGGTCCCGGCGCCGGCGCCGCATCCACCTACACCTTCGAAATCCTCTTCATGCTTGTCGTGGCTTTCCTGCTCGGCGTCTGGCTCGGCTGGATATTATGGAACCGGTATAAACAAACCGCCGACAAATTACGCTTCGACCTGGAAAGCCTGACGGCAACACTCAACTCGGTGACGGCCGAACTCAACGGCCTGAAAACCAGACTGGCGGTTTCGGAAGCCGACAACAATAACCTCCGTTCGCAGGTGGACAAACTTACCGGGGAAAACAAAATTTTCCGCGACCAATTGATGGAAACGGGAGAAGACCTGACCGAAACCCAGGCGAGAAATCGCCAACTCGAAACCGAACTGGGCCTTTCCTTTCAGCCCGAAACCCCCACCCCGGAAACCATCCCGCTCGAAATCAACATCCCGGCCGAAACTCCCGTTGCCGCTCCCGCCGACACCCCGGGAGAAAACCTGGCGGAAACAACACCCGCCGCCGAATCTACGGAAACTCAAACAACGGTGCTTGTAGCTGATTCCGGAGAACCCCATGCCGAAATACCGGTTGACCCCGCGCCTCCGGTCACGATACCCCAAGCCGAAGAACCCGCTCCGCCGCCACCCGCAGCTGAGACCGTAATACCTGTAGTGGAGGCGCCCGTAGCCGTTGTACTTGCCGGAAGTGAAAAAGACGATCTGACCGTTGTGGAAGGCATCGGCCCGAAAATTCAGGAATTATTGTACCAATACGGCGTCAAAACCTATCGCCAACTGGCAGAAACGGATGTTGCGCGCCTGAAAGAAATTTTGTCCGAAGCGGGTCCGCAACTTGCCATGCACGACCCGGGCACCTGGCCTTCCCAGGCCAACCTGGCCGCCAACGATCAATGGGATGCGTTGAAATCCATCCAGGGCTTTTTGAAAGGAGGGAAAAAGCCGACGTAAACGATTTTTTTAATTGTAAATAAAATATCAGCACAAACAACAATTTGTTTTTAATTCCGTTGTAACAATAGTTTTTTGTTTTAATTAGACGCGCTACCTGCCGCCCGTGTGTACGGGGGCTTTCCTGCCTGGAAAAAGTTAAGGATACGGGAATTTGTGCCCGAATCGGGTTTACCCGTCGTGGCCTTGTATATATTAGATTAAAATATCCTGTTTTTTAAATATACCTGTCATGAAAAAAATCTACAACGGACAAGCGGACCGTCGTGAAGTAATTTCAGAGTTCGTCCGGCTAATGCGAAGTGATAACGCTTCGATGTTTATCGGTTCCGGGTTGTCGGCCTCGTGTGGCCTGCCGTCCTGGAAAACCCTGATGGCGGAGCCATTCAAAACCATTTACGGCAAGGAAATCGGCGAAGACAACAACGACTACTACGATATTGCCGATAAATACGTTCAGTACATGGGTAGTCGTGTTCCGCTCAACAACCTGTTGCTGAACAATATCCCCCAATCCGAGGATGTCTATCACCTTTCCGGCAACCACAAAATCATCGCCCGCCTGCCCTTATCCAGAATATGGACGACAAACTGGGATATGCTGATCGAAAAGTCCATGCGGGAACAGGGCAAAAAAGTTACCGTACTGAGTAAGGATGCCGATTTCCCACAATCGCTGGTCGAGGACGTCAAATTGTACAAAATCCACGGGTGTATCAGTAATATTAACGATGCGATTGTCACCAAAACCGACATTTATACCTATTACAGAAAGTATGAAGTTATGAACAGCGCCTTTTTTTCGGCTCTGGCGGAAGAAACTTTCCTGTTCCTTGGCTTCGGTTTCCAGGACGATAACCTGAGAATGATCATCGGGCGACTTTTTGCAAATTTTTCATCCAACGCGCGCCAGCATTTTGCAGTACTGATTGCTCCGCCTTCCCGGGATGAAGCGGCTACTTACCAGTTCGAAGTCGTAATGAATGACCTGGCTAAATTTAATATCCGGGTGTTGCCGGTCCAGGACCACTCGGAGATACCCATATTGCTGAAGGACATTGAAAAAATGTCGCTCAGAAATCATGTGTACATTGGCGGGAGTCTCAAAATCAATACTTTAAGTCGGGCCAGCGACCCGCAGGCTTATGAATTCCCAATAACCCCGTTTATTAAACTTGACCCGGATTACAAAAAGGCAGATTACGAGAATATCAACATGAAAAAGGTCAGGGAAAATATTTATGATTCGTTGCACCTTAAAAAGATACAGAACCGAACCCGGTTGATTAAAGATGAGTATTGGTACAAAGACGGAAGAAGTATTCTTGAAGCCTTTTTACACGACCTCGGCCAGCAATTAATGGAAAAAGGCAAAGACATTTATTCCGGGTATGGCGAAGGCATTTGCGACAATGTAGTGGCTGGTGCTACCAAAATGTTCCTTTCCAAACAAACCGATTATTACGAAATTCACAACCGCGTCAAAGTTATCCCTTTGCCCATCCGCCGGGACCTCAAGGATTTCAGCAGTGCGTTTTACCGGTCGGGCATGCTTGGCGCCTGCGGCTTTATGATTATTACCCGGGGATCCACTTACGCATCCGATATCAAAAGCGGCACTTTTGAAGAATACAATATTGCACGAGGTTTGAGTAGTGTATTGAACGGCAAACAACGGAAATCCATCAACAGTATCAACAAGGTATTCAACATAAGTTACAGCGAAAAATTTGACTATAAACTGGATGAGGCAATTATCCGTAAGGCAATTGCCAGCGACAGTAGGGATGATTTTGCCAGAAAAAAGTGGATCGAGCGCAAACTTTCGACCTTACTTCAGGAGCAATCCAAAATAATTTACTACAAATACCATGAGCTGATCGGAATATTCAGGGTGCTTTTTAATGAAGAATGGAAACTGGTGATGAGAAGGCTGGAAAAGTCCAAGGTCGATATCGCCGTTTTTATGTCCTATTACCAAAGTGCTGATACAACTTTGGGGGATGTGCTCAACTCGAAGTTGCAGAACATAACCAAACGGCTTTCCGATTTGATCCTGGAACGGGCTGAAATGCTTTATGAACAGTTCGACCACCTGGAAGTCGTCCAGTCCCCCAAACGCCCGGCATCGGGACTGCATAAAACCTCCTCCAATGAATTGTTGTATTCCGAAATAAAAGAAACCTGGGGTTTCCTTCGGGAAAAGATGGACGGATTTGGGCCGAAACGCAGAAAAGAACGAATCTTAAAAATTCTGGAAGCAACCAATGCATTATTGGCATCAGACCGCAAATATGACATCATATATAAACTATCCAGCGGATTCACTTCAGTCGAAATCGCCTATACCAAAAGGCTACTTTCTGCATGGAGTGACATGGCCCGGAAAGAGGATCCTTGTCAACCATACATGGAATCGGAAGAAACCTTAAAAAACCTTTTTCGGGACTATGAAAATATGTTTATCGCTTTGGTAAAAAAAGTATTGTTCACCGGTAGCCAACAGGAAAATGGCAAAAACCTGCCCTGGGAAATGCGCGGAATCGATCATTATTTTCAAACGTTATGCAACCGGGTCAAAAATGTCACCAATATCCAGCTCCGGTTTCAGGATTTAATGGACAAGGCCAATCCAACTGATGAAGAAATCCGGTTCAGGCTGCGGTTGTTCCTTATCCAGTACAGCAAAGATTTGTCGTTTTTAGACTGTGCAGAAAACAAAGAAACGGATGCGCTGGAGCGATTTATTGATCCGTCTGCACTGGAGAAATATCAAAGCGCCAAATCGCAGCTGAATGTGTTGGAACAGAATCTGACAAAGCAAAAATCATCGGACAGGAAGATTAACGATCAATTAAGCGCATTTTATTCCGGTTTATACGATTCTATCGGAGAATTAATCATGGATAATCGCGATGGGACGCCTGGAAAATCTCCAATTTATTCAAGAAAATACCTCCTGATTTACAGAATACAACTGTATAAATTGCTGGATGTCATCGCCGATATCAAAGTTGGCTTACACCGGATAGAAAGTGATTTCATCGAAGAAAAATTAACCCGCGAAAAACAGGCCGCTGAGTCATTAGTCAAAAGATTATGGGGCAATAAACTGTCAAAATTTGTGGAAGATTCCAGACCGCGATATCACGAGCTGGTAGCATTAACCAAAGAAATTTTTGAAATCGACGGCCGGGAAAACAACAGTTTTAAAAGTGAGCCATACCGCTCGCCAACAGTGGTTATTCCAATCGCTTTTTTCGAAGGAATGGCAAAAAAAATCTGGGAATTCGAACGCTTTCGGTTTGAACTTTTGCTTGAGGGGCGGAACCTCAGGGACTCCAGGCGTTTGAAATTAATGCAGGATTTCCACAACCTGTACTTTACGGACGGCTTAGCCGCCATTCAATACCTGCCGCGGGAAGCTGTTATGGAGCATCAAAGAATCAAGGACAGTTTGTTGCGAAGTGTTATGGCAATCATCGAAGAATTCCAGACTGTGCCGGACAAACCGCAGTACACTTAGAAATCAAGGGGGCGTATCATAAACTCAGTTCTTATAAAACCATAGATCGTTTCGTTATTTTCGGGCAGACCTTCCAAGTCTTCGAGACCTATGGTATGTACACAAGTTCATTGACAAGGCTGTATTAAGATTGTGGGATGAAATCAATATTTGGAGATACTCGCCTTGACCGTCTTGAAGCGCTCCTTTGTGAGCGCATGGTAGCCCGCTGTAGCACAGTTATTCGCCAATTTTCACAGAATTACAACGAGGAGTTTTCTTTTGGACGATTTTTGCGCAATGCTAAGGTTACACCTACAAAAATAGTTCAAATGCACACAGAACGAACGGCCCTGGCCTGCACAGGCCACCATGTGCTGCATATTGAAGACAGTAGCGAGTTGTCATTTGGGATGAACCCCATGTGCCGGGGCTTGGGTAAAGTAGGGTGTGGGAAGGAGCAGGGCTTCTTTATGCACCCGGTTATAGCATTAAATGCTGCCAACGGGGGCTGTTTGGGCTTGGGCGCGGTACATTTTTGGAAACGTAAAGAATATGATCCAACTGATCCTATGTCAGACCCTGCGTACCGTCACCGCAAGTTGCAGTACGTACCGTTCTGCGAAAAGGATAGGGCCCGATGGCTTCAAACAGCAATGGAATCAGTCAATACCTGCCACCTGGCTACGCAGCACACGGTAGTTGCCGACCGCGAGGCAGATATTTATGAGGCAATGTGTGGATTTGTTGCCGCTCAGGTGGGTTTTATCATTCGACAAAGCGATGATCGGCACCTGAATCATACAAAAAGTGGTTACAAACTCTGTGAAGAGTTATCAACTTGGAGCGTTCAGCATCGGTATTCGCTGTCGTTGCCTAAAACAGACAAGCGCAGCGCACATACTGCAGAATTAGAAGTAAAATGGGGCAAAATGACCCTTGCCCGTCCAAAATCCGGTGTGGTAAAGCATCTCCCCGCCGGTTTGCAGATATCTGTGGTGGAAGTGAAGGAAACACCTCAAAGTGTGGTGAACAACGAAACGCCCGTTCACTGGGTGTTGCTCACCACTCACACCATTGATAGTGCTGACCAAGCCCGCCAGGTTATTCAATGGTACTGCTCGCGGTGGACCATCGAGCAGGTGTTCCGAACCCTCAAGTCAAAAGGTCTGGACATCGAAAACTCCGAAGTAGAAACTTATGAGCGGATGGCCAATTTAGCAACCTTGGCCCTGCTTACCGCAGTACAGGTCATGCAAATTGTCCAAGCCCGTAGCGGACAAACCAACCAACCCATGTCAGATGCTTTCAGCCAACTTGAAATCAACTTGATTCGCCATCTGAGCCCAACTTTGGAAGGAAACACCGAAAAACAGAAAAATCCCCACCCGCCTGACTCTCTGGCCTTTGCCGCTTGGGTTATTGCCAGATTAGGTGGGTGGAAAGGTTTGGCTTCACAAAAACCCCCAGGCCCCATAACTATGAAAATTGGACTTCAAAAACTTCAATCCCTCGCCAATTACGCCCCTGCAATCTTATCGCCTTGATGTCAATGAACTTGTGTACATACCATAGGTTTCCCAAAACTTGGAAGGTCTGCCCGAAAATAACGAAACATGATTTGGCGCAAATTATGGCTTGCGATTCCTACCCGTCCTTTGGGGCATTCATGCCATAACCTCAATTCCCGTCCAGCATCCTGCCCAGTCCGCCGAGCACGCTGCCTTCGTCTTTGCCGGGATGAGCGCCATATTGCAGAATACGGGCGGCCAGGCGGCTGACGGGAAGTGATTGTAACCAGACTTTGCCCGGTCCGCGTAAAACGGCGAAAAACAGACCCTCGCCGCCGAATACCATGTTTTTGATGCCTTTGATAAACTGAATGTCGTAATCAATCCGGTGGGTAAAAGCCACGATACACCCCGTGTCAACCCGCAGGGTTTCTCCTACGGCAAGTTCACGTTCGATGATGTATCCGCCGGCATGTACAAATGCCATTCCGTCGCCTTCTAATTTTTGCATGATAAAACCCTCGCCGCCAAACAGTCCGGTGCCCAGTTTGCGCTGGAACTCTATACCGATCTGCACTCCTTTTGCGGCGCATAGAAAGGAGTCTTTCTGACAGACCACTTTGCCGCCCAACTGGCTCAGGTCGAGCGGTACAATTTTGCCGGCATAAGGCGCCGCGAAGGTTGCGCGTTGCTTTTGGCCCGCCGCAATATTTGTATAGGTTGTGATAAACAGGCTTTCGCCCGTCAGCAGCCGTTTGCCGGCATCCATCAGTTTGCCAAAAAAACCTTCCGCGCGTCCGCTGCCGTCGCCGAATACGGTAGCCATTTCAATACCTTCGTCCATAAACATAAAACTGCCGGATTCGGCGATCACGGTTTCCTGCGGGTCCAGTTCAATTTCAACACACTGCATCTCTTCGCCATGAATTTTGTAGTCAATTTCGTGGTTCTTTCTCATTGTTGACAAGAATATTTGGTTTAGAAAAATATGCAGGCAAAAATGCTCGGAGTCGGGGCCATGAAGTACGGTTTTACCGACGAGGCGGGATTTTTTTTCGCCAAATGGCCGGAAAATCCGGCTTCGGAAGGCGCTAATCCCATTTAAAATAACAGCCGGCGCCGAAGCCCGGGCGTTTCGGCACCCATTGCCCGTCGGCAGCGCCGGCAGCGGAAAGGAACACCCCCCAGAACCGGTTGAACTCCACAATGCCCTTGAAGCCCAAGGAAAGCCAGGCCTGATCATTGACATACAGGCCGGTCAGGCGGTTGCGGAACGGAAGGGCCACGTCGCCGTTTTTAAAGGAATGTAACCATTCGGAAAAACCGATCAGCCACACCTTTTTGATACGGAACCCGCCTTCGATACCAAGGTCCATATAGTGACTGAAATCGTTGGTCCGGATGCCGTAGCCGGCATAACCAAACCAGTAACTCCGGCGAAAACCCATACCTGTACTGAGCATAGGAAGAATCGTCCAGGCCTTGTAGCCGGTACTCAGACCGGTTGCGTCGTCATAACGGTCCACCGGAAGGTCGATACGTATGGAGCCGGTAAGCCGGACATTACCTTCCAAAATCGCCCGGCGAACCCCCAGCGACACATTACCCAAACCACTCAGGGATCCTTCCTGCGTTTCCGGGGTGGCAAAATTTCCCAGAAACCTGCCCGCTTTTAAAAACCGGAAAGGCAGGGAAGCGACCAGGGTTGTTTTTTTGGTAATTCCGTACTCTCCATACAGTTGAAAGGTGCTTTCGGACAACTCCCGGTCCAGCGGAAAATCGAACGGGCCGGGATTGATGATACCTTCCAGGGGAGAAAACAAACTCGTATACGCCGGAATAAAATGCCAGGCGGCCTGGGTATAAAATCCCGCTTTGCTGCGCGTCCAGGGACTTTGTGCAGGCAATACGGCCGGCAGCAAATACAGGGTCAGAAGCAAAAGGGCTTTATACCACATATTCCCGCCTGTTATGGATTGTATTCTCCGGTAATGGACTGTTTTACAATTCGAATAAAGGTTTTTCATCCACCATCAGGCGCACAATATTGCCGTCGATTTTGGTGATCCGGCCGATAATGCCGGAATTGGTGACGACTTCCATCCCTTCTTTCAGGCTTTCGACAAATTTCTGCTGCTCCTTTTGTTTTTTGACCTGGGGGCGAATCAGGAAAAAATAAAATACAATCAGTATGAGAAAAGGGAAAAGCATGGTCAGGTATCCACCTCCGCCTTGCGGTTGCTGGGTCTGTAAAAAAATAAATTGTAACATGGTTATCAATTAGTTATGAAAGAAAAACACCCTGTTGCCGGGCAACAGGGTGTGCAAAAATAGTAATTGTAAACCGGAATAGCCGTTTCAATTAAAGTTTGAAAACCGCGTCTTCAATTCCGGCATTCACTTTTATCTCGCTTACAACTGCCTTTACCGGCATCGGGAAAATGCCTGAAATCGCCACGATATTGGGAAACAACACACCTCCGGTTTCTTTATAATCGGAAAAATCATTAGTCATGGATGTCGGACCTTCGGGGCCTGGCACCATGCTGACCTCGCGAATTTTCAGGCTGGTCTTCATGTCGTAGTATTCCGTGGATTTTTTGCCGTCCGGGCGTTCCAGTTCGATCACGTAGGCATTGCTGCCGTTGATCGCTTCCAGGCCTTTCAGGGTAAGTTTGTATCCACCGGATACATAACCGGCCTCTTTGCAAAAAGCGGCTTGTTCCTTCAAATCCATCAGGTCCTCACCTTCCAGGTCGCGCGCGCCGCCCATGCCGGATTCGTTTCCTTTGGCGCCGTCATATTTGCGGCTGTTGATGATTTGGCCGTTCATGGCCATTTCCGTTGCAATTTTGCCGCCTTTTTGCCAGACTTTGATGACAAACTCCGGGCCCGGTGTTTTCATCACACTGGTCATTTGCATGTCTTTGATCGTATTGATTTTTGCCATACCGCCGATCGCATTCACGTAATCTTCGATCACTTTTTCGGCAGTCATGCCGGCAGGAAGGGCCGTTTTATTGTCCTGGACAGGGTTGCCGTAAACATCGTAGAAATTCACTTTGCCTCCCGACATGGAGAACGGCTTGAGGCGTTCCGCTACTTCATCCTTATTGCCGACCACCAAAATATGGGCATTCCCGGGGGTGATGTATTTTTTGGCAGTAGCCATCAGGTCGTCCGGGCTGACGTTTTGCAATACTTCGAGGTATTTTTCATAATAATCAGCCGGCAAACTGTACCGCGCGGTGGTAAGCGCGAAGTTGGCTACGGTACCGGGTTGTTCGAGGCTTTGGGAAAACTGTCCGGTCAATACGTTTTTCACCACCTGCAGTTCCTGTTCGGGTACTTTTTCGTTGCGCAGGCGCTCCATTTCCTTAAACAGTTCCACGATGGAACTATCGGTAACGGCGTTGCGGACGCTGGCGGTCGCGTTGAAAGATCCCACCAGCCTGTCGGGGTTCAGCGAACTGCGCGCGCCGTAGGTCCAGCCGTGCCCTTCCCGAAGGTTGGCATTGATACGGTTGTTGAAATAACTGTTGAACAAGGCGTTGGTCACACGGTTGTGTATGGCTTCCGTTGTGCCGGGCAACAAGTCAACGGGATAAGTAATGTTGATCACCGATTGAACGGCGCCCGGCTTGCTGACAAAACTGACTTCCGTTTTAGCCGGAGGGCGCGGTACGCCGTATTTGTGTTTGGGTACGTCGCCGCGTTTCCAGGAACCGAAATACTGTTTTGCGTATTTTTCAGCCGTGGCTTTTGAAATATCGCCAACCACGACAAAATACGAGATGTTCGGTTTGAAATACGTATTGTAATGGCCCTGGATCTGCTCCAGGCTGATCTTTGCGAGGGTCGCTTCGGTCATGATCTCGCCATAGGGATGGTCTTTCCCGTAGCGCAATACGGAACCGACGTTGCCGGCAATAGAATTGGCGTCATCTTTGGCCTGGGCGAGGTTGCTTTCCTGACGGCGTTTGGCTTTGTCGAGTTCTTCCGTCGGGAAGGTGGGGTTAAGCAACACGTCGGACATGATCTCGAGCAATTTGGTCGAGTGTTTGGTCAGGCAGGAGCCGTTAACGCCGCTGGAGCCGGACGAAAGGGAAGCGCCGAGGAAATCGACCTGTTCGTCGATTTGTGATTTGCTGCGCGTTTTGGTGCCTTTCGAAAGCAGTTCACCCATCATTTGTACATAACCCGCTGCGTCTTTTTCCACGATCGGGTCGCCATCCACAAATATCTGGAAAGAAACCGTGGGCAACTTGTGGTTTTCCACAACGATAACCGTCAGTCCGTTGTCGAGTTTGAAGGTTTCCGCTTTGCCGATCTGAATTTTCGGAGCCGAACCCGGTGTGGGTGCACCTTTGCGTACGTCGCCGGCAGGCGTCGGGATCGCAGGTGCGCCGCTTGGAGTTTGGGCGTTCAGGGTAGAGGAAATTGCTGTGGCTATAAAAAAGGCAATGACAGCCGTTATTTTTGAAAAATGCTTCATTGTATGTGAAATTGCTGGTTGGTTAATGCTGAATATTAAGGTTGTTTGGATTTCGGCAACCAATACAACACGACGCGGCCGTTCTTTTTGTAATACTGGTTGGCCACCCGTTTGATATCTTCCCGGGTGACGGCGCGGTAACGTTCCAGTTCCGTGTTCACCAGATTGGCATCTCCGTAGTACATTTCGTAGTTGGCGAGGCTTTCGGCAATACCACGAACGGTGTTGTTGGAGGTTACGAAGTCGTTTTCAACCTGGTTTTGCAGTTTTTGGAAATCTTGTTCCGAAATCAGGTTGGTTTGTACATCCGTTATGACGGCATCCATCGCTTTTTCCAGTTCTGCGGGTTCCGTCCCCACATTGGCCACGGCAAATGCAATGTTGGCTCCCGGGTCTTCCAGTTCGAAGGGAAACGAACCCGCAAAAACCGCTTTTTGCTGCTCATCCACAATGGATTTGTTCATCCGGCTGCTTTCACCCTGGCTCAGCAGCATACCCAGCATTTTCAGGGCGTAGGAATCTTTTGATCCCTGGGCGGGAATATGATAACTAAAGATCACGGCGGGCAACTGAACGTTGTCGTACACCGTATCCCGCACTTCTTTGGTAAGCGGAGGCTCCTGCGCGAATTTCCGCGCGATGGTCCCGGTTCCACGCGGGATACTTTTAAAATAGGCGTCTACCAATTTTTTGGTCTGCTCGATGTCGATGTCTCCCGCAATGGAAAGAATGGCATTGTCCGGGCGGTAAAAATCCTTGTAGAACTGTTTGTAGTCTTCTTCCTTCGCGGCATCGAGGTGGTCCATGGAGCCGATGGTGGAGTGGCGGTAAGGATGCGCCTGAAAAGTACGCACCATCGTTTCTTCCAATACGCGGCCATACGGCTGATTGTCAATACGTTGGCGGCGTTCTTCTTTTACAACCTGGCGTTGTGTTTCGATGCCGACGTTTTCCACCCGGGCATGCAACATACGTTCACTTTCCAGCCAGAGACCCAAAGCGAGTTGATTGCTGGGCAAAACTTCGTAGTAAAACGTGCGGTCGTAGGTTGTATTGGCGTTGTTGCTGCCGCCGGCGTTGTTGATATAGTCGTCAAACTCGCCGCGTTTGATGTTTTCCGAACCTTCAAACAGCAGGTGTTCGAAGAAGTGCGCAAAGCCGGTGCGGTCGGGTTTTTCGTTTTTGGAGCCGACGTGGTACATGACCGAAACGGCAACAATCGGGGTGGTGTGGTCTTCGTGCAGAAGAACCTTTAATCCATTCGGCAGGTCGTATTCAACAAACCGGATGTTCTGCCCGAAAGCAGATGAAATGAATAAAATACAAAGAGGAAAGAGCAAGATGAATCTCTTCATGGCCTGTAGTTGTGTTTGAGAATGAAAATCGCCGCAAAGTTGCCCTAAGTTTGATTGAAGTTGGGAAGGAATAGATGAAAGAATGTCTCCGTTCGGCAAAAAACGTATAAGCCCGGCTAAATCAGCCGGGCTTATACGTTTCAAAGGGGGTGATAATACCCGGTCTCTTATCAGGCATAAGAGTTATTACTCATACAATCCCGGCCGATCCTGCTCAGATCACCTTGTCGGCGCAGGAAGACGAAGCAAAAGCATCCGGCTTGGCTTTAAAAACAAAACCCATGCTCAGGATGTACCCCATTGCTTCCTTCAGCGCGGTATTGCTTTCGAAAGCGGGATCGGTGTTGATGTCGGCGTGTACCTCCAATGCCACGTCGTACAGGTCGAGCAGGTGGCAAAGGTGGTAGGCCACTTCGACGGAACGACCCACTTCAAGGATCATCCGCTCGCGAAGGGTCATTTTCCGGGCATTTTTGTCATTGGAAATAAACATAAATCCACCCCGTTTTTCCCGCAGGAAAACAATGACCGTGGCAAAATGCACTTCTTCGCCGATCACCTGGGAGTCGGTGCCGATACAGACTTTAAGTTTGTACCCGGCAGCAGTCTCCCGCTGGATGGTGTCTTCCACTGCATCGAGCAGCGGACGTTCAATACGTTGGCCATTAAGCCGTCTCCACTCCATAATATTCAATTTGTTTGGTTAACTCAATGAATATGAACGAACTGACTTACTGTTAGCCGAAGGGGGATTTTATGGGTTTAGGTGCCAAAGTTGGGAATTATATTCAAAAATGCAAGGCATTCGGGTAAAAATAACGATTTTATAAACAATACATTTGTTCTCCCGGTTCCGGAATACCGGGTTTCATTCCCGGCTGCCCGAACTCGGCGCTTCGCAAAAGTGAAAAATCCATCTGTCTGAACCCCTTGCCCGTTACGATATCCTATGACTACCGCTCAATTTATTCGTTTGGCCAATTCGCCGCTGCGATTTCGCTTTTTTATGTTCTGGAAACTGCCGGCCGCCTGGTTTATGGGCATCGGGCTCAAGTTTTTCGACGGCAAGCGATGCGTGGTGCAACTTCCTTATGGATGGAGGTCGCAAAACCCGTTCAAATCGACTTATTTCGCGGCACAGTGTGGCGCCGCTGAAATGTCCACCGGTTTACTCGCCCTGGCTGCCTTACAGGAAAAACCACCGGTCTCCATGCTTGTCACCAACATAGAAGCGGCATTTTTGAAAAAAGTATCGGGAACGTTGTTGTTTACCTGCGAACAGGGCGCGGAATTGCAGGAGGTGATCCGGCAGGCCGTCGAATCGGGCGAGGCGACGGTTTTCCGGGCGACATCCATTGGCAGATTACCCGATGGCGCCGAAGCGGCCAGGGTGTGGGTGACCTGGTCGTTTAAACTAAAAAAGGGGGGCGTCTCGTAAAATTGAACATTGAAAATTGGTCATTGAAAATTGAACATTATCAATTTTAAAATTATTAATTTTAATTTAAAAATCAAAAAATGTACAATGTTCAATTTTCAATGACCAATGTTCAATTTTACGAGACGCCCCCCCCCTACAAACTCCCAATCAATTGATAATCAATTCATACGGCAGTCTTGCCTGAATACCCTGGTTGCTCCGGAAATCGCGCAGGGTTTTGTACAGCGGATACATATCGCCCAGTTCCGAGCGGATCAGCCAGCCTTTGATATTGTCTTCCTTGTCGCTTTTGTGGGTAATCTGTTCGATAAACTGCTCGATACCCGTTTTGGTGCGCGGGAATTCGCTGGTGCGGTATTTTTCCACGCCGGCCATTTTGGCTGCCGATGCAATGGCGCGATCCAGTCCGCCGAGATCGTCCACGAGGCCGATTTCTTTGGCTTTTGATCCGGGCCATACCCGCCCCTGGGCGATTTCATGCACCTGGTCGCGGGTCATGTGGCGCCCTTCGGCTACTTTTTTCAAAAAATCTTCATAAATGGCTTCCACACGCGTCTGGATGATGGCGCTTTCTTCCGGAGAGAAGTCGTAAAAAGGCGTTCCGAAAGCGGAATATTTGCCCGTGCGCACCGTGTCGTACGTGATACCCAGGTTTTCTTTCATCGTTTTTTGCAGGAGCGGAACCATGCCGAAGACGCCGATCGAGCCGGTAATGGTGCCGGGTTCTGCAAAAATGCTGTCGGCCTGGCAGGCGATATAATATCCGCCTGAAGCGGCGAGGTCGCCCATACTGACAATGACCGGTTTGCCCGCCTTTTTGCAAAGCATAATTTCCCGGAGGATGTTTTCACTCGCCAGCACACTTCCGCCGGGTGAGTTGACGCGTAAAACAACGGCTTTTACGGCATCGTCTTTCCGGATGGCCCGGAGCATTTTGACGTATTCCACGTCGTGGATATCCCCCGCTTCTCCGCGGTCGCCATCCCGGATCGTGCCTTCCGCATAAACCACGGCGATTTTATCCTTGGCCGAAAAATCAAATTTTTTGGCCTTGTTTTCAAAATAATCCTCGATGGACACCCGGTAAAGTTTGTCTTTATCATCCAGGCCGATTTTGTTCTTCATCAGGGAGAAGGCTTCGTCTTCGTAGGCTATTTTATCGATAAGCCGCGATTTTAGCGCACTTTCCGCGCTTCGCCCGTCAAAACGGTCGGCAATCAGGCGCAATTCAGATTCCTGAATTTTGCGGCTTTCCGCCACGTCGCTGATATAAATATTGTATAACGCCGACAGGTATTCGCGCACCTGAAGCCTGTTTTCGTCGCTCATCTTGT
>JADJOD010000045.1 GCA_016713985.1 Lewinellaceae bacterium | reverse complement strand
AAAACGAAGTGGTCAAACTCAATGAGGGAAAATCTGAAATTTTTGAAGCGCGGACCGCGCAAAATGACTTTGCCACCCGGACAACGGTTGGAGCGCCCATCGGCGGGTTTTACGGCTACCGGGTAGCGGGTGTTTTCCAGAATGCGGAGGAACTGGCTACGTTGCCAAAATTCGGCGGGGAAAAAGCCGGCGACCTGCGTTTTGCGGATCTTAACGGCGACGGCATACTCAGCGACAAAGACAGAACCTTCCTCGGCAGCCCCATTCCGACCCTCACTTACGGTTTTTCCGGCGGTTTCGAGTTGTTCGGCATCGATGTCGCCGCCGATTTTTTTGGCGTCAAAGGCAATAAAGTCGCCAATATCAAGGCGGTTGCCCGTTTTGATACACCCAACTGGGAAACCTTGTGGTACGATAAGCACTGGACGGGTGAAGGCAGCTCCAATTCCGTGCCGCGGGTCACCAACGGCGGTCATAACTACCGGATGTCCGATTTTCTGATCGAAGACGGCAGTTTCTTCCGCCTGCGCAGCGTTGTGGTGGGGTATTCCCTGCCGGCTCGCTGGCTGTCGGGTATCGGCATGACGCGGGCGCGTTTTTATGCCAGCGGAACCAACCTCTGGACGAAACAAAGTTATTCCGGATTCACCCCGGAGTTTCCCAACGATAGCGTGTTTAAAGCGGGAGTCGACTACCTGAACTACCCGATGAGTAAAACGATTTTGTTCGGATTAGACGTCACTTTTTAAACGACATGCACCCGGACAACCCAGTTCTTAAATCACTTAAATTTTGAAAATCAATCATTTAAAACATAAACGCGTATGAGCACTCCATATAAATTACTCATCGCCGCAGCCTTTTTGCTGCTCACCACCACACGGTGTGGAAAAGAATTCCTCGACCGGCAGCCGCCGGGCGAACTGACCTTTGAGGAGTTTTTCAAAACACACGAACAGGCGGTGGAATCGGTCAATGCCGTGTACGAACAATTTCGCTCCTTCGATTGCCTCGGACTGGGTTACCTGGGCTGTACGGATATCATCAGCGACGATGCGGACAAGGGCTCCACACCCAACGATCAACCCCTGCTCCTGGATGTGGATAATTTTACCATCGACCCTTCGCTCGAATATTTTAGCACGATTTACCGGGGATACTATCGTGCCATCGCGCGGGCCAACATTGCCATCGAAAATATTCCCGGGGTTGATATGGATGCCGCCACCCGTGACCGGCTGGTGGGAGAATGTAAATTCCTGCGGGCCTACAGTTATTTCCTGTTGGTGCAGTGGTTCGGCGATCTGCCCTTAGTCACCACGACTTTAGGCGTTGATGAATATTACGCACAAACACGTCAGCCCCGCGAAACGATTTATGCACAGATTGAAAACGATTTGATCGCCGCGATCGCCGCGTTGCCGGAGAAAAACCAATACCCGGCTGCCGATCTGGGGCGCGCCACCAAAGCTTCCGCCAAGGGGCTGCTGGCCAAGTTGTACATGTTGAAAAAGGACTACGGGAACGCCGAAAGGTATTGCCTCGAGATCATCAATTCCGGCCAATACAGTTTGCTGCCGAAATACGCCGACAACTTCAAAAGTGGGCGAAAACGGCCCGGAATCCGTTTTTGAAATGCAGGCCGTCGCATTGCCGACCCAGCAGTCGGCCGGCCCCGGCTCCTCTCCGTACAACATGATCCAGGGCGTGCGTGGTGTGCCCAACTTAGGCTGGGGATTCAACCGACCTTCCGACAACTTGGTCATGGCTTACGAAAACGGCGATCCGCGGCGCGAAGCCACCATCATATACGAACTGGAAGTACTGCCCGACGGCAGCACACAGGTGCAACACAATTCCGAAATCCTCAATGCACGGTATAACCAAAAAGCCTGGGTACCCGGACACCCCGGCTTGCAGGACAATGGTCCCGGAAACATCCGCATTCTGCGGTACTCGGATATTCTGTTGCTCGCAGCGGAAGCCCTGAATGAAAACAATAAACCCGCCGAGGCCCTGGTATATCTCAACCAGGTGCGAAAACGTGCACGGGGCACCAACTTAGTTATTTTGCCCGATGTTACGGTAACCGATCAAAGCCAGTTGCGGGAAAAAATCTACAAGGAGCGGCGGGTGGAACTGGCTATGGAGCAACATCGCTGGTTCGATCTCCTGCGTTGGGGCCGTGCCGCCGAAGCGATGCAGGCCGCCGGAAAAACAAATTTTACAACCGGGAAACACGAACTGCTGCCTATCCCTCAAACCGAAGTGGATCTGACGAGTGGGAACATCACACAAAATCCGGGGTATTAACGCAATAGTGGCATGAGTTTATTGCTTAAAATTGATTGATCAATTTTTAAGCAATAAACTCATGCCAATTATTTGTCCGGATAATTTTCTCCAAACACCAATAATTTATCAAAGTTGGCCTTATTTCTTTCGAGCACTTTTTCCGGTTCCTTCATATGATGCGTGACATAATCCATCAAACGATTATATTCGGAAATTGCCGTGGATTTAATCTCTTTATCGGGCCAATATCCTTTTAATGCTTGTAAACAAGGAATAAATACTTCTGTATTAATAATCGGTAAAGTCATTTGCTGCTGGACATAAAATTCAATAGTTTTATTATCGGCGAACTTGATAAAATAAAATGTTTTAACCATATGAAAAATTACTAACTTCTTCAAATTGTCCGTATAGTCTTTGTTCAGATGGTATTTGGAAATGTCATTTTTGTAGTATGCATCCATATCTTTCCAGGTTGTATGGGGGTAATTGCCAATAATATCGTATACCCTGATGGAGTCGGGATAAATACCCGGCATTCGGTCTGTCGGTGGCAGCTCGGAATTCTTCTGAACAGTTACAGAATTTTCTTCAGGGTTTACGGCACAGCCGCCCAAAATAAACCCAAAAAGAAGGGCAAAGGAATATAAAGAAATAAGTGGTGATTTTTTCATAATTACATTGAATATGACACTTTGAAGCCAGTTATTGGTTATGTATGATGGCAACAGCATTTTGAGCAGCAACTGTCCAATTCGTTTCTGTTGATACAGCCTGTATCTCTTCCGATTTAAGAAAGCCAATCGGTAACATATCCGTTACCAACTGCTGTTGAAGAACAGCACCCATTGCCGTCTATACTATAAAAATAGGATGTTTGGGTCGCACCGTCTTGAAAGAAACAAATACAAAACTCAATTCCGTATCCGTAAAAGGTAGAGAATAAAGTTAAAAAAACGGTAAGTGTGACAGAAACGAAATTTTTTTTAAAAGAAATTTTAAATCTTAACAATACGAAAAAAACAGTTGTACCTAATTACTTCCGCAACAAGAGTTTTGTGCAAATTCATTACTTACCCCAAAATTGTATCTTTTTTAATAAAACAGAATAATAATTTATGAGTATAGGTCATAATATTCGCCGCGAACGTGAAAAAAGAAACTGGTCGCAAGATATTTTTGCTCACCTGACGCAAAGCAACTTGGCAAACATGGTTTTCTCGCCTTAGCGTCGGACAAACGGTTGAGGTATTGCAACACCAAAGGGTCTACCGGGTCATTTTCGTGGAGCGCCACTACCAAACGTTCCGCGCGGCGGCAAACGGTGCGGCATACATGACAAACCGATACGGTGGGATGCCCGCCGGGAAGAATAAAGTTTTTGAGGGGCGGCAAACCCTGATCCATTTGATCTATTTCTTTTTCCAGCCATTCGATGTCGCCGGCCGAGAGATCGGGCGTCGGCGGTTTTTTTTCCGGGTCGGAGGCCAGGTGGGCGCCGACGGTAAAAAGGCGGTGTTGTATTTCCGACAACCCATCGCGGACGCGGTGGGCGCCGGCAGAATCGCGCAACCAGCCGATAAACGAGTTGAGTTCGTCGACCGTACCGTAAGCATCCACCCGCAGGTGGCTTTTTAAAACGCGCCGTCCGCCGAACAGGGCCGTTTCGCCCAGGTCGCCCGTTTTGGTGTAGATCCGGAATGCCATCAGGCCCTTATTGTTTTACAAATTCATATCCACCTTTCGTCGCGCCCCACACCTGCTTGCCCTGGGCATCAAAACCCTGGTCCCAACTGATCAACATTTCATCGGTGATCAACACGCTGGCACTGGCGTATTTGGCGCCGCGCAACGTGCTTTCACAACCTTCACCCCGGGTGGCGCCTACAAATGCGCCGTCCTCTTTTTGTATGGTCAGGTAAACGGCGCAGCCCTCGCGCAAGCTGAGGTCGGCGGGTTTTAACTGGTCAAATAGTGCCGGGTTTTTGTAGGCACCGACCCATTTCTCCGGGTCCGGCAACGTATAAACACTGCTTTTAAACCCGGATTCACCTTCCCGTTCCACCTGGTAGATACGCTGGCGATACGGCTTTTCTTCTGCAGATGCGGTGGCCTGTTCCACGTACAGCCAATAAACTCCCGTGGATTGGTTGGTCCATATCTGGCGGATATGCAGCCGGATGTCGTAATAGTCGGAATCGCGCAGGCTTTGGTCCTTGCTGTTAAAATCGCCGGTCATGCGGGTGACCAGTTTTTTCAGGTCGCGATCAGACTGAGCCTGAAGGCTTTGTATGGAAAATCCTGAAAGCAGCAACAGTATAAATCCTGGAAAAAAGAGTCGGGATATTGATGGATAACGCATGGCTGTAATGTTTATCAGTTCTTTATTGAATTTCCTCCTTTAATGGCGGTGTCGGGCGCCTTGACATCCGTTTTGGCTTCGCCGCCGGGAACGTTTTCTTTACTGGCACTGGCTTTTACCGCATCGCGTTTTTTCTCCTGTTTTTCAGGGCTCTCCGGGATGGGTTGATCGTTGAGTACGGCCCAGGTAGCAGGCGCCCAATTGGTCAAACTTTGCCGGTAGGCTTCTTTTTGTGTGCGGGCCTGGGCGAGCATCAAGCGGTCCAGCAAAAGTTTTTTCAATCTGGGTTTAAAATCGGAATGGCAGAAGCAAAAACTTCATCGCCGACCACAGGGATCAGTTCCAGGCAGGTAACGCCGTGGTTGATGCCGTCGACGCCGTCCGCGACGGCATGGAAATCAATCAAGGCTTTAACAGCCTCCACATCACCCGTTTTTGCTTTGGCCAGATTGCCCAGGTAGTCGAATTTAGACCAATCCGCCAGTTTCAGCACCCCTTCCGAGACGGCAATATCAACGCTGTCTTTCACCGGAGTTTGTGCGCAGGCCTGTATGACCGGCAACAAAAAGGTGACTGCAAACAGAAAAAAACTATTTTTCATGGGAAGAATACGTTTTGGAAGTAAAAAAAACGCTGCAAAGTTGGATATTTTGGCGCAATTTTCCTTGTTTTCAAATTCCGGCCGGCATTTTTTCTTGAAAACAAAATGTCTACTTTTGCGCCGCTTTATTACCCGCTTCAAAAACTGCAATCAAAAAAATCAATTTTACCACTTCATTTTTAAAAGCATGGGACGCGCGTTTGAATTCCGCAAAGAGAGAAAATTTAAACGTTGGGCCGGCATGGCCAAAACGTTTACCCGAATCGGCCGTGAAATTGCACTGGCCGTAAAAGCCGGTGGCCCCAGCCCCGAATACAATTCCCGGTTGCGCCTGGCAATCCAAAACGCCAAAGCCGCCAATATGCCCAAAACCAACGTGGAAAATGCCATCAAGAAGGCTTCCGGCAAAGAGGCGGACAATTTCCAGGAGGTTTTATACGAAGGCAAAGGCCCGCATGGTGTCGCCATTCTGGTGGAGACCGCAACCGACAACCCCACCCGAACGGTCGCCAACGTGCGCATGTATTTCGACCGCTGCGGCGGCGCATTGGGTACCTCCGGCAGTGTGGCTTTTTTGTTCGACCGGAAAGGTGTGTTCAAGGCAAAAGCCGAGGGGCACGACTGGGATGAACTGGAACTGGAACTCATCGACGCCGGCCTGGAAGAATTGAAAAAGGAAGAAGACGAAGTGGTGTTGTATACCGGATTTAACGATTTCGGCGCCATGCAAAAAACCTTGGAAGACCGAAACATCGAAACCACCAGCGCCGCAATCGAGTGGATTCCTACGTCGACTAAAAAACTGGGCGACACGGAAGTGGAACAAGTGATCAAACTCATCGACCGGCTGGAAGAAGACGACGACGTGCTCAACGTGTTTCACACGATGGATATGTCGGAATAAGGGTGTCTCAAAGGGTTGATAAAGTTGATATTGGTTGATGAAAGTTGATGTTTGGATTGAAAAATGGCATAAATTAGTGCCTTTTCGACTCAAAATATCAACCTGATAAACTTTTATAAACCCTCATCAACCTTTTGAGACCCCCCTCATTGCCTCACTCATACCTCATCTTCATCGTCTTTTTCGATCACGCCCTTTTCTAAGGGAGTCTCTTTCAGGCTGTTGAACAGAAATTCGGGGTCCCAGATCCACAAGCCCTGTTCATATTCCCGACGCATCAACGCGATGTTGTCGGTATGGTATTTCTGCTGAAGCCGTGGAAACCGGTAACGGGCCCACAGGGAAGAATCATCGAACTCCACACCCGTTGCGATACTTTCACGCAAGGCATATATATAGGCCAGGCTTTCCGTACGGCGCTGCAGCCAGTCGTTGATCGTCAGCGCCGGGTCGCCGTGGCCGGGTATGAGGCGCGTAAACCAGTTGCGGTCGTGAATACGCGGCAACTTTTCCAGGGTTTTTTCATATTCCACACTGCTGTGGTAAATGAACGGAAATTCCACGTTGCACAGGTAATCACCCGCAATACACAAACCTAACTGCCAGATAATAACCATCATGCTGTCTTCCGTATGCCCCGGAGTCAGGTAAAAAGTCATTTTGGTCTGCCCCTGACGGTATTGCACACCGTCGCGGTACACCATAAAATCACCTTCCGGGTATTCGATCGGGTAGGGGCGTTCGATGTAATATTTTTCGTCGAACTCCAGCGCCTGTTCCAGGATTTCCTGTTTGCGCGGATTTTCCGCCATTGCCTTGGATATGAATACTTTATCCGCAGTAAAAGCGCGGTAACCCATGATGTGGTCGTAGTCGGAGTGGGTAAAAATCAGGCACACGGAACGGTCCTTGCGAATACTGTCCACATACTGCCGGATGGCCAGCACTTCTTCCGGCAGCCAGGCCGGGTCGACGATCAGGATGGCATCACTCGTTTGAACGACCGTCGAATTGGTCTGAAAGAGTGCGCTTTGGAAAATCGTGATGTTTGGGTCACGATATATGATTTTGTTCATCTCAGGTTTTGACTTGGGTGGTTTGGAATAATGGTGGAAATGGCACGGCACAGGGGTGGTTTCCGGGTAATAAATAAAACTTTTACAGCATCATCGTGCTGATAATCAGCGATGTTAGCACAATAATCATCGGTAAACAAACACGTCGGCCCAAAGGATTGTTGTTAAAATTCCTACTTTTGCGCCGCCTTCACTTTCGGCAAAAATACACAAACCCTGAACCCCTCGCCAAAAATCTGCCTGCTCTCCATGGGAAATATCGTTGCTATCGTTGGTCGCCCGAACGTCGGGAAATCCACCCTCTACAATCGCCTCGTTGGAATGCGGGATGCCATAACGGATGACTTCTCCGGGGTAACCCGGGATCGAAAATACGGCTTTTGTGAATGGAACGGCAAACGTTTTACCGTTGTGGACACCGGAGGTTTTGTACACGGCTCGGATGACGTATTTGAAGCGGCAACCAGAAGCCAGGTCAAAATCGCGATTGAAGAAGCCGCCGCCATTTTGTTTATGGTGGACGCCCAAACCGGTATCACCGACCTCGATGAAGAAATTGCAAAGATTCTACGGCGGGGCAACAAGCCGGTATTCCTCGTCGTGAACAAAGTGGACAACCACAAAAACCTCATGGAAGCCAACGAATTCTGGGGACTGGGTTTTGAAAACACTTTTTTTGTCGCTTCGATCAGCGGAAGCGGCACCGGCGACCTGCTGGATGCCGTGGTTGAATTTGTTGAAAACGAACCCGAACTGGAAACTCAGTTGCCGAAATTCGCCATCGTTGGCCGCCCCAACGTGGGTAAATCTTCGCTGACCAACGCCCTGCTGGGTGAAGAACGGAACATCGTCACCCCCGTAGCCGGCACCACCCGCGATCCCATCCACTCGGTTTACAACAAATTCGGGAAGGAGTTTATCCTGATCGATACGGCGGGTATCCGGAAAAAAACAAAGGTGGACGACGACCTGGAGTTTTACTCGGTCATGCGCGCCATCCGTGCCGTGGAATTTGCCGACGTGTGCCTCCTGGTTCTCGATGCCACACAAGGCATTGAATCTCAGGACCTGAATATCCTCCGGCTCGCACAAAAACGACACAAGGGAATTGTTATTTTGGTCAACAAATGGGACCTGATCGACAAGGAAACCAATACCGCGCGCGATTATGAAGCGGCCATCAAAAACGGATTGCGCCCTTCGACGACGTTCCGGTGATGTTTATTTCCGCGCTGGACAAACAACGTATTTTCCAGGCGGTCGAAACGGCGATGGAAGTATATGAAAACCGCACACGGCGGGTCAAGACCTCCGACCTGAACGAAGTTATGATGGCGGCCATAGAAGCCACGCCGCCACCTTCGGTGCACAACCGCTACCCGAAATTCAAATACGTCACCCAGTTGCCCACACCCTTCCCCTCCTTTGCGTTTTTTGTAAATAACCCGAACTACGTGCGCGACTCGTACATCCATTTCCTGGAAAATCAGTTGCGAAAAAATTTCAATTTTAAAGGCGCGCCCATGGAGGTGTATATCCGGTCCAAATAACGCACAACCGCACCACGTTTCGCCATAAATGACGGATGGCGACGAAAGGTGTTTTTATGGCGCAACGCCGGTAACAAACCGATCGTTTTTAGAGGGTTCCGCGAGGAAATTTTTCAACTCTAACAACATAAACACATGAAAAAACACATTTTCTACCTGCTGTTGCCGCTCTCCTTTTGGAATAACGGCTGCAAAGACGACCCCGAACAAATACCCGCTTACTTAGACCTTCAACCTTTTACGGTCAATGCACAGGGCGGCACTTCGTGGCAAAAAATTACGGACGGCTGGCTTTATGTAAACGGCGAATTTTTGGGCGCATATACCTTGCCGGCCGTGGTGCCGATCCTTGCCGAAGGAGAATGTGACGTAATTTTGTTCCCCGGGGTGAAAGAAAACGGCATTACGGCAACGCCGAACATCTACCCGTTTCTGAAGCGGTACGACATAAAAAAGACGCTGACACCCGCAGAAAACACGGTTATTAACCCGGAAACGGAGTATGAAACCACTGCTTTGTTCCCCTGGCAAAACCGCGGCGACTTTGACAGCGGCTCCACCCTCCAGTTTGAAAACCGCGACGCCGACGACGCAACGGGTTATACACTCTCCAATGACGGCGCCTTTGCCGGCAAATCGCTGCAGATGGCCGTGGATACCGCCCACTGGCTGATTGAAATCGCCTCCGAAAAAGTGGTGCTGCCCACCACCGGCGACCGGCAGGTTTGGCTGGAAGTGCATTATAAAAACAATATGCCCTTTACCCTGTACCTGCTCGGCACAAAAGGAGGTTCCGGCGAGTTGGCCCAGGCCGTGTACCAGTTTAATGACTCGGAAAACTGGAATAAAATTTATTTCAACCTGACGGAATTTCTAACGTCCTCCGTGCAGGACGACTACCGGATTTTATTTTCGGCAGGCTTGCCCCGCGACCAGTCGAATAAATTCAGCCAGATCAACGGCCTCGTACTGCTGGACAATATCCGGCTGGTGCATTTTTAGGAACTGTTTTTTATATTAACTTATTCAATTACAAGGCTTTGCTTAGCCGCCAGCGTCAACGGGATACGTTTATTTACGGTGTTGCCGATTTTTTTACGGCAATGCTGGCCTGGGCGTTGTTTTTTGTGTACCGCAAGTCGCTGGAGGGCCCGGCTCCCGGCCTGGACATCACCGGAGACCCCAATTTTTTCCTTGGTATTTTTATCATCCCGACCGGCTGGGTCTTGTTGTACAGCATTTTTGACCACTACGTCGATATCTACCGGCTGTCGCGGCTGACTACCCTGACCCGGACCTTGTTCCTCACGTTTTTCGGGGTCATCTTTTTGTTTTTTACCCTGATCCTCGACGATGTGGTGCGGGATTACCAGACCTATTACCGCTCGTTCCTGGCGCTGTTCGGCCTGCATTTTTTGTTGACGGCTACGGTGCGTATGATCCTGCTTACCCGGGCCAGCCGGCGCCTGAAGGCGGGGCTGGTGACTTTTAATACCCTGCTCGTGGGCGGCGATCAGAATGCCCTGGACCTTTACTTAGATATCAAGGGGCGAAAAAAAGGACTGGGCAACAAATTCATCGGATATATCGATACCAACGGCGTCAACGGGCAGGCTTTGGGCGCTCACCTGCCCAAACTGGGCCGAATCACCGACCTGGCCAACGTTATCCGCGACAACGAAATAGAAGAGGTCATCGTGGCCATAGAAACCTCGGAACACAACCGCCTGCGCGAAATTCTCAACGTGTTGTTCGATTTTGGGGAACAGGTGCTGGTGAAGATCATCCCGGACATGTACGACATCCTGCTCGGCACGGTAAAAATGAACCACGTGTACGGGGCGGTGCTCATCGAGATCCGGCAGGAACTGATGCCAAAATGGCAACGGGTGATCAAACGCCTGATCGATCTGCTGGTCAGCGTCGTGGTGCTCATCGTGTTGTCCCCGCTGATCCTGTACATCACCATCCGGGTCAGGTTGTCCTCTTCCGGCCCGATCTTTTTTGCCCAGGAGCGTATGGGACTGAACGGCGTACCTTTCACCATCATCAAGTTCCGCTCGATGTACGTGGACGCCGAACGGCACGGCCCGCAACTCTCCCACGAAAACGACCCGCGGTGCACACCATGGGGCGCCGTGATGCGAAAATGGCGGCTCGACGAAATCCCCAACTTCTGGAACGTCCTGCGCGGCGACATGTCGCTGGTCGGCCCGCGCCCCGAACGCAAACACTTTATCGACCTGATCCTGGAACAAAACCCGCATTACAAACACCTGTTGAAAGTACGCCCCGGTATTACTTCCTGGGGGCAGGTGAAATACGGCTACGCCTCCAACGTTCAGCAAATGCTCCAGCGCCTGCGTTTCGATCTTTTGTACATCGAAAACATGTCCCTTGCGCTGGATTTTAAAATTATGTTTTATACCGTTTTGGTCTTGTTGCAGGGTAGGGGGAAGTGATTGATATTCGTATTTGCAATTGTTTTATTATGAAAGAAAAACTCGCTTTTCTGTTTATTATTGGCCTTTTTGCTCAAAAAGGTTTTGCCCAATCCACCCAAGCCCCGGCTTTTCCACTCGTCACACACGATCCGTATTTTAGCATTTGGTCCAATAACGACGTATTAAATGCCGCTGCAACCATGCATTGGTCGGGCACGGAACAACCATTGACGGGGTTTTTGAAAGTGGACGGCACTGTCTTCCGCTTTTTGGGAAACAGCCCCGAAGTTTTCAAAAACATCCTTCCGGCTGCGGATGACGTTCCGTTCAAATGTAAATACACCGAAACGCAACCTGCTGAAAACTGGATGAATCCCGGCTTCA
This sequence comes from Lewinellaceae bacterium, assembly GCA_016713985.1. Lineage (GTDB taxonomy): Bacteria > Bacteroidota > Bacteroidia > Chitinophagales > Saprospiraceae > M3007. Next base: position 10,706 of record JADJOD010000045.1, on the reverse strand, counting down.
ACGACCAAAACTGGAAGCAGGCAAAAGCCGATTTTGGAAACCTCGAAGGCGTTTCGAACACCCCGTGGACTTCCCGGAACATTTGGGTGCGCCGCGAGTTTGTCCTCGACGACCTGGCGTTCAGCGAGCCCATGCTCAAACTCAAATATGACGACGACATCAAGGTTTATCTCAACGGGAATCTGGTGTTCGAAGCGGGGTGTTGCGCGAACAAATATCGCCTGGCGCCGATGTCCGCAGCAGTGAAAGCCATGCTGAAAAAAGGCAAAAACCTGCTCGCCATCCAGGTCGTGAACACGGGCGGCGGCGGTTTTTTGGACTTTGGAATCGTGGAAAAAATAAAAAAAACCGAGCCGGCCAATGTAAAAATGGCGGTTCAAAAAAGTGTAAAACTCAACGCCACACAAACAATTTATCAATTTCAATGTGGCGGGGCGGATTTGGAACTCACGTTCACTTCCCCCTTGCTGTTGCACAATCTTGACATTTTGGCAAGGCCCGTGACCTATATTTCCTCAAAAATCAGGGCAAATGACGGCCAAATACACGCGGTGAGCCTGCACTTCGGCGCATCGTCGCGCATCGCCGCCGATCACGGGAACGAACAAATGGTGGCTAAAACATACAAGGCCAACGGGTTGATAATTTTGGAAACGGGCACACAATCCCAACCCGTTTTGCAAAAAAAAGGCGATGATTTGCGCATCGACTGGGGCTATTTGTACCTCGCGACGGCAGAAAATGCCGATACAAAAGCATCCATCAGCCAAACGGAAACGCCGTTTTTGCTTGGGAAAAATAAATTACAAGGCAAAAAACTGATGCTCCAAACCACCGTAGATTTTGGGAAAATTGGAACGGAAGCCAGGGAACAGGTGATTTTGCTGGGCTACGACGACCTTTATTCCATCCAGTATTTTGGCGAAAATGTAAAACCCTGGTGGAAACAAAACGGAACAACCATCGGGCAGGAACTCCGGTCCGCGATGAACGATTATGCCGTGATTATCGATCAATGCAAAAAAGTAAATCAGCTCATTCATGACGATGCCGCCAAAGCGGGTGGCGAAAAATACGCTCAACTTTGCGAACTCGCTTATCGTCAATGCATTGCGGCGCACAAGTTAGTAAAAAGTCCTTCGGGCGAACTTCTTTTTCTGTCAAAAGAAAATTTCAGCAACGGCTCAATCAATACGGTGGATGTCACGTATCCCTCCGCACCCCTGTTTTTGACATACAACCCCGAATTGCTCAAAGGAATGCTCAACGGCATTTTTTATTACAGCGAAAGTGGAAAGTGGACTAAAAATTTCCCGGCGCACGATTTGGGCACCTACCCCAAAGCCAACGGGCAGACCTACCCCGAATATATGCCCGTGGAAGAATGTGGCAACATGATGATTTTGACAGCCGCCATTTGCAAAGCCGAAGGCAAAACCGAATACGCCAAAATACATTGGAAAACCCTCGAAATTTGGGCGGATTTTCTCACCCGGGAAGGTTTCGACCCAACCAACCAACTTTGCACCGATGACTTTGCTGGGCATTTGGCGCGAAATGTCAATTTATCGGCCAAATCAATCGTGGCGCTGGCGGCTTTTGCCGATTTGGCGCAAACGATGGGTGAAACCGCCGTATTTGAAAAATACGACGCCATCGCAAAAAGTTATGTAAAAAAATGGATGGAAATGAGCAATGACGGCGACCACTACGCGCTCACTTACGATAAAAAAGGCACATGGAGCCAGAAATACAACCTCGTCTGGGACAAAGTTTTGAAACTCAATTATTTCCCGAAACAGGTTTTTGACGCCGAAATAAAATACTACCTGACCAAACAAAACGAATTCGGGCTGCCACTCGACAGCCGCGCGACGTACACCAAATCGGATTGGGTTATCTGGACCTCCGTTTTGTCCGACAATCCACACGATTTTCAGGCATTGATTGACCCGATTTTTCACTTTGCAACCGCGACATCATCCCGTGTTCCCCTGAGCGACTGGCACGAAACCAAAACCGGAAAAATGGTCGGTTTTCAGGCCCGCAGCGTGGTGGGCGGGTATTTTATGAAGGTTTTGGAAGAAAAAATGAAGGGGAAAAAGTAGCGGGAAAAACGCCTGAAACTACACGACTCCCCCCGCCACTACTCCAACAACAAAAAACCCGCCCAGGCCACCGGCTGGAATGGTTTGGAATGGAGGGCCCGCATTTTTTTCTGCGCTTCGCGAAATGCCTCGGGCACGGTCTTTTTCCCAGTGAGCCAGGCTTGGTAGAAGAAGTCCATAAACTGCTGTGCATCATGATCTTGCACGTTCCAAAGCGTCATGATGACATAGTGTGCGCCGGCCATACGGAACGACCGCTGCAGGCCAAGCACCCCTTCGCCGGCCTCCACTTTGCCCTGACCGGTGCCACAGGCAGATAAAACCGCCAGTTCCGTATTGCCCAAGTCCATACGACTGATTTCAAGCGCTGTCAGGATGCCGTCTTCCTGGCCCGCAAGTGCTTCGCCACTGCTCCAGGCGCGGTTGGCGCCCGATAAAACCAGCCCGGCTCGCGCCATGGGGTTTTCTGCGGCTGCAAAACCGCTGCGGGCGTTGGTGTCAGGGCTGGTCAGGAAAAAGCCGTGTGTTGCCAAATGGAGCACGGCAGGACTGGGTGTGGTTTGAACGGACCTTTTAAAAAAACCTTCTGATGCTTGAAAGCCATCGGCAAAAACAACTTTTGCGCCAACAGACTGCAACCGGTTGCGAACGGCATGGGCTTCCTGGAGGGAGCCGGCCAAATAACGCCATTCTTCCCCCAGGGCAGCGCCCCGGCTTTGAGCAGCAAACCCTGGTAAAATGTCTGCCGATGCAATAAGATTCGTGGATACCAGCGCCAGACTGTCGGTTTCATACCGGATTCCCCCAAGCACCAGCGCGGATGCCGGGACGGTTCGATTGTCAGTATTTTTAAGCGCTATGACCTGCCGTGTGCTGACAAGGCGGTGTAACTGGATACGGTCGGCCAGAATCTCGGATACGGAAACGGGCACGGCGCCCAAATTGATTTGGTACAACACCCCGGCCGGCGCAAAATAAAGCGTTGTTACACCCCGGAGAAGTGGTTCCAGAGGCTTCCAAAGAAGTTCATGGAGGTTTTTCTCCCCGGGCGCATGTTCCGGATTGTAAAGCCGCCGTGTGGCCGCCAGATTTCCGATTTCCTTTTCCTCAAAAAGAAAAACCTGTTTCGGGGCGTCGTCCTCCGGCCGCATTACCCAGGCAAAGTATAAAATACTATCTGTTTTTTCGTTTTTGAGGTGACCAAACTCAAGGGCGGCTTCTCCCTCCGAAAGTGCGGCTTTTACATCCTGCCATTTGATGCTTTGACTTGCCAATCGAAAGGGCTCCGAAACGAGCACAAGGTTGCGTTCCAGTTCGTTGGAGAGATCGAGCAGACTGTCCAGGTTGATTTGCCGCCTGCCCGGAGCAAGGGCGTACTGTTGAGAAATCGCATCTTGCAAGCGTTGCCACTCCTCAAATTTTGCAGAAAGTTGGTTGTCGGGGTGCTCCCGCAACGATTGAAACAATTGACGGCGGTTGGTGAGCGACAACCCTTTAATCGTCATTTCGTATTCGAAAACGGATTCGGTCAGCCCCGGGAATTCCGGATGCTGCACGGCAAACAAAAGCGAGGGGAAGTCCGATGCCTGGCGGTAGGTTTGAAAATACTGCAACTGCTCTTCTTCACTGAATTTGCAGGAAATTTTCACCAATTCATCTTCGGAAAACCGGTTGTGCAACCGCGCATAATCGGCGGCTTCCTGAAATTGCCCCATTTTTTCTAAGGAAGCCATAATTTGTTGGAGTAAATGGGTATGGCGGGCGTATTGAAGTGGAAAAACTTCCCTGTATTTTGTAAATATCTGTTTACTAAAATCCACACAACGTTGATATTGGCCTGTTTTATAGTACAAACTTGAAAGGGTAGCGGCGTAATCATACATTTCCAGGGATACCGTTTCCGACCGTTTTTCCATCAGACCCAGCAATTCTTCGCTCAGTGGAAACGCATCTTCAAAACGGGAGAGGTTGGTGTAGGAATTCACCAGGGCACTCAAACCGCCCGCATAAAAGGGATGGTTTTTCCCGACCGTTTTTTCAAAAACGGGCAACGCCCGCAGACTGTAATCAAGCGCTTTTTCATTTTTTCCGGATTTGCGGTATACCGCTGCGATATTGGAAAGTCGGATCGCATAGCGCACATTATCCTTGCCCACAGTCCGTTCTGTCCGGTCCAGGGCGAGCAGGTAAAACTTCAGTGCGTGGTCCAAATTCCCGATCCGTTCATAGGCAAGACCGAGATTGTTGATCATGATAGCGATATAGGGATTGTCGTCCTCCAGGTTTTTTTCCGCTAAATGGACCGCAGATTCCAGTTCAGAAGCCGCTTTGCCCAATTCGCCCATATCCATGTGGAGCATCGCGCGGTTGGAAACGCGGGCGATATAATCTTCGTGCGATTCGCCCAGATGGGTGCGGGCGTGTGTAATTGCGGCGAGGAAGGTCTGTTCCGCTTCCGTAAAATAACCGGAATGGTGCAGCACATAGCCGAGAAGATCGAGGCTGCTGCCATAATCGAGGCTGGCTTCGGATGAGTCGCGCCGGGCCTTTTCGAGCGCTGCACGGGCAAATGGCAAAGATTCCCGGTACTTCCCCTTCACTGCAAGCGCCTCGATTTTTTCGGCCAGCTCCTGCCAGCTCATTTCGGCGCGCGGCACCTCGGGTGTTTGGGCGGCAAGCGGAAAAAAAAACAACCAATGGAACAACGAGGCCTGTAAAATGCGGAGTATTGCTTTCATAAGTTTGGAATGGTACACCGCAAAGTTTCAAAATTTTCTGAAGCGAAATCACTCAGGCCTTTACCAAAAACTTATCCACCAACAACCACTCGCCCGACTGCTGATCTTCAATCACCAAGTAATAAAGTCCCGGCGGTAGTGTCCATTGTTGTCTGATCAGGAATGTTCCGTCCGGATTGATTTCGAGTACCCGGCTTTCTACGGCGCGCAAATCCTCAAAATCCTTTTGGTTGTTGCTGAAAATCAGCAGGTTGAGCCCGGCGCCTGCCGGAACCGAACCTTCCACTTTTCCGGAAAGCCGGAATGTCAACCGGTTGGCAGAGCGGAGAAAATTTGCGCCGCTTTTGGGTTCATCCAAAAGGATTTGAAACGCGCCGCTTCTCATTTGCGAGCCAATATAGGATTCCAGTTTCGGGATTGGTTGGTAGGCGGCGGCAATGGGTTGTTGTTTCGCAGGACTTGGTTTTTCCACCTCCTGTGTTTTCTGCACCTCCTCTTCGGCAGGTATTGCCGGCAACCCGCGATCGGGCTGCGAGAGTGGTTTTTCCTCCGGCTGGAATTGCCAATATGCCAACGCGCCCAGGATCAACAGACCGGCGGCAATAATCCACCGGTTGCGCGCCTTTATGCCCCTGCGTTCCCCCGAATACGGCGCAAAACTTTCAAGCGACGGGTATTTATCTGCGATCTGCCTCAGATTTGCCCGGAGTTTGTTTTCCGGAGAGAATGCGTCCAGCGCTGTGGCAATATCCCGTTCGAGTGCCACACGGGCAGCCAGCTCAGGTTCGGCGGCAAGTCGTTGTTCAAAACGGTCGCGGGTTGCCGGGTCCATGTTGCCCGACAGGAAATCGGCAATCAGGTCGTCTATGTTATCCTCCATGTGAGGCGCGTTGTTTTTTTGGTTCAAATAACGGTGTTGTCAACTCGCCAAAACGAGCATCGTTTTGGATCAATTCCATCAGTTTCCCTTTACAAACCTTGTTTTTCTTTTTGACATAATCATCGGTGTAACCCATATCACTGGCAATGACGCTCAGTGGTTCGCGGTCGAAAAAGCGCTGGAGTAATTGTTGACAATCCTGACCCAGGTGTGCAAATTTTTCACGGAACAACATTTGTTTTTCCGATTCAAAAATCAGCTGTTCCAGATCAGCATCTAAGTCAAATCCATCCTCCCTGTCAGAAGTGACCTCCGTGCGGGCGTTTTTTTTCAATTGCCGCAGCCAAATGAACCGGCCGATCCCGATCAGATAGGACTGGAAGGAGGCGGTAAGTTGAAAACCGGGGCGGGCGGCATGATGGAACACGACGACTATGGCCTCCTGGAAAACGTCTTTTGCATCCTCAAAACTTCCCCCGTTGTGACGAAGCATCCCGTACAGGGGAGGCAAAAATTTGCGGTACACCGTTTCCAATGATGCTGAGTCGTTGGATAATATCCCTTTAATGTAGTGTAAATCATTGTGCTCCATCCGGCGTAATCTTAGTGGTATTGGCAGGGCGCAAAGTAAGTAGTCGGGCGGAAATCTTTTCCGCCCGGGTGATTCATGCTCAGCATGTTCTGAAGAAAAGGAGTAGCATCAAAAAAAAATTAAAAAAAAATGAGGGATCAGGGTCACCTCGGGAAAGTTGCCGGGATATACCTCCAAAGGCGTATGGTTGGGCAAACCCATGCAAATTTTTTAAAAAGCCTTGCCGCCTTGATTTTTCCATTCTTTATAAAACTTAAAACTTTTTCAAATGACAACATTTATGAAAAACCCGTTGCTTTCCCTGATGACCTTGAGTTTGCTGCTTTTCAACATCGCCTGTAAAGACGACCCCAAGACGCCCCAATCCTGCGATGCAGTTGAGTTTGAGTATGATGGAGACCTCGGCCCGGAGCATTGGGGGGACCTTTGCCTGGATTCCGAATGTAATGGCAATTCACAATCACCGGTCAACATTGCCGGCGCCACAGACGATGTCGCATTGACGGATATTCCCCAAACCTATACGGCCACGGCAACCCATATCGTGAACAAAGGCCACACCATCCAATTTAACTTTGACGCAGGAAGCAGCATCGTGGTCAATGGAGAAAAGTACGACCTGCTTCAATTTCATACCCATACCCATAGCGAGCATGAAGTGAACGGCGCACACGCGCCCATGGAAATGCACTTTGTACACAAAAATGCGGGCACTGGCAAACTTGCCGTTATCGGAGTATTGGTGGAAGAAGGGGCAGAAAACGCCACGTTGGAGCATTTTGTAAGCCACCTGCCGGAAACCAAAGACGCTACTTATGAAGCCGCCGAAACCTTCAGTGCCACCGACTTCATGCCTTCCGACAAGAGTTATTTCACCTATTCCGGTTCGCTCACCACCCCTCCCTGCTCCGAAATCGTGACCTGGATCGTGATGGAACACCCAATCGAAGCTTCTCTGGACCAGATTGAGCATTTTGAACACCTGGAGCACGAAAACGCCCGCCCGGTACAGCCGCTCGACGGTCGGATTATCAAGCACCACAAAGGATAATTTGTCCAAAAGGAGGAGGCAAACGTTTTGAACGATATGGGCGAGCGGTTACCCGGCCCGAAAAATTGGTAACCCCAAAGATTTCTTTCCAAAAAAGTGAAGCGGCTGCGCGCCGGCTTCACTTTTTTCATTTCAGGCAACCTGAATCAGCGCCCTTTTATTTTTTATTTCCTTCTATTGGTTTGTCCCCAACATATTTGCCGTCTTCGTAAATAGCATAATGATCGACCTTTCCTTCTTTGTTACGAATGAGCGCTTCGATTCGCAATTTATCCAAATCGAATTCCTTTTTTTCGGAGTTGTATCTGAAATTTATGTAGCAATCGTATTGATGATTAAATCCGGGGTAGAAAGTGACGAAGATAAATTCTGCTGTATCATTCTCGACAAACCCAATTAAATTTATATAAGGTGAAGACTTGCAGTAGGTTGGCTTATTGTTATTAACCTCTTCCTGGTTCAATATATGAATCTTTGCCCCGTTAATTGTTGTTGGCAAATCTATATCCGGAAAACCAGATTGCTTTCCAAAAAACAGGGTGTCAAAATTCGTGTTTTCCTTTTTGTAAACCGCTCCCATGTATTCTGCAATTGCCTGAGTATAGATTTTAGCAAGTTCAAGTTTCCCTGTTATCAGGCTATCAGTTTTAGAAGAGCCTGTATTTTGAGAAGGATGCAACGAACTTTCGGAAACCGTTTCATTAACTGACTTGTCATTTGCCCGATTTGAGCAAGTTGTTAACGAAAGCGCTAAGATCCAAATGATGGAATTCAACATAAGTCTGTTCACTTTCTGGCTTTTTCTTTTTTTCGGCTAACGCAAACGGTGAAAAAAACGCTCCCCGTTCCACTCAAGTCGCGCGTGCCATCGCCCGGACCCGGATGGCGGTGATGCTTCAAAGATAGCTCGATTCGGGAGGCGGACGATTTTTTTTCGCCTCATCAGATCTTCCGCACCTGCCCACTTTGCCCAAGGCAGCGCCGCGGCAGTGTCTCCGACCTGCGGCCAGGGTAAATTTTTCGAAAAGCATCCGGCTTTTCGTGAGCCAAGCCTCCCGCAGCCACTGCTTACTTCCTCGCCAAATGCTGCGCATTTTACGCTTGCTAACGATTTTTAAGGCTTTTAAGGTCGTATTGCTGCCGCTTCAAAAAACAAAACGGGCAGGGGCAAACCGCGCATTTATTGATCGCAACCTATTGATAATCAGCATTTTTTGAAAATTATTGCCACCAACGGGGGCATGGCTGTTAGCCGCGACGTTTAGGAAGCGGTTGGCAGCCCATGCAAAGATGGGCGTTTATTTATTCGATTGATTTTCAATAATTTGTCGAACTTTATCTTCTGAAATTTTCAGAGATTTAGCAATTAACTCAATCGAAGCACCATTGCCAAAAAAACCTAAAACCGCTTCTTCTTGACCTTCTTCTTTTCCATCTTTTTTAGCTTTGTCTAGCCTTGCTCTTTCATCCTCTTCTCGCATAAATGCATACTCATAAGCGTCCAATTCTTCTTGTGTCCACGTTTGGACATTGGCTTCTTCGTATGCTGATTTCAAGCCTTCATCATTAATATTCTCTGGAACAACTTCGAGGTTTTCAGCATTTTTGATGAAGTAAACCCATTTTTCAGTCAAGGTTTTAAGTTCATCCAGTTCCAATTTGAATTTTGGCAATTCAATGAAAGTAAACTCCATATCCTTTATGGTCTGTTCTCCCGTCTCGATGTCCCGAACTTGACTACGGCTTATATATTTTTTATTTTCTGTGTGCTCGAAGTCAAGTATGCCTATGAAAATCACGGGGCGCAGTTTTCGGTAGAAATCCGCCCGTTTGATTTGGTCAGAGTAACTTTTCGAGGAGTAGAAAAGTACCCGCTTCTCGAAGCCGTCAATGTCTCCGACTTGCATCTCTACGATATAAGTTCGACCAACTTGGTCGGTTGCCTTCACGTCAATGATGGTTACTTTACCGCCTTTAAGTTTGGGAAGTTGGTACGGATTGAGGATATTTACCTGCGTGATGCGCTGATCACCGTGAAAATCAAGCACTGCGTTCAGAAAAGAAATGAGCGTTTCTTTTCGGTTTTCGTTGCCGAAAATCTTACGAAACGCAATATCGTTTTTTACATCAACAAATTTCATTGCTCAAATTTTGGTGCAAAAGTACGAAAAATCGTTCGTTTTGCCTATTCTAATACTTCTACAAGGTATATTGCGTGTCCGTGTTCGACACCTTCACAAAAATTTAGTGTTTTAAGTCTTACTTTCCATTCATCACATGGCACGTTAGAAGTGGATTTATACTTTGTTTTACGCTTAACTCCAATTTTTTCACATTCTTCTTTCAAGAAATTATGAAAACTACTTCCTGTATTATCGTATGTATGGATTGCAAGATATTTTTTTCCGTCACGATGACCGACACAAATCCTTTGAGATGCTGTTTTGTCCTCTCGTAAATCAAAAGCATAGACACTACAAACTGTACCTTCTTTATTCAAATCCAGTTCATACTTGTAGCCAGAATTTTCAAGCCTTCGAATCGCTTCTTGGCTCTCGACATCTTGCAATTCAAAAATTTCTTTAACTGATAATTGTTTAGGATATTTAGTTGGAATCTCTTTTTTAGGTTCAGTTCGATTTTCACATGAACCAATGACTACCAAAATAAACAAGAAAGGCATATATGCCTTCAAAACCTGAACTTTGATTTTTGATTTTAGATACTGCATATTTTTATCTTTTTTTGTCTCGCCCATCTACAGCATTGACGCTGTAGTTTCTCTCTAAGAAATTATAGTCGTTAATGCATAGTTGGTGGCAGTCAAGTTTTGAAAAATGGATTACATAAAAGCATTTTGTCAATCTTTGATTGTCGAAGCGCTTTTTGCCATTTTCAAAACGGTTTTCAAAAAATGGCTGTTACGCCGCGATCAATAAATGCCCGCAAACCGCTTTACCCGCCTGCCCCTGCCCGTTTTGTTTTTTTTCGTGTACGCCGCGACGGGATATTTGTTATTTCATTGGCGTTTAGCCGTTTATGTTTAATATCTCGTGTACGCTGCGTGTGTTTTGATATTTTTTGTGTTAAATGCGTCGCAATACGCAACAAATCTGTTTTAAAAATCGTTAGCAAGCGTGCATTCCCGAATGCTGCAAGGCAGTAAGCATTGGCTTTTCGTGAACGAGCTCCCGCAGCCACTGCTTACTTCCTCGCCAAATGCTGCGCATTTTACGCTTGCTAACGATTTTTAAGGCTTTTAAGGTCGTATTGCTGCCGCTTCAAAAAACAAAACGGGCAGGGGCAAACCGCGCATTTATTGATCGCAACCTATTGA
>JADJOD010000044.1 GCA_016713985.1 Lewinellaceae bacterium | reverse complement strand
CTTCACCCGAATGGCCTTCGAATGTTGTGACGGGTTTGGCGGTTGCCACATCCCATATAATAGCGGTATTGTCGTCGGAACCGGTAATGATCTTGGCGCCGTCTGGTGAAAAAGCGACGTTCCGCACTGCGTTGGTATGGCCCGAAAGCGTGGCAATCGGTTTGTAAGTGACGGCGTCCCACAATTTGGCATTGTTGTTTAGTGATGCCGTTGCCAGGATTCTTCCGTCCGGAGAAAATGCCATGTCCCGTACTTTACCGATCTGCTCGGTTAAAGAAGACAGGCGGCTGCCGTCAGCTAAGTTCCAGATCACTGCGGTAGAATCATATCCGGCAGAAGCGATTTTACTTCCGTCCGGAGAAAATGCAACACTTCTAACCTTTCCGTCATGACCATAGAGTGTTCTGACAAGTTCACCGGTGGCCACCTTCCATATTTTGGATGATCCATCGTCGGAGGCTGTGGCAAGTAAGGCGCCATCAGGCGAAAAAACAACACTTCTGACTGGGTCCGTATGATCCTTCAGGGTATGGATAAGTTTACCGGTTGTTACATCCCATATAATAGCGGTTTTGTCCAGAGAAGCGGTAGCGATTTTCGCGCCGTCCGGGGAAAAAGCGATGTCTTTCAATCCAAACCTATGGCCTTTTAAAACAACGACGGGTTTGGGGCGACCGGTTGACAAATCCCAGATAATTGCCGTATTATCCATAGAAGCGGTAGCAATTTTGGCGCCGTCCGGCGAAAAAGCGACGCTCCGTACCCCATAGGTATGTCCCTGAAGCGTTGCATTCCAGGGAAGGCGATGTGTGCTATCCGGGTCACTGTTGTAGTAATAAGATTCCAGCAATACCCCCAACGCATCGGGGTGGTGAGGCTGGACAAACGTGTGCACTATTTCGGCCAGGCGAAAGGCTTCCGTCCGGTAGCCGTCGCGCAAGGTAATTTGTGCTCTGTAGGCAAGGTCGTTTGCCAGAGCAATCAATTTTTCGCGCTCGATTGCATGAAAAACTGCCAATGTAAGGCTGTCGGCTTCTGTGGCTGCGGCAGGATCACAGGTGCGCCACGCTTGCAATTTGTTGATCGCCCGCTCGTGCTGCCTGGCAAGCACGGCAGATAGCGCCCGTGTGCGGATACAATCACAGTCGCCTGCCGGGCAGGAAGCGCCGGCGCCCTTTTGGCTGTACAGGGTTGGCGTTATGAAAAACAAAAAGGCGGCAATGAAAAATATCGATTTCATGATTATCTGTCAATTGGTGGTACTTTCACTTCAACCTTTGTAATATTTTTTTAACCTCTGCATTTCCCGGGTCGAGCAACAGCGCTGATTTCAGGCGCTTGCGGGCCGTTTCCCATTCCTCTGCGCGAATAAAAACTTCGGCTTCCCGCAGCAACCGGGATGCCTCGGCTATGTTTTTATCTTTTTCAATAAGCTTGCGAGCAGTTTCTTCCGCTTCTGCTTTCAACAAGGCGGTTTTGGCCGCATCGCGTTGACGGTTGGCTTCTATTCGTTGGGCCTCGGCCGTATCCTGAGCTGTTTTAGCCATACGTTCACTTTCCTGCGCCTTCACCAGCAGGCTGTCGGCCACGTGTTTTTGTTTTTCCACATCAGCCAGTGCAAAGGAGGCTTCCCGTTGTTTAAAAAAAGCGAAAATACTTGCGGTTACGGCCAAAATCGTCAGTACCGTACTGACAGCCAGTCTTTTGCGCGCGCGGTCGCGGGCGCGCCGGGCCTGATCGGCCTCCTCTTCCAGGCGCGTTTTTTCTTCGGCATCGAGGCGTTCTTTGCGGAACCGGAGAATAGGGGCCAGCAGGGTGTCGTGGCTGATTTCGTAATAAAAGGTATCGAGCCGCGGCTCCTTGCGGATGAGGCGTTTGTCTTCGAGCGCGCGCAGGAGGGCGGGTGTCGCGCCCGGGCGCGCGAGCAGTTCGGATTGATCCACCGATCGACGTCGGTTGTTTTCGTTGATGAGCGCCAGTTCGATCAGCAACGCGGCGGGTTGGCGCTCGGCGGCGGGCAGTTCGGCGAGGCGTTTTTGGTAAAATTCTTCGAGTATCTGCCCGAGGCCGTCGCGGCCACCGTAAAGGCGGGTGTAATGCCCCCGGACTTTAATAGATCTTTCGAAGCGGGGTGGATCACCCTTTCTTCTAACGCCTGACACACCGCCTGTAACTGGAACGATTCCACTTCGCGGTTTTTAGTCAGCACGTCCAGTATTTCGTCGAGCGCCTCCCCGGAATAGGAAAAAGGCGGACTGGCAAAAAGACCTTCGCGCAGCGCAGCAGGCAGGGTGATGGCCTCGCGCGCCTGTTCCTCGTTGAGGCCGAACAACTGGTACCGGCTGCGCAGGATGTAGGGTATCTGCTCCGAAAGTTCGTCCATGAAGTGGAGCATATCGGAGCGGATGGAGAAAACAAATTTGAGCTGCGGTGCTTTTTCGGCCTCCGCGACGGCGGAAGAACCGATTTTGCCGTCGTCAAGTTGGCCGAGCAGGGCGTCCCGGAGCGACTGCGGTAGTTTTTCGCCGATGAGTTCAGCGAGTTCTGCAATAAACCGCGCGCGTTTTTCGGGTTGCGGATACAGGGTAAAAAGTTCTTCAAACTGGTCGAACAACAGGACGGGGGTAAAAGAAGCGCCGCTGCGCTCAAAAACGCAGCGTTTGCATTGTTCCCACATCGATTCGTGTGAGGAACTGTCCTGGGCCTTGGCCGGGTCTTCTCCTTTGAAACGCCGCCACACGGCGTCCAGCTGGAGGGAAAAATGTTGTTCCGGCAGCAGGGATTCGTTGCCGAAGCGGATGGGCACGGGGTAAATGTCGCTCGCCAGCAGCAGGGGCGTGACACCTGCGTTGAGCAGAGAAGTTTTGCCCAAACCCGATTTGGAGAACAACACGACGGATTTTTCCACCGAGATCAGGTTGAACAATTCGCGGGTTTCGCGGCGGCGGCCGTAAAAAAGCCCTTTTTGTTCCAGCGTGAACGAACTCAGGCCCGGATAGCGGAATCGGATGTTTTTTGGCTGGTTCATAACATGCCCTCGATGATTTTTTGTAAAGCTTCGGCAATTTTCTGGTACGCTTTGTCGGGATTCATGTCGCTTACCGGGATGTCGCCGGCGGGTAAGACGGGTATGCCGAGTTTGACAAATCCATCCGTGACGCCGAAGGCTTCTCGAGCGTATACAGCCGCTACACGCGTACGCTCCGAACCGTGGCGCGCACATGCCAGGGCGGTCAGTTCGCCGTACAACCATTCTTCGGACGTGTAATCGGCCGAAAGGATAGTGACGATCAGGTTGGCTTCTTCCACCATTTGCCGCCGCACAGTATCTAACTCTGCGCCGGGCAGCAAGCCCAGGATGCTGCCCGATTTCATGTTGTACGTCGTTTTCAGGCGGCTGAGGGCCTTGTCGAGGGCATCCCGGGATTCTTCATCTGCCTGCGCGTGTAGGAATAACAAGTTCAGGGAAGGTTGTTGCCCCGGCGTATCAGCGGATTCTTCGTTAAAACGCGTGCGCAGGGTCTTGACCAAATCGAGGGGGTCGGCTCCCGAGAGGAAGTTGAACTGATATTGGTTGGAATAATACAAGGCGACTTGTGCGGGCAGGGGCGGTCGGGTTTGCTCTGGTGAAGCCCGAAAACGGCTTGCTCGTCACGAACGAAGTGCAGGATGTGCAACAATACGCGCAAATACCAATCCTCGAAATCAAAACCCAGGAACAGGAATCCCTTACAGTCCTGCATGGCCCGCAGCAGCGCCGGCGGGAGCCGGGTTTCACGCCCGACTCCCTGCATCGAGTCGACGTAACGCATCTGGTCCTGCTGGGTCAACACCAGCCGGTCGACGTCTTTCTCCAGTACTTTTCCGAAGAGTTGGTAAATGTAAGGCAGGTGAGAACTTTCGTCGTAGTTATCCACCTGGGTTTCTCCGACGCGGTAGTGCCCTTCCTGCCAAAGTTTGCCTTCTTTTTTAAAGGCGGATTGAAGCAGATTGTCCTGTGCAGTCGACAGGATAACCCGAAAAGGAAGGTGCGCTACCTGGCGCAAGACCTCTTCGGGGTCGTTGAAGCGGCGGAAAAAACTGCCTACTTTGTGTTCGAGCGTCAGGCGACTGCCGTTGAAATGTTTTTGGTAGGCCGTGCAGACCAATGAAAGGTCGTCGGGGTCGGGAATGGCCATGCCGGGTGTTTTGGCGAGTTCTTCGGCCAGTTCACGCGCGAGTTTTTGGCGCAGCGGCACCTTGCGGTCATTCTCCGTGATACGGGAAAGTTGCGGCCCCAAAACGAGGGCGCACTTTCCCGTTTCAATCAGGTAGGCAAGGGTATCGAGATGGGCTTCGTCGAGTGGCAGGCGGGATTGGGTTTCCGGCATATTTATGGGTGTTTACCGTTTTCATTGTGGCAGCAATACCGGACAAATGTAATTTTCAAATCATAAAAAGTGTACAAAGGGTATTAAAAAAGTGTTTTGAGCGCCCGAAGGTTGTCACACAAGTAGATTGTTCGACAGGATTTACAAGATTTACAGGATTAAAGTACCCGTTTTTACGAAAAACACCTGTAAATCTTGTAAATCCTGTCAAAATTTAGACTTGCGAGACACCTCTCTCGGGTAAATGCCCGGGATTTTCTCAAGCCAACAGTGTCTCCACCAGATGTTCCCACGAAAACCGCTCCTTCTGCATTCTGACGCCTTCGGCCATTTTTTCCGCGCGTTTTTGTTCAAAAAAATCCTTCATCGCCGATGCGATGGCCTCCGGTTCAGGCGCAACAACGTAACCCGAAACGCCGTCCGTCACGATTTCCGGCAAACCACCCACGTCGGTGACGATCATGGGTTTGTCAAAATGATAGGCGATTTGTGAAATGCCGCTTTGTGTGGCGGAGCGATAGGGTTGAACGACCAGGTCAGCGGCGGAAAAATAAAAACGAACCTGATCGGCAGGGATAAAATCCGTAAACAGGTGGAGGCGTTCAGTCAGGTGGTTTTCTGCCACGATATTTTGGTAGGACGCCCAGTCTTCATAACATTCTCCCGCTACAATTGCATGAATATCAGGCGTTTGAACGAGTGCATTTAACAAAAGGTCGAGCCCTTTGTATTTCCGGATAAAGCCGAAAAATAGCACGGTCGGCGCCTCTGCGGGAAGATTTAACTGCCGGCGCGCTTCGGTTTTTTCCACCGGTTCGCCGTAGGTGTCGTAAACAGGGTGGGGGGCAAAACGAATGGTCGAACCCGCTGCGGGACCGTTCGGTAAAAACTGCCCGATCTCTTCTCCCACCGACTTCGACATGACCACAAAATCATCGCAGGCGCGAACAAAATAACGCGCGAATACTCGGTCGCCGGGCCGTTTTTCGTGGGGGATAATGTTGTCCACGAGCGCAGTGACTTTAAACGCCTTTTTGGAAAAAAAACGCGCCATACGCAGCACACTGCCGAGGCAGGGACCCATCAGCGGGAGCCAGAAACGTACGATGATCCGGTCGGGGTTTTCGCGCGCGATCTCGCGGCCGACTGTGGGCCAGTTCAAGGGGTTTATGGAATTCAGGCGGGTTTTGATCTTTAGCCCTTTCGGCGGCGGGTCGTCGGAAAACTGGCTTTTTCCGGGAAACAAAAAAGCGGGGTATTGTAATGAAAATGAATAAATTACAACCTCGTGCCCCGCCGCCTGCAAAGCTTCTGCAAGGCGTTCGGCAGAAGCGGCAATGCCGCCGCGGAGCGGATGCGCGGGAGAGATCAGAACGATTTTTTCAGCGGGCAAGGGAATCCGTTTTGGGCAAAGGTAGGGTGCGTGGCTCAGGTGGAGCGGGAAAAAATTTGCAGGATTTCCAGGGTCGTGTCCTTGAATTGCCGGCCGATGGGCACGTCTTTTCCCCCGATCGTTACGTCGGTAGCCGAAAAGGCCTCGATCTGGCGCAAGGCCACCAGAAAAGAACGGTGTATCCGAACAAACCCGAAGCCCTCTAAGGATATTTCAAGTTCGCCCAGTTGCATTTTTGTCACAATGGATTTTCCGCCGCTCAGAAAAATTCGCACGTATTCCTTGAGGCTTTCCACGTATTGAATCTCGTCCAGCCATACCCGTACCATTTTTTTGTTGACGTTGAAAAAAAGGAAGGGGCGGTCGGGGGAAAGGGGAGTGGCAGTAGCAGGGGCAGTAGCAGTGGCAGTAGCAGTGGGCAGTAGCAGGGGCAGGGAGGTATTTTATTTTTTGAATTGCCTTTACAAATCGTTCAAAATCAATTGGTTTGAGCAGGTAATCCACTACGCCGAGGTCGTAACTTTCTAAGGCGTAATCGTGGTAGGCGGTCGTTAGAATGGTTTGGGGCGGCTGACTGAGCGAACGCAAAAAATCCAGCCCTTTCAGCCCCGGCAGGTGAATGTCGAGGAACAACACGTCGACCCGGGCTTCCCGCAGCGCTTCCAAAGCGTACAAGGCGTCGCCACACTTGCCTACCAGCCGCAGGAAAGGGATTTGCCGGATAAAGTCTTCCAGAATGCCGGCCGCCAGGGGCTCGTCCTCCACGATGAGACAATTCAAGGTAGTCATAATTCGATACGGATATGAGCGGAAAAAACATCTCCTGAATCGGCAATGTGGAATTCGTGCCGGCCGGAGTACAATAATTCGAGTTGGCGCCGCACGTTCCGCAAACCGATACCCTGGGCATTTGCGACCTGGTCTTTCTCTTTTGCGTTTTTAATGTCGCATTGTAATACATTGTTTTTCAATACGATATTAATTTTTACCCAGGCTTCCGAGCGTTTTTCACCGGCGCCGTGTTTGAAGGCGTTTTCCACTAAAGGCAGTAGCAAAAGCGGGGTGATCTGCCGGCCGGGGTCGTCGATATCCGTGGTCATTTCCACAGAAAGCCGGTCCTCGTCGAATCGCAGTTTTTCCAGTTCCACGTAATCCCGGAGGTTTTGCACCTCCTGTTCAAGGCGCACGGAGGGTTTGGCCGATTCGTATAAAATATACCGCAGCAAACTGGCGAGTTTGAGCGCCACAGGTGCGGTTTTGTCGGATTTCCGGCGCGCCAGCGCATAAATGTTGTTGATCGTATTAAACAAAAAATGCGGGTGGATCTGGCCTTTTAAGGCGAGTAACTCGGCGTTGAGTTTTTCCGCGTACAACAGGGCTTCCCGTTTTTTCAACACCTGTTGCCGAAAATAAAGTCGCGCCGTCAGGGCTGTGCAACTGGCTAATACACAGTCGAATACGTCATACGTCACCATGTATCCCCAAAAAGTGAACGTGGACGTTGGGAAATACACGGGCACCACGTGCACCATTTTCACCACCCTGTTCAACAACCCTCCGAGCAAATTGGCTGCCGCCGCTCCGCCGAATGCCCACCAGGTTTTTTGTTCGCCGAAACCGGAAAAACGTTCGAAACACCAGAAACTGAGGTAGGTCGCCACCATACGCGACGGCATCTGGAAACCTTCGGTGGCGGCATATTTCCAGAAATTACCGTCGTAACGGCTGTACGTATAGGCGTAGACAAACCAGAAGGCCAGCCAAAAAAGCAGGTGAAGCAGGATGCGGCGTTTCATCGCTGCAAAAGTCGTGAAAAACCCGCCTGCGATGTATGCTTTTCGGCAGGAGGAAACGGTCGTTGATAGACTTTTGTAAATGCAGCGGGGGGGTGGATTCAATTTTGGCTTTGATCCGGACTGGAAAGTTTGAAAAATCGTGACATGTTTTATCGCACTCCCGGCCCATTCGGAATTAAACACAACGACTAAACACTTTGGCTATGAAAACAAATTATTACCTGCCCCGGGCGGGTTTCCTGCTGGCGTTTTGCCTGACAATCAGTCTTTTATCCGCCCAAACCACACGCTACGTTCCGACCCATTACGCCAGCATCCAACTGGCCGTAGATGCCGCCCAGGAAGGGGATACCGTGCTGGTATACCCCGGCGTGTATTACGAAAACATTCAATTGCGCGGGCGCAACATTGTGCTTACCAGCCGGTATTTTCTCAACAGCGACCCGGCAGCGGTGATCCGCCAGACGATTATCGACGGCAGCCAGCCCGCTCATCCCGACACGGCCAGTTGTATTCTGGTCTGGAAAGGTGAAACGGCGGCCACGGTGATCCAGGGTTTTACAATCCGCGGCGGTAAAGGCACCGTCTGGCTCGACCCGGCCGGTTTCGGCACGTTTCGCGAAGGTGGGGGTATTCTCACGGAATTCTCCTCGCCAATCATCCGGCACAATATCATCCGCAATAATACGGTCACGCCGGGTGGAGCAGGTATCGTGGGTGTCGGCGGCGGCGGAATACGGAGCGGCGAAGGCGCCGTTCGGATCGAAAACAATGTTATTACCCATAACCGGGCCGAGGGATACGGCGGCGGGATTGTGCTGAACTACTGCCCCGGCGCGGTGGTGCAAAACAATATTATCGCGTTTAACTACGGGGGTAAAAACTTCAGCGGCGGCGGCTTTTGGGCTACCGGCGCCAATAACAATACGGTTAATGTGTTGAAAAACAATACAATAGCGTATAATGTGTCGCCCAGCCCGGCCAGCCAGTACGGCGGCAAAGGTGGCGGCGTCTGGGTTTTTTCTATTACGCTGCAAGCGCAAAACAACATCATCTGGGGAAATACACAAACCTCCGGGAAACAGGTGGCCCAATCGGGTGGCGTCCTCGATATGGCATATAATTGTGTGCAAACGGGTTTTGACGGCGTTGGCATCCTCAGCGCCGACCCGGTTTTCCGGGACACGACAAGTTTTGTCCTCGAAGCCGGTTCTCAGGCGATCGACGCGGGCAATCCCATAGATACCGACCATGATTTTTCGCGCAACGGCCGCCGCGCGGCATTTCCCGCGCGGGGTAACCTGCGCTGCGACCTCGGCGCCTACGGCGGCGCCCAGCCGGAAAACCCCGCCCTCGGGTCGTCCTTTTTGGCGCCGGTCAATTTTACCAAAGTGGCCAACTCGCCGGCAGTCACCACACCCGGCGATTCGCGCAGCGTAAACTGGATCGACGTGGACGGCGACGAAGACCAGGATCTGTTTATCAGCAACGGACTCCAGCAGGGCGAAAACAATTTCCTGTACCTCAACAACGGAACGGGCGGATTTACGGCGGTCACCAACGACCCCATCGTACTGGATGGAAAACCCTCGGACGGCGCCACCTGGGCAGACTACGATAACGACGGCGACAACGATTGTTTTGTAGTTAACTGGTTTGATGTCAATAACTTATTGTACAAAAACAACGGCAACGGCACCTTTGTGCAAATCACGACAGGGAACCTTGTAAACGATAAGGGATATTCCGAAACGGCTTCCTGGGGCGACTACGACCTGGACGGAAACCTCGATCTGTACGTCTCCAACAGCGCCGGCAGCAAACGCAACTTCCTCTATCACAATGATGGGAACGGGACTTTTTCGAAGATTGGAACGGGCGCCGTTGTCACCGATGCTTTTTTGAGTCGCTCGGTCAACTGGACGGATATCGACCTCGACGGCGATTCCGATTTGTTTGTTACGAATGAAGAAGACCAGTCGGAAAATCTGTACCGCAACAACGGCGGCGGCAATTTTGCCAAGGTGACTACCGGCCCGCTGGTAACCGACGGCGGGAAAACGATGAGCAGCAGCTGGGGCGATTACGACAACGACGGCGACTTCGACGTGTTTTTGGCCAACGACCAGGGCAACGACGCACTATTTCAAAACGACGGTCTCGGCAACTTCACCAAACTGACTAACCCGCCTCTGACCACCAGCGGCGGCAACTCTTTCGGCAGCCAGTGGGCCGACGTGGATAACGACGCCGACCTCGACCTTTTGTCACCAATTCCTTCTGGGGCGGCCCCTGGAAGAACTTCCTGTTCATCAACCAGGGCAACGGCACGTTCGTCCGGAACCTGCTGGAAGCACCCGCCGTCGACGAGGGCTGGTCGTACGGTTGTGCATTTGGCGATTTTGACCTCGACGGCGACATGGACCTCGCGGTGGCCAATTGTTACAACACCACCCAGCCGGATTATTTGTATGAAAACCACGCCTCCGAATCGGGCAATAACTGGGTGTTTATCAATTGTATAGGCACGGTGAGCAACCGCAGCGCCATCGGGGCAAAAGTACTGGTAACGGCTACGATCAACGGGCAACAAGTGACCCGAATACACGAGATCAGCGCACAATCCGGTTACTGCGGCCAAAACCAGTTGGGCGCCCATTTTGGCCTGGGGGATGCCACGGATTTCAGCGTTTCGGTGCAATGGCCTTCCGGAATCGAGG
This sequence comes from Lewinellaceae bacterium, assembly GCA_016713985.1. Classification (GTDB taxonomy): domain Bacteria; phylum Bacteroidota; class Bacteroidia; order Chitinophagales; family Saprospiraceae; genus M3007. Next base: position 28,225 of record JADJOD010000044.1, on the reverse strand, counting down.
AATCGTATGGCAATCTGTTCGCCGATCAATACATCACGGTAACGGAAAACCAGGGTGTTACTGGGGTGGAAACGCCGCTGCCCGGCCAAACGGGGTTGCGCATGTACCCGCCGGCGCCAAACCCGTTCAACGATTTGGTAACGGTTACCTGGGAACAGTTGGCTGCCGGAACCATCTTGATCGAAATCACTGATTTACAAGGCAAAACGCTCGTCTCAGAAAAAAGAACAGGAGAGGCCGGGAACATCAATGGGGCTGGAACGGCAAAAATGCCCGGGGCGAAAAAATGCCCGCAGGTATCTACGTTGCGGTGCTGAAAGCAGAGGGCTTTTTTGCAACCAAGCAGATCGTAAAAGTGGATTGACGGTGCGGGCAGGGATGGAAAACGGATGAAACGGATGACACGGATACGAACGGATTTTAAAAAAAACGGATAAAAAAATCCGTTTCAATCCGCCCTGTCCGTTTCATCCGTTTTCCCATCCCGCCACCACTACCGCGCAACCACTAATTTTCGCGCGACTACTTCGCCATTGATCCGGAGCTGCAGGTTATACATACCCGGCGGATTGTTGCGCAGATCAATCGGTATCGTCGCGGTGGCCGAATGCAGTTCCGGGGACTCAACGATGAGCCGGCCGGTAATATCCCGAACCTCAAGGTGAAACGAAGCAGCGCGTTTTAATTGTACCCGGAGCAATGCCTGCCCGCTTGTTGGATTGGGCGTCAGCGAAAGTTGCTCCAACAGGGCCGTTTCGTTTACTGCGGAGGTGGTTTTTACTTCGAAACTTTCCACGTGGGTACATCCCGCCACATCGGTGACCGTGACCGTGTAGATGCCGTCTCCAACGTTTTCCAGCATATTCCCTGTCGCGCCGGTACTCCACAGATAGGTGAACGGAGGGGCGCCCCCCTGCACGGTAAGTTGTACACTGCCGTCATTGGCGCCGGGCGCCGATTCGTCGGTTACGCTGGCCGAAATGTCTAACGGCAGGGGTTGATTGATGGTTATTTCGGGACTTCCATATTTGCAAACGCCTGAATCCGTTACGGTTATGGAAAAATTTACACTTCCCGGCGGGAAAACAGCTGTCGGCAGCGTGTCGCCGTTCGACCACAGGTATTGGTATGGCGGCGTGCCTCCCTGCACAACGACCGCAGCGGAAAACCCACCCGTACAGTCAAACGCGCCGGGTTGTATTTGCACTTCCATCGGAGCTGAAGCAATCACGGAGTTTATTTTTCCCGTGCCGGAGTTCCAATAAATGCCGCCGCCGGGTGAAGATTGTTGTTTTACGGCCCGAACCTGGTAAAACAAGGTGTCGGAAGGCGGGTTGTCATCGGAATACGAAGTTTCGGTTAATACATTGGTTGTGAGCCGGGTATACACGCCGTACCGCTGCGCCGAGCGATAAATATGGTAACCCGCAACGGCGGTATCCGGCGAGGGTTTCCAATCGAGCAGTACGGCGCCGCAGCTTGCCGTAATGGTCACATCGCCCGGCGGGGCGACCACATGGGCGCGCAAGGTCGGGTCGCCGAGCAGGGCCAGGTGGGCGCCGCTCTCGCCGTAAGAGGCAAAAAAGCCGTTGTTATACTGTGCATTTTGGGTTTCTTTCATACAATAACCAATTGTTTCGCCGGCTGCCATCGCATGACTGAATTCATGCGGCCGGCCCGCCCAGGAGCAGGTCAGGATGCCGCCGCGTGAACCCAGCGCCGCCGGCATCAGGGGATTGGTTTCGTAATCCCAATCGCCGTGATAACTGCCGAACAGGTTGGTAAAAACGATATTTACCGTATCAAAAGCAAAATCGGCGCTGCTTCCCACACCACCTGCGCTGTTGTAGGAGCCGCCGCCACAACCGTAGCCCATCAGGTAACTTTGCGGGTTGCTGTTGTTGAAAAAATCACCTTCCACCACATTGGACTCACCCACGAGGGGATAGGCATTCCGGAAGCCGTTTTCAGCAAACGCCTCGCCCGAGAAAAAAAAGAAATTATCGTCCACCAAGGCCTTGTTTTCCACCGTATACAGGCCCGCGCGCCAGTTGTGGTCCTTGTCGAGATAACGTTTAAGCAGTTCGGCAGTAGTGGCGCCGAATGTGCCCTGCGTCAACCTCCGCAAGTCGACACGCCCCACCGGAAGGTCAACGGGCGACGGGATGATACTTTGGTCAAATTTGCCATCTCCCGGCACATTGTCGTTGGCAGGCCGGGAGGGCGAGGTATTATTGACGTTGACATCCGTCCAGGTACCGTTGACATCGCCGTAATAGGAATCGGCCGGCCAGGCGCCCTGGTGGTCGGGGTGGCCGTCCCAGTTGGTATTTCCCGAATAGGGAACCGGTATTTTACCCAGTAAAAACACGGATTTAACGGTGGACGGGGAAGAGTTATAATCTGCAACAATCTGATTTTTAACTGTTTGTACGGTCGCCGCCGCATCAACAACGTGTTCGATGATCTGCCAGCCGTCCCCGGCAAGGTCGTTGCGCAACCGCTCCAGTTCGGCGGACAAAGGGGCAAGCAAATCGGCATCCACAAACAACAAAACCTTGCCCCGCTGATCCACTACCGGCGCTCCCGCCGCAACCATGGCATAACCGTATGCATTGATATTGGTGGTGCGTTGTATGGAATATTCATAGGTCTGACCTGGAGTGATGTTGTTATCCGTAAATGACGTTTCCGTACTTGCCGTTGCGTAATGCAACAATACCCATTGAATACCGGCCTGACCCTTGATACGCCGGTAAATATTGAGGGTGGAAGCGGAAGGATTGGGCCAGTTTAATGTTATGGACAAAGGGTTTTGGTTGATAACGGCAGTAATGGGAACGGTGGCATCTTTGGCTACCTGCCCACGGACTTGTCCGGTTGCGAGCAAACCAAGCAGCAGTAACAGCGTAATTTTTACTTTCATGATCGATCGGTGAATTTGACGACGAAAGAATAATGGATCAAGACGCGCTTGCCCGGGCAAATGTTGTCGGTTTATTGTTTCGGCAAGGTACGGAAACACGTTTTCCCTGCGGCTGAAAACGGATAATTTAGTCCAAAAGCGATTTTCTTTTATATAGAAAACGAGTGTGTTACCAATTCCGGTTTACTTGTGGTATGTTTCACCGTTAATTGGCCGCCCTATGAAAAAGCGCTGTACCCTGTTGGTTTTATCCTTGCTGACTACGGCAATATCGCTGTTCGGTCAATTAGACACCATCCATTGGCTGCCGCCCATGCACGCCCGGGAGGAATGGGGACCACAGTACCTTTACCTGTCCACCCCGGAACAAACGCCTTTTTTGGTGAATATCCGCGACGGTGCGGGCAATTTGCTGACCACACTGACCATCAGCAATACCCAGCCGCAGCGCTACGACGGACTGGGTAATTCCATCAACGCGCGCACCTTGGTCACGGAAGATATGCTGCATAAACCCCTGCAAGGCAAGGGATTGGTGATCGACGGGCCAAAAAAATTCTACGCTTATTACCGGGTACACAGCAATTCCATGTTTCATGCCGGCGACCTGACCTGTAAAGGAAGTGCGGCATTGGGAAAAACATTCCGGATCGGGCATTTGCTGCAGGCGGCGGATGACAACGACCGGCGCGGCAATTTTATCGGACTGATGGCCACGGAAGACTCCACGGAAATAACATTATCCGGTTTTGATGCCCAAATGGAGTTCCGGATTTCAGGCGCAAATACTGCGGTCTCAGATCCCCTAAAACTGATGCTGGCGAAAGGAGAATCGGCAGTTTTTGCCCAATATATTACGGCTTCTTCGAGCGGCCAGCCACCCAACGGCCTGATCGGCTCTTTGCTTTCGGCCACCAAACCCATCGCTGTCAGCTGCGGCTCCTGGGTGGGTGCTCCGGTGGTTTTTCAGGCGCACGACATCGGTATCGACCAGATCGCGCCGCTGGAAAAGGTTGGTAATGAATACATTCTGTGCAAAGGAAACGGCTCTTCGGTACTCGAACGCCCGATCGTGATCGCGCACTACAACAATACGCAGGTGTGGCTCAATGGCTCGGCAAACCCCGCCGCCACACTCGATGCCGGCGAATATTTTGCCATACCAACCGATGCCTATTCGGTGGGTTCCAACCTGTACATCCGCAGTTCGGACCCGGTTTTTGTTTACCAGATGATCGGCGGCACCTCCGAGGGGGATGACGCGATGCGAACCGCCGGTTTGATTTTTGTGCCGCCGATCAGTTGTGGTATCCCGAATGCCGTGGACAATATTTATCAGCCCAACCGGATCGGGAACATGCGGTTTGAAGGCGGCCTGATGATCGTTGCGATGAAGGATTCGGCCGTAACGGTGCGGATCGACGGCGTTGTAGTTCCCCTCGGCAACTATTGGCCGGTACCCGGCAATCCCGACTTTGTTACTTATCGCAACCTGAATTTGTTTACCCAAACGGTCACCCCTTCCACGGTGAGTATTGTGGCAGAAGGCGCCGTGCAAATCGCGATGTTCGGCAGGAACGAACCGGCGAGTTTTGCGGCTTTTTATTCGGGTTTCAGCAAAATTGCGGCCGCCGATATCCAGTTGACCCTGGTCGGCGACGGCGTTTGCCCGGACACCCTCGTCGCCGACGGCCGTTTCGACGGGGTGCAATGGATGTATGAAGATTCCATCCTGCAATTCGGTACGGATACCTTTTTGGTCGCCTTTGCGCCGGGGCGTTATATCGCAACCGGATACCTCGGGGTGTGCCGCCGGACCGATTTTGCGGCCGACACCGTGGTAACCGTCTTTACCTCGCCTCAATTCCCCTACAGCCTGGAAGAGCCCTCCTGTTACGGATTTTCCGACGGGCAGATCAACTTCGGCACTCCCTACGGCGGTTATCCGCCTTACCAGTTTTCCGTGGACAACGGGCAATATTTTTCAACGGAAAACACTGCGGATCAATTGATTGCAGGCGACTATAAACTTGTTGTGCGCGATTCGACGGGCTGTTATAACCGGCCGCTGGCCTTGCATTTGGGGCAACCGGACAGTTTTGCCGTCGAAATTGTACCGCGATTGTTGCCGCATCCCCTGCATTCCGGAAAAAAGGTGGAACTGGAAGCCGTGCCGGAAAGGCCAATCATCGCGACACAATGGACGCCGGACGACAGTACGGGCTGCCCGGATTGCCTCGATTACACGATCTACCCGGAATACAATACCTGGGTTTCGGTTGTGGTGTATGACTCTGCGGGCTGCCCGGCGACGGATAGTTTTTTCATTGCCGTGGAGCCGAATGTGTATGCGCCGAACGTCATTCACCCCGAATCGGTGTCGGGCAACGACCGGTTTACCCTGTTCAGCAGGGAAGACCTGCCCGTTCGCCGGCTCGCCGTATTTGATCGATGGGGCGACCAGGTGTTTGAAAACCGCGATTTTTTCACCAACCGGCCGGAAAGCGGCTGGAACGGATATTTTCGCGGTAAAATGGTGCTGCCCGGAGTGTATGTTTTTACGGCTGAAGTGGAACTTGAACCGGGCAGGGTAGTGGTGTTAAAAGGAGATGTGCTGGTGGTGCTTTGAACGATATTATTGGGGTTTTAATGCCCATTCAAACGAATACACGCCCGATCCAACCTCTGTTTCCACCCATTTTTCATTGGCAAAAGTTACTTTCAAAGCCTGAACTTCCGACAAGGGCCGCCCGCCTTCCCGCGCACCACTCGCGTCCGCGCGAGGAAGGCGAATCGTGGCGCTTGTGTTCGGCGGGATGGCCACCCGAAGCGTAATTTTGTTGCCGTTGCGCTCCCATCCTGAAGAAATTTCCCCATAACTACTTGTATAGGAAGCCTTTGCATAAGTCAGTTTGTCGCTCAGATGCGGCTGAATCCGGATGTGTTTGTAGCCTGCTGTGCCGAGTCGCAAACCCGCGACAACCTGGTACATCCAGTCGCCGATAGCGCCGTAAGCGTAGTGATTGAAGGAATTCATACCTGGATTTTGAAAAGTAGAATCCGTTTTTTGGCCGTCCCAGCGCTCCCAGATGGTGGTGGCGCCCATCTTGACCGGATACAACCAGGACGGGTATGTTTCCTGAAACAAGAGGTCGTACGCGAGCTCGGTTTCGCCGTTTTCGGACAATACATGACAGAGATAGGGGGTGCCGAGAAAACCCGTGGAGAGGTGTTTCTTTTTGTCCCGGATGTCTTTGACGAGTAATTTGACCGCTGCCGGTCGCAGGTGTTCGGGCATAAGGCCAAAATGCAGCGCCAGCACGTAAGAAGTTTGAGAAGCCGACGAAATGGTGCGGCCGGCCGGTGTGATAAATTCGTTGACAAAAACCGCCTTGATTTTTTCAAAAAGGTCTTTGTAAACGGCGGCCTCTTCCGTTTTCCCCAAAACGGCTGCGGCCCGGCTCACAATATCGGCTCCGTGTGCAAAAAATGCCGTGGAAATGAAGTCGTGGTTGGTGTGGGCATCCGCCGCGACGTGGTAATTGAGGTTGTCGGCGGAAGGGTGGTAAAACAACCAGTCGCCAAAGACACTTCCGCCGCGCCAGATGAGCGAATCGCCCGATTTATTGCGGATGTAGTCTACGTATGCCTTCATACTCGGGTACTGGCGTTCGAGCATTTGCCGGTCGTCGTACACCTGATACATCGTCCAGGGGATAATGACGGCTGCGTCGCCCCAGCCGGCGGACACGCCGACTTTTATGGAATCGGGACGGTCGAGCACGTCGGGCACCACGAAAGGTACCGCGCCGCCCGGCCGTTGTTCGGCGGCCACGTCGCGGAGCCATTTGTCAAAAAACGCCGCTACGTCCATGTTGAATGCTGCCGTGCGGGCAAAAACCTGGGCGTCGCCCGTCCAGCCCATTCGTTCGTCGCGTTGCGGACAATCGGTCGGCACATCCACAAAATTGCCCTTTTGGCCCCATAAAATGTTGTGTTGCAACTGATTGATCAAAGGCGACGAACATTCGAACGAACCCGAAGGAGCCATATCGGAATGCACCACAACGCCGGTAATCGCTTCCGGCTTCAAATCTCCGTGGTAGCCGTCGATGGCCACGTACCGGAATCCCATGAAGGTGAAATGCGGCTCGTATACCTCTCCGTTTTTGTCGCCGCGCAGCGTGTACCGGATCCTTTGTTTGGCGGCGCGCAGGTTGGCCGTGTAAAAATTGCCTGCCTTGTCCAGGACTTCGGCGTGTCGAAGGGTGACGGTGCGGCCTTTTTTGCCCTTTACCCGGAGGCGTATCCAGCCGACCATGTTTTGGCCCATATCGGCTACCAGTTCGCCGGCCGGGGTGCGGAAAATACGCAGGGGTTTGATTTCTTCGATGGGGCGAACGGGCACACTCGCGGCGGCAACCAGGTTTGATTTGGGGTAATCGGCCGCCAGCACCGCACGCCACCGGCTGTCGTCAAAGCCGGGCTGATTCCAGCCGGATTGTTCGAGCCGGGCATCATAATCTTCACCGTAATAAATTTCGTTGGCTTTTACCGGCCCCTCGTTGGTGGTTTTCCAGCTGCCGTCCGTAACGACCCACTCTTCCGTTCCGTCGGTATAACGCAGGTGGATCTGGCACAAAAAAGCCAGTTTTTTGCCGTAAAAAGCCCAGTTTTTTTCCCAGCCCAAACCACTGCGATACCATCCCTCGCCAAGCATGGCGCCGACGGTATTGACACCCTCCCGCATCAATCCGGTAAGGTCAAAGGTCTGATACTGAATACGTTTGTAATAGACGGTCCAGCCGGGAGTAAGCGACTGATCGCCGATTTTACGGCCGTTCAGGTGTAATTCGTACAAACCACGCGCGGTTGCGTAAGCGCGCGCGGAGGCGATTTTTTTGTTTACCACAAATTCCTTGCGCAGGAGATGCGCCGGTGAAAATCGCGGCGGCTGGGCTTCCTGCTCCGGCTCCACCCAGGAGGCTTTCCAGTCGCCGGCGGAAAGCAGGGCAGTCTCCCAGAATGAAGGAGCGCTCCACGCGGATTCTTTGCCGGCTTCATCCCAAACTTTTACCCGCCAGAAATAACGCGTGCCGGAACGCAGGGCCGAACCCCGGTACACTTGCAACACGGAGTTGTCTGAAATGATTTTTCCGGAATCCCAGACCAAGGCGCCGGCAGAAAAGTCCGACCCGGTAGCAGATTGTATCTGCCAGGCACTTTGCCGCCAGCCGCGCCGGCCGGTCTGCGTTTTCCAGCTGAACCGCGGGGTGGCCACATCCAGTCCCACCGGGTCGGTGCGGTGTTCGCAGGTAAGTCCAAATACGGTGAAATCCTGGGCCTGGAGCCCCGTGAGAAAACAGAAAAAAAGGGAGAGGGTAATTGCTTTTTTCATGGTCGGTAATGTGTTAATCAGGTTTTGTACAGGATGAGCCATCAAATGCAGTCATAGTCTCACTCGGAGTGAGACTATGACTTAATGACTTGATCATCATTGGTATTCAGCGCATTAAGATATGAAGAATACTTCCCGGAGCGGTACGCTCACCGGAGAATGATCGGGATTGGTTTCCATAATATCTTTCATGTACTCCCACCATTTTTTCATGACGGGGTGTTTGGGCAGATCGTCGAGGCGTTCGGGGGCATCAATTTTTAAAACGCCAAACAGGTCGAGGCTGCTTTCATCCAGAAAAATGGAATACTCCGAGATGCCGGTTTCGCGGAGCAGTTGTCCCAGTTCCGGCCAAAGTGCGTCGTGACGGCGCCGGTATTCGGCTTCCTGACCGGGAAAAAGTTTCATTTTGAAGGCAATGCGTTGCATGTCAGCGTTTTTTTAAAAAATCACGGGTCACTTTCGCCCAAACCTTGTATCCGTTGGCGTTCAAATGCAGGCGATCGGGGTCGAGATAATCCGGGTTGGGGCGCCCTTCCGGCGTGAGCAGCAATTCGTAGGCATCGATATAAAAAGCATTATTCGGGTGCTCTATGCAGTATTGTTTAAAAAATGCGTTGAGTTGGCGTTGGCGGGGCATCAGTTTTTCACGTGCAAGGCTGGGGCGCAGTGAATAGATGGCGACTTGGGTCCGTGGCAGTTTTTGTTCAACAAGTTTCAGGAAGGTCTTAAAATCTTCCAGCACCTGTTCGGGCGATTTTTGTCCGTTGGACAAGTCGTTGTCGCCTTCATACAACAGAATCAGGGACGGTTCGAGGGGTAACACCACGCGGTCGAAATAATAAATGGCATCCGACATCTGGGAGCCGCCAAAACCGCGGTTGACGACCGGATAATCTTTCAGGTCCTGCTGAAAACTTTTCCAAAGCCGCATCGTCGAACTTCCGTACAACAAGATCCGGCCCTTTCCGGGTTTTTCGATGGAATCGGCGCGTTCGAAAGCCCGGATTTCCGCCTCGAACTGGGGTGGGGCAGCGGCAAAAGACGGCATGCGGTAGTTTTTGCTCGCATCGTCCAACACCAACACCCAGTCCTCCCGGTGCGCCGGCACGGGTGATGACTCGGGCAAGGGTGGTGTAAATGTGTGGCGCCCCGAATTGTCCAACAACCCGATGAACCGGCTTTTTCCACTGCGCGGGTCGTACCAGTGCGCCGCTAATTTTTCCCCGGAAATAATGCCTGTTTCAATACGTACCGGCCGACCGAAAGCGCTGTAAATGAAGGCATAATCTTTTCCCCGGGTGGCTTGTATTCGCTCGGGCGCACAAAGTATTTCCTCAGTCAATATTTTCTGATCAGGAATTCGTTCCAGTACAGGCCGTGATTCCATTAAAGTCCGCAGGTATTTCATCTGGTTGGCCCCCGGCAGGTCGAGTCCTTCCTGCCAGGAGTGCAGGTCGGCGAAAATATTGCCCCCTTTTTCCCCGAAAAAGATCACGGGGCCGCAGCCGTAAGTATGCCCTGCCGCTCCGGCAAACACGGACAAATAAGCGGCTTTCCGGACGTCATATGCGCTGGCATAACCCAGGTCTTTAGCGTTAAAACATACGGGCATTGCTTCATAAATCGCTTCTCCGTTGAGCACGGGTTTGGCGGGTTCGCGTTTATAATCGGCGTCGACCGTTTCCCAAAGAGGTGTTTCGCGGCAATGCCCCGTTTGCAACATATTGAAATCGAGCCAGTTGTCCTGGTGAAACCATTCAGAAGAAGAACCCGACGATTTGGGCTGCGGGTGAAAGGTCATCAGCGCTTTGTCCGTGCCACCCACTCCTGCGGCGATGCCGGTTGCCATGGCGCGCCACAGTTCGGCATCCTGCGAGCCGGGCCTCGGGTCGCGGTCGCCGCCGACGACCCAAATGATGTTTGTGCGGTTTTTATACCGGTTTCCGATCCATTTTCCATATACTTCTGCATTGCCGGGGTTAAAAATTTCAGGCCCCGTGCCCCACCAGTCTCTGAATACTTTGTCGCCCCAGGTGGGTAACAAAGCGACATACAGGCCGTAACCGGCCGCCAGATCGACGAGGGTATCGATATAAAGAAAATAGGCTTCGTTGGGGCGCGTGGGGTCGAGGTTTTCAAAAGGTAGATCGCCGTTGGCATTGGGTGTACGCAGACCGTCGAGTTCGGCCAGTACAACGGCCTGAATGACCGTAAAACCCTGTTCCGACCGCTTTTTGAAATACGAAGCAGCCTGATTTTTATTCAGGCGGTGAAACGCTTCCCAGCCGGTATCGGCCAGCCAGAAAAAAGGTTTTTCCTGCGTGTCAACCAGGAATCGCCGGTTTTCGCTGACCCGGAGCGCCGGCAACTGGGCCGATAAACACCGGGCGCAGGCAAACAACAAAAAGAGGACGAATATTTTTTTTACCATCAATAGTCCAACAGTAGAAAGTATGTTACAATTTTTTCAATTTCAACACTTTATCATACGCCCCGGGCGGACTTGTCAATGTGCCGGCCGTTGAAGTAATGGTTATTTTTTCCGTTTTAACAAGCATGCCGGTGGTGGCGTCGGTCCATTCCGCAGTATACATTCCTTTGGGGATGTTGAGGTGAAGGACGGCGGGTTTTGACCATAAAGGTTCGAGGTAAACAACCCGGCATAGAGCGTCTTTCATGGCGTAAAAAAATGCGCCTTCCACGTTTTTGACAAACGACCGGTCCGGTTTCAGCGTTGCGAGTTGCAGCCCTTCTAAGTAGTTTTTCAAAACCCGGAACGATTTTCTGAGCGCGGGGCCGCCACCGCCGGGGGCTTCATTGGTGAGGTCCGTACCGTTTTCACGGCCAGGTGTAAAGGAATAATCCAGTTGGTTGAACAAACCACCTCCGCTCATCATGAATCGCCAGGCCTGCCTGCGGTAGGTATCATCATCTTTTCCTGCAAAACCGGTTTCATTAAAGCCGATCACTTTATTCACCCCGTAATTGATACTTGCCGCTTCGGGAAATGCGTAATGAAAATTGTAAATGGAAATATGCGGATTGTCGAGGAATACGGGCAATTTGAAGTTTGCGACGTTATGCGCGATCAAATGTTTCTTTTTCAATGGTTTTTCGCCGTCGACGATCCATTGCGACACCGTTTTGTGCCAGTTTAATGATTTTTCGGAAGCAACTTCCAGCGTGTTTTTCCAGTTTTGCCAGGCTAATTTCAGGTCGTCCTGATGGAGATAGTCGTTCCAGCTGAGGACGGTATCTTTTTGATCCGCCCAGGGTTCGTTTTGTATTTCGAAATAAAAATGGTCGTAGGGGTTCAGTTCCGCAACGAGTTTTTGCACATATGCTTCCTGAAACTGGAGAATAGCGCCGTTTTCGAGTGTATTGACCTGATTGGCCGGCAAATCGGCGGGTGTCCGGTTGAGGTTGTTATTGCCGTGAAAGGGATGATACGACCAGCCCGATCCGTAATAGGCTGAAAAAAGATTTACTTCCACGATGACCCCGTTTTCACCGGCTTTTTTCATAAAATCGTGTAAACGAGCGAAATAGGCCTCGTTCCATTGATGGAGATCGTATTTGCCCCCTTCCGTCTTTTTCCAGGGCAGCAACAAACGGTCTTCTGCGGGGGCCAGCGTGTTTCGCTGAATGCCGAAAGCGCCCGGCTGTTCGTAGTAGGCGCCCATAAACAAACGTGTGGTGTTCAAACCGTCGTTTTTCAGGGTCTTCAGGTAGGTGTCGTAGTCAAAGTTGAGGTTCATTACGGCGCCGTAATGTTCACCCGAGCCGACAATCACCGCAGGTTTGCCTTCATAAAGGAAGTAATGCGGATTTTGCGGAAGCAACTGCAAGGGCTGGGCGAAGGCCGGCCGGAAGGCCACTAAAAAGACAAAACAATATAAAAGCGGATTTTTCATCAGTGCCACAAAGTCGCTGCCGTGTTTATCGGGTTGGCTGCGACCGGGTTGTGTCTGGCAAAGGAACAACCTTGGTGGAAATTTTGGCTGATCGGGTGGGGGCGAATTTTTATTTTCCCGTTTGGCTTGCCGGCTTTATCACTTGTTATCGGCAGGTGATTACACTTTGACCAATAACGGATAATGATCTGGCTCACGACCCGTTCTTGATGCAGCGAATTTGCCTTAATCAACGTTCGATACTGGATGATGCAAAAAAATAAATACTGGAATATATTGCTGATTTTGGTTGCTGCGAGTCACCTGAGCCAGGCGGGATTGGGGCAAAATATCCGTCTCGCAGGTATAACGCAGGATTCACTGACCGGAGAACGGGTTCCATACAGCACGATTGAATTGGAAGGCAAAGGTGTGGGTACTTTATGCGACAGCGCCGGCGTATTTGAACTAACCCTGGAAGAATCCCTTTTAAATGGCATTGTTACCGTTCGCAACCTGGGATACGAACCCAAATTTATCCCGGTTTCAGCGCTGATTCATGGGGATACCATAAAACTCACCCCCCAAATATATGCGATCAGTGAGGTGACCGTTACCAGTTTTCAGGGTAAAAATATACAAGAAAAAGGGATGGCGCACAAAGGGCCTAATTCGGCAACTTATGGCATGTCAAAATGGACGCAGATCGCTGTTTTTATGGATAATAAGGAAGGTTTTTCCGGCCGGATCAAAAGTGCCGGTTTTTATATCCCAAAGGTGCACAAACACCAGACTCCGTTCCGGCTGCGGGTCTACTCTTGCGGCGCCGATGGCCAACCTTCCGATGATCTCCTGCAAGACGAGGTGATCTTGCAGGCACAAAAAGGGGGCGAATGGATAACTGTGGATTTAACTCCGTTCAACCTGGCCATACCACCGAATGGTTATTTTGTGGCAATGGAATGGATAAATGCCGGCAAACAATACACATACCACGAGGTGATCAAGGGAGAAAAGTTGAAATTCTACGGGCAAAAACTCGGGCTGCTGCTCCACCAGGAATCACCCCTTACGTGGATAAAGTTTATTGGCGAAACGTGGCGGATTGATGACCGGATGGTTGGCGGCGGAAAATATGGATACCGGAATGCGATGATCAAATCCGAAATTTTGATCGAATAAGAAAGAGTGAAGCTACGTCACATACGCTGGAGCAAGGCTATGCCTCGTTCTCTGTACCAAGCGGGCTTGGCCCGACACAAATGATTCAAAATCAAAAATTTAAATAAAATTCCTACTGCAATCCTCTGGGAACGAGGTGGTATGCGATGGGCAAAGCCCAACGGATGCCGAAACGAGGCGGAGCCTCGCTCCAGCGATCAATTTTTGTAGATACCAGCAACCCCCTCACCGCACCAGCGTCACATCCCCTTCCAAAGTCTCCACCCGCCCGTCGGAAAGTTCAACCACACAGACCCAGACAAAAACGCCGGGATTCAGGTCCTTGCCCCGGGCCTTGCCGTCCCACGCGCCTTTGGTCGAGTCCGGCAAAAAATCCCGGGCTTCAAACACGGATTCACCCCAGCGGTTAAAAACAGCCAAACGACGAACGACCTTCAATTCCGGACCGGCAAAAACGCGGAAATAATCGTTTTGGCCGTCGTCATTCGGACTGAAAATCGTGGGTATAAAAATTCGGGTCGACTGATCCACCTGGACCCGCAGGGTGGCTGTTGCCGAACAACCGGCCGCGTTCCACACCGTGAGTTCATAAACTGTTGAATGAAAGGGTTTTGCCCACGGTTCCAGGCAATCCGCACAACTCAAACTTGTCGTTGCGGGTTGCCAGGAAACCGAATCGGGAACAAAGTCGACTTCGGGCAGCAATTGCAGGCTGTCGCCGAAATGAATTTTCAGTTCTGCCGGGTCAAATCCCACCGAAAAATCAACCGGTTCGTCGATAATCGCCGTTGAAGTGGCTTCGCAGCCATTGGCATCCTGCACGGTCAGGCTATAAGTTCCGGGACCAATGTTTTGAAAAACAGCATTTTGTGTAAATACGCCGCCATCGAGTGCAAACAAATACGGCCCCGCACCTCCGGCGACTTCTGCTTCCACGCTGCCCTGTTTGTTATCCGGGCAAACCGGCGAGACGGTTTGGGTCATCAGGTTGAGCACTGGCGGCGCCATGAGTGTTACGGCTTCCTGCGCGATGCATCCGGCAGCATCCGTCAGGGTCACGGTGTACGTTCCGGTGGCCAGGCCGGAGAGTTGAGTTTCGGTATTGCCCGTATTCCACAACATCGTGTAGGGCGGCGTGCCGCCTGCCGGCGATATACCTGCCTGACCGTCCGAGGCTCCCGAACAACTGATGGCAAATCCGTTAAAATCGGATTGTGCCGCCAATCCCGGTTGAACGGGGACGGCCGCCTGCACGTTCACCACCCATTCCAAACTGTCGCAACCGGAAGAGTAGGGGAACAGGCGGATGTAAGTTCCCGGCACGGCGACGGTTTCACCCCAGGGAAGCAGCAGGTTACTGCCATTGCATATCGAGGCGGACTCCGTTTTTGTGATCAGCATTTTTTGTGTGACACTTACCTCCCAGGTGCTGTCGCAGCCATTTTGCGCCGTTAGTTTTCCGGAAAAAATGCCCGCCTGACTGATCACCTGACCATCGGGTAACTGGTAGGAACCGTTGTGGCAAATGACCGCGCTGATTTTTTGGAAAAAGGTGTCCAATACGGTCAGCGTCAGTGTGACGGTGCTGTCACAGCCGTACACCGACGTCCACGTTTGCTCATATATGCCTGATTGTGAGAGGTTTTGGCTGCCAAACACGTAGTGCTCCGATGCACAAAGCGTCGCATCCACGTTGTTCAAAATCTGTGGATGCACCTCGGCGGAAACCGGCACACGCGCGCTGACACACCCCGGTGCATTGGCTTGAAACGCTTCCACCCAAAATATACTGTCGGCGGTTAATACTCCGGCGTCGAAAACGGAACCGGTAAACAGCAGGTTTCCGCCGGTTGGTGCATCATACCACTGAAACTGGCCGGACGAACCACCTGCCGAAAAAACGGCATGTTCACCCGCGCAGGTACTGATGCCCGCAACGGCCGGCTGTGCCAATGCGCCGAATTGAACGACGAAAGAATCTTGCCTGATGGTACAACCTTCAGCATCAATTGTTTGTACCCAATAAACACCATCCTGTGCGGCGGTAAAAACGGGTTGGGTGGAGCCGTCCTGCCAGGAATAAGTTGTGCCGCCCGGCGGCGCATTCAGCGGCAGCGAGGTGCCGAGGCAGGCCGTCTGGTCCGCCGAAGTAGTTTGCAGGGATTTAAAAAACAGGTCAACCGTCCAGATGCTGTCGCAACCATTCGGCGCAACACCCGGTTGTACAACGACATCGCCGGGATGTGTGGCCGTGAAAATTTGCCCGAAAATGACGGCGGTATCGCCGTGGCAATACGTGCCTGAAATGGCGCCTGTAGCCGGCGGCAGCGGAGTGATATTGACGTGCACCGTGCTGTCACAATTATTTACGGCTTTTAAAAGGACACTTCCGGAAGGGTTATTTTCGTCAAAAATGTCATTACCGACCTGTACGGAACCGCCGGGGCAAATGTCTGGTGTCAACCAGGTTTCAATTTTGGGTAAAACCTGGACGGAAACGTTTAGAACGGTATCACAACCGGCTCCCGAACCCGGAAGCAGGATGACGCCGGAAGGGTTGTTTTCCGAACACGTTTGCCCCTGAATCACGATGGAATTGCCGGCACAAAGGACCGGTTGTACACTTGCCTGAATGGTCGGCAAAAAAGCCACCTGAACCTGAACCACACTGTCGCAACCGAGCATCGCCGCCCCTGGCAGCGTAACAAAACCATCCGGATTTTGAGGTGTAAACGTATAACCTTCAAACGTAAATATTTGATTTGCACAACGTTGTACAGCCAATTGTGCCGTATCGGGTCGATAAAACGAAACGTTGACATCCACTAGGGTATCACACCCGCCCGGAACGGATACCGGCAGCAGGACGGTCGCCGCCGGGTTGGTTTCCGAAAAGACCGATCCGCCGTAGGCAAAAATCTGCCCGCTGCACAAGGTCTTTTGTATGGAAAGATTTACGGGCTGGGTGAATTGTGCCTCCACATTCAGTAATAAATCGCAGCCGTGCTGGGCCTGTTGCGGCAGTGTTACCTGTCCGGACGGGTTGGCGGCCGAAAACGTTTGCCCGCCGAGGGTAAACGACAGGTTGGAGCAAAGCGTCGTGTCGAAGTACTGGATCGCCGGCGGGTAAAAACCCACGGAGACGTTCAGAATGCTGTCGCAACCCGATGGATGTGCGGCCGGAAGGGTGACCATGCCGCTGGAATGCGCCTGGTGGAAAACCGTTCCGCCGATGGTGATGGTGTCACCGGGGCATATGGTTTTTACGATCGCTCCCTGGGCATTGACGGCCGTGACGATTGCCGTATCACGTTTTTCGCAGCCGCCGTTTGTGATCAACACCTCAAAAATGCCTGCCGTATTTGTTGTTAAGGTAGCCGCGCTGGAGTTGTCGCTCCACAAGTACGTCGAGCCGGGAACGGTGGCGTCCAGCACGACCGAACCAATGCCGTTGCAAAGCACACCGTCGGCGAGGGGTTGGTAATTGGCGAATGGCGCATTTACGGTGACATTTTTTGTCAAAGTAGCGGTCAGGCCGTTTGCCGTGTTGGTGACCGTGAGTGTCACCGGGTAAACGCCGGCACCCGGCGGCGTCCAGGCCGGTACGGCAAGCGCGCTGTTTGTGCCGTCGGGTAATAACCATTGGTAACTGATGTCCGTTCCGGCGGTGGATGAGTTGGCGAAATTAATAAATTGACAATCAACTGAATAGTCGAAATTTGCCAACGGAGCGTTCGGATTTGCCGGAATGCAGTTCGAGTCGGTATTGGGCGATGCGGTGACGGTCAGCGTAATGGCGCCTTCCACTGCCGTGTTGCCGACTTTTTCCGGCATAGCCACCTGTATGTAATAATCGCCGGGGCCGAGGCAGTTTTGGGTGATGCTGTTGCTGCCTAATGCGCTGCAAACAACGGGGGTAAGGGCGCCGCAGGAACCAGAAAATACCCGGTAAGCGAGGTGATTCAGCGTGATGTTGCCGTCGGAGAGGTTTTCCGTTAATTTAAAATTGAGGTCTACTTTCGCGCCTGCGGCAACATGTACCCGAAACCAGCTCGTCTTTTTGCCGGCCGGCCCGAACAGGCAACCCATGCCCGCAGCGGTCGTTTCACCGAAGTCTGTGCCGATGGTGTGGCAATCCACGGTAGCGGTGGCCGATGAAGGCAGGAAATTGGTCACGTCGAGCGGTATGGCGTTCGTGCAGAAATCGCCGGGAGAGTCCGTGAGCCTGATCACCGCGCGATAGGGTTGCAACTCATTGATGCTCGAACAGGAACGCACCAGGAGATAATACACGCCGGGGCCGATGCAGCCGCTCAACCACTCATGTTGGTCGGCGAAAACATATTCATACGATAAGGGCAATTGGGTCAGGGGGCCGCCGGGAGTGGCTTCCCGCCAAACGGTCAGGTCGGATTGGCTGGTGAACCAACCGCTTGCCCCGCCAACCTTTTGTAATGCGGCATAAAATTGCCCCGTAGTTGTTACCTCGAATTTGAACCAGGCAGATTCGCCGCCGTTGCCGCAAAATCCCGTTGTCGGGTCCGCCGGATTTTTGGTGTAACACAACAGCGAAAAATCCGGCCCGGTGAAGGTGTTGCCCGGTGTAAGTGGCGCGGTGGTGTAAGGCGGCTGGGTTTGCCCAAGGCCGTTCAGGACGTTGGCGGTTGTACTTTCGTCGTAATCAGCGGGGTAAATCGGCGAGCCGTCGTATTTGATGGAAATGGAAATGGCCTGATCGGGGAAATTCGGCTCATCGGCGTCGAAACTGACGACCAAAAAATAACGCACCCGGTTTTTAATACACCCGTTTTTGGGGAAAGACAGGTCCACGCCGCTGAACTGGTAATCGGCATCGCACCAATAATCCACGTTTTCATCCAGCAGGGTCAGGCCGGCTGACAAAGCGCCGTCTCCCAGGTTTTTCAAAACACTCCAGGGTTGTGTGGCATCCAGATTGCTTTCATACACGGCCATGAGTGGTCGCGCAGTGCCTGATGTCAGGATATTGGCGGTAATGGACGCTGTTCCGGAACCTTCCAGTTCGAAAGTGTACCAGAGTGTTCGCCACGGTTGGCTGACCGGTGCAGCTGGGTTTCCGGGCAAAAAAAGCGGATTGGGTGGCCCTGGGGCATATATAAGCGGGTTCAGTTGGGTGCCGCAACGGGTATCGGCGGGGTCGGTCGCCCGCGCACCGGTGGTGCAATAAAAAACGTCGCGACTGGGCGCTTCCGCAGGAAAAACGGGGTTGACGTCGCCCGTTTTTCCGTTTTGCCAGATACCCCCCGGCTGGATCAGGTCGAAAGAATACGCGTCGGAAGCATCGTCGAAACGCGAGGCGCCGACGGCCTCCACGTACAAAGAGGGTGTAAGCGAAGTTCCTTTATGCACATTAGCGGCAAAAATGGCGATCGTATAAGTGCCGGGCGGCAGGTCGCAGATTTGACGGTAATCTTTTTCTATACTAAGGCATTGATAAACAGGAGGAACCGAAAGCAGCGAAGCGGGAGACGCCGTCACGTTGAAGGGGAAAACCTCCACGTAAAAACCTTGGTCGACACCCCTGATTTGTACAAAAGAGTTTTTTGTGATTGTAAAAACATAAAAAGCGATCCGGTTGAACCCGGCGGCGCAGGGCAAAATACTGTTGGAGATGAAGGGAGTATCCGGGGCGCAAAAATGTTCTGTGCCCAAAGTGTACAATTTACCGGTTATGGCATTGGGATTGGCAGGAGGCAGCGGCGTCCAGTCCGTCGTGCCGGCCTGGTATGCTTTGTTGGGCCGGTTGTAATTCGGTATAATAGCCGGTGCAAGACTGATGCTGATTTTACTCGTTTTGCCCACGTCCGCCGCGTTGCCGAGGTTGTTCCAGATTCGTTTGTCGGTATAGTTTGGACCGGCGCCGTAGGACACCACCGTGTACCATCCGGCATCGAGTGGGGTGCATTCGTCCGTAAACTCATAGGTTGTAAAACAACCCGGCGTCACCAGTGCCAGCGCACTGGCGGCATCGGTTGCCTGGCCCTGGAAAAGGCTGAGCACACTGCTGTTGTTGCCCGTTTCGGAAATGGAAACAACCGCAGGAGAAGGAAGATAAAACTGCCTGAAAATCAGTTTTTTGCGATTTCCGCAAGGCGGCATGGCGCCCAGATTGTCGGCGCAGGAGAACACATCGGGTTGACTCGTATAGGCGCCCGGCACGGGTCCCAGCGCAACAGTTTCGGCATTGGCGCGGCTGTCGTGGATGGTTTTTAAAGTTTTAAACCTGAACTTCGGCGCGTCGCCTTTTCCGGGGTTCGTGGAGTCGCCGAGACTCACCAGCGTGTAGGTGCCGGCGGTGGCACAGGTACAAAACGTGTCGATGCCGGCCGGGGTGTAGGTATTGTCGTCGTAATCGATACAAACGCCGAGGTAGTCGGTCATGCCGGTGATGGTCTGGCCGGCATTGTGTGTATTCTGCGCATTGGCATTGGCATTGGCGTCGGCCTGGAAAAGTTCGTAATGGACCGGCGGATCCGGATAATCGTCGGTGCGAAGGTTCATCATACAAAGCAGGCCGTCTTCGTCGAGTTTGAATTCGCGGTACATGGCTTTTGTATCCCCGGAACAAACTCCATTGGCGGGCAAAACGGTGTTGTTACAAACAAAAACTGCCGGTGTTGAATTGTACAAAACGTTGTTTTGCAAGGGGTTGAACATATTGATCGAATCAAAAGCCCCCGGCGTGTCGAGCATAAAAAGTCCGTTGGCGGGCAGGTATTGTACGTTGAAACGAAATTCAAAATCGGTGCCCAGGTTGCCGTATGTCCAATCATTCCAGAACCCGGTTGCCGACTGGAATGGATAAACCGAACTGGACAACACCTGTATGGAATAATCTCCCTGGGGCAAACAATCGGCCGATCCGTTTATGCCGGAAAATTCATAAATCAGGTCGGTGGCGGGATCCGGCGAAGGGCAGCTGTTGCCGAGTGTTTTCCGGAAAATACGCGTGTGAAAGGCGTTGTAATAATTGTAGTTGTAGTATTGGAATTCCACGTTTGCGTCGCTCGACAGCGTGAAGGTGGCCCAGGTAGCGAGGTCGAACGTTTTGGCATTGTTGCCTGTGCCGATAACCACCGTCCCCGAAGCGGGGTTGGCGGGCGGGCAGGGGTTTTGGCTGATAAATGCGCTGCAATCGAATTGATCGAACCATTTGGTGGGGCCGCCGTCGGGTAAAGCGCCGAGTTGATTGGCGGCGGCAACGGGCGCTTGCACCGGTTTGGGCCAGCCGGTGGCCGTTTCGCTTCGCTGCCGGGCAATCAGATTAAAATTAGTATACATGTAATCCTTGTGGAAATAAAGCGCGATGCTGTAGGTTGTATTGGGCAGCAACTGGCACGGAAACTCGATGTAGCGTGTATAAGAGTCCTCTTTCGCCAGTCCGCAGGCGATCTGCGGCAGCCCGGCCGGGCCGGCGGGCCGCACGTCGCCCTGCAAAAGCCGGTAACCGAGTTTGCCGCCTGAAGAACCGAGGTAGCAATTGAATGAAAGCAAATCCACCTTGCTACCGGTTTTGAACACGTACCAGGTGCTTTGCCGGTACTCCGTTTTATCCGGCAGAGGCAGACATGCATATTCGGTCGTGTCGTCGAGGCTTTGGCAGCCGATGGTATGGATACCGGTACTGCTGCTGCTCTGCGGGAGCGGATTGTCTGCATTGAACGCAAAAGCATTGGCCGGGCAGTCGTATTTGGAGTCGGTCAGGTGGCTGGGGCAGCCGAGGGTGATTTTTATAACCACCGACGCATTCAGACTGGCCGGGGCCGTGACCTGTATGCGGTAAGTGCCGTATTCCGAGCACGCATTTTCAATAAATCCGCCTGCGTCACCGTTCAGGGCGCCCGAAAGGCTGCTCTGGCCGGGCAGGCAATTGGAAGGACGATAGAGGGTGATCGCCGCATTGGCCAGCCCCGCGCCCGACATCTCCACTTTTAAATTGCGCCTGGTCGTCAGGGTAAATTCATACCACACGGATTTTACATGCCCCTGCAGTGCAAAATAGAAGTACTCCCCGGATTCACCGGTGGCATTGGCTAAATCCGCAGTGCCCGATGTAAATATTCCGTAATCATAACCGGCGCCGGAAATCGCAATCACCGAGGCATTGGCACAAAGGTCGTTCGCGGGTTGCTGCGCTTGCAGAAAAGTGGAAAAAAGCAGAAAAACAGGGCCGAAAAAAGCGGAAAAGGGTGTTTTCATGGCAGGAGCACTTTTTGAGAAGGATACCAAAAGTAATCACTCCTCCGCCCAAAACAAAATTTCGGGCAAAGGAGTGATCGGTGAAAAAAACACGTCAGTTTCCACAGGCGCCTCCACGCGCAACATCGTTGTACGTATTCACCGCTTTTTTTCGGTGTTTGGCCGCCGGCAACAGGAACCCCACCCCGATCAATTCGACAACCGCTCCACCGAGCATTAACCCGGCCGAGCTGTTTCCTTTGGCTTGTGATACCAGGCTGATCGCCATCAGGCCGACTCCAACACCCATGATAACCGTGCCGGTTGTTTGTAATGATTTGGCTTTGCGCAGTGAATCATCGACCTCGCCGCATCGCGCCAGTGCAAGTACCGAAGACAACTCCTGATTGGGTTTCAAACGGTTTCCATCCTGATAAAAACGGTTGTTTTTGATGACAATAGGGGTTAAAGCGGGGTTTTGTGCGGAAAGAGTGGAAGCGGCCAGCAAAAGGCCGAACAGAAGAAATGCTGCGTTTTTCATAATTGGATAAGTGAACAGGTTTTGTAAAAGTGGTTTTGCCGGAATTGCTGCGGAGGTAGCGATAACCCGGGCAGTTGCCGTTGATCTAAAAAAGTTTCCTTCATTTTTTTGCGTTCCCCCGCCCGGCCGGATCCGCATTCTTCGGAATGGCTGCGGCTAATGAATGTAATGCGCTGTTCACCGCCTCTTCCCCCACCATTCCTTTCATGGCCATACCAATCAACCCGCCTTGCCCGGCCTGCCCGATGCCTTTGTGCCGCCACACGATCCTGCCGCGTTTTTTATCGATGATGTACCCGGATATTTCGGCATTGGCCGTGCTCCCGAAGGTGAGTTTCGACTTGAAATCATGGAGCAGAGGATAAAAAAGCCACCGCGCTTCCGCCGGCCCGAGGGTGGCCAGGTAACTGGAGTCGGGCTGTGTAAAATCGTCTTCCATCATGGATTCTACTAATTTCCGGTCCTTCACAACCCGGAGCGGCCGGAAACCTTTTTTTTCAAACGCAGGAGAAAGGTGTTTGAAAGCGTTGTCGTCGAGCCGCAGGTTTTTGCTTTTGTCTACCCGCAAGTCGATGACCGGCATCAGGTAAACGGATTCCGCGACGGGTACTTTTGTGAATTCGGCGTCCTGATACAGTGGCGTGACGATACCGGGGCTACAAGCCATAAACGTTATTACAAGGCAAAGGGCGGACATGCCCGCCGCAGAGCGGCAGATCGAAATACCAGAATTTTTCATGGCAGATTTATTTTAAAAGTTGAAAAAGCAATTGAACGGCTTCGCTGAAGCGTTTGGAATCGGGCTGCGGCAGTTTGCGCAGTTCCACATCCTGCGTCCAGCAGGGTTTTCCATCCGTTGTGTACGGATCGAGCAGACTGACGTGAAACCGGGCATACGAAGCGTTTGAACCGATGGCGCCTGAGTTGGGGTCCCAGTATCCGCCCGGACCAACTTTTACCCGAAAGGAACAGGCCAGGACGTACCGGCATCGGGCATTCCGGGCAACTTCTGCGATACTTGTGCGCAGCGCCGCCGGTGTGACGGGGCGCAGCAGGTTTTTGCCGGCGGCAATCAAACTGCCCTGGAGGGAGTCGGCCGGATCGGCCATAAATGCCCGGATGCCTGCTTGTGTAAGGTTCTGGATCGCCAGGCTGTCAAATATTTTCCCCGATTCGCGGCCTTTGTGTTTTGCCGGGTCAAGCGGGTTGTCGGTGTAAATGTCTTCGTATTGAAGAAAAACGGGCAACAGCAGCACGGACGAGTCACGGGGAACCTGAAACGGGATTTTGCCGGAAGCAACGGGCGCCTGGGCACAGATACCGGGGCCGGCAAGCAGAAAAATCAAATAAATCCAGTTTTTCATAAAGCAGGAGTTTGGATTTGGATCAACAGATACCTGATAATCGTTTCAACCTCCAAATGGTAAACCACCTGCTTCATAAAAATTTTACAGCAGAATAAATGCCGCCCATACTTCTTCCCCTTTTCCCGCAGCTTGTAATTCCCGCTGTGTCGCCAAAAAAGCCGCCCGGATATCCGTCTCCGGCTGCCAGTGCCGATAAAGTGTTTCCATAAAAAGTACAGTTTCGCTATCGCTGATTTTCCAGAGTGACATCATAACGTGTTCGGCCCCTGCGAGGCGAAACCCGCGAGGCAGACCGTAGACCCCATCACCACCCCGCACATCACCCAGGGCCGTTTCACAGGCAGACAGCACGACGAGTTTTGTGCCGGTCAGGTTGAGGTTGGCAACTTCGGATGAGTAAAGAATGCCATCCTCCATGCCCTGAAACGGGGGTTTTCCGGTACGGGCGCGCTGTGCCCCCGCAAGCAATAACCCGGAACGAAACAGGCGTGGTTTGCCCGGAGCGGATGATTCGGGATCGTCGCAGAAAAAACCGTGGGTAGCGATGTGCATCAGGCCTGGCGCATCCGGTTTTTCCGGATCACCACAACGTTTGATCGCTTCTTCCCTGGCCGAACAGCCCTGTAACAGACGAACATACATCCGGCTCTGCAATTTTGAAACAAGCAGATCGGTTTCTTTTTTGGTGCCCGGGATATCCGTCACAGGACCATTTTCACATGACCCGCGCTGCACAGTAAGAGACGGCGCCGGCAAAAACACCGGCAACGAATCCAAGCCTTTCGCGGCGCGGACCAGGCAAAGACTGTCGGCGTCGTAGTGGATACCGCCCACGAGCAAGGCAGTTTGAACAACATCTCTTGTCAGTTTTCGATTGGACACTACTTCGCGGGTGCTGCTGACAAGCCGTAAATCGTATTTTTTAACCAAAGGCCTGCCGGTTTCGGGGGCGATGGCATCAAAAGCAATGCGGTGCAAAAGGCCGGTCGGGGCGTACCATACAGTATGCACGTCCGTAAGCAGGGATTCGAGCGGCTGCCAGATGAGTTGGTAAAGTGTGGTCAGCCGGGGACCCCGATAGGCCAGTCCGACGTATTCTTTGTAGTCGGCGGCCCTGGAAGCACAATTTTGCAGGAAGCCGGCGAGTTGTTTTTCTTCAAATAGTTTTACAAAAACGGGATCGCGATCGCCGCGCCGCAGCACAAGAGCAGCGTAGTACACACTATCGGTAAGGCGAAGGCCATTGCGGTAACGGAAACGGGTGAATTCGATGGCGGCTTCCCCGGGCTGGAGGCCGTCGCGAACGTTTTGCCAGTTGACCTTCGCGCGGGCAGTGCGAAAGGCGTCGGACCCTTGCACCAGTGAAGCTTCGGTCAGGTTGGCGACCTGGACAATGCTGTCCAGTTCAAGGGGTGTAAAAAGGCGCTGATGGGAAGGAAGGCTGTAATAATAGGCGATGCTTTGTTTTTGGTCGCGCCATTGTTTAAACCGGCTGATCAGCAGGGAGTCGCCTGAGGCCTGGAGCGCAGCAAGCACGGTGCGTGCAGAGTAAATTAACTGGCCTTTTTCCGACAATTCGTCGTTGAACAACAGACCGGGGATTTCAGGAAACGTTTTACATTCCGCCATGCAAACGTGTGCCAGCGTTCCATCTCCGGGCGTATACTTTCCAGGAAGGCTTCTCTGCCGGCATCGGACAACACCGAAAAACTCCGGTCAGTCAGCCGGCGATACACACTGTCAGCGGCTACGTAGCGGGCAAAGGCTTTTTTGGGCTTGCCGTTTGAAGATTGCAAATCTGCCACCGCAATGAGGAGAAAGGAATAGAGACCGTTTTCCGTATCGGCGTTTTTTTGACTGAGTGTGAGGGCTTTTTCGTAAAAACGGAGGGCCTTTTTTTTGTTCCCCAGATGTTCATGGCAAGTACCGAGATTGCGGAGCACCCCGATATAATCATTGGAAACGGGTTCTTTTTCTTGCGGCCGCATGATTTTTTCAGATTGTTCCAGCAAAGGCAGTGCTGCTTTTGCCTGACCTAAATTGCCCATGCTAGCGGCATAATTCATGAGAAAATAGGCAAATATTGGGCTTTGGTCCCCAAATTTTTTACGTACGATTTCCGTCACCGATTTCATCCGTTGTAAAACCTCATCCGATTCAGTTAATGATACCAGTGTGTTGGACAAAAACTTTTCATAATCCGGAAAGGATTCACCTAACGAGTCAACCAGCCCGAAAGATTCTTTCGCCAGCGATTCTCGAGTTCTGTGTTGCCCAAATAATAATAACAAGTGGCGAGATTGCTGTTTACAAGCGCATACCGGGGCGAAAGCCTGCCGATACTTTCCGCCAGTTGTTCACGTGCTTGGGTAAAATAGGGCAGCGCAGCAGCAAAATCATTGATATACAAATAAACATTTCCGATGTTACTTAACAGGAGCGCGTAAGTTGACGGGTCAAGGCCATGCCCGATATCTTCAATACTTTTTGCCTTTAACAGTATCGACAAGGCCTCGGAATATTTGCCTTCCTCCAAATAAATTACGCCTAAATTTTGCCGGTATTTGTTGGTTTCCGGGTGATCGGGCATCACTTTTTCGGCAAGTTGCAGGGTTTTTTTACCGTGCTGTTCCGCCAAACGCAATTTTTTGGACACCAGGTAAGCTTGAGACAGGTTGTTCATCAGAACGATGGTATTAGGGTCTTCTTCCCCAAAAACCCCGGTGGCCACCTCGACGGTTTCCTCAAATATCGGGAGCGCTTCCTGCCACGCGCCCAAATAGATATAAATCACTCCCAGGGAACTGATGCGCACCAGATATTGATAACTGTTGGTTTCGATACGGTTGTTTTTGGCGTTCTGAATGGAACGCAACATATCGTTTTTGGCTTCTTCAAGCCGTCCGAGGTTGACCAGCGCGTTTGCGCGGTTGAGCAGGGTGACACCGAGTAAAAAACTGGTATCCCGGAGGTTTTGTTTGATGAGTAAAGACGTATCGAAGTCCAGCAGGGCTTCCTGAAAACGGCCCAGGAGTATCTTTGCGTAACCAGTATTGGAGAAAGTTGCACCTATACTTTGGGAATAAAACTTTCGGGTGCGGAGAAAAATGGTTTTTGCCCGGGAAAAATAGGATAGCGCTTCGACAGGTGCGCCTGCCGTGAGCATGTAACTGCCGTGGGCGTTTAATAAATCGCCATACAACGAATCGTTTTCTCCAACTTCCTGCAGGCAGACGGAATCGGCCAACCGGAGCAATTCGTTCAGTTCAAATTCGCCCCGGGTTATTTGTTTGTCCAATGAGTCAAGCAGGCGCTGGCACTCCTGCCCGTGCATCTGGATCGATGAAAACAGGAAGGCCAGTAACAGGGTTTGGATCAGGTATTTCATATCTGGAATATTTAGGTTAGGAAGGTCTGGTGGCAATGCCGGAAATGCGACGTCGCAGCCGTCAATCCCTTGATTTACCGCTTGTTGCAAGTAGCGTCCGCTCCACCGTCCAACCTTGTTATGTATCCATAACGCGCCATTTTGCAAAAATCGTCGTAGCCAATGCGTACAAAACCCTTGTCGCCCCAGTCAGTACCCTGCGAATTCAGGATTTCAATTACCCGCTTTTTATCGTCATAACCCGTGACCACCACGGCGTGATTCGCTTTTTCAGGAATTTCACCGGGCCGGTATTCCCCTCCCCGACATGTAAAAAAATCAGGCGGGCAGCGCAATCCGACGATGACCGGTAGCCGGGCAGAAACATGGCGACGAAGCAGGTCGAGCATCAAGGCGTAGCGTTTTTCAGGATCGGGTATTTCATCCGGCAGGAAAAAAATGCGTTCCCGTTTTTGCCAGAACCTGAACCGGCTGGCGGCTAATCTCGCTGCTTTATCGGGTTTTTTAGTGGCCAGGCGGCCATTGTTTTTGAAGTCATTTTCCGGGCAAATCCCCTGTGCCCAAAGCGTATCGAGGCCGGTCGCCAGGGAAATACCTTTGGCGCCTTCCCGGTAAATTTGATTAAAAATATAGGAAGCGGAGAATGGCGACAGATTTTGCCGGCAATTACAGTCGTTCCTGCAATAGGTATTGAGCCGGATGCCCACCGAAGATGCAATCGCATAGCCCACACAAGCCGGCAACTTGAACTGATCAAACACCGGAATGTCAATTTCATCGCGAAAATAGAATCGCCCGGGCGGTTGTTTGTCTGTGCTTCGGGCTGTTGTATCCACCTCTCCGCTGGCAAGGTAACCGGTATCGGTTTCTTCCAGGCCACCGCCCGCCGACTCTTGTGCGAAAGTAGTTCGGGATATCAAAAGTGATATTGAAATAACGGCAAAAACGAGTGTTTTCATGCGGAATCATCCAGTTTAAAAAGGTTTCAAAATGGCATTTCCTTTCCGGACATTTCCAGATGCAGTCGACTTCCATCCGGCATTTTGAGAAAAACAACACCGTCTTCTTCAATCAGTACGGCAGGTTTTGGCAAATCCTTTCCGGGCAAGAGGTATAACTCCAGAAGGTCTTCCCTGAAAATATACAACTGTTCTTTGTCCCAATACCGGTCTACCCGGATTTTGCGACCGGTAATTTGTCCGGTCTCGTCGATCAGGGAAATTTCTTCCGAGGAAAACGGCTTGACGGCGCTTTGGCCAATTTCATCGTCCAGGCTCCCGGGGGTTCCGGCTACCGGCCCGGGAAGTATC
>JADJOD010000043.1 GCA_016713985.1 Lewinellaceae bacterium | reverse complement strand
CATTTTTCATCTCGGGTGAAATTTCTTTGAAACATCTGTGCATTTTTAATTTGTGTGAAATCTGCGCGAAATGAAAATGAAATGTGCCCGCAATGACGCAATGACCCAATGACGCGGATATCGAATTACCGCCCGGATTCGAATGGTTATTGCCGTACGACCGGCCCGAAACGATGCGCGCGATGACTGCTTTTTATCAAAAATATTACGCTGACAATCAATCCCGTACGTTTATTTTTGGCATCAATCCGGGGCGTTTCGGGGCAGGAGTTACGGGGGTGCCTTTTACCGATCCGATCCGGCTGCAAACGGAATGCGGTATTGACAATGACTTTCAGAAAAAACCCGAATTATCGTCCGCTTTCGTGTGGCAGTTTATCCGCGCTTACGGCGGTCCGGAAGATTTTTGCCGGCATTTTTACATCACCTCGCTGTCGCCGCTGGGTTTTGTAAAAGAAGGCAAAAACATCAATTATTACGACGACCGGCAATTGCAGCGGGCCACCGAGCCGTTTATCGTATGGAATATCCGCACCCAGATGGGCCTCGGTGCGAACCCGGACACGGCCTTGTGCCTCGGTGAAGGACAGAACTATACCTTTTTTAAAAAAATCAACGAAACACACCGTTTTTTCCGGAAAATCGTGCCCTTGCCGCACCCGCGCTGGGTGATGCAGTACCGGAGAAAACGGGTGGAGGAGTTTGTGGAAAGGTATGTGGAAGCGCTGCGGGGAGCAAAACCCGGATAAGGAGCGTTATATTGGACGGAATTTGCCAAACTTGTTTGTTGACTGGATTTATGGGATTTATTTTTTGACAGGATTTACAGGATTTAGATTCGGGCGGGTTATTGTTCCTTTTTCCGCAAAAGTTTATTTTTGACAGGATTTACAGGATTTACAGGATTTAGATTCGGGCAGGTATTGTTCCTTTTTCCGCAAAAAGTTTATTTTTGACAGGATTTACAGGATTTACAGGATTTAGATTCGGGCAGGTATTGTTCCTTTTTCCGCAAAAGTTTATTTTTGACAGGATTTACAGGATTTAGATTCGGGTAGGTATTGTTCCTTTTTCCGCAAAAGTTTATTTTTGACAGGATTTACAGGATTTAGATTCGGGTAGGTATTGTTCCTTTTTCCGCAAAAGTTTATTTTTGCAGGATTTACAGGATTTACAGGATTTAGATTCGGGCAGGTATTGTTCCTTTTTCCGCAAAAGTTTATTTTTGACAGGATTTACAGGATTTGCAGGATTTAGATTCGGGCGGGTTATTGTTCCTTTTTCCGCAAAAGTTTATTTTTGACAGGATTTACAGGATTTACAGGATTTAGATTCGGGCAGGTATTGTTCCTTTTTCCGCAAAAGTTTATTTTTGACAGGATTTACAGGATTTGCAGGATTTAGATTCGGGCGGGTTATTGTTCCTTTTTCCGCAAAAGTTTATTTTTGACAGGATTTACAGGATTTAGATTCGGGCAGGTATTGTTCCTTTCCCGCAAAAGTTTATTTTTGACAGGATTTGATCGGGCGGGTTAGCTTTTCCGAAAGGTTTATTTGACAGGATTTACAGGATTTACAGGATTTAGATTCGGGCAGGTATTGTTCCTTTTTCCGCAAAAGTTTATTTTTGACAGGATTTACAGGATTTACAGGTTAAAATCGGCTTCGCCGATGTGACAAAATCCTGTAAATCCTGTAAATCCTGTAAATCCTGTCAATCCTGTCAATCCTGTCAATCCTGTCAAAAAAAGCAGGGTAAAGCACTTCCAACATGCAGATCATATAAATCCCGTCCAAAAATCCGCCTGTCCGTAATCTCGACACTTTACGCGTCAAAACTCACCACCAACCTTTTCGTTTTCGGGTGCGACTGGCAGGTCAGTACATAACCGGCGGCCACTTCATCGGGTTCGAGGCCGTAGCAAACTTCCATATCCGCTTCACCTTCCAGAATTTTGGCTTTACAGGTGCTGCACACGCCGCCTTTACAGGAAAAAGGCAGGTCGGCGCCGGCGCGCATGGCTGCGTCGAGCAGGGTGCTGCCGTCGGAAGTCAGTTGAAAATCGAAGCGGGTACCGTCCTGGATGACGGTAACGGAAGCATCAAAAGTATCTTTTCGGGTAGTGGCGGCCGGGTTCGATGTTTTAGGCATACCCACCGTGGAAAACAATTCAAAATGAACCTTGTCGGAGTCGGCGCCGATGTTTTCCAGCGTTTCTTTGACGTCAAAAATCATTTCTTCGGGACCGCAGAGAAAAAAAGCATCCACTTCGGCGGGCTGGAAAAGCAGGCGGCCGTAGGCTCTGCATTTTTCGCCGTCCAAACGCCCCTGAAAAAGTTCGCTGCCCAGCGATTCGCGACTCAGGACGTGGTGCACGGCGAGTCGGTCGGGATAGCGGTTTTTCAGTTCTTCCAACTGTTCCCTAAAAATGATATGATCGAAACCGCGATTGCCATAAAACAGCAAAAAACGGCTGTTCGGCTCTTGTACGAGGCTTGTTTTCAGGATCGAGATCACCGGTGTGATACCGCTGCCTGCGGCAAAAGCGACGTAAAGATGGCGGTTGGAAGGTTTGAGATCGGTATAAAAATGGCCTTGCGGCGGCATCACCTCCAGGGTATCGCCGGTGCGAAGCCGCTCCACTGCGTAGGTGCTGAACAGCCCGCCTTCCACTTTTTTTACCGCTACCCGCAGGTCGCCTTCGTGGGTTCCGCTGCAAATGGAATACGAACGCCGTACTTCCTGGCCGTCGACAACAGCGCGCACGTTGAGGTGTTGCCCCTGGGTAAACCGGAAGGTATCGCGCAACTCAAGGGGTACGTCGAACGCAACAGATACCGTATCGGGCGTTTCACGGCGCAGGTCGCGGATGTGGAGCGGGTAGTATTTGGTGGACATGGCAGTGGGCAGTGGCAGTGGGCAGTAGCAGTAGGCAGTAGCAGTGGGGTAATCTTTCAATAATAGAACACAAAAAGTGTATCACGTGGTCACGGGATACACTTTTCGGAAATTTCCGGTCGTCAAACGCAACGGGAAAGCCATCAGTCCATGGCAATATTGCGGTTGTGGCCTGCTGCGGCTGTTTATGCCAATGCGTTCACATGGCGCGTAAGGCCACTTTTCAGGTTGGCAGCCTTGTTGCGGTGGATGTTGCCGCGTTTGGCAAGTTTGTCGATCATACTGATGACTTTCGGCAAAAAGCTGACGGCTTCTGCCTTGTCTTTCAGGTCGCGCAGGTTCTTAACCGCAGTACGCGCGGTTTTTTTGTAGTAACGGTTTTGCAGACGGCGCTTATCAATCTGACGAATACGCTTGAGTGCAGAACGGTGGTGTGCCATATTTTGAGCAGATAATGTGCTGAACAGTTAAAAACAGGTAGTTTTTCGATTTGGGCGGGCAAAGGTAGACTTTCCACAAGAAAAAAGAGAATGAACATTAAAAAATTTATCCCCCTGCTTTTAGAACGCAACATACCCGGCAGGCCCGATGTTATCATTGCCCGAAGTATTTTAACGGAAAACCCTTTTGAACTTGCTACTTTTGCGGGATTTTTCCCGGTTATACAGAGAGACAAAAAAGCACAAAGTATTTGCAATGAAAGACCATTCGCCCGTATTCAACGCCCATCCTCAATATATCGACTCCCTGTATCAGTCCTGGTTACACGATCCGGAGTCGGTGGAAAGTGGCTGGGGGGCCTTTTTTCAGGGTTTTGATTTTGCCCTGAGTTCTTCGAACGGACACGCACAAAACGGCGCGCCGGTGGACGCCGGCCGCCTGCAAAAAGAATTTGCCGTCGTCGGGCTGATCCACGGCTATCGAGACCGGGGCCATACCCTTTCCACCACCAACCCCATCAAACCGCGCAAAGACCGCAAACCCCACCTCGACCTGTCGGATTACGACCTGTCGGAAGCGGACCTCGACAGCCATTTTGCAGCGGGTTTTGAACTGAACATGCCCAACGCGACGCTGCGCGACATCATCGGGCGGCTGCGCCAGATTTATTGCGGCAATATCGGTATCGAATGTACGGACGTGTTCGACAAGGAAAAACGGGAGTGGCTGCGCCAAAAAATTGAAAATCGCGACCTGTCTGCCGACTACGGGTTTTCGGTGGAAAAAAAGAAACGTATTCTTGAAAAACTGAACGGCGCCGTGGGTTTTGAACAATTCCTGGCCACCAAGTTTGTCGGCCAGAAACGTTTCGGCTTAGAAGGCGGCGAATCGGCCATCGCCGCACTCGACGCCATGATGAACAAAGCCTCCGAAGGTGATGTGCCGGTGGAAGAAGTGGTGATCGGTATGGCGCACCGCGGCCGTTTGAACGTGTTGTGCAACATCGTCGGCAAAACCTACGAACAGATTTTCAGCGCTTTTGAAGATAAAACTATCCCCGATCAGAGTTTCGGCTCCGGCGACGTGAAATATCACCAGGGCTATTCCTCGCAGGTGACGGCGCTCAACGGCAAAAAATTCTACGTAAAACTGCTGCCCAACCCCAGCCACCTCGAAGCAGTCAACCCGGTGGTGGAGGGTTTTTCACGCGCCAAATTAGACATCCTCTACCGCGACAACTTCGACCGCCTGCTGCCGGTGCTGATCCACGGCGACGCGGCACTGGCCGGCCAGGGCATCGTTTACGAAGTAACCCAGATGATGAGCCTGCAGGGTTACAATACCGGCGGCACCGTGCACTTGGTGATCAACAACCAGATCGGCTTTACCACCGACTGGGAAGACGCGCGCTCCAGCACGTATTGCACCAGCGTCGCCGATGTGGTTCAGGCGCCCGTGTTTCACGTCAACGGCGACGACCCCGAAGCCGTGGTATTTGTCGCAGAACTGGCCATCGAATACCGCCAGCGCTTCAACACCGACGTATTTATCGATATGGTCTGCTACCGGCGCAACGGCCACAATGAAAGCGACGAACCCCGTTTTACCCAGCCGGCCATGTGGAAAATCATCGAAAAACACCCCGACCCGCGCACCGTTTACAACCAAAAACTGGTCGCACGCGGCGATGTGGACGAACAGCTGGCCAAAGACATGGAACAGCGGTTCCGCGCCGACTTGCAGGCCCGCCTCGACAACGCCCGTCAAAAACCGTTGCCCTATACCTACCAGGAGCCCGAACTGGCCTGGAAAGCGCTCAAAAAAACGACCAACGACGACGATTTTCAGGAAAGCCCCGACACCGGCGTGCCCCGCGCCGTGATCGATCGCCTCCTGAATCACCTGCTTACCCTCCCGGAAGGTTTTACTCCCCTGCCACAAATCGCCAAACTGCTTGAAAATCAGCGAAAATTAGTGGAATCAGGCAAAATCGACTGGGCGCTGGGCGAATTGATGGCTTACGGCTCCCTGCTGCTCGAAGGAAAAGACATCCGGATGAGCGGCCAGGACGTCAAACGCGGCACCTTCAGCCACCGCCACGCCTGCCCGATCGACGCCAATTCCTATAAAGGTATCAACCGGCTCGAAGGCCTGGCCGACAATCAGGGGCGTTTCCAGATATACAATTCGCTGCTTTCCGAATACGCGGTGCTTGGTTTTGAATACGGTTACGCGCTCGTCAATCCCGACGCCCTGGTGCTGTGGGAAGCGCAGTTCGGCGACTTCGCCAACGGCGCCAGCACAATCATCGACCAGTTTATTTTCGCGGGCGAATCCAAGTGGCAACGTATGAACGGTATGGTGATGCTGCTGCCGCACGGCTATGAAGGGCAAGGCCCCGAACACTCGTCCGCGCGCCTCGAACGTTACCTGCAGGGCTGCGCCGAAAACAACGTCACCGTGGCCAACGTAACCTCGGCGTCCAACCTGTTTCACCTGCTGCGCCGCCAATTGCTGCGCCCCTTCCGCAAACCACTCATCCTGATGACCCCCAAATCAGCGCTGCGCCCGCCCTTTAACCTGGGGAATATCAATGAGTTGGAATCCGGAAACTGCTTCCGGGAAATCCTCGGCGACGTGCAGGCAAAACCCGCCAAAGTGAAACGAATACTCGTTTGTTCCGGGAAAATTTTCTACGACCTGGACAAATTCCGGCAGGAAAACAAACGGGAGGACGTGGCTATCGTCCGGCTCGAACAAATTTACCCCTTCCCCAAAACACAGTTCGACGCCTTGTTGAAAAAATACGGCAAGGCAGAACTCGTATGGGTACAGGAAGAACCGCGCAACATGGGCGCCTGGGGCATCTGGTGCTGAGCCATCCCGGCTATCACTGGAGATGTGTGAGCCGACATACCGCCGCGAGCCCGGCAACGGGATTCCTGAAAAAACACGAAAAAGAGCAGATGGAACTCGTCGAACAGGCTTTCGCCAAATGACATGGCAGGTATCCTGTTCACCCACTCCTATTTTTACCGGTTCGACGCCAAGCAGTGGAACAACCGGCAGCCTTACCCGCCGTACGGCACCCTTTATGCAGCGGCGCTGATGCGGGAATGCGGTTTTGAGGTGCGTTTGTTTGATACCAACCTGAAAAAATCAGCCGCCGAAATACTGCCGGTCCTGAAAGAAACCCGCCCCGACTACTTAGTTATTTACGACGACGGCTTCAACTACCTCACCAAAATGTGCCTCACGCGTATGCGGGAGGCCGCGTTTGAACTGGCCCGCTACGGCAAAGAACACGGCTGCACCGTCATCGTAAACAGCAGCGACGCCACCGATCACTACGAACAATATTTGGAACAAGGCGCTGATTTTGTGATACTTGGAGAAGGCGAAATCAGCCTGCGCGAACTGCTTATGACGGTGGACGGGGAGGTGACGGTGGACGGTAGACGGTGGACGGGGACGTGGGACGGGGACGAGGTGGACGGGGACGGGGGGGGACGGCGGAGTGGCGGCTGATTTTTTGTCGATACCCGGAATTATCTATAAAAGCTCGGATCATGACTCGGGTTTCCCGCCCACCGTCCACCGTCCACCATCTACCGTCGACCATCCACCATCCACCGTCGACCATCCACCATCCACCGTCGACCACCCACCGTCCACCGTCCACCATCCACCGTCGACCGTCCACCATCCACCGTCCACCGTCCACCATCCCCCGTCGACCGCCCCGTCCCCGCCCCCCCCCCCCCCCCCCCCCACCCCCCCTGGCCGGTGTTGCACGACCTCGACAGTCTGCCCGACCCGGCCTGGGACCTTGTGGATATGGATGCTTACAAAAACATCTGGATCGGGCGCCACGGCTTTTTTTCGCTCAACCTGGCCACCACCCGCGGTTGCCCGTACAAGTGCAACTGGTGCGCCAAACCCATCTACGGCAACCGCTACCATTCTCGCAGCCCCGAACGGGTGGCCGCTGAAATTGAAATGCTGATCGCGCGGTACGGCGTCCGCCATTTCTGGATGGCCGACGATATTTTTGGCCTGAAACCCGGCTGGGTAAAAGGTTTTCTGGCAGCCGTTCAGGAGAAAAACCTGCAATTTGAATATAAAATCCAAAGCCGGGTCGACCTGCTGCTGAAAGAAGATACCATCGACGCTTTGGTGGCTTCCGGGCTCCGCGAAGTGTGGGTAGGCGCGGAAAGCGGGTCGCAAAAGATCCTCGATGCCATGGACAAGGGTACCACCGTCGAACAAATCCGGGAAGCAACCGCCCTGCTGAAGCAAAAAGGGGTGGACGTTTGTTTTTTTCTGCAATTCGGCTACCTCGGCGAAACAAAAGCCGACATCGAAGCTACGTTAAAAATGGTGGAAGAACTGCAACCACACGACATCGGCATTTCGGTGTCCTATCCCTTGCCGGGCACCGGATTTTATGAAAAAGTAAAAAACCTGCTCGGCGAAAAACAAAACTGGGAAGTCTCCGATGACCTGGCGATGATGTACCCCGGTACGTATTCTCCGGCTTATTACCGCCGCTTGCATCGCCTGGTACACAAGCGGTTCCGGCTCGGCCAGGGGCGCAAAGAGTGGCAAAAAATATTCAGTTGGCAAAAAGCAAATTGGTTAAAAGCCTTTAAATCAATCTATTATGCACTGACGATTTTTACCGACGAATGGCGTTTAAAACGTCTCGAACATTCGAACAAATGACACCGGAACACAGGCTGCCGGCCGCGCCCGACGCGCCGTTCGACATCGTGGCCCGCGAATACGACGCGGCGTTCACCGACACGCCGACCGGGCGACTGCTGCGCGACCGGGTGTGGGTTTTATTGAGTCGTCAGATGGCAACAACCCGCCGGACGACGGCACTGGAACTCAACTGTGGCACCGGAGAAGACGCCGTATGGCTGGCCGGGCAGGGCTGGCAGGTGCTGGCTACGGATATTTCGGCGGAAATGGTGGCTGCGACGAAGACCAAGGCAAAAAAGGCCGGCCTGGAAGCAATGATCCGGGCGGAAGTATGTTCGATAGCGGATATTGCACGGTTCACTCCCGGCGCGTTGGAACCAGGGTTGATCCTCTCCAATTTCGGGGGATTGAATTGCCTCTCTCCGACCGAAATAAAGAACTTAAGAATTGATTTGCAAGAACTTATACCCCCAAACGGCGTTTTTGCAGCCGTCGTGATGAGCCGTTTTTGCTGCTGGGAGTCTTTGTATTTTCTGTTAAAAGCAAAACCCCGCGAAGCGTTTCGCCGGCTCAGCCGAAAACCCGTCGCCGCCCGGCTCGGCGATAACGCCGGCGTCGTCGCCACCTGGTATTATTCACCCGCGGAGTTCCGGAAGTTGATGGGCAGCGGATTCGGGCACACTCAGAGCACCGTTGTATACCCCGTTGGTTTCTGGCTGCCCCCTTCTTACCTCAACCCCTTTTTTAAAAAATACCCGCGTTTTTTGCGTTTATTAAATTTCCTGGAAAAACATTGCACCCCGGCCTGGCTGGCCCCGATGGCCGACCATTTTTTTATTTGTTTCAAAACGACGCCGCCACTCATCAGATGACTTTGAGTCATCTGATGAGTGATCTCCTGGCAAAAAACACCAATGAACGTACTTTTCACCCACGGCTATTTCCTCTGCGACGACCCGAAAGAACAGGTCATCATGAAGCCTTACCCGCCGCTGGGTCTGCTATACCTGTCGGCCTGGTTAGACAAACACGGCGTTGAAAATGAGGTGTTTGACACGACCTTTTCCACTATCGACGTGTTAAAAGAGCATCTTCTGGTCCGGCACCCGCGTATCGTGGCGCTTTACACCAACCTGATGACCAAACTTAACGTGATCGGGATCATGCAATTTTGCGCAGCCGCGAGGAGTTCCAGCAGACCCTCATCGTGATCGGCGGGCCGGATGTAACGCACAATATTGCCGAATACCTGGCCGCCGGCGCTGACCTGGCCGTGATTGGTGAAGGGGAACAGACCATGCTGGATATTGCGATGACGGTGGACGGTGGACGGTGGACGGTGGACGGTAGACGGTGGACGGTAGACGGTGGACGGTGGATGGTAGACGGTGGACGGTGGACGGTGGACGGTGGACGGTGGGACGGTGGACGGGTGGACGGTGGACGGGGACGGTAGACGGGGGACGGGGACGGTGGACGGTAGACGGGGACGGGGGGACGGTAGACGGTGGATGGTAGACGGTAGACGGTGGACGGTGGACGGTAGACGGTGGACGGTAGACGGGGGACGGGAGACGGGGGACGGTAGACGGTGGACGGTAGACGGGGGACGGGGGACGGGGGACGGTAGACGGGGGACGAGGGACGGTAGACGGTGGACGGTAGACGGTGGACGGGGGACGGGGGACGGCTGGGATAAAGCAGATATGTCATCGATATTCGGGCATATCTCCGGGTTGGCCTATCGATTGCCTGACGGCTCAACGATCAAAACGGCGCCCCGGGAAAAAATACGCGACATCGACCAACTTCCATTCCCCAACAGGCTGAAAATCAACCTTCAACAATACCTGGATGCCTGGAAACAGGCACACGGCCACAGCGCGGTGAGCATCAGTACCCAGCGCGGCTGCCCCTATACCTGCCGCTGGTGCAGCACTGCCGTATACGGGCAAAGTTACCGCCGCCGCAGTCCGCAAAATGTGGTGGATGAAATCGTCTTTTTGCAAAAACATTACAACTTCGACCTGATCTGGTTTGTCGACGATGTGTTTACGGTGAGTCATAAGTGGCTCGCCGAATTCGAAGAAGAACTGGAAAAACGCCCGGTTCGGGTCCAATTTGAGTGTATCACCCGCGCCGATCGCCTGAATGACGAGGTGATCGCCATGCTCAAAAACTGCGGCTGCTTCCGGGTCTGGATCGGCGCGGAAAGCGGCTCCCAACGCATCATCGACGCCATGGACCGCCGGGTGGATGTCGGGCAGGTGCGCGCCATGATCCGGTCGGCGCGTGAGGCGGGTATTCAGGTCGGCACTTTTATCATGCTCGGCTATCCGGGTGAAACGGAAGACGATATCCGCGAGACCGTGGAGCACCTGAAAACGTCGAATCCCGACCTGTTCACCATCACCGTGGCCTACCCGATCCGCGGGACGGGTTTGTATGAAGAAGTGCAGGGCAATATTCAGTCGCCCGCCGCCTGGGCCGGGCGCACCGACCGCGATCTCGACTTCGCCCGCACCTACCCGCGCCCGTATTACGATTATGCGGTGCGTTGGACGGTAAATGCCGTTCACTTG
Organism: Lewinellaceae bacterium; assembly: GCA_016713985.1. Lineage (GTDB taxonomy): Bacteria > Bacteroidota > Bacteroidia > Chitinophagales > Saprospiraceae > M3007. The sequence continues at coordinate 13,589 of JADJOD010000043.1, read as the reverse complement.
CACAAGGCGCGGCTGGCAGGAACAAGTTTCACGCCGGCGGGATTGAAGTTGTGGGCAAAAGTATGGGCAGCCAGGGCGGGGATGTGGTGGTGGCGGGCGCCCGCGACGCTGTTTCAGGCTTTCTCCCCCTCCTCAAAATTCATCTTAAAACCGATCCGCTGGTTGGGCTCCGGCACATCGTCGTCGTAGTCTTCCCAGGCGGTAATATCGGAAATAAAGGTCTCCAGGTGCCGAAGAATATAAGGCTCCTTGAGTTCTTCCGGCCGGTAGATGGCGATGGTTTTGGGCGGTTGCGGTTGGCCGTATTTCTCGATAAACGGGTAGTTGATGAGCACCAGTATTTTGCCGTTGAACAGTTGCTGATACACCAGCGAACCGTTTTGTTTGATGAGGTCGCGGCGCAGGTCGCCGCCGACGGGTTCGCCGAGGCCGCTTTCCGAGTGCCCAAGGCTCAGTACAACAGCCTCCAGGTTTTCGATTTCGCTGCGTTCCTCGACGTCGCAATCCAAGCTGCTTGCCTTGCTCAATGCGATCAGGTTATCCACAATGTTTTTCCTCAAACCCGTTTTCCAGGCATTCCGGTAACGCTGGGTATTGAGCAATACTTCTTTGTAGCGGTCCGTTTTTACTTTGAGGTTTTGGGTGTCTGATTCGTTGAAAGCCATAAAAAAGTTATTTTCGTTTTTTGCGCACTTTTATTTCTCCGCTCAATTGCAACATCACTTCAGAAGGCGCCGAATTCCCGATGACCCGGATGATTTTCAGTTGGCGCCCGACCTTGCCGGCAGTATCAAAATCGACCCGGACTTCACCTTTTCCGCCGGGAGGAATGGTATCCCGGGTCCAGTCCGGCACCGTACAGCCGCAGGTGGTTTTTACCTCCCGAATGAGGTAGGGCTCCGGCCCCCGGTTGGTGAAATGGAACGTATGTTTCACCATTTTGCCCTGATTCACTTTTCCAAATTCATAAAACGTCGAATCATAAACGACCTCTGCCGCCGCCGGTGCAGGCAGGGAATCATGAAGTGGGGCCGAAACCGTTTGACCCTCAAGGGTTTGTACAGCCAGCAGGAAAATGGCAAAAGAATATAAAATTTTCATAAAACGGGGGCGAATGGTAAAAGTAAGATGTACAACGCTGAACTTTCGGGGGTATTTTTTGCTGCGGGCAAGGGACAATAAAAACCATAAAAGCCGCCCGGTTGTTCTTTTAAAGATAACGGCGCCCTATTTCAAAAACCTGGCCTTCCGACAGACCTTTGTATTCATTCATCATTCATCTCTCATCATTTATCATTCATCATTCAAAAACCTGGCCTTCCGACAGACCTTTGTACCGGCTAAAATGCTAATTTATGACAACCGTTCGCGCTGTTTCTGTCAAACCCGGCCACCACGCAGCCCCCGTGCACAAACAATTTCCCGTCACGGATATGACCTGTGCCGCCTGTGCGGTCAGCGTTGAATCGGTGTTGGGTCAACAGCCCGGCGTTGTCTCCGCCGCAGTGAATTTTGCCACACAAACCGTTCAGATAGCATACATTCCGGGCATCATCACGCCGGCAACCATGAAACAGGCGCTTCAGCATGCCGGTTATGACCTGATCGTGGAGGAATCCGAAGAAGCGGGGCAGGAAGTGGCAAACATACAGCGCCGGCATTATGAAGATTTGCGCCGCCGCACCATCTGGGCCATCGCTTTGGCCGTTCCGATGGGCATATCGGGTATGTTTTTGATGCACTTGCCGTACATCGAATACGTGCTTTGGGCCATGGCCACCCCATTGCTGGTCTGGCTCGGCCGGCCCTTTTTTGTCCATGCCTGGAAACAGGCCCGGCACGGGTCAGCCAACATGGACACCCTCGTGGCGCTGAGTACCGGCATCGCTTATTTATTCAGCGTGTTTAATACCCTTTTCCCTGAGTTCTGGCATCGCCGCGGGTTGGAGGCGCACGTTTACTTCGAAGCCGCCGGGGTAATTATCGCTTTCATTTTATTGGGCAAATTGCTCGAAGAACGTGCAAAAGCCAATACTTCTTCGGCGATCAAAAAACTGATGGGCCTGCAACCCAAAACAGTCACCATCGTGCATGAAGGCGGCCCCGCCACACAAATTCCGCTGGCACAGGTGCGTATCGGCGATATACTGCTCGTCAAACCCGGCGAAAAAGTGCCGGTGGACGGTGTTTTGCGGTCCGGCAGTTCCTATGTCGATGAAAGTATGCTCAGCGGGGAGCCGGTTCCGGTAGCCAAAACGGAAGGCGACCACGTACTGGCCGGCACCATCAATCAAAAAGGAAGTTTTCAATTTATCGCGGAAAAAGTCGGCGGTGACACGCTGCTCGCCCAGATCATCCGGATGGTACAGGAAGCACAGGGCTCCAAAGCGCCCGTGCAAAAATTGGTGGATCAGATAGCTGCCGTGTTTGTACCCGTCGTAATGGGTGTTGCACTGGCCGCTTTTGGCGTCTGGTGGGCATTTGGCGGCCAAGACGGACTGACACACGGTTTGCTGGCGATGGTTACCGTATTGGTCATCGCCTGTCCCTGTGCCCTCGGCTTAGCCACACCCACCGCCATCATGGTCGGGGTAGGCAACGGCGCGGAACAGGGAATCCTGGTCAGGGACGCGGAAAGCCTGGAACTCGCCCACCGCATTCAGGCCGTGGTATTGGACAAAACGGGCACCATCACGATGGGCAAACCCGCTGTGGAAAATATGGTCTGGGAAAAGGGCGCCGAAACCGCTGAATGGCTCAACGTCCTGTACACTTTGGAAAAAAACTCCGAACATCCGCTGGCGGAAGCCCTCGCGACCCATCTCGAAGGCCGCGCCACAGCGATAAACCTCGACCGGGTGGAAAGCCTGACCGGAAAAGGGATCAGCGCCGAATATCAGGGCCAAAAAGTAATGGCCGGCAATCTGCCACTCATGCGGGAAAACGGCCTGGATATCTCAGAGGCCCTGCAATATCAGGCAGATACGTGGACGGCAGGCGCCAAAACGGTGGTTTATTTCGCCAACCACCATAGCTGCTGGCCGTCGCCGCCGTCAGTGACCCGGTAAAACCATCCGCTGCGCCGGCAATCCGGGAACTGCACGATATGGGTGTGGAAGTATACCTGCTTACCGGCGACAGCCGGCCTGCAGCCGCAGCCGTAGCCGCAGAAGTTGGCATCGAACATTTTCGCGCCGGGGTGCTTCCTGCTGATAAAGAGGCTTTTGTAATGGAATTACAGCAGCAGGGCAAGGTAGTGGCTATGGTGGGCGACGGCATCAACGACAGTCAGGCACTCGCCCGTGCCGACGTGAGCATCGCGATGGGCAAAGGCGCCGACATCGCGATGGAAGTGGCCAAAATGACCCTTATCAGCAGCGATTTGAGCAAAATCCCGGCAGCCATCCGCTTGTCGCGCCGAACGGTGGCGACCATCCGGCAAAACCTGTTCTGGGCTTTTATTTACAACATCATCGGTATTCCCGTCGCCGCCGGTGTACTTTTCCCGTTCAACGGCTTTTTACTCAGCCCCGTGATCGCGGGCGCGGCTATGGCGTTGAGTTCTGTCAGTGTGGTAAGCAACAGCCTGCGCCTGAAATGGAGCCGGTAAAAACCTGTTTATACGACAAGCCACAAATTGAGTCAATCATCAGCATTATGGAAAAAACGCTTAAATTTAAAACCAACATCAAATGTATGGGTTGTGTGGCCCAGGTGACCCCCGCGCTCGACGACACGGCGGGCGCCGGCAACTGGGACGTTGACCTGCAATCGCCCGACAGACCCCTGACCGTCAAGGGAGGAAAAACGGACGCCGCCGGGGTGACCGCCGCCCTGGCAAAAGCGGGGTTTAAGGCGTCGGAGTTGTAGCGCCGGGCAGGCATTGGGCGTCTGCTTTTGCCATACCCGGCGGAAACATGCCGTTCGATTACCTGGCGTAGTAATACCTGATTTCTGTCGTTACCTGCCAGGTTTTGCCATCCGGCTGAAGGGTGGAAAACACTTCCCGGTCCGTTTTTTTATCACCGGGGCGTTTAAAACGTTCAACCCGGTTTTTGAAATACACATTGGGTTTGTACGATTCCGTTTCCGTCCACTCCGAATTGTTTTTGTCGTTAGCGCCTTTTGAAATGGTTTTGAGCGGCGACCATTCCGAGGAAGAATCGTTCCACTTAAACCGTTCTTCCAGCGTCAGTTTGCCTTGTGCATCAAAGTTGCGCCGGAGTTTCCGGACGGCAGCAAACTTCCCGCCGTCGAGGGCGACATCTTCCTGTCGTGCAATTTCGTGGTGTTGTTTGTCGAAGGCCGACTCCACCTTGCCCAGCAGCGTCCATTTGCCGTCTTTTGCCAGAAACTGCCGGGTCAGGGTATTGTCGCCGGAAGCGTCGAACTGGAATTCCTCCCGAATGCCGATGGCCTGAAAACCTTCGTCGTAGCGATAGGTTTCGGTCGCAATTTCGCGATCCCGGGCGTCGTAAACGGAGATCAGCCGGGTGCCGGGGGTCCATTGTTGCCACTGGTCGTCCCAGCGGCTGGAGATCATGGAGTCGCAACGACTGTCGGAATCGCCGTGCCAAAACAGGTTCCATTTGGTGCCCGGCTGGAAAAAGCCGCTGTTCGGGTCGGGCTCTTCTTCCAGCACCTCCGTGATGCGTTTTTTATCGTCAAAACTGAGGGTGGTGCGTTTTTGCAATACCCATTCGCCGTAATTGACAAAATCCGATTGAACGGTCGACGAAGCGGAGGGGTATTCCAGTTTGGTTTTATTGATGGGGTAATATTTGTCCTTGTTAAAATGGCTGAGTTTGATCACCGAGTCGAGGCGGCCGGCAAGGGCACTTGTGCCGGGGCTGCTTTTCCACCAGCTGGATTTCGCCAGGTCGTCGCGAAGGTTTTGAGGCAGGCGGGACAAGTCTTTCCAGATTTTTTCTGTGGCCGGAGGGCGGCCGGTTTGGGCGTTAACTTCGGCGAGCAGGCCGGACAGGAGGAACATAGAAAGGCAAAAGGACACAAATTTCATATTAAATCGGGTGTGTTTAGTGTTTCAAAACAGGTTTTGTGTGTTCTAACATAAAAAAACGAAAGCAAAGATAAAAAAACAGCGCATTCCCGTTGCCGGTTATGCGCTGTCCAAAAATAGAAGAATATGTTCGGGTTCGTTACTGCAAATGATCCAGTATATCGGTTAACAGAGCGCCGTAATTTTGAACATAGTCCGGCAACCCGCTGATGTCGGAGTCGATCTTCCAGTGATAGACAACACCGTCCTGTTTCAATTCCACGTAGTAAACCGGCTGGTCGAGACAACCGCCGCAGCCGAGTAATTCGCCGCTGTGGTCCAGCAACCCGGCCGGCAGTTCGTCCAGCAGTTTTTTTGCCATTTCGTATTTGGAACCATCCATGGGCTGCGGTTCAAATTCGAAGGTTTGCTGGGCGGTTTTTACTCCCTGAAACAACTGTTCCCCGGCGATCTTGTAAGCGTCGTTGCAGCAATCGTTGCAAAAACAGCTGAAGTATCCGAATATCAGGTAATTATTTTCCAGGTTTTTTGAATCGTCTTCTTTGTGGCAAGCCGCCAGAAAGGAAATGGCCATCAATAAAAAAAGCGTTTTTTTCATAGGAAATATGTGTTGAATGTTAGATTATTTAAAAACCAGCCGGCCGGCCGATACCGCCCGTGTTCCGGACCGGATTTCGAAGAAATATATACCTTCCGGCAGGCTGTTTCGGTACAGGGTGGCGGTACTGCCTGTGCTACTGATCTGCTGAACCACCCTGCCGTGAACGTCGAATAACAACAAATCAAAACCGTTCGTCAACTCCTTGATTTCAAACGTCATCTGATCCCTCGCAGGGTTGGGGAACGCCAGCACTTCCACCTTTTTTCCGTCAACTTCTTCCGTAGCCACATCCTCCAGGAATATTTTTCCAATTGTATTCAGTACGGTGTTTGTGGCAACCGGCGGGTTGAAGTCGAAGTAAATATTTGCCGAGTTGTGAATGGCCGTGCCGGCCGTATTCCCTTCTTTTTGCCCGATGGTAAATTGTACAAAGCCGTGGCTGGCCGGCTCGTTGACCGTGCTGTCGGGCAATAAAATATTCGGGAACGTGAATTTCAAAATGCCATGACCGTATACATCCAGCACGTAAGCATGGCTGGAAGCGCCCGGCCGAAGTGTCGTCAAATCCAGGTGCGAGGCGAGGGTATCGATGATCACCACGGTAAAGGCCGTGTCGTTGCCCGTATTCTGGAAGCGGATTTTGTAGGTCAAATCGGTTGTTGCAGTGATAAACCCCTGTTCCGTCGCGCCGGACGGGTGCACCGTTTTGTCGTTGGGATCGAAAGCCGCAGTAATCTCCTGACAATCAATGGCTACAAAAGGCGCCTCCTCGTCTTCCGGGTAAGCCGTATAAAAATCTTCCACCGGGCCGGGGAAAGGAATGCCGGTGGTATTGCACAGGTTGACGGCGGCGGTTGTAAACGTTTTATAGGGGTGGTCTGCCGGCTGCTGCGCGGTGATCCGCTGCGTGAGCCCGTCCACCGGGATAACCCAGGTAGCGGTCTCCTGGCTGTTGAGTTGTACCGGGCCGCCGTTGCGCATGATGATGTCCTCTATGACCAAAAACGGTACGGCCTGTTGCATATCGCCGCTTCCGACATTCCGCAGTTTCAGTTCCACGCTGTCGGTGCCGATACAGGTAGCGGTCGCCTCCAGTTCCGCGCCGTTCCAGTTTGCTACCGGCAAACAGTTCGAATCCGGGTAGATATGCGCCTCGGCGCACAGGGTCTGGCCGATAAATGTGCTGTCACAATCCACAAGAACCGTTACTGAAAACTGATTGCATTCCAGCGCCTCAATATCCTCCAGCGGAAAAGTATACGTGTTGCCGTTCACCGCGCTCCAGGGAATGCTGGCATTAACAACCGCAATCTCCGGGGCCAGACTGAGTTCCAGGTACGCATCTTCGGCGATGGTTGTTCCGTTGTTGCAATAAGAGAGGTAGTACGTAGACTCGAAACACCGGCGCAGGACGGGGGTTGCGATGTCCACGGTGAGGTAGGGACAACTGATGACGGATTGCAGGTAAAAGTTATGGCTGGCATTGGGTGCGGAGCCGCTGAGGTTGATTACCTGGTCGTTGGGCGAGCAGACCACTTGGTAATAGTAGGGGGAAGGCAGGCTGTAACTCAACACATAAGGAACGGTGTCGGTTTCGATCAGAAACTGGCCCACCGGGTTGGTATAGCCGTACAATGCTTCCCCCGTAACGGAATTGACCGCCGTCAGGACAATACCGGCCATTGCGTCATCGCCGGTGTCGAACACGCAGTTTTCATTGTTATCTAAGTAAACGTGGCCCTGAATACTGCCCGGCAAAGCGGCGAGTTTTACGATCCAGACGTCCAGAATACCGTTGAAAGTGCTGACATCGCCGGAGGGAATATCCGAAACGCCGGTAAAAACAAATCCGTTGTCCGTTGTCTGGATGATGGAAAATATCTGTTCGATGCCGGCGCCGCCGAGTCGGTCCTCCCACACGAAAAAACCGGAAGGGTCGAGCCGGAGCACCCAGGCCTGGTCGATCGCCGTTCCACCCGAATTGCCTTCCGGCGTACGGGTAAGTCCGCCGAGGATATAACCGCCGTCCACCGTTTGCCGGATGGATTCGGGTTCGTCGTAACTGAATCCGCCGTGTACGGTGCTCCACTCGATATTGCCCGAAACATCCAGTTTGAGTGCCCAGGCGTCGCTGATACCGTTGTTTTCACCCACGTCGCCGTCGGAGGAATGGGCGGCGCCCGTCACGACATACCCGCCGTCGGCGGTTTGCTGAACGTCCCGGGCTTGTTCGGAATTGCTGCCGCCGTAGTTGCGCTGCCACTGAATATTGCCGCTGTTGTTCAGTTTGACGACCCAGAAATCCCAGCTGCCGAAGTTCCCGGTCAGGTCGCCGTTATTGGAGCCGGAATACCCGGCCACCATATACCCCCCGTCGGCAGTTGTGATCACGGAATGCGCGGCATCGGTGCTGCTGCCGCCGTAGTTTTTTTGCCACTGGATATCGCCGTCGTTATCCAGTTTGACGATCCAGTAATCCGCTTGCCCGTTATTTCCGCCCACATCGCCATTGCCGGAGCTCGAGTTTCCGGCTACAATATACCCGCCGTCGGCAGTTTGCTGGATGGCATAAGCCGCGTCAACACTGGCTCCGCCGTAGGTTTGCTCCCACTGAAGTGTGCCTGCGGCATCCAGTTTGATGATCCAGTAATCGCGATTGCCGTTGTTTCCTGCCACATCGCCGTTGGTAGAAGTGGTATGCCCGGCCACGATATAGCCGCCGTCGGTCGTTTGCCGGATATCTTCGGCCTGGTCGCTCCCGGTGCCGCCGAAGTAATGCGACCACTGCAAATTGCCGTCCGCGTCCGTTTTGAGGACCCAGACGTCTTCTCCGCCGTGATTTCCACCCACATCGCCGTTGCCGGATTTGGAATATCCCGCAGTAACAAAACCGCCGTCGTTGGTTTGCCGGACGGCATTGCCCTGGTCCCAGTCGCTTCCGCCGTAACTTTTTTCCCAATCGATCCTGGTTTGAGCTTGAACGCCGGTGGCCAGCAACAGACTTAAACAAATGATAATATTCTCATGTTCGGGCATATGTTTAAATGTTCAATGCTGCAAATGTGCGGGCATTCACGGCTTCTGAAAAATACATTTTTTATTGTTTGTTAGACGGGCAAGGGCTTACATTTGTACGCCAAACGGGTGGTAAAAAGCCGTTCAGCGGCCCTGTTAGCCCACCGGGTGATTCAAAATTCAATAACCGGCGCAACCGGGCTCTTGTAATATGGTTCATGGCCAACGGTTTATTTTATTTACTTTGTTAGATGAAAACATTTAAAGCGCTTGTGCTCCTGGCGTGTATGAACGAGCGGGAACGGGCGGTTTTTCGCGGATTCATCGGTCTTTCCCTGTTCAACAAGAACAATACGTCGTGGCCCTGTACGATCTGATCGCGCCGGATCTGCAACACCCGCCCGGTAACACGGCCATTTTTGCACAGTTATACCCCGGCGAACCTTTCAACGACGGCCGGGTTCGTTACCTGAAAGCCCGGTTATACACCCTGCTTCGGCAATTTATCTTCCTGAACCTGCCCGAAATGTTGTTTGAAGACGTGGCGGTGTTGCGCTACCTGAGGGAAAACAAACTGGCGGAACTTTATCGCAAGGAACAAAACAAACTGGAAGCCGGCCTCCGGGAAAACCCGGCCGCAGATACCGTCTCTTACCTGCACCGGTATTTTTTATCCTTCGAGTGGCATAATCACCACACCAAAACCAACCGGGTCGCCACACAATACTTAGAACAACTGAACCTGAACCTGGACCTTTTTTTTCTCGTTGAAAAGTTAAAACTGGCTTGTACGGCGTTCAATCTCAAACGTTTGTACAACGTGCAGGCGGATACCAGCCTGCTCGAACCCTTGTTGCTCCACATCCAGGCGCAGCAATTGTACGAGCAGCATCCCCTGCTGGGCATTTATTACTACGCCTACCGGATGCTGGTGAGCAACGACGTGGTTTTTTACTACCAGTTGAAATCCAATCTGCTGGAGCAGGACAGGCAATACCCTGCGGACGAAATAAAAGACGCCTATTTGCTCGCCATGAATTTTTGTATCCAGGAAATCAACAAAGGAAACGCCGGTTTTTACCGGGAAGCATTCCTGTTGTACGAGCAGGGTATTCAAAAACACATTTTGCTGGAAAACGGCTATTTAAGCCCGATTACGTACTCCAACGCCATCACCATCGCCCTGCGCGGCAGGGATTACAAAAGCGCCCTGCAATTTATCGAAACCAATAAAAAAATCCTTCAGGGCAGCGAACAGGAGGGGTATTACTTTTTTAACCTGTCCAAATACTACTTTGAAACGGGCAATTTTGAAAAGGTCATCGAGTTGTATTATCAAAGCAATATCCGGGAGTTGCTGCTGAACATTCAGGTGCGTGTCATCCAGATCAAGGCATTTTACGAAAAAAACGAACTGGAACTCTGCCAAAACCTGATCGACAACCTGAAACAACTGCTTTCCCGGAAGGGTATTCTGGCTTACCACAAAGACAACTACGACAACTTCTGCAAAATATTCAAACAACTCCTGGCGATCAACAACTACGATAAAAACGCTCGCCCAAAACTGCTGGCCCACGCAAACAACCTGTCGCCGCTGACGGAAAAAAACTGGCTGCTGGAAAAATATCGGAACCGGGAAGCCTGTGTCCCGGTGAAAAAACAAAGGAATAGCAGGCTCCGGTAAAAAAGTAAGTGATTTAACTTTCCGAAAGTTTTAATTTTTCGGAAAGTTTGGAGGTATTCTGAAAATGAATCATCCGGACGGAAAAGATTTCCGTCCTGCTACTCCGTCCCCTCAAATCTCCATTTCCAGCAGCGCATAACTCAGGGTTTTGCCGTGGGTGTCCATCGCTAAGGAGGTGGTGACGCCACCCGACAACGCATCGTGGCACACAAAAAGCAGGGACGAAATGTTCGGCAATTCATAGCGGATTATTTCACCGGAAACGATGCCCTTCAGGTGATTTTTTACTTTTTCCGCCGTGACGCGGGCACAAAGCAGGTCATAATCCGCTTCTTCATAAGGAATCAGGGACAGGGTCAGGGTATTGCCTTTATCTCCTGCCCTGCTGTGGGCGATGTCGTAAAGTTTCATGGCAAGTAAGCGGACAAAATTAACGATACTAATTTTCTTCCGAACATTCTGAAAATGAATCATCCGGACGGAAAAGATTTCCGTCCTACTACATATTAAAAATCCGTTTTTATCCGCGCAACCCGTTTTCCCATCCCGCTTGTATAACCTGCGTTGCGATCAGGATTCAAAAAACGAAATTTCAGGACGGATTTGGGTCCGGTCCATCAAGGTGGAAACGATCCCGATGACTTCGTTCACGTATTTCCGCACACCGCCGCCGCCCGCCGGCCCGTTGGTATAAAGCGCTTCCACCTCTTCACCCACCAAAGCGGCCAGTTCCGGGGAAGCCGCTTTACCCGCCACGCGCAACCGAATTTCATAAGGCGGGGTCGGTGCGCCGAAAAGGGTCCGGTGCGCCGAACTGAGGCCGATATAGTCCGTTTTTACTGTTTCTACCTTGTTTTTTAACCTTTTTTCAAGGATGTCTCCCGCCAGTTTCGCCCGTTCCAAAGCAGCGGCGCCGGCATAGGAAATTTCCCCCTCGCCCAGATAAAATGCCCGGTACCCGATACTGACTTTACAGGTCGGGGGTTTTGTTTTACCCGTTCCACCCCGCACCAACACCCGGTCCTTGCCGGTTTCTTTCAAAATAACCGTCGAGAAGTCGGCCACCACGTCGGGGGTGACGTATTCGCGGGGATTGACCACTTCGTACAACAACTGCTCTTTGGCCGTCCGCAGGTCGATCACGCCGCCGGTGCCTTCCACCTTGCCGATGATCGCCGAGCCGTCGGCAAAAACATCGGCAAACGGGTGCCCGAGTATGTCCAGACCTTCCACCGGTTTTTTGACCGGATCGGCGAAATAACCGCCCGTAATATGCCCCGCACATTCCAGCAAATGCCCGGCGACCGTGCCTTTGCCCATCAGATCGTAGTTGCCGGCATCCCAGCCCAATTCAAACACCATCGGCGCCAGAAAGAGGGACGGATCGGCTACCCGGCCCGTTATGACGATATCCGCCTTGTTTTCTAAGGCTTTTAAGATGCCGTCCATACCGAGGTAAGCGTTGGCCGAGATCAATTCACCCGATTCTGCGAGGGCTTTACCCGTTTCCAGGGCTAAGGCGCCGGGGTCAGTTTGTTCAAAAACGTCGTCGCCGAAAACCGCCGCAACCCTGACTTTTATACCCATTTTCCGGGCGATATCCGCCACTTTTTTTGCCCCTTCCAGGGGATTGGCCGCGCCCATGTTGGTGATCAGGCGCACCTTGTTTTTTGCCAGGAGCGGCAAAAGTGATTCGATCCTGCGCTCCAGAAGCGGGTCGTAACCCTGCGCGGGGTTCTGCAATTTGCGCTTCTGGGCAAGCGCGATGGTTCTTTCGGCGAGGCATTCCAGCACCAAATAGTCGAGCCCACCTTTTTCCACGAGGATCAGGGCGGGGTCCAAACGGTCGCCGGAAAAACCGGCGCCGCAGCCGATGCGAATTTTGTCTTTCATTTATAGTAGGACGGAAATCCTTTCCGTCCGGATGTTGCATTTTCAGGATGTTTCAAAAAAACGGAAATCTCCTTTCCGTCCGGATGTTAAACGTGTATGGAACCCGTCAGCAAAGCCACCAGCGTCATCACCAGCGTGGTTCCGAACGCCCATTTAAAAACAAAACGCTGGTGTTCGCCCAAATCCACCCCGCACAAACCGATCAGCAAAAAAGTAGACGCCGTGAGCGGGCTGATCGGGAAACCCACCGTCATTTGTCCCAGCAAAGCCGCCCGGCCGATTTCAAGCGGGTCGATGCCGAATTGAACGGCCGTTTGGCTCAACACCGGCACCACCCCGAAATAATACGCGTCGGGGGTAAAAAGCAAACTGGCGGGCAAGCCGGTGACCGCCGTGAGCAGGGGTAAAAGGTTGGCGTGGTGTTGGGGTATCCAGCCGACCAAGGCGCCGGCCATGGCGTCTATCATTTTGGTGCCCGTCAGAATTCCCGAAAAAATCCCGGCCGCGAATATCATGCTGGATACCAGGAAGATATTGGCGCCGTGCCCCTTCAAAATACGCTGTTGGTCGGGCAGTTTGGGGTAATTCACGAGCAGGGCGACCATGCTGAATACCAGGAACAAAACGGGCGCGGGTACCCAGCCTTTGATCAGGCTAAAAATCAGGGTCAGGGTAAACAGGGCGTTGAACCAAAACAACCCGGCCGCCTCGGCGATTTTTGCACCTCCGTTAAATTTTCCCGGTGGTTGGTCGCCAGGTCCGGAATGACCCAGGCGCGTTGCGCTCCCCGTTTTCCCAGCCGGTACGCCGCAAAAGCACCCAAAATGCCTCCGGCGATGGCAGGGATGTTGGGGTTAAAAATGTGTACAGCTTCGCTTTTCAGGGTAGAGATCGCCCTTGCCGAGGTGCCCGACCAGGGCACCAGGTGCAGGGGGCCCACACTCAACGCCACGATACCCGGCAAAACCAAAGGGTTGATTTTTAACTGTTTGTATATCGGCAAAAACGCCGAAATAACGATCATAAAAGTTGCGGTGCCGTCGCCGTCCAAGTGTACGATCATGGTCAGAACGGCGGTGCCCACGATCACTTTCAAGGGGTCGCCTTTTACGGATTGCAGGATAAAACCGACGATGGGATCGAACAAACCGGCATCGAGCATGGTGGCAAAATACAGCACCGCAAATACCAGCAAAATACCCGTAGGCGCCACTTGTTTGAGACCCGCCAACATCATCTCGCCCAGTTCTTTGGGCTGAAAACCCGCCGCTGCGCCGAATACCAGGGGAATCAAAACCAAAGCGGTCATCACGGACAAACGTTTGGTCATGATAAAAAAAAGAAAAACGGCAATGGTGGCAAAACCGGTTATG
>JADJOD010000042.1 GCA_016713985.1 Lewinellaceae bacterium | reverse complement strand
TTTGCACAGCGCCCACTGCCACCCGGATGGCCTGTTCGTACGTCGGCATTTTTTTGACAAAAATGTTTTCGCCGGGCACATCTAATTTGATTTCAAAAAATTGGTTTGCGGGTTGCCGCTCTCGCACCTTCGGACAATGTGACTTCTGCTTTCAGGATATTAGAAGTCATTTTGAAAATGCGGCTCATCTTTTGCGAGTAAACAGTTCGAGGTGATCACTTCCCTGGAAGTAAGGTTTGATAGATCAATTCCATGTCAAATTGTGTTTTTAATGGTGAGAAAAATTTTTGAGGATTTTGAAAACGAGTAGCATATCGCCAAGTGGTAAAATCCTTCCTCTGATTCAAAGGTCGGGCTTATTGCTGAGGCAAAACTGACGGCTGTCATGTTTCGATGATTCCACGCGATACGCTGCAAAATGCCCTCGTTTTGGCGTTTTCTCAACAAAAAGCCAGAGATTTTCTATCTTGTGCCAATATGGAGTTGTTTCAACTTATACGGTTTTGTTCGCGGTTTGCGGGCTAGTCATTCTGTCCTATTTTTTCCATCCTCAATCGGCTGACGCGGATACCCTCCGTGCTGTTGTTGCTTGGCACAGGCATCCTGCTCCGATATTCGTCTGATTGGCCGGGTTTTCTTTGCGATACCGCCGATAGTGGTCGAATTTCTGGGTACGATAGGCCTGATTATGATTGTGCTGGAGGCCGGGCTGGATTTGGAAATCACCCGCGAGAGCTTGCCGTTCATTCGTCGTTCGTTCGTGTCGGCGTTGGTAATTTTTTTGGTTTCTTCTTTGGCGGTAGCCGGTATTTTGTACTGGTGGCTGACGACTACGCCCTTCATCAGTTGCTTAGTGTACGCCATCCCGCTCAGCATTGTGAGCAGCGCCGTCGTGTTGCCGAGTGTGCACCATTTGGGTCACGAAAAGAAGGAGTTTTTGATTTATGAGGCTTCGTTTTCGGACATTATCGGCATCATGGCGTTCAATTTTTTCACCGCCGGGCAACAGATTGGTACGGAGGAAATCGTGTGGTTTGGCAGCAGTATCGTGGTGGCGCTGGTGCTGTCGGTGGCTGTGTGTTTTGCACTGATGTGGCTATTGATACGAAACCGGGTGGATGTCAAGTTCTTTCTCTCTTTCGCCGTGCTGATTGCCATTTATGTGGGCGGGAAAATGATGCACCTGCCAGCCCTGATTACGATTCTGATGTTTGGGTTGGTCATCAACAACTGGGAACTTATTCGCTGGAAGCCGCTCAAACGCTATTTTTCAGACGAGAGCGTGGAAAATGAAGTTGGTTTTCTAAAATCCATCACCGCCGAGTCGTCGTTCCTGATTCGAACCTTCTTTTTTGTCATTTTCGGCTTTGGGATAGGTTTGGAGTATTTCCAAAATTTGCAGGTATTGGACTCCGCGCCTAATCGTCGTTGCCCTACTCGCCTTGCGTTATGTTTATCTGCGCGTGGTACATAATACAACCTGTTGCCGGAGGTGTTCTATTTCCTCGCGGTTTGATTACCATCTTGTTGTTTTACAAAATACCCGTCTGGCAGCGCATCGAAGCCTTTGATGAAGGCGTGCTGTTTTTCGTCATCTTGGCCACCGGGCTTATCCTGATGCTGGGCGCCATGCTGTACCGCGACCGCCCGATGGAAATATTGAGGGTGGACGAGACAGCCGATGTTTGAGTGAGATACTTCAACATCCAGGTTTGCTAAAAACAGAATATCATGCGGATAGAAATACCTATAAACGCCGAGCGATTTGGCGCAAATCTTTTTTACAAAGTTCAGAAAATCTATGAACTCGATGGAGGTTACAATGTGGATGCTGAATTCGACAGCCCTTTCCATGTCATCGAGCAGATCCTACGAGCGGCTGCACGAGATTGAAAAGGATTTGGCCATCGTGATCCCGGTAAAAACGAAACGTCTGCGCTTGCTGGAGGGTGTTTTGTGCGGCATCCCGCACGCCTGTCTGCCCATCATTCTATCGAACAGCAAAAATGACCCGATTGACCGCTTTCGGATGGAGCAGTCCATGGTGGACACTTTTTGCCGCTACGCGAAAAAAAAGTACATCATCGCGCACCAACGCTCGCCCGAGATTGCACGTATGTTCCGTGAAGGCGGCTACCCCCATCTGCTCGACGGCGATGGGCTTGTGCGGAATGGGAAGGCAGAGGGTATGTTGGCAGGCATCGCCTTGGCCAATATGGCGGGCAAAAAATATGTCGGCTTCATTGATTCGGACAATTATTTCCCCGGTGCTGTATTCGAGTATGTGCGCATCTTTTCCGCGGGGCTTTCGCAAGGCAAAACGCCTTACTCGATGGTGCGCATCCAGTGGCACAGCAAGCCAAAGATTGTTGACACAGAACTCTTTTTTGCAAAATGGGGGCGTGTGTCGCGCATCACCAACCAATTCCTCAACCTGTTTCTCAGCCATTTCACCGGCTACGAAACCGAAGTGCTGCGCACGGGCAATGCGGGCGAGCACGCACTGTCCATGCCCCTGGCTTTGGCGCTCGACTATTCGACAGGTTTTTCCGTCGAGACCTACCACTTTGTCAGCCTGATGGAAAAATTCGGCGGTGCGCTGCCCGCCCCTTTTCCTGAAATCATGAAAAGCGGGGTAGAGATTTTCCAGATGGAGTCGCGCAATCCGCACCTGCACGAAGTGACCAAAGGTGGCGACCACATCAATGAAATGATAGAATACTCGCTCTCCGTGCTCTGGCACCCCACCATTTGCCCAGCCAGCCTGAAAAAAGATATTGCCACTGAACTTCAGCAATTGAAAATCATACGAAAAAACGAAGAACCTGTGAAACTCCGCCAATATCCCGTACTGGCCGGCATAGATTTCGAGGCCGCTGCCCGAACGATAGACTGGCCGCTGTACGGCAACTTTGTCCCCGCATGATGCACTTACCTGTTCCGGCCCGCCGGCCGCTTGTGGTGTTCACCGACCTGGACGGCACATTGATTGACCACCACACCTACGGCATCGAAGGGAGCCGGGAGGCTATGCGGAAATTGGCCGGACGCAACGCGCCGCTCGTGTTTTGCTCCTCCAAAACTTTTGCCGAGCAAGTTCACCTGCAACGAGCACTCGGTATTTTTCAACCGTTTATCTTTGAAAACGGCAGCGCAGCGGCTGTCCCGCGCGGTTTTTTCCCTGAAAAAATGTACGCGGCAACGCGGCGGGAAGCGGGTACGACATCATTGTTTTCGCGCATGCCGATGCCGTGGCCTTGCGTTCGGTTCTGGCGCAATTAGAAGCAATAAAAGGATATGCGGATGCCTCCGATGCCGAGATTTCAGCCGCTACCGGCCTGAACGGGGAAGCCCTCCACCGCGCCCGCGCCCGCTGGTTCACGGAAACGTTGCTTTCGCCCTTGAATGAAATCAGGGCCGCCCAAGTCGGCGCCAGTTTGGAACAGGCTGGTTTTGCCCTTAGCCGGGGCGGGCGATTCTACACCGCGCAGTCGGGCGTGGTGAACAAAGGCAAAGCGGTGGAATGGATGATGGAAATTTTCCGCGAGCCGGCTGCTCAGGACATTCGTTTTTGCCGCAATAGGCGACAGTCCCAACGATGTGCCGATGCTGGAAGCAGTGGACCTGCCCTTCTTGGTGCAACGCCCCGACCATACTTGGGCAGAGGTGGAAACCCCGCAACTGATTAAAATCGAGGGAGTAGGCCCGGCGGGGTTTTCGGCAGCAATACAAATGTTGATGGGGAGGTGATTGCTTACCTTTGCCCATACCCGGCCTATTGACTATTATCTGCTACGCAATGAACAAGTTTCTCGAACAGTTTGACCTTACCCACGAAAAAGAAAATTACAGGGATGTAATTAAGACCATTGAAAACGATGTTGCCTCACATGGGGCGAATCTCTGGATATTAATTTTTGCCATTTTCGTCGCTTCTCTGGGCTTGAATGTGAATTCGACCGCAGTGGTTATTGGCGCCATGCTCATATCGCCGCTGATGGGGCCTATCATGGGCATGGGCATGGGCATGGGGATCAATGATTTGGTACTGCTGCGCAAATCCTTGTTCAGCTATCTTTTGCAGCAGGCGTAAGTTTGGCCACGTCAACGCTCTATTTTTCTATTACCCTGATCAATTCCGCACATTCTGAAATCCTCGCCAGGACGTCGCCGAATATCTACGACGTTTTGATTGCGTTTTTTGGCGGGCTCGCCGGGATCATAGCCGTATCGTGTAAACATAAAGGAAATGTCATCCCGGGTGTAGCCATAGCCACGGCGCTCATGCCGCCGCTTTGTACCGCAGGATACGGGCTGGCAACCTTGCAAATGGCTTATTTTTTCGGCGCGTTTTACTTGTTTCTCATCAACACCGTGTTTATCGCACTGGCAACCCTGCTGACGGTGCGGCTGCTCCGATTTCCCTTAAAAAAATTGCCGGATCATGAGGCAGAAATTAAAGCAAAACGAATTGCCTGGGTAGTGGTCGTCGTGACGCTGTTGCCGAGTCTGTATTTCGGTTATGATATTGTGCAAAAGGAAAAGTTCACGCAAAAGGCCGATCGTTTTATCAAAAGTGAAGCTCAATTTCCCAATGACTATTTGTTGAAAAAGGAAATTGATGCCAGACAAAAGTGCATCACACTCACCTATGGCGGAAAAAAAATAACAGATGCGGAAATCGAGCAACTGAAAAGCAGATTGACCTACTACAATCTTGAGGACGCAACGTTGACCGTCCGACAAGGATTTGAATATTTGGGTGAAATAAAGCAACCCGACCAGGCGAATCCCCTGAAACAAGTGCTGGCGGAGAAGGAATATGAACTGCTCGCGCTGAAGGCAATGATGGATAGCCTGAAATCGGCGGAAGCGAACACTATGCAACTGATAAGCGAGGCCAAATCTCTGTACCCCGAGCTTCGTCACCTCGCTTTCACCCAACTACGCCCGGCCGGCAGCCCAAATGAAGACTCCACGGAAAATTACCTGGTATACCTGCAATTTTCAACACTACCCGACCGGAAAGAAAAAATGCGATTCCAAAACTGGTTGGAAACGCAACTTCACAGCGCCCGGGCGCGGGCGCAGAGTTGCACCCTCGAACAAGCATTTTGCGTATCGGTCAGGAAAGGCACAAAAAGGATGTTCATGCCGCCGTCGGCCAGGGCAGGCGCGGCAGTTCCGGAAACTCCACGTCGTAGCAAATCAGGATGCCGATTTTTCCGCAATCCGTGTCGAAGGTGTTTTTATTGAAGAAATGGGTGGTTTCATCAGCGGCACCGCCAACACCGGCACGGGCGAGTTTTCGAGAAAGTAAGGCCCCACCATTTTGGCGAACAGCCGTGAAACGAGATTGGCCGGCTCGATGGCAATGGCAATCAAGTCCACGCCTGTTTGTTTGGCGCGTTGTACCATGGTAGTGCCGAAGTGAAAGCCATGCGTAGTTTCAATTTCCACGATAATCCCAGCCGCTTTCAAAGTATTTGCCATTTTTTCTACCAGGTGGTAGAGACGTGTTTTTTCGCCGCTGCCAGCATCATCGGCGGCAAAAGCGGAAAGGCACACCCGCGCGCCACAGGCTTTGGCCCAAGTGATCACAACGGGCAGTTTTTGTTCCAGCCCATCTTTCAGGCGCACCGGCACGAGAATTTTTTTGAACACCGCAGGTGGCATATCCTCGCGCACGAAGAGTACCGGGCAAGGGCTGTTGTACATCAACACGGAGGGCTTGCCCGAAGTGGCTTTGCCCGCAGGAGGCATTCCGGCCACCAGCAGGTCGGTATGTTCGTCGCGCATTTGTTTCACCAAATTGCGCCAATGTGTGCCCGATTCCAGAAGATATTTGACCGAATGCGCCTGGTGCAGGCTATTGCCCAAATTCAGCAACTTAGCCATTGCGGCCTTGAGCAAATCGTTGTTTTCTTTTCCGTACAAGGCCATATATGGATTGGGATCAGTCCCGACAGCACTGTACAGCACAAGTTGGGCTTTAAAAATGCCCGACAATTGCTCCGACCAGGCCGTGACAGCATCGTTTTTCAAAGGGAAAGTAGCAGGGGTTATTATTTTGCGAATAGTGTAGTTTTTCATAAAAAAAGATTGAGCCATTGCCCTGAAACACTGAGCTTTGTAGCCGGCGCAGGAACAACAGCGATTAAAGGAAACTGTTGATACAAAGTTAAGGTCCGCTACGGGCTTAAAACCTGACAGAAATCAGGTTTTGGCAGATGAGTCGAATTTTTTCGGGCAAATCAGGGCGCTATGGTTGCCTGATGCAGTACCACTTGGGTGAAAGGAATCGTTATGTTGCGCTCATGAAAAGCGTCAACAATAGCAAAGCGCAGCTGGCTTTTGACCGTTTCGATGCGGAACATGTTGTCGCTCCAAAAAATGAGCTGAAAATCAAGCGATGAACTACCAAAATTCATCAGCCGGACAAAAGGCCGGTGCGGATCGTCTTGCAACAAGTCGCTGTGCCGGCCTGCGCAGTCAAGGAGTGCTTGTTCCACTTTGCGGATGTCGGAAGTGTAATCCACGCCCACATTCAATTCAAAACGCGATGGTGTGGCGTTGTGCGTCCAATTGATGACGTTTTCCTCGATAAACTTGTGGTTGGGAATGATAACCACATTGTCTTCCCGGGTCACCACCTGCGAGGTGCGCAGCGACACTTCCTTGACTTTGACCACCCAACCGTCTATTTCGACCACGTCGTTGGCCTTTACTGTGCCTTCCAGCAAGACAATGATGCCGGAAACAAAGTCCTTGAATACGTTTTGCAAGCCAAGGCCGATACCGATCAACAAGGCCGCCGAGCTGGCCGCCAAAAATGTGATATCCACGCCCAACGATTGCAGGCCGAGGATAGCGCCGAACGTCCAAATAACATAACCCGTTAGTTGTATGAAAGAGTCCTGACGCCCTTCAGGCACCAACCTGGTACTCATGGAGCGGCGCAACACCGTTGTCAGCACTTTCAATAACAAAAACGCGCCGGCCAGAATCAGCAACAAAACCACCAGGCTGCCAACCGTAAGGACAAAGGAAGAGAGGTGCAGTATTTCGTAATTCAGTATTTCGTTCATAATGTCAAAGTTGATGAAAGTTGATGAAGGTTGATACCAACCAACCTTCCGGCCGCCCAGGTCAGATGATGAGCCGCACCCCGCCCAATTCTGATACCCTGTAAGGAAATCGGTCGCCGGGTGAGCCGATAAACATGAAGTTTTTGGGGATGCCCCATTTTGTGGACAGTTCTTCGATGAGTTCCGGGCCGAAAATGCCCTCGATTTCCACATACTCAATCTTCACCTCCGGGTAAGCGCGGTCGAGTACTTCGAGGTCGTGGCGCAGGGCCTCGTTACTGATTTGGCCGGGGTTCATCACCGTCACGATTTTCAAACGGCCTGTTTTTTCATTAGTTTCCACATATTGCAGCACCCGGTTGAGTACCGCCACATCGTCGCCTTTGGTAAAAAAGACAAACTCCTGCGCGTTGATTTTTTCCAGCATCTTTTGCAAGTACTGGTTGCTGACCACGACAAAACGGCGCACAGGGCGGTACATGTAATCAATCACATAGAGCAATATACGCACGATGCGGCCCCGGTTGAGCATCAGAAAAATGAAACCCAACGCGGGTAGCAGGTATTGAACAAAAGTGAACAGCGCATCGGGGTTGAGCCGCATATTTCCCCCAAACGCAGCCGCCACGCACCCAATGGACACCACCACCGCCAGCGGGTGGGCCCGCACCGGGCGCGGCAACTTGGCTCGCTTGATTTTCAACAGCAGATTGCCCAAACCGAACAAAGCCATCACCGCCAAAAACGAAAAAGTATAGACCCCCGCCAAGGCGCCCAAATCGCCTTTCGTGGCAAACAGCACCGATACGCACAGGATGAAAAAAGCCATTACGATCCGATAATTGACCCCGCGCCGGTTTTGGGCCAGGAAAAAATTGGGCAAAACACGGTCGAGCGTAATCCGCTCAATCAGGCCGGTGACCCCTACGAACGAGGTGAGTACCGCCCCACTCAGCACCAACACCGCATCCACCGAAATGAGCCAGCCCAACCAATTGCCTCCGGCGGTGTCGCCCAGAAAAGCTAACAACGACTCGCGGTGTTCGCCCACTTGCGCCAATGGCAGGATACACAGCACTAAGAGCGCGATGACAGGGTTGAAAAAACTCACCACCGCCCACATATTGCGCAGCGTCTTGCGGAACACGCCGGGCTGCTGCTGCTCCACAAAATTGGCCGAACTCTCAAAACCCGAAATACCCAGCATGGCCGCCGAAAACCCTAAAAACAAGGCCGTAGAGAACCCGCCCTCCGGCAGCGGCTGCTGCCAGTTGAGCGCGAACGTGGCGCCGCCGTGCCAAAGCAAAAACCACCCGCCTGCTAAAACCAGCAGCGACAGCGAAGCCAGGTGCGTGATAAAAATAACCACCGCCACGACAGCCGACTCGCCAATGCCCACCAGCGCCAAGCCCATGAAAAGAGCCAACAGCGCCACCGTGGCCGCCCCGATAGGCAGCCCCTGCGCCATATTGTGCAGGTAGTGCATGGCCTCGTTGGCCGAAATGACCGCCGTAGCCATGTACGACAGGATGGTGAGGCAAGCCGCAGCGGAGGCCATTTGTTTGGAAGTCGTGTTCAGCAGGGCGTTGTAAGCGCCGCCGTTGAGCGGCAGCGCGCCTACCACCTCGCCGTAAATGCGGCGAAACAGGAAAAGCACCACGGCCACAACAAGGAGCGAAATCCAGGCAAACTGGCCCGCGTAGAGAATCGTCAGCGCCGACACATACAGGCAAGAAGAGCTGATGTCATTGCCACAAATAGCAGTGGCTTGCAGTTCGTTGAGTTTTTTGGAGTGTGGTAAGGTGCTCATGGCGAGGGTTCAAACGTTAGAAAATTGAGGAACCGCTGCTGCTGCACAGCAGCATCCGCATATACTCCTCAGATGGGGTGTAAGGTCGCTGTGTTTCGGGGCGAATCAGCTATGCCGGGAATTTTCGGGGGACATCTTTCAAAAAACGGGTAATGTGTTCGTCGTTGTTCGCCCCGTATGCGTCAACAACGATACCCTTATCCAATCCGTTTTTATGTTCCAAAACGTATAAAACCAATCGGCCTGTCCGTACCAGACCGCTCGGTTATTTGCCTTGCCGTTCGTAAAAATGGCGTGTTGCTTTCCGGGGATGGATTGGCGCGTCGGACTGCCGAAAATTTTGGTCTTAATGTGCATGGACTGCTTTGGCCTTTTGATGAATTCGTGTCATTAAGCCTGATTTCATCCGTGGAAGCCGCTGAAAAATTGGCGTTTTTAGTGAATGAAAAAGGACGCAGGCTGCCCAATTTGGAAGTGAACCTGCGGTTAAAAAAATGGAGAAATGAATGAAAATCTTATTGATGGATGAAACTGCCCTTCCACCTCCAATTCCTGCCCTCGCCGAACATGATGGCCAACCAGCCGGCGGCACTCGCAATGACTTCCTGCAAAGCGAAGACGATGCCAGCGCCCGCCACGCCGAGACCGCCCAATCGGTCGCTGAACACAATGGCTTACGAAGGTTTCGGTCAGGCCCGTGTTGCGGCTCCAGCCGCCATAGCAGTCGAACTGCAAATCGGGATGAAGCCGTCCTTCGCAAAGTAACACCGGATACCATCCCTAAAACCCTGACAGAAATCAGGTTTTTGCCGATTTCGGCTACTTTTGCTACCGTTTCAAGTTAAACACGCCATGACCGACGCGCAAAAACAAGCGGAACTCCGCAAGTTTTTTTTCAAGCCCCTGCCCTTTTGGGAGAGCATCCCGGCGTCGTTGTGGGCCGAAATGCAAGCCGTTTCGCAACCGCTGAGTTGCCCCAAAAAAACATTGATATACAGTGAAGGCAGTTATCCCCGCTCGCTGTACATCATCCGAAAGGGCCGGGTGAAGGTGTATATCATCAACAATGAGGGCGCGGGGCAAATCATCTACTTTCTGGGCAAAGACGAGGTGTTCGGCCACCGCTCCATCGTGTGCGACGAACCCAGTCCGGTGTTCATCGAGGCCATTGATGATTGTGTGCTCGAAGCCATCCCGCGCTATCACTTTGAGGATTTTCTGCAAAAATCGCCGGAGTTGAATGCCGCCTTTTTGTACTACCTCGGCCACGAATTTCGGGTTTTTGTCAATAAAATCAGCGTGTTCGCACAAAAGCCGGTCAGTGAGCGGGTAGCGCTTGCCTTGCTGGTGCTGAATGAAAAATTCAACGACCACCCGCAATCCGTCATGTTGCTCAACTTTACCCGCGAGGATTTGGCCAGCTACGTCGGCACGGCTACCGAGAATCTTATTCGACAACTTAAAACCCTGAAAGAGGCCCGGGCCGTCATCATCAGGGGGCGCAAAATCATCATCGAAGAGACGGATTTGCTGTGGGAACGCGCCAGAGTGTTGCTGTATCAAGGTGGCGCCTAATCATCCGTCCCTGCTGTTTGCAGCCATTCGGCGATGCCTGTTGCCGTTTCATTGGCCGGTTTCAGAGCCAGTATTTTTTGATGTAAAAGTCAGAAAAACGTGGATTCCGCCTCAGAACGGCAGAGAATCGACCCCATGCGAGAAATTTGAAAAAATGTGCCGGGCCTTTTTTTCGAGGTTTTGGCTGGTGTTTTTCAACATCTCTGCCAAGCCTGCTCCTTCCGTTGCGTCGTTGATGCTGTATGCCGCCAGCAAACCAATTTCCTGAATTTCTTTTTCGGTCGCCTCCAATCGCCCGCACAGCGCGACGACGGGTTTCCCGTGCCGGGCAGCGCGGCGGCACAGGCCCTGCACCAATTTTCCCTGCGCCGTTTGGCCGTCAATCTTCCCTTCTCCGGTCACGACCACATCGGCCCAGGCAAGTTTTTCCTCAAAATCCAGCAGATCCAACACCAGGTCAATGCCGCGCCGCAGTTCGGCATTCAAAAACAACATCGCCCCATAACCCATGCCGCCTGCTGCACCGCTTCCCGGAAGAAGCGGGTCGGGTGCGCTGTCTGTTTGAGTAACGACGCGAGCAAAATGCCGCAACCCTTTGTCTAATTGCTCAATAGCGGCGATATCGGCGCCTTTTTGCCGGGCGTAGATATATGCGGCGCCCGTTGGGCCAAACAGCGGATTGGTCACGTCGCAAATGACTTCCACTTGAGCGTCGGGGCGATTGGCGGGCGGGATTATGGTGGTTATTTGGCTCAAACTACCGCCCACCGGCGGCAAGGTCAATCCATTTTTGTCTAAAAATTGCCAGCCCAAAGCGGCGGCCATGCCAATGCCCGCATCATTGGTGGCGCTGCCGCCTATTGCCAGCACGATGTGTCGTGCCCCCCGGCGCAGTGCATCCGCGATTTGCTGACCTACACCAAACGAGGTGCTCCGTAAGGGATTGCGCTCTTCAGGCAAAAGCAATTGCAACCCGGCCGTTTCTGCCATTTCTATAAAGGCTGTTCGTCCTGGTGCATGAAGCCCATATTTGGCGACGATGGGGCGGGAAAGTGGGTCCTGGGCCGTAACAAAGGTGGTTTGCATAGCCAACTGTGCAGCCAACACCTCAAATGTGCCTTCGCCGCCGTCGGCTAATGGACATGACCGGATTGCCGCATCAGGGCGAGCGGCTCGAATACCGGCTTCTATCCCGCCACATACTTTGGAAGCGGGCAGCGCGTCTTTGAAAGAATCTGCAGCGATCAGGATTTTCATCAAAAGGTAAAGATATGCCACCCTTGCGAGGACAAGAGCGGTTGTATTTTTATGCGATAAAAAAGGGTCGTTTTTTGTCAATAATCTGGGCAAGCGTGTTTTGGCCGTTGCTATATTCCAGTGTTTCTTTACCGGGGTCTTTTTCTTTTAACATTTGTGGGGTTTAAATCATAATCTATGAGACCGCCGATCAAATGGCATAATGCATTAATGGGACTGCGATGACAAGTGTGGTCAATATCGAAGACCGTCGTGAGAATATCATTGACCGATTCGATGATACCACGTTTCATGAGCCAGAGTTTATGATGCCACTTGACAAGTTGGCTTTTCATATTGCTTCGGATTTTAGTGACAAATGGAGGTCCTTTTTGAAAGAAGTGTTCAAAGACCCTATCCGAACCTTACGTTAAATTAGACCCCCGTGCCAAAATTATTTCGGCCCCTCTTGCGTTGAATCGCGCTGGCCCCTACTTTCGTCCCTGACGAATGATCGTCGTTTTTAATCATGGCAGCAAAATCGTTGATCAAAAGCGGCCAAATCCTCCTGGCCGAACCGTTCATGCAGGATCCTTACTTCCGCCGCGCAGTGGTGCTCCTGTGCGAACACCACGAAGAAGGCAGTCTGGGGTTCATCCTGAATAAAAGTATCGACATGGGGGTAAACGACCTGATGGGCGAATTCCCCAAGTTTGATGCGGAGGTTTTTTACGGAGGGCCGGTGCAAACGGATACCCTGCATTACGTCCATAACCTCGGAGAAGTACTCGATGAAAGCGTCAAGGTGTCCGACGGGGTTTGGTGGGGAGGTGATTTTGATAAACTCAAATTCCTCATCACCAGCGGCTTGGTGGAACCCGCGAATATCCGCTTTTTCGTGGGCTACTCGGGTTGGTCGAGCGGGCAGTTGGGCGAAGAATTGGAATACGGCTCCTGGGTGGCGGCCCCGATGGATGCGAATTACGCCTTTAAAACCCAACCGACCCGACTGTGGAGCCAGGCTATGTACAACAAAGGCGATATCTATGAGATCATCGCCGATATGCCCGAGTTGATCAGTTGGAATTGATCACGTCTTATATCAATACGCCGGCCAAAAGCGACTCGAACAATCCGCGTCCGTCTGAATTGCCCAGTATTTCCTCGCTGGCGCGTTCCGGGTGCGGCATCATCCCGAATACGTTGCGGCGTTCGTTGCATATTCCGGCAATGTTGCGCGCTGCGCCGTTCGGATTGGCCTCCGGCGTGATATCGCCTTCCGGCGAACAGTAGCGGAATAAAATCTGATCGCTGCGTTCGAGCGCGTCGAGCGTTTTTTCATCGGCATAAAAACGCCCCTCCGCATGCGCAATCGGAATTTTTAAGGGCGTATTCAGGTCTAATTCCGATGTGATGGGAGAGTCGTTGGTCACGGGGCGCAGCCAGACGTTCTTGCAAATAAATTGCAGGTTGGCATTGCGAAGCAACACACCCGGCAGCAGGTGGTATTCGCACAAAACCTGAAAACCGTTGCACACGCCGAAAACATAACTACCCGCCTCCGCAAAGGCAATTACCGCCTTCATAATGGGTGAAAACCGGGCAATCGCCCCGGCACGAACATAGTCGCCGTAGGAAAATCCGCCGGGCAAAACGACACAATCGCCGGTACCGAAGCCGTGCAGGTCTTTTTCCTTGTGCCAAATCTTCTGAACGTCTTGCCCCATCACGTTACCCAGGACGTGGACCATATCGTCGTCACAGTTGGAGCCGGGAAATACAATTACGCCAAATTTCATGGATCGGTTCGTTGAAAACGAGCAGCAGGGCTCATCCGGCTACAGTGATATAGGGTAAAACAAATTGAATGAACAGGATATAACCCAGTAAAACGAAGTGGAGCAATTCGGCAATCAGTTTGTTCCGGAATGCCGAAAAAGTCATGGACAAAAAAATGCCCATCGAAGGCATCAGCAAAACTAAATGCACCGGCGGCGGGTCGGATTGAACCAGCACCGTCAGGCCGGCCGCAAACAAAAACCAGTACAATACACTGACGTATTTCTGGATTTGGTTGAGTTTCCGGAAGGAATAGGTGCCGTAACTCAGCAGAACGATCAAAAATAATACCCCCATCATGATACTTTCCAGCAATATCCGGGTATTAAATGCCGATTCGAACCGATATTTCTGGATCAGGCTGCCAAATTGTACCGACCAAAATTCCCCGCCGCGATCCGTCCAGAAGTACCAGAGCCAGGCGAGGAACAACGGCACAAAAATCCCGCTCGACATCACCAATTGTTCCCTCAACTTAAACGCGCGCATTACAATGATACCTGCATAAGCGGAAACCAGCAAAAACAGAGCCGGTGGATAGAACAGGCTCGCCACAAGGGTCCAGAACGCAGCGTCGAAAATCAGTGCCGTTGCATTCGGCTGCTTGTAGGTTTTAAATATTCTTTTCAATACAACCGGAATAAACGTTGCCGCAACTAAGGGCGGGGACAAAAACAAAAAATCGGGCAGGCAGGCGGTTACGAGGGCATAAAACAAACCCGGCAACCAGCTCCGTTCGTTCAGGATGCGAAATTCGTCGGCTAAGTTATTGACAAACAAGGACTGGATAAAAACCAGTATCGCCGCGCCAGCCGCAGAAAAAAAAGGATGCGCCGATGCCCAGCCGAACCAGGATTGATACAAAACGCCACTCTTCGCAACGATTGTTTCCTGCGGTTCGACAAACCCCAACAGTGACGCGAGGTGCGTCAACCCTACATACAGGGCCAGGAAAAAAGCAGTGGTAAACTGGTTGTTGCGGAAAAGACCTAACACGTGGACGATTTGGAGAGGCTGCCCCGTTCAGGTTGACCGCCTCGTTCTTGTTTGGGCGAAGGTCGGAAAAAGGGTGTAAAACAGGAACTTTACTTGTAAATTTCAACAAAAGATACGGGTATGTGAAAAAAAAGGCCATCCGGATACCCTTTCCGGGGAAAGGAGGTATCCGAATGACCTGAATAGCAAGTCTGAAAAAAAATCAGGAACGCGGAGGATCGTTGACTACCCGCGTTTTTGGAATGCTGTCGTGCCAGCCCACACTTCCTGCAAGAAACGAAAAGGGTTCGAACGGTATAAAACGGCAAAGCGAGCGCAAAGCGGCTTTGTCCCAACCGAGGGGAGAACCGTCTTCCCGGACCGCCCGGGTCCGTGTGATCAATTTGCCGATGGTTTTGCCGTTAAACGCGGCTTCCATAATCGTATAGTACCCGAAGAGGATCAGGAATACCGTCAGATACAGGGTAAGCATGTTGGAGGTATTCTCTTCCAGCACCGTTTCAGGGCTCGTAAAGGCCAATACAACACCCCATACTGCGGAGAGGATGTAGTAAACGACGACGTCGATCAGGTAATTGGCGAAACGTTTGCCGGTGGAGGCGGGTGTAAGGTCTTGATCCATCCCGTCATCCAACGGGCGGTCTAAAATGTTGTCTTCCATGGAGTGTGGTTTTTGTTTAGAATTGATGTAAAATATCAGCCCCAAAAATACAGTCCAATTTCAGATATCCAAATTTAACAAGCTATGATTATTTGCCGGTGATCACCCACTTCAACGTTACCTGTTCTACCTGATCGAGCCGAACCCGTACAAAATACAACCCCGGCGGAAGTCCCTCGATATCAAGCATTTCCGCATGTATTGTCCGTAATTCGGGAATGGTTTTTGAAAAAACGTCCCGCCCTGCACCTGTAGTTACCCGAATATTCAGCCCCGAAGGCCGGGTCAGGGCAACGTTCAATACGGTATTCCCAAAGGAGGGATTGGGTGAAATCCGCAATTCAGAAATTACGGAGGGTGTTGCGGCGCCAGAGGTGCCTATCCCTATTTGACGCACCTGCGTACAATCGTTTTGGTCTGTAACGGTGACGCCGTATACCCCGGATGCCAACCCCTCTGCCACGGGGCCGCTTTGGTTGCCAGCGCCTGCGTCCCATTGAACCTGGTAGGGTTCCGCTCCTCCCGACACGTTTAAGGTGATCGTCCAGCCAAGGGCAGAAGAATCTGCCGCCCAGTTTATTACAAGGGCCGGTGGTTGGGTCAGACTCTTTTCCAGCACTTTTGTACAACCGGCGGCATCCGTCATCGTGAGTACGTAAGCGCCTGCGGGCAGGTTGTCGAGTTGTGGCCCCGTTTGGCCGGTGCTCCAGAAATAGGAATAACCCGGGGTGCCGCCGCTGCCGGAGGTGATGATTGTTCCGGTGCTGTCGCCGGCGCAAAATACGTCCGTAACCGAGGTGTTTATTTGCAGCGGGGTTACAAGCGATTGAATATCATATAGTTGCGACACCTTTGTGCAGCCGTTGTGGTCCGTGGCGGTGAGTTGATACTGACCTGCCGGAAGCCCGGCGACCGATACGGTATTTTGACCGCTGCTCCATAAAAACTGGTAGGGTGGCGTGCCGCCGAGCAGGTGTTGAAAAATGGCGCCTTCCCCCGCGCCGCACTGATCCTGCAGTATGGAATCCGGCACAATCTGGAGCGCTGCTGAAGGTTGCATGACCATTACCACCGTGGATACCACCGAACAACCCCGGAAATCGGTGGCAGTCAGGGTATAATTGCCGGCGGGAATTGCCGAAAGGTTTTGGGTGGTTGCACCGTTGTTCCACAAAAAAGTATAGGGCGGCAAGCCGCCTGTCAGCGAAGTGATGACGGCTCCGGTTGAATCTCCTTTACACAACACATTCGCCTTCGAATGGACCAGAAATAACAGGGGTGGCGCTTCTTCGACGATAAACGAATCGGATACGGCCGCACAACCTGCTGCATCCGATACCGTAACAAAATAGACCCCTCCGGAAAGTCCGGTCGCCTGATCCGCGGAAGCCGGCACATTGGCGTGCAAACCGACCGGCGGCGACCAGGCAAACTGGTAGGGTGGGGCGCCGTTGGATGCCTGTACAACAATTTTTCCGTCGCCGGCTCCCGGACACGATACCGGTTTGACCTCAATGGTTTGCACCGAAAAATTCGCTCCTTTATCAATCAGGTTTAAATCCGCCAGTACCTGTGCGCAACCGGTTGCATCGAGCACGGTTACTGCGTAAACCCCGGCATTCAGCAGGTACAAATTCTGGGTGCTGTCGTTTGTATTCCATTGATAATGATAAGGTTGTATGCCTCCCGTTACGGCCAGGGTAATACTGCCGGTTGGCGCGCCGAAGCAGGGGATGTCGTTGACCGAAGGTACGACGGTCAGCGCGGGCGGTTCGGTGATCGTTACCGGTCCCAACCCGGTTGTACATCCCGCCGCATCGGTTACGGTGAGAAAATAAATTCCCGCCGCCGCTGCGGGCAAATCTTCCGTGGCAGCGCCGTTGCTCCAGGTAAAAGTATACGGTGTGGTCCCGCCCGTGGCGCGTACGTCGATGGAACCGTTGGGTTCGCCGGCGCACAAGGCGTTATGTTTGGATACTAAGGAGAGGTTTAGGGGTGACTTGGGTTGTCCCAGGAGAAACGTATCCCGGATGGCGCATCCACGTTCGTCTCGCACCTGCACGATATACGGCCCCGCCGGGATATTTGTCAACGTCAAACCGCCTGAAATGCCATTCCAGGTAACGTCTACCTGCCCCTGGGCGCCGCTTGCACTCACCGAAATCTGGCCGTCGGAAGCACCAAAACAGGTCGCCGGAACGATTTGCTCCAGTTCGAGACTGAGTAATTGCGGGGCGGTCAGGGCAATGTCGTTTTGCAGGAGTGAACATCCCGACGCATCCGTTGCCGTAACGTTGTAGACCCCGGCCGTTTGATTTTGTAACAGTGTTAACCCGGCGCCGGATTGGCCATTGCTCCACGAGAGGTGGTAAGGGGCTGTTCCGCCGTCAAGTGTGATTTCGATGCTGCCGTCTTCGGAACCGATGCAGGTAGGGTCGGTTTTTGCAAGATTTATTTGTGTCAACGGCGCGGGTTGTGTGATCGTTGCAGAAAAGGCCTGGCTGCAACCGGAGGCATCGGTCGCCGTTAGCGAATAATTGCCCGCGGGGATGTTGTTAAGCGCGGCGGAAGTTGCTCCGGTATTCCACACAAACTGGTACGGCGCAAACCCGCCCGAAATAGCCGGGGAAATCGCGCCGTTGTTTTCCCCGAAACATTGGACGTGTTGCAACAAACCGGGAGATACGGCGAGTTGCGGGGCTTGTGTCAGGGCGATCGTCTGGGAAATAAAACTGCACCCGTTGGCGTCCGTAACGGTTGCGGAATAATTTCCGGCGGGTATGTTTTGAAGGTCTTCGGTGGCGGCGTTATTGGACCAGTGGAAATTGTACGGCGGGGTGGCGCCAAATACCGCAAGGTCGATCGCGCCGGTACTGTCCCCGAAACAGGCAGGGTTGAGCAGTCCGTTTTGAATGATCTGAGCCGGCGGCGGTGATGTAACTTCCAGATTGGTAATTGTTTGCACACAATTCCCATCCGTAATGGTGACCGAATATAACCCGCCGCTCAGGTCGCTGATGGCGGGTTCTGACAACCCGTTACTCCAGAGAATAACCGGCGCAACACCGCTGACGGCCAATTGGATGCTGCCGGTTTGTTCGCCCGGACAACCAATTCCCACGATGGTATCCACCTGCACGGAAAAACCCGGGGCGCTGAGCACGATTTGAGGAAGTACCATCGAGCAGCCGCCCGATGCGTCGGTGACCGTAACGCGATAACCGCCTTGTTTCAGCCCTGAAATGGTACCCGAACCACTCACACCGGGCAATGAACCTGATGAGGCGCCCGACCATAAAAAGGTGTAAGGCGGCGTGCCATCCAGCGGATGAAGGGTAATGCTGCCGTTTGTGCCGCCACAAACCGTGGGGTTCGATACATTTTCTACGGCGGTCTGCGTTACGTTGTTTAAAGTGTGTACTTTGATTAAATCACTTGATTTACAACCATTTATATCCGTAACGGTAACAGAATACGGCACGGTGGCGCCGGGCGCCGGGTTTGCGGGAACAGGGATATTCGGGAAATTCAGGCCGTTACTCCAGGTATATGCAAGTGGCGCGGCGCCACTTGCCGAGGCGCTCAGGTTCACGGACTTTCCGCGGCAAACGACGATGGAGTCGCCCTGTAATATCTGGATGGAAGGGTTGGGGTTGATCGTCAGGGTTACCGGAAGTGTATCCGCACAACCCGCAATCGTGGCGCTCAACAGGTAATAAGTTGTTGAAACGGCGGGTTGTACAAGGGTATTGGGCAATTGATTGCCCGGTTGGGGCGGGAAAGCGTTATGCCAGGAATGAACGGCGCCCGTGTTTTCAGAGTCGACGACCGGAATGGTCTCCAGATCGATGGCCTGCCCCAGACACCTGGCGGGTGAAGCAGGCAACAACAGTTCAGGTGTGGGGTTCACCGTTGCGACCACGGCCGTCCGGCTGCTTGCACAACCAACACCCGCAGCACTTATGCTGTCGGCGAGAAAAAATGACCTGGTTTCACCCAGATTGTTTAATGTTAATGATGGGCCTTCGCCGAGTGGCAGGCCGCCCTGTGCGTTTTCAAACCAGTAAAACTGGCCGGCAGGGGCGCCGGTTGCCGTGAGCACGGCTGTCTCTCCCGCGCAAATGATTGTTCCAACGCCCGAAGGTGTGGCAATCGCGCTGTCGTCGGCCATGCCGTTGCAATTTTCATCGGTTTGATTGCACAAAATTTCCGGCGCGCCGGGGAATACGGCCTGATTTAAATCGTCACAATCATCGTCGTTGTCCACGTAGCCGAGCGGAACATTTGGATTGCATAAAATGACTCGTTGGGTGAGGTCGCCATAACCATCGCCATCCGCGTCGCGGAAAAAAGTATAATCGGGGGTGCCGGCTTCCTGGGAGCCGTAAAAAGTCAGGTTATCCACAGCGATGTCGCCGTATGCGCCGAATACGCCCCTGGCGGTTAGTTGAAATAGAGCCGTTTGCCCGTGGTAGGCGCTCAGGTTCAGGTATTCCCGTTTCCACTCCTTGCCCTGGTTGCCCGACCAGGTTTTTATCGTTTGCCAGTTTTGCCCGCCATTGGTAGAAACTTCCAGCGTGAGGCTGCCCATCGCTCCGGTTTTGGTATTCATGTAGAGATCGAGCGAAAAATGGCAGGCTGAAGCGGCGGGGGCATCCACCTGTACACACAATGTGCGCAGAATGGCTTTTTTGCCGTTGGCCCCCGTCGGCGAACAGGAGTTCCTGAAATACAGGTAGTTACCACTGCCTTCCGGGGCTGCCGGCGGACCGGCGACCGGGTATGTGAGGCCGTGACCCGTCCAGACTTTCCATTCGTAGTCGTCGTCGGGCACGTTTTGCCAAAGTCCGGGCAAGGGGCAGGGGTCGGTGCAACCCGCCGCGCAGGTGGCCAGGGTATCCGGATTTTCCAGCAGGGTAGGGGGGCAATTGCTGAAAAAACGAAGCGCTTCCGAGTTGGCGCTCCATTGGCCCGGGGCGCATAACCTGCGGAGATAAACTTCATAATGTACCAGGGTGGAAAGGCCGTTCAGCGCAAAAGGCTGTAAAACAGGTTCTTTTAAGAGAATTGTGGTGCCTCCCGTCCCCGCCGTACCACCCGTTCCCGGGTAAAATCCGGCGGCTCCGTATTCGATCAGCAAGCTGTCGCCGGGGTTTCCGGGCGTCCAGGAAATATCTGCGGAAGTTGCCGTAACCGCCGAAACGGATACGCCGGCAAGGGAGGAGCAACCGGCCGGCGCAAATACCAGCCCGAACAGGCGAAGTTTCCCTTTGTCGTTGGTTTTATTGTCACAGATTTCCAGCCACCAGGCGCCGTTGGGGTTCTGGCCGTTTAAAAATGGCGCAAGTGATTGATAAGGAAGGTAATAACCTGTAAAATTATCGCGCTCCGCGGCGTCGGAAAGCGGCAATGCTCCCGGTTGTTCCGTCAGTTCCACGTATTGTGCGCACGGCGAACCTGCCGGGTTGCCGATGTTTTTATCGCCGGCATTCAGGCCGCCGATGAGTTGCACCCGTGTGCTGTCGGGCGACCATAACCACACCCTCAGATCGGAGCGCCAGGGATGTTCGATCATGATACGAACGGCCTGGAGCATCACGTCGTTGCCCAGGGATGCGCCGGGCGCATGGTCCACGTGTATTCTGAAAAACTGACTTCCGCCGGCGCAGGAGGTATCGCGCAGGTCAAAACCGAGCGGGCAGGGGCGCATATCGTTTATTTCCGTGGCAAACGAACGCGGCGCGCTCCATTCGCTGACGGAATTGTCGGGGCAAACGACCCGCACCTGGAAGCGGTATTGCTGCCCGGGTGTGAGGTCGTTTAATTGCAACGGCGGACTTCCTGCCACAAAATGAGTGGGAGTGCCCGTAAGCGGCTGGCTGGCCTCATGAAGTTCCACTTCGTATTGGGCGCCCACATCCGTCCAGGTGAGTTGCGCGGTGGAATCCGTGACTAAGTTGGCCTGCAGGAGTTCGGGGCGCGGACAAATATTGCTTTCGCGAACCGGATCGCCCGGCGGGTTGGCTGCAAGATCGTTGAAGGGTAATTTGGCTGAAACAGACTGGGGCAGGAGTGCGAGCACCCACAATAAGTGTAAGTAGCGGAGTATCATCCCGAAAATGTGGATTAAGGTGGTGATTGAATGGAAAACCGGTGTTCAGGCGACTTGCGGGGTGGTGTTTTGGGCACAGCGTGTGTCGTAGTAAACACAACGGGAAGCGGGAATGCGGATTGTGCTGATGTCCTGTAAAAGTAAAACTTGCTGCGCAAAATCAAATTTCAGGCCGGAAAGCGGGGATTGGTGGATGGGCGACAAGTTTTTAATTATCAGGGGTGGGGTTATTTTTGCGGTGAAAAAATCAAAAATGACACTCCCGCAAATCGCTGCATTCCGGCTTCAAAACCAGCAAATTACACACCCGGCCTTCACCGCACCCAAACAAGTGGCGGCATGGCTCGGCGCGATGCAGGCACAGGAATACAGCCACGCCAAATGGGCCCGTCGGGCTGCGAATCCCCGGCTCCACAGATGCAGATATTGAAAAAGCCATCGACCGCGGCGACATCGTCCGCACACACGTCCTGCGACCCACGTGGCATTTTGCCGCCGCCGAAGACATCCGCTGGATGCTGGCGCTTTCCGCCCCGCAAGTCAGGGCTGCCGGCGCCGCGATGGAACGCCAGCTCGGATTGGACGCAGCGCTTTTTAAACGAACCAATACACTCATTTACAAGGCGTTGGAAGGTGGGAAACAACTGACTCGCGAGGAATTGATGGCCGAACTGGCCAAATCGGGCATCATTACCAACGGCTACCAGGCGGCACATCATGTTCCACGCCGAATCGGATGCCCTTGTGTGCAACGGCTCGCCGCGGGGTAAACGGCAAACCTACGCGCTGCTCGACGAACGTATCCCGCCGGCCAAAATTTTCGACCGGCCCGATGCCATTGCCGAACTCGCGCGGCGGTATTTTACGAGCCATGCGCCCGCTACCATAGCCGATTTTCAGTGGTGGTCGGGTCTGCGGGCCGCCGACGCTCGGGCGGGCCTGGAAGCGGTAAAACACCTGTTAGTATCAGAAACCATTGACAATCAGGTCTATTGGATGCCTTATGGCGTTCAACCGAAACCGGCGGCACCTTCCACCCTGCACTTGTTGCCCGCTTTCGACGAGTTTTTGGTGAGTTACAAAGACCGCAGCGCCTCGCTCGACTCCTCCCGAAAGGTGCAAACCATCACCGGCAACGGCATTTTTAAACCGGTAGTGGTGGTCGACGGGGTGGGTGAAGGGCATTTGGCAGCGGACTTTTAAAAAGATAAGGTGTTGATAGAGAAAGAATTGTTTGCCGATTTGTCGGCGGCGGAACACGAAGCGTTCGAAGAAGCGGTACGGCAGTTTGCGGCATTTGTGCGGGCTTAGGTGTGGCATGAATCCCGGCAAGAAAAATTTTTAAAAATTTTTCTTGCCGGGATTCATGCCACACCTACATTCAAAGTTCTTTCTCCAGAATAATCCGCAGCCGACCGTCTTTGCCGGCATATGTTCCGGTGATGAGAAATCCGTGCAACAGGTTGAGTGCCAGCATTTCACGCCAGCGATTGAGGGTTTTTGTCTGGACGAAGCGATAGCCTTGTTGTCGCGCCCAGTCGTGCTGATGCTGCATCAGTTGAGTCGCCACACCTTGCCGCCGGTATTCGGGCAGCACGCCGCCGAGCCAGGAGTAAAACGTGTCGGGGTCCTGCCGGTAACCGATTTTGAAACCGATAGCCGTGTCTTCCTCGTTCAAAGCCAACACGATAAGCAAATCGCGGCTATGCAGCAGGCGCTCGCGGGCTTCCTCATTCGGTTCGCTGTTGAATATGGTGCGGTACAAGTGGAAGACCTCCTCTTGCAAGGCTTCGTCGGGCGGGCCGGTGTGTTCGATGTAGTGGAGCATGGGCGTTTTTTGAAAAAGCAGAGCGAAAAGTAGGGAGGTTTTGGAAAATTGAGAAGGAAAAGGATGGGGGCGAGGCGTAACGTTTGGGGTCAAAATGTTGTTTGTCTGAAAAAATGGCTATTTTTGCAAGACAATGAAACATCGTTTTCTAAATATTGAGCGCAACCCGGAAATTTTGGGCGGCAAACCCATCATCAAAGGGACGCGTATCAGCGTGGAATTCATCTTGGAATGTCTGCATCACGGGGCTTCGGTGCCGGAAATACTGAGACATTATCCCCGATTGACAGAGGAGACCGTTCAGGAGGCCATTGCCTACGCTATTGAAGCGCTTCGGCATGATTCTCAACCGCTTGCGGTATGACTCTCCGCGATTTCAAATTAATGGTGGATGAAAATATTTCTCCCGAAGTGACTGATATGCTTCGGAAAGAGGGATTTGATGTGTTCAGTGTGGAGGAGTCAGAATTTGTCGGAAATACCGACCGCCAGTTGATTCGCTGGCTTTCGCTACCAAAAGAGTCATTCTTACTCACGACAGCGATTTTGGAATGTTGGCAATCCGCGAGGGCGAGCCGTATTTCGGCATTGTACATTTGAGACCGGGTCATGTGCCGCCGATCCATACGCTTGCCGGACTGCGTCGCTTGCTCAATGAAGATTTATCAATGAACACACCGTTCATCCTGATTTGCCAGACATTTCCGGGGTTTAGGGTGCGGGTGCGCCAAGTACAATAACCCTCTGCTGAGTTACGCTGCCTGCAGCGCTTCGCTCGACCCTTCCCGAAAAGTGCAGACCATCCGGGCAACGGCATTTTCAAACCAGTCGTGCTGATGCTGCATCAGTTGAGTCGCCACGCCTTGTCGCCGGTATTCGGGCAACACGCCGCCGAGCCACGAGTAAAACGTATCGGGTAGGGCAAGAAAGTTGGTTTTGTCGGCATTGCTTCCTACGTTTGCGCAGCGCAATTTAACTCTTTAATTATGCACTCCGGACGTAACTACCCCCCTCAACCAAGTTCTTTATTGGACGCGGCGCGACATCGCTTTTCTGCTCCTGCTTTCCACGATTCCGACGCTGCTCTACGAATTTTTGCACTACAAATGGCTCTCCATTCCGTGGCTCCCCACGGCACTCATCGGCACGGCAGTGGCCTTCATCGTTGGGTTCAAAAACAACGCCTCCTACGACCGGGCCTGGGAAGCCCGCAAGGCTTGGGGCGCCATCGTCAACACCAGTCGCGCCTGGGGCATCATGGTGAAAGACTACGTGACGAACAAACACGCGTCGTCGCCTTTATCGGAAAATGAATTGAAAGAGGTTCAGCGACAACTTGTCCACCGGCATTTTGCGTGGCTAACGGCCTTGCGCTATCAAATGCGCGAGCCGCGTGCATGGGAAGGCATGAACAATGTACACAACGTCGAGTACCGAAGCAATTATCAAATCGCTGAACACGAAAGCAATTTGGCCGACGAACTGCCTAAATACCTGAGTCGTGAAGAGCAGGAGTATGTGATGCGCAAAAAAAACCGCGCAACCAAATCATCGGCCTTCAGTCGGCACAACTCAAAACATTGTTCGACAAGGGCTTGATTGAAGATTTCCGCCACATGAAGTTGGAAAACCACTGCTCGTGGAATTTTCCAAACCAGCAAGGCGTGTGCGAACGCATCAAAAACTTTCCCTTCCCCCGCCAATTCGCCACGCTCAACCTCCATTTTGTCAAACTCTTCGTCATCATGGTACTCCTCGATGCTGCAAGAGTTTGAAAACGGCAAAACATTTTATCTGGTCTCACCATTCCGTTCAGCGCTGGTATGTTGGGTGCGTTCACCACGATGGAAAAAGTTGGAGAGTCCACCGAAACCCCTTCGAGGGCAACCCCAACGACGTGCCCATCACAGCTTTGAGCCGCACCATTGAAATTGACCTGCGGGAAATGTTCGACGAAACCGATGTGCCGCCGGCGATACAGCCGGTGAACAATGTTTTGATGTGAGAAAACTTGAAAAA
>JADJOD010000041.1 GCA_016713985.1 Lewinellaceae bacterium | reverse complement strand
GATTTTGCCTGGTAACCTTCCACTTTTGGGTGATGTAGCAAAGTGCCGTTGTAAAATCGCGGCGTTTGCAGCAAAACCTCGATTTTTGAAAGGCGCCGGGCAAAAGTGAGGGCGAAAAGCCCGTCGTCGGGCACGGCTTGGGGTACAAACTGCATGCCGCCCCCGGAATAACGACACAAACCGATGTTGATGGTGTAAAAATAATCTTCCACCGATCTGCCGTCAAACAAAATCTCCGCTTTGGAAAGTTGATACCGCATCAGGTATTGCGCCACCAGCAACAGGTATTGCATGCGGTTGGTGACGCGGTGCTGCGTCAGTTTTTGGCCGATGTAACCGTCGTACGCCATACCGGCGACGTTCACGAAATACCGTTCTCCGGGCTGCCCGTCGCGCATAAATCTGGCCAGACCTACGTCCTGATACCTGATTTCCATTTTTTTAAGCCGTTCCAGCCGGGCGCGTATATCCGTGGGGATGCCGTATTGCCGGGCCCAGTCGTTGCCCGTGCCGGAGGGCAACAAAGCATAATAAACATCCGAAGTCGGGGCACAAGACTGGCC
The DNA here is from genome assembly GCA_016713985.1 of Lewinellaceae bacterium. Lineage (GTDB taxonomy): Bacteria > Bacteroidota > Bacteroidia > Chitinophagales > Saprospiraceae > M3007. The sequence continues at coordinate 56,808 of JADJOD010000041.1, read as the reverse complement.
CATGATCCCGTTGACGATCTCGTGGTTGGTGCCGTCGCCTCCGATTCCGAGGATAAAACGGTGGCCGTTGAGTATGGCGGTTTCGGCGAGCCGGGTAGCGTGACCGCGCCGTTCGGTAAAAAATGGACGAATAGGAAAGCCCATTTCCCGAGCAGCCGCTCGGTTGCCGGCCAATGCTTTTCCACGGCGCCGCCACCGGAGACCGGATTGGCAATAATCTGCCAAAGTGGATTTTCCATACGGGTTTCAGGTTGAAAATCAGGCAAATGTAGCGGTTCGTTTTTGTTAATTCCGCATCTTCGCACCGTGCTTCTTCAATTTGATTTTTTACAGTTTCAAACCAAACTGCGCTTGTCCAAAGCCCGGGGGAAAAACTATGTATTCGACCCCATCCGGCATAAAGACATCGTACTGACGCCGGAAGAATTGTTGCGGCAGTTGGTATTGCAATACCTGCTGGAAGTAAAAAACTATCCCGCCCACCGGGTGCGGATAGAGGTGGGCATCCGGCTGAACGGCTTGCTCAAACGATGTGATATTGTAGTGTACGATACCGAGGTAAGGCCCTGGCTGCTGATCGAATGCAAATCGCCCAAAGTGCCGCTCACCCAAGCGACTTTCGAGCAGGCGGCGCGGTACAACCTGCAAATCAAGGCGCCGTTTCTCGCAGTGACGAACGGGCTCGCCACGTTTTGTTGCGCGCTGGATTTTGAAGCGCAAGGGTTTGAATACCTGAAAGATCTGCCGGATTTTATTTGATGGCGCTGACAGGCTTTTTATTTTATATTAGACAGGATTTACATGATCTACATGATCTACATGATCTACATGATCTACATGAAACCTGTAGATCATGTAAATCCTGTCTAAAAAACAAACCTGTCAAGGTCGTGCAGGTTCTTTCGTGTCGCCTTTCAATTTTTCGTTTAAAAAGTTCGTCATCAGTTTGTACAGGTGAATTTTTGCATTGCCCCCGCCGATTCCGTGGTTGCGGTTGGGATAAATCATGGTGTCGAACTGTTTGTTTTTTGCGATCAGTTGATTGGCCATTTCCGCCGTATGTTGAAAATGTACGTTGTCGTCGGCGAGCCCGTGAATGAGCAGGTAATTGCCTTCCAGTTCGTTGACAAAATTGATCGGCGAGTTTTGCTCGTAGCCTTCCGAATTTTCCTTGTTCGTCTGCATATATCGCTCGGTATAGATGGAATCATACCATTTCCAGTTGGTCACCGGCGCAACGGCGATGCCCGTTTTGAACACGTCTTTGCCTTTGAGCATACACAAACTCGACATATATCCGCCGTAACTCCAGCCAAAAATGCCTACCCGGGCGGGGTCCGCAAAAGGAAGTTTGCCGATGTATTTGGCCGCCTCGATCTGGTCCTGGGTTTCCATTTTCCCGAGTTGTTTGTAGGTCATTTTTTTAAATTCTTCACCGCGCCCGCCCGTGCCGCGGTTGTCCACACAAGCCACCACATAACCTTGCTGGGCGAGCATCTGGAACCACCAGTAATTTGCGCCTTTCCAGGCATCGGTGACCTGCTGGCTGCCCGGGCCGCCGTAGACAAACATCAGCACCGGCAGTTTCCGGTTTTGAAATTGCGGTGCGGTGGGTTTTATCATCCAGCCGTTCAGGGTTCCTTCCCAGGCGGGGCCGTTGGCGGAGTCTTCGTATTTCACGGGCACTTTAAAAAAATCGACAGGCATCGTGCCGTAATCCTGTTGTTTTGCGGCAAGTTCTTTGTTTTGTTCCAGTTCCCGAACGATCTTCCCTTTGCGGTCGCAGACGGCATAACGGGGCGGCGAATTCAGGGAAGAGAAGGTGTTGACGAAATAATCGAAGGTGCTGCTGAATTGCGCCGAATTGGTGCCCTCTTCTTTGCTGATCTTTTTTTGTCCCTTGCCGCCGGTTTTCACCGAATATATTTCGCGTTGCATGGGGTTTTCGGCAGCGGCCTGAAAATAGACAAGGCCGTTTTTTTCATCCACGCCGTAAAAATCGGTCACATCCCAGTTGCCTTTGGTAATGGCGGCGGTTTCTTTTCCCGTCATGTCGTATTGATAGAGGTGGTTGAAGCCGCTTTTTTCACTTTGCAACACAAATCCCGAACCGTCAGAAAGGAATGTAACATCATGTAAATCAATATAATACTTATTCTTTTCTTCCAGCAGCACCGAACATTTGCCGTTAGCGGGATCGGCCAGCAGCAGTTTCCGGTGGTTTTGATGCCGGTTCATCCAGGTCAGGCAGAGTTGTTTTTGGGGCGTCCAGGCGATACGCGGCAGGTAATCGTCGAGGCGTCCGTCGGCGGCATTTTTTTCGCGGTCGGGGATGTCGACCCCGATTGTTTTTGCAGACGCGAGATCATAGATATGGGCGGTCGCCACGGCGTTTTTTTCGCCAACCTTCGGGTATTTGAATTTGACCAATTCCGGGTATTCGCCGCCGCGGTACATTTCCATGCTCATTTCGGGCACTTCCCGTTCGTCGAAGCGCAAAAAGGCAATTTTGGCCCCGTCGGGGCTCCATTCGAAAGCGCGGATGATCTCAAACTCTTCTTCATACACCCAGTCGGACGCGCCGTTGATAATCTCGTTGATTGTCCCGTCGGCGCTGATGCGGGTGGTTTTTCCCGAATTCAGGTCTTTATAATACAGGTCGTTTTCCACCACAAACGCCACTTTTGAACCATCGGGAGAGAAGGTGGCATACCGTTGTTTTGCGCCGGGGTAAAGCGCGGTGAGTTTTTTTGTTTTGGAGTTGAACACAAAATGGTCGGCTTTTTTGCTCCAGCGGTATATCGGCTCCGTGTTGGTGGAAAGCAACAAACTGGTTTCGTCGGCGCTGAACGAATAGCCGTCGAAAGTGCCTTTCCAGCCCGGATCGAAATCCGTCACCGACGCAGCGTCGAAGATGATACCCGATCTGTCTCCGGTGCGCAGGTCGTATTGTTCGATGCTTGCACCACTTAGTTTTGTAAAGTGTACGCCGTCTTTTTGAAAATTAAAACCCGGCACCCCTTTTGACCCGAAAGTGCCGTTTTGCCAGATGTCTTCCAGCGTGATGGGGTTTTGGGAAAAAAGTGTGAGTGGTAAAAGCAGAAAACAAAGGCGAAGCAGACGTTGCATGTTGGAAGGTGATTTGTAAGAAGTTTGAGTGACTTCCAGGGGTAAAAATAAGGCGTGCCATATCGCTGCGCACTATTCAACGGCTTTTTCGGACAAAATTGTGGTTTGGCCGGGCGTTTGCCTGCGGAACGGCGCCGTATGGAGGGATTCATTGGTTTGGAATTAAAATTCACAAAATTATTGCCTAATCTGTTTCCCGGCATGCCATATAACATTACTTTTGGCGTAATAACCTTGGATACACATTGTCAACCGACTGGAATTTTGTCATCGATACGATCAAACGCAATAAATGTGTCTTGTTCGTAGGTCCTCAGGTCTATACCGATAAAGACGGTGTGACGCTGGAGGAAGCGTTATGCCGGGCGCTCGATGCCCGCAATCCGGACAATCCGTACATCCGTTCTCATTATTACGACGGTTTTTTTTTATTTCGGGAAAACAAATTCAGAAGCCGCGTCATCTCGCAGATCCGGCAATTTTACAACCAGCCGTTCCCGAACGCGAAAGGGGTTTTTGAAAAAATATCGGAAATTCCGTTCCCCATCATTGTCACCCTTACCCCCGACCGCCTTCTTTCTGCGGTTATGAAAGAAAAGGGAGTGGCGCACCAATGCGATTTTTACCATTTCAGCCAGCCGGCGCGTCAGCAAGAGGCGCCGCTCGGCGAGCTGCCGATGGTGTACAACCTGCTGGGCTGGGTGGAAGAAGACGAATCGCTGGTGCTCACCCACAATGACCTGTTCGGATACTTAGAAGCGGTGTTTCAGGGCGGTAAAATGAACGTCGACCTGAAAACGGAGTTGTTGCAGGCCAGCAATTACATTTTCCTGGGATTAGCGTACGACAAATGGTACATGCAATTGCTCCTGCGAGTATTGAGCCTGCATGTAGACGGGGCGAAGTTCGAACGTATTTCCCCCAAACCCACACTTACACGCCGGACGCGGTCCATGTATGAAGATCAGTTCAAGATTCAGTTCGTCGATGAAAACGTCGAATTTTTTGTCAATGAATTGTATCAACGCTGCGAAAAAGAAAACCTGCTCCGGAAAGTGGATGCGGCACCCGAAGAATCCGCCCCGATGGAAAGTGTCAATCTGGATGCCGTCGTCGATATGGTGGCATACGCTAAAACCCGCGAAGCGCTCGACGCCCTGCGCAATTACATGATGCCATTGCGCAACCGGAATGCCAAGTTCGGCGGCTTTTTTACCGACCTCGTGTTGCTGATGAATCGATTTGAAGAACTGGAAAAGAAGACACAACGGGGTTTGACCTACGCCCAGGAAGACCTGGTGGAACGTGCAAAAATCAACTTCGACCTGCTTACTTTGATCAATCGCGTACGGGAAACCGGCGGCCAGGGTGTGGCCGCGACAAGCACTTAACAACAGCTCGAATAAACAACACCATTTGTTAGCCCATAAGTCAAATCGATATCCCGGCGCAAGGCCTTTTTCGCCCGATCAGCAGCACCTGTTTTTCGGACGCGACAAAGCCGTGCGCGAGTTGTACGGGTTGTTGCAATTGCAGCAATTAGTGATCCTGTATTCCAAATCGGGCCTGGGTAAAAGTTCCCTGCTCAATGCGGGCATTTTACCCCTCGTGGAAAAAGAAGGCCGGCTGGATTCCCTGAACATCCGGTTTAATGCCTGGACGGAAGGGAAAACCGACATGCCCGCGCAGATCACCCGGGACGCCATACTAAACGGCGTGGACGGCAATACGTTCCTGCAAAAGATATTTCCGGACGACAGCTCGCTCTGGTATGCGGCGAAGACCCGGCAGTTGAACAGCTTGCAGCGTAAAAGCAAACGGGGACTTTTGCTTGTTTTTGACCAGTTTGAAGAACTTTTTACGTATCCCGACGAGGCCATTCAGCAATTCGGCCGGCAATTTTCCGAATTGTTGCAAACCGGTGTGCCGCAGCGGGTGCGAAAAATGGCCGAATTGTTCACGATGGCCCAGCCCGATTTGCTGACCGCGACCGAAGAAGATGCGCTGGAAGAACGAATGAACATCCGGATCGTCTGCGCCATCCGATCCGACCGGATGAGCCTGCTCGACAAATTAAAAGTCCAGGTTCCGCAAATCCTCGCCAATCGGTACGAACTCCAGTCCCTGTCAAAAGTCGAAGCGCGTTCGGCCATCGTTCAACCCGCCCAGGAAAAGGGGGATTACTTGTCGCCGGCATTCGAATACACGCCGCAGGCTTTGGATACCATGCTCGGCTACCTGACCAAAGGTGGCCCGGTGGAATCGTTTCAGTTGCAGATTCTCTGCCAGTCGATCGAGCAGAAGGTGATCGATGAAAACGACGTATTTATTGACCACCACGACGTCGGCGACCCGGAAGTGGTATTCCGCAACTACTACGACAACCAGATTTCCCGCATCGAAGATCCCGAAGAACAACTCGCCGCGCGAAAACTGATCGAAGAAGGCCTGGTGTATGAAAAAGAGCAGCGCCGCCTTTCTCTGTATGAAGGCCAGATCCGGGACGATTTTGGCATTTCCGACGACTTGCTTCGCCGGCTGGTGGATACCCACCTCCTGCGCGCCGAACCCAGCCTGCGCGGCGGATATACCTACGAACTGAGTCACGATACCCTGGTCATGCCCGTGCTGAAAGCCAAGGCCAAACGGGTGGAGAAAGAGCAAAAAGAAATCGAAGCCCGGGAAGCCGCCGCGCGGGAAGCGGAACTGGCCCGGGAGCGGCGAAAAAAACAACAGGCCTATATGCTGGCGCTGGCAGGCCTTGTACTTTCCGTGGTCTCCATTGCGGCGCTGATTTTTGCCCTGGGGCAGAGCAAAAAAGCCGAAGAAGCAAAAGCGACGGCGGAAAAAACCCTGGCCCGATTCAAAACGGAACAAGAGGCGCGCAACCGGCTGGAAATCGAAAAACTGCTGCAAAATGCCGAAATATACCGTAAAGGCCGACGCCCTGGACCTGGCAGTTGATGAAATTGAAAAAGGATTACAGATCGATTCCACCAACCGGGTATTGTCGGCAAAACGGCTGGAATACCGATCGCTCCTGAAGCGGGAATAATCGCCGGCAGGTCATTATTTTTGTTCCCATTGTATGCTCATAAATCTTCCGGCAACCATGAAAACCCTGTTCCTGTTTACCTTCTTTTTCGGCCTCTTCACTTCTCTTGCGGCACAAACAATCCGGTGCCCTAAAGAAGATTGCGGCCGTTTTCAACGGTTTATCCAGGCGGCGCAGGATGCGGCCGACAAACCCGATTTCAACCAGGCCATTATACAATATAACGCCGCGCGGGTGTGCTGCCCCTCCGCCGCTGAAGCCATCGATGCCCAAATTTTGAAAATATTCGAATTGATTGAAAATCAGCGAAAAATGGCGGCCGCCAACGCCGACCGGGCACAAAAAGCCGAAGCAAAAACCAAGTCTGCCTTAGACAAAGCCGAACGGCTTGTGGGTTTTTTCGGCTTCACGCAAAACCGCGCCTGGGCCTACAAAAACGGAAAATTCGCCGTGATCGACCGCAACGGCACACAGTGGACGGATTTTGTTTATGAAAACCCCGACCCTTTTCAACCCAACGGCTATGCCCTTGCCCGAAAAGGTGGTTTTTATGTATTGGTCGATACCCTGGGGCGCACCTCCCCGGAATACGATTACCTGTTCCCGACCAACCACGGATGTTACAAGGTGCGAAAAGAAAAAAAATACACGTTTGCCGATTTTAAGGGAAGCCCGCTGCCGGGCGCGAGTTGGTACGAAAGCATCGATACGTTTTGCAACGGACTTGCTACCGTGAATAAAAAAGATCAATGGGGGTTTATCGATTCAAAAGGACAGGAAGAAATTAAAGCCAAATTTCAAAGTGTGTCGTCTTTTCAGGGAGAATTGGCCTGGGCGGCCAACGATAACGGCAAATGGGGCATTATCAATAAAAAAGGGCAGTTCGTCACACCGCAGGAATTTTCAAACGGCGCGTTCCTGAAACCCGGAATCAGCTGGGCGCGAAAACCCGGCAAATGGGGTGTTGTCGACAAAAATGGCAAGTTTATAACGCCACCCCAATATGATCAAATCAGGGAATTTGATAACGGCTTTGCACTCCGTTACCCTCAACGGCAAACAAGGTTATATCAATGCCCGAGGAGAAGAAGTTATTCCACCGAAATTCGAACTGATCACTAATTTTTCCGAAGGATTTGCCATTGTTTTAGCAGACTCGATGCGGGTTTTTATTGATACAACCGGCAAGTTTCCATTCCCGGAGCGTTTTGAAAAGGCGTTTGGTTTTTACGAAGGGCTGGCTGCCGTGAAGAGAACAAAAGAAGAGAAATGGGGATACATCGATCGGACGGGGAAATTTGTGATCGAACCGAAGTTTGAAACAGCGTTAAGTTTTTCGGACAGCCTTGCCTGGGTGACGCAAAGTGATAAAAAGAAGCGGCTCATCGATCGGAAAGGAAACTACTTATCCGACCTTGTTTTTGACGATTTTAGTGTTTTTTCAGAAGGCCTGGCGGCGGTTAAAATGGAGGATAAATGGGGTTTTATTGACAAAAAAGGCAACCTGGTCATTTCCGCAAAATACACGAATGTAGAATCGTTTGATAAAGATGGCCTCGCAGCCGTAGAAACGGACAACAAATGGGGGTTTATCGATAAAAAAGACAATCCGGTGATTCCGGCCATTTATTCTTCCGTTCGTTTTTTCAGTGAAGATCTGGCATGTGTTGAAGTAGACAAAAAATACGGATATATCAACCGGCAAGGCGCGGCCGATATTCCGCTTAAATACCCGGAAGCCGACAACTTTATTCACGGTGTGGCCTCGGTAAGAACGGAAAAAGGGTGGGGGCTGATCGACAAAAAGGGCGGTTGGGTGGCGCAACCCCAATATGAGCATATAGGAGCGTTTTCAGAAGGACTGGCCACTGTTTACCATCTCGATAAATCGGACGGCCAACAATTTAAATACGGCTATATCGATACTTTAGGTCACCAGGCACTCCCCTTGAAGTATACCTGGGCGGGTCACTTTTCGGAAGGGCGGGCCAAAGTAACGATGGACAGCCTCTCGGGTTTTATTGACCGTTCAGGAAATTTTATTTTCCAGCAAATCACCAACAAAGCCAACCGGCTGCGATACGGATACGACGATGAGTATCGATACTACGGGAGGTTTGCCAACCAATTTAATGATGGGCTGGCTACCGTGACCGACTCCGGGCGGATCGGTTTTATCGACCAAAGCGGCGCCTGGTTGATCCGGCCACAATTCGAATTGGCAAATTATATCTTGGAAGGCAAAATTGCGGTCAACGTTGGCGGGGAGTCGGGCATGTTGAACAACCAGGGAAAATTTATCAAAAAATTCAACTATCGATTCTTCGAAAAATTCAACAACGACATTGTAATCATTCGAAATCAGGAATATAAAACCGGGTATATTCATTTAAAATACGATACGATCATAGAACCCCGATTTAATACGATCCAAAATTTTTCCAATGGAACGGCCTGGGTATCGATCATGAACGAAAAAGAATACAGATTTAATTGGGGTTTGATCGACGAGCGGGGAAAGTATATCATTGAGCCTAAATACGAAGCGTTTAGAAGCGTTTCAGACGACCTGGTATGGGTAAGAAGCCAGTATTACTGGATACTGATCGACAAAAAAGGTAAAACACTGCCCGTTCCTGAAGTCGAAAACTGCGGCGATTTTTCAGAAGGTTTGGCATGGGTGGAGCGAAACGGCCTGAGGGGTTATGTGGATATAACGGGCAACCTGAGTATTCCATTCAGGTATGAAACATATTACAATTATGAGGTCAACGCAGGGCAGGAAGAATATGCAGGCCAGTTCGGCGGCTACCTGCGAAACAGATCCGAAGAAAGCAATTCCGAGTTTCAGCAGTATGAATATATGGATCAGAACGACGACCGGCGTTTTTTAAACGCCAGTATCCTGACTGGCAACTTTTCCGGCGGATTGGCCGCCGCCTATGAAAATGAAATGTGGGGCTACATCAATAAAAAGGGCGCCTTCGTGGTCCAGCCGAGATACGAGTGGGCCGGCGATTTTTCGGATGGCCTGGCCTGGGTCAGAAACCAGAGCAAATGGGGTCTGATAGATACCAGCGGCAAGTTTGTATTGCCGCCTCGGTACGATTGGGGCCTGAAATTTTCAAACGGTTTTGCACAGGTGGTATCAACCGGCAAATTTGGGCTGATCGACAAATCCCTGAACGAAATTATAAAACCGGAATACGAAGCGATCGTCTCCTTTTCGGAAGGCTTGGCATTGGTGAAAAAAGACGGCAAATGGGGCTACATCAATACGGCAGGAGAGTTGGTAATTGCCCCACAATTCGACAAGGCAAGTGATTTTATCCATGGCAAAGCCGTCGTGGAAAAATTCGGAGAAGAGTTCATCATCAATAAAAAAGGGCAACTCATTATCGAGCGGGAAGAAACACTGCAACCGTCGGGCGCCGTGCCCGATGATTCCAGACCCTCTTCCGGTGATCGTTAGCGCCCACTGCCACTGCTACTGCTACTGCTACTGTCCCCCCACCTCCAGCCCCTGCAAAATCCCTTTTTCCATCGGCGGCACCCCCCGCCCCATCCATTGGGGTTGCGGTGCGCCGAGCAGGTAGTGGTCGAAGAACTGCTGCATACGGGTCTGAAAATCAATACGATTTTGCAATTTTACCGGCCAGTGCGGCTCGTCGTTGTAGTTGAGCAGCCAGGCCGGTTTGCCGAGTCGGCGCAAGCCGGAAAACAACTCGATTCCCTGATACCAGGGCACTGCGCCGTCTTTGTCGTTGTGCAAAATCAACAAAGGCGTCTGTACTTTCGGCAGGGAAAAAAGCGGCGAATTTTCTAAATATCGCATCGGGTAATCCCACAACGTACCTCCGATGCGGCTCTGTTGGTGCTCGTACTGGAAAGCGCGGCTCAGGCCCGATTCCCAGCGAATGCCGCCATATGCAGAGGTCATATTGGCCACCGGGGCGCCCGCTTCGGCGCAGGTGAACATGTTGGTGCGTGTGACGATGTAGGCGGCCTGATAACCACCCCAAGAGTGCCCCTGCAAGCCGACACGTTTTGGATCTACAAAACCTTTACTGATCAGGGCCGTTACGCCGCTTACGATGGCGTCGTAGGCGCTTTCACCCGGATAACCCGTGCGGTACGGGATATCCGGCGCAAAAACCAGATAACCCCGGCTGGCGAAAAAGGTCCAGTTGATTTGCGAACGGTGAAAATCGGGTGCGCGGTGCTGGTACAACCCGTCGGACAGTTTTTCGTAAAAATTCACGACCATCGGATATTGTTTCGCCGGGTCAAAATTCTCCGGTTTTACCAGCAGGCCGGACAGTTTTTCGCCGGAAAGCGAAGTCCACTGCACCAGATCTACGTCGCCCCAACGGTACTCCGACTGCTGCGGATTGGCGTTGGAGATTGCAACGTAATCGGCGGCTTCTTTTTCGGCGTTTGGAACCCGGCCCCAAAGCAGGTCGGGAAAGGTTTTGAAATTTTCCCGTGTAAAAACCAGGTTATTCGCATTTTTGGCTTTAACCGGCTGTTTTGAATAAACATATCCTCCGCCGAATCCGGTATTGATATCGCCGGTTTTTAAATCAAGCCACGAATATTGCTCGTCCTTGGCGTTGTTGCTAAAGTATGGAGCAACAAAAGCGCAGCGGGTGCGATACTTCGTTCCTCCGGGTCGAGCCGCAGGTAGCGGTAGGTGATTCCGAATTTCCGCCCGTTGGTGAGGCATTCGGGCGCTTTGACCCCCGCAGGGTCAATTTTCCAAATGTCGTATTTGTCGTATATCAACACCGCGGCGTCGTCATCGAGCCACCCGGCAATGCCGTGTTCGTTGGGGTAGTCCGGCACGTCGTTTTCGTCGTTGAAATAATTGACCTCGCGGTTGTCGGTGAGGCGTTTGATCGTACCGGTACGGGCATTCCAGGCATACCAGGCTGTATCGGGGTCGCTCCACCAGGCAATGTATTTTCCAGCCGGTGAAAGGCGGGGATTACAACGCAAGTCTTTGACAATCATATTTTTATTGCCTGTTTTCAAATCTATGGCATACAGGTCTTTGTGTGCCGTACCTTCCGAGGTCAGGTAGTGCGCGTAGGGCTCTTCCGTAAATCCGAGCGCCAGTTCGGCGTCGCGTTGTTCCTGGAAGCGCAATTCGGGCACTTCCGGCGAGCCGAGGGCTATGAAGCGGTTTTCGGAAATGCGCCACAAGACGGGATAAAAGCGCTTTTTCTCATTTTCCAGTTGCACTTCCTGCTGGGTGTACAGGCGTTTTTCCGTCCAGGTCCACACTTCCACGTTTACAATTTCCTCGGGAAGCAGGGTGGTGTCGTTGAGCACCGGCGGCGGCGCGATGCCGAAATACAGTTTGGAATTGTCTTCCGAAAAGACGGGGCGTGCATTTTCACTCAGCCCCCACGATGTAAATTCCTTTGTTTTTGTCAAAAAATCGCTTTGTGTGCCGGCGATGCTTCGGGCGGAATCCTGCTTGCTCCCCCAGTAGCACAGTTGCCAGGGTCGAATACGCGCCTTGCTCGTATCGGTATCGGCGAGAAAGGCCGCCTGGGCGCCCGGGTCATCAAGTGAAAGTTGCCGGTATTTCCCTTTTCCCCGGAAAAGGGGCCGGTTTCGGCCGGCTTCCAGATCGAGCAGGTAAACGCCGGCCTGAAGCATTTGCGGGTTGGCCTGAAACGTCAGGGTATCTCCCTTGCCTGTAGTGCTTACCAGGAGGCGTTTCCCTTTTTTGGCGGGAACAAAATTTTCCACGTAGGCGATTGTGTCTTCACGATTTGTTGCCGTATGGTGCACAACAAGCCGGTATCCGTTTTCCTTACTTTCTTTTTTGGGCTTTTTGCCGTTCTTTTTGGGAGCGGGTTCGGTTTTTGGTTTGGCAACCTTTGCCGTATCCGAAACGGCCTTCGCCAGGGTATCTTTTTTAGCGACGGCGGCGACTTCCGTTTCCACCTGATAAAAAAACCAGCCGGACCATTTTTCGGGCACAACAAAACCTTTCACGTTGGCCTTTTTTTGCAAAACGGCCGTTGCCAACGTATAAATACCCAGGGTGTCTTTGGACAAATTTTCATCTTTTACCTTCCGCCGGCGCTGCGCTTTGAGGGTATCAAGCGCCGGTTTTATCCTGAAAACCAGCATTTTGCTGTCTGCTGAAAAAACCTTCCGTTGCACGGGGAAAAACGGTTGTTTTCCCGGAGGCAGCGCTCCACAAGTGAAGGGTGGGGTCGCCTTCTGCCACGGGCGTTTGCACCCACACGACCCACTGGCCATCGTTGGAAATACGTTTTTGTTCGATCTTTCGCCATCGCTGTACATCCTCGTGGCGGAGCGCTTTTTTTTGTTGGGAATGCAGGAGCAGGGGACAAAAAAACGTGCAATAAACAAACAGAACAAAAAACCGATTCATAACAGAGGAAGCTTGGATGAAAGAAATGCGGGAATGAGTTATTGGCCCTGCTGATGGCCGTAACCGGAGGACACGGGATTGAAATTTTCCAGCCAGTGTGCCAGCAGTGCGCGTTGTTCGTCGCTGAGGCGGGCTTCGCGGTGCATCCAGGTATAACTGCCGAGCGGCATGTTGCCTTTGCGCAGTTCTTCCGCTGCGGTGCCCAGCGCCCACTTCAGGTCTTCCGGTTTGAGTATGCCGAGTGTGGAAAAGTTGAAATGTTCCTTTGCTTCGTTGATATGGCCTTTCAACCACCACGAAACGGGCGCTACATTGCTGTACCAGGGATAACGGATTTCGTCGGAATGGCAGTCATAACAAGCACCTCTGATCAGCGAGAGCACTTCGGCAGGCGGGTGAGCGGCGGCCTGAAAATCGAGTTTCGGGTCAACCGGCGGATTGGTTTTATCGATCCGGATCAATTGGCTTAGCAACAGAACGGCGGTCACGATCAGGAGGATGTACTTGCGTTTCATCATCGGGCAGGTATTTTGTTATTTTAATGGCGTGCAAAATAGCGGATTGGAAAGCAATAAGTATTCAACTAAATCCAACTTTTATTGACAGGGCTCATTCCGGGGCATCAAATTCCCATCCCTGCAAGCGCGTCTTTTACCCTACTTTTGCACCCCGATCATGGCTAAAAAGCACAGCATTCTTCCGGATATTACGATTCACGGCATCGCCGACAGGGGTAAAGGCGTCGGCCGTTCGGCCGACGGACTTACAATATTTGTCACCGGCGCCGTTCCCGGCGACGTCGTCGATGTGTTTATTCAAAAGAAAAAAAGTGGTTTTGCCGAAGGGGTGGTGGACCGCATCGTAGTGCCGTCTGTCGACCGGACAGCGGCTTTTTGTGAACATTTTTCCGTGTGTGGAGGCTGTAAATGGCAAAATCTCAGTTACGAGGCCCAGCTGCGCCACAAACAACAGGTGGTGGAAGACGCCTTGCTGCGCATCGGAAAAATAAAAGTCGGCGAGTTTTTACCCATTCTTGGAGCGCAGGAGACGACGTATTACCGGAACAAACTCGAATTCGGCTTTTCCAACCGCCGGTGGCTGCTGCCGGGCGAGCTCAACGCCCCTCCGCCCAACCCCAACGAGGCTGGCGACACCGCGCCGGGTGATGCGGCAAATGCCTCATCCGCACTTCCGCCCGGAGTGGAGTTGAGTGGCCTCGGCTTTCACAAGGCCGGTTTTTTTGACAAGATCATCGACATTCACCACTGCTGGCTCCAGGCCGACCCTTCCAACGACCTGCGCAATACCTGCCGGGCCATCGCACTCGAACAGGAACTGGAATTTTACGACCCGCGCCGACACAAAGGATTTTTGCGCAACCTGATGGTGCGCCTCACCACCACAGGGGAATGTATGTTGCTCGTAAGCGTCGCCCGAAACGATCAAAAGGCCATTACCCGCTATCTCGATGCCATTCTCGAAAAATTTCCGCAGCTGACCACACTCGTTTATTGCGTCAACACCAAACTGAACGACGCCATGTTCGACCTCGATATGATCACCTATCACGGCAAAGGTTTTGTGGTGGAACAACTGGGTGAATTAAAATGCAAGATCGGACCCAAGTCGTTTTTTCAAACCAATTCGGTACAGGGCAAACGGTTGTACGACATAACCGCACAATTTGCCGGACTTACCGGGCAGGAAAACGTATACGACCTCTACACGGGTACGGGAAGTATCGCTTTATACCTCGCCCGCCACTGCCGGCAGGTCGTGGGCATCGAGGAAATACCCGAGGCGATTGCCGACGCTGAGGAAAACATGCGCCTCAATGGCATCACAAACGCGGTTTTTTACGCAGGCGACGTAAAAAATGTGCTGACTCCTGAATTTGCCATACAACACGGTAAACCCGATGTGGTCATCACCGATCCGCCGCGTGCGGGTATGCACGAAAAAGCCGTCCGGTTTTTGCTCGAGCTCGCCGCACCCAGGATCGTATACGTGAGTTGCAACCCCGCCACCCAGGCGCGTGACCTTCAATGGCTGTCTGAAAAATACGACGTGTTAAAAACACAGCCGGTGGACATGTTTCCGCATACCCACCATATCGAAAATGTGGCGCTGCTCGAATTGCGCCAGCCCTGACGACAAATTCCGGCATTCCGGCAGAAAGTCAGTGCTCCGGGTATTTTCATTTAACGGTAATACCTGTACATTCGCCGCTTGAGCATCCTTCGCATTACTCACCATTTTAAGGCATGAAACAATCGAAAAACACCACTTCCCGGCGTGCATTTGTTAAAAAAATTGCCGCCAGCGCCGCTGTGCTGACTACCGCCGGACCGGCAATTTTAACTGGGAAAAACGAAATTCAGCAATTCGGACTGTCCCGGTCGCCCCGGTTTTCGGCTAACGACCAAATCCAGATCGCGCTCATCGGAGCCGGCGGTATGGGGGTGGAAGACACCAAAACGGCTCTTCTGGTGCCGGGTGTGCAGCTGGTAGCAGTGTGCGATCTGTACTCCGGCCGCCTCGATGACGCCAAAGGCCGATGGGGCAAAGACCTGTTTACCACAAAAGATTACCGCGAAATACTGGGCCGCAGCGACATAGACGCCGTGATCGTGGCCACTCCCGACCACTGGCACATGCCGATTTCGGTGGAGGCGCTGAATAAAGGTAAAGGAGTATATTGTGAAAAACCGATGGTGCACAACGTGTCGGAAGGCCCGGCAGTCGTGCAGGCTCAGCAAAAAAGCGGCAAAACATTCCAGGTGGGTAGCCAGGGACTGAGCTCACTGGGCAACGAAAAAGCCAAAGAATTGTACGAAAGCGGCGCCATCGGGCAGCTCATCTACGCGGAAGGTTTCTGGGCGCGCAATTCGCCCGTTGGGGCCTGGCAATACGCCATTCCCAAAGACGCCTCCGCCGAAACCGTCGATTGGGACCGTTACATTTCCAATACCAACAAACGGACATTTGACCCGCTGCGCTTTTTCCGCTGGCGCAACTACCGCGACTACGGCACCGGCGTGTCCGGCGACCTGTTCGTGCACCTGTTTTCCAGCCTGCATTTTATTACCAGTTCCATGGGCCCGAACAAAGTGATGGCCACCGGCGGCCTGCGCTACTGGAAAGACGGCCGCGAGGTGCCCGACGTATTGCTCGGGATGTTCGATTACCCGGAAGCCAAAGCGCACCCGGCATTCAATCTTTCCCTGCGCGTCAATTTTGTGGACGGCACCTCGGGCAGCACCTACCTGCGCATGGTAGGCAGCGAAGGCGCTATGGACGTAACCTGGGACGATGTGTTCCTGCGCAAAAACCTGACTTCCGACCCGATGGATGCTTTTATGGCTGAAAAAGGCAACGAATTTGATAAAGCCCTCGGCGAACGTAAACGGATGCTTCCGCCAAACGAAGCGCATTATAAAGTTGAAGAAGGCTACAAAGGGGCGCATTTTGACCACTTTACCCACTTCATGAGCGGAATTCGCTCCGGCAGTCCAGTGGTCGAAGATGCGGTATTCGGCTATCGTGCCGCAGCGCCGGCGCTGTTGTGCAACGACAGTTATTTTGAAGAAAAGACGGTGCGTTGGGATCCGGTTGGGATGAAACGAATGTGAGGTGCGTTGCGCTACGAGGCAGAGCCTCGCGTTAGCATTGTCAATAATTTAATTTCACGATAAAATGAATAAACGACACGTTTTCCTTGTTCTGTCTTTTCTGCTACTGGCAGTTTCGGCTTGCAGCCCGGGCTTGAACAAACTTGCTCCGGGAGAAGAAAAAAACGGCTGGAAGTTACTGTTCGACGGCAAAACCACAAAGGGCTGGCATACCTACGGGGTCAAGGAGGTACGCGGCTGGGAAGTGAAAAACGGCGAACTGATCGCGCTCGGTCAGGCTGGCCACGAAGGCTCGGCCAACGACATCGTCACGGACGCCGAATACGAAAATTTCGAATTGCTGGTAGAATGGAAAATGTCGACAGGGGGTAACAGCGGCATCTTTTTTAACGTCGTGGAAGACCCGAAAAAATACCCGGCGGTGTACGCTACCGGCCCGGAATACCAACTGATCGACGACATCGGCTTCCCGCAAAAACTGGAGGACTGGCAAAAGTCGGGCGCCAACTACGCCATGCACGTGGCGGCCCGCCCGATGGCTAAGGCGATCGGCGAGTTTAACAGCACCCGTATTGTAGTGAATAAAGGCCACGTGGAGCACTGGCTCAACGGCGTAAAAGTAGTCGACTATCAGCTCTGGACGCGCGACTGGGAAGCCCTGGTCACCAACGGGAAATGGAAAGAATTTCCGGGCTACGGCCGCGCCAAACGCGGGCGCATCGGCCTTCAGGATCACGGCAATCAGATTTGGTTCAGAAACATCAAAATCAGGGAATTATGAAGATGATCATCACCTCTTGTCTGCTGGCGGCCAGCTTGCTGACTGCTTGTACGGGCACACAAAAGATGCCGGCGGACACCATATCCCTGTTCAATGGGAAAGACCTGTCCGGCTGGGAGATATACGGCACCGAAAAATGGTATGTGGAAAAAGGCGACCTGGTGTGTGAAAGTGGCCCGGACAAACAATACGGATACCTCGGCACCGTCGCCAAATACAAAAACTTCGACCTTACGCTGGAATTCAAACAAGAGGCCAATGGCAACAGCGGTGTGTTTTTCCGGTCGTCCATCGAAGGCACCAAAATCACCGGCTGGCAGGCGGAAGTTGCCCCCGCCGGGCAACACAGCGGAGGAATATACGAGTCCTACGGGCGCGGATGGCTGATCCAGCCGGGCGCGGAACAGGAAAAAGCGCTGAAAACGGGCCAGTGGAATACCATGCGTATCCTTGTAAAAGGGGATGAAGTAAGCACCTGGCTCAACGGCGTGTAAATGATCACGTTGAAGGATGCCAAAATAGGGGCGGCTACCGGGCAGATTGCCCTGCAAATTCACGACGGCGGCGGAATAAAGGTGCGGTGGCGGAACTTGCGGGTCGTGGCATTATAACATGGTTGCCGGTTATCCGGCTACACCCAAATTACCCTTGCGGTATTGATCACGGAATCCTCCGCATATGATTCACCAAGGAGAACCCTGCACCCGATATGTTTTCAATACTAAGCGCCTGGATACTCAAACTATGGGGCTGGAAAATAACCGGCCATTATCCGGTTGAACAACCCAAAGTGGTCATCGCCGTAGCGCCGCATACCTCCAACTGGGATTTTCCGGTAGGTGTACTGGTAAAAAGTGCCGGCAAATACAAAGCAAATTACGTAGGCAAACACACCATTTTTCGTTGGCCCTTCGGTTATTTGTTCCGCTGGCTGGGCGGCATACCGGTTGATCGTTCACAAAGCCACAACTTTGTAGCCGCTACCGTGGACGCGTTCAACCGGGAACCACACTTGCACCTCGTTATGGCGCCGGAAGGCACGCGTAAAAAAGTACAAAAATTTAAAACGGGCTTTTATCACATCGCCCGGTTGGCCGGTGTGCCGATCTGCCTGTGCATTTTTGACTGGGGAAAAAAGGAAGTACATTTTGATCCGCAACTTTTTTATTTTACAGACAACGAAGAAGCCGATATCGCCTACATCTGGAATTATTTTAAAGATATTCCCGGGGCCAACCCGGACCAGGGGATTAATTAGTTTTCGGTTTTCGGCGAGAAAACTTTAGTAATAAAACAACCAACCCGATAACCGGAAACCAACAACCGATAACCAACAACCAACATGGGTATCAAAGCATTTGCGCCGGCCTCGATCGGCAATATTGGAGTAGGGTTCGACATTCTGGGGCTGGCGCTGGAAAGGCCCGGCGACGAAGTTATTGCACGAAAAAGCGACACGCCAGGCCTGCGAATCACAAAAATTACGGGTCACCAGGGCAAACTTCCGTACGAAGTGGAAAAAAATACGGCCGGCGTTGCGGCCTTGCGTTTGCTGGAACACCTGGGAGAGACGGGCCGCGGCATTGAACTCGAAATTCACAAAAAAATGCCCTCGGGCAGCGGCCTCGGCAGCAGCGCCGCCAGCGCCGCCGCAGCCGTGTTGGCGGTCAGTGAACTGCTGCGTACCGGCTTGTCGAAACGGGAGATTTTACCCTTCGCCTGTGCGGGTGAAGCAATGGTCTCGGGCAGTTTTTTTGCCGATAATGTGGCGCCCTCGTTGCTCGGCGGCATCGTGCTGGTGCGCGACAACCCCACAATCGATGTACATCGCCTGCACGTGCCGCGCAGCCTGTATGCCACGGTGGTATATCCGCACCTGGAAGTACTTACCAAATCGGCGCGGGCAATTCTGAAACCCGATGTGTCGCTGGAAGCCTTTGTACGGCAGAGCGCCAACCTGGGCGGTTTTGTCGTTGGACTTTTTAACAGCGATTTCGGCCTGATCGGAAGAAGCCTGACTGACGAAGTAATAGAACCCCAGCGGGCGCACCTGATTCCCGGGTTTTACGACGTAAAATCTGCGGCGCTTGCACAGGGTGTCCTGGGGTGCAGTATTTCAGGTTCCGGGCCATCGGTTTTTGCCCTCAGCGCCAATAGTTTGGCCGCCGAAAACGCCGGTTTGGCTATGCAAAAGGCATTTGCCCTGCACCATATCGAAAGTGAAATTTTTGTCTCAGTGGTTAACCAGGAAGGCGCCGTAATATGTTGATAAACAGCCGAATAAAAGACGTTTTACGTTTTTATAACGATCCTCCGCCAGCAATCTTTTCATGTTTTTAACGGTCTCCACCGGCCCCGTATCGCTGGCGAGATTTACCGTCCATTCAGGCAGCAGTCCGCCGGGGTCGGTATTCAGGCAATATGCCCCTTCCGTTGCATTTTCTCCCTGCGGTGTCAGCGTCCAGATCACGTTGGCTTTGCGCACCCGGACGAGATTGGGTTTTTCAGGGATATAATCAGGCGCAGCCTTTGAGGTGAGTGTTACTATGTTTGTAGCGGCGTCTTTGCTGATTGTTGTGTGCATGACCACGTCGCGATCGTCGAGTGGCCAGGGGAAGTCAAAACGCGAGTAGTAATAAAATTCCGTGTCGCTTACCCGTTTCAATAATTCGGAGTGAGCGACTTTGTATCCCCATTTGGGATATTCGGAAATATTATTGAACAAGGCGACAAGGGCGGGTTGCGCGCACTGAAAAGAGGAGACTAATTTTATTTCGTGCCCCTCATCCGACTTTCGTTTATAAATTTTTACGCCGTTTTTCTCTTTTTGAAATTCCCAATCTTTTTGTGCGTAGCCACTTGTTTGTAAAAACAGCAGGGCGAAAAGCAATCCGTGCCGGAAAATCTTTTTCATAATCGGGGGGGGGATTTAATCTGGTTGTGGTTTTAGCTTCAAATTTATGCCCTTAACCCGCGGTTTGTCAAGCCCTGCATCGCGATTTTTCCTATAAAAAATTGTTAATCATGGAATTGCGTAAACACCTCACCCTTCTTTTGTTCCTCACCCTTGTCGGGAGCAGCAACTGCCAGAAGTCTTCGACAATAGAAATAATCCCGCAACCGGTTTCTGTTAAAACAAACGAAGGGTCTTTTAACCTGACCGCAGATACCCGCATATATCTTCCGGAAAACAAACCGGACTGGGAAACCGCCGCGCAATACCTTATGATCCTCGCGCAACAAAGCACGGGCTACCATCTGGTTAGCCAGCCGTTGAAAAAGGAATTTCGCGATCCGCGACCCAATTCCATCTATTTTTTGCCTGATTCGGAAATCGGCAGCCCGGAAGGGTACAAACTGGAGGTAACGCCGCGGTCCGTTTTTATCCGCGCACAAACGGCTGCGGGCGCCTTTTATGCCGTGCAGACTTTGCGGCAATTGTTTCCTCCCGGGTTCAACGGAACAGCGCCATCGGACGATTCGAACACCTGGACGGCCCCAGCCTGCGTCATTGAAGATGCCCCTCGTTTTGTGTACCGGGGCTTGCACCTCGACGCAGGACGGCACTTTTTTCCCGTTTCTTTTGTCAAAAAATACATCGACCTGCTTGCCGCGCACAAACTGAATACGTTCCACTGGCACCTCACGGAGGATCAGGGCTGGCGTATCGAGATCAAAAAATATCCGAAACTGCATACCGTCGCCGCCTGCCGCAAGGAGACGCTGATTGGCCACTACTCCGACCAGCCCCAGCGTTTTGACGGAAAAGAGTATTGCGGTTATTACACCCAAGAGGACGTAAAAGAAGTGGTGGAATACGCAAAAAAACGCTTTGTAACGATCATCCCGGAAATCGAAATGCCCGGCCATTCATTGGCGGCACTGTCGGCTTACCCCGAATTGGGCTGCACAGGCGGCCCGTATGCCGCAGGTACGTATTGGGGCGTTTTTGACGATGTTTTTTGTGCCGGCAACGAAAAAACATTCGGATTTCTCGATGACGTACTTGCGGAAGTTTGTGCCCTTTTTCCCGGAAAATACGTACATGTCGGCGGCGACGAATGCCCCAAAACACGTTGGGAAACCTGCCCGAAATGTCAAAAAAGGATGAAAGACCAAGGTTTGAAAGACGGCCACGAGTTACAAAGTTATTTTATTCGGCGGGCAGAGACCTTGCTCGCCAAACACGGGAAAAAACTCATCGGCTGGGACGAAATTCTGGAAGGCGGCCTCGCGCCCACGGCTGCCGTAATGAGTTGGCGTGGCACGGAAGGCGGCATCGCAGCAGCGAAGGCGCACCACGAGGTGGTGATGACCCCCGGCTCGCACGTTTATTATAATTATTATCAAAGCGACCCGATGACCGAACCCGTCGCTATCGGCGGTTATACTACGCTTGAAAAGACGTACGGTTATGAGCCGGTGCCCGAAGAACTCGGGCCCGAAGAAGCAAAATACATCCTGGGCGCACAAGCCAACCTCTGGACGGAATACATCAAAACGCCCGAACACGCCGAATACATGGCCTACCCCCGGACATGTGCACTCGCAGAAGTAGTCTGGACGGCTAAAGAAAAAAAGAACTGGCCGGAATTTGCCCGCCGTATGCGCGGGCATTTCAGCCGGCTCGACGCGCTAAAGGTGAATTATGCCAGAAGTTATTTCGACGTAACTTCTTCCTATTCAAATGGTAAAATCAGCCTGGCGGCCCTGGATTCCGCGCTTAAAATTCGTTTTACAACGGATGGCAAGGAACCCGCTGCCACATCGCGGGAATACACCGGCCCCATTGCGATTTCCAAAAACACGACGCTCAAATCTGCCGTTTTTGAAAAAGACAAACCAATGGGGAAAGTTTTGACCGTGAAATACCTTGTGCATAAAGCCAGCGGAAAAACCTATACCATGCCGCGTATACCGGACCAATATACCGGCGGCGAACAATACGCCCTCACCAATGGAGTGACCGGAAATATCAAAACCTGGGGCAGTTGGGTGGGGCTGGTGAATCACGACATTGATCCGGTTATCGATCTTGGAGCTCCAACGTCATTCAGCGCCGTGACGACACATTTTGTCAACAGCAAAGTCTCGTGGATATATCCTCCCAGGGGTGTGGAAGTGTACGGCTCCGACGACGGCCAGAATTTTAATCTCCTGGCAAAGCAGGACGTACCGGCGGAAAGCATGCGCGGCATATCCGTGGAAACGATCCGCCTGGAAACACCGGGCGCGAAGGCCCGCTATCTGAAGTTTGTCGCCAAAACGTTCGGCGTGATACCCGATGGGGAGGCGGGTGCGGGCAATGGAGCCTGGCTGTTTATTGATGAGGTGATTGTGGAATAGTGGTATACAATTTTCGATTATATTTAAGCCTGATATGTAAGTATTTCGATTCACTTAAAACAATGGATCTATGAAAAACCAGTTCTTTCTCTTCGTTTCCGTCCTCCTGGCTTGCATCTTTTGGGTTCCGCAAAAAAGCGTTGCACAAAATATTCCGAAAGACTCAACGGTACGGGTCACCATTCAGACAACCGATGACAATGAATATTTTGGATTTATTGTAGCACAGACTTCCGAATCCGTTTCGATAAAAACAGAAAACCTGGGTGTGATCAACATTCCGAAAAAGTTGATCCGGAGCATTCAGGAGGTTCGGAAAGAGCAAATTGTTGACGGCGAATACTGGTATGACAACCCTTATGCCACGCGTTATTTTTTCGGCCCCAACGGCTATGGCTTGCGCAAAGGAGAAGGGTATTATCAGAATGCCTGGATATTTTTTAACCAGGTGAGTTACGGCGTTACCAAACACTTCACCATTGGCGCCGGGCTTGTTCCCGGTTTCCTGCTTGGTGGCGGAGCCACGCCCATTTGGTTGACGCCAAAGGCGTCTATTCCACTGAGTAAAGACAAGGTAAACCTGGGTGTAGGCGGCCTTTTTGCAACCGCCCTGGGTTCGGAAGGAGGTTCTTTTGGCGTTGCGTACAGCCAGTTGACACTTGGTCCGCGCGACCGCAACATCAACATCGGCCTGGGATATGGTTATGCCGGCGACGATTGGGCCGATACTCCTACGGTTACACTCAGCGGTATGTATCGCGCAACCAAAAAATTTGCGCTGATGACCGAAAACTACATTTTTGATACCGGTGAAGAAAATTTTATCCTGTTGTCGTTCGGCAAGCGCTTTATCGGTCGTCATGTAGCTATCGATGCGGGGCTGTTTGTTCCTGCGGAGGGCGATGATCTTATTGCCGTTCCGTGGCTGGGGCTCAACGTGCCTTTCGGCCATCCGGTGTACGATTGAGAGAGGGGTGAAGGTGTGCAGCAGACAAGTTACATTTACCAAAATTTTTCGAAAACATCCTGAACGTGGAAAACGCCACCCACCCTCCCATTGCCCACCCCGAATCTCCCAAAAACGACAAACGGATTATCACGGGTTGGGCCTTTTTCGACTGGGCCAACAGTGCTTATGCACTGGTGATCACCGTTGCCATTTTTCCCGGCTATTTTCTCGAGCTGACGAACGATGTGGTGAATGTATTCGGGTTGCGTATGACGGACAGCACCTTGTATGCCTGGAGCATCGCGCTTGCTTACTTAGTGATCGCGCTCATTCCCCCCATTCTGTCGGGCATTGCCGACTACGGCGGAAAAAAAAAGGTTTTTCTGCGTTTTTTTACCACCCTGGGTGCGCTGGCCTGTATTTCCCTGCTGTTTTTTACGGGTATGCCCACGTTGTGGGTAGGTGTGGTCGGATTTATTCTTGCCACGATCGGTTTTGCCGGAGGTATTGTTTTTTACAACTCTTTCCTGCCCCTGATCGCCACGGAAGACCGCTACGACGATGTGAGCGCCAAGGGCTTTAGTTACGGGTTTATTGGCAGCGTTATTCTGTTGATTATCAACCTGGTTGTCATTATGAAATACAACTGGTTCGGGTTTCCCGACGGCCTGCGGGCGGTGCCTGTTGCTTTTGTGATGGTGGGTTTGTGGTGGATCGGCTTCGCTCAAATTCCGCTGCGCCGCCTGCCCGCCGATACCCCGCCCCGCTCACGCGAAAACCTGCTGACCAAGGGATATGAAGAACTGGTGAAAGTATGGCACACCATACGTGGCGACCGCAACACACAAGCCTTTTTGTTTGCCTTTTTTTGTTACAATGCCGGGGTGCAGGCCGTGTTGTTTCTCGCGTCCACTTTTGCTGAAAAAGAGCTGCATTTTTCATCCACGGGATTGATCTTTCTGGTGCTGATCCTGCAGATCGTAGCGATCGGAGGCGCCTGGGCGTCGGCCAAATTGTCGGGTATTAAGGGAAATAAATTTTCAATCATGGTCATGCTCCTGATCTGGGCGGGGATCTGTGTTGTTGGGTATTTTGTTCAAACGGGCCTCGATTTTTACCTGCTGGCTGTCGCGGTCGGGATGGTGATGGGGGGCATTCAGGCGTTATCAAGGGCCACGTACGCCAAGTTTTTGCCGGAAAACACGCCGGATACGGCTTCTTATTTTAGTTTTTATGACGTGATGGACAAAATTTCCACGGTCGCAGGTACTTTCGTATTCGGCTTTGTCGAGCAACTGACGGGTGGAATGCGCAACAGTGTGGCGACGCTGGCCGTGTTTTTTCTGATCAGTTTGTTGGTTTTATCGTTCGTCAGTGTACGGCGAATGCGCACGGCAAGCGCACCCGTTTTATAAATCATGGATTTTGTAAACATTTTCGGGATACTTGATTACCAGCAGAAGCGATATCCGCAAAATATAGCGCTTGCCGGCAGGGCGGCAGGTGTGTGGCACACCTGGAGCACCGGTCAAATATTAGCCGAACGTGAACGCATCAGCGCCGGATTATTACACCGGGGGTATCGCAAAGGCGACCGGATCGGGATTTTGACCCATTGCGGCAGCCCGGAATGGGTGATTGCGGATACGGCCATGATGCAGATCGGAGTTGTTTCAGTGCCGATACACATGACCGCCCGGCCTGATGAAATCACACACATCGTCGGAAACTCCGGCATGAAAGCTTGCTTTGTCAGCAACGACGCCATGTTAAACAAGTTACGGTCGACCGGAGCAGAACTGGAATCGTTTTTTTTCCTTGCACCGACCTCCCTGCCCGACGGGAACGTCATTTCCTGGAACGACCTCGCCCGTGATCCCGAAGAACGCGACCGCGAAAAGATCCGGTACATCACAGAGGGCATTCAGCCGGATGACCTTGCCACCCTCCTGTACACATCCGGCACAACCGGCCAGCCGAAAGGTGTGATGCTCACCCATGCCAATATTGTCAGCAACATCAAATCGGTACTTGCCATCGTTCCCGTCGGGCCGGATGTTACGGCAGTGAGTTTTTTACCGATGAGTCATATTTTCGAGCGGATGGTAACGTACGTATATTTAGCCGCCGGCACGCCGGTTTGGTACGTGGATGCGCTGGAACACTTACCGGGTATTTTGACAGAGGTGAAACCTCATTTTTTTACCGCCGTGCCGCGTATTCTCGAACGCATGTACGAGCGGTTGCTCGAAGAACGAAACCGCTCGGGCATTCTTTCCCGCAAAATCATGGATTGGGCGATACGCCTCGGCGAGCGGTATCCGTATTCCGGCGAGCGAGGTATTCCGGCCGATTATTTTATCAAACGTTTATTGGCCGATTTGCTGGTTTTCAGGCATTGGAGGAAAAAAATGGGCGGCAGGATTCGCTACATCGCCGTAGGAGCGGCCGCTTTGCAACCCCGTTTGGGGCGTTTGTTTTCCGCAGCGGGAATCGACGTGCGGGAAGGGTACGGACTCACGGAAACCAGTCCGGTCATTGCGTTCAACCGTTTTGAACCCGGAGGCGTCCATTTTGGCACGGTGGGTATTCCGGCGCCGGGTGTGGAAGTGCGGATTGGCGAACCGGATGAACAGGGTGAAGGGGAAATTGAAGTGAAAGGCCCCAATGTTATGACCGGTTACTATACTTTGCCGGATGAAACGGCTGCCCGTTTTACCACAGACGGCTGGTTCAAAACCGGAGACCTGGGGAAATTTGCCTTCAAACGTTTTTTAATGATTACCGGCCGGAAAAGCGAGGTATTCAAAACAACAAGTGGAAAATTTGTAGCTCCCGCATTTGTGGAACAACAACTGATGGCTTCACCCCTTATCAGCCAGGTTATGGCGCTGGGGCTCAACCAGCCGTTCGTCGCCGCGCTCATCGTGCCCAATTTTCCTTTTTTGGAAAACTGGTGTATCGAAAACAAGGTACACTGGACGTCTCCGCAGTTTATGGTGCTGAACCCGAAAGTGGAAAAACTGTTCCGGCTGGAGATCGCCCACCTCAATGAAGAACGCCTTGGCCCGGTGGAAAAGGTACGGGCCTTTCATCTGCTGCACGAACCCTGGACCTCCGAAAACGGCCTGCTTACACCAACCCTGAAATTGCGCAGGGACGTGTTAAGCCGGCAATTCCAGGCCGAAATCGCGCAACTGTTTGACCGAAAAATGGATGCTGCCGGAGACCCGGACGGCGAAGCCGCCTAGAAACCGCCTGAAAATTCCTGCGGAACGGCAGACGGTTTCCAGGAAATATACAGGTATTTTTCCCGCAAAATATTCATGTGGTGTATCTGATGGCCGATGATGACGTAAAACAAAGCCCTCGGCGTCACTTTCCAACCGCTGGCAGTACCAATAAATTTTGATTGCTCCTCCGTGCATTGCGACAACAGAAACAAGGTATTGTCACGCACCACCTTCCATTCCAGGAGCATATCTTTTATAGTCCGCTCCGACACGTTTACCTCTTCCATCCAGATATCCTGGTTGAACCCGGGCAACGCGATCCGGTCGCCGCGTATAAACGACAGAATCCGGTATGAAAACACCCTTTCCGAGTCGATCAGGTGCATGAGCATTTGTTTGATGGTCCATTTCCCGGGTTCGTAGGTGTAATTGCCCTGCTCTTCCTGCAGGCCCAAAAGCAACTGCCGGGCTTCGCGGAAGGTTTTTTTCAGGAGACTCTGCGCCGTTCCGCGTGGCGGCAGCAGTTTCAGGTAGGTTTCATGGAAGGGGGCGAATTCGCCTTTTTTTGGCCGTTTCATGCGCAATAAGTGTTTGATGTTGTGGTCATTCAAGTCCTTGCCAAACGGGTCATAAACCAGATTTCAAACCCGGTGTATACCACATAACACAAAAGAAATATACCGACAAACCACTCATTTCCCGGTTTTGCCACTTGCTTGTACAAGTATAAAAACCCGAGTGCCAGCACCATTTTCCCAAAAACGGAACCGGATACCAGGTTGATAAATGCCACCCTGCTTTTGCTTTTTGCAGCGCTGGCGCCGGCAAAAAACAGGCCGGTGCATACGAGGGCAAATAATACAAGTGAAGCAATGGCAAACATGCCGTGTTCCTGGGCGGGAGGGATGAAAAAATGAAACCCTGCCAACACAACGCCCGTGCAGAGTGTCACAAGGGCAAGCCATTTAAAAAAGGTATTCGTATTCATATCAAAAAAATTGGGATATTGAGATGCGAATATCTCAATATCCCGATGTTTATTTATCTGTTCAACAGATCCTTGTTGCAAAAGGCCGGGCCTCTTAATCGCGCAACAATTGTCTGTACAATGCATACAATGCGCCCAGCATAAAAAAAATCGTGAGAAATACCGCCCAGGTGGGGTTTTCCAGATGCATTTGTGCATCCAGCCATCTTCCGATGAACACACCGGCCATACAGGCGCCGAACAATTGAAAGGCCATGCCGCCGTATTTGGCGACGGACTTAATTGCGGACTTCCTCTTTTCCTCCGGCGACTTTGCCGGTTGTGGTTGCGGCATCCGCAGGTGTTTTTACGTCAAAGTTTTTGGCCGTCCCGTTGGCCGTTCCAATCTCCATTTTGCAGGAGACATTAAAACGTGCGCCGCTTTGAACCAGGAGTTTGTTGGTGCTGATCTCGCCGTCTACTTCTGCCGTTTCACGCACGTTTAATAATTCGGAAACGTGAAGATTGCCTTTAAACCGCCCTTCAATGACGGCATTCTGGCATCGGATTTCGCCTTCTATCACACCAGTAGGGCCGATGATCACTTTGGCTTGGCAGTTGAGTTTACCCTTGATTGTGCCATCCACGCGCAGGTCGCTGTCGCATCGGATCGAACCTTCCACCACGGTGCCTTTTGCCAGGGCATTCAGGGCGTTGGATGTGGAGGTTGGGGTCGGTTTAACTTCGTCAGTGTTCTTGTTGCTGCCAAACATATTTCTTTTCGGTTTAGATTTATCATTAAACGACTCGCGTGCCTTCCGGATTATTCACCGGCGATATTTTCACATATCAACCGGGTTGGCAAAAATGAAAAAGATTTCCGGCGCATACAAGCGTTCGGAAATCTTTTTCAAATGAAAGCGGGTAGAAATCAGAAGTTCGGGCAGTAAACGCCGCGGCGTTCCGGACCGCAAATTTTGTATACGAGTGAAAATTCGAACGAACCGTTGCCGTTGGTGGCCGTGTTCAGGCTCGACGTGTTGATGTCATAGCTGAATCCGATGGTAAATTGTTCGTAATCGAAGCGGGTGCTGATGATCAACGCGTCCATCAATTTACCCTTTTCCAGTTTGTTGGAAACACGTGCCCAGGCGCCCAGTTGGAAGGCCTGGTTGAGGCGGCGGCTGTTGCCGAGCAGGAATTTGAACGAGGTGCCGGCGTTTACCTGGAAGGAAGGACCTTGCAGGAAGGTTACGATACCCGGGACCAAACCTGTTTTTTGCGCGATCATAAACTCACCTCCTGCGTGGAAAGTGAATTTGCTGTAAAGCGGAATATTGGCATTTTCAAACGACTGGTTTGCCCTGTTCAGGTGGCTGAATGCGCCGCCGAAGTAAAAATTCGCGTCTTCGCTGAATACGCTGAACCACAAAGCGCCGGCAGAAAGGTCTACGAACAGAAAGTCCGTTTTTTCCAGCGTTTCAGGGGGCACGTTCGGGTCGAACTGGCCGTTGCCGTTGTTTTGGCTGGGCCACTGGAGGTTCAGGCTGTTGATGCTGCGCTGGCTTACACCCAAATCGGCGCCCAAAACGAGGTAGTGCGCTTTTTTGCGGTAGCCGCCCATTTTTTTGGCGTACGAACCCGAGAGGCGAGCTTGCAGGGTAGCGAATTCGGAAGCACCGGCTTTGTCGCCCCAGAGCGTGCCGCCGAGACCGAAATAGTCATAACGACCCACCGGCAGTTTCTGATCATAAGACGCCGAGTATGTGTTATAAGCGTTATTTTTCAGAATGGAAGCCCACTGGTTGCGATAGTTGGCCACAATGCGGTGATTACAGTTCATCACCCCGGTCATGGCGGGGTTCAGATTGAGCGGACTCATGTAGAACTGCGAAAAGTGGATGTCCTGGGCTTGCAGAGACACTGCCGACAACATCACAACGCAGAAAGAAAGGATGTGTAGAGTAGTTTTTTTCATAGACAGACAGACCAAAGAGTTTGGATGAAAACAGCGTACAATATTAGGCAGGGCGCGACAAATCGCCCAAGTTTTTTTTGTTAAAGTGCGCGAAGGTAGGTTTTTCCGGGCTTTCAGTAAAAAAATACAGGTATTTCGCTCGCCGGGTTTGAAAATTTAACGCTTCCGGCTTTTATGCTGATCCAGAACGGCGCCTTACGGGCGCGTATTTTGGCAGATGTGTTAAGGTTTTCGGGAAGCAAGAGGGTTTAACGTTTCGAAACGCTGCCTGTCAGCCCGAATTTTATCGGCAAATGCAGTCTGCCAACCGTTCACAAACGTGTACTGACGGACCTGACCATCTGATTTTTCCAATCCGAAAAGCTGCCGTCGAAAATACGCCGCCGCGCTTCACCCACAAGCCAAAGGAAAAATCCGAGGTTTTGCAGCGTTGCCAGTTGCATACCGAGGATTTCTTCATTGATAAACAGGTGCCGCAGGTAAGCGCGGGTGTGCGTGCGGCTCGCTGGCACCGGGCTGCCGGCATCGATGGGGCTAAAATCTTCTTTCCAGCGGCTGTTGCGGATATTGATGATACCGTCTGCCGTATAAAGCATACCGTGCCGGGCATTACGCGTCGGAAGCACACAGTCGAACATATCAATTCCGCGTGCAATACATTCCAGGATATTTTCAGGTGTACCCACTCCCATCAGGTAGCGGGGTTTGTCTTTGGGCAAAATATCGGTGACCAGTTCGGTCATGGCGTACATTTCTTCGGCGGGTTCTCCGACAGAAAGCCCGCCGATGGCATTGCCGTCGCGCCCGAAAGCAGCGATGGTCTCCGCCGATATTTTTCGCAATTCGGGGTAAGTACTGCCCTGCACGATGGGGAACAGCGTTTGTGAATACCCGTACAAAGGTTCCGTTTCATCAAACCGCCCGACGCAGCGCGCGAGCCAGCGGTGGGTGAGTTCCATCGACTTTTGGGCATACCGGTATTCACACGGGTACGGCGTGCACTCGTCGAATGCCATAATGATGTCGGCGCCGATCACACGTTGTATATCCATCACACCTTCCGGGGTAAAATGGTGTTTGGAACCGTCGATGTGGCTTTGAAATGTGACACCCTCCTCTTTTATCTTGCGGCGGTGTGCCAGAGAGTAGACCTGAAAACCACCGCTGTCGGTCAAAACAGGGCCCGACCAGCCGTTGAAACGGTGCAGGCCGCCGGCGAGCCGGAGCACGTCGAGGCCGGGGCGCAGGTAGAGGTGGTAAGTATTGCCGAGGCAGATCTGCGCTGCGATATCGTTGGCCAGTTCGTGTTGGTGCACCGCTTTGACCGTACCGGCCGTGCCGACGGGCATAAAAATCGGTGTTTCGATGGTCCCATGTGCCGTTTCGATCAATCCGGCGCGGGCGCGGGAATGCTGGTCGCTGTGTTGCAGGGTGAATGTCATGAAAAACCCGTTTAGGCCAGATTCCGGTTACTGTCTAACTTTAATAATACGCCGATCATCAGGGTAAATCCGAGCAGGGAGGAGCGGCCGTAACTCAGGAAGGGCAGCGGAATACCGATGATGGGGAAAAGCCCCATCGTCATACCGATATTTACGATGAAGTGAATAAATAGGATGCCGGCGACACAATAGGCGTAAATCCGCGAAAAATTGGAACGCTGGCGTTCGGCCAGAACCGTAATCCGGTACAGCAGTGCGGTGAACAAGCCGATTACGAGCACGGCGCCGACAAATCCCTGCTCTTCACCCACGGTGCAAAAAATGAAATCGGTAGTTTGCTCGGGCACATAGTTCAGGCGTGTCATATTGCCTTTGAGGGTGCCTTTGCCGATGAACCCGCCGGAGCCGATGGCCATTTTAGAGTGCAGGAGGTTGTAAGCGGAGCCCCGGGCGTCGGAAGCCGCTTCAGAGGGGTTGAGCCAGATCTTGATCCGCTGCTGCTGATAAGGCGCCAGCAGTTTGTTGTTGGCAAAATTGGCGGCAAAAACAAGGCCGCCCGCCAGCACCAGAAATAACAACTTGGTCAACAAACCCCGCTGGATCATGGCGTTTTTCCGCAAATAATTGGGCAGAAATGCCGATAACAGAAGCAAAACGTGTGGCGCAAGGAGCACCAGGTCCGGATAAGACAATTTGGCCGGATCAACCTTCGCCATTTGAAACACCCAGGGTGAAACGGACGACCAGGCGAAAGTGAGTACAACCGTAATCACCCAGGCAATCCACCAGGGGCGGTTTTTTTCGCGGAAACGCGAAATGAGGTAAAAGTTAAAAATCATGAAAAACCCCGCTACGACATAAGGCGGGTAAGCGGCCAATCCCAGAATAGCGCAGGTTGCCGTGCCAAACCCGATGACATACCAGCCCGGCGCTAATCCTTCGCGGTATAAAACGAGTGCGAAGGAAAAAAAAACCAGTGCCGACCCGGTATCCTTTTGTGCGAGAATGATAACCGCCGGCAGAAGAAAAATCCCGATCGCTATAATCCGGCTTCGCCAATCGTTCAGGTTCACACCGGTGGAACTCAGGTAGCCGGACATGGCCAGGCAGGTGCCGAATTTGGCCAGCTCCGAGGGTTGAAAGGAAAAACCGCCGAATTGATACCAGGCGTATGCGCCGTTGACTTCCCGGCCAAAAATCAGTGTTCCGGGCAAAATCACCAGGCTGATAATATAAATAATCAGGGCGTAAGTGCGCCAGAATGCCCAGTCCGTCATCGAAATAACAAACAACATGACGAAACACAGAACAACGAAGAACAACTGTTTGCCCACATTATTCTTCAGGTCGAGAAAACTGAAGGTGTCGGCGGCGGGGTCGTAATTCACGGAAAATATCATCCCCAAACCAATGAAGACTAGGGCGATGTATAACCAGACAGTTATTTTGTCCAACTCGCCGAATTGAAATGCGGACTGTTTTGCTGTAGCCATTATAAATCCTCGTCAACAAATCCCAAAGTTCAAACGAAATCTGCAATTAAAAACCATTTTGCATGGAAAACGTGCCATTTTATTCCAGGAAGTCCCGCGGATGGATATTGGCGTCTTTGGCAGGGTAAGCGCCGGTGTAATCGGCCAATGTGGCAATAAACGCCATTGCTTCCAATTTATTCCTGAATGCGCCGATGCGCAGTTTGTAATACGGTTTTTCATGAATCCATTCGGCGGGCACATCCGGGTGTGCGATGCGGAATTTGTTGCGGGCGTCTTCCACCTGAAGCCGGTCGGTGCTGGCCATAACCTGTACCCGCCAGCCTTCAATTCGTGGATTGGCGCGATTGTCATTGATCCAGGTCCGGCACAGCTGGCTGATGCGCGGGTCTTCATTGATCTGAATTTCCTGTGCCGAAAGACGGGCGCTGCATCCGATCACTAAAAACAACAGGGCGATAAATTTGCCGGAGACAAAAAGTTGAACACTCCACAAGTTATTCATAGTCAGGATGTTTAATCGGTTGTGGCAAACGGTTTCACCGGACGGTTTTTACACCGATGATCTCAAGTGATGCTGACGTGCCGATCCGGTTGGCTCCGGCGGCGATCAGCGCTTCAGCATCTTTTGCGCTGCGGATGCCACCTGCTGCCTTGATCCGGACGTTGTCGGGTGCCATCGCCCGGAGTGAACGCACCATTTCGACTGTGGCGGGGTGACCATGGAATCCCGTGCCGGTTTTCAGCCATTCCACATGGGCGGCAAGGGCGAGTTCGCTGACCTTTTTTATTCCCGGTTCGAGCAGCAATCCGCATTCCAGGATAAGTTTCAGGGTGCGGCCCCGCATGTGGGTTGCCCGGGCCACCGCTTCGATATCACGCTCCACGTGGTTCCAGTTTTCACTTTTTGCCGCAGCGATATTGATCACGGCGTCGATATCGTCGGCGCCTTCGTCGATGGCGCGTTTGATTTCTTCACTTTTGGCAGGAATGGCCGAATAACCCATCGGGAAACCCACCACGGTGACGACCCGAACCCGGCGGTCTTCACCCAGAATCCGGCAGGCGTCGCGCACATACAACGGAGGTACACATACAGCCGCAAATTTGTGCTGCTGCGCTTCTTCACACAAACGGCGCACGTCAGCAATCGTCGTGTCGGGCTTCAGGATTGTGTGTTCAATAAAATTCGATAAGTCAACCATCTGAAAATCGCCGGTTTTTCGAAATGCCAGGACAAAGGCAGGTCAGATTAACAACGCGCTTTGAAATGAAAATTGGAAAAAAGGAGCCCTCCCGTGTAGTTCCTGACGGGAAGGCTCAAAGCGCTTTCATGTGGTTTTTCAACGCAAATGTAATGTGTATCAATGGGTATGTAATTGTTCTAATTAAATTTTAATATTCTGGAATTGAAAAAAACGGCTGATGTCACATTTATGACGTTTTGGATAAAAACTTTTTGTTTTAAAAATTCTTTCTCATCGTTCCGATTATACTTATTTTTGCACTTTTCCCCAAACACCACCCACACTCCGTTGTTTTTATACAAAATGGCAAAATCAAAAACACAAAAAGCCGCGCTCAACGGTGAGGCGAACACTGAACGCGATATTTCTGCACAAATTGACGCCGGCTTGGCCCAACAACAGTTTATCGAGGTGACCGGCGCGCGGGTGCACAACCTGAAAAATGTGGATGTTTTGATCCCCCGCAATCGCCTGGTCGTGATTACGGGGGTCAGCGGTTCGGGGAAAAGTTCCCTGGCATTCGATACCATATACGCCGAAGGCCAGCGCCGTTTTATGGAAACCCTGAGCAGCTACGCCCGGCAATTTATCGGCGAGATGGAACGCCCCGACGTGGAGCAGATCAGCGGACTCAGCCCCGTCATCAGCATCGAGCAAAAAACCACCGGGCGCAACCCGCGTTCCACGGTCGGAACGGTGACGGAGGTCTATGATTTTTTGCGCCTGCTGTTCGCCCGTGCCGGAGAGGCCTATTCCTGGTCGACCGGCAAAAAAATGGTGAAATACACCGAGGAGCAGATTATCCAGAACATCCTCGAACGTTTTGCCAGCCGCAAGATCGGCATCCTGGCACCCGTGGTGCGGTCCAGAAAAGGGCATTACCGCGAACTTTTCGAACAAATCCGCAAACAAGGTTATACGAAGGTCAGGATTGACGGCGAGATCGTCGATGTTAGCCCCGGCTTGCAGGTGGACCGGTATAAAATTCACGACATCGAGATCGTGGTGGATCGCCTCAAGATCGGCGACGACCGGGGCGAACGGCTTGCCGAAAGTGTACGGATGGCCATGCGTTTGGGCGACGGCATGCTACAGGTGATCGATCTGGACGACCCCGTTTCCACACCGCTCACCGAAGGCGCCGGAGTGAACGCCGTGTATTCCCGCAACCTGATGTGCCCCGATTCCGGCATTTCCTACGAAGAACCCTCTCCCAACACGTTTTCTTTTAACTCACCCTACGGCATGTGCCCGCATTGTAAGGGCTTAGGCGAATTGCACGAAGTGGACCTGGCGCGGGTGATTCCTGACAACAATAAAAGTATCAACGAAGCCGGGATCGTACCACTGGGTGAAGTGCGGGACAATATGATGTTCAAACAACTGCGGGAACTGGCTAAAAAACACAAGTTTTCCTTCAGCACCCCGGTCAAAGATATCCCGGAAGCGGCCCTGCAAACCCTGTTGTACGGGGGCGACGAAGAATTAAAAATCGACATCACCTGGGGCGGCGACGAATGGACCTACAACCTCGCCTACGACGGATTGGTGAACATGCTCAAACGCTGGTACAGCGATACCACCAGCGAAAAAATACGCCAGTGGGCGGAAGATTTTATGACCGTCGCTACCTGCCCGGAATGCAACGGCACCCGCCTCAAAAAAGAAAGCCTGTGGTTCAAAATCGGCGCCTTCAACATTGCCGAACTGGCCAATATGGACCTGACGGAACTCCATGCAGCCCTGGAAAATGTCGACTCCGGCATGAGCGAGCGCCAGCGCGCCATCGCAAAAGATGTGTTGAAAGAAATCCGCTTCCGACTGAAATTCCTGCTGAAAGTCGGGCTTGATTACCTCGCGCTCAACCGCCCGGCGCGCACACTTTCCGGCGGCGAAAGTCAGCGCATTCGCCTTGCCACCCAGATCGGCTCACAACTCACCGGCATCACCTACATCCTCGACGAACCCAGCATCGGCCTGCACCAGCGCGACAACCAGCGCCTCATAGAAGCGCTCAAAAACCTGCGCGACATTGGTAACACCGTGCTGGTGGTGGAACACGACCGCGACATCATGCTCGAATCGGACTACCTCATCGATCTCGGCCCCGGCGCGGGAAAACACGGCGGCGAGGTCGTCGACTTCGGCACACCCGCCGAATTTTTGAAAAAACCCACCACTACCAGCGATTACTTAGCGGGCCGTGTAAAACTGGAGGTGCCTGCCGCGCGCCGCAAAGGCAGCGGGCAGTGGCTCGAACTGGAAGGTTGCACCGGCCACAACCTGAAAAACGTGCACCTTCAACTGCCGCTCGGCACTTTTGTTTGCGTCACGGGTGTGAGCGGCTCCGGCAAAAGTTCACTCATCAACGAAACCTTGTACCCCATCCTGCAAAGCCATTTTTACAACAGCCTGAAACGCCCGCTTCCCTACGCGGAGGTTCGGGGACTGGAACTTCTGGACAAAGTCATCGAGATCGACCAAAGCCCGATCGGACGTACGCCACGCAGCAACCCCGCCACCTACACCAATGTATTCGGCGACATCCGAAAACTGTTTGCCGATACCCCCGAAGCCAAAATACGGGGCTACAACTCCGGCCGTTTTTCTTTCAACGTAAAAGGCGGGCGTTGCGAAGTTTGTGAAGGTGCCGGGTTGCGCACCATCGAAATGAACTTCCTGCCCGACGTGCAGGTGCACTGCGACCGCTGTCAGGGGCGGCGGTACAACCGGGAAACCCTTGAAATACTGTATAAAAGCAAAAGTATCAGCGACATACTTGATATGACCATCAGCGAAGCGGCCGAATTTTTTCAACCGATTCCGTCTATCTATCGCAAAATCAATACTTTGCAGGAAGTCGGGCTCGGCTACATCACCCTCGGCCAGCAAGCGACCACCCTTTCCGGAGGCGAAGCCCAACGTGTAAAACTGGCCGAAGAACTTTCTAAAAAAGACACCGGCCGCACCATCTATATCCTCGACGAGCCAACGACTGGCCTACACTTTGAAGACATCCGCCAACTGCTCGCCGTGCTCAACCGCCTCGTGGAAAAAGGCAACACCGTGGTTGTCATCGAACACAACCTCGACGTCATCAAAATGGCCGATTATATCATTGACATCGGCCCGGAAGGTGGCGCGCGCGGGGGAAGGATCGTATGCGCAGGTACGCCTGAAGCGGTGAGCAAGGTGAAGGAAAGTTGGACTGGAGAGTTTTTAGAGCGGGAGTTGAAAGCGTGATAATGAAGTGCAGAGAATCAAATAATTCCGCTCTCCGCACTAATTTTCTCACTGCTCTCTGAGTGTGAGAAGTTGGCTTTTCAAGAAATTGAATTTACTTTTGTAAAAAATAGCCTTTATGGAATTGTCTTTTGAAGTTTCTCCCGAACAACTGCTCCGTGCGTTGCTTCAACTGTCTGCCGAAGAAAAACTTCGAGTCGCGGAACAGTTGAAGGCTGCTGCCGCTGCTGAAAAATTGCCCGGCAAAAATGCCTCGTTTACTGTATTGAAAACGAGCGACTACCTCACTGAAGAGCGGGAAACGGGGATGCGTCAATTGATTCAGTTTATTAATGAATCATCTTTCCCCGTAGTACAGAAAATAGAAATTCCTAACCGCGAAGAACGCAATGCCCGCCACTAAACAATTCTGGGACAGCAATTTATGGGCGTATCTTTTTATAGTCAGCACCGACCCGCAAGACGTGGCCAAACAGTCCAAATTACTTTCCATGCTTGCGGCCACACCAGATATTACGATCTCTACCCAAGTCATCAATGAAGTAGCCAATGTGCTGCTCCAAAAATTCAGATACGACGATAAACGGGTTGAATCTATTGTTGATCATATAAGTCAATCGGTTGAAGTACAACCACTTACGCTCAATTTTTCCAAAAAAGCATTAAAACTCCGGCAGAAGTATACGTTGAGTTGGTTCGACGCGCTGATTGTTGCCGCTGCCCTGGAGACGAACTGCGATGTGCTGTACACGGAAGATATGCAACATGGGCTCGTCATAGAAGGCAAATTGACCATTCAAAACCCTTTTATCGTACAACCATAGCCGCGTCATAAATGCATTCGCATCTATTCGCCCAATCTGCTTTACTATGTCCGAACTCACCCTGAAACTCATCCGCGAAAACATCGAAAAACACCGCCGGGGAGAAGATGCCAGGTTTCTTGACCTTGGGAATTGCGGCATGACAGAGCTGTTTTTGGAGGGAAGGTTGGGGGTTTGAAAATAGAAATCTATTTTTGTAGTAAAAACAATATGAATCCAAACGAACTTATTGAAATTAACCCGAAGGTGATGATGGGGAAACCGGTCATTAAGGGCACACGTATTACGGTTGAGTTAATCCTGGAAAAACTCGCCAACAACGAAACGTATGAAGCCATTCTCTCAGAGCATCCTCGCCTGAAGCATGAGCACATTCTTGCCGCCCTCTTTTTCGCAGCACAGGCACTTAAAGGTGAAATCATCATTTCCACCCCTGCCGCTGCATGAAATTTGTAGCCGATGAAGGTGTTGACAGATCACTTGTTGCGTTGATCCGCGAAGCCGGCCACGATATATTATACTTTGCCGAAACGGATCGTGGTACCGATGACGAGGTTATTCTTGCCATTGCCAATGATGAAAGCCGCATCCTTATCACCAGAGACAAAGATTTTGGCGAGCTGGTCTACCGGCTGAAGAAAGTGCATAGCGGCATTATCCTGATTCGTGCTGATGAGATGCCTTCCATCACGCGTTCCCAATTGGTTGCAGATTTTATTCAGATAAATATCAATATGTTAGCAGGCTATTTCGTAGTGATTCAACCGGGAGTGGCACGAATCAGAAATCTGAGATAATTCTTCCAACATAGTTGCCACGTTTTCACTACTCTCACTTTCTCACGCCTCTCATCCATGTCCGAACTCGCCCTGAAACTCATCCGCGAAAACATCGAAAAACACCGCCGGGGAGAAGACGCCCGCTTTCTCGATCTCGGAAACTGCGGCCTCAGCCACTTGCCCCCTGATATGGGGGCGTGCGAGTGGTTGGAGACCTTGATATTGAGCAATGCTTGGTGGGAGTATGATATCGAACAAAACAAGAAGCGTGAATGGAAGGAAAGCCAAAACGGTGGCGAACCCAACCGTATCGCCTCCATTAAAGGGGTGGAGCGCTTGGGCTTGTTGAAAAAATTGGTAGTGGCTGGCGCGTATGGTGAATTTTGGAGATTCTCTGACCTTGCACCGCTTGCGGACTTACTATATTTGCAAATACTTTTCTGCCGAAATACCCAGGTTAGCGACCTTGCCCCCCTTGCAGGCCTTCTTAATTTACAACAGCTTGATTGCAGAAATACGCAGATAGAATATCTCGCCCCTCTTTCAAGGCTGCGGAACTTGCAATTGCTTTACGGTTATAATACGCAGATAACCGACCTCTCGCCACTGTCTGGTTTACTAAATTTGAAACGACTTGACCTTTCTCTCACGCAGATAAGCAAGCTTTCACCGTTGGCTGATTTGCCAGGTTTACAACGACTTTACTGCACCAGAACACAGGTGCGCGATATCTCGCCACTAAATGGTTTAGTAAATTTGCAACGGCTTTACTGCTCCAGAACACAGGTGAGCAACTTGTCACCATTGTCCGACTTAGTAAATTTGCAACGGCTTGATTGTGCCAGAACACAGGTGAACGATTTGTCACCATTGTCCGACTTAATAAATTTGCAACGACTTGATTGCGCCAGAACGCAGGTGAGCGACCTTTCGCCACTGTCCAATTTGCCAAATTTACAACGACTTGACTGCGCCGGAACACAAGTGAGCGATCTCTCGCCGCTGTCTGGTTTGGTAAACATTAAGCGGCTTGATTGCGCGAGAACACAGGTAAATGACCTCTCTCCAGTTCTGACATTGATTCAGCACAGAGACATTTTAGTGAAATGGAAAGATGTTAATGAGCATGACCAAGAGGAGAATGTAAACTGGCGCGACCGCCCCGCTATATTGGCCAAAAACTGCCCCCTCATCATCCCCCCCGTCGAAGTCGCCCAAGAATCCCCCCAAGCCGTCCGCGACTACTTCGAAGAACTCGGTGACGATGGCCGCAAACTCAACGAAGTCAAAGTCATCTTTCTCGGCGAAGCCTCGGCGGGCAAAACCTCGCTCGTGAAGCGCCTGCTCGGCGAGGATTTCGACAGCAAGGAAAGCCAGACGCACGGCATCCGCATCCGCAAGGCGCCTTTCGCGATGGACGACGGCGACAGCGTCACCGCCCACCTCTGGGACTTCGGCGGGCAGGAGGTGATGCACGCCACCCACCAGTTTTTCCTCTCGCAGCGCAGCGTCTATGTGCTGCTGCTCAACAGCCGCAACGACGACCAGGCTGAAAAGTGGCTCAAACACGCCGCAAGTTTCGGCGGCCGCTCGCCCGTGCTGGTCGTGCTGAACAAAATTGACGAAAACCCCTCTTTCGAAGTCAACCGCAAGACTTTGCAGGAAAAATACCCGCAAATCCGCGATTTTTTCCGCCTTTCTGCCAAAACCGACAAGGGCTTGGATGAATTTCGCGAGGCGCTGCGCCGCGAAATTGACCGCGCCGACACCCGCCGCACCCCTTTCCCCAAACACTGGCTGGCGGTGAAAGAACATTTTTCCAACATGGAGGCCGACTACATCGAATCGATGGAATACCGGCGCGTGTGCGGGGCGAACGGCGTGACGCGGCAGTTCAGTCAGGACGTGCTGCTGCAATTCCTGCACGACCTCGGCGTGGTTATCAACTTCCGCAACCTCAAAAACTTCGACACCCAAATCCTCAACCCGCTCTGGCTCACCAACGGCGTTTATCGCATCATCAACTCGGAAATCGTGGCGAACGCGGGCGGCCTGCTCCAAGAAGACGACTTCGACGCGGTTATCAACGACCCGCGCTACAAAAAAGACAACACGATTGTTAGTGAGACTCTGACTACCAGTCAGCGTCTCACTATGGCGTACCCCAAAAACAAACTCCAGTACATCGTGCGGGTGATGCAAGAGTTCGAACTCTGTTTCCAACTCGACCCGTGCATCTACGTTGTGCCGCAGTTGTTGCCCGTGCAGGAGCCGGTTGTCACCCTGGAAGGGTCTGTCTTACGTTTCGTGATTCATTTTCCCGACTTCCTGCCCGACAGCGTTTTTCCGCGTTTGATGGTGAAGTTGCACACGTTTATCGCGGCAAGTGATGGGCTGACTTTGAGTCAGCCCATCACTAAGCACGCGTGGCGCACGGGCATGGTACTCCACAAACCCAACATTTTCAACGCATTGGCGCGGGTGCGCTGGGACAAGGAAGACCAGAAAATCCTCATGGACGTGTGCGGCGAAGAGCGGCGGCGATTCCTGAGTTTTATCCGCGAAACGGTGAAAGAAATTGTCGCGGATTTCACGAATCTGAATTTCAGCGAACTCGTGCCGATTCCCGAAAGCAAGGACACCGAGGAATACGAATATCTCGTGGAAGCCGAAAAAGCAGGAGAAAAAGAGGTCTTTGTCAAATCTCTCAAAAAGCGTGTATACATCGCCGACTTGCTTGACGGCGTGGAAGAACCCGCTATGCGAGATGAAGTGGAGCAATTGCCCGTCAAGGCATTTGTGTCATACTCACATGCCGATCTGGAACATCTGAAAACGCTGAAAAACGCACTATCTCCACTCATTCGACTCAACAAACTTCAAGTCTGGGATGATAAAAATATAGAAGCGGGCGACGAGTGGGAAAAAGTCATTTTCCAGCAACTGGAAGAAGCTGATATCGTGCTCTGTCTCGTCAGTGCCGATTTCGTGGCTTCGGATTTTTGTTACAAAAAAGAATTCGGCGCGGCACTCGAAGCGCATCGAAAAGGCGATAAAACCATCGTCCCGGTCATGCTGCGCTCAACGGACTGGAAAGATTTGCCCTTGTCGGAAATACAAGGTGTACCGGGTGAATGGATCACTTCGGCCGCCAACAAAGACGAAGCCTGGACAAAAGTCTCCGAATCGCTCCGCCCCGCCCTCGACAAAGCCAAACAACGCAAAAAAATCCGGCTGGAAAAACGACCTGTATGACGGACTTCCAAGTCCGTCGATTCACGCCAAGTGTTACGGACTTGGAAGTCCGTCGTACATGGGTGTTACATATCATACGTCAGTTCCACCACATCCGTTTCCGGGTGCGACTGGCAGGTGAGGATGTAACCGGCTTTCACCTCTTCGTCGTCGAGGGCGTAGCAGGCTTCCATGTGCACTTTTCCGCTGAGCAGTTTGGCCATGCAGGTGGAGCAGGCGCCGGCGGTGCAGGAATAGGGCGGGTCGTAACGTTCTTTGACCAGCACATCGAGGATGGTGGCGCCGGCAGGCACCGCGATTTCGATACGTTTGCTCTGGAGATGTACGATCACGCGTTTTTCGCCGCCGGCAGAGGCGCCGGGCTGGAATTCGCCGGGAATGTGGTTGGCATTGACAAAATGCTCGGTGTGAATTTGTTTGGCCTGAATACCACGCCCCAGCAGGGCGGTTTTCACTGTGTCAGCCATGTTCCCCGGGCCGCAGATGAAGTAGATACAATCGTCTTCGGGGCCACGCGCGAGGTTTTCGTCGAGAAATTCGTTCGCCAGTTTCGGGGTAATGCGCCCCGTTTTGCCGTGCCAGTTGAACGTCGATTTTTTGAAGATGGCAAAAATGCCGCCACCCGCCGGGTCTTTTTTGGGGCGACTGATGATGTGCTCCACGTGTAATTGACCCGTATATCGCTCCGACAGGCGATCCAGTTCGTCGCGGAAAATGATATCTTCCTCGCTGCGGCTGCCGTAAAGCAGAAAAATAGCGCTCATGGGCTCCGACTCGAGGATCGTTTTGGAGATCGACATCAGCGGGGTGATGCCGCTGCCGGCGGCGAAAAGATAATAGGTGCGGCGTTTTTCCGGGTTGAGCGGCGTGTTAAAACGGCCGTCGGGCGCGGCGACCTCGAGGGTGTCGCCGGGTTTTACCACATCGTGCAGGTAAGTGGATGCCCGGCCACCGTCCACTTTTTTCACCGTTACGGCGAGGCGGTTTTCCAGCGGGCTCGACGACATGGAATACGAACGGCGAATTTCATGACCGTCGAGGTGCAGGCGGACCGTAATGTGTTGTCCTTCTTTGTAAATAAAGGTTTCTTTCAGGTTTTCGGGTATGTCAAATTCAAGCGTAACGGTATCGGATGTTTCCGGGGTGACCTGCCTGATGGTAAGCGCGTAAAATTCCATGCTGTTTCGAATTAAAAAATCGTTTGCCCGGGCGGTTTTGTATTTCAACGGGCGGCGCAAAAGTACGGCTCCGGCGCAATACGGACATTGAATTGCCGCGATCCGTGTGATTATTTAGATACCTCCCAAACAAACATACTTCACTTCCAAAAACTCTTCCAGGCCATACTTTGAACCTTCCCGTCCGATCCCGCTTTCTTTGACACCGCCAAACGGCGCTATGGTGGTTCCCAGCAGACCGGTATTCGCCCCTACCATGCCGTATTCCAGGGCTTCCGCTACGCGGAACACGCGACCGATGTCCCGGCCGTAGAAATAGGCGGCGAGCCCATAAGGTGTGTCGTTGGCCATTTGAATGGCGTCTTCTTCCGTCTCGAAACGGATCACAGACGCAACCGGTCCAAAAATTTCTTCGTGCATGATGTCCATTTTTACGTCCACATCGGCCAGCACGGTGGGTTCGTAAAAGGTGCCTTGCATGGCCTGGCCGCCGGTAAGCACCCGGGCTCCTTTTCGGGAGGCGTCGCCCACCAGGCGTGTCACTTTTTCCAGCGCTTCGGCATTGATCAGGGGGCCTATATGCACCCCCTGGTCGGTACCTGCGCCGACTTTTTGGCGCTGCACGGCTGCGGTAAATTTTTCCAAAAATGGCTCATAAACAGCGTTTTGTACAAACAACCGGTTGGCGCACACACAGGTTTGGCCCGCGTTGCGGTATTTGGAAGCGATGGCCCCTTCCACGGCAGCGTCGAGGTCGGCATCGTCAAAAACGATGAAGGGTGCGTTGCCGCCGAGTTCGAGTGATATTTTTTTTATGGTGCCGGCGCAGGCACGCATCAGGAGTTTGCCCACCTCCGTGCTGCCGGTGAACGACAATTTGCGCACTACCGGGCTGTCCGTCAGTTCACGACCGATGGCAGGGGCATCCATTCCGGTCACGATGTTCAACACACCCGCAGGGAACCCGGCGCGGTGGGCGAGTTCGGCCAGCGCCAGGGCCGAAAGCGGGGTTTCTTCGGAAGGTTTCAGCACCACTGTGCAG
Source organism: Lewinellaceae bacterium (assembly GCA_016713985.1). Lineage (GTDB taxonomy): Bacteria > Bacteroidota > Bacteroidia > Chitinophagales > Saprospiraceae > M3007. The sequence goes on along the minus strand of JADJOD010000041.1, from coordinate 12,820 downwards.
CCTGCCGCCAGTGCCGGCGCTACTTTCCGGGTGATCATGGCGTTGGGAAAATTCCAGGGTGTGATGGCGGCCACCACGCCGACGGGTTGTTTGACCACCAGCAGGCGCATACCTGTTTGGTGCGGCGGAATGACGTCGCCGTAGGCGCGTTTGCCTTCTTCCGCAAACCACTCGATAAAGGTAGCGCCGTAGCGCACTTCCCCGCGCGATTCCGCCAACGGTTTGCCTTGTTCGAGGGTCATGAGCAGCGCCAGGTCCTCAACATTTTCGAGGATGAGATCATGCCAGCGCCGCAGCAGATGGGCCCGCGAGGTAGCGGTTTTCGCCCGCCATTCCGGCAGGGCGGCTTCGGCGGCGGCGATGGCGCGGCGGGTTTCGGGAGCGGCACAGTCGGCCACCCTGGCCAGGGTTTCGATATTGGCAGGGTTTGTTACCGGGAAAGTGCGGCCGGAATCGGCGGCGACCCACTCGTTGTTGATAAACGCTTCGTGGTGAAGCAGCGTAGCATCTTTTAATATGGACATGATGGCGGAAAGGCGTGTAAGCGTATGTTAACCAATTTGTGACGAAGGTACGAGGCTTCCCTTTTCCCCGGGCAGCAAGGGCGGATTGGAAGTTAAAAAGAGAGGAATTTAAACGGTAAAAAAGGAAACAGCGGCCACCCGCCTGAAAAAATGTCTACTTTTCGCGTCAAATAACCACTTCCGCCGTGAAATATTTTTTGCCGACCGTCCTGTTTCTGTACACGGGTTCTCTTTTCGCTCAAAATGACTCTACCCTGCTGCTCACGCCGGAGCGGCTTACGGAAAAAGACATATTAACCCGCAACTACGACCGCCAAACGACAAAAGCCATTTCCGCGACCCGTTCGCTGGAAGAAGTGGATCAATTGCCCTACACCATCTGGGTGGTCAGTTCGGAAGATATTCTGCGAAACGGGTTCGTCACACTCGGCGACGTGCTTCGCGCCGCACCGGGTATCCGGGTGTCGCAGCCGGGCAACGCCACCGAAGGTGAGACCTTTCTGATGCGCGGGCTTTCCGGAAATCAATACGTCAAAATACTCATCAACGACGTGCCGGTAAAACCGAGCATCGCCCTGGGCATGTCGATTGGCGCACAAATCCCGATCCGGCAGGCCGAACGTATAGAGGTATTGTACGGACCGGCGGCGAGCATTTACGGCAATGAGGCTTGTGTGGGGGTGGTCAATATTATCCTGAAAGAAACCGAACGTCCCATTTTTACACAGGCCGACCTGGCATTCGGGAGCAACGGGTACAACAGCCTCGACCTGATGTTGGGCGGCAAATTGGGGAAAGACAAAAACGTATTCCGGTTTAGCCTTTACGGCAGCAGCACGATCCGGGAAAGATCCGATATTTTTTACGACCGCGACCTGTACAACACCAACCACTATCTGCCCTTTGGCCTGGACACATCATTGTATCTCAACAACAGGAATTTCCGCTCCGAACAACCCGGCGACAGCCTGCCCAAAACAGCAGCCATTCCTCACGAAAGCCGGCTGTTGGGCATTAACCTCAAATGGCGCGGTATTCATCTCACGTACAATGTGATGGCGCGGTTCGATCACACGGCTTTGGGTATCAGCCCTCTGGCGGTTTCCTACGCCAACCCATCGAACCGCCTGGCCGAAAGGATCGAAACTTTTTCACTCGGATTCACCCGAACCCGCCCCAAGTGGATGACACACAACACGATATCCGCTATCCGGTATCGGGTGGACAATACATCAACCACAACCTATGTATTTGACCGGCTGAGCGCGGCGACGTACAAGGTCCTGGCTCCGGGTATGATCAGCGATTCTTTACAGGATGCCATTTTGAGGAATATTTCCCGAACACTTGCCTCCAACGAACGGTATACAACGGCCAGCGGGTTTGATGTGCGGGTGGAGTCGCGTATCAACGCCCATGTGAGCAAACATTTATACCTCGATGCCGGCTTCCAGGTGAATGCCGGCGGCGGCATTCCGGCGCGTTCCTATTATGAAGTGCCGGTGGAAATAAAATTTGATTATACAACCGTTCCGGAATTTATCAACACGTTTTACCCCGATTTGATCACCGACCTCGACGCCAATTTATTTGCCCAGGTAACGTGGCGCGGCAAACGGCTTTACCTGGCCGGAAGCGGCGCGGTGAACTACTCGATCTACCACGGCCTTGTGCCAACTCCGCGTTTTGCAGCCATGTACCACCTCGACAGCTCCTGGGCCGTACGGGCAAATTTTGCATCGGCCTTCCGCCGGCCGTCCATGTATGCCATGACCAATACCTTTTTCATTTTAAACCTCGGCGACGGCTCTATCTCGGCTTCGCCGGAAGGCGCGGATGCTACGGAAAAAATACACACCTGGGAAGCGGGATTGCGATATAAACGCGGCTCCGTACGTGTAGACGGGGTCTTTTTTTCGGAAAAAGTGTATCACTTGCTTCGCCCGGGATACCTCCGGCAACAAATGGGTTTCGTCGCTCCATGGCGTTACGGCTGGGAAAATGCACCCGGACTGGCCATGTCCATGTGGGGAATTCAGGGATTGATCAGCCTGGGCGACCAACATATTAATTTTAGCGGCGAGCGGCAGCGTTCGGAGCTCCGGGGCCGGACTGAAATTTACCTGCAATACACCCGTGGCAAAGAATGGATCGGGGATAACCAGACAGCCACGGAAGATGTATTCAACGCTCCGCGCTGGCATTTTCAGTTTCGCACGTTTTTCAGGGTAAACAAATTCGAGTTGATGCTGGCTTCAAACCGCCAAACTTCTGTGCTGAGCAAATCCGTCATCTACCGCGACGAATACAAGCGGAGGTTGACGCTCGAACGTTATCCGGCTTTCCGCTCCTGGGACGCAATGATGCGGGTGTACCTGAGCAATCATTTTCTGGTTTATATTCACGTGCAAAATATATTCAACCGGCGTTATGCAGGCCTCGATGCAACAGGAACGGTCGACGATCTGTTGTACAACCCGCAACAGGGCAGACAATTGCGGTTTGGTGTGAATTATAACATGAATTGAACCGACCCGTTCTAAGGATTGGGAGAACTAACAAGTTGCATGATCTCTTCGACGAAATTCCGGTGATTGGCCAGCCGGGGCACTTTGTTCTGGTTGCCGAATTTCCCCCGCGCGCGCATCCAGCGATGGAAAGTGCCGCGTGGTACGGCGTGCAGGTGAAGCCGTTGCAGGGCCATTCCTTTAAAACGTTTTGCTTCGTAATCGGAGTTGATCCGTTGCAGGGTTTGATCGAGCACCTCGTTAAAACGTTCCATATCAGAAGGTTCACGTTCAAATTCAACAATCCATTCGTGCCCGCCGCGTCCTTTGTCGCCTGCAAAATAAACCGGGGCGGCAGTGTATTCCGACACTACGGCGTTTAATTGCCGGCAGGCTTCCGCGAGGGCTTTATCGGTATCGCCGACCATCACTTCTTCTCCGAATGCATTGATAAACTGTTTGGTACGACCGGTAATCTGAAAACAATGCGGGTGTTTTCGGGTAAACATGATCGTGTCGCCCGGAAGATAACGCCACAGGCCGTTGTTGGCAGAAATCATCACGGCGTAGTTTTTTCCGATTTCCACATCGGCCAGCAGAACGGTTTTGGGGTGATCCTTTTCCCATTCTTCCGTGGGCACAAACTCGTAAAACACGCCGTTATCGGCAAAAAGCAGGATATCTTTTTTAGACAGGTCGCACTGGGCGCCAAAATAGCCCTCGGATGCGTTATATATTTCCTGGTAAACAAAAGAATCACTTGGAACCAGGGCTTTGAAGGTATCGCGGTAGGGGTCGAAACCCACACCTCCGTGCATGTATGCCTGCAAACGGGGCCACACTTCCAGCATGTTCGATTTTCCCGTTTTTTCGAGTATCAGCCGGAAAAGGACGATGGTCCAGGTGGGTACTCCGCCAAACATAACGATGTCGTCGCGGCGGCTGGTGATCTCGGCGACACGTTGAAGTTTTTCCTCAAAATTGGTGAGCAGAGCGGTTTTAAAATCGGGTGTATGAAAAGCCCGGCCGATCACGGGCATATGATGGGTCATCAACGAACTGATATCGCCGATACGGGATTTGGGATACTCGTCGAAGGGTTGAAAACTGCCGGACATAACCAGGTTTTTGCGGCGAAAAACCTCCATATCCGGTTTGTTGTGGTATAAAAGCGCCAGGGAATCCCAACTGCCGGCATAATGGCAGCCGTAGAGGTTGCTCATGGGTACCGGGATGTATTTACTTTTATCGCTGGTGGTTCCGCTGCTTTTGCTGTACCAGTTGACCTGACCGGGCCATAATACATTGGATTCTCCACGCATCATCCTGAAAATATGACCTCTAATCTGCTCGTAATCCTGTGCGGGCACCCGCTGAGCGAACTCGGCTGCGTTTCGAATACCGGAAAAATCGTATGCTCTGCCGAACTCCGTATTACGCGCGGTATCCAGCAAACGTTGAAGCCAACGCTCCTGCGGCTCCTCCGGGCGTTTCATATAACGCTCGATACGCCGCATACGCAGACGCATATACTGCTTGACAAGTTTGTTGACCAACCATTTCATAGGCGGCGAGCAGTTAGTTCGTTCAGTTTTGCAGATACAAAATTACGATTTCGTCTCGATCCGGGTCTATGGGATTGCCATTCGTGTTCAATAAGACTATTTTTGAGCCTTTATTCCAGATTTTCCGATGAATCTCGCCAAACATAAAGACTTTGAATCTTTTTTTGAAGATTTATTACCTGCAGAAAAATCTATTTGTGAACGTATACGGAATTTGTTGCAGACCAACTTCCCGGAATTAAAGGAAAAATTCGGCTACGGCGTTCCCTATTACTGGCGTTTCAGCAGAATATGTTTTCTTTATCCGGCCTCGTTTCCTTACAGCGGGATCAATTCGGGTGTGGCGTTTGGTTTTGCCCGGGGGCGCCTTTTGTCCAACGACCAGGGCCTGCTCGATCTTGGCGGCCGGAAAGAAGTAGCGTATATCCGGCTGTTGTCCGAAAAAGATATCCGGGAAGAGCCCTTGCTGGAAATATTGCACGAGGCGGTATTGCTCGACAGGGAAATGGCGGTAAAAAAATGAAAATATCAGTGGCCTAAATAGATCATAGTATCCACTACCGGCCGGTAAGTCAGTGAAATATCTATCGGGAGGCTGCCAAACGCTTCATGGGGAAAGTGCAAGCTGTCGTAGCCGAAGGCCACCAGCCAGTGCCGGCCTTCCGGGACGGATTCGATACATCCGCGGGCGTCGGCGCCGGTTTTGAACGAGGCGTCGTAAAAGTCTGCACCCTTGTCGTAGCCGGGAAAAGAATCGGTAAAATATTTGAGATAAACGATGGACCCTGTCAGCGGATAATCGTGGTGGGTCGTTTTGATACAAACCTTCGTGGGCAGCGGCAGGGTCTCCGGTCCTGCCGGGCGACAGGTGTAAAAAACAAGGGCAGCGATCAGTAAAAAGAGGCGCATAAACGAACGGGGCAAATGGAATGATTCGGATATAAAACGTCGGATTACCCGATTCAGTTGGCTATTTCAATCAAAACCGGCAGATTTATTATTTTTGCACTGCCAAATATATGCCTTCGTTCAAATCCAACCTCTATCCAGTATTCAATCCACCACCTTATGGCAAACAAGTGTTAAAAAAGCACCTCAAAACGGCACACCAGCCCCCACTTCGCCTACTTCCGGCAACCGCATCATTACCCTGGATGAATTTATCATCCGCTCTGAAAAGGACTTTGATTTTGCCACCGGCGAACTCACCGGACTCCTGCGCGATATCGGTGTGGCAGCGAAAATTATCAACCGCGAAGTAAACAAGGCCGGTTTGGTCAACATCGTCGGCGTAGCCGATTCGGGAGAACCAAAGTGGCGACATGCAGCAAAACTCGATGTACGCCAATGAAAAACTCATCGAGTGCCTCCAAAACTCCGGCGAATGCTGCGCCATCGCTTCCGAGGAAAATGAGGACATCATTCATATTCCGCCGATCGGCACCAAAACAAGCCATTACATCGTGATGTTCGACCCGCTCGACGGTTCTTCCAACATCGACGTGAATGTCTCGGTGGGCACTATTTTCGCCATTTACCGCCGGAAAAGTGATCCCAACGGCCCCGCAACAAAAGAAGATTTCCTGCAGGCAGGCGTAAAACAGGTGGCCGCCGGCTATGTGTTGTACGGCACCTCCACCATACTTGTCTACACCACCGGTCGTGGCGTCAACGGTTTCACCCTCGATCCTTCCATCGGCGAGTTTTGCCTCAGCCACCGCAATATGCGGATGCCGGAAAACGGCTCCACGTATTCCGTCAATCAGGGCTACTACTCCAAATTCGACCTGGAAATGCGGCGGTACATCGATAATTGCTCCGACCAAAACTACGGCCTTCGCTACATCGGCTCGATGGTGAGCGATATTCACCGCATCCTGATCCAGGGTGGTATCTTCCTCTATCCCAGCACGCGCAAATATCCGAAAGGCAAACTCCGGCTGCTCTATGAGTGCAACCCCCTGTCGATGATCGTGGAGCAGGCCGGCGGCAAAGCCATGAATACCCAACTCAAACGAATCCTTGACGTGGTACCCAACGAACTCCACCAGCGCTGCACCATTGCCATCGGTTCGCCGGCCATGGTGGATGAACTGAAAGCGTTTATCGAGCGTTATTCGGCATTGCCCCTTTGATCGACTGTTCGTTCTTTTCATAAGGCAGTTCCCGGCCCCCCGGGGCTGCCAATTTTTTTATCCGGAATTCCGTTAACCATTTGCCCGTGACCGTATCCGCTTTTTTTTCCCTGAATCTACTCGCGCCCATGTTCGCCATATCATTTACTAATATTCAACATACGCAAGGCAATATCTATGTGGGTGTTTACCGAAGCAAATCGGATTTTTTAAAACCGGAAAAGGCCTGCCTGAAAAAAATCATTCCCGTTGCACAGGCCGGAACACTCGCCGTCGATTGTTCCAGCTGCTGCCGGAGGTATGCGGTCAGCCATTTCACGACCTGAACGGCAACGGAAAATGGATACCAATCTGTTCGGAATTCCTACCGAGCCCTATGGTTTTTCGAACAATGCACGGCCCAATTCAGGGCGCCCAACTGGGACGAAGCCAAATTTGAAATAAAAGAAGGAGCGAATAATATTTCAATTCGATTGGAAAAATGGTAAAACAGGCTTCGAGTGACGGGTGCTGATTACATTTGCCTCCGTGTTGTCGTCACGGCGTGAAAATCCTGAACAAACAGATACAGCACGGCGTATTGACGTATTCATGAAATAACTATCCATGATCCGCGCAGAAAACATTGTCAAAACTTTTAATGATCAGCAGGTATTAAAAGGGATCTCGTTCACCTTTGAAGCTGGCAAAAACAACCTCATCATCGGCCGCTCGGGAGCGGGAAAAACCGTTTTGCTGAAAATACTGGTTGGGTTGCAAACCCCGTCAAGCGGCAATGTATGGTACGATGACGTAAATTTCAGTAACCTGGACAAAGAGGGCATGCGCGCCATCCGTATGAAAATCGGCATGTTGTTTCAGGGATCGGCATTGTTCGATTCACTCACTGTGGAACAAAACATCCGGTTTCCACTCGATATGTTCACCCATAATTCGCCGCAGCAAAAACTCGAACGGGTCAATTATTGCCTCGAACGGGTCAACCTGGCGGGGAACAATAAAAAATACCCTTCCGAACTTTCGGGTGGTATGCAAAAACGCGTCGGTATCGCCCGCGCCATCGTGCTCCAGCCCCAATACCTCTTTTGCGACGAACCCAACTCCGGCCTCGATCCCAAAACCGCCATCCTGATCGACGAACTCATCAGCAGTATTACCGAAGAAAACAACATTACCACCGTTATCAATACCCACGACATGAACTCGGTGATGGAAATTGGCGACAACATCTGTTTTCTTCACGAGGGCCGGCTGGAATGGAGCGGCAGCAAAAACGAGGTGTTAAGCAGCGATAATGAAAATCTTCAGTCCTTCATTTTTGCTTCCCCCTTCCTGCAACGGCTTCGAAAGTCAGCGTTGAAACTGTAAATAAATTAAGGAGAAGTGGTTGAAGGGTTTGTTCAGTTGGACAGCCAGGAATTTTACAGCAAATCACACCACAATCAAAGTGACGACAAGATCCAGGCAAAGATCAGCGCCTATTTCAGAACGGACCCGATTCGAATTCTCAAAAAATAACAGAAACGCCGCCCCTCCATGCGTCGTCCCTGAATATCGGCGTACAGGAACAGGCGCTGCCGTTTATGTCTTGTGCGGCGCCATCCTATTTTTTTTCGCTTGCCACCCGTCCGACAAACCCACCCTTTTTTCAGCATGTTCAGCCGGTGAAACGGGCATTAACTTCTCCAATACCCTGCCCGAACAAACGGCGGACGGGATGAACATTGTCCAATACCTTTATTATTACAACGGCGGCGGCGTCGCAGCAGGCGACGTGAACAACGACGGCCTGCCCGACCTCTATTTTACGTCCAATCTCGGGCCAAACAAACTGTACCTCAATCGCGGGGACTTTCACTTTGAAGACGCAACAGAAAAATCGGGTACCGGAGGTACAGGTTCCTGGAAAACCGGCGTCACCATGGCCGACGTAAACGCCGACGGCTGGCTCGATATCTACGTTTGTCAGGTGGGGGTATACAAATCCTTTCGGGGCAAAAACCAGCTGTTTATCAATAACCGCGACGGCACTTTTACGGAAAAAGCCGCCGACTACGGCCTTGACCTTTCTGCTTTGTGTACCCAGGCCGCCTTTTTCGACTATGATCTCGACGGCGACCTCGATTGTTTTGTGCTATGCCACAGCGTGCATTCGTCGGAATCCTACAAAGACACGGCCATTTCCCGGCAATTTGACACGCCGGCCAGCGACCGCTTGTTCAGAAACGACGGCGGAAAATTTGTCGACGTTACCCGCGTCTCCGGCCTGCACGACGGCAAATCGGGCTACGGCCTCGGCCTTGCCGTGGGGGATATAAACGCCGACGGGTACCCGGACATCTACGTTGCCAACGACTTTCACGAAAACGACTTTTTGTATTACAACGTGCATGGGCAGTATTTCAGCGAAGGAATTGCCGAAAGCACGGGCCATACGTCCAATTTTTCCATGGGCTGCGACATGGCTGATTTTAATAATGATGCCCGGCCGGATATCGTCACCCTCGATATGAAACCGGAAGACGAGACCATCCTCAAAGCCAGCCAGCCGGCCGATCAGTACCAGGTGTACGAATACAAACATTCCTATGGCTATCACTGGCAGTTTCCCCGTAACTGCCTGCAACTCAATTGTGGAACGGTAGGCGGTGGACGGGACACCGGTGACAATTTTTCACCCCATATCTCCTCACACGAATCTTTCTTCAAAACGAACAACCGTCTCCCGTCCACCGTCTCCCGTCCACCGTTCACCGTTTTTTCCGAAATCGGCCAGTTGGCCGGTGTGGCGACCACGGATTGGAGCTGGAGCCCATTGTTTGCCGACTTCGATCTCGACGGCCGGAAAGACCTTTTTATCAGCAACGGTATCCCGCACCGGCCCAATGACATCGACTACCTGAAATATATCTCTTCACAAGAGGTGCAGGGCAATGCCAGTGACCTGGAACTGATCGCAAAAATGCCTTCCGGCGCTGTAGCAAACTACTGCTATAAAAACAGCGGCGACCTGCGTTTTGAAGACGTGTCAAAAAACTGGGGACTCGACCATACGGGTTGTTCCTCTGAACGAACCCGCCTCGGTTTTCAGGAACAACACCCGCCACGGTCGTTTTCTCAAAATCAAACTTTCAGGTATGGGTGGAAACCCGTTCGGTATTGGCGCCCGAGTAAAGTTGTTTGAGGGAAAACAGGTACAGTATGCTGAAAACCAGCCCGTTCGGGGCTTTCAATCATCGGTGGAGCCGGGTGTTATTTTGTTCGGCCTGGGCGATACCGAACAGGTGGATTCGCTGTTGGTGAGCTGGCCAGGGGACAAATGAAATAATATACGACATTCGGGCCGGGCAAACGATCACACTGGATGCCAAAAATGCGATCCGGCGACCGGTAGCGGCCGCCGGATCACACGAATATCCTGTGCAGGAAATACTTTTCCCGGTAGCGAAAAACGACCTGCAGGACATTGCCCGGGAGAAACTTATGCCCTGGTCTTTGGCCACACAAGGACCGAAGTGGGATGTGGCCGACCTGAACGGCGATGGACTGGACGATTTTTATAATCCGGATACGGCAATGGTGCAACAAACCGACGGCACTTTTTCACCCCGATCGGCGCCCCCGTTGCCGGCCGAAACGTTTATTTCAAAAAATACTTCCTGCATCCGGGCGGCTGATTTTGACGGCGACGGCCAGCAGGATTTGTTCGTCGGCACCCGCTCGGTAACCGGATCGTACGGACTCTCTCCGGTGTCTTACCTCCTGAAAAATACGGGAACCGGCCGTTTTGTTGAAACACCGATCAAAACTTCAAAAACCGGAACAGGCATCACCGGTATGGTCACCGATGCCTGCTGGGTTGATCTGGAACAGGATGGCCGCCCCGACCTGGTTGTTTGTGGCGAATGGATGCCGGTCACCGTTTTCCGGAACACGGCCGAAGGTTTTGAAAAAACGGAAATTCCGCATTCTTCCGGCCTCTGGAATTGTATCCGGGCGGCCGATTTCGACGGCGACGGCGATCAGGATTTGGTAGCAGGCAACCTGGGATTGAACAGCAACCTACGGGCCTCGGCAACCGAACCACTCGGGCTTTGGGTAAAGGATTTCGACGGAAACGGCAGTGTGGAGCCGATTCTGACTTATTACCGGCAAGGTAAAAACCGCGTTTTTGCCGATAAAGATGCGTTGATCGGCCAGTTGCCCGCGTTAAAAAAACGATTTGTTCAATACCGGAAGTACGCGGAAAGCACCTTCGAAGAAGTGTTTACTGAAGAAATGCGTGAAGGCGCTTTGTACAAGCAGGTGGAAATGCCGGGTTCCTGCTATTTTGAAAACAAAGGCAGCGGCCAATGGGCGCTCTACCTCTTGCCTGTGGAGGCCCAATTCAGCCCGGTGTTCGCCGTTTTGCCGTATGATTTTAACGGCGACGGGCACCTGGATGTATTACTGGGTGGTAATTTTTACGAAGTGCAACCTGCCATCGGGCGTTTTGACGCCTCTTACGGGGCACTGCTGTTGGGCGACGGCGACGGCCATTTCCTCGCAGAAGAACCCGGCGTTTCGGGGTTCTGGCTGAACGGGCCGGTGCGTGAACTGGAGGTTATTGCGGGCCGGGGGGGGCGGAAAAGACTGCTTGTGGCGATGAATAACGCGCCGCTGCAACTGATCGAACTGACCCGTGCTACTGCTCAATAATTCTTTTCCAACTCCCTGATTGCCAGCCACGCCATCAGCCCCATGCCCGTTTCAAGCGCGGCTTCGTCGATATCGAATGTTTCGGTGTGAATGGGTGACGTGATTCCCCGTTCGGGGTTGCCGGTGCCGAGGCGGTAAAAGCAGGCGGGCATTGCCTGGGAAAAATAAGCGAAATCTTCGGCCGTCATACGCGCAGGCAGGTCCACGACTTTGTCTTTACCCAGAAATTCGATGGCCCATTGTTTGGTGCGCTGGGTAAGCGCTTCGTGGTTGTAAAGCACCGGATAACCCCTGTGGATATTGAATTCGCAAGCGCCGCCCATACTTTTTACCATCGTTTCGGCGATTTTTTTCATCCGTTTGTGGGCTTCGGCGCGCCATTTTTCATTCATGGTGCGGAAGGTGCCTTCCAGTTTCACCTCGTTGGGAATTACGTTGGTGGCGCCTCCGGTGGAGTTGATTTTTCCAAAAGTGAGCACCGACGGAGTGCCGGGGTCGCCGTAACGGCTCACGATCTGCTGCAGGGTCACGATGACCTGAGCGGTGATGGCAACCGGGTCAATGCATTCCTGCGGCATGGCGCCGTGCCCGCCCCGGCCTTTGATGGTGACGTATATCTCGTCGCTGCTGGCCATATAGATGCCGGGTTTTAATCCGACCATGCCCGCGCGCAGGGGCGGGTGCACGTGCTGGCCGAATATGCTCGCGGGGCGTGGTTTTTCGAGCACACCTTCCCTGATCATGATACTTGCGCCGCCGGGCAGCCGCTCTTCGCCGGGCTGGAAAATACACTTTACCGTACCTTCGAATTTGTTGCGCAGTTCGTGCAAGATACGCGCCGTACCGAGCAGCGACGACGTGTGCACATCATGCCCGCAGGCATGCATAACACCTTCATTTTGAGATTTGTACGACACTTTGTTGGCTTCCCGGATGGGCAAGGCATCCATATCGCCGCGCAGGGCGACGACGCGTTTTTTCGGATTTTTTCCTTCGATCAGGGCCACCACGCCGTTGCCGGCCATGCCGTGTTGGTGTTTGATGCCGAGTTCCAGGAGCCGGGCGGCTACAAACTTTCCGGTCTGCACTTCCTGAAACGACAATTCGGGATGCATATGCAGGTGGCGGCGGTGTGCTACGGTGTCTGCGTGGTATTGGTGGGAGGAGGAGGATTTGTTCTTTCATAAATATGTGGCGGTGTAAATTTACTAACTTGCTCCTCAAAATCAGGCTTAACGAATGAATGAGTTAGAAGCCCTTATCAAAAGCAGTGTTGAGTTCATTAAGGCGAAACTTCCATCCGGTGTTAAACGACCTTCAGACACTATCCTGCACTATTACGTACGTGATCTTACTGAACGATACATCAGAGTACCGGGTATGTCCCAACC
>JADJOD010000040.1 GCA_016713985.1 Lewinellaceae bacterium | reverse complement strand
TTGTTGGTTTCGGTGAAAGCCTCCACAAAACGCACAAGGTAGGCGTCGCGGGCGATCATAAAAGTGGTGATGGGCACATTGAGTTTTTTGCAACGCATGGCCAGGTTGAGGCAACGGTTGACGATTTTGCGGTCGAGCCCGAAAGAATTTTTGTAGTAGTTTTTGCCGATTTTCAGGCAGGTGGGTTTGCCGTCGGTGATCATAAAGATCTGCTTGTTCGGGTTGCGGCGGCGTTTGAGGATATCGAGCGCGAGTTCCAGTCCGGCGACGGTGTTGGTGTGGTAGGGGCCGACCTGCAGGTAAGGGACGTCTTTGAGTTCGATGGGCCAGGCGTCGTCGCCGAACACAAGAATATCGAGTGTATCTTTGGGGAAACGGGTCTGTATAAACTCGGCGAGTGCAAGCGCCACTTTTTTGGCGGGGGTAATGCGATCTTCCCCGTACAGGATCATGGAGTGCGAGATGTCGATCATCAGTACCGACGACATCTGGCTTTGAAAGTAGGTTTCATGGATTTCCAGGTCGTCCTGTGTGAGGTTGAATTCCTCGATACCGTGGTTGATATAGGCGTTGCGCAGCGAATTGGTGACGGCTAAGTTCTCAAGACTGTCGCCGAACTCATAGGGCTTTACGTCGGAAGTAAATTCGTCGCCCTGTCCGATATTCGAGGTGTTGTGGCTGCCGCTTTTTGCTTTTTTCAGGTCGCCGAAAATGTCGTCGAGGCTTTTTTGCCGGATACTGATCTCTAATTTGCGCGTCGGTCCCAGGTTGCCACCTTCCTCGCCGTCGCGCCGGATGTAGCCCCGTTCCTCCAGTTCACGGATAAAATCACCCATACCGTACTCCTCGTTGGTGAGTTTGTATTCCTTGTCGAGTTCGGTCAGCCAGGCCAGGGACTCGTACACGTCGCCGGAGGTGTACAACATCAGTTCCTGAAAGATTTTGAACAACCGGTCGAACGTGCTCTGGTTCGGGTCGGGTTTGTAGTCGGAAAAGCGGAAACCAAGCATAAAATTGAGGTTTGAGGGGAGTGTTTTAGTGTTTGAGTGTTTTAGTGTTTCGAGAGGGAGGAGGGTGCAAATAAGCTCTGAAACAGCACGGGCAAGATTCGAGGGGAACGGGGAAGGGGCCCTCTAATCCGGGGCCGGGCCCCCGCCCGGCCCCCGGGCCCGGGGCGGCGCCCGGCGCCGCCTGGCCCCCGCGCCGCCGGCTGTGGCCGCCATTGGTCGGCCGGTTCGCTGGCCTCAGTTGGGCGGGCTTTCCGAGGAAATCGTTTAATGGTAATCCGAATACTCAAGCGCCATTTGGTGGTCAAACACCAAAACACTCAAACACTCAAACACCAAAACACTCACTCCATAATAATCTTCACACTTTCCTGCTTCTTCCGGTCCGCTACCAGGTCGATGGTTTGTTCTTTGACCCCGTCGAATACGGATACCATTGCGGTATTGGGTTCGGCTTTTCCGAAGTCGTCGGCGTACACGGTGAGATAATGTTCTTTGCCGGCGGGCAGTTCGATCTCGTATTCCTGCGGCTTCAGGCGCAGGTACACCCGGTCGATCACTTTTTTATCGTCGATATGTTTTGTAGAGTGGGACTTACTTTTTTTTACAATGATATCCCGTCGCCGTCCTCGACCTGGCTGTCCCAGATTCTGACTTTGATCTTTTTGCTTTTAACCGACACCGTTTCGCCGACGGTGACGGCGCGGCCGCCGATGGAGTCGGGTTTGACGGTTTCGGTTTTGACCACTGCCGGCGGTTTCGGTTTATCGAGATTTTTGGGTTTGGCGGGTGGAGTAACGGGCTTCTTCACCGTCTGTTTGGGTTTTTCCTTTTCTACGTCGCAGGGCAGTTTGGCCGAGCCGCCCAAAACGCAGGCTGAACCCGGGGCCGCTGGACGTGACATTGCTGATCAGGATCATATACTGCTCGCCTTCAACAACTTGCAGGGGTGCCAGCCAGGCGTTGTCGCCTTCGTCGGCGCAGCCGGCGTCTTCGCTGGTATCCGTCTCGCCGGCGCGCAAACCCGTCTCGCCCATACACTTGCTGGTAAATGCTTTATCCGCCGAATCGCCGGCCGCCATACACCGCACGATTTTCATATTATTGCAGGTACCGTCCTGCATCAGGTAAACAACGAAGTCGAAATCGTCGTCGAGCCGGTGGGGGGTGATGGCAAACGTGAGGGAACCGCTTTTTTCTACTTTAAACTTGATCCAGGTGGAGTTTTCTTCGGCATTGCCGAAATTTTCACTGTTCATAAAACACGCGATAAAATCCGCTTCGCGGTTATTTTCCTTCTCCGGGGGTGTGGTCGATATGGTAAACCTGTTTTTACAAATATCCATGGAACTGGTACAGTCCGCGTTGTTCTGGGCCTGCACAGCGATGGAAAAACACAGGAAAAAAAAAGGGACAGTCAATTTATACATGCCGGGATGTTTTGTGGCTGATTGAATTCCGTAGTAACGTGATTGGCAGGCGATTCCGTTTAAACATAGTCGAAAATTTCGATCAACCAGCCCTGCCACCGGGCGGATTGTCGGATGTGGAACAATTTGCGGCGTTTTGTAAAAAAAACGAAGATACCTGCGGGGCGTGATTTTTGGCAATTAACATATGCAACTTCCGAGAATTCAAATCGCGTTATATTTGCGGCGACAATGTAAATCCGGTCAACTCACTTTTGAAATAAAAACCATGCGTTTATTCCGCAATTATCCGGTCATACTCGGCCTCTTTTTATCGGTATGGGTCAATTGCCGCGCCCAGATCGTTCCTTTTCCCTACGATATTTACAAGCAGGCCACCGGTGACAGCGCCATGGTGGTGACCGCCCACCCGCTGGCCACCCGGGTCGGTCTCTCGATCCTGCGCAGGGGCGGCAATGCCATCGATGCAGCCCGTAGCGGTACAATTTGCACTCGCTGTGGTTTATCCGCAGGCAGGAACATCGGCGGCGGCGGTTTTGATCTACAAGGGCAGGGGATGCCAAACCCGTGGCGCTCGATTACCGCGAAAAAGCGCCCGCGCAGCCACCGAAACCATGTTTCAGGACTCCACGGGTAAAGTTATTGCCGCCAAAAGCCGGCTGGGGGTGTTTGCTTCGGGTGTGCCCGGCACCGTGGACGGCATGTGGGAAGCGCATAAAAAATACGGACGCTTGCCCTGGGGCGAACTCGTGACGCCGGCCATCGAACTGGCCAACAAGGGGTACCAGATCACACAGCAGGAAGTGGAAAACCTGAATGAGGAGCGGTTTACGTTTGTGCGGCAAAGCACCATCATGCCCGCTTTTGTAAAAATGGAAAAATGGACGGCGGGCGACTGGCTGATCCAGAAAGACCTCGGGCAAACCCTGGCCCGCATCGCCGGCAGCGGCCGGGAAGGTTTTTATGCCGGCGCCACGGCAGCACTTATCGTGCACGAAATGGGTAAACAAAACGGCCTCATCACCGCGGATGATCTCCGGAATTACCACAGCGTCTGGCGAGAACCCCTCGTGTTTGCATACAAAGACCTCCAGGTCATCTCCATGCCGCCGCCCAGCAGCGGAGGTATCATTCTGCAGCAACTCCTGACGATGATCGCCCCGTACCCCTTGACGTCATACGGCTTTCATTCGGCCGCCGCCGTACACCTGATGTCCGAAGCCGAACGCCGTTCCTTTGCCGACCGGGCGGAACACATGGGCGACCCCGATTTTTGGAAAGTGCCGCTGAAAAAACTGACCGATTCCACGTACCTCAGAACACGAATGGGTGATTTTCAGGCGGATAAATCAACACCCAGCCCCAGCATCCAGGCAGGAAAATGGAAAGAAAGTGAAGAAACCACCCATTTTTCCATCGTGGATGCCGAAGGAAATGCGGTGTCGGTAACCACCACCTTAAACGACAGTTACGGCAGCCGGGTGGTGGTGAGCGGTGCGGGCTTTATCCTCAACAACGAAATGGACGATTTCAGCGCCAAACCGGGAGCGCCAAACCTGTACGGCGCAATAGGCGGCAAAGCCAACGCCATCGCCCCCGGCAAACGCCCGCTGAGCAGCATGACCCCGGTCATCATCACCCAATACGGACAAACCTGGCTCGTCGTCGGCACACCCGGCGGCACCACCATCCCCACGAGTGTGTTCCAGGTTATTGTGAATGTAAAAGAGTTCGGCATGCCTTTGCCGGAAGCCGTTCAGGCGGGCCGTTTCCACCACCAGTGGAGGCCCGACGAGATTTTTATAGAGGAAAGCGCCCTGCCGGACGAAGTGATCCGGCAATTGGGAACTATGGGCCACACGGTGAAACCACGCGACCCGATCGGCAGGGTGGAAGCCATCATCCGCCTGCCCGGCGGACAGTGGCAGGGCGTCGCCGACCATCGTGGAGATGATGCGGCGGCGGGATACTGATGCGGGGAGGCAGCCTTTTTACCCGAGTTTTTCCATGATCTCCTGTTGCAGTTCCGGGCTCACCAGGCCGCGTGGAATACTGATTTCCGCTTCTTTCAGGCGTCGCTGAAACGTGCGGATACTGTACCCCAGTTCATCTGCAATTTCTTTTTTAAATCGGGCTTTGATCGGAGGGTACTGGCCGGCGGTTGGGAATTTTCTATCCATTGTGGAAGTCGTGTTTGTATTTTGGCAGTTGGATTAAAACAGCGGGTTGGCTTTCTAAATATAACAGAATTAGGCTATTGGAAATATTTTGTGACACGAAATGGCGCGAAATGGCATGAAATGGCGCGAAATAAAGCAATGAGCGGGTGTTCGTATGGGGAAATGAGATCAATAGGCCTGGCCATCGGCCGTATCAACCTGATCAACCTTTATCCAGCCAAAATCCATCAAATCAGCCATTTTTTCGCATACAAAAGCCAGGCAAAAGAACCGATCCAGCCCAGTAAAACAATTTGCAGGAAAACATCGCGCAGGAGCGCGCGGGTGGGTGATTCCGTTTTGTTGTACACCAGCGTCAGTTGAAGGTAGCGGAGTACGCCGATAATGACAAAAAACGCCGTGTAAAAAATGCTGTTTGAACCGATTCGCTCGGTCACTTCCGGTGAAAAACAATACATCAGGTAGGCTACGATCGCCACCGTGGAACAAACCACCATACTCACGTCGAGAAAAGGCAGGTTGTAACCTTCGAGTGCTTTTCGGAACGTATGACCTTTGGTTTCCACCAGATACTCGCCGCGCCGTTTGGCCAGACCAAGGATCATTGCCAGCAGAAACGTGAGCACGATGAGCCATTGTGATACTTCCACGCCGGCCACGGCTCCGCCTGCAAATACCCGCAATAAAAAACCGACCCCGATCAGCGAAATGTCGATGATCGCGATATGTTTGAGGGAGAAGGAGTAAAATATATTTACGGTAAAATACAACAGGCTGAAAATCAATATTCCCCGGCCGAGGCTGGCGGCCAGCGCCGTGCTGCAGAATAACAGGGCGATCAGGATAAAAACCCCTTGACGCAGGCTGATTGCGCCGCTTGCAACCGGCCGGTTGCGTTTGTCCGGGTGGTTGCGGTCGTGTGAAGCATCCACCAGGTCGTTGAGCACGTAAACCGCCGAGGCGATCAGCGAAAAAGCAACAAAACCGAGCGCCGTACGGGTCAGTACGGCCGGTTCGGACAGCCGGGCGGCAAAAAAAGCGGGTATAAACAGGAACAGGTTTTTAACCCAGTGTTCCGGCCGGACCAGCGACAGGATACTCCTCCAAGACATGCGGCAAAGGTAGACAATCGGCGCCTACTCTTTTACTACAAATGCCTGCGGGAAAGAGCCGCTTTTGCGGAGTGCAATGGCGATTTCGTTGGCCGTTTTTTGATCCGGAAAATCACCCAGCATAACACGAATGATCCCCTGGGCTGGCAATGGTTCGGCGGTTACTTTGCCAAAATTGCGGGCCAGTTCGTACCGGGGAAGTTGGGCGTCGAAATCGGGTTGTACTTCAGGTGTATTTTAAAAGCCGGTTGGATTTGATCCCTGGCCGAAGTATTGACGGGCGGAAATCCGTCCGGGGTGTCGGCCCCTTTTTGAACGGTAAACACCGGCTCGGGCCTTTCCGGGTCGGTAACGGCGGCCAGCCGGATCACGACGTCATAATCCGTAACATTGGGTTGTACATGTGCCGCTAAGTAACCGTCTTTACTGGCTTCTATCGTGTATTGGTGCTCGGGTGAAACATTAAACAGGAAAGTGCCGTCCTCGGAGGGACGCACTTCGAGCAGCCTCGGATCGGAATTATTGTCCGCCTCGTACAAAGCCACCATACAATCGGTCAGCAGGCGGTTGCTGCCGCGTTCGATGACCCTTCCGGACAGGGTAACGGGTGGATTTTTCGGGATAAATTCAAAAATATCCTCGTCCCGGGTGTTGTTTTTATTAGGGCCTTCCTGCCGGTTGGAGGCGAGGAAACCGCCGCTGCCGTCTTTTTTCAAAGTAAAAAAATAATCGTCTGCCGAAGAATTCACGGGAAAACCCGCGTTTTCGGGTTTCGACCATTTGCCGGCCGAACGAACACTTTTAAACACATCCAGACCGCCGATGGAAGGAAACCCGTTGCTGCTGAACCACAAGGTTTGTGAGGCAGGATCAAAAAAGGGAGTTACTTCATCTCCTGCTGTATTTACGGTGCTGCCCAGGCTTTGTGGGAAAGAAAAATCGAGGTCTTCCGAATCAAGCGGGCGTTCACAAACGTACAGGTCGAGACCGCCGGAACCGCCTTCC
Source organism: Lewinellaceae bacterium (assembly GCA_016713985.1). Taxonomy (GTDB): domain Bacteria; phylum Bacteroidota; class Bacteroidia; order Chitinophagales; family Saprospiraceae; genus M3007. Next base: position 40,296 of record JADJOD010000040.1, on the reverse strand, counting down.
CGGTCGCTGGAGAAAAAAAGCAGTTCGTTGCCCTGCGCATGAGTCACAAACGGGTGGGTCACCGTGTGGTCGGGCATGTTGATATAACTCCGCAGGCGAACCGGGGCCGTCCAGCCGCCATCGGCGGTACGGCGCAGCATGTACAAACTGCACAGGGTACGTTGCCCGCTGGCGTTACTTCTTCCGGCGACGTTGGGTTCGGCGCACTGGGTGCAATAAAACCGGCTGCCGTCCGGTGAAAAAACGCCGGTTCCGTAATTGAAAGAAGCGGACTCCGGCAAGCCGGTCGCTTCGGCGGGTTGTTGCCACAACCCCGATTGCCGGAGGGTGCGCATGAGTTTTACCTGACCCTGAACGACCGTGGAATAATATAAAACGTTGTCGGAGAACGCTACCGGCGCAAAGTCATTTCCGGTACTGTTGACCCATTCGGGCATGGTTTTTAATTCGGCGGGTAGAACCGGCGAAACCTTCAACGGTGCCATCTGGAGCGCGAGTTCGCAGCCCCGGATTTCGTTGGTCACCACGTTGATGACCTGGGCTTTGCGGTCGCCTTTGTAATCGCGGCCGAATCGTTTGAAGGACTCGATGGCCTCGTCGTAACGCCGGTCCTGCTTAAGCGCCCGGGCGTACCGCAAACCGGCCAGTTCGAACCGTTTGTATTCGTCTTTTACCAGCCCGTAACATTCGGCCGCTCTCTGGTAGTCGCGAACGCGGTAGTAATTTTCCGCGGCTTTGTACAAAATTTCGGGGTCGCTGCCGTCCAGCCGTCCGGCGAGTTCATACATCTCGGCGGCTTCGCCGAATTTTCCGGCGATGACCAGGTTGTCGGCATCCTGTACGATTTCAGCGGCTTTTTGCGCGCCGAGCAGGGGTGGGGAGCAGGATGGAAAAGAAGGCAGAGGCGAATAATTGTAATCATACGTGTTTGATTTTCAGGTTATTGTGAGTTAATATATCAGGCATTTTGTGGTAAAGAAGCGACTACCTGCGCGATAACTTCCGGAAAATACCGGTGTTCCAGTTGCAGCACTTTTCGGGCAATATCGGAAGGGCTGTCCTCCGGATCTACGGCACACCGTTCCTGAAAAACGAAATCTCCTTCGTCGTAGTGTTCATTCACAAAATGTATCGTGATACCCGTTTCGGAATCGCCTGCGGATTTGACCGCCTCGTGAACGTGTATGCCGTACATGCCCTTGCCGCCGTGCCTGGGCAATAAAGCGGGGTGAATATTGACCATTCGCCGCGGAAAAGCCCGGACTAAGTAAGGCGGTACCAACCAGAGGAAACCCGCGAGCACCACCACGTCGATGTGATGGATTCGAAGCACATCGAGTATTTCTTCCGATTCATAAAACGTTTGCCGGTTGATGATCCGTGTGGGTATGCCGTGTTCTTGTGCAATATCGAGTACGCCGGCGTCTTTTTTATTCGAAACCACCAGCGCCACCCGCACCTCGGGCGATTGTTTGAAGTACTCGATGATCTTCCGGGCATTGGAGCCGGTTCCGGAAGCAAAAATGGCGATATTGCGCATCAAAACGTTTTGATTGGTTGCGAATTTTTTCTCAGGTCAATAAATCGGCAATTGCCAAAATGCCGAATAACAGGCTGGCGATGCCGTTTGTGGTAAAAAACGCCATGTTGACGCGGCTCAGGTCGTTTGGTCTCACAATCAGGTGCTGATAAATCAATAAACCCAAAAAAACAGCCGTTCCGGTCCAAAGCAACCAACCCGTTTGAGGCGCTTCCGACAACACCCGGCTGCAAGCATATACCATCAGGGCTGCCGTACCCAGGTGCATCCATTCCGATATCCGCAAGGCCCGGTTTTTTCCAAAAAAGGACGGCATCGAATAGAGGCGTTGCGACTGATCGAATTCTTCGTCCTGCAAGGCATAGATCACGTCGAACCCCGCCACCCAAAGCAGCACCGCCATTCCATACAAAACCGGTATCCAGTCGAACCTGCCGGTGACGGCCAGATAAGCGCCCACCGGCGCCAGAGCGAGGCCAAGCCCCAAAACCAGGTGGCACAGCCAGGTAAAACGTTTGGTGTAACTATAACCCAGCACCACGGCCAGCGCTACCGGTGAAAGAAAAAAACAAAGGGGATTGATAAAAAAGGTGACGATCACAAACAGGAGACAGTTTACGGCGACAAAGGCAAGCGCTGCCCGTGGGGAAATAACGCCGGCGGGTATTTCCCGCACCTTTGTCCGCGGGTTTGCTGCGTCAATATCGCGGTCGAGATAGCGGTTGAATGCCATCGCCGCGCTGCGCGCAAATACCATACAGAGCACCACCAATAACAAAACAAGCCAGTTTACGCCCTCATTTTGCCGCGAAACGGCGATAAAAAAGGAGGTCAGCGCAAACGGCATGGCAAAAATGGTATGGCTGAATTTGACTAAGGAGAGGTAGGATTTCATAACACCGCAAAAGTCACGTTGATTATCTACTTTTGCCGCCAATTTAGAACAAAACTCTCTTTCAATGTCGAACAAAATCCGGGCAGCCATCACAGGGGTACATGGTTGGGTTCCAGAAGACCGCCTCACCAATTTTGACCTCGAAAAAATGGTGGATACCAATGACGAATGGATTACCTCCCGAACCGGAATCCGCGAACGCAGAATTCTGAAAAAGAAAGGCTGGGCGACCAGCGATATGAGCGCCGAAGCCGTGAAAGGATTGCTGGAAAAAACCGGCACCAAACCCGGCGAAATTGACCTGCTCATCGTCGGAACGGTAACCGGCGACATGATTTTTCCCGACACGGCCAATACCGTATGCGACAAGGTCGGCGCCAAAAACGCATTCGGCTACGATATCAACGCAGCTTGTTCGGGGTTTTTATTTGCCCTGGCGACCGGCGCACAATTCATTCAGGCAGAGACCTATAAGAAAGTAGTGGTGGTCGGTGCGGACATGATGTCGTCGATCATCGATTATACCGACCGCAATACCTGTGTTATTTTTGGCGACGGCGCGGCTGCCGTACTGCTCGAACCGCGCAAAGACGGTACCGGCATCCAGGATTTTATTCTGCGCGGCGACGGTTCGGGGCGCGAATTCCTGAACATGAAAGCGGGAGGTTCCCTCCATCCGGCCACGGCGGAAACCGTTGCAGCCCGCGAACACTTTGCCTGGCAGGACGGCAAACGGGTTTTTGTATATGCCGTAAAAGGAATGACCAGCACCGTGGAAGAAGTGATTCGCCGCAACCACCTGACCATAGAAGACGTGAACTGGATCGTGCCGCACCAGGCCAATATGCGGATCATCACTTCCGTCGCCGAACACCTGCACTTCCCGATGGAAAAAGTCACCATCAATATAGAAAAATACGGCAATACCACCGCAGGCACACTTCCACTTTGTATGTGGGAGTTCCAGGACCGGTTTAAAAGGCGACAATATCATCCTGACTGCCTTTGGCGGCGGATTTACCTGGGGATCCTTGTACCTGAAGTGGTCTTATTGAGGTGTTATTCACCGGGTGACTCCAAGTCACCCGGTGAATAACGGTGAATAAATATTCCAAAATAGGGCGGGAGAGCCAAACTTGCCTTACTTTTGCGCGCTTTTTAATACAACCCCCTTTTCACCGGTAATTTTAACATTCAACAAATCTCAGCAAAAAAATGGCAACGACGGCAGATATCCGCAACGGCCTGTGTATCGAACTCAATAACGACATCCTGCGTGTAATTGATTTTCAACGTTTTCAGGTTGGACGAGGCAGCGGCAAAGTGTGGACGAAATTGAAAAGTTCCACTTCCGGAAAAGTAATTGAACATACGTTTCAAAGCGGCCATAACATCACGGAAGTGCGTGTGGAACGCCGCAAGTTTCAGTACCTCTACCCCGAGGAAGGCGGATACGTGCTGATGAACCAGGAGTCGTACGACCAGATTTCCGTACCGGATGATATGATCGAAAACGGCAAATTTCTCAAGGAAGGTGATGTGGTGGACGCGTTGTTCCACGCACAGAAAGAAACCCTGCTTTCGGTGGAACTTCCCCAGACGGTGGTTTTGAAGATCACCTATACCCAGCCGGGCCTGCGCGGCGATACCGCAACCAACACACTGAAAGCCGCTACCGTGGAAACCGGTGCGGAGGTCCGCGTCCCTTTGTTCTGTGAAGAAGGCGATCTCATCAAGGTCGATACGGCTACCGGCGCGTATATGGAACGGGTGAAAAAATAAATTTCTTTCATCATTTGATACCTTTGGGGGAGAAGGAAAAAATATTTCATCAGAAACGTTTTTTCTTTACTCCCCTTACTTTTTTTTCGCATCCGCAAAACATTGTTCGGTATGGATTTCAACCAAATACAAGAATTAGTCAGAATGATGAGTAAATACAAGTTGACTGAATTCATTTTGAAAGAAGGCGACTTCAAACTCGTTATCCGCAACCAGCCTTCCCATGCAGGCATCGCAGTGCCCCAGGTAATCGTACCGGCCCAACAACCGGCGGTCGCGATAGCCCCCCCGGCGCCGGCGCCCGCTCCTGCCGCTCCTTCCCGGCCTGAACCGGCCCCGGCAGCCCCGGTGAGTGAAGACGACAATCCGCGCTATATCCAGATCAAATCCCCTATGGTCGGCACGTTTTACCGCAGTTCCGGCCCGGATAAAGGCCCGTTCGTCAAGGTCGGCGACACCGTGGAAGTGGGTTCCAAAGTATGTATCATCGAAGCGATGAAACTGTTTAACGAGATCGAATCGGAAGTCAAAGGCAAAATCGTAAAGGTGCTGGCAGAAGACGCTACACCCGTCGAATACGATCAGCCTTTATTCCTGATCGATCCGGCCTAAGATGTGAGTAAAGCGGGCCGGAAGTGACAAGATGCTTTCCCCGCTCTTCATCCCTCACTTCTCATTCCAGCAAAAAAGTTATGTTTAAAAAAATACTCATAGCGAATCGCGGAGAAATCGCCCTCCGTATCATTCGCACCTGTAAAGAAATGGGGATCAAGACGGTAGCGCTGTATTCCACAGCCGACCGCGACAGCCTGCACGTGCGTTTTGCCGACGAAGCGGTGTGTATCGGCCCGCCGCCTTCCTCCGAAAGTTACCTCAATGTGCCGCGTATCATGGCAGCCGTGGAGATCACTGACGCCGACGCCATTCACCCCGGTTACGGCTTTTTATCCGAAAATGCCTCTTTCGCGGAAGTGTGTCAGGAATACGGCATCAAATTTATCGGACCGACACCCGACCAGATCCGGGCGATGGGCGACAAAATCACGGCCAAAGATACCATGTTGAAAGCGGGTGTGCCTTGTGTGCCCGGCACGGAGGGCTTGCTCACCGATGTACAGGCGGGCCTGAAACTCGCCAAAGACATCGGTTACCCGGTCATTCTGAAAGCAACTGCCGGCGGTGGCGGAAAAGGTATGCGTATCGTATGGAAACCCGAAGAGTTTGAAAATCAATGGGATACCGCGCGTCGGGAAGCCAAAGCCTCCTTTTCCAACGACGGCATTTACATGGAAAAGTACATCGAGGAACCCCGGCATATCGAGATACAGGTGGCCGGCGACCAGTTTGGCAGGGCTTGCCATCTTTCCGAGCGGGATTGTTCCATTCAACGCCGCCACCAAAAATTAGTGGAAGAAAGCCCTTCTCCTTTTATGACGCCCGAACTGCGCGAAAAAATGGGTGAAGCCGCTATAAAAGCCTGTACAGCCATCAATTACGAAGGCGTGGGCACCATAGAATTTCTGGTTGACAAATACCGGAATTTCTATTTTATGGAAATGAATACCCGGATCCAGGTGGAGCACACCGTGACAGAAGAAGTGATCGACTTCGACCTGATCAAGGAACAAATCAAAATTGCGGCCGGGCTGCCGATCTCCGGTAAAAATTATTTCCCGGAAATGCACGCCATCGAGTGCCGCATCAATGCGGAAGACCCGTTCAACGATTTCCGTCCGAGCCCCGGAAAAATCACATCGTTCCATTCACCCAAAGGACATGGCGTTCGGGTGGACACCCATGTTTACGCCGGTTATACTATTCCGCCGTACTACGATTCCATGATCGCCAAACTCATCGTGCGCGCCCGCACCCGCGAGGAAGCCATCCTGAAAATGGAACGCGCCCTCGACGAATTTATCGTGGAAGGAGTGAAAACCACCGTGCCGTTTCACCAGCGGCTGATGCGCAACAAAGACTTCCAGGAAGGTAATTTCCACACGGGTTTTTTGAACAACTGGGATTATAAGAGTGTGGAGTTGTAAAAGCAGCGGACGGCAAGTTGGAGCGCCGGGCATCTGAGTGGCAGATGCCCGGCGCTTTTTGTCTAAACGACCTGAAACGGTTATCTTCGCCCGATGCTCCGACTGTTCCGCTACTACACACCGTATAAAAAACTACTTGCCTTCGCTGTTTTGTGCAACCTGCTGATGTCCCTGTTTATGGTCGTCAGTATTCCCGTGTTGCAGCCCTTTTTGCAGATATTGTTCAGTCCCGGCGAACGGAACGGCGCGTCGAAATCTGTTCTCCCGCTCCCCCAAGCGGACGGCCTGCACGGCATAGAGCAAAAAATCAACACTTTTTTTAACACCCTGATCCAGCAACACGGCCGCGAACAGGCGTTGTTGATCGTATGTGGCTTTCTGGTGTTGACCTTTTTTGGAAAAAACCTGTTCCGCTACCTTTCCCTGTACTTTCTGGCGCCCGTGCGCAACGGCATTGTTCGGGATTTGCGTCAAAAATTAGTGGCAAAGATGCTCGATTTGCCCCTTTCCTATTTTTCCGAAGAGCGCAAGGGCGACCTCATGAGCCGTATTTCGGCGGATGTGCAGGAGGTGGAATGGAGTATTGTCGGGGTGGTGGAATCTGTCGCCCGGGAGCCGTTGGTGATATTGGGCAGTTTGACCTTCATGGTATTTGTGTCGCCGCAACTGCTGATTTTTGTATTCGGACTGATGTTGTTTTCCGGCCTGATCATCGGTGGGGTAGGGCGCTCGCTCCGGCGGCAATCGGGCGAGGCGCAAAGTCGCCTGGGCCTGATCGGTTCCTTAGTGGAAGAAACACTCGGCGGCTTGCGGATTATCAAGGGTTTTAACGCGGAACAGTGGCAACAGGAGCGTTTCGGGCGCGAAAACACCCGTTATGCACGCACACTCACCCGCCTGTACCGCCGCAAGGACCTGGCTTCACCGTTGTCGGAATTTCTTGGCATCGGGGCAGTGGCGGTATTGTTATGGTTCGGCGCAAAACAAGTGTTTGCCGGGGAAATCACCGCAGCCACTTTTATTACGTTCCTGTACGCATTTTACAACATCATTGAACCGGCCAAACAACTGAGCAGCGCCTCCTACAGCATTCGTAAAGGTATGGGCGCCCTGGAGCGGGTGGAATCGGTGCTGAATGCGCCCGTTTTGATCCAGGATGCGGATAACGCGTTGGCAGTCAATAGTTTTCAGGAAAAAATTGAATTCCGCGACGTTACGTTTCACTACCAGAATTCAGAGCGGCAAGCTTTGGAAAACATCAGCCTGACGATACCGCGTGGAAAAATGGTGGCCCTGGTGGGCGCTTCGGGCGCCGGAAAAAGCACCGTCGCCGATTTGTTGCCCCGTTTTTACGACGTGACGGGCGGGGCGATCCTGCTGGACGGGAAAGACATCCGGGAATTGAAGGTGCGTGACCTGCGCGCCCTGATGGGTATTGTGAGTCAGGAAGCCATCCTGTTTAATGATACCGTTCGAAACAACATTGCCTTCGGTTCGCAGCTCGGGGCGCTTCCCGGACAGTCGGAACGTGGAACCGATTTTTCACGGGTCGAAGCGGCGGCTAAAGCGGCCAATGCCCACGAATTTATCATTAATATGCCGGAAGGATACGACACCAATATCGGCGACCGGGGCTCCAAACTCAGCGGCGGCCAGCGCCAGCGACTGACCATTGCGCGGGCCTTGTTAAAAAATCCGCCGATTTTAATTCTCGACGAGGCAACTTCCGCGCTTGATTCGGAGTCTGAGAAGCTCGTTCAGGCTGCATTGGACCACCTGTTGCAAAACAGGACCGCGTTGGTTATCGCACACCGCCTGAGCACGGTGCAACACGCCGATGAAATAATCGTCCTTGATGCCGGAAAAATTGTCGAACGTGGCACACACGAACAATTGATGCGGGAAGGAAAGGTCTACCGGAAACTCGTGGAATTGCAAGCATTATGACGTTTCGGCGAAAAACTCGAATCAACTCGAACAGCATGTTGCCAATTCAGGAAAAAGGGACGTACCTTTGAAGCAACCTGACTGACCAGTCAATCTTTTTATAATAAAATATTATTTTATATGTTTAATCTCCTCCTTTTCAATCATTCAAACAATCCGATGAGACGAATGTTACTGGCAGTTTTCTCCGCGTTATGCTTTAGCGCCTATTCCCAGATTACCGTTACTTCCGCCACTTTTCCCGTCGCGGGCGATACGTTTCACATTGCGTACGACGACGCTCCGGTGGGTATAAACGTAGCTACTCCCCCGGGAGGCAACCAGTTATGGGATTTTTCCGGCCTTCAAATGTCATCGTCCAATGAAGTGATTTTCAGGCCCGCCAGCGCTGGTATGGACTTTATTTTGTTCCCGGGCGCCGAACTGGTGGTTATCGGGCAGAACGGCGAAACCTATTACAATGTCACCAACAACAAAGTGGAGATATTGGGTTATTCCGGCGCCGATCCCGCAGGTTTTGGCCTCGATGTGGCGGCCAAATTCGGCCCACCGCTCATCGAACGACGATCGCCGACCAGTTTCTTTGACATCAACGATGTGGAGTCTAAACTGGCACTCGCATTTGCGACGAACCAACCTCCTTTTGACTCCATATTTTCCAATATCCCGGTTAATATTGATTCGATCCGTGTCGGAATTACGACGAACCGGTTTGAAGTGATCGACGGCTGGGGGAATTGTATTATTCCGGGCGGACAATATCCGGTATTGCGACAAAAACGCACCGACTATGTGACCACGGGCATTGAAGTATATGTACTTCTGGTGCCGAATTTTGGCCAGTGGGTTGACCTGTCTACCCTTATCCCCGCCGGCGGCGGCGGATTGGGCAATTTTATCGGCACGGATACCACCATCACCTATCGTTTCTATAGCGGCACGGAAAAGGAAGAAATCGCTGCGGCGGTCATGAGCAACGACTTGTCGACCGTCGAATCCATGCAGTTTAAAAATGTGCTGACTTCGGATGTATCCGACGAACACTCTCCGGGCAGCGCTAACATACAGGCGCATCCGAACCCGGCGGTGGAATGGGTGCGTTTTGATTGTACCAATTTGCCGCAGGACGACTACACGCTCAAAATTTTCAATATCGTCGGCAAAGTGGTTTGGAAAGAAAATTATTCCCTTTCCGGCAACAAGTCGATCCGGCTGCAACTGGAAGAATTTAAAAAGGGAACCTATCTCTATAGTCTGCTCGACAGCAAGGGAAATACCATCGGAACAAAACGGCTTGTGGTGTTGAAGCCCTGATCGGGCCCTCTTTTTTGCGTTTTTCGAAAAGTCATCCTGCATTTCAGGATGACTTTTCTGATTTTTGCCCAACGGTTTTAGCCATCAATGCTCCCATGAAGTGGATGACGCTGCTTTTGTACGGTGTGGTGCTGGGCTTATGCTTAGCCTCACTTCAATTTTTCCAATACAAACTGCTTGTGCTGGAGCACGCCGAACGGTGGTATATCGGCCTGATTGCCCTCCTGTTCCTGGTTTTCGGGATTTGGGCCGGAAAAAAACTGACCCGCCCAAAAGAACAACTTATGTCGGGCGAACGACCGGAACCACCGCAGCCTGATCAACCCAGGGAAAAGGTGCTGGAAGACCTGGGTATCACGCCCCGGGAACTGGAAGTACTCGAACTCGTCGCCCGGGGCCTCAGCAACCAGGAAATTGCAGACCATCTTTTTGTCTCCCTGAATACGGTAAAAACCCACACGTCCAACGTCTTCAACAAATTAGACGCGCAACGCCGAACCCAGGCCATCCAAAAAGCCAAAGCACTGGGATTGCTGGTCTGACTTCCTCACCCGAAAGGATGATTTTGCACAAATCACCCGAAAGTATGAGGGGTAAAAACGTCATAAAGGCTTCATTTGCAGCAGGATTTCACAAAAAAATCAGCAACAATGAAAAAGACGATTTTGACTTACGGCCTGCTCTCCGGCTTGGTCGCCGCCGCATTAATGGTCAGCACAGCCATCTACTATCACAATTCGATGGATTTAAAAAACGGCGAACTGTTCGGTTATGCCGGCATACTGCTGAGTATGTTGTTTGTCTATTTTGGGGTTCGTTCGTATCGCGACAAGTTTTCCGGCGGCGTGTTGAGTTTCGGCAAGGCATTTCAGGTCGGCATTTTTATCACCCTGATCTCCTGCGCCTTTTATGTCGTGGCCTGGCTCGTGGTGTACCAAACCATGATGCCCGATTTCCTGGACAAATACATCGAACATGCGCTGACGCAACTCCGGCAGTCCGGCGCGACAGAAGAAGAAATCCGCCAGCAAACCGCGAAAATGGAAGAGTACAAAACCATGTACCAAAACCCCTTTCTCCGGGCGGCCATTACTTTCCTGGAGCCCTTTCCGGTTGGTTCGCTGGTGACGCTTGTTACTTCACTCATCTTGCGCAAAAAACCAAAGTAGCGCGAATTGAAGTTCGTGTTACGGGCGAGTTTTGTTAAAACCGGTTAAATCCCGTTATCGAAAGGTGAATTTCCCAACGGAAATGCGGTATTCTGTTGCACCGTTGCAACCTCTCCTGTAACCTTGTTGTCGGATAAGACGTCTTCAACAAAACAACCATTCGATCATGAATACCAAATCTCGCTTTTTCGCTTTTTTGTTTTTGCTCGCCGCTTTTTCTGCTTCCGCTCAACGCGAAGAGACGGTACTCGGCGAACGTGGCTGGGGCCTTTCCGGCATCTGGGGCGGTTACAGCCACCAATACACGACCTACCATAAAACGGATGCTTTTAACCGGGGCGGTTTTTTCGGTTTTGAATTCGGGAAATCGCTTTTTGTCGGCTGGACGCACTTCAACCTGCGCGAAGATATCGAACTGGAACAGGGCGATAACCGGCGTTTCGATTTCAGGTTTAATGGCGGCCGGATCGGATACAGCTTTGTGCCGTATAAAGCCATACACCCCATGCTGAACCTGGAACTGGGGCGCGGACGGGCAAAACTGGCCGGAGAAGGCAATGACGATATGTTCGTCATTCAACCCTCCGCAGGGGTGGAAATCAACGTATTCCGCTGGTTTCGTATCGGACTGGAAGGCGGATACCGTTTTGCCCGTAATGTGGATTATGTGAGCCTGAATGATCAGGACTTGTCTGGCCCGTACGGGCAGGCTACTCTGAAACTGGGTTTCTCCTGGGGGCGGTACCACAAACGCACCGACTACCGGAAGAATTATGAATGAGTGTTTTGGTGTTTTGGTATTTTAGTGTTTTGGTACGCTGGACGTGATCAAGACGATTTAGTTGGGCATTGCTTTAGCCCTAACGAATTAGCCCTAAATGAATTAATGGAGGGCAAGCCAAAATACTAAAACACTAAAACACTCCCCTCACCATAGTGGTTATTCGAGCAAAAAGCGCTAATTTTGCGCATATTTTACTCATTTGTTGCTCTAACCGCTATCCACATGGATGTCCTGACCACCACTACGCCAACTGCCGCCGAGTTGATGGAACTCGAAGACCGTTACAATGCACATAACTATCACCCCTTACCTGTGGTACTGGAACGAGGTCGGGGCGTATACGTCTGGGACGTGGACGGAAAACGATACTATGATTTTCTTTCAGCATACAGTGCTGTTAATCAGGGACATTGCCACCCAAGAATTATCAATGCGCTAACGGAACAGGCCCAAAAACTGACCCTGACTTCCAGGGCATTTTACAACAACCTGCTGGGGGAATACGCGGAGTTCATTACGCGTTATTTTGGCTACGAGCGCGTTTTACCGATGAACACAGGGGTAGAAGGTGTGGAAACGGCCATTAAACTCACCCGGAAATGGGCATATAAAATAAAAGGGGTGCCGGAAGGCCATGCCAAAATTGTATTTGTGGAGGGCAATTTTCACGGCCGCACGCTCGGCGCTATTTCCGCTTCTACCGACCCGGACAGCCGCAGGGGATTCGGGCCGTTTATGCCGGGTTATGTGGTGATCCCGTACGATGATATTCCCGCCCTCGAAGAAGCTCTGGCAGACCCAACCGTGGCCGGATTTCTTGTCGAGCCGATTCAGGGGGAAGCGGGGGTGTTTGTACCACACGACCATTATTTGCCGAAGGCATACGAATTGTGCAAACAACACAATATCCTGTTTATTGCCGACGAAGTGCAAACGGGTATCGCCCGAACGGGCCGATTGTTGTGCTGCGATCATTTCGGGATCAAACCCGATATTCTGATCCTCGGCAAAGCTTTGTCCGGTGGTGTTTTGCCGGTGAGCGCCGTACTCAGCAGCGACGAAGTCATTTTAACGGTTAAACCTGGCGAACACGGCTCCACGTTCGGCGGCAACCCGCTTGCCTGTGCTGTGGCTATGGAAGCGTTAAAAGTGGTGGAAGAGGAAAATCTGGCCGAAAATGCCGAGGCACTGGGGCATGTTTTCCGTGCCCGAATGGAGGCGCTAAAAAACAAACGCCCCGACCTGCTGAAAATCGTGCGTGGAAAAGGACTGCTAAACGCCATCGTTATTGACGATACGGAAGACGGCAAAACGGCCTGGAACATTTGCCTCGAACTTGCCGAAAACGGGTTGCTTGCCAAACCCACCCACGGCAACATCATCCGTTTTGCTCCGCCACTGGTGATGACCCGCGAACAACTGGACGAGTGCTGCGATATCATCGAACACGTAATGCTGGGTTGGAAATAGCGGATTGAGGCGCCATAAGGGGTTCCGGAGCAGGTGAAGCAACCCCTTTTTTGTATTAATAAATCCAAAGGCCGTCGTTTACTCGTAGTTGGATACAGGCATTCCCACCTGCCTGGCTGAAACCATTTATCAACAGTTAAATCCAACTACTGCCATGTTCCATCTTCACCATGTTCTCCACCCGCAGGCCCGGCTTATTCAGGGGCTGATTTTATGCATCGTATGGGTTGCCGGTTTTTCACCAACCGCTGAAGCACAAATGATCCACGGGCTTTCCGGCAATAATCTGGTGGCTTTCGACGCCGCCTCACCATCGACCCTGATCGGCAATAAATCCGTAAGCGGCGTAATCGCCGGCCAAACGTTAGCCGGACTGGATTTTCGCCCGAATACCGGGGAATTATACGCATTGGGTTACAATACAACAACCGGCGAAGCCCGCCTGTACACCCTGAACCTGAATACGGCCGCTGCAACGGCTATCGGTACGGCTCCGCTGATGTTAAAACCCGGACTCGGCAAAATTGGCTTCGATTTTAACCCCACAGTCGACCGCATCCGGGTAACCGGCAGCGACAATTCCAATTACCGCCTGCATCCCGTGACCGGGGCACTTGTGGCTACCGATGGCAGCCTGGCCTTTGCGGCAACAGATGCCAATGCCGGTAAGAACCCCTCCATTGGCACTGTAGCGTACACGAACAGTTATATCGGCGCTACCGCCACAACTTTGTTTAATTACGACGATTCGCTTAATACCGTCACCACACAAATACCGCCGAACAACGGCACACTCAACACCGTCGGCGCTTCCGGAATAACGGTCAACCCCGCAGACCCTTCCGCCGACCTGGACATTTATTTTGACGCCGCCTCTGCAATGAACCGGGCTTTTTTGGTCGCCAATACGGGCGCAGACATAACCGACAATCTATATACGATTAATCTGACAACCGGCGCGGCTACACTTGTCGGAACAACCGGCATGGCACTCGACGATATCGCCGTTTTTATTGACCGGAATGTGCCCGCCACCGTAACCGGCCGCCTGGTATATGCGCTCAGCGCCAATAACAACCTGCTGAGTTTTGATTCGGATGCTCCGGGTATGATTCGCAAATCGGCCGCCGTCGGAGCAGTGGCAACCGGGCTTGTGCTTTCCGGTTTGGACTTCCGGCCGTCCACCGGCGAGTTATACACGCTCGGTTATAACCCGATGACCGGCGAAACCCGGCTGTACACCATCGACCCGGCTACGGGAGCTGTCACTGCCATCGGAACGGCTTCGGTAACCTTGAAACCCGGATTGGGCAAGATCAGTTTTGATTTCAACCCAACGGTTGATCGTATCCGGGTAACCGGCAGCGACAATTCCAATTACCGCCTGCACCCGGTCACCGGCGCACTGGCCGCTACGGATGCCGGCCTGGCGTTTGCCCCGGCCGACGCCAACGCAGGTACAAACCCTTCCATCGGCGCCGTGGCCTATATCAACAGTTTTAACGGCGCAACAACCACCGTTTTGTACAATTACGACGACTCACTCAACGTAATCACCACCCAAAATCCACCCAATAACGGCGTTTTAAATACGGTGGGCGCATCGGGCATCAGTGTTAATCCGGCCGACCCGAGCGCCGATATGGATATTTTTTACAACCCCTTCAACGGCGCCAACCAGGCTTACCTTTCTGCGAATACCGGCACATCCACGGCAGATCATTTGTACAGCCTGAACCTCGGCACGGGAGCCGCCATCCTGATCGGCAAGATCGGATTCGGCATTGCGATCAACGACATTGCCATTGCCGTGCAGCCCTTAGAGACGGCGTGCGACGTAAAAACCGTCAACTGTATGAAATACGAGGTATTGAACGTCAGCAAAGATGCTTCCGGAAACAAAACCTACCGGGTCCGGGTCACCAATAATTGCGCGGAAAACCTGTTTTACACGGCCTTTCAATTGCCAAACGGCCTGATTGCCGACGGACCGGCAAACAATTCCGTCTACTCCTCGCCGGGCGGGCATTCGTATGAGGTTCGCAATCCCAATTTTTCGCCGTTTTATTCCATTCGTTTTAAAGAAACAAGCGGCAACGGCATCGCGAACGGGCAATTTGACGTATTTGAATATACGCTGCCCGCAGCGGCCAGCCCGAATTATATTCATGTGGTATCCCGTGTCGGAACCCAATCCTACCATGAGGCATACCTGAATGTATTCAGTTGCACCGTTGGAAATACACTACAACCGGCCACCAAACCCGGTACGGAGGACCGCAGCGACTTTTATGCCGGTAACGAACTGCGCGTTTTCCCGAACCCAACAGACGGCGTTTTGGTGGCCGATCTGACGGCATGGACAAACCGGGAAGTCAATATTCGGGTTTATAATGCCTTGGGTCAGCAGGTGATCAACCTTGCAGCGGCGGGCGGCAACCTGGAGCAACTACAAATCCCTGATCAAGCGGCAGCAGGATTGTACTTTATCGAGTTTTCAACTGCCGAAGGGCAAAAGCAGGTAAAAAAGGTGCAGTTGCGCCGTTGATCCGGGGTGCAGTGCCGGCTGCTTTAGCCGCTCGCGCAAAAATCCCGTTTTGACCGGGTTTGATGGATTTACACGTTATTTTTCTTAAAAAACAGGTGGGTAACCTGTAAATCCATCAAACCCGGTCAAAACTTATTTCAGGAACCGCACTGATTGTATGTCCTCCCGCCAGTTGACGGTTTTACTGGTTGTTTTGACCGGTCCTTCAAATTTCAGGTTGAAAAAACTGGGAATGCGGACTTCTTCCGACGAAGCGTCGATGATCATTTGTTCCCCCTTGAATTTCGGCTGATTGAAAAAAGTCACCACCATACCTTTGGGTACGATCATCGCGCCGACATAGTTCAGGCAGTCGCCGTTTTCATCGCAGGTTTTCCGGTTGGTGATCAGGCGTTCCACTTTGCCCTGAAAACCCGTTTTGCTGAACATGACTAAGCCTTTTTGCGCCCGGAAGATGTAGCCCGCGAGATCGCCGGCGCGTTTTATGGAACGGACATCATCGGCGCTCATATTGATCTGAAACTGCGCTTCCAGGGCTTCTGCCAGGGCGCGCCGTTTGTTTTTGTTCTTTTTGACCTTGAAGGAAGGACCAACGGCCACTTCCTCAAATATTTCCTCCGTTTTGATCCGGACTCCTTCCCATACAAGTGCGCTGTCGATCAATCGGATCACAGCGCCGGATTTCGGTTGTGCCTCCGATTGGTCCGGATGAGGATGGACGGGCAGGGTCATCCGTACCCGAACCGGAACCCCGTTCAACGTAGCCGGCGCCCACGGCGGCATGGCGCCCAGCACCCGTTTCAATTCGTCGCCGTAAATACCCGCTCCCCGTACAATTTCAATATCCGATACCCCGCCGTCTTTATTAACCACAAAGGTGGCGACGGTTTTCCCCGGAAAACCACCCGGGTCCTGTACCGCAGGCGCCTGCATGTTTTTGGATAAAAAAAGCAGCAATTCTTTTTCTCCTCCCGGAAATTG
This sequence comes from Lewinellaceae bacterium, assembly GCA_016713985.1. GTDB lineage: Bacteria > Bacteroidota > Bacteroidia > Chitinophagales > Saprospiraceae > M3007. The sequence continues at coordinate 23,824 of JADJOD010000040.1, read as the reverse complement.
GGGCAGGGTGTTTACATCCGCGGGTTCGAATATTTTTTCGGCGGGGATGGCCGGATCCGATTGGCTGAAGGCACGATGGGCAAATAAGAGCAGAATAAAAACAACACGCATGGTTTGTACTTTTTATACGGCAAAGGTATCTGCAAATATGCCACAAAATAAAAATCCGATACCCCTCAAAAAGAGTATCGGATTGGTAAAACCGATGGTTACAGGATCAATCTTTATAGGGATCGTACATATCGGGTGCTGCCATCGCCACACCGACCGGCTTCAAGCGGTGACAAATTTCGATCGTTCCTTCATGGAATTCCAGCACCTGGTCCAGTTTTTTGTAACACTCCGGCGCTTCGTCCGCGCCGCCGCCGCGCAGTACTATACCTTTTGTTTGATGCCTTTTTTACCAGCGGCCAATCCACCGTGCCTTTGGAAAGGTATTCCACTTTGCCGTTTTTCCAGCGTTTTTTCCGGCGGCCTGGTTGCGGCTCATGGCGCGCCCCGCGCCATGAACGGTGGAATAAAGCCCTGGCGACTCGTTTCCCGGAGTCGATGCCCCGGACGATCACCGAAACGTCGGACATATTGGCGCCGATGAACCCGTATTGGTCCGGGAAAGCGGGCGTTGCGCCTTTTCGCACGACGTAATATCTTTCTCCGAAGTGTTCTTCCTCCCACAAAAAATTGTGGTGGTTATGGACTTCAAAAGCGGATTGTGCCTTCAAAATTTCCAGCACCTTATCCACCACGACGTCGCGCCCGGCATAGGCATATTCGCCGGCGAGTCGCATGGCCGCGAGGTAATCCTGCCCGAGTCCGCCCGCTGCGTCAAACAGGATGGGTGGCGCGTCCATCCCGCCTTCCTGCACGCGTTCGTCAAACGATTTTCCCTGCGAAAGTGCGATAAACCCGGTGGTGGTTTTGTGCCCGAATCCACGCGACCCGAAGTGCACGCCGATCCACAACCAGCCGTTTTCATCTTCCAGCAAATCAACAAAATGATTGCCGGAGCCGACCGTACCGAGTTGATCCATAGCGAGTTTCATCATTTTTCGCTGCGGTTCGAACGCCGCCCGGGCGATGTGATCGAATACCGGGTGGTCGATCGGTTTGGGGTTCGGGCGCCCCACACCAAACCCGATTTGTTTAAAAATTTCGTCCATCACCTTTTCCGCATCAATATCGGCTGCCCGGATATTGGTTTGGCAGGCTTTGTTGCCGCAAGCGATGTCGAACCCGACCCCGGACAAGCTGACTTTATTTTTATAAGCCACCACGCCGCCGATGGGGTGGCCGTATCCGTAGTGCGCGTCGGCGGTTAAGGCGCCGAGGTCTTCGGGTGAGGAAGCGCAGCGTTTGATCTGTTCAATGGCTTTGGCGTCGATGATGGGCTCGCCAAAAATTTGCAGATGGGTCATGGTTTTGAAATTTGAGGACGGGGTAATACAAAAACGTGGTTCAAACCGGAGGCTTGTGTGCAAAGTTCCAATCCCGTCCGGCATCCCTGCAAAGGAACGGCTGCGGTAAAAACTATTTCGAGCCGGCTGCGACTTTTTGTAAAAGGCCGGCGTCCAATCCTTTGTCGTAAAAACGGGCATTTTCTATCTTAAGAAATTGCCCCGAAAGATTTGAGAAATGTTTAACGGCGCGGCACTTTGTTGTTTGAAGGTAAAGCCCGCTAATTTGTCCCGTAATACTTACACCCATTCATTCACCCAAACACACAATCTTAATCATGAAAAATTCCGTAAAATTCCTCCTGACAGCGGCTTTTGCCTTAGTCACTTTTGCCGCCTCGGCCCAAATCAGTATCGGTCCGCGTGTGGGCGTTAACTTAGCCAAATGGTCGGGTGGCGAAGAAGAAATCGGCGACGTGAAAAACCGCACCGGATATCAGTTCGGTATTGCCGCCGAAATTCGCCTGAACGACAATTTTGCCATCCAGCCCGAAGTCAATTTCCTTCAAAAAGGCGCCCGCCAGGATTTCTCCGAAGTAGATTCAATTTTTGGCAAAGTTGAATCAAAAACCGATATTTCCATGAATTACCTGGAAGTGCCGGTACTGTTAAAAGCCGGAACTTCATTTGGTCCGGCTCGTGTAGACATCCTTGCCGGCCCCAGTTTCGGTTATGCGTTGAGTGGAAAAGTAAAAGATGAACTTACGATCAACGGCGAAACGGAAACGGATAAATACGATATCGACTTTGAAGATGACGAAGTCAAACGTACGGACCTCGGTCTCCAGTTGGGCGCTGCCTTTTCGGTCAACCTGGGAGAACGGGCCAGTTTGTTTGTCGACGGCCGCTACCTGCTTGGCCTGACCAACCTGAACGATTCGGAAGATGACGATTTTTCCATTAAAAACCGGGGAATTTCCCTGAGTGCAGGCGTTTTGTTCCGGCTGTAAACGGCTGAAATTGCTCCAACAACTTCCGGAAACTCAAACCGGCAGGGACCTTCGCGGTTTCTGCCGGTTTTTTGGTGATTGTTAAGGCATTAAGTCGTAAGACGAATAAGATTCCCGGCCGACGACTTATTCCGTTTCTTCAGTGCTTTCGCGCCGCTCGCGGTCCCAGTCGGTATGTGCAAAAACGATGATCAGCACCCCGGCCAGCACCATCAGGATTTTGGCGACGAAGGCGAACAGGCGGCCGCCGAGTTCCAGGAATTGCAGGAACCACCAGGCGACGCCGATCAGTTGGAGAATGAGGGCGGTAAAACCAAAAACAATGAGTAAAAAGCCGAGCAGCAGCCAGTATCCTTTATTTTTCATAAAACCTTTTTTATCTCTTTGCAGGTATGATGTGCGAAGGGTTAACTTTGGGGAACCAAATTTGTTTAGCCTGACCAAGTAAACGATCCACACTACCTTGCCTGCCAACAACGAACAAACAAGAACGGACCAAAATTCATCCATTAAACTTGTCGAGTGCCCGCGTGACGCCATGCAGGGGCTGACTGATTTTATTGAAACGGACGTTAAAGCGGCCTATATCAACCAGTTGCTCCGCGTCGGGTTTGATACGATCGATTTTGGGTCGTTTGTCAGCCCCAAAGCCATCCCGCAAATGCGCGACACCGCAGAAGTGCTGGCAAAGTTAGACCTTTCTGAAACGAAGTCGAAACTTTTGGCCATCGTCGCTAACCCGCGTGGCGCGGAAGAAGCCTGCCGGTTTCCGGAAATTCACTACCTCGGTTATCCGTTCAGCATCAGTGAAACCTTCCAGCAGCGCAATACCAACGCCACCATCGCCGAAAGTTTAGAGCGGACCCAGGCCATCCAGGAACTTTGTGTTGCACACAGCAAAGAACTGGTATTGTATATTTCTATGGGGTTCGGCAACCCGTACGGCGACCCGTGGAATGTGGAAATAGTACAACGCTGGGTGGACGAACTGGTGCCGTTCGGCATCCATATTTTTTCCCTGTCGGATACTATAGGCTGCTCCAATCCGCAAAATATATCCTATTTATTCGGCAACCTGATACCCGCTTATCCGGCTATCGAGTTTGGCGCCCACCTGCATACGCAGGCGCACAACTGGCGGGAAAAAATCGACGCGGCCTGGCGCAATGGCTGTCGCCGTTTCTGACGGCGCCTTACGCGGCTTCGGCGGCTGCCCGATGGCAAAAGACGAACTCACGGGCAATATGGCGACGGAAAACCTGCTTTCCTTTTTTGACGACCTGCAAAACGACCTGCAGATAGACCGCGCGGCGTTTGGGAAAAGTATGGCGCTGGCGCTGGAGGTGTTTCCGCATTAAGAGAGGCCCTCTAATACTTCGGTTCGATCAAATCCCACAAATTGCCGTACAGGTCTTCAAAAACCGCCACGGTGCCATAGACCTCCTCGGCGGGTTCTCTGACAAAAACGACTCCGTTATTTTTCAGGTTGTGATAGTCTCTCCGGAAATCATCCGTGTGCAGGAATAAAAAAACGCGGCCGCCGGTCTGGTTGCCCACCCGGCTTTTTTGTTGCTCGTTCGCCGCTTGTGCCAGCAGGAGGCTGCAACCCGTGGAGCCGGGCGGCGCCACCACAACCCAGCGTTTTGTTTCGCTCAGGCGAGTGTCTTCCAACAGATTGAAATTCAGTACCTTCGTATAAAATGTGATGGCCCGGTCGTAGTCGTCGACCACCAGGGCGAGGTAGGCTATGTGTTGTTTCATGTTGAGTTTTTACTTTTGCATCGTGTTTCACTTCGACCTCGTCAAAATCATCCACGAAATTTTCCGGAGCCCCCTGGTGGTGCAGGAAAACGGGCAATACCGGACCGAGTCGCCCCTGATCTTCAGCAGCGGGCTTTTTTTGTTTTTATTTCTCGGTTTTTACGTTGTCTACTGGTTGTCGCGCCGCCACGACCGCTGGCGGATCGTGTGGGTCACCGCGTTTTCCCTGTTTTTTTACTACAAATGTGCGGGTATTTTCTGGCTGTTGCACGTGCTTATCGTGGTGGTGGACTATCATCTGGCGCGATGGATGGAAAAGGCCGGGTCACGGGAACGAAAAATATTCCTGCTCGTTGTCAGTTTGGTCGTCAACCTCGGCATGCTGGTATATTTCAAATACAATATTTATTCCGAGCTCTGGTGCGAGATTTTGAACAAACCTTTTGACCCCAGCCTGCTTTTCCTGCCGGCCGGCATCTCCTTTTTTACTTTCCAGTCGCTAAGTTATACCATCGACGTTTACCGGGGGCAATTAAAGGCGCTGAATAACATGCTCGATTACGCCTTTTTTGTCACTTTTTTCCCGCAGATGGTGGCGGGACCGATCGTGCGGGCGGCGGATTTTTTGCCTCAGATACACAAACCCTTGTTCCTCACCCGCGAAGATTTTGGCCGGGGAGTTTTTCTGATTTGCACGGGTTTGTTCAAAAAGGCGGTGATTTCCGACTATATCAGCGTCAATTTTGTGGAACGTATTTTTGATTCTCCGCAACAATACACCGGCCTTGAAAACCTGATGGGGGTGTACGGATATGCAATGCAGATTTATTGCGACTTCAGCGGGTATTCGGACATGGCGATCGGCTTCGCGCTGCTCATCGGGTTCAAATTTCCGGTCAATTTCGACTCCCCATACCAATCGATGAGCATCACGGAGTTTTGGCGGCGCTGGCATATTTCGCTGTCCACCTGGCTGCGCGACTACCTGTACATCCCGCTGGGCGGCAACCGGAAAGGCCGTGTTCGAACTTATATTAATTTGCTGATTACCATGCTGTTGGGTGGATTATGGCACGGCGCGGCAACCCGGTTTCTCATCTGGGGCGCACTTCACGGGCTGGCGCTGGGCATGGAGCGCTGGCTCAGGGAAACCATACCCGGCACGCCGGGCGGGCTGCGCCGGGCGCTGGGGGCGGTGTGGACGTTTCACTTTGTGTGTTTTTGCTGGATTTTTTTCCGGGCGGACAGCATGGACATCGTTTATTCCATGTTGTCGCAGATCGCCTTCGATTTCAGGCCGGAAATATTTCCCGAATTCCTGACCGGTTATGCGCCGGTGGTGTTCTGGATGTCCCTGGGTTTTGGCCTGCATTTTTTGCCGAAACACTGGGAAGATAAGGCGCAATACGCGGTTACGGTATTGCCGCTGGTTGGCAAAGCGGCCCTGATTACGCTCATCGTGGCCCTGGTGATGCAGGTAAAATCGTCCGACGTACAGCCTTTTATTTACTTTCAATTTTAAACAATCCGGCAATTTTGGCTTCCAGCCATTCGCCATCCACAATGGGGCTGTTGTGCAGTTTGCCCTGCAACTCCTGAGGTCTTTGGTAATATCGACTTTCGTTCGGGTTACTTTTTTTTCTTTCAGGTTATTCAGGCGGGGTATGATCCGGAAAAAGGCGATCCGTTCGTCGCGCCGGTCTTTCGGGATATCTTTAAAACGTTCGATACGAGCCGCCGCTGCGCGAATGAGGTTGTCGTCGAGTATATCGAGTTCGTAGTCCGTTTTTACGTCCAGTGCAGCGGCTACGGCGAAGAAATAGATATCGTCGAGGCCGCTGTAGCGGTCGTAGGCGGGCATTGTTTTGTCCGCTTTTTCAAAATCACCCTGTGCAAAATACAACATGGCCCACCAGATCCGCATGGAATACTGTGGGTACGGCCGGTTGCGGGTTGATTTTTCCTCTCCTGCGGCCAGTGTACCGATGTATTCGCGCAGAAACTGCTCCGCCCAGAAGGTTTTTCCGAGTTTGAGCGCGGTACTGAGCATATTCAGCACGTGGGTGGCGGGCAGATTTTTGTTCCCCGTAAAATATTTGAGTTCTTCCAGGTGCATGCCGTGCAGGCGCCCGAGGAATTCGGGGTCTTTGGTGTGCCGGTAACGGCGGTTCCAGTAGCTGCGCAACATCACGTTGAAGTCCTTGAGCCGCGCTTTGGGCAGGGTAAGCTGGTGCCGGTACAACATTTCCGCAAAGCGGTCGGATATTTTGTCGGACTCTTCACCGTCGGCGCCAGCCAAAAACTGGAGCAGGGTGGTGTGCAGGGCGATGCCGGGAGAATCCTGCCAGTAACCGTGGTTGCGCATCAGTTCGATAATCAGCAGGGTAATATCCCGGTTGGAAGCGAGACGCCTGAACTCGTCCGAGTTTTCGTCGTAGGGTTGCGCCATACGCTGGTAATGCACAAGACGGCTGGTCAGTTCCAGTTTGCTCAGCAGGTAAAAACGATCCGGCTCTTCCAGTGCGGCCAACAGATTGAGGTCACCCTCGATTTTGCTCCGGAAATGTTCGTACAGGGCTTTTTCCTGTTCGAGCAAAAAACGATAATAGTGGTAATCGCTGAATTCGTATTCCTCGAAATGGCTGAACTGCTCCTGTTCGGACAATAAATCGCGCAATTCGGTATAGAGGTTCTGGAAAAAATTCTCCGTTCGTTTTACTTTTTGTCCTTTGCCGGAAACCGGTCTGGCCGCGAGGGAATAATCCCTTTGATGCACCCGTTCGCTGTAAAAACGCATCAGGGCTAATTGCTGGCGGGCATAATTGAGCAGGAGCACCGGTTTTTGGGCGAACTCCTTTTTGGAACTGCGGCGCACGGTTTTTCCGTCTTTGACGGCCGAATAACGAAAGTTGATAAATTGTTTGAGGATGTGCATCAATTCCGACATCGCTTTTTCCACTTCGCCGGCGGGGTTGCTGCGTTCGGGAAACAGGGATTTACCCGCGTGTTCCTTCTCCAATTGTGCACTGGAAAAATCGGGATAGTGCTCCCGGAGGTATTCAAAAAGGCGTACCGTATCGTTGAAACGCGCCACTTCGTTAAAAATGGGCGAACCGACAAACAGGTACAGGGTCTCGAATTCTTCCTGATCGAGCAACTGCAGCGTACGGATGAGCGGACTTTCGAGCATATTTTGCGGCGGGTGTGTGGTCAATTATTGGAACTTATTCCATTCAGCGTGCCGCACGAATTTATCATCGTGGAATTGAATGGTGCAAAAGTCATCAAAACGCGCCAATCGGCCAATTATTTACCTTGAAATGATCAATACGCCTCCTTGGAAGTTATGACAGAAACCGTGTTTGACTATCGCCACCCGCCCGCCCCATCTTTGTCCTGTCAACAGAACGAAGGAATTCACTAACCGTCGGAAGTAATGCTAAAAAGACCTACCTGAAATGCCGGCCTATCCGGAAACCCTGAAGAACCACTCGGCGCAAAAACCTGACCGGCGCCACCCAGCCCCAAAAAGTGTGCGAAAGATGAATAGGGGGCGCCGGCAGGAGCCGATGTTTCAAACTTAATCAAACCCAACAACATGCGCTATGACTCCCGTAATCATCGAGGTTCGTTGCAACCTCCACTCCGACAGCCCCCAATGGAAGGAAATCAACAGCATGCGACTTGAAGTCGGCTACCCCGGAAGAGGCGGCGAAACCATCTGGAAAAATATCGCCTGGTTGCACGACTCGGTGTTGCCTGCCGGAAAAAGTATCGCCCATGCTTTGTGGGATCAGGCAACTACCGGACTGGTACTGATCTTCGATTTCCTGGCAGTGTTAAAAACAGACCAGCAGGAACCGGAAGAAAGTTACCGGTTCAGAAAACATATCGTAACGACCAAAGGACGGCTGCGTACCACAAAATCAGGCGTTTTGCAAGGAAGTTACCACGACGAACATTTTACGTTCACACCCCGTTACCTTAATCCCAAAAACTGATGAACTCCTTGTAAATCAACCCCTTAAACCTGTTTTAAGACGCGAGCCGCGTAACCATGAGATTTGTTGCCAACACCGAAGCCCAATAACTCCATTGAACCGCATAACCATGAAGGCAACCTCAAAAAACCATTTTTGTACAACCGGACCACAACGAACCACCCCTTTTAACCCGAGCCAAACCGGCCCTGAAATGCCTGCCCCGTCAAACCTGCCCCAAAATACCTCATTTCATTTTCCTGACCCCAAACCTTCCCCAAAATGCCTTTCCCCGATCTAACCACTCCCAATAATCGGTTTCAAAACTGAACGCCCGGAAAAAGCCGCCGGGCAAAAGGTCATGCTCTGTATGACTTCCATCCAAATGAAATGTGATGGCCCGCTTCCGTTCAACCGGTTGCGGGTCATTTTTTGTGTTTCGATCCGAAGATGCAACCAAAAATATAAAACGAAAAATCTGTAAACGGCCTGCCAATTTTTTTTCAATATTTGTGTTAGTTAATCGCAAAGTTAAACCGGGCATAATATCGTATTGATTTTAATATCAATGTGTTGTACTATTTTGCCATCATCCTGACGCTCCTTAAATTATAAAACATGAAAAGTATCGTTGTTTCCCTCCGGGTAATCGTTTCGCTTTTTTCAGGACTTCTTTTTTCTTCCCTTCTTCATGGACAAAATACGTTTCTGGAGTGATGTCCAGGAATCTGTAATTCCACTCGCACAAACTGACCGTCAGATCATTCCGAACAAATACCGAACCCTGCATCTCGACTTTGTACAGATAAAAAATTTGCTGGCAACAGCGCCGGAAGAACCCGAAATTGTTGCCGGCGCGACCGGACTCGTGTTATCCCTGCCTATGCCCGACGGCGGCCTGGCGCGTTTTAAAGTGTGGCATTCGCCCGTTATGCATCCAGGTTTGGCGGCACAGTACCCTGATATCCAATCTTTTGCAGGAAAAGGTATTGACCTGCCATCGACCTATGTGCGGTTTGATATTTCGCCGGCCGGTTTCACAGCGTAATTACTCCGTACGGGAAAGGCAGCGTATTTATCGATCCCTATGCAAAAGGTAATACGGAATACTACATTGCTTATTATAAAAAGGATTTTGTCAAAAGAGACGGCAGTTCGCTGATATGCTTAGTCGACGACCAGGTGGCGACCGACCCGCTCGAAACAAACGTCCAGGAACGCGCCGGTGATTGTGGCAACCTGCGCACGTACCGCCTCGCGCTGGCCTGTACCGGAGAATACGCCAATTTCCACGGCTCGTTCGGGGCCGACAAGGGCCCGGCGCTGGCAGCGATCGTTACCTCTCTGAACCGGGTGAATGGTGTTTACGAAGTGGATTGTGGTATTCGTATGCTCCTTATTGAAAATAATACGGACGTTATTTATACCGATCCCGGATCCGACCCGTACACCAATAGTAACGGCAGCACCATGCTCGTTCAGAACCAGACTACCTGCGATAACGTGATCGGCACCGGCAACTACGACATCGGGCACGTTTTCAGCACGGGCGGCGGCGGCGTGGCCACGTTGAACTCCCCGTGTAATAACTCCACCAAAGCGCGTGGAGTCACGGGCAGCCCTTCCCCCGTTGGAGATCCGTTCGACATCGACTACGTGGCGCACGAAATGGGACACCAGTACGGCGCCGATCATACGCAGTACAACAATTGCAACCGCGTGGCTGCATCTGCGATGGAGCCCGGCAGCGCTTCCACGATTATGGGGTATGCCGGTATTTGTTCGCCGGATGTCCAGAGCAACAGCGACGACTATTTCCATGCGCGCAGTTTGTTTCAGATCGGCCAGTTTGTGACCAGCGGGAACGGCAACAGTTGCGACGTGCCCGTGCCAAACGGCAATTCGAAGCCAACTGTTAGCGATGTGATCGATAAAACGATCCCAATTTCCACGCCCTTTATCCTCACCGCCACGGCAAGCGACCCGCAAAACGACCCGCTTTCCTTTTGCTGGGAACAAATGAACGGGTACACCAGTCCCGCCCAGCCCATGCCCCCCGTATCGACCAATAGCACGGGGCCGATGTTCCGCACCTTCGATCCGGTCGGCTCCCCGGCGCGGTATTTTCCCAATTTCGAAGATGTTTTGGCCAATATGAATCCGACCTGGGAGGAACTGGCATCCATCAGCCGGTCAATGATCTTCCGGGTAACGGTTCGTGATAACCACACTGCCGGAGGTTGTACGGCGGAAGACGACGTTACCATCACCACCAATGCTTCCATGGGGCCGTTTCTGGTCACTTCCCCCAATACCAACGTGATCTATAATGCCGGTTCCGTGCAGACGGTTACCTGGAATGTGGCAAACACAACGTCTTCACCCGTAAGCTGTGCCAATGTCGATATTCTGATTTCCACCGACGGTGGACAAAGTTTTAGCATGCTGCTGGCATCCACACCCAATGATGGAAGCCAGGGGGTAACCATGCCCAACGTGAATTCGACGACCTGCAGGATACTTGTTCGGTGCAGCAACAACTATTTTTACGACGTATCGAATGTTGATTTCGAACTGCAAATATCCCTGCCTGTGGAATTGATTGATTTTAACGCCGCCTTGCAGGGTGGAGACATTCTGCTCGACTGGTCAACCGCCTCGGAGCAGGAAAACCGGGGTTTTTATATCGAACGAAGCGTGGAAGACAGCCGGGAGTTCAAAGAAATCGGCTGGGTAGACGGCAACGGCACTTCATCCGGAATCCGGCACTATACCTTTACGGACCACGATATCCGGCCCGGCGCGACGCATTATTACCGGCTGCGGCAGGTGGACGATGACGGTAAAATACATATCTCAGATATACGGCAGGTTCGGGCAAGCGGCGAGGCATTAATTTCGGTGTTTCCCAACCCGGCTCGTCATACTATCCTGATTGCTGCACCGGAAAAACTGTTGTCTGCAAATGCCCGGCTCCGGATTTGGAACTTAGACGGCGGTTTGGAAGCCGATCATATTTTTGAAGCAGGTGTTTCGACCGACATTTCAGCCCTTGCCAACGGCGTCTACCGGGTGGAACTCTCCGGCACGGGTATGTCGTGGCAAACGGTGTTTGTCAAATCGGAGTGATGTTGCACGCAAAGTTTTTAGAGGGGGTTGTGTCAAAGTCTTAAAGTTTCACATTGTGGCGTAATGGGAGAAATTTTATTTGGATGATGCGCAGACATTCCAGGTTTTCAAAACCTGGAATGTCTATTTCGGTCGCGATTCATAATAATATTCCCCGTTTCAAAGCCCAAATAAAGTACCTCTGACTTTTGACACAACAGCCTTTAAGTAAAGGTCATCTTCAAACCAGTTTGGCATCCAGTTCGATCGGAACTGCCGATAATGCCTTGCTCACCGGGCAACCTTCCTTGGCAGCCTGGGCCAATTCCATAAACTCGTCCGCTCCGATACCCGGAACACTGGCTTCCAAATGCAGGGTGATTTTTTCAAATGCCCAGCCGCCGCTGCTGTTGTCCATATCGATGGTAGCGGAGCAGCGAAGTTCGGCCGGAGGATGACCGGCGCCGGAGAGCCGGAAACTCAAGGCCATGATATAACAACCCGCATGGGCTGCTGCGATCAGTTCTTCCGGGTTGGTGCCGGCTTTGCCGTCTTCGTTTTGAAACCGGAGCTTGGCGGAATAGGGGGTGCCGGATAACACCCCGGAAGGGCCGTCCAGTGATCCTGTGCCTTCAGCACCCGTGCCGTGCCATACGGCGGAAGCGGTTCGTTTAAAATGAGCCATGGTAATGCGGATTTTTAGATATAGAATTACGAAGGTGTGGTAACGCGGATTGGCGCGGGTTTTATGGATCGGTGTGGTTTTTGCACGGAAGAACAGGTATTGTTACAAAAGGTTTTCATGGCGGCGATAAACTTTCATTTTTACCTTTTACCTTTTTCCGTAATGGCAGCATCTTCCCAGCACAATTCGATGCCGGGCAGTTTTTCCAGTTCGGGGCGTTTGTGGGGGGTGATCACTACCAGCACAGGTGCGGCCTGGAACAGGCTCCAGGTGAGTGGAAACAGGTCCTTTTCGGGGCATAGATGTAATGCAAATGAACTGATAATCAGTGAGTAATGCCCAAAACCGGCTCCCCTGATCAAGTCTTTGAAAGAGAATCGCAAACAAAGGGCTTGTGTTTGCCGCTCGTACAAATCGAAGGTATACGGATCACAGCCGGTGATTTGCGTGATGCCTGATTCCTGCAATACCTTAGTCACTTCCCCGCCGCCGCAGGCAAAATCAAAACGCCGCCGGAGCAGTCCAGCCGGAACAAATTTTGCCGGAGCAGGGCGCTTATTTCAGGAAAATGCGGGTTGGAATAATCCGCTGCATAATCTCGGTAATACACCTCTGCGCCATACTTGTCGTAAAGCGGGCGGATCGTTTTCACGGTCAGTTTTTGACCTTGTCCTGTTCGCGCAGTCGTTTGCCCAGCAGCCGTTCGAGGCTGTCGGCTTCCATGTTGTAAATCGGATCGTCGAAAGGTGTTGCGTATCCTTTGGTTTTGTTTTTGCCGAATACCTTGAGTTTTACGGTGGTGTACCGTTTGGGATTGAGTCGCAAATCCTGGATCAGCAATTGAGTGTGGCGGATGGTGCGTTCGAGGTCTTCGGCTAATTGTGCGTCGTTAAGCATTTTTCCGGCGATGCCTTTGCCCTGCATGAGATTTTGTGCGAGCGTATCCACGTGTGAAATGGTGCGTTCGGCGGTTTTTAAGGTATGGCGCAGGGTGGAGATATTGGCGGTCAGGGTATCCAATGTCTCCCGTACTTTTTGCGAACTTTGTTCCACACCGGCATTTTTCAGTTGCCGGCTGAGGGTGTCCAGATTGCTCAGGATATTGCCGATCTCGTCTTTGTTGCCACTCAGCGATTTGGAAAAAACCGCGGCGTTTTCTGCTGTGGCGGTCAGGCTTGCCGTGGTGGCGTCTAATAATCTGTTTATTTTGTGTGTTAATAACTCAATGTTTTTCAGGGAGTTATCAAGAGAAACCAGCGAACCGGCCATACTTTCGGGGTTGGCGTTTGCCAGGGAGTCGAGGTTGATCGCCAATCCCTTGCGGAGCCTTTCCATGTACAGATCAATCTCACCGGGCTGGATCATACCGGCCAGAAAGGAGCGGGAATCTCCGATCAGGTAATCGCCACTTTCCGCACAATCATCCCCTTCGCAGGGGTGGTTGAACACCAGTTCCACCGCGCGGCCTCCCATAAAGGTCGGGCTGGTGATCGTGGCCCTGGTATCTTTCGGAATATCAAATCCACGTTCTATGTTGAGTACAACGATAATCGTCTGATCGTCCGCTTTATCGATATAAATGTCTTTTACCATACCTACGCGCAGGCCGCGGACAAAAACCGGTGCGGAAGTATTGAGTTCCTGTACGTTCATATACTTGACATACAGTGTTTTGGAAGTGGTGAGGACGTTGAGTCCTTTCAGAAATTTAAATCCCCAGATGCCGAGGGCTACGGCTGCAATGGCCAGCAGGGCGACTTTTGTTTCGTTATTGAGTCTGAACATTTGTTTAGGTTGTAGGTCTGAATGGTTGTGCGGCTTGTAGCGCCTGCTATTTGCTTTTTTGGCTGGACGAAACGATGGCGGCGGTTTTAAAACCGAGATTTCTGATTTCCGGCAGCATTTGTTCCGCTTCGGCACGGGTGGTATACTGGCCGGTGAAATAATGATATTGGTTGTCAATTTTCTCCTCCCTGATGTCGCCGATCAGCCCCAGTTGGCCGGCGCTGCGGTCCATTTTGATGGGCCAGGAAAGCAAAAAGATGCGAAACGGGCCCGTTTCGGCTGTTTTAGCGGCAGCACTTGTGCCCGAAGTTTTTTGTTTAACGGCCGTGGCGGGTGTTTTTGTTGCCGGCGTGGACGTTTTTACCACCTGGGCTTCCGCCGGTTTTTGTTTTTGCACGGACGCCGGCCGGTTGTCGACGCTTTTGGCGCCACCTTTTGGCGCCGGCGATTTTGCGGCGACCGTTTCGGCGGGTTTTGCGCCGGATGTGGCTACTGTTTCACCTTCCAGTTTGATCTTGTAGGCCTCGAAGGCTTCAAAAATAGCCTGGGCCATTTGCCACTGGCCGTTGTCGGAAGCAATGTATTCCTCTTCCGTGCGGTTGGTGAGGTAGCCCGCCTCGATGAGCACGGCGGGCATAGCCGTTTCGCGCAACACCAGAAATCCCGCCTGTTTTACCCCCCGGTCTTCGCGGAAAGCCGTTGTTTTGGCCTGTTGCTGGACCAAACTGGCGAACAGAATACTTTGTTCTAAGTAGGCGCTTTGCCAGACACTGCCGATAATGTGCGCTTCCGGGCTGTTGGGGTCGTAACCTTCGTAGTTTTTTTCGTAGTCGTCTTCCAGGTAGATAGAAGCATTTTCCCGTTTGGCGACCTCCAGGTTGTGTCCGGCGGTGTGCAAACCCATGACGTACGTCTCGGCGCCTTTTACGTGCGAAACACTGATCGCGTTGCAATGTACGCTGATAAACAGATCGGCGTTGTTGCGGTTGGCGATGGCGGCCCGTTCGTTGAGTTCCACAAAAACGTCGGAATCGCGGGTATAAATCACTTCCACTTCCGGGTAAGCGTTTTTGATCAGCGAACCGAGCTTGAGTACGATAGCGAGGGCATTGTCTTTTCTTTGGAACTGACTCCTTTACAACCGGGGTCCTTGCCGCCGTGGCCCGCATCGAGCACAATTTTTTTTATCCGGTATGCTGCGCCGGGCATATAGTTGGCGGTCACGCAGGATTCCATACTTTTGCCGCACAGAAAATGGCCTGCCGGCTCCGGGTGCGGATTATTTGTTGCCGGAAGGTTAAAATTTTGTAAAACAAGCCACGCTGTGAGCAGGGAAATCGTTCGTAGTGCGAATTTTAAGTTCATAATTCAGTTCTGGGCTCTTATTACGAAAGACTTTTTGAGTTATTAAACGCAAAAATCTCGAAAGGCTTCATCCCGAATCCTATTCATGTGAGAAAATTACCGGGCAAATATCGTCTTTTCTTCCGAATCGTGTCGCTGCTTGTGTGTACAAGTGCATCCGCGCAGGTACCACTCGATTCGATCGCGCCTCCGCTTACCGGCGGGGAGCGTGTGCTGGATACGGTGCCCAAAGGTCCGCAGGATTCCGTGACGGTGGATTTAAACAAGGTAAAAATTTCCAACGACGCACTCGACGACGTGGTGGAATACGGCGCCGTGGATTCGATGTGGTTTGACGCAAAAAACAAACAGGTACACCTGTACGGCGCCGCTTTTGTAAAATATACCACCCTGAACGTCAAGGCCGGATACATCCTCCTGGATTATACCAAAAGTGAAATTACGGCAGAAGGTTTCCCGGACACAACCGGCCAGGTGACAGGTTTGCCGGAATTGCAGGACGGCGAGCAGAATTTCACCGCCTCCCGCCTGCGGTATAATTTTAAGTCGAAAAAGGGCATTATTTACGAGGCCCGTACCAAACAGGAAGACATGTATGTGTTGGGCGCCAAGGCAAAATTTATCGGCTCCGACGATGCTACGGACACCCTGTCGCGTAATACAATTTATAACCAGGACGCCCTGCTCACCACCTGCGACGATCCGCATCCCCACTTTGGCATCCGGACGAAAAAACTGAAGGTGATCCCCGACAAGTTGGTGGTAACGGGATTTTCCCTGCTCGAAATCGGCGGAATACCCACCCCGCTTGCCCTGCCCTTTGGTTTTTACCCCATCACCAAAACCAGAAAAGCCGGCCTGATCATCCCGCGCGATTTTGAATTTGCCGATGCGGAAGGCCTGGGAATCAAGGACTTCGGATGGTACCAGCCCATTTCGGAACACATGGATGCCACCCTGCTGCTCAATGCCTATACCAGCGGATCGTGGGGCCTGGCGGGTACCCTGCGGTACAATAAAAAATACGCGTATACGGGAGATTTCCGGCTGCGTTACAACAACCGCGTGTCGGAGGACAAAACCGCGCAAAAAATATCCGCCAAATCATTCGGGCTCACCTGGACGCACAACCAGGACGGTAAAGCACACCCGACCAAACGTTTCGGCGGCTCCGTAAACATCGAAACCAACCGCGACCAAAACCGCAACAGGAACGATTTTCAGAGTGTATACCGCAATACCTTGAGTTCCAACCTGAATTTTTCACAGTCGTTCCCCGGCAAACCCTTCGCGCTCAATGCGGGCCTCACACACTCGCAGAATACGCAGACCCGTGTCATGGACATCAGTTTGCCCAACGTGACCTTCACCATGCAACGTATATTCCCGTTCAAAAGCAAGGAAGGCGGCGGTAAGGAACGCTGGTACGAAAAAATATCGCTGACGTATTCTTCCCGGTTTCAAAACAATTTCCGGACGGTGGATACGCTGCTTTTTTCGCGGCAAACGCTTGAAAACGCGCGAATGGGCATGCAGCACACGGCGAGTACGGATTTTACCTTCAAACTGTTCAAATACATCAACATAGCCCCGCGGCTGGATTATGAGGAAAACTGGTACCCCTACAGCATCGAAAAAACGCTGAAGGACGAGATCCGGTACGTTTACGACACGATTGTGGACGGCGATGCCTATATCGTGGTGATCGACAGCGCCAAAACACAATGGGGGGTGGATACCACCTTGCGCAAGTGGGGATTTAACAGTTTCCGGAAATACAACGCCGGTGTTTCGGCCAACACGGCCCTGTTTTTTACCAAACAATTTAAAAAGGGCTGGCTGCGCGGCTTCCGCCATACGGTGAAACCTTCGGTGGGTCTTGGTTTCGGCCCCGATTACTCCCAGGCGCCCTACCGGAATTATTACCGCACCGTGGAAACCGATCTGCGACCCGCGTTCAACGACACCCTTTCCTACAATATTTTTGACGATGCCGTTTACGGCAGGCCGCCGGCGGCGACAACCCGGCGCGATATTATTCTTAATTACAGTTTGGTTAACGTGCTGGAATTCAAACACTTCTCTGCGCGGCGGGACACCGTTTTGAAAAAACGTATATTCGACAACCTCACGTTCAGCGGCACCTATAACCTGACGGCCGACTCCCTGCAGTGGAGCGAGATCAGCACGGGCGGCTTGTTCCGTTTTTTCAAAGGCGTGGTGAATCTCACCTGGAATGCCCGTTTCGACCCCTACATCGCCGATGCAAAAGGGCGGCGTATCGACCGGCTGGTGCTGAAGGAAAAGGGAAAACTCTGGCGTACGTCCTCCTTCGGTGTACAACTCAATACGGCCTTCACGATCAAACAGATACGCGGCGTTTTTTCCGGAAAAGACGAGGACCCTTCCGCCGCTCCTTCCCGCAGCCGCGCGACGGTCCGGGATGACCTGCTCGGCTGGTTCGACGATTTCCGGATCAACCACAGCATTTCGCTCAACCGCCTGCTCATTCCCACGGGTTACGGAACGGAACGCGACACTTTTGTGATCGGCCGCAACAACATCAGTGTGGCGGGCAGTATACCGCTCAGTTCCAAGTGGTCGATCAATATCAGCAATATCGCCTACGATTTTCAAAGCAAACAACTAGTGTATCCCGACCTGGGTTTCACCCGCGACCTGCACTGCTGGGAACTCAGCATGAGCTGGCAGCCCGTGCGCGGCACCTACCTGTTTACCATCAACGTGAAACCCGGCACGCTCGATTTCCTCAAAATACCGTACCGGAAGAACAATTTCGACGCAAGGCTTTAAGGATCAAAGGGTTTAAGGGTTTCAGGGTTTTAGGGTTTCAGGGTTTCAGGGTTCTGCGTTGCCTCAACCCTGAAACCTTTAAACCCCTGAAACCTTTTGAAACCCTTAAACCCCAATCGATCGGTTCCTTCCCTTGTTTTTTCAAAATTTCATTCGTGTGGGAAAAATGGCAACATCCCCGGAAGGCGTCGCCGGCGAGCGGGGAGGGGTGGGCTGATTCGAGCACGTAGTGTTTGGTCTGGTCGATCAGCGCTTTTTTGCCTTTGGCGAAATTGCCCCAGAGCAGGAACACAACGCCCTCTTTTTGTTCCGAAATGCGCCGGATAACGGCATCGGTGAAGGTTTGCCAGCCGATTTTCTGGTGCGAGGCGGGTAAACCGGCTTCCACGGTGAGCATGGCGTTGAGCAGCAAAACACCTTGTTCGGCCCAGTGGGTGAGGTCGCCGTGACCGGGTATGGGCAAACCGAGGTCGCTGTTGATCTCCTTGTAAATATTGACCAAGGAGGGCGGCACTTTTACCCCTTTGGGTACGGAAAAACAAAGTCCCATCGCCTCACCGGGGTTGTGGTAGGGGTCTTGCCCCAGAATGACCACCTTTAACTTGTCGAACGGCGTTTGATTGAACGCATTGAATATCAAGGGCCCGGGCGGGTAAATCGTTTTGCCGGCCTGTTTTTCCTGAAGTAAAAAAGCCTTGATGGCGGCGAAGTAGGGCTGTTGGAATTCATCGGCTAAGGCTGATTCCAGCTTGCTTCGATCTGTACGTTTGTGACGGGAGGAGTGGGTTCCATAACGCAACGATGGTTTGACGTGCAAGGTAATGTGCCTGCGGAACTTTCCGGCCAGACGGGGTGGTTGGGTGATCGAAAGTTTATACTTTTGCGGTTCAAAGGTCCCGTAGCTCAACGGATAGAGCAACAGCCTTCTAAGCTGTAGGTTGCTGGTTCGAGGTTGCTGGTTCAGGCCGACACAGGAGGGATCACAAATCTTTTTGCGTTTCTAACCCGCACTCACTTCCCCTCCAACATCGCCTTTTCCTCACCCGTAAGCGCCCGGCCCAGCACCAGTTCGGCGGCGGCGGCGAGGTTTTTGTGGCGGATGCCGGCTTTTGCAAAGGTTTGGAAATCATCCCATAACAAGGCGCCCCAATTATTCCCCGGGCCTGTGCCTGTACCGCCGCCGCCGCTTGTACCGCCACTTCCGCCACCTCCACCATGATACCCGGTATCATTGGGCAAGTCTTTGAGGACGCTGTACCTGTCTGGGCTTTTGCCCACTCGCCGGAAAGCAGGTAATCCGGGGGCCAGGTTGGTGCGGACGCCGATTTCCCGGAGCAGTGGATATGTTCCCAGCGCCGCCGGAACAGCCCGGCCCGGGCCGGTTGGTGAAACAGGCGTATTAACTGAAAATGATGCAACGCCCGGCCCAGCCGCCTGCGGTTGTCTATGCTGTTGTCGAGGGCAAACAATTCCCGGCAGGCGGCGATGTACAACAGGAAAGTATCCACTGCTGCGCGATAACTGGAACTGTCGACCAGCGCAGAGACAATTGAATTCAGTCCGCTTACCCTCTCAGTCAATAACCCGATCTTGCGGGAGCGCAGCTTTTCACGGGCTTGCGGAATCCCTTCACGCACCGCCGTCGCCAGCACGCTGTCTTCCACTTTGCAATAAAGGCAACATGTTTTTGGCGATGCCGGGATAGATGGAGAGTCTATTGACAAGTTCCCGGCGTAGTATCCCGCGCCAGAGTTTTGAAACCGGTCGTCTCGAATAGACGCCGATAAATAGTGCCGCCGCGCTTCGGCCGCCCGACCGTTGCAAAGCAAGGTATGGGCGTAGTAGGCTTCCGCGCGGGTTCCGGTGCTGTCATAACCTATAGCTTCCAACGCGGCCCGCAGGGCTTCGGCGGGTTGGCGGTCAAAAAGCAGGTACCACGACAGGTATGCCCTGGAGAGGCCTGCCCAGCCGCTGCGGTAGCCGCTATTTTCAGGATATAATTGTGTCAACCGGATGCAGGTTTCAGACGATTCCTTGATCGCCGCAACCGCTTCCGGGAATTTTTTATTGTTGAACAGCAGGTTACCGAAGCGGTAGCCTGTAACCGGCAAGTTCCCTGATGTAGTTCTCCCTGATGTCGGGAAAGGTTCGGTTTCTTTTCGATCATTTTTAACACGTCGATGGTGCTGGCCATTTTTTCCCGCGCAGAAAGGTCGAATCTGTGCTGCTTTCAGCAGTATTTAACCACTTAGTTGCAGCTGAGGCGAGCGCCTGAAACGGGAGCGCAGGTGGTCCGTATTTCCGGTTTTTTCATGCAACTTTTGTACAAACCCTGCCGCTTCTTCCAGCCGCGAGGTTACGGCTGCGGCGCCGTCTTCCGAATCGGAAAGATGGTGCAATTCCTTAGTGGTACAAAAAGCAGGGTGGTATCGTGGAACCCTGGTAATAAATCGCGCTCTTTAATGGAAAAAGGCGGCAAAGAAATCCCGTATAAAGTAGTTGTATTGCTGTCTATCCGGTCGAACAATAACAACCGCAAAATATTTTCCGTTTCGGGCAAAACGACGCGTTGGTTTTTCAGTTTTTGAAAGTCTCTTAAAAGGGTTTCCTGCTCATCGTTTGAAACGGACAGGTATAAAAAACCGGCCAAAGCGGAGGCAAAGTACACGGCGTCGGTTGCCGATTCAAAATGGCCGTCCGGTTTGCGGGTGCCGGATATTTTGGCCAGCTGCGCCAGCGCGATCGTTTTTTGCGATTCAACATCGCCGGGCATCAATTTTATACTGCGCTCCGCCAGGGTCAGGGCCGAATCGGCTAAACCGGCGGCGACACATTTAAAACTCCACTCCCGGTACAAGCGCGCCAATTTTTCTGAAAAATTGACCTCTTCGCCCATGCTGTTGGCTGCAAATTGATAAAGCCGGGCGGCATGAGCGTATTCCGGCCCCGTCAGGCCGAGGTCGTCGCGGCTGCCTGCACGCCCGGCGTAAAGGTCGGCAAAAGCGGCGATCTGCCAAGCTTCGCCGGTCCGGCGAAGCTGGTCTTCGTTCCCGTCCTGTACGTCCATTAAGGTCCTTCCAATCCCATATTTCGAGCTGAGGCAAGGTGAGCGTTGCCAAGCGCCGCTCTCGTTGCATGCGGAGCAGGATATTGTTCGCGTTCAGGTCCCAAATTTTAGCGGTCTTGTCCGCAGAGCCCGTAGCGAGGTATTTGCCGTCGGGGGAAAAAGCGAGCCCTGACGTAGTCACTGTGTCCCTTCGAGGGCGAGGGTAGATTTACTCGGTTTGGAGGTCCCAAATTTTAGTGGTATTGTCCTCAGAGCCCGAGCGAGGAATTTGCCGTCGGGGGAAAAAGGACGCTCCTGACGGAATTACGGTGTCCTTCGAGGGCCAGGGGTAGTTTTACCGGTTTGAGGTCCCAAATCTAACGGGTATTGTCCCCCAGAGCCCGTAGAACGAGGAATTTGCCGTCGTAGGGGAAAAAGCGACGCTCCAGACGGAATTACGGTGTCCCTTCGAGGGCGAGGGTAGATTTACCCGGCTTGGAGGTCCCAAATTTTAGCGGTATTGTCCTCAGAGCCCGTATCGAGGAATTCCATGTCGGGGAAAAAGCGACGCTCAAGACGGAATTACTGTGTCCTTCGAGGGCGAGGGTAGATTTACCGGTTTGGAGGTCCCAAATTTTAGCGGTCTCGTCCGCAGAGCCCGTAGCGAGGAATTTGCCGTCGGGGGAAAAAGCGACGCTGAAGACGAATTACTGTGTCCTTCGAGGGCGAGGGTAGATTACCGGTTTGAGGTCCCAAATTTTAGCGGTATTGTCCTCAGAGCCCGTAGCGAGGAATTTGCCGTCGTGGGAAAAAGCGACGCCCAGACGGAATTACGGTGTCCTTCGAGGGCGAGGGTAGATTTACCGGTTTGGAGGTCCCAAATTTTATCGGTCTCGTCCGCAGAGCCCGTAGCGAGGAGTTTGCCGTCGGGGGAAAAAGCGTCGCTGAAGACGGAATTACGGTGTCCTTCGAGGGCGAGGGTAGATTTACCGGTTTGGAGGTCCCAAATTTTAGCGGTATTGTCCTCAGAGCCCGTAGCGAGGTATTTGCCGTCGGGGGAAAAAGCGACGCTCAAGACGGAATTACTGTGTCCGAGGGCGAGGGTGATTTACCGGTTTGAGGTCCCAAATTTTAGCGGTATTGTCCGGAGAGCCCGTAGCGAGGAATTTGCCGTCGGGGGAAAAGCGACGCCCTGACGGAATTACTGTGTCCCCCGAGGGCGAGGGTAGAGTTTACCGGTTTGAGGTCCCAAATCTTAGCGGTATTGTCCTCAGAGCCCGTAGCGAGGAATTTGGCCGTCGGGGGAAAAAAGCGACGCTCAAGACGGAATTACGGTGTCCTTCGAGGGCGAGGGAGATTTACCGGGTTTGGAGGTCCCGAATTTTACGGTCTTGTCCGGCAGAGCCCGTAGCGAGGTATTTGCCGTCGGGGAAAAAGCGACGCTCCAGACGTGAATTACGGTGTCCTTCGAGGGCGAGGGTAGATTTACCGGTTTGAGGTCCCAAAATTTTAGTGGTCTCGTCCGAGAGCCTGTAGCGAGGTATTTGCCGTTTGGGGAAAAAGCGACGCTCAAGACGGAATTACTGTGTCCTTCGAGGGCGAGGGTAGATTTACCGGTGTGGAGGTCGCAAATTTTAGCGGTCTCGTCCGCAGAGCCCCTAGCGAGGAATTTGCCGTCGGGGGAAAAAGCGACGCTCCAGACGTAGTCACTATGTCCTTCGAGGGCGAGGGTAGATTTACCGGTTTGAGGTCCCAAATTTTATCGGTATTGTCCAAAGAGCCCGTAAGCAGGTCGTGGGCGTCGGGGGAAAAAGCGACGCTCCAGACGGAATTACTCGTGCCCTTCGAGGTTGTAGTTCCAGGGGCAGGCGGTGGGTGCCGTCGGGGTGGTCGCTGTAGTAGAGGGCATCCAGGAGTGCGCTCAAAACTTTGTTGTTTTGGTCGTCCACGTAGCGGTGAACTCGGCCAGCCGGAAAGCCGGGGTGCGGTCGCCGTCGCTCAGGGCGGTCCGGCTTTTGTGGGCGAGGTCGTTGGCGAGGGCGGCGCGTTTTTCGCTCTATAGCCTGTACCCGGCGATCATGAGGCCGTCCGGCCCGTCCCGCTGCAGCGGGGTCGCAGGTGCGCCAGGCCTGAATTTATTGATTGCACGTCCGTGTTGTCCGGCGCCGTGGCCGCCAGCGCCTTATCGCGGATGCAGGGGCAGTCTGGCGGGCGGGGCAGGGCAGGCAGGCAGTAGCAGTAGCAGTAGCAGGTGGCAGGTGGCGGCCGGGGGCAGGGCCGTTGCCAGCAAGAAGACGAACAGTATGGAGTTGTTTTCCGTGTTTTTCAGTTTGTGACCAACAACCACATAAGGAGGATGGGGAAAACGGATGAAACGGATTGGAACGGATTTTTTAAACATCATGGCGCATCAAAAATCCGTTCCAATCCGTGCAATCCGTTTTCCCATCCTGTTTATGTGGAGGCGCCTCAAAAGTGGCTTCATTTTCAGTTTATCTTAACTTGTCCGCGGCGTCGCGGTTTCCCGGATCGAGTCGCAGTATTTTCCTGCAGGCGGCCGCGGCATTTTCCCATTCTTCGGCGCGGATAAAAACCTCCGCTTCGCGCAGGAGCCGGGCGATTTCGGCGGCGGTTTTATCTTTTTCGGCGGCCAAACGGGCGCGTTCTTCGGCCTTGGCGATACGCAGCGACCGGTCGGCGGCATCGCGCTGGCGGTCCGCTTCTATCCGGCGGTTTTCGGCGGTATCCTGGGCTATTTTGGCGAGGCGTCTGCTTTCCTGCGATTTCAGCAGTAACCGTCGGCCTCGCGTTTTTTATCTCCACATCAGCCAGTGCATGGGAGGCTTCCCCGTTGTTTAAAAAAAAAGCGAAAATAC
>JADJOD010000039.1 GCA_016713985.1 Lewinellaceae bacterium | reverse complement strand
ACCTGGTCTTCAAAAACAAAATACATGAATTTTGAGCCGGGCGGGCGGCGATTTTATGCTATGGTAAGCCCGGAAGGACAGGAACATTGGGCCATTCAGCAATACACTTCCATCAGCCCGAAAACCAATTTTAAATTTTTGAATGCTTTTGCAGACGAAAATGAAAATCCTGCATTGCCGGGTTCTGAGTGGGATCTGAGTTTCAGCGAAGAAAACGGAACGACAAAAGTGAGTATTACTATTTATAACGAATCCCTTGAACGCATGGAGAAGATGATTGAAATGGGCTTCAACGAAGGATTTACGATGACCCTGAACAACCTGGAAAGTCTGCTGACAACTTTATCCAGAAACTGACAGGGTTACAAAATATTCACAAATTTTACTTCAAAGAATTGGAATAAAAATGAACGTACAAAAACAAATCGAAGCGTATATTACCAGCCAACCCGAACCAAAACGCAGCGACATGCAAGCCTTGCACCGCATCATTCTGCAAGTAATGCCAGCATGTGAATTATGGTTCCTGGATGGTAAAAACAGTGAAAATAAAACTGTTTCCAATCCTAATATTGGATATGGATCTTACGCCATAAAATATGCTGACGGCAAAACCAAAGCGTTTTTTCAAATTGGCCTCAGTGCGAACACTACAGGAATTTCAGTTTACATTATGGGCATCGAAGACAAAAAGTACTTACCCGAAACCTACGGAAAAACAATAGGCAAGGCAAGTGTAACGGGCTATTGCATTAAGTTTAAAACGCTAAAAGACATAAATATTGATACACTTGAAGCAGCAATACAAGACGGCGTTGAGCAGACAAACACTTAAACACTTAAACACCCGGCAAATAAAAACACCATTCACCCGATCACCACCCGCCGCCCCTCCGCAGCCGATTGATGGATCGCTTCCACCACCCTGATGTCGCGCAAACCCTCCTCGCCGGGCACCAGCATGGGTTTGTCGTTCAGAACAGACAAGGCATCGTCGTCCATTTGTGTGGCTTGTTCGTTGGCGATTTGTTTGTCGAGCAGGGCGCCCCTGCTGGTAGCGCCCCGGACGCCGCTGTACGACTGAAAAGGTTCCAGTTTGTACCAGCCCTGTTCCGCCGTGACGTGCAGGTAGTTCATGTTCATACCTAAGCTGGTGGCGCAGTTGGCCAATGCTCCGGATGGAAATTCCAATTGAAACAGGGTCGTTTCGTCCGCCTGCGTGTATATTTCGGGCCGGGTGGTCAGTTCCTGCGCCAGTACGGCAAGGGGTTCTTCGCCGGTGGCATACCGCGCTCCGTTGAGTGAATAAACGCCCATGTCGAACATGGCTCCGCCGCCCATACTTCTTTTTTGTTTCCAGTGGTCGGTGCGGCCGTCGAAGTATCCCGCTGCCACGGAGATCAGTTTTACCTTTCCGTAGGTTTTGTTCCGGGCGAAGGCGATGATCTCCTGTGTGTTCGGCTCGTGCTGCATCCGGTAGCCGATGGCGAGTTTTACCTTTGTTGTCGCTGCAGGATTTGATCATGGCTTCACATTCTGCCGCCGTCATGGCCATCGGTTTTTCACACCAGACGTGTTTTCCCGCAGCGGCGGCGCGCAGGGTGTACTCCTTGTGCAACACCGGCGGCAACACCACGTACACCACGTCGATATCCGGGTTGTCGGCGATCCGGTCGAAGTTGCTGTAGTTGTAAATGTTTTTTTCGGGCAGCTTGTATTGTTTTTGCCAGCGCTCCGCCTTTTCCGGCGTGCCGGTGACGATGCCCGCCAGGTAACAGTGTTTTGTCAACTGAAGGGCCGGCGCCAGCAGGTCGGTGCTGTAATAACCCAGGCCAACCAGGGCGACGCCGAGGCGTTCTTTTTTCCGCGGGAGCAGGATACTGGCAAAACCCGAAGTGGCGAGGGTGGCGGCGGCCGTGCCGACGGCGGCTTGTCTGATAAATGTTCTGCGTTTGATCATAAGTGCTCTATTTTAGCGCAAATAAGAGGAAGAACAGGAAAAGTGGCCCGTTTTACTTCAAAAACTTCGCAAAAACCGCTCCTTCCCGGACCCACACTTGCGTTAAAAGCCCTGTTTTGGGCGCTGCTGATCGTGTGCGGCCCGGCGGCAGCGCAAAAGCCGGTTGAAATAAAACCCGTCGCGGGTTCAGATCAGTCGCCGCACCGTCGTTTCCGCCGTCATATCCCATGCCGGTGAAAGCCCCTGCAACAGCAGGACCCCCGGTATTTTTCCCGCCTCGAAGCTGCCCAGGGTATCGTCGAAACCCAGCGCCAACGCCCCGTTGAGCGTCGCCCAGCGCAGCAGCGTTTCGAACGGCACGTAACTCTGGTAGCGGGAAATGGTTTTTATTTCCTCCAGCACGGACAATTGCCAGTTTGAAGTCAGGCTGTCGGTGCCGATGGTGACGCGGGCGCCCGTTTCGAGAAAATTCCGGTAATCGGGCAGCCGGTTTTCAATATACAGGTTGGCATTCGGGCAGGTGGCCCAGTAAGTGTCCGGGTTCCAGGCCTGGGCCGCGCGGATGTCGGCCCCGGCAGTCAACGTATTGTGAACGAACAGGGTGCGCTGGCCGGGGTCCATATGTTCCAGCGCGTAATGGATCGAGGATTGGCCCGTGGCTTTAAAATGTTCCAGCGAAATGCCGAACCGGCCGTAGAAATCATAAAAATCGCCGCTTCCCCGCTCAAAAAGTTCCGTTTCGGGCGGCGTTTCCTGGTTATGGATACTCACCGTGATTCCGTTTTTCGGGTTGGCCTGGCGGATCATACGAAACAACGTTTCACTCACCGAATACGGCGCGTGTGGCACGAGTGCGCCGGCGCTTCCGGGTGTGGATGGCAGTTGGTCGTACACGGTTTTCCAGTCGGAAAAGGCTTTTTCGGCGCCTGTATCTTGCAGAAAATCAAAGAGTTCCACAAAGGTGTAATACCGCATTTTCCCCTTCGCTTTGGTCGCAAACGTATCGACGGTATTGGAAATATCCCCCACGGCCACGATACCGCCGTCCAGCATTTCCAGTTCCGCCCGGGTGATGGCGTCGGCGATCACTTCGGCGGGCTGGTTGCGTTTGGTCACCACACCCGTGATAAAGGGAATGAGCCCCGTGCCGGTATCCACCAGGCCTTTCATGTGCGACAATTCGAGGTGACAATGGGTATTGATCAAGACCGGAACAAGTGCGCCGCGGTGTATTTCAAGCGATGCCGGATCGTGTTGGTCGCGGCGTTCGAGGGCGAGGATTTTGCCGTTGTTGTCCACGATCACCACGCCGTTCGCGATGGGTTCTGAAGATACCGGGTACACCTTGTCGGCCGTAATTTTTCTCACGTATCAGCAAATTTTCAGAATAACGGAATTGAAAAAATAAAAGTGGAGGCAAAATTGGGGCATTTTCCACGCAAAGACGGAAAGAAAAACAAAAAAGGCGCAAAACCGTGGTTTTCAACGCACTGCGGCTTTGCGTGAAACAAAGCCAGGCAAACCATCAATGCCTGAACGACACAAACACGTCCCAGGCAAAACGAAGCACGATACCCACCACAACCACCAGAAAAACTTTGCGGATAAACGAATTGCCGCGCAGCACGGCCATCCGGCTTCCGAGGTAGGCGCCTGCCACGTTGAAGACCATGATCGGTAACGCCAGGTGGAACAGGACGTATTTGTTGGTCAGAAAAAATATAAGAGAAGAAACATCCGCGATCACGTTAATCACCTTGGAGGTCGCCGACGCGGTGAGAAAATTGTATCCGATCACGCTGACAAACCCAAAAACTAAGAGGCTTCCGGTGCCCGGCCCCACAAAACCGTTGTAAAAACCCAATGCCGCGCCGATGCCCGCCGCCCAGAACGGCAGCCGCTCCGGGGACATGCGAAAGCGCTCGTGTTGCCCGAAATCCTTTTTCCGGTAGGTGTAAATGGCAATTACAACGATCAAAACGAGGATGATGGGTTTCAGCACGGACGAGGGCAACATCACTTTGCACCGTAGCGCCGAAATAGGAAAAACCTGCTGCGGCGACGCCCGCGTACAACACCGTTTTCCAGGGAATACGTACGGTGCGGCCGTAATTCCAGGCGGCCACTGAAGTGCCTACCGCCGAAGCGATCCGGTTGGAGCCGAAGATGTTCGGCACCGGAAGAGCAGGGTACAAGACAAAAAAGGCGGGCACCTGCACCAGTCCGCCGCCACCGACAACACTGTCGATAAAGCCGGCAAGGAAAGCGAACAGACACAAAATATATAGTTCCATCGTAACTGATTGCTGATTTGTTCAATCCGTGTGCTTTACCCTCCCGGCCACCTTAATATGCCTGGCGATTCAGGCGGGCACCAAAATAGCCCCGAGCAGCAAATATCCGTAATAAGCCATTCCGCGCCACAGCAGCGCCACCACCAGCCCGATTCCCTTCGGTACATGGTCGGAAAGAAACCCGACCAGCGCCAGTTCGGCGAGCCCCGCCCCACCCGGCGTCGGGCTGAATGACATGATGGTAAACATGGCCACGAGACGGGCGTAAATAAAGGCCTGGGTATAGCCGTCGACCGGTGTGGAAGGCACCACGGCAATAATCAAACAATTGATCATCAAGAACTTACAAGTCCATGCGCCGATAGTGCCAATGATCACCAGCAGGTGATAACGCCAGTCCCGCCGGCGAATTTCCCCCGCAGCGAGGGCAAACTCGTCGCCGAGCAACAAAAGCCGGGCCGACCATTTTTTCAAAAAAGGGCGGGCTGCCAGCCATCCAAGCACGTTTTTTGCATAGCGGGGCCGGATCAAAAGAAAAAATGCCAGTACGACCAGGTAGCAGACCATCAGGCCGTATGTCACGAAAAAAGTGCCGCTTGCCAGCCCGACGTCGTTGTAACTGGTCATACCCGGAAACAGCATGGGCGGACCGTACACAGTAAGCAGAACGGGCAGGGTGAGTACAAAAAAGCAGGAATCGAGGATCATGGCGTAAAACACCGCCGCCGCCGTGCGGCCGGGCGCCAGTTTTTCGCGGGTAAGCACAAACAACATGATGAACGGCCCGCCCTTGCTTGGTGGGGGTGATCGTGGAACTAAACTCCCAGATCGCCATAAGTTCTAAGCATTTCCGCCAGGAAAAAAACTTTCCGGTAATCGTCCGCAGCCTCAGGGAGTAAAAAAAGTGCCGGGACAGGAGCAAAAAAAACGACAGGCCGATCCATAAAAAGGCGCTGCCCGTCCAGCGAATCTCCCGGAATTGTTCCAGGTCGAACTGCCGGTAAAACAGGTAAGCGACGGCTCCGACGCCCAATAAAACGGGCAAAATGAGGCGCGACAGCCGAAAAGAACGCGCGACACGTCCACCTTCCGCTTCAATGGTCCGGGGAACAGGTGTTTCCCTCACGAGGTTTTTTTGTTTGTATAAGAGGGTGTCTCAACGGGTTGATAAGGGTTGATAAGGGTTGATAATGGATTGATGAAAATTGATGTTTGTATTGAAAAATGGCATAAATTAGTGCCTTTTCGGCTCAAAATATCAACCTGATAAACTTTTATAAGCCCTCATCAACCTTTTGAGACACCCTCTTGAAATTCATTTATCTGCCCAGCCAGGTTTTAAAATCCTCCACTTTTTCCCGGCTGATGAGTACATCGTCGGTGTTCATGGGGTCTTTCAACGTCACTTTCAGGCGGCTGTTGGAGTAGGTCACGACGTCTTTGATAACGCCGATGGAGGCGATGTATTGGCGATTGAGCCGGAAAAAGTGCTGAGGATCAAGCATTTCTTCCAACTGTTCCAGGGTATAATCAACCGGGTATTTGCGGCCGTTTTGATGACGCAGCCAGGCGATTTTGTTTTCTCCGAAAAAAAAGTCGATTTCTTCCGCCGCAATTGCCGTCAGGTGATCACCCACTTTCACCATAAACCGCGTTTTAAACTGCCGGGGTTTCAGCATCCGGATCATTTGCTGAATGGTTTCCGGAGCAATGGTTGCCGAGCCTTTTAATCGCCGCAGTTTGGAAAAAGCCTGGGCAAGATCGTCCTGCGACACGGGTTTTGCAGGTAATCCACGCTGTTCACCTTGAAGGCGCGCAGGGCGTAGGCGTCGTAGGCCGTGGTAAAAATGATGGGGCACGGCACTTTGACCTGTTCAAAAATTTCAAAACTCAGGCCGTCGGCCAATTGTATGTCGAAAAACGCCAGGTCGGGCGCCGGGTTGTCCCGAAACCACACAACCGCCGATTTTACTGTATCCAGCGTTGCGAGCACCTCAATGTCGGGGTCCAATCGCTGAAGTTTGGATATCAGTCCCCAGGAAGCGAGGTCTTCATCTTCAATAATCAGGACACGCATGGATTTATCCTTCCGTTATTTTTTCGGATACACGTACAGTTGTACTTCATCGGCGCTGACCGTCTGGTCGCAGAGGATGAACAAACGTTCGATCACGTTGGCCAGTTCGCGGATATTGCCCGTCCAGTTGTAATCCTGCAGCGATTTGATCGCCTCGGGGTAAAAATTTTGGGCGCATGCCCGTAATCGTCGGCGATACGGCGGTTGAAGTGTTCGATCAGCAGCGGAATATCGTCGCGGCGTTCGTTGAGCGAGGGGACTTTCACCACGATTACGGCGAGGCGGTGGTACAGGTCTTCGCGAAAACGTCCGGCGGCGATTTCTTTTTGCAGGTCTTTGTTTGTGGCGGCCAGCACCCGCACGTCCACTTTGATCTCCTTGCTGTCGCCGACCCGTACGATTTTGCTTTCCTGCAGGGCGCGCAGCACCTTGGCTTGGGCGTCGAGGCTCATATCCCCGATTTCGTCGAGAAAAAGGGTGCCGCCGTTGGCTTGTTCAAACTTGCCCGGCCGGTCGGCAATAGCGCCGGTGAAAGAGCCTTTTTTGTGGCCAAACAGTTCACTTTCAATCAATTCTGCGGGTATGGCGGCGCAGTTGACTTCTACAATCGGGCCGTCGACGCGATTGCTTTTTTCATGTATCCAGCGGGCGACGAGTTCTTTACCCGTGCCGTTTTGCCCGGTGATGAGCACGCGGCTGTCGGTAGGCGCCACCCGTTCGAGCATACGTTTGATCTCGAGGATCGGCGCGCTTTCGCCGATCATGTTGACTCCCTTGCTGCTTTTCACCTGTTTGCGCAGTATCTGGGTCGTGTTCACGAGGTCGGCGCGTTCGAGCGCATTGCGGACGGTGATGAGCATCCGGTTCAAATCCGGCGGTTTGGAGATGAAGTCGAAGGCGCCTTTTTTCACGGCTTCGACGGCGGTGTCGATGGTGCCGTGGCCGCTCACCATGATGACGGGGGTTTCCGGCGCGAGGATTTGCAAACGTTCGAGCGCCTCGATACCGTCCATCTTGGGCATCTTGATGTCCATGATGATCACGTCAAATTTTTCTTTCTGGACCTTGGAAACACAGTCCAGTCCGTCGGTCGCTTCGTCCACATCGTACTCTTCGAATTCAAGGATGTCGCGCAGGGTGCGCCGGATCGGCGTCTCATCGTCCACAATCAGGATTTTGGCCATAAAAACAGCTTAGGTTTTGAGTCTGTTGGATTTGGTAGGAAAAGGCACAAAGAAAAATTCTTTCGCCAACTTCGACGCTATCCGGGCCACTTATTTTTCTGGCCGGCTGTCACCTTTCCACGTTTTCACGTCTTATCTTTGTTAACGTCCCCTTGACGCACCATTGCAAAATATTCATTTCTAAATCGCTAAAAATCTTACACTTATGCAATTCAAAACAACTTTTCCCCTGCTCTTTTTGCTGCTTTCGGCGACTGTTTTATCCGCACAATGGAGTAAAAACGTGGTAACGGAAACCGAAAAAATGATGTCTTTCGGCAGCCGTCCCTGCTTCCGGGTTGATTTTCCGGGCGCCGATGCCGGTACTGTGGAAGACCTGTGGAAAGATTTTGCCAAAAAAAATTACGGCGCCAAGTTGAAAAAGGATAAAAAATCGGGCGAGTGGTCCGCCTCCGAACTCAAGTCATCCATGATGGGTTCCGACCCTTTTACCCTGTATTCCACGATCGAAAAAACGTCCAACGGCGCTACTTTGAACGTGTGGTACGACGCCGGCAATTACTTCCTGAACCGCCGCGACAACGCGGGCCGTTCCGATGAAGCCGTCCGCGCCCTGCGCCAGTTGTACCTCGACGTGCGCCGCGCCACCATCAACAGCGAGATCAAAGACCAGGAGAACAAGTTGAAGGACATGGAGAAAAAGTACAAAACCATGCAAAAGACCAACGACGGCTTAGTCAAAGACATCGAAAACTACAAAGCCCGGATCAAAAAAGCCGAGGAAGACATCGCCAAAAACGAAAAAGAGCAGGAAACCAACCTGATCGACCAGGAAACACAACGCCGCCTGATCGAAGAATCGCGCCAGCGCCTGAATAACGTGGAAAACGAAGGAAATTAAACCGCTTTTTCGCTATTTTTTGTTTGAAAAATCCCGCCCCGGCATACAGAGGCGGGATTTTTTGTGTTAAAAAACGGTTTGTTTTTTCAGACACCGGTTGTTTTTCCGAGAAAACGGCAAAATGCCGGAACGCGCCCGGAAACGCAAAAAGTTTTATTTATGGAAAACAATCGCTTTTTATTTTCAAACATTTATTTTTAATTTTGAGGATTCAAAACGCGAAAAATATTTTTTTGCACTGTGGAAAATTAACCCAGACTTAATACGAAAATTTTTTCCGGCAAGCAGCGGCAAGCCCCGGAACGAATGCGTCACCGTTTCGTAAAAATCTACTTATCACGTCATTAAAACATTTGCGTTTCTCTCAACCGAGACTTTTTTGCAAGCGGTTTTGACTGTGGATAACTGAAATTCAATGTGGATAACTTGGCGAATTTCCCCTGTTATCCACAACAAAAGCCGGTGTTTTCCACAGATACGGATTGTTTGGAAATCACTTATCCCGAATTTACAAGTACGTTTGTAACCCTTTAAACCCCGCCGAACCAAAAACAGCCGGTCATGAACGAATCGAACAACAACGGCCAGAATAACCCGTCCCAACGCCCGCGCAAACCACGCGATCCGGGTGGGGCTGAAGGTTTGTCGAACTACGTGTTCGGCAAAGTACAGCCGCAGGCGCTTCCGCTGGAAGAAGCCGTTCTTGGCGCGCTGATGCTCGACCGGGAAGCGTTGCCCATGGTGATGGATATTCTCCGCCCGGAAAGTTTTTACCTCGAAGCCCACCAGCACATTTACCGGGCGATCATCAAATTGTTCGAACGCTCCAACCCCGTCGACCTGCTGACCGTCACCGAGGAACTGCGCAAAAGCGGCGACCTGGAAAAAATCGGCGGCGGCTACTACCTCGTTGAACTCAGCCACCGGGTAGCCTCGGCAGCCAATATCGAATACCACGCCCGCATCATCGCCCAAAAACATATTCAACGCGAACTCATCAGCGTCAGCACCCGCACCATTCGCGACGCTTACGAAGACACCACCGATGTGTTCAATCTGCTCGACGACGCTGAAAAAGGGTTGTTTGCCATCACGCAGAACAACCTCAGCCGCAGCTACGAAAGTATGGGCACCCTCAGCAGTAAAGTGCTGAAACAAATAGAAGAACTGGCCGGGAAAACGGACGGCCTCACGGGAGTGCCCACCGGCTTCACCGACCTCGACCGGCTCACTTCCGGGTGGCAACCCTCTGATCTGGTGATTATTGCAGCGCGGCCGGGTATGGGCAAAACCTCCCTGCTGCTCGCCATGGCGCTTAATGCCGCCAAGGATTTTGGCAAACCCGTGGCCATGTTTTCGCTTGAAATGGCCAGCACACAACTCGTGCAGCGCCTGATCTCGATGGAAGCCGAAATCCCGGGGTCCAAAATGCGCAACGGCAAACTGGAGGACTGGGAATGGCAATTGCTCCAGACCACCGTGGAACGGCTGAACTCCGTGCCGCTTTTTATCGACGACACACCCGCCATCAATATTTTCGAACTCCGCGCCAAGTGCCGCCGGCTCAAAATGCAGCACAACATCCAGATGGTGATCATCGATTACCTGCAACTGATGACCGGCGCATCGGAAAACAACCGCAGCGCCAACCGGGAACAGGAAATCGCAGGTATTTCACGCGCCTTAAAATCACTGGCCAAGGAATTGAGCATCCCGGTCATCGCCCTGTCGCAGCTGAGCCGGGCCGTGGAGGTGCGGGGCGGAAGCAAACGGCCGCAGTTGAGCGACCTTCGCGAATCCGGCGCCATAGAGCAAGATGCTGATATTGTGTCATTTATATATAGGCCAGAATACTATCAAATCCTGGAAGACGAAAACGGCCAGAGCCTGAAAGGAATTGCCGAGGTCATTATTGCCAAACACCGCCACGGCGCCTTGGAGACGGTAAAACTCAAATTTACCGACACCTTCGCCAAATTCGGCAACCTCGACGACCCCGCTTTTTCGGGCCTGCACGACCCGCTTACCGGCCCCTTTGCGCCCAGCGGGATCACGATGCAATCGCGGATGAACGAAGAGGATATTCCTTTTTAGCGCACCCGGCAAAACGAAAAAGCCGCCAGGGTTTCCAGAACCCGGCGGCTTTCCCGATATAAAACGGCAAAACAATGGTCAACCGCAAATTGTTACACTTGCGCGCCGCTGCTCATGCCGGTCCGGAATTATTTTTCAATCGACTTTTTCTCCGCATCCCGCATTCCGGTGCGAATTTCGTCTTCCACGGAGTTTTTAGCGTTGTTGAATTCGCGGATACCACGGCCCAGGCCGCGCATCAGTTCGGGAATTTTATTGCCGCCGAACAACAACAGAACAACCATAAAAATGAGCAGGAATTCCGTTGCGCCGAGATTTTGCAGGAATAACAGTGTAGAAACCATATTCAGTGATTTTAAAATGTTGGACAAATACGGTCGATGGGAGCCGTTTTCAGCGTTGTACCGGTTGGACCGGGAATTTAGCGCAAAGTTACACCCCCGTCCCGTCAATTGTTCTATCCATGCTGTTAATTTAACCTTAACCGATACCGACAACCGATAACCAACTACAATGCAATGCAAATCAGAGACCTACTCGCAGTACTGGAATCCGTCGCGCCGCCACACCTGCAGGAATCGTACGACAACGCCGGGCTTATTGTTGGCGACCCGGGAACGGAAGCCCGCGGGGTACTTTTTTGCTTAGACTCCACGGAAAACGTTGTAGAAGAGGCTGTTAGAAAAGGTTGTAACCTGGTGGTGGCGCACCATCCTATTGTGTTCCGGGGTTTGAAACGCCTCAACGGCGCCAATTATGTGGAGCGGACCGTCATGCAGGCCATCCGGCAGGGTGTGGCCATTTATGCGATCCATACCAACCTCGACAACGTGTACCACCGGGGTGTAAATGCCCGGATCGCCGAAAAACTCGGCCTGGTCCAAACCCGGATTCTGGCCCCGAAACCCGGCGCCCCCGATACCGGCGCCGGGCTCCTGGGCGAATTGCCGGCGCCCGTGACGGAGATGGAATTTCTTCTGGCGGTAAAACATCACTTTCACGCGGGTTGTATTCGCCACACGGCTTTTTGCAACAAACCCGTAAAACGAGTGGCCGTATGTGGTGGAAGCGGCAGTTTTTTACTGCCGGACGCCTTGCGGGCGGGCGCCGATGTGTTCCTCAGTTCCGACTTCAAATACCACGAGTTTTTTGACGCCGAAGGCAAACTGGTCATCGCGGATATCGGTCATTTTGAAAGTGAACAATTTACCATTGAACTTTTATACGAGATAATTCGCGAAAAATTTCCTACTTTTGCGCTCCATTGCACGGAGGTGAACACCAATCCGGTGCATTATTTATAAAAAACACTGATAATCAGCCACTTAAATAGCCGGAGGTCGATACCCTACAATCCGACCATCCTGACTTATTTATTCGCTCATCCCTCATTCACACATTCACTCATTCACTCAATACCATAGAATGGCTGTAGAAGCATCCGTTGCCGAAAAACTCAAAGCGCTGTGGAATTTGCAGCAAATTGATTCCCAGCTGGACGAAATCCAGATCCTCAAAGGTGAACTGCCGATGGAAGTCTCCGACCTGGAAGACGAAATCGCCGGACTCGACACCCGAATCAAAAAACTGAAAGCAACCCTGAAAGAAAGCGAGCAGGAGATTGCGAGAATGCAAACTACGGCTAAAGACGCCGACGCCAACATCAAAAAGTACCAGAAGCAGCTCGACGAGGTGAGGAACGACCGCGAGTTCAAAGCCCTGCAAAGCGAGATCGACCTGGCGAAATTAGACATCCAACTTTCTGAAAAGAAGGTCCGGGAAGCAAAATCCAGCCTGGAAATAAAAAAGGACGGCTTAGTTGTAGCGGAAGCCAAAATGGAAGCCAAGCAGAAAGAACTCGACGCCAAAAAAGTAGAGTTGCAAAGCATCATCGAAAAAACCGAACAGGAAGAAAACCGCCTGCGCACGCACAGTGATAAAGCGCGCAAAGGTATCGAAGAACGCCTGTTGAAAGCATACGACAAAACCCGCCGCACCTATCGCAACGGCCTTTCCGTCGTAACGGTAGAGCGCAACTCCTGCGGAGGATGTTTCAACAACGTGCCCCCGCAAGTACAACTCGAAATCGGCGTTCACAAAAAAATCATCGCCTGCGAACACTGCGGACGAATTCTCGTCGACCAGTCCATCGCTCATCCAGAAACTGCCGTAGAAGCCTGATTCAGGCATTTTAACGCATTAATTCCGAAAAAATCCCGTTGGATCGTCGCCGTCCAGGGGGATTTTTCTTTTGCAAAAACCCTTTCGTATATTTTTTTGTCGGAAAAACTGTTAAACCTGCTGGTCATTCCGCGAGTTCTTCGTTCCTTGCAATGTTTTTTTTAATAATTTTGTTTCATGATGCCTATGTACCCGTATCGGTTATCTCTCCTTTTGGTTCCTTTGCTTTGGCAGATGAGTTTTTTCACCGCCCAGGCGCAGGAATATTCTGTGTACGACAGCTTACCACAACTCACGTCCCGCATCCACCAGGCAGGTGGCGCGACGCTGGTTATTAACTTCTGGGCCACCTGGTGTAAACCTTGTGTGGAAGAACTCCCCTGCTTCGAACAGCTCCGCGAACAATACGCGGATAAAAACGTGCAGGTGCTTCTTGTCAGCCTCGATTTTAAAAGCCAGCTGGAAAAGAAGTTCCTCCCGTTTCTGAAAGCGCAACAGCTGAAGTCGGAGGTGGTATTGTTTACTGACCAGGACGCAAACTCCTGGATTCCGTACATCTATGAAGAGTGGGATGGCGCGATTCCCGTTACCCTGATCATTAAAGGCCACCAGCGTGCCTTCCAAAGTCGACACTTTTTCCTTAAAAAACGTGGATGGCAGGATGGTTTCCCTCACGGACTACAAGGAAGTAAAAGGGTATATCGTGGTGTTTACCTGCAACCACTGCCCCTATGCCCAACTTTACGAGCAACGTATTATCGACCTGCATAACAAATACAACCCCAGGGGCTTCCCTGTGATTGCCATCAACCCCAACAGCCCGATTATCGTAGAAGAAGACAGCTACGAAGAAATGCAGCGGCGCTCCCGGCAGAAGCATTACCCGTTCGTTTACCTGTTTGATGAAGAACAAGACGTGTATCAAAAATTCGGCGCCACCCGTACGCCGCATGTGTTTGTACTCGACGCCGGCATGGTGGTGCGTTATATCGGAGCCATAGACGACAACCCTGAACTGCCCTCCCTCGCCAAAAATCGCTGGGTGGAAAGCGCCGTCGACGCCCTGCTCAATGGAGAAAAACCCATCACCGAATTCACCCGGGCGATCGGGTGCACCATCAAGAAAAAACCGTAAAAACGTTCCTTTCATAAATAATACTTATGCGGGCCGGCTTTGCAAAAAGCCGGCTTTTTTATGGCCGCGCCGCTTTGAAGCCGGCCGGACACCTCCGGGGCGCCATTTTTCCGTAATTTTGGACCCAGATACCGGATATTCAAAATCTTTTACTCCGGTTTTGCGTTTTTAAGTGCCGAATCCGGGCTTCCGGTTCCAAACAAAATTAAACACGTCTGTCATGCGCAAACTTCTCTTAGCCGGCGTGCTGCTGGCTTGCTGCTTTTCCCCGCTCCGCGCTACCTACCTGCTGCTGCCCATGGATGAAACGGGCCAGCACGATCACCTCAAAGCATACGGCATTACCTACTGGGTGATCTCGCAGGGCGCAGAAGCCTTCTGGCTGCTCAATTACCGGGGCGGAAGTTTTGCTTTCGTTTATACCCCCACATTTGAAAAAGAGTGCCAGACACGCCACGTGAGTTACGAAGTGCTCGCCGACGCCCAGTTTGAAGCCATCCGGAGTGAAATACTCAACCCGGAAGTCAACATGGACGTGATCAAACTCGAAAAAGCGCCCAAAATCGCCGTTTACACCCCCGATAAAAACGAAAAAGGCGAGGTTATTCAACCCTGGGACGATGCCGTCACCATGGTGCTCACCTACGCCGAAATCCCTTATGAAGTATTGTACGACACCGAAGTTTTGCAGGGTAAACTGGCGGAATACGACTGGCTGCACCTGCACCACGAGGATTTTACCGGGATGTTCGGAAAGTTTTATGCCAGTAACAGCAGCCAGCCCTGGTACCGCGAACACGTCAAACTCATGGAAAGTCTCGCCCGCGAAAACGGGTTCGACAAGGTGAGCGAACTCAAATTGGCCGTGGCCAAAAAAATCGCCGAATACGTAACCGGCGGCGGATTTATGTTCGCTATGTGCTCTGCAACAGATACTTACGACATCGCGCTGGCCGCCGAAGGCACCGATATCTGCGCCTCCGTCTTCGATAAAGACCCGGCAGACCCCGGCGCACAAAGCAAACTGGATTTTTCCAAAACGTTTGCCTTCAAGGATTTCCAGATCATTACGGACCCCGGCACCTACGAACACTCCACCATCGACAACAGCGAGGTGACCGGTCGGCGGGTCATCCCCGAGCAGGACTACTTCACCCTTTTTGACTTTTCGGCGAAATGGGACCCCATTCCAACCATGCTCTCCCAATGCCACACCCGGACGATCAAAGGTTTTATGGGCCAGACAACCGCCTTTGTAAAAAGATATATCAAGCCGAACGTACTCATTATGGGGGAAAACAAACCCGCCAATGAGTGCCGTTATATTCACGGTACTTATGGCTACGGGTTCTGGACTTTTTACGGCGGCCACGATCCGGAGGACTACCGGCACTATGTGGGCGACCCGCCGACCGACCTGGAGTTGCACCCGAATTCGCCGGGTTACCGCCTGATCCTCAATAACATATTATTCCCGGCTGCGAAGAAAAAACATCAAAAGACGTAGTGATTGCAAACTTTTTCCGTTTTTTAGTGCCTGAAAAGAATACTCGCACTCGAAACGAAAAACGAAACCATGAACAGACCAGTTACCTTCCTTTGTGTTTCCAGCTTTTTTAAAGGTAATGATTTCCTGCGGGGCGCAAAAGAAGCCGGCGCAAAAGTGTATTTCCTGACCTCGAAAAAACTCGAGGACAAACCCTGGGCGCGGGAAGCCATCGACGAAATTTTTTACGTGCAGCAAGGCCCCGAGAACGAATGGAACATGCCCGACGTGATCAACGGGCTGGCTTGGCTGATGCGTTCCCACAAAATAGACCGTATCGTGGCGCTCG
This sequence comes from Lewinellaceae bacterium, assembly GCA_016713985.1. Classification (GTDB taxonomy): domain Bacteria; phylum Bacteroidota; class Bacteroidia; order Chitinophagales; family Saprospiraceae; genus M3007. Next base: position 6,675 of record JADJOD010000039.1, on the reverse strand, counting down.
ACGATTTTGACGTGGAAAAAGGCGCCGAATTGCGCGAACATTTCCGGATTCCGGGTATGGGCCAGACCACCGCGCGACACTTCCGCGACAAACTCGCCATGCGGCTGAAAGCGCAGGAATCCGGTATCCGGGTGCCTGCCTTTTCGGCACTTTTTAACGACGACGAAATCAATCATTTCGCCGCTACCGTACCCGCTCCCTGGATCGTAAAACCGCGCGGACAGGCCTCGGCAACGGGGATGAAAAAAATTTATAACGCGGACGAACTCTGGTCCCACCTGAATACTCTCGGCGGCGACCGCCACAATTTCCTCGTGGAACAATTCAAACCCGGCGACGTATACCACGTGGATGCGCTCAGCCAGGAAGGCAAAGTGATCTTTTCCCGGGCATCGCAATACCTCGCGCCACCCTTCGAAGTGGCGCACGGCGGCGGTATTTTCCGGAGCGTCATCGTACCCTTCGGCTCTTCCGACGACAAAGCCCTGATCAAGGCGACTGCCGACGTCATGACGGCGTTCGGCATGCAGCACAGCGCCAGTCACACCGAATTTATCAAGTGCCACGAAGACGGCGAATTTTACTTCCTGGAAACTTCTTCCCGCGTGGGCGGCGCGCACATTGCGGAAATGGTGGAGTACTCGTCCAACGTCAACATGTGGCGCGAGTGGGCCAAACTTGAAGTGGCGGTTGCCAGGGGTGAAAAATACCAGTTGCCCAAATTGCGCAAAGACTACACCGGCATTATCGTGTCGCTTACCCGCCAGGAATGGCCGGACGCCAGCCAGTTCAACGACCCCGAAATTGCCTGGCGAATGAGCGACCTCGATTATCATATCGGCCTGATTGTACAATCACCCGGCCGGGAACGCGTTATAGAGTTGTTGGATGATTATGCCGTACGAATCAAACGCGATTACCACGCCAGCGCGCCGGCGCCGAACAAGCCGGGGTCCTGATTTGGCTCAAAAATTGTCGCGTTTGAACTATTTTAATCCATAAAACGCCTGTATTTATGAGACGCCTTCGGATTCATATCTGTTTATGGATCGTTCTGATCCTGTGCCGCGCTTCCGGGTTATCCGCTCAAACGGACCTGGGCCGCCTGCTGGAAACCCACTGGCAATATACCTACACCCTTCAACTTGAAACCAACAGCCTGGTACAACAAGCCGGCGAACGCTGGCAACATTTTTTGTATTTCCGCTTCGATTCGGTTTGTAGCGAGAGTTTGAATGGAAAAAACAGCGAATCCACGTGGTGGCTCGACAGCCAGCAATTGCACCTCAGTTTCCGGCAGAACAAGCAGTTTTCACTGGAACGCCTGAATGATTTTTCCTTAGAACTGAAATTTGCTTCCAAAGACGGGAAAAGTACCTTTATCCACCATTTTGTACGGGTCAGGCGTGATGAATCACCCCTGTTGCAGGGTTCGAACAGCCTTCCCGTTGTAACGGTACAAACCGTTCCCCTGAAAAAAACCGATCCGGCCGATGCCCCGGCGCCGGCCATCGGTCTGCCCGCCGCAAGTGAAGGAGATGTGTGTGTGGAACTCATCGGCGGCGGTTACTACGGCGGGATCAACCCCGTACAACACGATTATATCACCATCAGCCGCGATGGCCGCCTGATTCACGAATTTGAAAGTGTGCAGGGAAAACGGCTGATCCAAAAGGTGAATATCGACAAGGAAGAACTGGAAAAATTTATTGCCTGGGCCGATGACGAACAGCGTTTTCAGGAAATGGAAACGAGTTACGATTGTAAAACGCCCGAGTGTGAAAAACGAAAAACGGTGAAACCTACGCCGGTCCCCCTGCGGCTGAGCATCTCCCACAACGATACCCGGAAAATGGTCACGATCAGCATTTGGGGATTAGACAAAAACGGGAGGCGTTATGTGAGTTATCCGCCTGAAATTGACCGCATTGTAGATGCGATTCAACGTATGGCGCAACGGGGCACAACCATGAAATAGTTATAAAATCGCCGACGCGATCAATACGGCCACAAAACCCGCCGCATAACCCCGGTACAAATCACCCGGCACATGGGCGCCCAACGCGAGGCGCGCCGTGCCCACGAGGCCGGCCAGCAGGATCACCACAGCCAGCACGACGATCAGGCTCAGCTGCAGGGTGCCGCCGAAGGTGGAAAGGGTCAATCCGTATTTCATCCATTCCGGTTGTTGGAGCATCAGCAAAATCATGGCGATGAAGCCCCCCATTCCTGCGGCGTGGGCGCTGATTTTTGTAAAAATATTGATAAAAAAGTTGAGAAACAACCCGATGGTGGCGCCCAAAACGCAGATGAGGTATAGGGGAGGGGTTTGTCCGACGGAATCGAGGTTTTTGTACAACCACAGGTAAAAAACGCCCGCTACAATATAAGGCCCGATACGTTCCTGCTTGTCGTCCATACGAAGACTTTTGATAAACCCGAGGGGTTTCATGAGGGCAACGCCGAGGCCGGGCAGCAACACTGTTGTGGTAAATACCGATATCAGGAGCAAAACGGCGCGATTGTCGGTCATCGACGTAATCCCGAATTGTTGCGGATTGACGGCCAGCAGGAGCAGCAGGATATAAAGCAATACCAGCATGGGGTGGCCGACGACCGAAAAAAAATGGGCGGTTATTTTGTTCATCTTACCGGACTTTATACGCTTTTTTCAGGCGGTCGAGGTCGCGTTTGCCTTCCCGGTCCTTGATGGTTTCGCGTTTGTCGAAAGTTTTTTTGCCACGCGCCAGTTCGATGGTCAGTTTGGCGAGCCCGCGGTCGCTGATGAATATTTTATACGGAATGATCGTGGATCCCTTTTCCCGTATGCCGCGTTCCAGTTTGCGCAATTCGGGGCGCCGGAGCAGTAATTTCCGGGTGCGGCGCGGAAGGTGATTGCTGTCCGTACCATATTCATATTCAGCAATATAGAGGTTGCGAACCCATAATTCGCCGTTTTCAAAAATACAATACGCATCGCTCAGGTTGGCGTTGCCGCTCCGGATACTTTTTATTTCGGAACCGGTCAGCATGATCCCTGCGTCGAATTCCTGCACGAAATAGTATTCGTACGCGGCCTTGCGGTTCACGATCTCGATTTTTTGTTTTTTCTTCTCTTTTGCCATAAGTAGTAGGACGGAAATCTTTTCCGTCCAGGTGTTTCATTCTCGGAATTTTCCGAAGAAAATTAGTCGCATTAATTCTGCTTGATTACTTAAAAGCCGTCAAAGGTACAACGATTGCGGGCTTACAAACCAGGCAGATTCGATGAAGTTCCCATCCGGCAAAGTTTTTATCTTTCCCCAAAAAATGTGCATATGAAAATCGCAAACTGGATACTGGCTGCAATATTCGCTCTTTTTGCCCTGGTGCAATACAATGACCCCGATCCCGTGCAATGGATTTTGCTGTACGCGGGGGTGGCTTTTCACTTTGTCATGGCTGCGCAGGGCCGGATGTATCGCCCGGCCGTCTGGATTTGGTTGCTGGCGGCGCTCGTTTGGGCAGGCACCCTTTTCCCCGATTTTATGAACTGGATCCGGATGGGCGAACCCTCCATCGTCGATTCCATGAAGGCTGAGACGCCCTGGGTGGAGTTGACGCGGGAATTTCTGGGGTTGGTTGTTGCAGCGCTGGGTTGTATATTTTTGCTTTGGCGGGGCGGGCGTTAATTATTGGGTCATCCCGATCAGTGCCATCATTCTGCCCGTAACCCCTTTTTCCCTGCGGTGCGAAAAGTAGTCGTCTCCGTTCAACACCGTGGAATACGGCGATAATTCGATCTGGCGTTCGGGCACACCGGATGCCAGCAGCAGCGCCGCATTTGCTTTTTTTAAATCCACCAGAAATTTTGCCCGCCCGGCGTCGTATCGCTGGAATTCCGGATCAAATTGCGCCGCCACCTCTTCCCCCACTTCGAAGGAACACTCGTCGATACAGGTGCCGACGTATGCCCAGCAATCCGCTCCGCGGGTTCCGAATTCTGCGGCCATCCGTTGCATTGTTTTTTCCACGATACGCGCCGCCGTGCCGGGCCAACCCGAGTGAATGGCCGCCACGGCTTTGTTTTTACGGTCAAAAATCAGAACGGGTGTGCAGTCGGCAATCGACACGGCGAGCAGGATACCCGGGCGGTTGGTTGTGAGCGCATCAAATCCTTCTTCGCCGCCGGGTTCGGTGACGAGGCGCACCTGGTCGCCGTGCACCTGTTTTGACCAGGCCATTTGTTCGGGGAAAAACCTAGGAAAGGCACAGGCGGCGGCGGTTTTCGGCCACGTTTTCGGGGTCGTCGCCGGTGCTTTTGCCCAGATTCAGGGACGAGTACGGCGCCGGGCTTACTCCGCCGTGCCGGGTGCTTTCTGCGGCTGTTATTTGGGGAAAATTACCAAAAATGGCGGGGCGGCGGCACATGGGAACGATCGGAAGGTCTTTAGGCATAACACAAAGTAAATGGGTAAAAATGCACCTTTCATCGAATTTTAAAAACAATGCTTCTATTTGAGAACGGCGGCGAGAGCAGTTTGATTACTTTTGGAATCGGTTTGATGCAGGTTTTTTTCTAACAAACAAGACAGGTTTAAAAAGACCGGCAAATCGTCAGACTGTCCATCGAAATGCCTTTTTCGGAAATACTCAGTATGGCCTTTCAGAATATCAGGGCCAATATGTTGCGGGCGGTACTCACGCTGCTCATCATCGCCTTCGGGATCATGGCATTGGTCGGTATTCTGACCGCCATCGACGCGATTGCCTTTTCGCTCAACGACAATTTTTCCGGCCTTGGCGCCAATTCGTTCAGCATCGAACGGAAATGGGGTGAAGTTAAAAGCAGCCACGGTGGCCGGCGGCAAAAAGCGGGTGAACCGATCCGGTTTGACGACGCGATGGAATTCAAGGAACGTTTCATCTTCCCCGCAAAAGTATCGGTTTCTTTTCGGGCGACGGGGATGGCCACGGTGAAATACAACGACGAAAAAACCAACCCCAACATCACATTTATGGGCGCCGACGAGTATTATTTCGACGTCAAAGGGTTTGATATCGAATTTGGGCGGCCATTTTCCAAAACCGAAGTGGATGCGGGCCACGCAAAAGTGGTTATCGGGCAGGATATTGTAAAACAGTTATTCAATTCCAAACCGGAAAAAGCGCTTGACCAGATCATTCAGGTCGGGAACATCCGGTACCGGGTGGTTGGAATTCTTAAATCCAAAGGCGCTTCGATGGGTAGTTCGCAGGATCGCGCCGTATATGCGCCGCTGTTGAATGTAAAATCCATTTACGGCAAGGAAAGCACCGATTACGACGTGGTGGTTGCCGTCAACGATGCCAAAGATATGGAAGCCGCGCAATCCGAAACAACCGGTTTGTTCCGGCAGATCAGGGGGCTTCGACCGGGAGAAGAGGAAGATTTTGAAATTTTTGCCAGCGACAGCCTCGTTGCCATATTAAAAGAAAACACGACCAAACTGCGCCTGGCCACCATCGCCATCGGGCTCATGACCCTCTTGGGCGCAGCCATCGGCCTCATGAACATCATGCTCGTGAGTGTGACGGAACGCACCCGTGAGATCGGGATTTACAAGGCGCTGGGCGCTACCCGCCGCAGTATTCTCCTGCAATTTCTGACGGAAGCCATCGTGATTTGCCAGTTCGGCGGCATTGTGGGCATTTTCCTCGGTATCCTGGTCGGCAACATCGTAACCCCGCTGCTGGGCGGCACTTTCCTGATTCCCTGGGGCTGGATGTTCCTCGGTTTTACACTTTGTATGATCGTCGGCGTGGTGTCCGGTTTTTATCCGGCCTTAAAAGCCGCCCGGTTGGACCCCATCGAATCGTTGCGATATGAGTAAGGAGCGGGCAACAACAACACCTACTTATTACGACCTCGTGTATGCTGTGGTGCGCCAGATCCCGCGTGGGCGGGTGACGAACTACGGCGCCATTGCCGATTTTCTCGCGTTGGGCGCTTCCCGTATGGTGGGTTGGGCGCTCAATAATTCGGTTCTGGGCGACGGCGTACCCGCACACCGGGTGCTCAACCGGAAAGGGGAACTGAGCGGCCGGCACCATTTTGCCACACCCACACTCATGCAGGAACTCCTGGAATCGGAAGGTATCCCGATTGAAGACAACAGGGTGACGGGTTTTGACCAACTGTTCTGGAGCCCGGCGCAGGAGTTGGGAGACGATTGGGAACCGTTCTGACCCTGCCGTGTGGGGCAAGCGGGTAGCGCTAACAAGGCCCCGGAAACCTGCCTTAAAATATATCATCTAATCAATTTATAGTAGATTTGCCTTTATTTTGTCTACATAACAACGATTTTCCTTAAATTTTCCTTAAAAATATGGCTTAATAATTGTTGAGGTTTATTGTCAAACAGAATTAGCATACTTTTGGGAATCCTCCCGGCATTTACCAATCATCCTCCCGATTTCACCCCTCGTTTTTTTCTTCCTGTACCTGCCCGGTATGGGAAAATCACGCTTTGTATTTACCATTAAAAATTGTTTCTGAATGAAAAAGACGTTTACTGTTTTTCTTATCCTTGCAGGGGCCGGCTATTTTCTTTCCTGTGTTCACCAGGAGGATGAGGGCGCGTTGGATCGACGTATGGAGGAATTGTTGAATGACCGGTCCGTCACCGGTTCTTATGAGGGATATATCATGCCCCA
>JADJOD010000038.1 GCA_016713985.1 Lewinellaceae bacterium | reverse complement strand
GAGTGCTGTACCGCCAGGTGCGGGAGACCACCGGCATGTCGGCCAATCAGTTTGTCCAGGAAATACGCTTGCTGGAAGCCCGTACGATGCTGGAAACCAGGCAGGTTCGGACGCTGCGCGAATTAGCCAATGCCGTGGGCTTTCAATCGGGAGATTACCTGTCGCGTTTGTACCGCGAGCGATTCGGCAAGTCACCAGCCGATTACTTCTGACCGGGTGATCCCCGACGCAGCGTTATGATTTTGAGGTCGAACGTTCGAATTTTGCGGTAGTCCAATCGCTGCATTCCTGTCCCATGCACAGATATTTGCCCTGCTTGTTAAAGGCATGGACGGGGATTTTACTGCCGGGCCCAAAACAGCCTGGTTATAATCCGGTAATCCACAGAAGGATCGTTCCCGCTTCCTGCCGCCGAAGTATTTTCCTGCAATGCCTGTCCGGGCACTGCTTTCTCCGGTTTCAATTGTTTGTCTGAAAATCGATGTCTCCTTGCGGGCTACCCCATAACCTGTTTTTCAATCCGAACCGACGGGTTGGCCGGTATCCCTGTGTTTCGGTATACCGCCCCGACATCCAAACGACACCATTATCTAATCACATGAATAAGTTTCTCCTTATGAAAAAAATGTACATACAAAGAAGTTCCGGTATGCTCTATCGGATTTGTTCGGCGATAACATTCCGAATACGCGCCGATGCAGCCGCTTTTTCAAGCCGGCCTTTTTTCTGCCTGTCGTTTTTTCACTGCTCGCGACCGCCCTGCAAGCCCAATGGGTACAAACCGGACTGGATATCGACGGCGAGGCGGCAAACGAGGGTCAGGCTATTCCGTGAGCCTGTCGTCGGATGGCAGCACGGTCGCCATAGGGGCGATTTATAATAATTACCAAAAAGGTCTTGTCCGGGTGTACAAACGGGTATCCGGAGTCTGGACTAAACAAGGGGCTGATATCAAGGGCGAGGCACAAGAAGACCAGTCGGGCTTTTCGGTGAGTTTGTCATCGGATGGCAGCGTCGTCGCCATTGGAGCACCATTCAATAACGGCAACAGCTTCTATTCCGGTCATGTCCGGGTGTACAAATTGGTATCCGGGGTTTGGACCCAACAGGGCGCCGATATCGACGGCGAGGCCGCAGGCGACCAGTCGGGCTATTCGGTGAGCCTGTCGTCGGATGGCAGCACGGTCGCCATTGGGGCAATTCGAAATAACGACAACGGCGCTGGTTCCGGTCATGTCCGGGTGTACAAATGGGTATCCGGCGCCTGGACAAAGCAGGGCGACGATATCGACGGGGAGGCAGCAAACGATTGGTCAGGCTATTCGGTGAGCCTGTCGTCGGATGGCAGCGTCGTCGCCATAGGGGCAGATCAAAATAACGGCTATGCCGGCCATGTCCGGGTGTACAAATGGGTATCCGGCGCCTGGACAAAGCAGGGCGACGATATCGATGGGGAGGCAGCAAACGACAATTCAGGCACTTCGGTGAGCCTGTCGTCGGATGGCAGCTCGGTCGCCATTGGGGCGCCTTTTAATGACGGCAACGGCACCAATTCCGGTCATGTCCGGGTGTACAAATGGGTATCCGGCGCCTGGACAAAGCAGGGCGACGATATTGACGGCGAGGCCGCAGACGATCGTTCGGGCACTTCGGTGAGCCTGTCGTCGGATGGGCAGCACGGTCGCCATTGGGGCGCCTTTAATGCCGGCAATGGCACCAATTTCGGTCATGCCGGGTTTACAAATTGGTATCCCGGCGCCTGGACAAAACAGGGCGACGATATCGACAGCGAGGGAGCATACGACAGTTCGGGAAGGGCGGTGAGCCTGTCGTCGGATGGCAGCTCGGTCGCCATTGGAGCACCATTTAATAGCGGCAGAGGTCATGTGCGGGTGTACACGTTCAGCAAACCCGAAATCAACCTGAAAGGCAACTCGACTTCCATCGTCGACGGCGACGTGACACCCAATGTGGTGGATGACACCGATTTTGGCAGCGTTCCCGTCTCCGGCGGCAACAACCCCAATACCTTTACCATCGAAAACACCGGCACACTCAACCTGACGCTGGCAGCGGGCAGCATCACCGTCACCGGCGATCATCCGGACGATTTTACCCTGAGCGGTATCACCCTGCCCGCCACCATTGCTGCGAACAGTTCGACGACGTTCACCGTGACCTTTACTCCCGGCGCCACGGGCTTGCGCACGGCCACCGTAAACGTCGACAACAACGACAGCGACGAAAATCCCTACCGTTCGATGTTCAGGAACTGGCGCCTGCGCGGCGCCCACCTTCACGGAATGCCCTGACAACCAGTCGGTCGATGTGGCGCCGAACACCTGTGCCGCCCTCCTGAACTACATCGTCGAGGCTTCCGGGACTACCCCACTCCCGCGTTGACCTACGCCTTCACCAGGCGCCACCACCGACAACGGCAACAGCACGGGCAGCGGCGCGTCGTTTCAACAAAGGCGTGACGGATGTGGTCGTGACGGCCACCAGCACCTGTACGCCGGCAGCCACCTGCTCGTTTACGGTGACGGTGACGGACAACGAGCCGCCGACAATCACCTGTCCCGGTAACCAGACCATGACCCTACACAGTCGAACCCCTGTTCGGCGGTGGTGAACAGCATCGACGGCACCTACAACGACAACTGTTCGGACCCGGCGCTGGCGTACGAACTGAGCGGCGCCACATCGGGCAGCGGCAGCGGTTCGGCCAGCGGCCAGGCTTTCCTGCCGGGCGTCACGACGGTCAACTACACCGTGACTGACGGCGCGAGCCTGAATTCGTCCTGTTCCTTTACGGTGACGGTGTCCTACTGCGACCTTGAATTCAGCGGCCGGATCGAATGGTCGGAAGACCAGACCACGGGGGTAAACAACGCCACGGTCAACCTCACCGGCGCCGGCGCCGGCAACGACGTGAGCGACGTGAACGGCGATTACCTGATTACCCTGCCGTACCTGACGGGCAATTTCAACCTCACACCCGTAAAAAACACCAACAAACTCAACGGGGTAACGGCGGCAGACATGACGGCCATTCAGCAACACGTCGCCAACTCGGCGCCCATCACCGACCCCTACCGGCAAGTGGCGGCAGACGTGAATAAAACCAACTCGATCACCAGTCTGGACGCGTCAATCGTCAACCAGGCGCTGCTCGGCAATGCGACCGCGCTGGCACAGATCAAAACCTCGTGGCGTTTTGTTCCGCAGTCGTACACATTGCCTTCGCCGCCGTGGGGCTTTCCGGAAAAAATCGTTCTGACAGGCGTGACCACCAACCAGACGGGCAAGGATTTTTACGGCATCAAAACAGGCGACGTGGTGGCCACTTTTGCCAATCCGGCCAATTTCGGCGCAGGCGAACCGCTGGTGTTGCGGGTGAAAGACGAGGTGCTGGCCGCCGGCAGCGAACTGACGGTGGCGTTCAGGACGAATGAAATGAACGATCTGGCGGCCTGGCAGTTTGCCTTGCAATTCGACCCCTCACAACTGCAACTGCTGGACATTCAGCCGCTGTCGGCGCTGCCGCTGACGGTCGATCATTTCGGCACGTTCCAGGTGGCGCAGGGAGAAATCCGTTCGGTATGGGCGCAAGCCACAGGCGCAGCGCTGGAAGAGGCTTCGGAAGTATTCCACCTGAAATTCAAGGTATTGCAAAGTGGCGGCAAACTGAGCGAAGCGCTTGAACTGGCGGACGACATCCTGCCGGGGTACGTGTACACGAGCGCGCTGGCGGAGTCCGGGATCGAACTGGAGTTTTACGAATTAACGGGTACGGGCCCTGCGCCGGGCGTTGGGGACTACCGGCTGCTGCAAAACACGCCGAACCCGTTTGTGGAAAAAACGAACATCGGGTTTGTATTGCCGGGCGCGTGCGACGCGACGTTGCGGGTATTCGACGGCACGGGCCGGCTGCTGCGGGAACACAGCGCGTGGTTTGCGGCGGGCAAAAACGCGGTGGAGTTCGACTTCGGGACTTACCCGGCGAGCGGGGTGTTGTATTACGAACTGACGACGCCGTTCGGGGTATTGGCGAAGAAAATGGTGGTGGCGGGCAAATGATTCACCTGTTATACCTCACGCCGCCAGGTTTTGTGCATAAATCGTGCGTAGTAATAGTCTCAATTGAAATGAGACTATTACTCGATCCCCACTCAATGCGCAAAACCTGGCGGCGTGAGGTATACTGACGGATCGTCATACCTTTTTTGGCGTGTTATCTGCCGGGACGTGATCTTGTCTTCTGCACGGTTGATACAGATTTGTACGCATCGGATGTTCATTCCGAGCACTTTTTACGTATTAAATATAAAGGGGATATCCGACATTTGCCGGGATACTGCTCCGGTACACCGCGCGATATAATCCCGAACGCCCGGAATGTACGGACAACCCCTTCGGTGTATTCATTCATTCAACCATCTCAAAACATGAATGCACGACAAGAAAACAAACTCTCCATGTACCTGACGGTACAAAAGGTATGCCGCCAGCAAGAAAACGACTGGCGTCACATTCCGGCGGCAAATCAAATGCTCGGCGACCTCGACCGTTGTATTGCCGACATCCAGCAAACGATGCGCCGGCAATCGGCGCTGTTAAAAGGAGTTGCGCGCAACAAGGCCGGCCTGCAACAACTGATGGGGGAAAAAGCCCATACCATCGCGCAGGCGGTGGTGGCTTTCGCCAACGTTAAACACGACACCGAACTGGCCGCCCAACTCAAACGCAGTTACACCGAATTCACCCGTGGCCGCGACACCGTGCTCAAAGAACTCGCCGAACAGGTGCTCGAAACCGCCCGGCCTCTTGTGGCCCAACTTTCGGACTACGGCCTGTCGGAAGAACCGATCAACGAACTGGATACCCTGATCAGCGCCTTTGCCGACAAAATCGGCGCTCCTCGCGCAGCGATCACGGGGCGCCGCGAAGCCACCCAGACCCTGAACGAATGTATTGCAAACACCGACGACCTGCTGACCAACCGGCTTGACAAGGTTTTTGAACAATTGCGGTCTACCCAGTTCTACAAAGGTTACAAAGCCGCCCGTCGATTGGTAAACAACCGCGGAACGGTCGTGTCGAAGTCCGCTTCCATACCCCCCGTATCGGAAGGCGGCTGATACGGAATGAATATCCCAGGGGTGGCGGGTGGGAGATGCCAGACGCCAGATGCCGGATTGGAGATGCCAGCCCTGGGGTTTTCCGGAAAAGATCGACCTGACGGGTGTGACTGTGAACCAGACGGGCCAGGATTTTTACGGGATCAAAACAGGCGGCTTAGTGACGGCCTTTTCGTCATTTCGGGTATATATTTGCTGCTGTTTGTATTGTTTACGAATCGCACAAATTGAAACAAAACCTCACATGTATTCTCCTTTTGATTTGCTGCTGGCAGCAAATTCTACTCGCCCAGATCCCCGGTTTCGACAAAGTCAGGTGGGCAGCGCTGTCGTCTGCCCAGCGCTGCCGATTCATCCATGAGTTGGAACTGGAAACCCTGGACTCCGCAGCCTTCATGGCAATCTGCCTGCCGCTGACCGTCATTGCCGAAAAGGAGCAAGACCATCGGGTTGCCTGGTTGCTGCAATTTTACTGTTTCCAGCAACGGGGCAACCTGAAACGGAGCGCCGAAGACAATATCGCCCTCCTTTCGGAACTGGAAAAATCTGCCTCGGACGAAGGTTGGCAAACGGAGCAAATCGTCGCCGGGCATTACCTCGCTTTTGAAAAACACTACGCCGGACAACTGCCGCATGAAGCCCTGTACGTCCATATTTTAAAGGAGTTTGGTCAAATGGAAGTATTTGGTTTTGAAAAATTCCGGGACTTCAACATGCTCTGGCTCACGTACCACAACGGCAGGTTCATGTACCAGTTGGACGACTTCGACAAGGCTTTGCAGTTTTTCCACGTCGGGGAAAAATTCATCGAAACCACCAAAAGCGGCGGGCATATTTCCATACTCGTCCTCAACCACCTCCAAACCATTTACCAGCACCAAAAGGACTACGAAAAAGGCATCGCCTACGCTCAAAAAATTCTCCGCATTGCCCAGTCGTCGTCCACTGCCAACCCCGCCGAACAGATTTTTTACCGCCAATGGCAGGGGCTTGCGAGCGTGGACATCGCCTCGATGCTGGTCGGCCAGGGCAAACTTGCCGAGGGTGAAGCCTTCGCCGACCAAGGCTACGAACTGGCAAAAGCGACCGATAAAATTGTCTCGCTGGCAGCGATGAACCTGGAGTATGAAGCCTTGCAGGTGCTTATTTTCACCAAATTGGAACTGGGAAAATTGGAGGATGCCGGGCTGCTGCTGCGCCGTTTGGACGAATTGTACGACCGGGTGGGCGGGCATTACGAGAACTATTTCAACAACATTGAATACTTCGAGTGCCACGCAAAATATGAGGAAATGCGGGGCGCCCTCGCCGCAGCCATGCGATACACCCGTCTCGCCCAACCCCTGCAGGACAGCCTCGAACGCCGCAACGATGCCCGCAAATTGGAGCAGTTGAAACAACGCCTCGACGCCGAAAAATACACCGAACGCATCCGCCTCATCGAAAACGAAAAGGAACTGCAAGAATGGCTTCGCAACGCCGCCTTTGCCATTCTCACCCTCATGCTGCTGCTGGCTTACGGCTGGTTTCACCGACAGCGACACCTGCGCCGCCAAAAGGAAGCCGAACTCGAAGCCGCCCGCTCCGAACTAGCAGCGCTCACCCAAAACTTCAGGGAAAAATCGGAGATCGCTGCCAACCTCCGCCTCGAACTGGAAAACCGCTCCGCCACCGGCGAGCGCAGTCAATACCTCGAACAGCTCACCCGCAGCACCATCCTTACCGACGACGACTGGCTGCGCTTCCGAACCGTGTTTGAAAAAGTACACCCCGGCTTCATGGAAGAGCAAAAAACGCTGCAACCCGACCTCACGCCCGCCGAACTGCGCTACCTCGTCCTGGAAAAACTCCAGCTCAGCACCCACGAAATGGCGAACATGTTGGGGGTCAACGACAACACGGTTCGGAAGACCCGGGCGAGGTTGCGACGGAAAATCGAACGGGAAGAGGAGCGGTGAGGTTTTGCCGTTATGCCGTGGGTGGTTGATAGCGAATACTTGCCCTTCCATATGAGGGCAAACGCTGCGTTGAATTTCCTTGAAACGAACAAATTCCTACCCGTTCGCAGCCCGTCACGCCCTTGTTCCGTCTTTGTCCCGCTTTTGTCCCGCCCGTTTTTTTGCTTTTTCCCGCTCTTGCCGCCTCCTTTGCAGCATGAAAAACGGCAATATCATGGCAGCCCTGCAACAACAAGATTCTGGTAAAAACCGCCTCCGTACCGAGTGGAAAAGGATGCTGCTGTTCTGGCTGCCCTGGCTGCTGCTGGTCACCGCCCTTTTTTACGCCATGCATAACTACTTCGAGTACCGGGAGCAGCAGTTGGAAAAGCGGCTGGAGCGGTTGCTCTAAGTCGCCTGCCATGCGGCTGGACGATCAGGCTTTTTATTCTCTACTTGCATCAAGTCAATTCAACGTTTATCTGGAATGAAAAATACGCTTGTCACGTGCTTTCTACTTTGCCTGGCGGCTATACCCGCTTCCGGTAGCACCATCTATGTCAACGCCGCCGCCGTCGGCGCCAACACGGGCGCCTCCTGGACGGACGCCTATACCGACCTCCAATCGGCGCTCGCCGCCGCCGTTGCCGGCGACGAAATCTGGGTAGCGGCGGGCACCTACAAACCCACTTCCGGCACCGACCGTGCCATTTTCTTCGTGATGAAAAGCGACGTCGGCATCTACGGCGGCTTCCCGAACTCGGGCAACCCCGGTATGAACAACCGGGATTGGGTCGCCAACGTCACCACCCTCAGCGGCGACATCGGTACGCCGAACGACAACAGCGACAACAGCTACCACGTCGTTTTCAACAACGGCAATGGACTGACCGGCACCGCCGTAATCGACGGATTTACCATTGTCAGTGGCAGGGCATACGGGATACCTCCGCACACGCTGGGCGGTGGCATGTACAACAGTTCCTCCTCCCCATCCGTAACCAACTGCACCTTCTCCGGCAATACGGCTATCAACTTCGGCGGTGGTATGCATAACACTTCCTCCTCCCCATCCGTAACCAACTGCACCTTCTCCGGCAACTCGGCGAACTCGGGTGGCGGGATGTACAACACCATCTCCTCCTCCCCGTCCGTGACCGACTGCACCTTCTCCGGCAACTCGGCGTTCAATGGCAGCGGGATGTTCAACACCGTTTCCTCCCCATCTGTGACCAACTGCACCTTCTCCGGTAATACGGCGACCAACGGCGGCGGGATGTACAACGTCACTTCCTCCCCGCCCGTGAGCAACTGCATCTTCTCCGGTAACTCGGCGAGCACTGCCGGCGGAGGAATGTTCAACACCGGTTCCTCCCCATCCATGACCAACTGCACCTTCACCGGCAATACGTCAAACGGCAGTGGCAGCAATGGTGGCGGCGGGATGATGAACACCAGTTCCTCCTCCCCGACCATGACCAATTGCATCTTTTCCGGCAACTCGGCAAACATTGCCGGGGGTGGAATACAAAACTTTATTACCTCTGCTTCCACGTTGAACAATTGCATCTTCCTCGGCAACTCGGCGGCCAATGGCGGCGGGTTTAACCAGGGTGGCAACCATTCCTCGACCCTGACCAACTGCACCTTCTCCGGCAACTCGGCAAGCACCGCAGGCGGCGCTGTCAGAAGAGCTTTTGGTACCGTCACGCTCGCCAACTGCATCCTCTGGGGCAACAGCACGGAAATCAACGGCACCGTCACCGCCACCTATTCCATCGTGCAGGGCGGCTTCAGCGGCACGGGCAACTCAGATGACGATCCGCTCTTCGTCGGTCAGCCGCCCGTCGGCCTGGGTACCACGGGCAACCTGCGCCTGCAAGCCTGCTCGCCCGCCCTCGATATGGGCGACGATGCCGCCAATGCGACCACGACCGACCTCGACGGCAATGCCCGCAAGGTGGATGTCATCGCAGGCGGCAACCAGATTGATATGGGCGCCTACGAGCGTGCCACTTCCGGCGGCCCCACGTGGTACCTCGACGCCGATGCCGACACCTACGGCGACCCGAACAGTTCTACACAGGCCTGCACACAGCCTTCCGGCTATGTTGCCGACAACACCGACTGCAACGATACTTGCAATGCCTGCAATCCCGGTGCTGCCGAAATCTGCGACGGCATGGACAACGATTGCGACGGCTCCACCGACGAAGGCAATGTCTGCTGCCCGGCGGGAGGCATTTTGTATGTAAACGCCGCCGCCACGGGCCTGAACAACGGCTCCTCCTGGGCGGACGCCTTCACCGACCTGCAAAGCGCCCTAAACAGCACCTGCCCCGGCATCACCCAAATCTGGGTCGCCACAGGCACCTACAAGCCCACCACCGGCACCGACCGCACGATTTCCTTTGTGATGAAAAACGGCGTAGGCATCTACGGTGGCTTCCCGAACTCGGGCAACCCCGGCATGAACAACCGGGATTGGGTCGCCAACGTCACCACCCTCAGCGGCGACATCGGCACGCCGAACGACAACAGCGACAACAGCTACCACATCATCTTCAACAACGGCAACGGGCTGACTAACACCGCCATGCTAGACGGCTTCACCATCTCCGGAGGAAGAGCGGACGGTAGCAGCCCGCATACTTTAGGTGGCGGGATGTACAACAATAGTTCCTCCCCATCCATCTCCAACTGCACCTTCTCCGGCAATACGGCGAGTTCCGGCGGCGGGATGTACAATGTTGGCAACTCCCCATCCCTGACCAACTGTACCTTCTCCGGCAATACGGCGAGTATCGGCGGTGGGATGTTTAATCACGCTTCAACTTCTCCATTATTGACCAACTGTACCTTCTCCGGCAACTCGGCAACCAGCAGCGCCTTTGGTGGCGGCGGAATGTACAACAATAGTGGTTCCCCGACCCTCTCCAACTGTACCTTCTCCGGCAACACGGCAAGCATCGGCGGCGGAATATCTAACAGCACTGCTTCCCCGACCCTCTCCAACTGTACCTTCTCCGGCAACGTGTCAACCGCCGCCACCGGAAGCGCCGCCCTTGGCGGCGGAGGGATGTACAGCTCGGGTGGTTCCCCAACCCTGACCGGATGTGTCTTTTTGGGGAACTCGACGAGCAGTAGTGGTGGAGGAATACATGGCTGGGGGAATGGTACCACACTTACTATGAACCTGACCGGATGTGTCTTTTCCGGCAACTCGGCAGCATTAATTGGCGGAGGCTTCGGTTTCGGCGGCAGCGCCGCTTCCAATTCCGCCAGCCTGTCCAATTGCCTCTTTCTGGGCAACTCGGCAAACAATGGTGGCGGTTGCCTTTTCAACAGTGCCGCCACCGTAGTCAATTGCTCCTTTTCCGGCAACACGGCAACTGCCGCAGGCGGCGCTGTCAGAAGAGCTAATTCTGGTACCGTCACGCTCGCCAACTGCATCCTCTGGGGCAACAGCACCGAAATCAGCGGCACCCTCACCGTCGGCTTATTCCATCGTGCAGGGCGGCTTCAGCGGCACGGGCAATCTGAATGCCAACCCAAACTTCGTCAGTCAGCCGCCCATCGGCTTGGGTACCACGGGCAACCTGCGCCTGCATGCCTGCTCGCCCGCCCTCGACATGGGCAACGATGCCGCCAATGCGACCACGACCGACCTCGACGGAAATGCCCGCAAGTTCGAGGCCATAGCGGGCGGGCAAATGATAGACATGGGCGCTTACGAGTACCAGTCGGCCGCCCCCATGCCCACAGCCCTGTGTAAAACCTTCACCGCCTACCTCGGCGCCAACGGCACGGTAACGGTGCCCGCCGGCGACATAGACAACGGCAGCGCCGACAACACCTGCGGGTCGGCCGTCACGTTGACCATCAACGGCCAGCCCTCCGTGACGTACTCGTGCGGCGACAGCGGGCCGCATACCGTCACGCTCACGGTGACCTCCGACCAGAGCAACCGCTCCATCTCCTGCCAGACCACGGTGACCGTCGAAGACGCGGTGGCGCCCACGATCACCTGCCCGGCCAACCAATCCGTGCCGCACGACAACACCAGTCCCTGCACGGCGACGGTGAACGGCATCGATGCGACGTTTGGCGACAACTGTACGCCCACGCTCAGTTACACCTTGAGCGGCGCTACGACGGCTGGCAGCGCCAGCGGCCAGGCCAGCGGCCAGACCTTCAACGCCGGCGTGACCACCGTGACCTACTCGGCGACCGACGGGACGAACAATTCGAGTTGTATGTTCTCCGTCGAAGTCAGCAGTTGCAACCTGGAGTTTAGCGGCACGATACTTTGGGAACACGACGACGCGAGCGGGGTACAAACCGCCACCGTCCATCTAACCGGCGCGGCCACTGGCAGCGACGTGACTGACTTGAACGGCGATTATCTGATTTCCATCCCGTACACAACGGGCAATTTTGTGCTAAAACCGGTGAAAAACGCCAACAAACTCAACGGCGTGACCGCAGCCGACGTTACGGCCATACAGCAGCACGTAGCGAACAGTGTGCCCATCACCGATCTCTACAAACAAGTGGCCGCCGATGTGAACAAAAGCAACTCGATAACGACCATCGACGCTTCCATCATGAATCAGGCTTTGCTCGGCAATCCCGCTGCGCTGACGCAGTTCAAAACCTCGTGGCGTTTCGTGCCGCAGTCGCACACGATGACCACGCCGCCCTGGGGTTTTCCGGAAAATATCGACCTGACAGGTGTGACGGGCAATGTTTCCGGCCAGGATTTTTACGGCATCAAAACGGGCGACATCGTGACGACTTTTGCCAATCCAGCCAACGTAGGCGCGGGCAATTCCTTGATTTTCAATGTACAAGATCAATTTTTGGGAGAACAAAAAGAAGTCGCCGTCGAATTCAAAGCCGACCACCTGGACGATTTGGCCGCCTTCCAGTTCGCCTTGAAATTTGATGTTGAAAAATTGGAATTGACGGAAATAACACCCCTCTCCGGATTGCCGCTCGCGGCTGAAAACTTTGGCACTTACAACCTCGCCGAAGGCGAAATCCGCGCTGTGTGGGCGCAGGCGGCAAGCGTATTTTTGGAAGAAGCCGCGCCTGTTTTTGCCGCTAAATTCAAGGTTTTGCAAAGCGGCTATAAACTGAGCGAAGTTTTGCACCTCGATGAAGAAATACTACCGGGACTCTGGTACAACAGCACGTTTGTGGAGTCCGGGGTAAAACTGCTTTTTTCCGAGTCAACCGGTACGAATGGACCGGGCACGGAAACTGCCGGGCAATTGTTGGAAAATCGTCCGAATCCGTTTATGCAAACAACTACGCTCCGCTTCGTTTTGCCGCGGGCAGGGGAGACGATTTTGCGGATCAACGATGTGTCGGGACGGTTATTATTTTACCAAAAGAAATACTACGAGGCTGGCCCTCAGGAAGAAACGCTTCGGCTGGACGGCGTTTCCGGCGTGTTGTTTGCAGAACTGGCGACAGAACGGGGGTCGTGGTGCGGCGAATGCTGGCGGGCAGGTAAAGCTTCGTACCGAAGAAATTCAGGCTGAAACAATTTTGAAACTTTACTTTTGCAGCGGCTTGTTTTCGCAAGCCGTTGCTTTTTTAATCCGGTTGATCCCGTAGTGTTCCCGCAGCGTTGAAGCGGCAAATAATGGTTGCGCCCGGGTCTCCTTTCTTTCGGCATGTCGCTGATCTGTTGCCCGCCATAGCGACATTCCTTTCCCAGACTGATTATTTTAACATACGTATGCTTCCACAGCCGGCAACCTTGCGGCAGGAGGCATTCGCCGTTTATGCCAAACTTTTTGTCCGTAAAATATTTTATACACCACCGCACTTCGATCCAACATGTCCACACTTTTTGAAAAAATCCAGTCCGAAACGCCGGCTTCCCGGCAAAACGTCATTATCCGTTCTTTTACGAGCCATTATGCCGATTTGATTGCGCATGATCCCGCCGCCTGGCGGGGCAAATTCCGCAAAATGTCGCAAACGCCACTGGCCTTTTACCGGGGTTCGGCGCCGCTGTTCTATGTGGACGTCTCGCGGGACAAGGATGTTTTTGAAAATGAAAAAACCGGGCGGGTATGGATTCAGGGCGACCTGCATGCCGAGAACTTCGGAACTACCATGAATGGAAAAGGGGTGCTGGTGTTTGATGTCAACGACTACGACGAATCCTACGTGGCGCCGTTCACCTGGGATGTGAAGCGGCTCTGCGCCAGCCTCGCCCTGATCGGGTATCAGAAGGCGATGAGCGATTCCGAAATCCGTGAAATTGTTGCCCATGCCGCGCGGAGTTATGCCCTTCAGGTAGCGCGGTTTGCCCGGGGCGCCGATAAAAACTTCGCCCTGACCCTGCACAACACGGAAGGAGCAATCCTCCAGGCGCTGCAAAATGCCCGGTCCATGACCCGTTTCGGGTTGTTGGACCGAGAATCGGAAGTCCGGGATGGCGACCGCCGTTTTCGCAACAACTTCGCTATAAACCCGGTCGACGAGCCGACCTGGAAAAAAGTGGAGGCGGCTATGGAAGAATATTTTGCAACTATTCCCCAAGGCAAGCGCCGCAATAAGATGACCTACCAGATCAAAGACATTGCCCGGCGCAAAGGTTTGGGCATCGGTAGCGCCGGCCTGACGATCTACAGCATCCTGCTCGAAGGCGAAACGCAAGCGCTCGAAAATGATATTCTGATTTCGATGAAACTGGCCCGCCCCGCTGCACCGGCCAAATACGTCAACGATACGGCCGCGGCGACCTATTTCCTGCACGAAGGGCAGCGCACCACGGTTTCGCAACGCGCCCTGCAAGCCGCTGCCGATCCTTTCTTGGGTTATGCCACGCTCGATGGACAAGGTATGTTCGTTACCGAAATATCGCCTTATACCGTCGACCTGAACTGGGATGACATCAACGACATGGACGACATCCTGCAAACGGTGGAATACCTGGGCCAATGTGTGGCCAAGGCACATTGCTGCTCCGACGACGACAGCGATCAAACCCTGGTGGACTATTCGATCGAAGCGGCCATCCATGAAACTCTCGACGGACGTGAAGACATGTTCGTACAGAGCATGGCGAATTTCGGCGAGCAATACGGCGCCCAGGTACGCCGCGACTATCTGTTGTTTGTCGATGCGTTTCGCAACCGCATGATACCGGGTATTTAAAACAGCGCTGCCGGCACTTGCCTGTACCTGGTATTACGAACGGACGCCGCCGTTTGGGGTGCAGGCAAAGAAGATGGCGGTGGCGGGTAAATGATTCACCTGTTATTGACAGAATAATTCAAATTGTATTGCCATTAACTTCAGGATTTTATTCGTGTACGAACCCACGGATAAAATCCTGAAGTTGAGGACAACAAACACAGGATCAACGAACGCATCGGAAAACCGATCAATAATACCGCAGCCGTATTACACCGGCCAGTTGTTTGGCAAAACGGATCACCTGCCGCGTGTAACCGTACTCATTGTCGTACCAGACATAAAGCACCACAGTTTTTCCGTCTTTAGAAACGATCGTTGCGGGCGAATCAAAAATTGACGAGGTGGGATTGCCCACCAAATCGCTGGAAACCAGTTCGTTGGAGAAAGAATATTGAATCTGCTCCACCAAATTGCCTTTCAGGGCGGCCTCGCGCATAATTTCGTTCACCGCATCCTTGTTGGTGGCCCGGTTGATTTGCAGATTTAAAACAGCCAGCGACACATTGGGCGTGGGCACACGGATCGCATTGCCGGTGAATTTGCCCGCCAGTTCGGGCATAACCTTGGTGATGGCACTCTCGGCGCCGGTTTCGGTGATGACCAGGTTTAATGCCGCCGAGCGCCCGCGCCGGTACTTGTTGTGGTAATTGTCCAGCAGATTCTGGTCGTTGGTATAGGAGTGTACCGTCTCGATATGCCCTTTTTCGATACCCAGGGCGTTGTGAATGACCGACAAAACCGGGACGATGGCATTGGTGGTGCAACTGGCTGCCGACCAGATGTTTTCACCGTCCATGTCGAAATGGAGGTTATTTACCCCGTACACAATGTTGGGGATGTCGCCCTTTCCAGGGGCGGTCAGCAGCACTTTTGACACACCTTTGGATTTCAGGTGGCGGCTCAGATTGGTCCGGTCGCGCCAAACGCCCGTATTGTCGATCACCAGAGCGTCCTCGATTCCGTAAGCCGTGTAATCGATCTCCTCCGGCGTGGCCGCAGAGATCATGTCGATTTTGTGGCCGTTCACCCACATGCATTTTTGCCCGGCGTCAGGGATTACCGTACCGGGAAAATGACCGTGTACGGAATCGGAGCGCAGCAAATCGGCCCGTTTGATGATATCGTCGGGGTTTTTATCACGCGTGACGATGGCCCGTAAACGCAATTGTTGGCCCTTACCGGCCTGAGCAATCAGTTCCCGGGCCGCGATCCGCCCGATCCGCCCGAAACCGTACAATACCACGTCTTTGGGTTGAAGGCTGGTTTTGTCCTGTCCGATAAAACCCGCCAGTTTCCGGCTGATAAAATCGGATTCGTCTGCGTAGGAATTTTTTTCATCCAGCCATTCGACGCCAATTCTGCCGATATCCAGTCGGGAAGGGGCGAGGGACAGGTTGTAAATGGCCTTTGCCAGGCCCAGCGTGTCGTGAACGGTCAGCGGGTGCCGCACCACTTCACGCGCATAGTGGTGCAGTTGCAACAGTTCGGAAGCGCTGCGATCCACCATTTGGTTGCGGAAAATGACCAGTTCGATGGATTTGTCAAACCAGAGTTTGCCCACAACCACAATCAGTTCGAGGGCGGCTTTTTCGTCTTCAATCCAGGTTTGCAGGTTCTTTTCGTAAATTAGTTTGGGCATTGAAAAATGGATTTTAATGGTAAGGATATGGTTGTTTTACGTTGAGTATAGTGGTGATCTTCACTCAGGCAGCGGCAAAGTTGGCAAAATCTGACGCACTTTTTTATACCTTTTACCCAATATGTAAGCAGCGCAGGGGTTGGATGAAAGTGTACGTCGTAGTTATTTTCCCTTCAGCAAAAAAACTTTTACAAATTGTTCCAGGTCTTCTTCCGGAGCGATTTCGAGTCGTTTGCGCAGGCGTTGCCGGCCTTTTTTTACACCGTTGGCGGTTATTCCGAGTGTGTCGGCTACTTCCTGGCTGGTGAGTCCGAGTTTGACGAGTAATAAAAGGCGTTCTTCGGCGCCGCTTAAGTCGGGGTAAGCGGTGCGCAGCCGCAACAGATACCCCGGGTGACTGCTTTCAAAACGGCGTTTAAACATTTCCCAGTCTTCATCCGTGAGGATGCGGCTGTTGTAAAGACTTTCCGGGTGTGGGTCGTCCGAATTTTTCCGCGCGTCATTGGCCGCAGCGCTGTCAGGCTGTTGTACGGCCTGTTCCAATGCGGCCAGCCGGGCATTTTTAGTCAGCAATAATTGGGTGTATTCATACAAATCCTGTCTGTTTTGGGCCAGCGCCTGGCGGGTTCGGGCCAATTTTAAACGATTGGCATACAAGATAAACCCCAACAGGAATAACGTGAAAACGAAACCTGCGATCAACAGCCACCTGCGGCTCTGCTCCGCTTTTTTTTCTGCCTGCAACAAATTGATTTGTTGTTCTTTTTCACGGGTCCGGTATCCGACTTCCAGTTCCCGGAGTGTGTGATCCTTTTCTGCCGTAAAAATGGAATCCCGGATGCTTTTGGCTTGCCGGAAAAGGCGCAGCGCAGAGACCGGGTCGCCCGTCGCTTCGGCCACCTGCGAGAGGCGTTCGACGGCCCTGGAATGTACGTGTGCCTGGCCGAGGCTGTCGGCTTCCGCTGCGGCGGCTTCGAGGTAACGCCGGGCTTCCGCCCAATGGCCGAGGTTGCGGTGGCAGTCGCCTATGTTGAGGTGCATACCCGGCCGTTGGTTGAGTATACCGGAAAGTTCCATCAGCTGAAGGGCCGTGTCGAGTAATGGAAGGGCTTTGTCCCAATGCCCCATATCGCTGTAGGTAAACGCCATTTGGTTGTAAGCGGCACAGCGGTTGATCAGGGAACCTTGTTGTTTGAGGAAATCGAAACCTTTTGTGGTGGCGGCCATACTTTTTTCCGGCAAATTGGCCTTGCCGTAAAAACCGGCGATGTGGGTGTACGCGCGCCCGATGCGGGAGGAGTCGCCGCTTCTGAGAAAGGCATCGATCACCGGTTCCGCAATTTCTATGGCTTTTTTCGGCTCGCCCAGGCGGTCGTGCACGCAGGCGAGGTCTAATTTGGAATCGTAGTAGGGAAACGAGTCGGCCGCTGCAGCCGCCGAATCCATCGACTGTTGGTATAATGCAATGGCAGCAGGGTATTCACCCATTTCAAAAACCGAATCCGCTTGCTGGTTAAGCCGGGCGGCGACATCGGTCTCCGCCAGGTTTTCATAGCTGCGTTCCGCCTGATCATTTGTTACACCTTCAGGGGAAGAATTGTTGGAACCATCATTGCCGCAGGAACAAACGACAAGGCACAACAGGGTGAGAAATGTCAGGGGCGGGATAAATACGGCGGATTTTGGCAAGATCACGGTAGTCTGCTTGATAACGAAATAAACGAAGCCCAATATCCGGCTTTTTTTCAAACTGTACATTTTGTACCCCTAAATGTACCCTCCGGAAGTAATGAATAAGAAAAACTGCTTATGATCTTTGCTGCGTTTTTTTGGAACCTTGAGGTTTCGTTGTGTAAATCCTTTACCCGTCTTATGAAAAATATTTTCCGTCTTCACGCTTTATCCTTATTCCTGGTTTTTCTCTCCTCCTCCGCCTTCGCACAAAACAAGGACTGGCTGGTAAAAATGCAAGACCCCAACGTCAATTTCTGGGACCTGCAAAAAGAATTCAACGACTACTGGAAAGACCGCACCGACTACAAGGGTAACGGTTATAAAGTGTTCAAACGTTGGGAATACATCAACGAAACACGCGTGTTGCCCGACGGCAAATTAATGGGGCCGGGTTATGTCATGAAAGAGTACGAGCGGTACATGGCAGAAGCGCCCAAACTCAAATCTGCTTCGGGTACCTGGAACATCGTAGGGCCGACCTCTTACCCGGCCAACAACACAAGCCAACCCACCGGCAAAGGCCGGATCAATACTGTCGCATTCCACCCCAGCGATGTAAATACCCTGTTCATCGGATCTCCCTCAGGCGGTATCTGGAAAAGTACCAACGGAGGCGCCAACTGGACCAGCTTGTCCGCCAATATTCCCTACCTCGGGGTTTCGGCAATTCTGATCCACCCTTCCGATCCAAACATTATTTACATCGGTACGGGCGACCGGGATTCTGAAGATGCGCCAGGAGTCGGGGTGTACAAATCCACTGACGGCGGGGCCACCTGGGCGCCCGCCAACACGGGCATGGGTAATGCCACAGTCGGTATGATGCTGATGCATCCTTCGGATCCGGACATCATCATTGCCGCCACCTACGACGGTATTTTCAAAACCACAAACGGCGGCGCGAGTTGGACCCAAACCCTGGCCGGGGATTTCAGGGATGTTAAATTCAAGCCGGGCGACCCGACAATCATGTACGCCACCCGGATGATTACGCCCTCCCAATTCTGGCGTTCTACCGACAACGGCGACACCTGGGCCCAGGTTACCACTCCCACAGCCGGTGTCGGCTCCCGCATGGTTATCGGGGTTTCTCCGGCTAATGCCGCTTATGTGTACCTGGTTCAAATCAACAGCAACGACGGGACCTTCAAGGCATTGTTGCGCTCGACCGACAGTGGACAAACTTTTTCAGAACAATCGAATTCACCCAATATTTTCGACTATGCTTGTGATGGCAGCGGGACGGCCAGCCAGGCAACGTACGACCTGGCCATCGAAGTGGATCAAACCAATGCAGACATTATATACGTCGGTTCGATCAACAGCTGGAAAAGCACCAACGGCGGCGTAAACTGGTCGCCCGTAACACACTGGGTGGGCAGCGGCTTTGCACCCGGCGACCCGACGGCCAATTGCGCCGCATCCGTGCACGCCGACCACCACTGGTACCAATGGTCGCCGCTGCACAGCCCTGCCCGATTATACCTCGGCCACGACGGCGGTATAGCCTATACCGCCGACGGCGGTACCACCTGGACGGATATCACCACCGACCTGTCTATCGGTCAGGTGTACAAAATTGGCCAGAGCGCCCATGCGTCGAACACCGTTCTGGCGGGATTCCAGGACAACGGGGTTTCGGGGACCAACAACGGTTCCAGCTTTACCACTGTGGCAGGGGGTGATGGCGGCGAGTGCGCTATTGACTACAGCAACGCCAATTTTTGTTACCGCGAAACGCAGTCGGGCGCTTTGCGGCGCTCATCGACCGGGGTGCTGGGTTCGGGATCCAATATTATTTCCGCACTGACTGATCCGGCGGCATTTATCGCGCCTTACATGCTCCACCGCAACAACCCCGGCACCATGTTTTTCCCCCGTGAAAATGTTTGGCGGAGCACCAACGTCACGGCTTCGCCCTCCGGTTCGGTGGTCTGGGAAGCCATCAGTACGTTTGCCGCGGGCGCGACCATCCGGATCGTGGAGCAGTCGCCCGCCAACCTGAATATCCTGTATATTTCCAGGGGGAGCGGCGGCTCATCGGTCGTGTACCGTTCGGACAATGCCAACGCCGCTGCGGCTTCCGTGACGTGGACCGCCGTCACAAAACCGGAAGGATTGACGGTATCGGACATCAAAGCGCACCCCACCGACGAAAATATCGTGTATGCCACGGCAGGTATGAAGGTGTTTAAATCCACGGACAAAGGTGTGAGTTGGACTGACGTCACGGGTAACCTGCCCGCGCTGTTTATCAATTGCTTAGTGCTTGATAAAGACGCCAGCGAAGGTATTTACATCGGCAACCAGACTGGCGTGTGGTATAAAGATGCCACCCTTTCCGACTGGATGTTGTTCAGTTCCGGTCTGCCGCCCGTGGATATCCGGGAACTGGAAATCTACTACGATGCCAACCCCAACAACAGCCGGATAACGGCGGCCACCTACGGCCGCGGGATATGGCAAAGTGATCTGGCCGTGGTGAATACCGTCGATCCCGCCAACCTGGCCGCCGCTTCGATCAGTTCCACCCAGATCGATCTTTCCTGGACGCTCAATGGCGCCGGTAACAACGTCCTGATCGCCACTTCGCCGACTACTATTTTCGGCGTTCCGGCCGACGGCACGGCGTACTCATCCGGCAACAGTTTGCCTGGCGGCGGCACCGTCGTTTATGTGGGCAATCTCACCAATTTCAACCATACAGGCCTGACGCCGGGTACTACTTATTGCTATAAAATCTGGTCGGTCAATGGCAGCAACCAGTATTCGGCCGGGCTTACGCCGGTTTGTGCCAATACTTACTCGCACGACTGGACCGGCAACGTGAACACCGACTGGTTCAACACCGGCAACTGGGGCCCCGGCACCGTGCCGACGGCCACAGATGGCGCATATATTCCCACCGGCCGGCCCTTCTATCCGCTCATCAACGCCGCCGGAGCCTCCTGTAGTAATCTTACCATCGAATCCAGCGCATCATTGAGTATGGACGCGTCCGTTTCCTACACCCTGCAAGTCGCCGGCGACTGGATCAACAACGGTACCTTCACCCGGGGGGCGGGCACGGTCGAGTTCAACGGTGGCAACGCCCTGCAGACCATTAAAGGAACCGCGACAACCAATTTTAATATTCTCCGGGTTAACAAAGGCGCGCTGGAGAATATCCTCGAGGCAACAGCGCTGATCACCTTAAATGCATCTGTTAACCCTCTGGTAATTACTTCGGGTACGTTCAAACTATCGAGCGCTTCCACCATTACGCCTTTTTCCGATGATAATTCTGCCACAAATTTGGCTACCGGAAAAGGATTGTGGAACAACGGCGGCACCATCAACTCAGGCGCTTTCACTTGGTATCTCAACGGCGGGCTTTTGCGCGTATCTGCGGGCACGGTCAACGTGGGTACGAACGCTGGCAATAGCCTTGAATACTTGAATAATGGGACCCTTATGATGGAAGGCGGCGCCCTGAATATTGCAGCCAGGTTTGTCGCGAATGATCCTCCCAATTCTAGCTGTCATTACATTCAAACAGGCGGCATACTGACCGTGTTTACCGTCGGCTCCAGCAGTACTACCCGGGCGCCGTTCTATTTGTCACCGAATGCTTCGTTCGTGATGAGTGGCGGAACGATAGTCGTCCAAAAACAATCCTCCAATACAGCGGGTGAAGTCATTATTGCTTCGACCAACTACATTGTCAGCGGAGGAACCTTACAAATCGGTAATGCCTCTACTTCTGCCGCTCAAACTATTCGAATCAACAGCACGGTACCGTTGTACAACCTGACCGTAAACGCCACCAACGCACCCACGGCCCAATTATTTACTAATGGCCTGACGGTAAAAAATGACGTGACCATTTCCGGCGGTACCCTGAACGCCAACGGCCTCAACCTGAACGTCGGCGGCCACTGGACCAACAACGGTACCTTCACTCCGGGCGCCGGCACGGTCACGTTCAACGGCACCGCCAACCAAAACCTCGCCGGCTCGAATGCCACCGCCTTCAACAACCTGACGATGAACAACGCCGCCGGGCTTACCCTGAGCGGCAGCGTGAATACGACCGTAAACGGAACACTCAACCTGAGCGCCGGCGTCATCAGCACGGGCGCAAACCGGGTAATTATTCCGGCATCGGGATCCGTGACCAGGACTTCCGGGGCATATTTTGGGGAAATTGCAGAAAAATGTGGCTACCGGTTCCGGCGTCAGTCTCAACTTCGAAATCGGAGATGTTGCTTCGACTAACTACACGCCCGCGACGTTAACCTTTGCCTCCGTCTCCGCTGCCGGCGACCTGATCGCCCAAGCCGTTTCGGGTGACCATCCGCAAATCGGGTCGGCCACGCTGAACGCTTCCAGAAGTGTCAACCGCTACTGGTCGCTGACCAACAGCGGAACGACATTTACCACCTATGATGCGGTGTTTAATTTCCTGACCGCCGACCTTGATCCTTCTGTCAATACTTCCAGCCTGATCGCAGGAAAATATGATGCGCCCAACTGGACTTACCCGGCGATGGGAACCCGGACGGCCAACAGCACGGAAATCACCGGCGTGGCTGCCTTGAGCGATTTTCAGTTGGCAGAAGCCACCTGCGTAAATCCCGATGTTCCGACCCTTAGCGCATCGGTCAATCCAACGTGTTCCGGTCAAGCCACCACAGTGAGCATCGCTTCCGGCAACCTGAACGGTGCCGCCGGTTGGCAATGGTACTCCGGCTCCTGCGGCGGTACGGCGGCAGGCAGCGGCACCAGCATCGTGGTGTCACCCGGCACAACTACTACTTATTATGTGCGGGGTGAAGGCGGATGCGCCACGCCGGCCTCTTGCGCCAGCCTTACCGTCACGGTCAATGCCTTGCCGACGCCATCGATCAGCGGCCCGAGCAGTGTGTGCAGCGGCGGCGGCGTGACGCTGGACGCCGGGGCGGGCTATACGGCCTATGCCTGGTCGAACAGCGGCGGATCAAGCCAAACGGCGACCTTTTCCAACATCGTAGCAACGACGACGTACACGGTGCAAGTGACCGGCGCGAACGGCTGCACGGCCATCGCCAGTCATACGGTTACGGTCAATGCCTTGCCGACGCCATCGATCAGCGGCCCGGCAAGTGTGTGCAGCGGCGGCGGCGTGACGCTGGATGCCGGAGCCGGCTATACGGCCTATGCCTGGTCGAACAGCGGCGGATCAAGCCAGACGGCGACCTTTTCCAACATCGTAGCAACGACGACGTACACCGTGCAGGTAACAGATGGAAATGGCTGCACGGCCATCGCCAGCCATACGGTTACGGTCAATGCCTTGCCGACGCCATCGATCAGCGGCCCGGCAAGTGTGTGCAGCGGCGGAAGCGTGACGCTGGACGCCGGAGCCGGCTATACGGCCTATGCCTGGTCGAACAGCGGCGGATCAAGCCAAACGGCAACCTTTTCCAACGTCGTAGCAACGACGACCTACACCGTGCAGGTAACAGATGGAAATGGCTGCACGGCCATCGCCAGCCACACGGTTACGGTCAATGCCTTGCCAACGCCTTCGATCAGCGGCCCGGCAAGTGTGTGCAGCGGCGGAAGCGTGACGCTGGACGCCGGAGCCGGCTATACGGCGTATGCCTGGTCGAACAGCGGCGGATCAAGCCAAACGGCGACGTTCTCCAACGTCGTAGCAACGACGACCTACACGGTGCAAGTGACCGGCGCGAACGGCTGCACGGCCATCGCCAGTCATACGGTTACGGTCAATACAGTGCCGGCTCCATCCATCAACGGCCCGGCAAGTGTGTGCAGCGGCGGCGGCGTGACGCTGGATGCCGGAGCCGGCTATACGGCCTATGCCTGGTCGAACAGCGGCGGATCAAGCCAGACGGCAACCTTTTCCAACCTCGTAGCAACGACGACGTACACGGTGCAAGTGACCGGTGCGAACGGTTGCACGGTCATCGCCAGCCACACGGTTACGGTCAATGCCTTGCCGACGCCATCCATCAGCGGCCCGGGCAGTGTGTGCAGCGGCGGCAGCGTGACGCTGAATGCAGGGGCGGGCTATACGGCCTATGCCTGGTCGAACAGCGGCGGCGCAGGACAGATGGCAAGCTTTACGAACATCACGGCTACCACGACCTATACCGTTACCGTGACCAACAGCAATGGCTGCCAGGGTACGGATATACACACGGTAAGCGTAGGGGGAGCCTGCAATATCGAATTCAGCGGTACGATTAAGTGGGAACATGATGGCCTCAGTGGGGTGAACAACGCCACGGTGAACCTCAGCGGCACGGGCACGGGTAACGACCTGACAGATCCGGCAGGGGATTACCTGATTTCGATACCCGCTGCGAGTGGCAATTTTATCCTCAAACCGGTAAAAAGTATCAACAAACTCAACGGCGTGACCTCTGCCGACGTAACGGCGATCCAGCAGCACGTGGGAAACATCACTTTGTTGCCGGCGCCGTTTAAACGGATCGCAGCCGACGTGAACAAAAACAATTCCATCACTACTTTAGATGCTACACTTCTCAACCAGGCCTTGTTGGGCAACAACGCAGCATTGAACCAGATTACTTCCTGGCGTTTTGTCCCGGCATCCTATACCTTCCCCAACCCGAATGTGCCCTGGGGTTTTCCGGAGCAAATTGCCCTCAACGGCATAAACAGCAACCAGACAGGCCAGGACTTCAAGGGGGTCAAACTGGGCGATGTGGTGACAACCTTTGCCAACCCGGTTAATTTCGGGGCGGGGAATCCGCTCGTCTGGCGGGTGCAAGACCAGGAGTTGGAAACCGGCGCTGTGGTAATTGCGGAGTTTCGCGCCGACGGACAGAACGACCTGACCTCCTTCCAGTTTGCGTTGCGTTTTGATCCCGGTCAGTTGCAACTGGTGGAAATCGAACCGCTGACGGCATTACCTGTTTCGCTGGATAATTTCGGTACATACAACCTGACAGAAGGTGAAATTCGTATGGTATGGACGAGGTCAACGCAGACCGCGCTGAGTGATGCCGCTCCGGTATTCAGATTGCATTTTACTGCCTTGACCACGGGCGTCAAACTGAGCGATGTGTTGGGATTGGACGATGACGTGCTGCCGGGGTATATTTACAACAGCACCCTGGCGGAATCCGGCGTGGAACTGGTGTATTCCGAAGCGACCGGCACCAACCCGAATGTTGCTGGCGCCCCGGAATACCGCCTGCTGCAAAATACCCCTAATCCGTTTAACCACCGGACATCCATCGGTTTTGTGTTGCCGGAAGATTGTGAGGCGCAGTTGCGGGTGTTTGACGTTGCGGGAAAAATGTTGGCAGAAAAGAAAGCGCAATACGCTGCGGGCAGACACGATGAAACCTTCGATTTAGGCGTTGCATCGGGCGTGTTGTGGTATGAATTGGTGACGCCGTTCGGGGTGCTGTCGGGGAAGATGGCGGCGGCAAGGTAAAGCGGGATCGTATGCCTTTTAAGCGGGCCTGTTGCCACCACGGCAACAGGCCCGCTGTTTTTCCGGAGGCTCGCGATATGGCAAAAACGCTACCGGTTGGGGTATTTATCTTTTCTCATAGATGAAAAGATAAACGAGCAGGAAAGGACAATAATCGGTTTGAAAATCCCGATCTTGGCCCGCTTATCGTTGCGTTGAAAGAAAATGGACGTCTGGAAATCCTGTACATTTAATTATTCCAGGGGAAATGGCGGTAAAAAACGCGAGTTTGCCGCCAGACTTAAACCCATCGCGCTCCTTGTGCTCATAGGTATAGCAGCATGGCCGTTACGCGGCCAGAACGGGAGTGCCGCCAGGGTTGAGGTGGAAAACTATTCCATTGAACAAGGGCTTTCCAATCGGAATGTGAACTATTTTGCCGGAGACAAACAAGGCTTTTTGTGGATTGCCACGTTCGATGGCCTGAACCGTTTCGACGGCTACGATTTTCTCAACTACGATTGCCGCCCCCGGAGCAGGCACAAGATCCGGTTACACTAAAATTTACGCGGTATTGCCCGACCGGACAGGTAAGTTGTTGGTCGGTTACGAAACCCAGGAAGAAGGCCCCATAGACCTGCTGGATCCGATGACCGGCCGCCTGACCCCTTTCGTTTTTGACCCATCGTCAGCATTTAAAGGGAAATGTCATGCCTTTTCCCGCGCCCCAGACGGAGCCTTGCACTTCCTGGTTATACAAAACGGACAAGGGCTTGTTTTTGAATACGACGAGCAGGGGCAAGTATTTCGTAAAGTACTGGAAACCAGTCTCCACCCGCGTATGTCGATGACGATAATCCAGTTCCTGAGGGCTTCTGACGGTACCTACTGGTTTGCCTATGAACTACAGGGCACCTCTGTACTGGAACTGGTCCGGACAGACGGCACGGGACGTAAACTCCAGTCGTGCAAGCTGGACGGTTTTACCCCCGTTGCCAGCCTCAATTCCGAAAACATCGGCCTGACGGAGGCCGCCGGGGGAGAAATCTGGCTCACCGTGCCGGGGCAAATGGTGTATGTCATCAACACGGCCACCACTGTGATCGATAAACCGCATCCCTTGTTGCCGCGGGCAGCCTATTATTTCACGGCGGATAAAAAAGGCAACTTTCTGGCTTATCAAACTACGCCGCCCGACCCGGCTAAGGGTTGTTTTTTGCTGACAGCAGCAGGGCAGGTTATCGATTACAGCTGGGTGTTCCGGCACCAGACGGTTATCGACCAGGTGTTCAGCGAAGATTTTACGCAGGGGCTGCTGGCCGGTTCCGGTAACGGGTTTAATCATTTCCGGATTCGCCCGGAACGGTTCAAAACCTTGCTGGACCGCGAACTGGGCGATGAGCCATACGGCATGAGTATCCGGGGTATGGCGAAACTGGGGAAAAACAACCTGTACATCACCACCGAACGCGACGGCATTTTCGAATTGGATCTGAAAACCAATACGCTGACCCGTCCGGGCGACCGTTTGCCCCACTTAAAACTGCTCAACGAATTCCAGTTCCCGCGCAATCTCCTGGCTCAGGGCGACAGCGCTTTGTGGATAACCGGCCTGGGCGGGGTGTTGAAATACGTGCCCGGCCGGAATACACTTTCATTTTATTCTACCCGTATCAACCAGATCAAAGCAAGTTATAACGAAGTCTGGGGGATCGCCTTCGGCAAAGACGGCAAACTGTGGATGGTTACACGCGACGGCCGCCTGCTGAACCTGGACCCCGCCTCCGGCGCCATTACTCCCTACCGGAACAAAAACGGCAGCCGGTTGCTGGAAGATTCCCGGCCCAGCTTCATCATGGCCGCCCGCGACGGCACGATCTGGGTAGGGACCACCGTGGCCGGGTTGATTCGTGTCGATGTGGAAAAAGCGGAAAGTCAATCGTTTATCGCCGATCCGGGCAACCCCTCCGGTTTTAACGGTAACCATATTACCTGTATCCACGAAGACGAAAAGGGGTTGCTTTGGGTGGGCACCATGGAGGGCGGATTACACATTTTTGACCCCCGGAAAGGCAAGGTTGTCGCTGTTTATTCGCGGGAAAACGGCCTGCGCAACAACAGCACTGTGGGTATTTTGCCCGATGAGAAAGGGAACTACTGGTTGAGTACCTTCAGCGGCCTGTCGTATTTCGATACAAAACTGAAAACCTTCCGCAATTACACCACGGCCGATGGCCTGTCGCACAACGAGTTCAACCGATTTTCGTATTTTTTTGACCGGGATTACGGCCGTTTTTATTTCGGTGGCATGAACGGGGTCAATACCTTCGATCAACGAGATCTGAACCTGGAGACAAACGATGCGCCTTTGCTGGTCTCCGAAATGTCGGTCACGGGCCTGAACGACAGCCTGACCGTCCGGTACGAAGGCATCCTCGACGGTTCTGTCATTACGGTGGTCCCCGGCAGCCGTTTTCTGCGCCTGCGCCTGGCGCTGGGTTCGTACCACCACTCCGGCGGCAACCAGTTTTCCTACAAAATCGACGGGCTGGACAAAGACTGGAACTACTTGGGTTCCAACCGGGAGCTGCGCATCGACCGGCTACCGCCGGGCGCCTATACCCTGCACTTGCGGGGCGCCGACAACCGCGGCAACTGGAGCAGCCGGGAGATCGCCCTGCACCTGGTCGTGCAGGAATTTTGGTACAAGCGCTGGTGGGCTTATCTGCTCTACACCGGGATAGTGGCTGCAGCCGGTTTTTATTTTTACCGGTTTCAGCTGGCCCGGCGAATAGCCGAAAAAGAAACCCACCGGCTGCAAGAGTTGGATGTGTTCAAATCCCGGTTTTTCACCAACATCAGCCACGAATTCCGTACGCCGCTCACTGTGATCCTCGGCATGGTGGAATCTTTGAAAAAATACTTCGCCTCGGGCGCCAAAGCCGATCACGACCAGGCCGCCGAAATGGTTCGGCGCAACAGCCGGCAATTGCTGAACTTAGTGAATCAACTGCTGGAATTGTCGCGCCTGGAGTCCGGCAAACTGAAACTAAACCTGGCCAACGGTGATTTCACGGCCTTTTTGCGTTACCAGTTGGAGTCGTTCCATTCCTACGCGCAAACCCGGCGCATCCGGCTGCATTTTCAATCGGAGGTATCCGAACTGGACATGGCTTTCGACCAGGAAAAAATACAAACCATTCTCGTCAATTTGATTTCCAACGCGTTGAAATTCACGCCCGAAGGCGGACAAATCGATTTGCGATTTGCGATGGACAATTTACCATTGGAAGGAAACGAAAATACGCGGCGCCCGGCCTCCGTGTATATTCAAATTGCGGACACGGGCGCCGGTATCCCGGAAGACAAACTGGGGCGTATATTCGACCGTTTCTACCAGGTAGATGATTCCACTACCCGCAAAAGTGAAGGAACCGGAATTGGCCTGGCCTTAGTGCAGGAACTGGTAAAACTGATGAACGGCACGATTTCGGTGGAAAGCCGGCCGGGCGCCGGAACCACCTTTCATATCACGCTGCCGTACACGCCGCCGTCGCCGGCGTTCCAGCCGCTGGCCATTTCACAAGCCACGGGTGATACACGCGTGGAATACGAGGTCGCACCCTTCGATGACCCGGAGGAGGAGGATCATCGGCCGCTTTTGCTGATCACGGAGGACAACCCGGACGTGCGGTTTTATATCGCCGAATGTGCAAAAACGACTACCGCGTCATGACCGCCGAAAACGGGGCGGTCGGGATACAAAAAGCCGTCGAACGTATTCCCGACATCATCATCAGCGACGTGATGATGCCGGAAAAAGACGGGTTCGAGCTCTGTGAAACACTCAAAAACGACGAACGCACCAGCCACATCCCCATCGTACTGCTCACCGCCCGCGCCGATTTCGAATCCCGCATCGCCGGGCTGAGACGCGGCGCCGACGATTATTTGGCCAAACCTTTTGAACCTGCGGAACTACAAATCCGGCTGGAAAACCTCGTCAAAATGCGCCGCCTGTTGCAGGAGCGATATGCTGCCATGCCCTTCCAACCGGAACCGAACGACGACCCGGCGCTGGCGCTGGAGGACGCTTTTCTGCTCAAAATCCGCGAAGTGGTGGAAGCGCGACTCTCTGAAACGGATTTTGACATGCCTGAACTGGAGCAGGCATTGGGCATGAGCCGCAGCCAGGTATTCCGGAAAGTCAAAGCGCTGACGGGCGCCTCGCCGAGCGTGTTCATTCGCAATATCCGCTTGCAAAAAGCCCGGGAACTGCTTCGCGACGGTACACTCACCATCGCCGAAATCGCCTACGAAGTCGGCTTCTCCACACCCGCCTATTTTTCCACGATGTTCCTGGAGGCCTTTGGGAAAACGCCGAGTGAATGGCGACACGGTTAAACATCCAAAATACACAATTATCAATTGCCGCTTGCAAAGAGTGGTTAATTTCTGTTGATTTGCGAATGGGCTTGGGATGGACTCAACCTCCCGGGCTTTTCCACATGCGCCAGATATTTTCCCCCTCGCGAATCGCTGCGTTTATTTCTTTTCATCTTTGTGTTGTATGCCTGAACGCGCAAACCGACCTTGATTTTTGCGGTAGCGACCTGGTCCGTTTGTCAGCCATGCAAAACCCCGCGTGGCAACAAGAGCAGTTGCAACACGAGCAGCAGATTTATCATTTTTATAAAAACAAATCCGCCGGCGCCTCCAACAAAGCAATGGCGGTGGTGACGCTGCCGGTGGTGGTACACATCATTCACGACAACGGCGCCGAAAACATTCCGGATGCGCAGGTGCTGGCGGGTATTCAGCAGTTGAACGAGGCCTTCGCCAATTCCGCGTATTACGATCAGGGCAGCGGAACAAACACCATGATTCAGTTTTGCCTCGCCAAACGCGCGCCTGACGGGCAACTGAGTTCCGGTATTACCCGGGATCAAAACCCGCTGACCCAAATGACCATTGAACTCGACGATATCAGCCTAAAAGACATAAATCGCTGGCCACCAACCGAATACATCAATATCTGGCTGGTCCGGGAAATCTGCCGGCTGAACAACGGTTGCAGTGTGGCCGGGTATGCCTATTTCCCTTCCTCGCACGGGAGCCCGGAAGACGGTATTGTGATGGAATCGAAATTTCTGGGTTCTTCCGCCGGCAATACGGGGGTACTTGCACATGAAATGGGGCATTATCTGGGATTATACCACACCTTTGAAGGGGGCTGTCAGAACGATGATTGCCTGACCGACGGCGACCGGGTTTGTGACACGCCGCCCGATCAAAGTACGCTTTGGGTGCCCTGCGACCAGGTAGTAAATACATGCAGCACCGATGCGCAGTCGGGTTTGCCCGCCGACGAGCCCGATATGATCCTTAATTTTATGGATTATACGGATTTTTATTGCTTCAACGATTTTACCGCCGGCCAAAGCGACCGCATGCGCTGGCACATCGAAAACGTCCGCCAAAGTCTGCTCGAATCAAAGCTCAGAAGCGTTGTGCACCACTCCCGTGACCGCTTTTTTTACCGCTTCGGCGACCGCTGTTAACGTCGGGCAAAACGTCGTTTTTACCAACGGCAGCATCAACGCTTCCGGCTATACCTGGCGGATTGACGGCACACCGTTTTCCAACGCCGTCGATGCTTCCTATACCTTTTCTTCAACAGGCACCTATACCATATCACTGACGGCAGATCCGAATGATCCGGCGGCTTGTTTCGGGGATGATTATCAGTTGATTATCAACGTTATTTGCCCCGTGATCGCCGATTTTTCTGCCGGCAACCTGAACCCGGCGCTTGGCGAGACGGTGATATTGACCAACCAAAGCCAGAATGCATCACAATTCGAGTGGTTTTTAAACGGCGTTTCCCAGGGCCCGTCCTTTACCGGTTTTACCCCAACCGCTGTGGGTGTTTATACCATCCGGCTGATCGCCGGAAACGGCTTTTGTGAAAAATCGAAGGTCATTTATATCTCTGTTCAGGACACCTGCTCCAGCGTAACGTTTCAAAAAACCTGGGGCGACGCCAACGACAACGCTGCATATTACACGGTTATGCTGGCGGACGGCAATATTTTGACCGGCGGCGTCACGATGATGCCCGATAACGCCACGGATATTTACCTGCTGAAAACCGCCCCGGATGGCGCCACCCTGATGCAAAAACACTACGGCGGCCCCGGAGCCGACGGTATCCGCCAACTGCTGGCGCTGACCGACGGCGGCTGGGCGCTGATCGGTGATAACCCGGGCCCGAATGGCCCGCGCCCCCTGGTAGCGCGTTTTGCACCGGATGGTATGCTCCTGTGGCAAAAGACCATGAATACCATCGATGTGGCGAATGTTTACACGGACATCATCCAGACCCAGGATGGGAATTTATTGTTGTGCGGAGCCATACACACCAACAACACCTATGGATTTACCTGCATCCTGACCAAACTGGATCTGAACGGGAACACCCTCTGGTCGAATTTGTACGAAGGCAGTTATATCGATTTTTTGCAAAGTATCCGGGAATTGCCCAACGGTGATATTGCGGCAGTGGGTTTTACCAGCTCATTCGGTCTCAACCTTTTCAGCATCCACGACGGCATGGTTATGCGCTTCAATTCCTCCGGCGCCTTGTTATGGGTAAACGCTTACGGCTCGATTGAGAATGAATGGCTGACGGAAATTTTTCCGAGCTCCGACGGCGGCCTGATGGCCATCGGCGCCACTTCCGGTTGGAATGACCCGGCGGGTAATATTTACCTGGACGACGCCTGGCTGATCAAACTATCTGCGGATGGCGCCCTGGAATGGTCGCAGGTGATTCGCAGCGACCAGGATATCGATTTTGGCATCGTCGGGGCCGTGCAAACCGACGACGGCGGTTTTGTATTCGCCGGCAACGACCCCGCCACGATCGGATCGAACACCCCGCTTATTTTGAAAACCGGCCCGAACGGCAATGTAGAATGGTCGCGTATTTACGGCGGACCGGGAGCGGGAAGAATATTATCGGTCGATTTTACCCCGGACGGATACATTTTTGCCGGATATACTACCAATGGCGGCTCCAGGGATGTCTGGCTGCTCAAAACCGACGAAGCGGGTGCCACCGGCCAATGTCCCGATTTTACCCATACGATTACGACAGAACCGGCACAACCTGTTGTTTCACCCGGAACGATTGTTACGTTGCCGCCGCCGCCCCTGATCAATGCCGGCCTGGCGGTCGGCGACCTGTCACTTGTTGAATACGTGCCCTGTGCGCCCGACTGCGTACAACAGACCGGATGTGAAAATACCTGGATCAAAACGGCCGGTATTCCGGGCGCCCTCGATGAAGGCAGCACCAACCTCATCCGGGCGTCCAACGGCAATTTTTTCGTGAGCGGATACCGGGGCGACAGCACCCTGCTCTTAGAAATGACCCCCGCCGGGGTGATCCTGTGGACACGGACATTCAAATTTACATCCGGCGCCGGCGAACGCATCAGCCAACTCATCCAGGACAGCGACGGGAATCTTGCGGGTTGCGGGATGTTCAGCGCAGGTGGGTTGCTGCATGGGTTTACGTTCAGGTACAGCCCTTCGGCGGACCAGGTGCTTTGGGCTTTTGAAAACCCGGCCAATCCGCAAACCTATTATTTTGCGCTCGTGGAAAAATCACCCGGCGGCAATTTTATCGCCTTCAATTCTTACCACTCATCACCCGTGCCCGGAAGTTTCGACGATGCACATCTGGTTGAAATAGACCGGAATACGGGGCAATACGCGGGTATAAAAACCGGGTTCTCTCTGGGCAGTTCGGAAGGGATAATTGAGGCGCAGGTATTTAACGGGAAAATTTACACGGCCGGAAGGTATACTTATGGAAACGATTTCTCCGGTATGCGGGGCAGTCTCGGTTGCTTCGACCTTTCGGGCAACGAACTCTGGTCGCGGATGGCCTTTTTCGGCCCGCAGGACCAGGCGCGCAATTATGCCACGGACTTTGTGATCGATGCCGGCCATATGGTGACGATCTACTACGGAGACTTTAACGGCGACGACGCGTTTACGGACCAATTTGCAGTGAGCAAATCCGACCTGAACGGCAACATGATCTGGTCGAAGTTGTACACGATTGCGGGTTCCCCGGAAGTATTGCTCAAAAGTATTGTGTCCGTTGCGGACGGCTACGATCCTGGCCGTTAATCAGGCCATCGACCAGCCCCCTGAGTCTCTACCTGATCCGGATCGACAAAAACGGCAACCTGGTCTGGGCCAGAGACTACCGCGATATGACGGTGCTCCGCGGCGAAAAATTTATGGCCACCTCGAATGACTACCTCTATTTCGCGGCCGGTTACGCGACTTCCGACATCGCGCTGGCCAAGATAAAACTTGACGACGGCCTCGTAGGTGGCAACTGCACCCAGCCGCTGGATTTGGTTGTGACGGAGCAGCCCTTCAACCCGGTTTTATACCCCGTCACCCTGGTCCAGTACCCCAGCCCGATCGTGCAAAACCCGCGCAACGTCGCGCCGCAGCCCCGTAACCTCGATCCCGAGGATATCTGTAATCAAAGTTGCAATCAGGAAATTTGCACCAACGGCATCGACGACGACGGCGACGGCCTTTTCGATTGCCTCGACGCCGATTGTGATTGCAATACCTGCGACGGCCAGCAGGCGCGGTTCTGGTACTTCGGCGACGGCGCGGGGCTCGATTTTTCCACCGACCCGCCGGCCGTACTCACCGACGGGGTCACTTTCAGCCGCGAAGCCTCTTCCGTAGCCACCGATATACTTGGCAACCTGTTGTTTTACACGGATGCCCAAACCCTGTACAACCGCAACCACCAGCCGATGCCCAACGGCGGCAACCTCGACGGCCATGCTTCCTCTACCCAGACTTTGATACTTCCGGAGCCCGGCAACCCGGGGCGTTTTTATGTTTTTACCCCCAACAGTTTTGACAACCTGTTCACAGGCAAGGGTTTATCTTACTCGGTGGTGGAAATGTCGCTGCAAGGCGGCTTCGGCGATGTGCCGGCAGGGGAGAAGAACATCAACCTGCTGCCGCAAAACCTGTTTACCGAAAAAATAACGGCGACACGCCATTGCAATGGAAAAGACTGGTGGATACTGGTGAAAGAACGCGGCAACAACCGCTTCCGGGCTTATCCGCTCACGGCAGCGGGGCTCGGCGCCGAAGTGACCACTGACATCGGCACCCCGGGTTCAACGGCTTCGCCCAATACAATCGGCTGTTTGAAATTCAGTCCGAACGGGAAAAAAGTGGTCAATACCCTGTTCCAGACCGGCGGATTTGAAATTTTTGATTTTGACAACAACACGGGTCAACTCGCCAACGCCGTCACCGTCTCCGCCCCCCTGCTCAGCGGGGCGTACGGCACGGAATTTTCACCCGACGGCAAATTGCTTTACCTCACCAACCTGATCGCGCCGTCGTGTATCCGGCAATTTGACCTGGCGGCGGGAGACGGTGCGGCGATTCTGGCTTCGGCCGAAATCCTGGCGGAATTTCCCGATCAATACCGTTTCGGTCAACTGCAACGCGCGCCGAACAACAAAATTTATGTCACCAACACCTTCCCGCTCCAGTTTACTGCGGGTTTGGGAGTTATCCACAAACCCAATGTTGCGGGCCCTGGCAGCCAGTACCAGCAAGGCGGCGTGATTTTGTCGCCGGGAGGCGCCAACCTGGGTTTGCCGTCTTTTCCCCAGGATTTTTTGCCCCAATCCCTGCAGGCGGATATTTCGGGCCCGGATACGGTGTGCCAGTTACCCGCTGTTGTGGTATTCCAGCTCGGCATCGACGACCTGTGTGCGCTGGATTCCGTACAATGGTCGCTGAATGGCTCGGGTATTATTGTTGCCCGGTCAAACAATCAGATCGAAGTTGCTTTTTCCCAGCCGGGAACTGCCACACTGATCGCCGCCGCGTATTCGGAATGCAGCACGGGTGTGGACACACTGACAGTACATCTTGTTGACAATCAACCGCCTGCACTTGATCTGGGGCCCGATATTTTTGTCTGCGACAACGGAGTAATTGTGCTGAGTGCAGGCCCCGGCTTTCAAAAATACCGCTGGAACGACGGCTCGGCCGATTCCACGCTGACCGCTTTTTTACCGGGAAAATACTGGGTGGACACCTGGGATGTTTGTGGCAACAAACAATCGGATACGGTACTTATTTCGGTACTGCCCCTCACGGCCCTGAACCTCGGCCCCGACCCGTTGGTATGCCTGGGTACTTCGGTCGCATTTACGCGGCCGGATTTGTTCGACAGCTGGCGATGGTTGCCTTCCGCCGGCCTCGATTGCGATACCTGCAAAACCGTCATCGCCACCGTCACGGCACAGGTTACCTATATTGTCATTGCACAAACCGGGGAAGGCTGCCTGTCCGCAGATACCATCACCCTGCAGGTCACAACGGATACCATTTTTGCCAGCCTCGATACGGCAGTTTGTACAAACGAAAGCCTTTTTATCCTGGGTCATGAACTTGGAGCGGATACCACGGTGCTTATTCATATTGTAACGACGGGCGGCTGCGACTCGATCATTACCGTGACGGTGACCGGCCTCGAACCCGTGTTAGAAGTGGTGGAATTGTTTGTTTGCCGGGGAGATACCCTGGCGGTTCAGGGTGTGCCGGTCAGCGCGGATACGCTGCTTCAACTTACCTATACCGCAGGCAACGGCTGTGATTCCGTGGTACAGGTGCTCGTCCGGGTGCTGGATACGGTGCTGACCCAGTTGGTTTTAGCCGCTTGCCCCGGCGAATCTGCCGTCTACAACGGGGTGGAAGTGGCGGCAGGTACAACGCAGGCATTTCAGTTTCCGGGCGGACCGGGCGGCTGCGATTCGACGGTGGTGGTGCAGGTAGTTTCGTTTCCGGCTCCGATTGTGCAACTGCCTGGTATTGATACGATTGTGCTTGGAGATTCGATATTATTGGCCCCTGCATTTAGCGGAATAGCTCCGTTTACCTGGCAATGGACGCCCTTGCCGCTGCCCGATTGGTTGAGTTGTTACGATTGCCCGTCGCCCTGGGCTGATCCATTGGGCACCCTGTCTTTTCAGGTGAGTATTACCGATGCGAACGGCTGTACGGCTGCCGACTCTTCGGCCATCGTGGTATTGCCTTGCGGGCAGCCCTACGTTCCGAATATCTTTTCTCCAAACGACGACGGCCTCAACGACCGGTTTTACCTGCTCGGGCCGGATTGTATCTCAAAAGTGCGTTATTTGCGCATTTACGACCGCTGGGGCGAACTACTTTTTGAACGGACGGATTTTCCGCTCAACACAGAGTCACTCGGCTGGGACGGGCGTTACCGGGGTAAAGACCTGGGCCCTTCCGTGCTGGTGTGGGTGGCCGAATTTGAATTCCCGGACGGAACTACAATAACGAAGTACGGCGACGTAACTTTGATGCGATAGTATGGAAGAATAACTCTTTTGTTCCGAACACATTATGTCAAAATTTAAACACTTTCTCATCGGCGAAGCCACCAATCTCGCCGTCGGTTACCTGGCCGGCCTCTCGGCTTCCACACTCGTGTCCACATTTTTTGTCAAAAAAGGCATCGGCAACCTGTGGGGGCTCGCCGCCAAACGGGAAGCCGTTCGTAAGGACGACTACGAGTGGCTGATGTTTTTAACCTCCTACCTGATCGGATTAGTCGTTATGGTGAGTGTGAACTATCTGATGAAAAAATTCCGGAAAGAAGAGGGCGTTTGAGCACCAACGCTCCATGTGTCCGAGGCCGCAAAAGGTCTGCCGTCCGGCGCTTTTGAGGCGCCCGGTGGATTACCCGGACAATTTTTAGCCCGGATGACACGATTGTGAGGTCTCCAAAGCTACCGGTTTGTTGAGAAGTCGCCGACTTTTGCAAAAATATTCCGGCAAATAACAAGAAACATCCGGGGTAAAAGCAGGTGTTTTTGACGAAAAAACAAGGCGGAAGCATTTATTTTTTTCTACATACCTGTTTTTGGACAAACAGGCAGGAAAATTGCTGTAAAAACAATAAAAACATACATTCGTGTTTTTATTATACGCATTTAATATTGGGTTCGCAAGATTTTTGTTTCTTTGCTGCCGAATAGTTTTACCTAATCCTGGGCCCCTTTTATTCCTACCGTATAATCATAATCTGATGAGAGTGAAAAAGACATCTGAATGTCTTGCTGAACCCGTGATGGGCTGTTAGCAAATTGCCGTGTTTCAACGGCAAACCTCCCTCTCCTTTTTCTGCATCCCGATTTTACCGGTTAGCGTTTGGTTACGCGCTGACGGATACCTTTTTGTGCCGTTTGAGCACCCCGAAACAGGATTTGAAGCGGCAAAACCGGCGAATTTTTTGAAAGAACTGCTCACATGAACCGGGAAATCCTGCAGATTAAAATGTGGCACAAACATATTCGCTTTTTCACCGGGCCAAAGAATCAAATCAACGCAATTTGTTACCCGGCCTGAAAGCGGCTTTTAAAGAAGAACAGATCATATATTATTGATAATCAATTGCTCTGTTTTTCTGAATTCTTTG
This sequence comes from Lewinellaceae bacterium, assembly GCA_016713985.1. Taxonomy (GTDB): domain Bacteria; phylum Bacteroidota; class Bacteroidia; order Chitinophagales; family Saprospiraceae; genus M3007. The sequence continues at coordinate 3,801 of JADJOD010000038.1, read as the reverse complement.
TTTTTGTTACCTTTTTTTAATCCGGCGAAGACCGACGAGCCGTTCCTGCAAATCCCTGAACGGTGTTTTTCAAATCGGTTGACCATCTTTATCACTAAGAAAGCTTACCCGACCCCCTTCGCTGGGAAATCTTCCTTGTTTTTTCGTAACAGGCCTCGAGTGATCGGCACCCGGTGTGCGTGTAACACCGCGTTGTCGGCTGCTTGGTTATAGCGTGGACGGCGTTCGCTTTCCCATTTTTTTATTGTTCCGTCGGCCACGCTGCGCCGTCAGCATTTTTTTGCCAACTAAACCCTTGCGCATGGCTCCAAAATATACACTCCCGCACAAAAAAAGGTGAATGCTCATTTGCCCATCGTCTCCACCACGACGACGGTATCAGTATTTTGCCACGCCAATCTGGATACGAAATCCAACTCCAACTCCTCTCATTTCAAATTCTTTGCCTCCATGAAAAATGCTACCCTTCCGTCCGTATTCAACACGCTCGCACTCGGCGTTTTTTCAAAAACCCGCACATCAGGCTTGGTGTCAAAATCAGTTTGTACGCTGGTTGCGCTCCTGACAATAGTTGGCATAAATGCCTCTTTTGCGCAAGCTCAGCCAAAATCGGAGATTCCGATGGAGGAGCAAGTGAGGCAGACGCTCAAGAAAACGGGCAGACGCTCCGTTTCATGGAAAACAAAGGGCAGGTGGCCAACAGCGACGTGCTCTATTATTACGAGAGCGTGAAAGGCTCGGTGTATATCGAGCGTGGGAGGATTCGCTTCGTGGCGAATGACGACACGCTCATTGCGCGGCGGCCCTTAGATGGCGGTGCTCAACAGGTTGGTTCTGCCTCCGACAAGGAGCGGGCCATCAAAGGCACCCATACCTTTAGTATATATATGGACTTCGCCAATCTCAATCCGAAATTGCGGCTGGGCGAATCTTTCAGCACGAAGTTTAACTATATCCTGGGAGAAGACCCCAACGGCTGGGTGTCCGACGTGAGAGCAGCCAAAGATATGACTTTGGAAGATGTTTATCCCGGCATTGACCTTCGCTTGTATAGCACTTCGGATGGCCAGCTCGAATTCGACTGGGTGATGGACGCAGGCGCTGATTACAATAAAGTGAAAATGCGCTTTGAAGGACAAGACGGTCTCATCATAGATGACAAAGGCAACCTGAACGTCGGCCTGCGTTTACCGGACGTCAAATTCAGCATTCCTGAATCCTATCAGGTCACGACAAAGGCAAAGTGCAGGCCAGGTTTGCGTTTAACAAGTCGGGCGAAAAAGTCGTTTCATTTGCGACGCAGGCTCAAATTGACCCCCGTTTTCCATTGGTGATTGACCCTGCTTTGAGCTGGGGCACTTTTATGGAAGGGAACAATTCAGGCTTCGACCAGTATCTTTTTGCCGTTCAAGTGGACCCCGCCGATGGCATGGTGTATTGCGCTGGCGCCACCAATATCAATATTCCAACGGGTTCGGCGCCTTACGACGCCAACGGGTATCTCAACACAATTACCGGATTTGACGGGGTGGGCGCAACGCCGCGCGTGCCTATCGTTTACCGCATCACCGGCAACGGAACCGATTTGGTGGACCTGACCCTTTACGGCCCGGGGTCGGTTTCGGGTACGGAGAGCGCGGTCGCTTATGCCTTGAGTCTTTCCACCGACCGGGTGTTTATCGGGGGATATTCGACGGACATCAACCTTCCCATGACCGGTTCTCCATTTGACGGAACACGAAATTCGGGAGACGGCTTCGTGGCTGTTTTTTCCCGCGACCTTGGAACACTTCATTACGCCACTTATTTGGGAGGTACCGGCACGGATGAGTTCGGTGTCACTTCGATCCGGGCGTTGAGCAATACCTCTTTGTAGTGGGTCTGACCGTGAATGCTTCATTGCCCGCTGCAGGAGGTGGGGGCAATCCTGACTATATTGTTACTGGCGCGGATCTCACCTATAGCGGCAGCAGTGAAATGTTTATTGCCAAATTCAGCAGCCTGAATGTATTGGACTGGGGCACTTATGTGGGCGGAGGTGAAGAAGAAACATTCAATGACCTGGAAGTATTTGCCGATGGACGAGTGGCTTTTGTCGGATTGGGAAATAATACGAATGGTACGCTTACCGAAGTAAATGGCGCGGCGGGAGGTTCGAACAGCAATGGCGATACGGATGGTCTGATTGGCGTCCTGAACAGCACAGGGACGACTTTTAATTATCTGGATGAAATTGGCGGTAACAACGACGACCGCATCAACGATGTGGAAATTGTCGGAAGCACGTTGTATTGGACAGGGTCCGCAGAAAGCGGATTTCCTACCTCTGTCGGCGCTTACGATGTCACTCATAACGGATCGCTGGATGTCATCGTTGGTTCCGTCAGTGCTGCGGGTAGCACCGGCTACACTGCTACTTTTTATGGGGGCGGCGGCGACAACATCGGCAGTGATGTCAAGGTGGTATCTCAAACAAAGTGCGATGGCACAGTGGAGTCTTTTCTTTGGTATTCGGCTCCACAGAAGGCACCATTCCAACGGTCAATATCGGCAGCGAACCTTTTTATGACGCTACCAATAATGGCGGTCTGGATATTTTCTTTGCTGGTTTCAAAGCCGACCTGACCGCTCCCCTTCAATACGGAACCAATATCGGCGGAGATCAGGATGATTACCTCGGCGATACGGGTAATCCGAGAGGCGCCAATCACATGTGGGTAAACGGGGCAAACGTCTATGTCGGCACGACGACGCACAGCGCGACCCATTCTCCTACCCTTGCGTCCGGCGGTTTTGACATAACCAAATCCAATACGGTTGACCCGCCGAGTGATGATGCGCACATCATTTTTTCTATAGCATTCACGTCATTATTGGAGACTGATTATAGTGATGCGCCAGTCAGTTACGGACGCCATCCCATATCCTGAATTGCACCAATATTCGTATCGGCGCGCTGCTGGATGCAGATGTGGCTGCTGTGCCCACGTTCCCGCCAACGGCGACGACCTGGCCGGATTGGATGACGAAGACGGTGTTTCTGTTTTCCCGGCTTTAACCACAGGAGGCCCTCAAACTTTTAGCATCACGGTCAACGGCTTGTTGAATACCACCGGCAGCACGGCTACGCTGTACGCTTGGATTGACCTCGACAGCGATGGCGAATTTGAAGTGGGTGAGTTTCAATCAACTACCGTGGCGAATGGTTTTGCCGGCTCGAAAGTGCTGACTTGGACAGGCGTGACGCTAAGCGGTTCCCTGACGAGCCACTACCTGCGGGTTCGTCTTACTACCGATGCCCTGATGGACAATGGGGACGGCGGCTGTGGATGAACGTTCGGATGGTGGAGCCCCGAATGGTGATGTAGAGGATTATTTATTAACGGTGGCGCCTCAGCCGGTGCTGACCAAATCGTTCTCTCCGGACGGTTTCCCGGACGGCGGCATCGACGACCCTGACCTTTACGATCACCAACACGGCAGCCGGTTCGATCGCTCAAACCGGGTTGGCCTTCACCGATAACTTGCCGAGCGGCCTTCGGGTGGCGTCGGTTCCCGGCGTCGTGAATTCATGCAGCGGTACAGTGACAGCGGTGGCCGGCAGCACCACCATCGCCCTGAGCGGCGGCAGCGTCGGGGCGAACGGCTCTTGCACCTTCTCGGTGAACGTGACAAACGCGGTCGGGCAGACCAACCCTTCTTGCGGCGGCAATCCTGCGGCCTTTACCAACAGTTCAACGAACATCAGCGGCTTGTCGGCCAATATAAACAACGGCGTACAGCCGAGTTGCGTAACGGTGT
>JADJOD010000037.1 GCA_016713985.1 Lewinellaceae bacterium | reverse complement strand
CACGGTTGTAAAACCGGTTTAAAAGGTCGCATACGCGGCCTTTTTTTTATAAAATTATGATTTTCAAGATGGTTCAATTTTTATCCAATACATCTTTGCCGCTCTTCGCTACCCTATTTTTATTGGCCGGGAACGCATGCACGGAGAAAAAAGAGGCTACGGCCGGGCCTCAAACCGTCGAACGTATCGAACGTTACGAAAACGGGGCGGTCTCCCGGCGGGTTCAGATCATTGATGGCAAAAAAGAAGGCAAAATGACCGATTATTACAACGACGGCAAAATCATGGCCGAACGTTGGTTCAAAACGGACTGTAGGAAGGAAATACAACCATTCACCCATCCGAAAAGTGAAGAAAGCAGTTTTACATCCGGGGAAAAACAGTCCGGTGGCGATACGATCTGGTACGAAACCGCCGGGTGCACCATGCTTTTTTTCAGGACGACAAAAAAAGAGGGCTACCTGCGCAAATGGAGTCCCGAAGGAAAAGTGATTTTTGAGTCAAAGTACCACCTCGATACACTTACGGAAATTAAAGGTGTGCCGATGCCCCGAAAATCGCCGGAACAGGCCACGCAATAACTCGTCCAATACAATACCAATTTAGACTTAATACATTGACTATTAGCAATTTTTAAGTGTTTTCTAATGTCCATTTTTCGGCAGATGTTTTTCCTTTGTGGCTTGTATATAACGAATCAAAACTACTAATAATGCATCAAAACTACTACTTTTGTCCTGTTGTTCCTTGCGGCAACCGGTTATTGCCTCCAAACATCCCGGATACGTTGACGAACCTGCAAATCCGGGAGATCAGTATCCGCGCTCAACGGGAAAACATCGGACGTTTGCCTCAAAAACAGGGCACCTACCTCTGGTCGGGCAAAAAAAGCGAAGTAATCAATCTGGAAAACGCCGACGTGAATGTGGCCGAAAAAACGCCGCGCCAGGTGTTCGCCAAAATACCCGGCGTATTCGTTTATGACATGGACGGGACGGGCAACCAGACCAATATCAGTACCCGCGGCCTCGACCCGCACCGCGGCTGGGAGTTCAACATCCGCACGGACGGAATTATCACGAATTCGGATATCTACGGCTATCCCGCCAGCCACTTCAGTCTGCCTTTCGAATCAGTCGGGCGTATCGAACTGGTACGCGGCACCGGAGCGTTGCAATACGGCGCCCAGTTCGGCGGAATGCTCAATTACAAGTTGAAACAACCCGATACAAGCCAAACGATCGGTTTCGAATCGATCAGTTCGGTCGGTTCTTTTGGCCTGCTTAGCACTTACAACGCCATCGGCGGCGAGGTCGGTAAAGTGCAGTACTACGTGTATTACAGCAAACGTGTCAGCAGCGGCTATCGGGAGAACAGCGCGTCGGACTTCGACGGGCAGGGTGTAATGGTCAACTATATGCCTTCGGCAAACTTTTCCTTAAAAGCCGAACTCCTGCGTTCAAACTACCTCTACCAGATGCCCGGCCCGCTCACCGATGCCATGTTTGCCGCCGACCCGCGCCAATCCACCCGCTCGCGCAATTATTTCAACCCGGAAATTTATATCCCCTCCCTGACCGCCGAGTGGCAATTAAGTCGGCAAACCCGCCTGCAGTGGACGGTGTCGGGTATATTCGGCGAACGCGGCAGCGTGCGCAACGACAATCCCGCCACCCTAGCGGATACCATCAATGCGGCCACTTTGACTTACAATCCCCGCGCGGTGGATATCGACAGGTTTAACAGCCGTACAACGGAATTCCGGCTTTTGCAGGGATATGATATTTTTGGAAAAAAATCGATCTTAGTCGCTGGTATTCAATATTTTAACAACGATCTGCACCGGCGGTTCACCCCGAATGGCGGCACAACCGGCTCCAATTTTGACGTATCGGTTGACCCCGTTAAAGGCTGGTTGCGCGACCTGCATTTCAAAACCCAAAACGTGGCGTTTTTTGCAGAAAACAAGTTTTTGATTACGCATCAACTTTCTATCACCCCGGGCATCCGTTACGAATCGGGCCGTTCCAAAATGTCGGGTGAACTTGCCTACTACGACCCGGAAGACCTGCCCGCAACCATCAAACACAATTTCCCGCTGTTGGGAGTGAGCGCCGATTTTGAACTGAACGACAAACAAAATCTGTATGCCGGATGGTCGCAAGCTTATCGCCCCGTTATTTTTAAAGACATCATACCCGGCAACGCCTTCGAACGCACCGATAAAAAACTTGAAGATGCGTATGGTTACAACGCCGAAATCGGATGGCGGGGCGCCGCAGGCGGATTTAAATGGGATGTCAGCGTTTTCCGACTGCAATACAACAACCGCCTCGGAAGCGCTTCGGTGGACGAGAACGGAACTTTTTATGTATTGCGCACCAACATCGGAAACTCGGTCACAAACGGACTGGAAATCTTCGGCGAATACGGGTTTCTTTTATCGGATAACCTGCGCGCCAGCGTGTTCAGCTCCACGTCCTATTTCGATGCGAAATACAAGGATGCCCAATTCCGGGTTGCCAGCGAAAACAGGGATATCGATGGCAACCGGCTGGAAAGTGTGCCCGAATGGATTAGTCGCAACGGGTTGAATCTCAGGTATAAAGACCTGAGTGTATCCTTCCTGTACAGTTATACGGGTGAAACTTTTTCCGATCCCCTGAACACGGTGGAGCCCTCGTCAACCGGCGCCACAGGCCTTGTCCCGGCTTATAATCTGCTGGATTTGAATGCTTCTTACCGTTTACAAAACCTGCTCTTCCGTTTGAGTGTAAACAACCTGACCGACGAGCAGTATTTTACCAAACGACCCAGTTTTTACCCCGGCCCGGGTGTTTGGCCTTCGGACGGACGGAGTGTGGTGCTGACGGTGGGAGTAAAGTTTGGCGGCAGCCGGTAAACCGGTATAAAGCCTCAAAAACATTGCTGCTCTCCGGTGGGGATGTTCGGATCGAATTGGCCATTGTTGTTGAACTGATCGGGAAAGCCACAACCATCCGGGTTTGTGACCGGTAATAAGGAGCCGTCCGGATTACATACGATGGAGCAGGCACTTCCTTCGATCGTTTTGCTTTCGCCCGAAGAAGTCTCGGCGATTACTTTGTAGTAAAACAAACCCTCATAGATTGAACCTCCTGTATGGCTTCCATTCCAGCTCAACGAAGGGTCATTCGGCTGAAAATTTACGTATTTTACGATCTCCTGCTTATTGCGGTCGAGTACCTACCTGATATTCCCGGATCAATGCGATACCCGCTGTTGCGAAGGGAATGAAAAAATCATTAATACCGTCGCCGTTAGGTGAAAAAGCATTGGGAATACTGACAGATTCGGTTCCAATGGTCAATTGTTGGGGAGCCGTATCGCAGCATCCGGCATACAATTCAGCGGGCGTGTCGTCCTTGCAAGAAACAAAAAGACTGAAAATCAATAAAATAATGTTGGTTGTTCGCATGGTTGAAATAATAGAGCGGTTTAAAACTTTAACAAGATACAAATCATCACCGGTTTGCTTCCGGCTTAAGAACGACGACAAAACGCTTTCAGCGACATATTTTGCATTTCCGGCTACGGCAACCCGGTGGCAGGCGACTTCATTCCGGAAAAAACCGAAGAACGGACAGTTTTACAGCGATTTTAAACCAAATCGTTCACCAAAACTGTCATCGCCGTGAAACACCTGTTTGAAGTACTCGCCATCACCCTGTTCAGTCTCTTGTTATTTCCTTTTATCGCCGAAGCCCATCCCGGCGTCGGAATTGTAGCCGACCGGCCGGGCAATATTTATTACACCGACCTCAAAAACGTTTACAAAATTACTCCGGATGGGGAAAAAAGTATCGCCGTCGCAAACGTACACACCCATGAACTGGCGCTCGATTCTGCCGGCAACCTGTACGGCGAACACCTTTGGTATACCGGCGAAGCCGACAACCGCTGGCGCCGGTATGTTTGGAAATATACACCCGAAGGCAAATTGACGCGTGTGCTGGGCGAACACGCAGCCTTTCAAAACAACTTCGGCTTCGTACGCGACGCCGCGTTTAACGATTATTCGGCGCGCCGTGAGGGCGACAGGTTCGTTTTTAGAAAAACTGATCCTGCCCGCCCGGTGACGAGTGCGATAGGAGAAAGGCAACTCAATGACGTTCAATGGCTGATGTCCGATTCGGATGGCACTTTGTATTTTTCCGAAAACGACGGCCTTTGGCGGCTTTCCACCGACGGAACGTTCAAACTGCTGGCCGCCAACCTGGCCGAGCCGGTATCGCCTTTTTCTGCCTTTGAAAAAAACCGCAGCATTTTCGGCATCTGGCTGGATTCCCTCAAGAATGTATACGTAGCGCTGCACACCAGCGGCTTGGTCAAAAAAATCGACACCGGAGGCATCGTCTCCACCGTAAACAAATCGCCACTTGGCTGGTCGCCCGTGGGTGGCAGATTCGACCGGACGGGTAATCTGTGGGTGCTCGAAAGCGCCTTCGCCGGCGGAATACGCGCGCGGAAAGTGGAGGCAAAGGAAGTTTGCAGCGGACAGGTTCCTGCTTCCGAAGCGGCATGGGGAGCGGGGGCAATTTTGCTTTTGGTGTTGCTGGGATTGGGAATCAGGCGGTTATGGTAACGTTTCACAAATTTTTTGACAGGATTTACATGATCTACATGTTAAAGAGGCTTAACCGGCGAAAAAACCTGTAGATCATGTAAATCCTGTCAAAAAATAACTCAATGCCCGCAAACACATTTTGTCTCCTGGCAGGTATGTATCATTCCCGCGCCGCTCGTCTGGCTGCCCGGCCGCTCGAACCAGAATTCGCTGCGTTTATTGTTGTAATTCCCGACCTCGTTTAAGGTTTCCGCTTCGTAGAGGCGACCGTTAACCATCACATAACGAATTGATTCAGAGTTCTTAATATCATCCAGCGGGTTTTTATCGAGTACGATGAGATCGGCGAGTTTGCCGACGGCGAGTGAGCCGATCTCCTGGTCCATTCCGAGGTATTTTGCGCCGTTGATCGTCGCGCAACGGAGCGCCTGCATATTCGTCATGCCGCCTTGTTGCAGCATCCAGAGTTCCCAGTGGGCGCCGAGGCCGTTGAGTTGCCCGTGAGCGCCGAGGTTGATGTTCACGCCGGCATCCTGAAGTTTTTTGCAGGATTGGCTCACCAGAATGTGTCCGTTGCGATATTCTTCTTCCGGCGCCATGGTGCGGTGGCGGCTGCGTTCGTCGAGGACGTGTTTGGGCGTAAAGTTCAGCAAGGGTTTTTTCTTCCAGACTTCCGAATTCTGGTACCAGTAGTATTCGCCGTTCAGGCTGCCGTAATTGACGATCAACGTCGGGGTATTGTGGGTGGCGGTTTTACTCCAAAGGGTTATAACATCCTTGTAAAGCGGCGCAACCGGCAGGTTGTGTTCGATGCCGGTATGACCGTCGACGACCTCGCTGAGGTTGTGGTGGAAAAAGGAACCACCTTCCGGCACCACCAGCATACCCAGTTCGCGGGCGGCGGCGATGACCTGCTGGCGCTGTTCGCGGCGCGGCTGGTTGTAACTTTTTACGGAAAACGCTCCCCAGGCCTTTGTGCGCCGCAAGGCCGAACGCGCGTCGTCGAGTGAGTTAATCGGCGCCTTGAAGTCGCCGTCAGCGCCGTAAAGTATTGTTCCTGTGGAATATAGACGCGGTCCCACCATACGCCCTGCTTTGAGCATTTCCGCGTTGGAGAAGGCCATTTCGGCATTTACGGATGGGTCGTGCTGGGTAGTGACGCCGTAAGCGAGTTGGGCGTAATATTCCCATTGTTTTTGCGGATTGAGGCCAAAGCGGAAGTTGCCGGGGTGGGCGTGAACGTCGATCAGGCCGGGCATGACGGTTTTGCCCTGACAATCAATCACTTTTGGGTTGTTGACTTTAAATTTGGCGGCCTGATACTCCGTTTGTGAGCCGACGAAGGTGATTTTGTTGCCTTCCACCACCACCACACCGTTTTCGATGACACGTTCGTTTTCCATCGTGATGATGCGGACGCTTTCCAGAACAAGCGCCCCTTCAGGCACGTCGGTTTTCAGGGTCAGGCCAATTTTCAGGCCAACAGAATCTAATTTCGGCAAGGTATCCGGGGCGCCGGGCAGAAAGGCAAAACGTTCGTTCAGATCAATCGTAAAGTATTCATCCCCAAGCGTATAGTGCAGTTTTTTTGAATCGCTGCTCCAGTGCAGATTGTAGCCGGCATCACGGCTGACTACAGTCGCCGGAATGGCTTTGGTATCGGCGCTGAGGTCGATGGTTTTGCCGGTTTGCGGGAACGCGCAGATATAAGTTTTGTGTAACTCGATAAAAGCCAGCCATTTGCCGTCGGGGGAAGGGATAAATGAATGGGCGTATTTTGATTTAAAATGCACCCGCTCGTCTTTGCCGTTGAGATCGTACGATTTATAGGATTTGTCAAGACCGCCGAATAATGCACCACCCGTGCTGACGTAAATACGTTTCCCGTCGGGGGAAAACCGTGGATTTTCGCCGCTTTCTGTGACAAAACGCAAGTTGTTGCCGTCCTGATCAACCATATAAATACCGGGTTTGTCGGTCATGCCCGGGCCGAGTTCGTCGTCGCCGGATTGCATCCTGAAAACGATTTGTTTGCCGTCGGGAGAGAAAGCGGGGGTGCGATAAATGGCGGATTTCAGGCCAAAACTCCTGTGGAGATTGGATTTCAGGTCTAAAACCCGAATTCCGCCCCTGTATTGATCGTTCCAAATAGTGTACAGCACCCTGTTTCCATCTGCGGAAAAAGACGGTTCAAATTCCAGGTGAGTATCCACGGGGACAATGTCGGGGGAAGGGCCTTTCCCGTCTTTTGTCAACAATATCGGTTTGCCGGCGGGCAAATCTTTTTTATATAATTTACCGGCGGCATTAAAAATCAATGTTTTACCGTCCGGGCTCGTTGCCGCCTGCCGAATGGCTTTCGCCGTAAATTCCGGCTCAAACACCTTGTTTTCAAAACGCAGTGTTTCGGCTACTTTGGTCTTTACCTGACAAGTGAAGGGAATGTCTTTTACCACCACATCATCTTTCCCCTGCACCCCGTCGCCAAAGGATAAATGTTTGATTTTGCCACCTGCCCAAACAAACAATTCATAACTGTAACGAGGAGCCGGCCCCCATGCGAACCCCGGATAACACCCGAATGTTGTCCACGCTTCCTGTTGATCCTTATCCAAACCGTCGTAAACCGGAAATTCTTCACCCGTCGATAAATCCCTGATACACAGCACGGTTTTCGTGTAATCCCGCCGCACGAAAGCCAGCCATCGGCCGTCGCGGGAAATTTGCGGGCGGCAAGCCCCACCCGATCCGCCGGTCACTTCTTCAATTTTGCCTTCTTCACGGTCATACCGGCGAACGGCGAAAATCTGCGTATTCGGATTTTTGTTGTACTGAAAAAAACCGCCGCCGTACATGTCTTCACTAAAATAAATATACCGCCCGTCGGGGCTGACACTTGGCTCGTTTACGTCCTGCTGATCGTTTTTGCGTTTGGTCAGCTGGATGCCTTCGCCGCCGGTATGGTGGTACATCCAGAGTTCGCCTGCACCGAGCGAACGGGTGTTGGTGAAGTGTTTGCGCGCTACAATGTATTCATTATCAATCCAAACGGCGTTGTTGAGCAAGCGAAAACTTTCTTTGGTAACTTGTTTGACGTTTTTACTGTCGGCATCCATGACCCATATATTGTCGCCGCCACCCGCATCAGAAGTAAACAGAATTTTTTTGCCGTCGGGCGAAAAACGCGGCTGAACTTCCCATGCGATGCCCTGGCGAAGCGCCGTGGCTGTGCCGCCGGTGGCAGGCATGGAATAAATATCGCCGAGCAGGTCGAACACAATGGTTTTGCCGTCGGGCGACACGTCGAGGCTCATCCAGGTGCCTTCGGAAGTGGTGAATTCCACGTCTTTATACGGCACGTTTCCGGAGGGATTGGACACGTCCCATTTGGGTTTTTCCTGGGAAAACGCACAAAAAGAGGTAAAAAACAGGCAAAGAGCAAAACGGTATTTCAATGTCATGAACGGGAGTTTTTAGTATGTCACAACTGTCGTTAGTTAAATTAATGATCCCGGCGATGGGGCTGGACGTACAAAATATATCATTGCGTCGTGCCGCGTGGTGTCGCCTTGGTATTTGCGGCCGCATAAATAGGGATATTTTGCGAATTCCGGGAAAAGTCGGATGTTTGAAGCATTATGCGCCGCACAGAACTTCTCGACGATTTTGAATTTGATGAGAATGAGTACCGCGGCCTTGCCGAAGAAGGCGAGGTGGTGGCCAAATTTTTTTCGCTGATGGAAGCGGAAGTGGCTGCGGCGCGTTTGCGTTCGGAAGGTATTCACTGTTTTTTGGCCAACACTGCTTCTTCAAGCGTATTGCCTCATTTACAGATCGTTGTGCGTTTGCACGTACACCCGCTGGACTCCACCCGGGCGCGTGAAATTTTGCAGGAAGCGGCCATTACGACCGTTTCACCCGCCGAGGTGTCCAAAGACTCCGGCATTTTGGTGGGTTTGGCCATCCTGATCGGCGTGTTGCTGGCGGCCTTGCTGGTAAGAGCGATTTGGGGCGGACTTTAATCCGCCATCAAACAAGTTCCCCGTACAGATCAAATTCTTCCGCGCCGGTGATGCGTACTTCGGCAAAGTCGCCCAGGCGGACATAGTTGCCTTTGGCGGGCACCAGCACTTCATTGTCCACTTCCGGGGAGTCGGCTTCCGTGCGGCCGATAAAAAACTTCCCTTCTTTCCGGTCGAACAGGGTTGAAAATACCCGGCCGACCTTCGCTTCATTTTTGCGCAGCGAAATTTCCTGCTGTGCTTCCATCAGGCGGTTGGCGCGTTCTTGCTTCACATCGGCGGGAATGTCGTCGGGCAACTCGTGAGCACGTGTATTTTCTTCGTGGGAATACTGAAACACCCCCACACGTTCAAATTCCTGCTGCTGTACAAAATCGAGCAGTTGTTCAAAATCCTGCTCCGTTTCGCCCGGGTGACCCACCAGAAACGTGGTGCGTAGGGCAATACCCGGCACTTTTTCGCGTATTTGCGCCAGCAGTTCTTCCGTCTCGGCGCGGCTGATCTGGCGGCGCATGAGGTTCAACACATGGTCCGAGGCGTGTTGCAGCGGAATGTCAAGGTAATTGCAGATTTCTTTGCGCTGCGCCATGACATCCAGTATTTCCAGCGGAAATTTGCTCGGGTAGGCGTAATGCAGCCGGATCCATTCGATACCTTCCACATCGGCCAACGCGTGCAGGAGCCGAGGCAGTTCGCGGGTTTTATACAGGTCGAGGCCGTAATACGTGAGTTCCTGGGCAATCAGCAGGAGTTCCTTCACGCCACGCCGGGCGAGGGGTTTTGCTTCGAGCACCAGTTCTTCAACCGGCCGGCTGACGTGTTTGCCGCGCATCAGCGGGATGGCGCAAAACGAGCAGGTGCGATTACAACCTTCCGATATTTTCAGGTAAGCATAGTGCGGCAACGTGGTGATCTGGCGTTCGCCCAGCAGTTCGTATTTATAATCCGCTTCGAGCCGGGCGAGCAGGGCAGGCATTTCAAGGGTGCCAAAAAAAGCGTCCACCTCGGGAATTTCCGCTTCGAGGTCGTCTTTATAACGTTGTGACAAACAACCCGTTACGTACAATTTATCAATACCGCCCGCCTTTTTGATATCTGCATATTCTATGATCGTATCGATACTTTCCTGTTTGGCTACGTCGATAAAACCGCAGGTATTCACGATCACGACGTTGGCATCGGGTTCGGGATTGTCGTGGGTCACTTCGAAGTCATTGCCGCGCAATTGTGTGATCAGGTTTTCACTGTCCACCAGATTTTTGGAACACCCGAGTGTAACGACGTTTATCTTGTCTTTTCGAATCGTTTTAGTCTTCATATTCGTATTTCTCCGGCAAATAGCTCCGGCCGGGTTTGCGGAATATCCCTGCCCGGGTTTGATTTCGCCGCAAAGGTCGCTGAAATTACCCTAAATTTTAACCACTCACTTTGCAAAGCCCTGTTACCTTTGCCCCCCTTGATATAACGAACCGCTTCATATGACGCAGACCGACCTGCTCGACCGATTGGAATCCGATTTACGCAGCCTACTGGAACAAGCCCGCACCCAATTTGCCACCCTCCCCGAAGAAGCATTGCAGGTACGAACACAACCCGAACGCTGGAATGCGCTGGAGTGCTTTGCACATCTGAACGCCCATTTCGATTATTTTTTGCCCCGAATCGAACTTTCCATCCACAAATCCAAAGCACGCGCCTGGGCCCCTGCCGATCAAATCCGCCACAACTGGATCGGGTCATGGGCTATTCGCGCCGTGAACCCGGAAAACATGGGCGCTTCGCGGCGCAAAAGCCCCAAACGAATTGATCCGAAAAGGCTAACAATCCGCCAGCACGAACTCAAGGCGTTTTTGATCAACTGCAAGATGTTGCTGCGTTTGGTGCAGCAATGCAGGCTGGTGAATCTGAACAAAGCCAAAGTCAAACATTTTCGCTGGCCGGGCTTCCATTTTTTACTGGGTGACTTGCTGGAGTACCTCGTTTTGCACGTAAAGCGCCATTTTATTCAGGCGCAGGCAACATTACCACGGCTCTGATGCCGATGACCCGAACGATTATTTCTACTTTTGTTGCGGTTTTTGGTTCCTCTCCGTCAACCCGGAAGGATTAAAAGGGAACTCCGGTGAAAATCCGGGGCAGTCCCCGCTGCTGTAAGTTTCACCAGCCGCCTGCGTTGCTTTTTATTCAGCGCAAGTCCGGTTGCCAGGTGACGAGCATTTTCCAAGCCACTGTTCCTGCATACGGGAATGGGAAGGCGCGCTCCACCGAAACGAGCCAGAAGACCTGCCAATACCACCGAATCAACCGGGCTTCGGGAAGAAAGCCTGTTGGCCGTCCATTGCAGGCGCCGGACCTTTGTCCGTAACCTTTTCCGCTGAACGAATTTTTCGGACAGGGAGCGTGGACTGGCTGCATTTCCTCCCGTTTGCCTTTCATTTTCAGACAATTAAATCATCAAAAATGAAAGTCAGACATTTTTTTCAACTGCTGCTTTTGCTTCTCGGCATCTTCGGCTTCGCCGCCTGTAACCTGGGCGACGACAATCCGGTTGTAGTTACCCGCGACTATTCCAAAGGTATCTTTGTCGTCAACGAAGGACCTTTCGGCGGTGGCGGAACTATTACCTGGCACAATCCTCAAACAGAGGAAACCGTGCAGGATATTTTTGGTCTTGAAAACGGCGGCTCGCTGGGCCAGTTCGTACAATCCCTCACTTTTCACAACGGCAAGGGATACATCTGTGTAAACGGGATTGGCCTCGTGGTGATCGTTGACCAAACCACCTTCAAATTTATCGACACCATCGGCGGGCTGACCCTCCCGCGTTATTTTTTGCCGCTCGATCAAAATACCGCCTATGTGAGTCAGTGGGGCAAGGATGGCTTGGACGGCAGTATTGCCAGGGTCGATCTGAACACCAACACCATCGTCAAACTGATTCCTGTTGGAGCCGGTCCCGAAAAAATGATTTTTACCGATGCTTCCACCCTCATGGTGGCCAACGGGGGCGGCCTGGGCATCGATTCGACCGTTTCTGTGGTTGATCTTGTTGCAGAAACCGAAACGGCGCGTATTACGGTCGGAGGAAAAAATCCCGGCGATCTGGTTAAATCGGCCCTCACCGGTTCCAATCCTTATGTGCTTTGTGCGGGTTCTTTTCTGGATGCCACGCCCAAAGGATTTCTGGATAAAATGGCGCCGGCGGGCACGGGTTTCGATATTCCGGCTTATTCCACCGATTTGTGCGCCAACCCCAGCGGCAACTTGCTCTATTTTGCCGGAGGTGGGAAAATCTGGACGGCCAACCAATTCACCGTCACTCCGCTTTTTAATCAATCAGCCTATGGTTTGGCCTGTCACCCTGCTACCGGCGACCTCTATTGCGCGGATGCCAGGGATTTTACATCGCCGGGTGAAGTAGTGATCTACAACGCAGGCGGCGTAAAAACGGGTTCCTTCCCGGTCGGAATTGCACCCGGAGAAATCATTATTGTTGAGTAGCGGGGTTGTGTCAAAAGTCTTTAAGTTGCGCATTGTCGCGTATTGGGAGAAATTTTATTCGATGATGCCAGACATTCCAGGTTTTAAAACCGGAATGTCTGGTTCGGTCGCGATTTAAAATAATATTTCCCGTTTCAAAGCCAAAATAAAGTGCTCCTGACTTTTGACACAACAGCCATAACCCGAAACACTAAAATATCTTGCTGATAATCAGGTCAAATACTTCGATGCAGATCAGGATGATGATGATCCATTCCAGTTTGCTGCTTTCGCGGTGCAGGTAAAGTTCACGAAAGACGGAAAGATTGTCTTCGATCACTTTGAAGGTATATTCCACTTCCTTGAAGCGGGTTTGAATTTCAAACGTTCGGGAAAGGCCGCGGTGAATGCGGTCGAGCAGTTCGTCTTCCCAGGCCACTTCGGGGCCGTCAAAAACGAACAGGTTTTCAACGATCCGGTTTTTGCTGTTCAGCATCCGGCCGATAAAACGCAGCATGTTTTTCCGGCTGATGTGGATGGAGCCGTTTACTTCCATCTGGCTGGTAAAAAGCCGGACTTCCGACAACAATTCGTGTGCGCGCTGGGAATAAAAGTCCATTGCAACGGTGTGCGCGACGTTGAGCATGGCGATTTTGACTACGTCAACCTCTAATTTCGGGACGATGAGGCTGTCAAATCCAAAGGTGAGTTGCGCTTCGGGGTCGTGAATAATTTCAAAATCGTCGCGAAGCACCTCTTGCAGCGGGTGTGCACAATACGCTTGCAACAAGGCCAGGGTTTTACTGATATCGGTGTCCGTCATATCTGCAAACACCACGGCCCCGTAATCGAACACATAAAAATAGGCGCCCTCGTCGACCCGGTAAAACAGTTCCGAAGGGTTTTCCTGCAGCAGAGTGCCTGCGTAGGAAATTTTGAGGCGTTTGAGGTCCAGTTCTTCGGCAATATAAAAAGCGGTAACATTCATAACAAGTGCGAATATCGGGCTAAAAACCCATACGATGAATATTCATCCTTCTTGTGGTTCGGGGTTGCGGGGTTTTCCCTTAAGTTTGTGCGAAATAAAAAAATTCCCCTTTGTCTGCCACCGTTGTTGTTGATCTTGCAGTCAGTACAGTCCTGGGCATGGTAATGTTCGGCGTCGGGCTGTCGCTGACTTTATCTGATTTTATCAGTATAATCCGGCACCCACGCGCGTTTTTCACTGCGCTGACCGCTCAGATGGTGGGGTTGCCGATTATTGCCTTTATTATCAGTTTGATCGCCCCCATACCGGCGGTTTTAAAAGTTGGATTTATCATATTAGCCGCAAGTCCGGGTGGCGCTACTTCCGGTTTTCTCACCTACATCTGGCGCGGCAATGTGGCATTGTCCCTTTCACTCACGGCGGTAAACAGTTTTCTGACCCTGTTTTCCATACCAATTGTTGTAAACATCGGATTACTGGTGTTTATCGGGAGAGAAACGGACCTGCACCTGCCTTTTTGGGAAACGGTCAGCCAGATATTTTTTATCACCATTATTCCGGCTTTCATCGGTTTGTTTGTCCGGCAGCGTTTTCCTGTTTTTGCCAATAAGATAAATAAACCGGCCAAATACGTGATGCTGGTGCTGCTCGGGACCGTTTTTGCCATCAAGATGTTTGCCGGAGAAAGTCACGGCGGAGCCGGACTAAAATGGAGCGACCTTTTGGTGATAACACCGGTTGCGTTGATCCAAAACGCCGGTTGTTTGTTTTTCGGGTATTTTTTTATGAAATACATGCAACTGCCCCATGCTTCCCGGATTACGGCAGCGATGGAAAGCGGGGTTCAAAATACCACGCTCGCCTTCCTGATCGCCAATAATCTGCTCGGAAACCAGGATATGGTAAAACCGGCGCTGGTCTACTCCCTGTACTCTTTCTGGACGGCGTGCCTGTTTGCATACCAGGCCAACAAGGTGAACGGGGTACGTTCCACGCCCGTGGTTATGGATCAGGAAGAACCCGAACATCCGGAAGGAAAAGTATAAACCCGCCACACCATCCGCTTCGTTATTATGCCAAACATCTGGAAGCAGCCGCATACATTGGACGGCCTTAACACCCTGAATGCCAACACGATGGGCGAACACATCGGCATTGTTTTCACCGAAATCGGCGACGATTTTATCACGGCCACCATGCCGGTGAATGAAAAAACAGTACAACCCTTCCGTATCCTTCACGGCGGCGCCAATGTCGCCCTGGCAGAAACCCTCGGCAGTGTGGCCAGCACACTTTGTGTGGCAGATCTTTCCACACACACAGCCGTCGGACTCGAAATCAACGCCAACCATTTAAAAAGTGTGCGGGAAGGCAGCCGGGTCACCGGCACCTGTCGCCCGGTGCGACTGGGCAGGCAGATACACGTCTGGCAAATCGAAATTCGGGATGAAAAGGGAGATTTGTCGTGTATTAGCCGTCTAACAGTGGCTATTGTGGCACGGCAATGACAGGCAGGTGTAGACCTGAAGTTACCTTTGCCGCCGTTTTAACGGATCTGATCCGTACCAATCCTCACTGTTTTCTGCTTTAATACTCAACTTGTATTCAATGAAAAATTTACTGCCATGCCTGCTGTGGTCCATGTTTTATTTGGCCGCATCGCCGGCTTTTGCCCAGGACTTTAACCTTCAGGTTCGTTCGACCCTGGAATACCCGGATCAAACCCTCGCCAATATCTGCGGTTACGCACAAAACGGGCGCGAATATGCGCTCCTCGGCGGCTCCAAAGGAATGATCGTTGTGGATGTAACCGACCCGGACAATCCGGTGAATATTGTCCAGATCCCGGCCCCTGAAGGCCCGTCCAACGGTGGTAGTTTGTGGAAAGAAATCAAAGTGTATCAACACTTTGCGTACCTGACGACCGAAGCCGGCGGTGGTTTGCAGGTCATCAACCTGAGCAACCTGCCCGGCCCGAACCTGCCTTATCATGCCTATAAAGGTGACGGGGCAATCACCGGCCAACTGCACAAAATCCATGCCCTGCACATTGATGAAGTGAAAGGTTTTTTGTATGCCTATGGATGCAGCCAGCCCAACAACGACCAGCTTTTCAGCGGCGGCGCACTGGCGCTTGATTTGAATGCCGACCCTTACAACCCCACCTACGCCGGCAAATTTGATGCCCTCCAGTATGTACACGACGGGTTCGCCTACAATGACACCCTATATGCCAGCCACATCAATTCCGGCATATTGTCTATCGTGGACATGAGCGACAAATCCAACCCCCAACTGCTCGGCACGGTGCAGACACCCGGGCATTTTACCCACAATTCGTGGCTGCTCGACGATCACAAACATATACTTACTACCGACGAACTGCAAGGGGCGCCTTCGTTCGTCACTTCATATGACATCAGTGATCCGCAGGACATCAAAGAACTCGACCGCGTTTCGCCCAACGACGGCTTTAATTCCATCGGCCACAACACACACGTACTCAATGACTGGGCCATAACCTCCTGGTACACCGACGGGGTTGTAATCGCCGATGCGCACCGCCCCGACAATGTGGTTATTACCGGCTGGTACGATACCTGGCCCGGCATCGGCCAGGACTTTGAAGGCTGCTGGGGCGTGTATCCTTTTTTGCCCTCCGGCACGGTGGTGGCTTCCAATATTCCCAATATCAATGGCGGCACCGGCAAATTGTTTGTCATGACGCCAAACTACGTGCGCGCCTGCTACCTGGAAGGAGTAGTAAAAAACAACTGCAACGGGCAAGCCCTGAACGCCGCAACTGTCGAGGTCAGCGGCAATAACCCCTGGATTGATACAAAAACCCTCAACAACGGTGTTTTCAAAACCGGGCAGGTAGAACCGGGTAACTATACGGTAACCATCAGTAAAGCGGGATATTTCAGTAAAACCATAAACGTTACCCTGAATACCGCCCAGGTAACCGAAATCGACGTGACGCTTGAGCCTGAAAATGTGGTCAACATAAGCGGACAGGTATTGCTGGAAGGCACATCGGTACCGGTTGAAAACGCAAAGATCACCCTCGTGGGGCCAGATGACACGTATATCGTTCAAACGGATGTATCCGGTCATTTTGAATTGCCGTGTGTGGCGGCAGGTGATTACCAGGCAACGGCGAGCGCCTGGGGGTATTTGGTAAATACGGCCTCCATCGCCAACGACGCACCTGTCACTATTTTGTTAAAACCGGGCTATTACGACGATTTTGAAACGGACCTGGACTGGTTATCGGAGGCCACTTCAGTGGCCGGATTCTGGGAACGTGGCGAACCGGACGGAACCTTTTATCAGGGCGGTTATTCCAACCCCGAATTAGACGTACAAATCGATAATAACAACCAGTGTTACGTCACCGGCAACAGCGGCGGCGGTGCGAGTGCGGACGACGTCGATGGCGGCTCGGTAACGTTGAGCAGTCCGTTCATGCAACTGGGTGTTTATCAGGATGCTGTGCTTACTTTTTGGTACTGGTTTTATAACGACGGCGGTGCAGGAGATCCGCCCAACGACAACCTGGAAGTACGTGTTCTGAGCAACGGTCAGGCAGTGACCCTGCTGACCGAAACCACTTCTCTTAGCGCCTGGCGTTATTCCGGAGAAATCCACCTGAAAGATTATATTACCCTTTCCGACGACGTCCAGATCCAGTTCATTGCCAGCGACCTTGATCCGGGGCACCTGGTAGAAGCTGGCGTAGATGTGTTTCAGGTGATCCCAAAGGCCGTTTCTTCCACTTCGGAGCAAGGCACTCCCGCCTTGTTTTCGGTATCGCCCAATCCGGCGGCTTCCACATTTGTTATCCGTTATGATTGGCCGGGCTCTGCCAAAACCATGCTGGAAGTGCGCAACCAGTTGGGCCAGATCATTTGGACGCAGCAGTTATCCGGCGAAACGGGCAGTGTTGTTTGTGGAGATAACTGGCCGCAGGGTGTTTACGTGGCAACCTTGCGCAGCGACCAGCAACACAGCAACCCGGTAAGACTTGTTAAGCAGTAATTAATATAAAACAGCGAGGTGTCTCAAAAGGTTGATGAGGGTTTATAAAAGTTTATCAGGTTGATATTTTGAATCGAAAAGGCACAAATTAATGCCATTTTTCAATCCAAACATCAACTTTCATCAACCCTTTGAGACACCCTCGCTTGGCGCAGGTTGAGTTTTTCTGCGGAAACAACAAAAAACTCAACCTGCATTTTATGATCCCGGAGCTTATTCCGGTGCATAACACGGCCATTCCGTGATGCCTTCGGGGCAGTTGGCCGGTCCCGGATCTGAAGGATTCATCGCTAAGTGGCAATGGTGCGCTCTGTGTTTCGGGCCCTCTCCGATTCCGACCGGCAATGTCCATCCTGTCACCCAATCGCTGAACATATCCTTGATTTTTGCACACAACTGGCCGTCATAAACGCCAGGAGCACTTGAACTTACGTAGTTGGATATCTTGTACGTCGGATATGTTCCTCCAGGATCGGCGATCGGATAAACATAAGGAGCTTTACATACGTAATCACAATCCAGGGGTGTTGCATACTGCGGTTTTGCTACATACATCATCAGAATGGGGATGTAACTAAAGTTTTGTTCGGCAGCCAGCGCACTTAACGCCTCCCCCCCACTTACCAGGCTTTTATACTGCACATCGCTGTTCCAGGTACACCACCTGTCGCAAATATAATTTTCATCAACAGTATATGGAAGATAGTGGTTGTTGGCATAACTGACATAATTAAAGGCCGAACCGGGCACAAATAAATCGGTAATCTTTTTGCGGTTGAAACCATAGGTCCCAAATCGAACACTGATCTTTTCGGTTCCGGCGATACCGCAAGGTGTTTCGTATTTCAAATAAACGTACGGGTTATTGATCGGAAGGGTAATCGTCTGCCAGGTCCATTTTGAAAGTTGGAGTGTCATGGTCGGAGGATTTAACGAACCCGGCGCCGGTGAAAAAGCGAGCGTAACTGTTGCCAAATCGCAATCGGAATTGCCATTCAGGCGAAGTGTCATTTTACAGGAATTGTAATCAGTAAAAAAGGGAAATTGGGGTTCAGGGTCCGGGGTCATGGGGGAACTGAATTTAAAGCCTTCCTTCTGGATCTCGGCTTCGATTTTTGCTTTTTCCGTCTGTATGGGATTAAGGATTTGGATATCTCCTTCCGTGTCCTTTGTACAGGCATAAAAAAGGTTGGCTCCCAATGCAAGAATCAGGAGTAAAAGAACGGCGTTCAGGCGCATAAAAGTCTGATTTAGTGATGGATAATGATCAACCTCCCCGGAACAGGAATTTGAATCCGGGAGGTTTCACAAAGGTGAGACCACATAGACAGACCCAGGTGCGCCATTTCGTGCCAAGTCGTGCCACTTCATGCCATTCTCAGGCGGAGCATTTCAAAACATCGCCGGACAGCATTTTATTCACCCACATAATTGTGCGGCGTCAATCGTTTCAATTCTTCCTTCACCTCATCGGAAACATCCAGTCCGTTGATGAATTCGTGCAACACCTCCTGTGTCACGAGGGTTCTGCCCCTCGTCAGGGCCTTGAGCGCTTCGTAAGGCCGGGGATAACCTTCCCGGCGCAAAATCACCTGGATACCTTCGGCAATGACCATCCAGTTGTCTTCCAGATCGTCGTACAACTGCCCTTCGTTGAGCATCAGTTTGCCCAAACCCCGGAATATGGATTTAAAAGCGATCAGGGTATGGCCCATGGGCACCCCGATGTTCCGCAACACCGTGGAGTCCGTCAGGTCGCGTTGCAGCCGGCTGACCGGAAGTTTTTCGGCAAGATGCTGGAAAGCGGCGTTCGCGAGGCCGAGGTTGCCTTCCGCATTTTCAAAATCAATCGGATTTACCTTGTGCGGCATGGCCGAAGAACCGACTTCGTCTTTCACCGTTTGCTGGCGAAAATATTCCATGGAAACGTAGGTCCATACGTCGCGGCAAAAATCGGTCAGAATAGTATTGATACGTGCAAGTGCCTGAAACTGAGCGGCCAAACAGTCATAGTGCTCAATTTGTGTGGTAAAACGGGAACGTTCCAGGCCTAAAAATTCCCGGACAAAATCGTCGCCGAACTGCTGCCAGTTGTAATCGGGATATGCTGCGTAATGCGCGTTAAAATTTCCGGTGGCGCCGCCGAATTTGGCGCGGTGCGGCACCTGTTGCATCAATTGCAACTGCACATCAAGCCGCTCGACAAACACCCGGAATTCTTTACCCAGCAAGGTGGGCGATGCGGGTTGCCCGTGTGTACGCGCCAGCATGGGCACGTGCGACCAATCCTGCGCCAGTTGTTCGAGCTGATCGCGCAACTGCCGGAGCAAAGGATAATACACTTCTTCCAGGGCGTTTTTAAACAGCAGGGGGGTGGCGGAGTTGTTGATGTCCTGAGAGGTGAGGCCAAAATGGACGAACTCGCGCAGGGCGCCGAGTTCCAACGCATCAAAACGTTCCTTCAGGAAGTATTCCACCGCCTTCACGTCGTGGTTGGTGGTGCGTTCGATGGTTTTGATCCGCTCGGCATCCGCAAGGCTGAAGTTTTCAAAGATGCTGTTGAGATCGTCTATTTTATCGTCTTCAAAAGAAGCCAGTTGTGGCAAACCATATTGGCAAAGTGCGATAAAATATTGAATTTCAACAAATACGCGATACCGGATAAGTGCATACTCGCTGAAATAGCCGGCGAGTTCTTTTGTTTTATCCGCATAACGCCCGTCGATGGGAGAGATGGCAAGTAACATTCAACGAATGATTTATGATGGCTGCAAAGTGATCGGGTCGGAAAAAATTTTTCCTGCAAAATTAGGAAATCCATTCGCGCAAAGGTGTTATCGGCCCGGGGATTGAAATTTAGAGGTATTCCAAACGCCTTGCCGGAACCGAATTTTTCGAAACACACTTCCGGCAGTATTCTACATTTGCAAAAAAATAAATCAGCCGATGAAATACCTTACCGTTCTTATCCTGCTGGGTTTCCTGATCAACGCCTGCGGCCACCATCAACACAAAGCCGGAAACACCTCCGCGGCGACAGGTGACGGCCCCCAGGTCTACGCCTGTCCGATGGATTGTGAAAAAGGCAAAATATATGAACAAGCGGGCAAATGCCCTGTTTGCGGCATGGCCCTCGAAGCACAAGCGCCTGCCCCGGCTGCCGAACAACCCGATAACGCCTGGAAGATTCTTTCCAAAGAAGCGGAAGACATCCACGACGAAGCCATGAAAGATATGGCAGAAATGAACCGGGTAGGCCGCCAGGTGAAAGATGTGATGAAACGGGCAAAAATGACCAAAGAAACGCTTGACAAATACACCGCCGTGCTGGTGGCCATGGATAAAGCCGAAGCCGACATGATGACCTGGATGACGCAATACAAGGAGCCCGAAAACCAGACGGATGAATCACTCCGGTACCTGCAGGAGCAAAAACAAAAGATCGAACAAAACCGCAGCGATATCCGCGCCGCCCTCGAAGCGGGTAAAAAAATAGTGTCGCAATGAAATATTTCGCCTTTATTGTACTGATAATCACCACTTGGGCGGCTTGCCTGACATCCCCGGAGAAACGAACCCTCCCGATTCTGGGCGAACGCGACATTTCTCCCGGCGGCGATACTATTTACCGCAGCGTTCCCGATTTTTCCTTCATCGACCAGGACAGTCAGCTCGTTACCAACGCGACCTTTGCTGACAAAATCTACGTGGTGGATTTTTTTTTCATCCACTGCCCCACCATTTGCCCCCGGGTGAAAAAGAACGGATTGCGCCTGTATGAAAAATACAAAAACGACGGCCGGGTGATGCTCCTCTCCCACTCTATCGACGTGCGCAACGATACGGTGGCCGCCCTGCATCGCCATGCTGCAAAACTGGGTGTCGACGCCAAAAAATGGCGCCTGGTAACCGGCGATCACGATGCGATTTATAGCATCGCCGACGATTATTTCAGCGTGGCTGTGGAAGACCCGGATTCCCCCGGAGGGTTTGACCATTCGGGGCGCCTGATTCTCGTGGATAAAAACAGGCATGTGCGTTCGTTTTGCGACGGCACAAATGCTGAAGAGGTCGATCGTTTTATGAAGGATATTGATTTGCTGCTGGAGGAGCAATTCCCCCGGTGATCTGGCAAAATCCTGCAATCCCCCTTTTCATGTTGAAAAAACTATGCCTCGCAGGCAGCATTTTGTTTTGTTTTTCGGTCATCTTCCCCAACTGCCAGCCCAACCCTTACCGCGAAGGAGAACGTCTTTACAAAACACATTGCGCCAATTGTCACATGGAAGACGGCGCCGGTCTTCATGCACTTATTCCTCCGCTTGCCGGTTCGGATTATTTGAAAAACCACCGGCAAAAGTTGCCCTGCCTCGTCCGGTATGGCATAAAAGACACCATTGTGGTAAACGGACAAGTTTTTGCCGAACAAATGCCGGGGGTGGCAACCTTGTCAGAAATACAAATTGTGAACATCCTGAATTTTGTAAATACGAGTTGGGGCAATCAAATTGAACCTTTCAGGCTGGAAGAAACCCGTACTTTGCTCGAAAAATGTCGGCATTAACCGGAATTTTAAAGTTTTTTCGCCCACATCAGTCAGACTACAACACAAAAGAGGCCCGGTGATTTGGCTTTCACAAAGGTCTCCCTATTTTTGGCTCGCCCATAAGGCCTTTACCGGTTTGAAAGGGAACCTGACAGATCAAGATTCAGACAATTACTACACACCAATGAAAAGACTATTTACTCTTGTTGCAGCGCTTGTTGTCACAGCCTGTTCGCTCTTTTCTCAAGCGCCGGCCAACGACGACTGTTCCGGCTTGATCGACCTCGGAACGGCCCCAGTTTGCCCGGGCGATATTTTTTCGAACCTGAACGCCACGTCAAGCGATATCGGCAATGATAATGCGCCGACTTGTTTTAACAGCGGTATCGCACACCGCGACGTCTGGTTTATGTTTACCTGCCCCGATACCCTGTTCGATTTCCGGATCACCCTGACCGGAGTGGGCGCCAATTCCATCCAGAACCCGGAATTTGCCGTGTATCGCGGCGATTGCCTGTTCGACGGACTCGCCGAATTGTTGTGCGCCAAGGCGGATGTTGGAGAAAACGCGCTGTATCTTGACGTTACGGGACTTACTCCCGGCTTGCCTTATTTTATTCGTGTGTCGGATTATTCACAAACCGCATCGCCCAACTGGGGCGATTTTACGTTGTGTGTGGACAAAATTCCGCCCATCGTTACCATCGACCAGGGCAGCTCTGCACTTTGTGAAGGCACCTTGTACGATTCCGGCGGCCCCACCGATGATTACGGCCCCAACGAAGACTTCACTTTTGTGATTTGTCCCAACGATCCTTCGGCCTGTATCACCCTGACGATGGAATATTTTAATATCGAAGATGCGTTCTCCTCTCTGATTTGCTGACGTTTTATGACGGCGACAATACCAACGGTACGCCGATCACCCAACTCAACGGGTTTAATTTTAACGACCCGGTCGGCGGCGGCGGCGTGTGTTTTCAGGTGCAGGCAACCAGCGGATGTATGACCGTACAGTTTCAATCGGACGGAGACGGTGAATTTGAAGGCTGGAAAGCCATGTGGGAATGCAGCAACCAGCCTTGCCCGCAGCAGGAACAGATGAGTGTAAATACCACGGTGACACCCATTCAAATCGTGGATGCCGTATCAACACCCGCAACGGTGGTAACACTGACCAATATCGATTGTGCCGACGGCGCATACGGAACCTTCAGTTTTCCCACCGACAACAACGGACTCGGACTCGATAAAGGGCTTGTACTTACTTCGGGCGATGCACAACTGACGGCAGGGCCCAACAGTTCACCCGCTTCCGGAGTGCTTCTCGGAATGGAAGGCGACGAAGACCTGGACTACCTTTCAGACCAGCAGGGCAACGGACAACTTTCATTCGACGCCTGCGTGGTGGAATTCGACGTATTTGTCGCCACCAACGAACTGAGTTTTGAATACGTATTCGGCTCCGACGAATACCCGGAGTATGTCAACTCCAACTTTAATGACATTTTCGCCTTCCTCGTTTCCGGTCCCGGTATTGTCGGTGATCCGGGATTGGGTGGAGCGCTCAATATCGCCACCTTGCCCGGCACCAATACGCCGGTACAAATCAACAGCGTCAACAACCTGCTGAACTGGCAGTACTTCCGCAACAACGAAGGGGCGCAAACGCTCAGTCAGGTGCTGGAATACGACGGCCTTACTTCCGATTCCTTAGGGATCAAAAAGAGCCTGACCGCGCGCACCAATGTGACCCCCTGCAATACTTACCACCTGAAACTTGCGGTTGCCGACCGCGGCGACGGCGCGCTGGACTCCGGCGTATTTATGTCCAAAATTCAGGGCGGAACACCCGAATTAGACGTACAATTTGCCAGCGGTATCGACTATTTTATCGAAGACTGCTCCGGGTCACAGGATCAGCTGGTCATCTCGCTCTCCCAACCTTTCGATGAAGTGACGAATTTTATTGTAACGGTTGGCGGCACGGCAACACTCGGCACGGACTATCTCCTGAGTTTGCCGGGCATCATTACATTTCAGCCGGGTGAAACATCCCTTTCTTTCCCTATCGTTCCTATCGCCGACAACCTCGTGGAAGGCACCGAAACGATCACGGTAACTTTATCCAACAATTTCGGCTGCGGCACCGTGGTGTACAAAACGCTGACGGTTGATCTTACCGACAACGTGATCGTGAACGTAAAAGGTGGCGACACCCTGTTTGTATGTGCAGGCGCCACCCTGCAATTGCAGGCGGTAGGCGCGGCCAACTTTTTCTGGGCGCCGCCCGGAGCCGTAAGCAATCCTTTTATCGGAAACCCGACCGTTACACCCACACAAAACCTCTGGCTGGAAGTAACCGGTACCATATCCACCTGCGTGGATGTCGACTCCGTATATATCGCCATTGTGGATCCCAACATCGATGTGGTGGCCTTGTCCGACACCACCGTATGCCAGGGCACACCCGTGTTTATTCAGGCAAATAACAACGTGAACAACACGGGCCTCGTATGGACACCCTCAATTGGCTTGAACAACCCCAACAGCCCATCTCCTGTTGCAACACCTTCTGTAACAACTACTTACACCGCCACCGTATCCATCGCCGGATGTTCGGTGAGCGATCAGGTGACCATCGACATCGATACCCTGTTTTTCCCGGTCCTGACCGTGGAAGACACCATCGTTTGCCAGAATTATCCGGTGCAGCTGGCTGAAGTACTCAGTACGACGACCGAATACAACTGGACACCCACGGTGGGCCTGAGCGACCCGACCAGTTCGGGACCGATCGCCCTGCCGGACGTGAGTACCGTATATACCCTCGTTGCCACCAGTGCCAATGCATACTGCAGCCAGACGGCTTCGGTCGACGTAACCGTTGTTGCAGCCGACGTGGATATTGAAGGCGACCCGTACAGGGAAATTTGCCTGGGAGACACGCTTGTACTGACCGCCTTGTCGAGTCCTGCCGGCAGCGCTGTGACCTGGTCGCCCGGTTTTTACCTGAGCAGCAGCACGGGCCCCAGCGTTCTGGCATTCCCCGACGAATCGGTCACCATTATCGCCACGTACAACATCAACAATTGTATCGTATACGACTCGGTCCGTATCCGCGTCGATTCCCTGCCGGAACAGGCCATTTCGAGGGTGGAAGACAAAACCATTTATTGCCCGGGAGACACGGTTTATTTGATCTCGAAAACGTATGAACCGGCGAATTTCCCCGACATCATGATCGAATGGCTGCCTTTCAGCGGGCAGGAAACACCACTCGATTTGTGGAACATGGTCATTACCGCTACAACAACGCATACTTTTGAAAGAATTGTAACCAATCGGGGCTGTAAGGACACCGCCACCGTTGAAGTGCCGGTGGCCATACCTCCAACCCTGATCGTGGACGCAACGCCGGACCAGATTTGCCCGGGTGGTTCTTCAGAAATACTGGTCACCGTTGATCCGCCGGGCACCGTCCTGGAGTGGCAGGATATGCCCGCCACACTTTCCTGTTTCGACTGTGTCAACCCCACTGCGATGCCCGATGTGACCACCACCTATACCGTTACCACTCCGGAAGCGGACTGTCCTTCCGGAGCAAGTGTAACCATTGTGGTAGCACAACCTCCCACCCTGAATCTCGCTCCGAATCCGGTCATTTGTCCCGGAGAAAGTATTTTGCTCAACAATATTGCACCGGAACCGGGCGTCACCTACTCCTGGACGCCAAGCGCGGGCCTCGATAACCCCACTTTGGCCAACCCAACCGCAACGCCGACCGCCACCACCACCTATAATGTAACGGCCACCGGGCCCCAATGCACCAGTGAGGGTACTGTGATCGTAACGGTGGCAAACGCCACCATCGAAGCCGGGCTGGATCAAACCGCTTGTTTTGGAGACGGCGTAACATTAACGGCAGTGACCACCGGAACCCCGGGCATCATCACCTGGACGCCGGGCAACCTGCCCGGCAGCACCGTAAACGTAAATCCGGTGCCCGGCCAATATGTATATACGGCAACCCTCGTTTTTGGAAACAATTGTATCATCAGTGATGAACTGGACCTCACGATATTCCCGGTTCCCAATCTGAATCTTACCGGCAGCACGGTTATTTGTCCGGGTGGAAGCTTGCAACTGAACAGTATTACTCCAGAACCGGGTGTCACTTATTCCTGACTCCGGCGGCCGGCTTGAACAATCCTGCCGCCGCCAATCCAACCGCAACGCCCACTGTTACAACTACTTATACCGTAACTGCCAGCGGGCCGCAATGTACCAGCGAAGGCACTGTTACTGTGACCGTCGCCAATGCAACTTTAAATGCAGGAGAGGATCAGACGACCTGCTTCGGGGATCCGGTCACTCTGACGGCAACCACAACCGGCACCCCCGGCACCCTTACCTGGGCGCCCGGCAACCTCACCGGAAGTACCATAAGTGTAACCCCGGCCGTTGGTCAGATCACCTATACCGTCACCCTGGTGTACGGAATGAATTGTACACTGAGCGACGCCGTCAACTTGACGGTAAACCCGGCGGTTACACTGTCACAAATCACGGCGACACCCGACGGGACGGATTCGATCTGCATCGGCGTTCCCATTACGTTGGAAGCGACGGCGCTTCCGGCCACCGCAACACTCGTTTGGATGCAGGATGGCACGCCGCTGACGGGTATTACCGGCGAC
The DNA here is from genome assembly GCA_016713985.1 of Lewinellaceae bacterium. GTDB lineage: Bacteria > Bacteroidota > Bacteroidia > Chitinophagales > Saprospiraceae > M3007. The sequence goes on along the minus strand of JADJOD010000037.1, from coordinate 25,961 downwards.
TCGGTTACTTTTGTCCCTATTGTGGAGGAAGGTTCCGCCGATTACACGGTAGTTGCCACTGCTGCAAACGGTTGCAGCGACGAGGCCGGGCCGGTCACGTTCAATTTTAAACGTTGCCTCGCCGTGCCGAACGCGTTTACGCCGGGTACCGACGAAATCAACGATACCTTTGGGCCTCTGCTGTTTGGCGGCAATACCGAAATCGTCACGTTTATCATTTTTAACCGTTGGGGAGAAAAGGTTTTTGAAGCCACGCCAAGCCAGCAACGATGGGATGGCAAAGTAGACGGCAAGGACGCCCCCAGCGATGTATACGCCTATTATATCGTGTTGCGTTACGCAAACGGAGAGGAAGAGCCCTTGAAAGGCGACGTCACCCTGCTGCGATAAAAATCTGCCGAAACGATATAAAAATCCAGATGCCACCCGGAGATTTCAGAGCCGGGTGGCATTTTTGCTGCCATTAGATGCACGGGGCCGGAGGTTTTAATGGGTAAAATCTCAAATCCGGCGTGCATCTTTGCAACTGTTAAAATTCTGATGCGTACACAGTATACCAAACTTAACACCTTCGCCGTTCCTTTCCGATAATTTCCTTAAGGCTTTTAGCGCCATAATCGCCCGATGCTTCATCTTTACGGTCGGGTCGCGTTGTAGCAGGCGCCGGCTCCAAAAATGTTCACCTTGTTTTTTAACTTCACTATGCTTCGCTCTGCCCTCTTTTTCGCGCTGTGTCTGCGCGTATTTGTCCTGCCTGCCCAAAGTAAACCGGAAAAATGACGGGATTGCTGTGGGAAATTTCCGGCAACGGCATTTCAAAACCAGGCTACCTGTACGGCACTATGCACGTATCCGAAAAACTGGTATTCAACCTGAGCGATACTTTTTTTATCGCCTTGCGCAACGTGGATATGGTGGCGCTTGAAACCGATCACGATGAATGGCAGGAGTTTACGGACGATCTTTCCAACGACGGCGGCGATGACGTGTTTTCGTTTCGCAATCCATATAATTTTTATGGCGGAGGTGGAAAATACCAGAACCTGTATAACGAGTCTTTCCTTTTTAATGTGCCGGACAATGAGTTGCTGAGCGCCATGTTGTCCTCCAAACCGGTGATGTCCAACGAATTCCTCTATCGTTCGAATATGTACCGGCAGGAATACGAAGAAGACACCTACCTCGACCTGTTTATTTTTCAGGCGGGCAAAAAACTCGGCAAAAAAGTAATCGGTCTCGAAACCCTCGAAGGCAGTTATGAAGCCGCCTTCCGGGCGCAAATCCCCGACGACGAGGACAAAAAAGGCGGTAACAACTACCGGGGTTATTTCGACCCTTCCAAGATGGAGGAAGCCTACCGCAACCAGGACCTTTCCCTGCTCGATTCCCTCAATAAACTGTCCAGTCCGGGTAAAAACTTTCAACGCTGGATGCTCGACGAACGGAATGTGATCATGGCCAATCGAATAGATTCCATACTCCGCTCCGGCACCGCCCTGTTTTCTGCCGTGGGCGCCGCACACCTTCCGGGTGAAACGGGTGTGATCACCCTGCTCCGAAACAAAGGTTTTCACATGCGCCCGGTCCGGTTTACCACGGCAGCGGGTAATCAGGACAAAGACGCCATTGAAAAAATACACTTCCCGGCCAAACTTGCCCGTCAGTGGTCGAAAGATTCCCTCTGGTCAGCGGAAGCGCCGGGCAAGTTTTACCCCACAGCCGATTACAAAGGTTTTGAACAACATCTCTGCGCCGATATGAACAACGGCGCTTTTTATGCCGTATACCGCTTAAAAACCTACGGTTGGTGGTCGGGCCAGACACCCGAATACATTTCGGAACGCATCGACAGTCTGTTGTACGAACAAATTCCGGGTAAAATCCAGGAACGGGTGCGTTTGAAAGAACCTTTCCCGGGGCATCAAATCACCACCCGCACCCGGCGGGGCGACGTACAGCGGTATAAAATATTTGTAACGCCATACGAGGTGATCATGTTCACCACCGGCGGCAACGGCGATTACGCCCTCGGCGAAGAAGCGGAACGTTTTCTCGGCAGTATCCGGTTTTCCGGCAACATCAGCGGCGTAAAACGGGAACCCACCACCCTTGCCCCGGCACAGGGCGGCTTCCGGGTCACCTTCCCGGCCACCCTCTTTGTCAATACAACAGAAGATAAAAAAGCCGAAAATTTCCTGGCAGCCACCGTCGATCCCGTGGACAGCGCCGCTTATTTTTTATACCGGGTGAACTACCACGACTGGAATTTTATCGAAGAGGACACTTTTGAACTCAATATTATCGGCGAAAAAGTGGCGGAACAATTCACCAAACAGACTCCACGGATGCAGTTGTTGTCCGAAACGCCGTATCCGACTCAGGACATTTCGTTTCAGTCTGACCACGACAGCGCCCACTATTTTGCCCGTCTGGTGATCAACGGTCCGCATTATTACCTGATCGGATGCCGAAAAAAAACAAACGAGGCGCCGGCAAAATTTTTCGATTCCTTTTCGATCCTGCCGCCGGCTTACCCGGAAGGCTGGAAAGAAACCAACGATACCACCCTCGACTTCCGCGTGACCATACATCCGATACCGGAAAAGGCGCGCAGGGCTTTTTTGGAAAAACTGAAAGAGATCGTGGAAGAAGGGAACCGCAAGCGATACCGCATGTATGACAATGAAGAGGGTTACGATTGGGGGAAAAACGGAGCGCGAACCCTGAAATCAACGCTCACCGGGGAAGAGGTTTCCGTGCGTTCCTGGGAATATTTCAGCGGTGGCGCCGCCCCGACTCGGGATTCATTCGAATTGGGCGTCAAAAAAACCCTTACCCGCAACAACAAGTTAGCCCTCCGGAAAAGCCAGTGGGAACAACGCGACAGCATGATTATCGGCGATTTCCTGTTGCAGGACACCAACAGTACCCGTGGGATCAAAGCAAAAGTGATACTGATCAACAAAAGAATGTACACCTTGCTGGCTACCGTAAACCTGAAAGCGCCAGAAAGCGCTTTTATACAATCCGTGTTTAACACATTCGACCCGACGGACAGCATCGCCGGCCCGGTGAAGTTTGGCGAACGCAGTATCGCTTACCTGCTGGATATCTACGCTGCGGACAGTCTGAAACGCAAGGCCGCCATATCCGAGTTGAAAAAATCGTGGAATTTCGAGTTTAAACCCGAAGACTTTTCCACCTTGAAACGCACCGTCGAACACCCTGATTTTGACAAGTTGAAATTCCTCGAACGCACCATCCTCATCAATGCTATCGGGGAAACGGCATCGCCGGAAGCGGTGCTTTGGTTGCGCGATTTTTGCCTCCGGAGCCTGGATTCCGCACGTTATCAATCACTTGCGATGAATGCCCTGGCCAAAATAAAAACCAGGGAATCGTTCCGGACACTTTTTGATCTCTGGCAATCGAGGCCGGTTTATTTCGGCCCGGACCAGGGCAACAATATTTTTTCAGAATTCCGCGATACCCTCGAACTGACGGTTAAGTTTTTCCCGAATCTGCTGGAACTCGCCGACGTCAACAATAACCGGGAATCCGTTTTTGGCTTGTTGAATACCCTGGTAAAAAAGGGGCTGATCAAAGCAAAATCCTATGCCCGTCTGAAACCCGGACTCATTCGCGAAACAGCCTGGTATCTGTCTCAAAATCAATATGAAGAAGAGCAACTCCGTGCAAAAAACGAAAACGGATACGCGTACAATGAGTATTACGACGGCTACAGGATGGAAAACGCCGAAAACATTATCAAACGCAATTTTGAATTGCTCTCTCCTTTTGTTTTAAAAGACGAGCAAGTGAAAAATCTGCTCGATCGTGGCATCAAATACGGGGACAAAAGTATTCAGTTGCTGGCGTACGACCTGTATCTCCGGAACGGACTTCCGGTCGACCAGGCGAAACTGAAACCGTTCATTGAAGACGATAAAACCCGGTATACCTTTTTCTGCAACCTCGTAAAAGCAAAAAAACTGCGCGATTATAACGCCTGGTTTGCAGATACCGTTGCATTGGCAAAATCGTACGTGATGGAAGGATGGCAGCCCGGTGCCGCCGATTCCATCCGGTTTATCAGCCGGCACAAAACGGTGTTGGACAACAAGCCGGCAACGCTTTATTTCTTTGACATCAAGGGCAAAGACGATAAGGACTGGGGTTGGCATTTGTTACCATGCCCAACGATTTCAGTTTTATCGCAGAGGAAGACGACGTGGAAACCGATTACGAAACAAACCCTTATGAATACGACGGAGGATACGGCAGGGGCCCGGTCAAACAACTTATGCTGGAACTTACCGGTAAAGAAAAAGAGGAATTTATCCGAAAAAAAATCGGGGAAGCCCGGTTTGCCAACCGCGAACGGTATATCAGCGAAGGAATGGACGGCCGGTATTATTACGACAGGTATTAAAACAGCGCAATAAGCACAACAGGCTCTATCATAAGTCGTTGAATTTCAACAAAATGAATGTTGGTTCCCGCAGATTTTACACAGTCTTTTCAGCGTAAAATCTGCGGGAAACCGTCTGCGGGAACCACCGTCCGACAGAATAATTGACGATCCCCCCTCATTTTACCGGGTTTACAAACTTTGAATCAGGTCATATTGGGTGACAATATGCAAAACGCCGGAGCGGTCCGTTGCAATCACCGCAGGTATTTCCTTGCTGATATAGCGGTTTAACTGACTGATCGGCAGGTCGTCGTTCACTACGGGAAATGCTTTTCCCATGACGTCGCGCGCCGTTTTTTCCGAATTTTGCAGCGGATTTTCCAGCAAAAAATGCAACACCTGGGTTTCCGTAATGGAACCGACCACCTGCTCGCCGTCCTGAACCGGCAATTGGCTGATGTCATAGGATTTCATCAGGTTGAACGCCTGCCGGACCGAATCGCCTACCTGAACGGCAATAAACCGGCGGTCTTTTTTCCGCGCAATCAGGTCCCTTACCTTTAATTCCACTTCCAGGAACCCACGTTCGCGCATCCAGTCGTCGTTGAATATTTTGCCCACGTAACGGCTGCCGTGATCGTGGAAAATAATCACCACCACGTCGTCTTTTTTTAATTCACCGCGCAACTGCCACAAAGCGCCCAGGGCACTTCCAGCGGAATAACCGAGCAACAAACCTTCTTCCCGGGCCAGCCGGCGGGTCCAGAGCGCCGCGTCTTTATCCGATACTTTTTCAAATTTGTCGATCAGACTGAAATCGACGTTTGCGGGCAAAATATCCTCGCCGATCCCTTCCGTGATGTACGGGTAGATCTCTTTGGGGTCAAAAACGCCGGTTTCGTGGTATTTTTTAAACACCGAACCGTACGTATCGGCGCCCCATATCCGGATATCGGGGTTTCTTTCCTTCAGGTATTTCGCCACCCCGCTCACCGTTCCACCCGTGCCGACACCCACCACGATGTGGGTTACTTTTCCCGCTGTTTGTTCCCAGATTTCGGGGCCGGTGCTTTCGTAATGCGCCTGCCGGTTGGACAGGTTGTCATACTGATTGCACCAAAATGAATTGGGTATCTCCTGACTCAGCCTTTTTGCCACGGAATAATAAGAACGCGGGTCATCGGGCTCCACATTGGTCGGGCAAACGATCACTTCCGCGCCGAGCGCCTTCAGCATATCCACTTTTTCCTTGCTTTGTTTGTCGGTTGTGGTAAAAATACAGCGGTAGCCGCGTACACATCCGACCAAAGCGAGGCCCATGCCGGTGTTGCCGGAAGTGCATTCGATGATGGTGCCGCCCGGGCGCAAATCGCCGCGTTTTTCCGCGTCGTCGATCATTTTTACCGCCATACGGTCCTTGATGCTGTGTCCCGGATTGAAGGTTTCGACCTTTGCCAGCACCAGCGAGGGGATTTCTGCCGCCACCCGGTTGAGTTTTACGAGTGGGGTGTTGCCGACGGTTTCAAGGATATTCTGTTTGTAATTCATTATATTTCAATAATTTAAATGCAGTAATTTTTTGTTTTCAGCAAGCCTGCCCGACATAATTTCTTCGGTGCGGTTTTTCAGGGTTTCGATATCGGCGGAAGTCATAGCCGCCGTTTCGATCGGTGTATCCCAGATCACCCGCACTTTCCCGGGTTGAAGGTCGTAGCCGAACGTAACGTCGTTGATATTCAGGATCGTCACCACGGCTACCGGCGCTCCCGTTTGAATGGCGATGCGAAAAGCCCCGTCGTAAAAAGGCGCGATGAGTTCGTCCGACTTGTTACGACTGCCTTCCGGGTAAATAAATATACTCCAGCCTTCGGCGAGTTGTTGTTTGAGCGCAACCACACTCCGCGCCCGGCTCATGGCGCTGCTGCGGTCGACCGTGAGGCACATTTTTTTCACCACCCAGCCGAATACGGGGATTTTTTGCAACTCCTGCTTGGCCAGAAAGCGGAAAACTCCCGGAAAAGAATGGCCGTGCACGATAAAATCCAGCGAGGAGCGGTGATTGCCCACAATGACGTACGATTGCCGGGGATCTAATTTATCCTGTCCTTCCAAACTCAGCCGGACGCCGATCAAGGTCAGGAAAACAGGGGTAAAAACGTGGTGCAGGTACCAAATGTTCCGGCGCAAGGCAGGCGCCCCCGGCTTTACGGCCATGTTGAAAACAATGACCGGGACACTGAGCGTCATCAGAATCAGAAACAACGCCACGGCGTAAACTGCCCATATTTTGCGGAAAACCGTCATATTGTTGGAAAATTGCGCGCAAAGGTAGCAAAAGTGCGGGCCGAAAAGGACGTGGGTCGAAATGGGTAATATTTTTATGTGCATATTTACCCGTTGATAATTTAATTTTTGAGCCCGCCATTGAAATATGTTTGACAAATACCTGTGCGCAATCCTGATTTGCCTGCCTTTAAACGCCTTGTTCTCTCAAAACATCCTCATCACCTACCAGAAAAGCGACACCTTGTTTGTCTGCGGAACCGACACCTTTTTTGTCGAGGTGAAAAATACCGGCGCCACGCCGCTGAACAACGCCCTGCTGAAAGTTTCCCTCCCCACAGGCATTGTCTATTTGCCCGGCAGCGTGTCCGGAGCTGCGGAACAAAACATTTCGGATGTGCAACAACCCATTTTTTCACTGCCCGGGCTTCCCGGCGGCGCCACGGCGGCGGTGGCCATAATAATCGCTGCCGATTGTATTGCCGCCGATGTACTGGATGAGGGCCAGTTGTTTGTCGCCGGCATCAGTGTGGAATCTGCCGCCGGAAACGCACAGGTCACCACAACATCCCTGGAAGTGGAAACGGGGCTGTTGCTGATCGAAAGTGTGGAAGACGAGATCATGAGCGGGGAAAAAGGGGACACTCTTTTTCGCAAAATCTGCGTAAAAAATACCCGGCTCGGCAAAATAAGCGCCTTGTTCCTGGAAGATGAACACCTCAAGGGATTCGACGTATTTGTCCCGAACGCATCTGCCACAACCGGTACCCCGACTTTTTTTGGAGCGGAATTCAACTCCGGCATTTTTACTTCCACCGGCAACGGCGATACCTGGCTAGATTTGAACGAACAGGTGTGTCTGACCGAACGGATCATCATCACGGATTGTGGTTTTCCGGAGTACAACAGTTCCTCCGTTTTACGCGTCGGCTGGGGTTGCGGCGGGGAAATTTGCCGGTACGACAGCTTGCCGGCAGCCATTATGATCAAAGAATCAACCCGGGTGCCCAAGCTGCATTTTTCACCCGTCTGGAACACGCCGACGGACAATTGCGGCAACACCCCGGCCGTCACGGGGCTAAAAATTGTCAACACCGGAAAAGTTGCTGCGGCGAATGTATACGTGGGTTTGGCTGTGATCGACAGCACCTCCGGGTTCGGTATGGGAAACAATTCGTTCCGCATCGCCGGCAGCAACGGCACGACGGCTCTGCCGGTCGCGCTCTCTCAGGCGGGTCTCTTAACATCCTGCGGCCTGCCGGTGCTGAACAAAGCAACGCTCAGCATTCCTTTTGTTGGAGCAGGAGATTCCATTTTACTGCTTTTCGACACCTACACCTGCCGGGCCTCCTGCGACCAGAGCCTGCCGCTGTATTCCGTCGAGTATTTTTACACCAAACCCTGCCCGGTAAACGGCTTTGTGTCGGACACCCTTTTCATCGCACCGGACGGCGCTTACCTCGTGGGTTCGTTTATCGGGAATTCCATCGGCGCCTGTTTGCAAAGCAGCCAGACATATCCTTTTCAGTATCAATTGGTTACCAAACGATTGATAGAAGATAACGGTTTTATTCACCTGAACCTGGACCTGCCGCTGGGGCTTTCCTTCAACGATTCCTGCGGGGCCCTGCTCGGAGGCACTGCGCCGGTATTGTCGCAAACCATACCGTTGCCGGGCGGCGGTTTCCAGGTTCACTTAGCCTGGAAATTACCCCTTCCGAATGATTCGCTGGACATGGATTTTTGCCTGCGTTATGATTGCGACACCAATATGGTTTGTAAAGACGACCTGCCCCTGCCCAATAACGGCATAGTGATCTATTCCTCGGACTGCCCGATCAGTTGTTTTCTTCAGGCAGGCAGCCAGTCCTACTGGACGCCCTTGCTGAACACGCCTTACGAATGCGCCATCGGAGACTGCGACTCCCTGCGTTTGGCCGTTTCCAGGGCCTGCTTTACCAGCACCGGGATCAATACGGATACCATCGGCAACATTGATACTATTTTCCCGCTCCCCGGATTTAAAAAATGGTTCGATGTGTACCGGGTCAACTACGGCTACCGCGATAATAACGACAACCGGCACGCAGACGCACTCCAGTCCGCAGACCTGCAATTAGTTCGGCGGGATCGTTTTTTGCCCGGCGATACCCTGCGGGTGGAATACTGCGGCACGGTGGATTCCGGCGGAAGTTTAGTCAGGTTCGGGCGAAGTATTTGGGAAGAAGTGGTTCGCAGCGACATGGGCGGGGCGGCCGGCAACGATTTTTTTAATACCGCAGCGGCGCAAAACACCTTTGTCAACGCCGGTTTGTTCCGGTTTTTACAAGACAGCCTGAAAATCCGCTACGCGGACGGCTCTGTGTACACCTGTTTGCTGGATGACCTGATTTTTAACGACGACAAGAATTATTATACTGTCAATCAGGTAAATACATGGCCGCCGGATCAATTAGACGACCTGGTCAGCCAGAAATACCGGTTTCAGTTTTCACTCGAAACCCTTCACCAATCGGGTTGTTTGCCCAAAGGCACCCTCGACCTCGGCGACTCCATATTTATTTACACCGATTTCCGGTTTGACCTGAACTTCCGGCCCGCGTCCGGCAATACACCCGATCCGCCGCTGGTGGGTTTCCGCATCGCCCTGAGTGCCGGCGGCCCCCCGCACGCCTACAACGCACAACCCTTCCGGAAACTGCAATATTCGGGTTTCCGCACCGCCAAATCACCCAACACCTTCAGTATCAAATCCTGCGAACCATCGGCGGAGATCAAGCCGTTCCGGTATAGCCTGCGAATTGCGCGGGAAAACCTGTTCCCCTTTGAAATACGCCCGCTTGCCCGAATTTCCAACTACCGCCAGACCGTGCCGGCGGGGATCACGGCCGCTTCGGCAAAAGTTGATTTTTTGGTGTTGCAGGACAGCATTCCGTTTCTCAACAACCTTCCGCTGCCCTTCAACCAAAGTCCGGGCTTTCTGAACGTCGATTTTGGCCCCGCCTTCGCCGAACCCGTCGACGAAGGTTTTACCCTGCAAAGCAACATCGTGTTCCAGCCCGATTGCCTTTACGACGAACCCGACTCTTCGCGGCAATATTTTAACGTCAACTACCAGGGTCGCCTCAACGGCGGCATTAACACCGTTTCCGATTCGGTGATAAACGCCATCGGGTTTTATTCCAACACCCCCGGCCTTGAGTTCCTGAGCGGCGACAGCATCATCACCACCCCCAATTCAACCTTCGAGGTGAATTTCAGCCTGAAAAACAACACCACCCCGCCCGCATTCAATACCTGGTTTTACCTCACATCGAAAAATGCGCAGGTAACCGACCTGAAACTATTTCAACTTCCACAAAACCAGCCTTTTATTGCACAAAACGGCGTGTTTAAAACGGGAACCTTAAACAGCCTTGTCCAGCGCAGTTTCCGGCTGACGGGTGTCAATACTTCCTGCGAAACGGATACCTTGCTCCTGGTTTACGGCTGGAATTGTGCGCCGATCGACAGCCCGGAACAATATTCCTGCGGCCGGGACTCCGTGTGGATCGAATTTCGCATCGAACGGCCGGAACTGGAACTGGAGGTGCTTTACGAACCGCCTTTTATTCCAATCTGCGATACTTCCGGGTACTTTGAGTTCAAAATTTACAACGCCAAGTCAGGGTTTGCATTTGACCCCTTCGCTACCGTAAAATTACCGCCGGGGCTCTCCATCGTACCCGGCAGCGCACAAATCTCCTACCCTGCCGGCAGCGTTTATACGGACATTTCCGACCCCGATCTGTTGCCGGGAAATCAATTTCAGTGGAAAATAGCAGGTTTACTGGCCGACATCTCTGCCAACGGCCTGCCCGGCGTCGGAACCGATTCGTCCAATACCTTTCTGATCCGGTTCCGGGTAACAGCCGAATGCGGGTTTGTTTCAAATACCCCCATCATTTACGGCACCCGCGGAAGGGAGGCTTGCGGCCGGTCCACCAATATCCTGAACAAACCGGGTGATATATTAAAAGTCAATGGATTAAATCCTTCCTACGGCGTTCAGGCCGACTTGCAACCCCTCGGCAGCGATCCGCTGTATTGTGGCAGCGTCCAGCCGTTTTATGCAAAACTGACCTTTTCGGGTACTCCGTCGCCCGGCGACAGTATTTATATCAATTTGCCTCCCGGCATTACCTATGTGCCGGACTCTTATGTGCCCCAGCAAAACGCGCCGGCCGGCCCGCCGGACTTGGCGGGGCAAATAATCCGCCTGCCGATACCTTCCGGATTAGTCGCGGGAAGTATTCTGGAATTCCTGTTTTCGATAACGGCGAATGAAGCGGCGGGTTGTATCGATCAAAGCCTCATCCTGCAAACCCGCGTGCGGTCGGAGGCCTTTTGTGAAACAATCGGCGCCCCCTGCGCCGTTTACGTCGCTACGGGAGAAGCCATCTGGAACCTGAGTCTTTTACACCCGGAACTGTCCCTGACCGGTGCGGATGCGCAGGTTTCGGACGGCGCAACAAACATCACGATTGCAGCAAACAATATCGGCGTACTGCCTGCTCCGGGCGCTTCGGTGCAAATCTGGTACGACGCCGACGGAAACGGTATTATTTCTTCCGCCGACTCCCTGCTGGGCACCCTTTCCCACGATCAGGCGATCAACCCGGGTAGCGGCATTTCCCTGTCTGCCCTGCTGAATATCGACCCCGGCTTTTTGTGCAATTTGCTCATCGTACTTCCGGCGGCAGAAAACTGCGCCTGCTCCGACAAGGTGCTGCCGCTGCAAAAGGTCGCCCTCAACGAGGACAAACTGGAGTTTTGCAGCATTATGCCGGTACCCGTCGGTGTGCCGGCACAACCGGGTTTTTCCTATCAATGGATCACTCCGGCTGGAATTGCCTGTGATACCTGCCCGATCTCCGGATTTATACCCGCTGCTTCTACCCTGCCCGGCCAGCCGGTGGTTTTGGTTTTGGAAGAAAAATCCGCCGCATGCACCGTTCAGCACCGGTTCGAACTGGTGTTTGGCGCCGTGGCCTTTGTTCAGGCCGGCGACACGGCAGGATGTAAAGGTTCGCCGTTTGAATTGTCGGCCTTTCCGGCGGGAGCAAGTTACCAGTGGACCGGTCAAGGCATTGACAACCCGGCACTTCAGGTGCAGACGGTATCACCCGACAGCACTTCCGAATACTCCGTAATTATCACATTTGCAAATAATTGCAAAGACACCCTGAGTAAAATCATTACCGTATTCCAGCCCGACAGCACCGTGTTGCCGCCCCGCACAACCTGCCAGGGCGAGCCGGTGAACGTGCCCGGTGGAAACACCGATATTCCCGGATTGTACTATGTGGTTTTGAAAAACGCGCGCCTGTGCGACAGTGTGGTGCTCCAGGTATTAGACGTATTGCCGGATGTAAAAACGGAAGAGGAGTTGAGTTTTTGCGCCGGCGACACCTTGCCCGTTTTCGACACGATTTTGACCCAAAGCGGGCAGATTTGCCGCTCCTTCAAGTCGGTCAACGGCTGCGACAGCCTGCATTGTTTCACCGCCACCGTCCTGCCCCTGCCGCCGGTGGCCGACCCGGATACCATCGTGGCTTCTCCCGGCGAAACGATCCTCCTCGACGGGCCGGGCGGATACAATGATTATACCTGGTTCCCGGCGGATACGGCTTGCCAACATTGCGAAAACATTTCCGTGTTGCCCGATTCCAGCGGCTACCACGAATATCAATTGCTCGTAACCGATGCAAACGGCTGTGAAGCAATGATCACCTATCGTGTGGTGGTGCTTATCCCCTGTGATCCGAAACGATTGCGTATCCCCAATGCCTTCACCCCCAACGGTGACAAGGTAAACGATGTGTTCCGCGTGGTGCCTTTTGAAGGCTCGGAACTCGTCGGCAGTTTGACCATTTACGACCGGTGGGGGGAAAAACTGTACGAGGAAAACGGGAACGTCTCCTGGGACGGCACCAAGGATGGCCGCCCCTGCCCTTCCGACGTGTATGTTTACCGGATCGACATCATTTGCGACGGAAAACCCAAAGCCGTTTGGGGCGACGTTACTTTGTTGCGTTAAACTGCGGGATTTTTAGCGCGTCGGCACAACAACCTTCACCCGAATATCTTGTTAACCTGCCTCGAACAAATAGCGATCATGCTGAAGACAATTATTCCTTTTGAAAAAATCCCCCAATTGGCCAAAACGGATGTTTTTTATGCCCGCGGCGATGAACAGCTGAAACCTTTTTACCGGTATACGCCGGCCCTTGCATCTTTCGACGAGGCGCTGCGCGACCGGGCAGGTTCGCAGCCCCCGAGGACCGATCTGGTCGACGTGTTACAGGAGCAGTATTCCAGTTTGCCCAAAATACCCGCCGTGCTGGACCACATTGAAGCCCTGCGCCGGGAAAATGTTTTCACCGTTACCACCGCCCATCAGCCCAGTCTTTTCTTGGGCCCGCTTTATTTTTTATATAAAGCGTTGACAACCATTATTTTGGCTGAATCCATTTCATTGGGTTTAAAAGACGGGCGGCAGGTCGTGCCGGTGTTTGTACTGGGAAGTGAAGACCACGACCTCGATGAGCTCAACACCATTCACCTCTACAATAAAAAACTCAGTTGGGAAACGGACCAAAAAGGTCCCGTCGGAAGTATGGATACCTCCGGCCTGACATCCGTGCTGGCGGAGATCAAAACCATTCTCGGCGAAAGCGACGCCGCCAAAGCGCTTTTTCAACGGGTGGAACGGGCCTACACGGATAATACAACCATTGCCGGAGCCACACAGGCCATGCTCCACGACCTGTTCGGCGCCCACGGACTTGTTGTTTTGAACATGAACGACACCCGCCTGAAAAGGCATTTTATTCCCGTGATGCGGGCCGAATTGCTCGAACAACCCTGCTTTCGTATCGTCAACGAAACAATCGCTCAACTCAACGGCCTGGGTTTTAAAACGCAAGCCGCGCCGCGTGAAATCAACCTGTTTTACATGACACCGGGTATGCGGGAGCGAATCGTGCTCGAAGACGGCGTATATAAAGTGCTGAATACCAGCCTTGTGTTTTCAAAAGATGAACTCCTCGGCGAACTGGAGTCTCACCCGGAGCGGTTCAGCCCGAACGTAGTGTTGCGACCCTTGTTCCAGGAGATGATCCTTCCGAACCTGGCTTACGTCGGCGGCGGCGGCGAACTCGCTTACTGGCTCGAACGCAAATCCTTGTTCGAACATTTCGGCATCCCCTTTCCGATGCTCGCGCGCCGGCATTCCGTGCTTTGGCTCGACCGGGATATGGTAAAAAAACTGCAAAAATTCGGCTTCGACGCCGCAACCTTTTTTGCCGACACCGACAGCCTGATCCGAACCTACGTGGAACAACATGCTTCCGGGGAAGTTTCTTTAAGCCTGGAAATCAGCGATTTGCAAAAAATATTCGACAACCTCGCCCGGAAAGCAACCGCCGTAGATCCCACCCTCGAAAAAGCCGTGCGCGCGGAGGAAGTAAAAACGGTGGGTTTGCTCGAACAATGGCAAAACAGGCTCATACGCGCGGAAAAACAAAAACACGAGGTCACCCTCAACCAGATCCGGGCCTTAAAAGAAAAACTATTTCCCGGCAACGGCTTGCAGGAGCGGTACGACAACTTCCTGCCCTATCTGCTGAAATACGGCGATGCCTTTATCGGCGAATTAAAAACGCACCTGAAACCCTTTGACGCAGGCTTCGTCGTGTTGGAAGACAGGGCTTGAGGGGTACAACTTTAAGGCATAATCGCCTCACGCATTTGCAGCAACACCTCCCGCCGTCCACTGCGCAGTGCAGCCCGGGACTTCCGGAAACGCGCCCAGGTTTCTTTATAAATCATGGAAAACCAGCCCAGTAAGGGCAATGCCAGCCCCAGCGCGATCCAGGCCGGTTCGCCGGTCAGAAGTCCGGCAATAAACAACAGGAGATAATAGAATATACCCGTCAAAAACCCGACCCCCATCCATACACTGGAATAAAATTCCCGTTTGGTCGCTTTTTTATCCGCCACGTACTTTGCAAACCGGGAAAGCGGCCAGGCGCTGATATAACCGAGCACAAACGGAAGTAGTCCCGGCACAAAAAAAAGCAGCCGGCCTGCATGCCCCCATTGCGGGTTCCGGAGCGCGTCGTCTTCGAGACCGGCAGCGTCGAGTTGCTCAAAGTATTGCTCCACTTTTTCCCGGTAAGCCGATTTTTCCGTCGCGGACATCTTGTTGAGTTGGTCGAGCGCCTTTTTCCGCAGAAAAAAACAGCCGTCGTTGTGCACCACCACCGGCCAGGGCGCGGGCGCCGATTCACTGCGAACGAGGGTAAGCAGATATTCGGCCAATACGTCGTCGCCAAGATCATCGATGTGATAACATATTGATTTTAAGGCCTGTTCGATATCGTCACAAACGTGCTGGATGGCGAAGGCCGGGTCGTTGCAGTATTCCTGCCAGTAATCGCGCACATACATCGGAGCACCCACGTTCACCATCGCTTCGTCGCGGGGGCGGTCGCCATAGCGATAATTACATCCCACCGGAATGATTTGCAGTGCGTCGGACCGGTGTTGTTCATAAGCGGCAAATGCAATGCGGGCCAGTCCCTTTTGTGCGGGCCGGACGCGTTTTTCCAGGTGGTGTTCCCCTTCCACATAGATGGCCACCACCCGTTTTTGTTGCAGTTTTTCCACACAATAATCGAATACCTGGTCGTTCCGGTCGCGGCCGGTGTAGCCGTCCCGCACGCGGTAGACCGGGAACATATTGATACTTTCCATCAATTTGCGAAAAAAGGGCTTGCGGAAAATATCACCCCGGGCCATGTTGTAGATCGGCGGGTTCAGGTAGGAGCACAGCAGGCAGGGATCGATAAACGCTGTCGGGTGATTAGCCGCCAGCAGCACGGGTTGGTCCGAAGGAACACCCGCCCGGTTGTGCAGGTGTATTTTCCGGAAAAAACCCCAATACATTGCATGGGTCAGAGTTTCGAGATAAGGATAAATTTGTCCCGAACTTTGATGGCGCAGGTTGAATTTCATGCCGCAAATAAAATGATTAAGTTGTGAGTCGTGAGCCAAAAGTGGTGAGACGCGGGTCGTGGGACATAAATAAATATTATCTATTGGCTCCCGGATAATGGCTCAGGGCTTTTTCTTACAACTTACGACATAAAACTCACGACTTTTGACCCACGACTCATCTTGAAACATCTTATCGTCATCGGCGGCGCAACGGCTACGGGCAAAACAGCCCTGGCAATCCGGCTTGCGCAACAATTCGGCACCGAAATTCTTTCCGCCGACAGCCGTCAGTTTTACCGCGAAATGAACATCGGAACGGCCAAACCCGGCCCGGAGGAACTGGCGGCTGTAAAACACCATTTTGTTGACAGCCTGCATGTTACAGACTCCTTTAGCGTCGGCGAATATGAACGGGACGCCCTGCGGATTCTGAACGACCTGTTCCGCGAAAAGGATGTCGCCCTCCTGGTCGGCGGCTCGGGTTTGTTTATCCGGGCTGTTTGTGAAGGACTGGATGCTTTTCCCGATATTTCCCCGGAGACGAGGGCATTCGTAACCGAAGGGGAACAAGCCGGCGGCCTTTTTTGGCTGCAACAGGAACTTGCACGACTGGACCCCGGCTATTTTGCCGTCGTCGACCGCCAAAATCCCGCCCGGCTGCGGCGGGCGCTGGAAGTTTGTATCGAAAGTGGCCTGCCCTTTTCCGGCTTTTTGCACTATGAAAAAAAACCGAGGCCTTTTCAGCCCCGGTACCTGTTGCTCGATTTGCCCCGACCCGAATTGTATACCCGCATCGAAACACGCGTGGACGCCATGATAAGTGCGGGACTGGAAGAAGAAGCGCGCAGCCTCCTGCCCTACCGCCGGCTGCCGGCCCTGCGCACCGTGGGTTATGAAGAATGGTTTGATTTTTTCGACGGAAAAACCACCCGGGAAGAAACGATCGTCCGGATCAAACAACACTCGCGCAATTACGCAAAACGGCAGGCGACCTGGTTCAGAAAACACGGCGACTGGTCGGCGTTTCATCCCGGTGACAAAGCCGGAATTGCCGCTTTTTCAGGCGGCAGATGACGATGAACGCAGAATCCCGCGGTCCAGAACGTGCAGGCGTTGAAAAAACGGCATTTGATCGATGCGCCCAACCAGCCAGCCGACAAGCAGCCCCAGGGCCGCGCCGGCCAGGATATCCGACAGGAAATGTTGAACGAGAAACACCCGCGACACCCCCACCAAAATGGCGGCAAGTGCAAAAAGCAGGCTCCAGCGCCGGTATTTATCCACAAGTATCAGGCTCAACACGCTGTACAGGCCAAATGCCGCCGTTGTGTGCCCGGAAGGAAAACTGGTTTGCCCGGTATTCAAAAACTCTTCCGGCACCGTCACCACCGACTCCCGCGCACCCCGGTTGTTGAACCAGGTGATGGGCCGGTCCGCCCCGATCTGTTCTTTTAAGACATATACGGTAGGCAGGGTGATCAGTCCCGCCAGCGCGATCAAAACGGCGTACCGAAACCGCCAGAATGCGGCGGCGAGCCCAAAAATCACAAAAGGATAAAACTCGCCCAAAAGTGTGACAAAGCGGAAGAAAGAATTGAAGGGTTCTTCGCGCAAGTTATTAAACAACAATATTTCCCGGCCGTAAGGAATAAGGTAAGCCGCCAAAAACCCCGCGTTGAAAAAAAGCAGGACCGGGATGACGAACCAGGGATTGTCCCACTTGTTTTTCATGAAACGGCAGCGGTTTTTTTGTTTTTCCGCCGGTTGCGTATCCAGCGCACAACCCGGTCTAAGCGGTCCGTGCTGAACATAGCCGAATCGTTCATGGCTTTTCGGGTGAGGAATACGCCGATGGGAATCAACACGATACACGGCACCATCGCCGCCCAGAACGGAGTCATCAGGTAGCCCTCCGCCAGTTTGCGGCAAAGGATGATCAGCATAATAAAGGTGACAAAAAAGATAATGGACACTAAGATCGGGTAGCCGAATCCACCTTTTCGGATGATGGCGCCCATGGGCGCGCCGATAAACAGGAAAATAAAACACACCAGCGCGAAGCTATACTTGGCGTACAACTCGTAACCCGTTTTTACGTATTCCATCCGGCGGTTTTCGATCTGAGACGACCGTGTTTCCACGGTGGATATACCGCCGCGGGCGCGATTGTGCGCTTCCTTCATCATTTTCGGGCGGTCTTCCACCCGGAATGTCTGGTCAAAAGACGTGTATTGATCGAGCGGTTTGTCCAACACCTGTACGGGAAGCGCCGGTTTGGCGGGTTCCTTTCTATTTTGCGGTTTGCCGCCGGCTTTGATATTGCCCAGTTTTTGTTTCAGGGCCAGCGCCTGGTTCAGGGAATCCTGTGCCGTCAACTTCGGTTTGATCGGTTTTCGTTTGAGGGCCGTGAGCAGATCGTCGGCAATGGCCTGTTTGCCACTTTCCATCACCCGGTTCAGGGAATCGATATTTTCCCGCAACTGATTCATACTCAGCATGGCCCGGTTGCCGGCGATACGGTCTTTGTCCGTGCTCACCATTTCGAACTCGCGCATGTCCCACACCTTGGTCCAGGATCTAAAATTGGTGCGCACAAGGGATATTTGGAATTTTTTTTATCCGCGGAAGTCAGCGGTTCGTTGTATTGGGTGCCTTCAAAAAGGTTCATCACAAAATAACGCCGGTTGTCGGTGGTGTACATCTGGCCGCTGTCGGCCATGATTTTGCTGAATTTCACCCGCCCGGCGTTGGTCTGATCTTCAATCATCACGTCCTTGATCGTTTCTCCGTCTTTTTCCTTGTCGCCGATCCGGATGACAAACTGCCGGAAATCTTCGTTAAAAATGCCTTTTTCGAGCGCCAGTGCGGGTTTTTGCCGCCGGATATCGGTAAAACGCGATTTAAATTCCAGGTTGGCGATAGGAATGATAAAATCGGAACACAGGTAGGAAAAAACGCTCATACCCGCCGCCCAGATGATGAGCCCGCGCATGATACGCAGCAGCGATACGCCGGCGAATTTCATGCTGGACAATTCGTAACGCTCCGACAAATTGCCCATCACCATCACCGAAGCGATCAGGACCGCGATCGGAAGCGCCATGGGGAAGGTGGACACCGAGAGATAACCCAGCAGTTCGAGCATGATAAAAATACTCACACCTTTCCCGGCAATTTCGTCGATGTACAGCCACATAAACTGCATGATCAGTACAAACAACGCGATCCCGAACGACACAGCGAACGGGCCGATGAAGCTGGCCATGATCAGTTTATCTATTTTTTTCAAGGGTAAAAAGTTTGGCAGCCGTTAAAAATCGAATACCGGTTGAAACGCTTTCAGGGCGCTGATCGTTGCGCGCGGGTCGGCGGCGGCGAATACGCTGTTGCCCGCCACCAGCACATCGGCGCCGGCCTGGAGCAGGGATTCCGCGTTTTGCAACCCGACGCCGCCGTCGATCTCGATCAGGGCTTTTGAATTGCGCGTATCGATCATTTCCCGGAGTTTTTGAATTTTGGGCATCGTCTGATAAATGAATTTCTGGCCGCCGAAGCCGGGATTCACCGACATCAGGCACACCAGGTCGAGGTCCTCGATCACGTCTTCCAGCACTGCTACGGGGGTGTGCGGGTTGAGCGCCACACCGGCCATCGCGCCCGATTCCCGGATCTGGTGGATGGTGCGGTGCAGGTGGGGGCAGGCTTCATAATGCACGGTGATGACGTGGGCGCCGGCTTTCCGGAATGCCTCGATGTATTTTTCCGGTTCGAGGATCATCAGGTGTACGTCGAGCGGTTTACGCGCCAGTTTGTGCATCGCCTCCACGACAAACATCCCGAAAGTGATGTTGGGCACAAAACGCCCGTCCATCACGTCGACGTGCAACCAGTCGGCCTCGCTTTGATTCACCATTTCAATTTCCTCGCCCAGCCGTGTAAAATCGGCGGCTAAAACGGAAGGAGCGACGATGTGTTTTCTCATGTTTGATATTTGATGTACACCCTTAACGCACAATGACGATCTGGTCGCTGCGCAAAACGGGAAGTCGTTTCATTTTAAGGAAAAGTTGTACCGTGGCCAGCACGTCTTTTTCACAATAGGAAGCGATCCGGTCGAGGTCGCGCTCCTCCCAATACACCGAAGCCACGTCGCTGCCGTCCATATCGTCTTTGGGAGAAGGAAAGTCAAATATGGCAGCTAACAACCGGAGCGAGGTATAGTTTTTGATGTCGCCGAATTTCCACAGTTCCATGGTATCGAGCAGGTGTTTGGTTTCCCAGGGCTTTTTGCCGGCGATATCGAGCATACGGGGGAAAGGCAACTGGTTCACCAGCAGGCGGCGGCAGATATAGGGAATATCGAACTCCTTTATATTATGGCCGCAGATGGCAAATTTGTCCGGGTTGTTAAAATGTTTGCCCAGCAAGTCGGCAAAATCGTCGAGCAGGCCGGCTTCCATGTGGTTGGTAAACGACTTGAGGCGCAGGAGCGGTTCGTTGTTGTCCGGCTGCCGGGTCAGGAATCCGACCGAGATACACACGATTTTGCCAAACTCCGCGTAAATACCCGCCCGGTCGGCGTAGGACGCGGCGATTTCGTCGAATTCCAGTTCTTCCGCGGTTTTCCGGAGCAGGGTCCGGCATTTGATACCCCACAATTCCTGCAACTCTTCGTTCAGTTCTTCAAATTCCCGGTTGCCCGGCACCGTTTCAATGTCGAGGAAAAGGATGTTGTACAGATCGAATGCTTCAAAAAAGGACATAAGACTAAGCGGTTCAAATGTGGAAAAAATGCCGGAGCCGGCTCCGGTCGCAAAGGTAAGGATTCGGGCCCGTTCGCCGAAAGGCCGTTTTAAAAGCAAAAAAATTTGGAAAATTTTAACGCCGCATTTCACCTGATTGTCAGGCACTTACATGGGTTTCCCAAAAAAAGATCACAAATTTTGCACGACCAAAAGGCAATAAAGAACGACCAAGTTCGGTTTATGCCGTGACTTTTCAAAACGCCACCGTATCAATCACAGCATTTAAAACAATATGCATCCGCCGGCTTCGCCTATGATGAAAATTTTGACTTCAAATTCTAACGTTAAACCTTTTCATCTTAAATTTATAGCATGAGCACACCCACCAATTTCAATCAGCCCACGACCCCGAACTACGGCGACAACCAGGACAACAACCAGAAGCGTATCACAACGATTATGGGCGTTGCCATCGCTGCTCTTCTCGGTTTGTGCGTTTTTTTATTGGTTAGCAAACTGAACACCGGCAAGCAACTGGATGCCACGACGATGGAGTTGACGCAGCAGAAAGAGGCGATGACCGAACTGGAAACGAAGTACAACGACGCGGTAACCCAACTCGAACAGCAAAAAGGCATCAACGCCGAGCTGGATGCCAAAATCAACGAACAACTGCAAAACCTCGAAACCCAGAAGAACGAAATCGCGGGTTTGATCCAGAAGAACAAGGAATACCGCGGCGCCATGAACACTTTCGAGCGCCAAAAAAATCAGTACCTGGCTGAAATCGACAACCTGAAAAAACAAGTCGGCGATCTGACGGCTTCCAACACCCAGTTGTCGACCCAAAACCAGGAATTGAGCACCAACCTCACCCAGACCCAATCCCAACTCCAGGAAGAAAGCACGGCAAAGGCCGCGCTGATCTCCGAAAAAACACAACTGGAAACCGAACGCGCCCAACTGAGCAAAAAAGTGGATATCGCTTCCGCTATCCGGGTGAAAAACGTAACGGTGAAAGCCGTCGACGTGCGCAGCAACGGCAAGGAAAAAAGCAAATCCCGCGCCAGCAAAGTGGACAAACTGAACATCTGCTTCACCACCGAACCCAATGAAGTGGTTCCCGCCGGCGAAGAATCGTTCCAGATCCGCGTGGTTGATCCCACCGGCGCTCCGCTTGCCATCGAAAGCCTCGGCTCCGGTGTATCCGTCGACAAAAAAGCAGAATCGGAATTCCGGTTCACCACCACGGCTACCTGCAATTACAGCAACGGCGAAACCAACGTCTGCGGCGCATGGCAGCCCGGCCAGAACTTTGCAAAAGGTAAATACTCCGTGGAAGTGTACAACAAAGGTTACCTCGTAGGTACCGGCGCTTTCAACCTGAAATAATCGCCTGCAAACGCAAAATATATTTGAAAGCCGTCTCATCGTGTGATGAGGCGGCTTTTTTTGTCTTGCTGTTGTATTTTGGGGGCATGATCCGACGAATCCTTCTCCACCTCCTGCTCTGGACGGCTTATGTAGCGGTCGAATTTGTCGCCAACCTCCCGCATTACGACGACAAAAAGGAGTTGTTGCGGCAAAGTATATTTTTCCTGCCGCTGATCGCCCTGCCCTTCTATGTAGTGGGGTACGTGCTGACGCCGCGTTTGTTGTGGCGCGGCAAAAAAACCCTGTTCTGGATGGCTTGTGCCATCGTTTTTCTCCTGCAGATCGTTTTCCGGCTCGAATGGTCGAACTGGTATTACAACCTGCTTGGCGACCGGGAAATCCACCTGCCACTCGGCAAAATATCCAAAAACCTGTTCCACGACTACGCCGTCATCGCCCTCGGCGTTTGCCTCAAGATCATCCGGGACTGGGACAACAAGGACCGGCTGACCAGTCGCCTGCAAACCGAAAAAAGGGACGCCGAACTCCAGTTCCTGCGCGCCCAGATACACCCGCATTTTTTGTTCAACACCCTCAACAACCTCTACGGCCTCGCGTTAAAAAACTCGCCGCATACCCCCGACAGTATCCTGAAACTCAGCGGTTTGCTCGACTTTATCCTCTACGAATGCAACGCCGAACAAATCCCGCTGCACAAGGAAATCAAGCTCATCCGCCACTACATCGAACTCGAACGCCTTCGTTTCGGCGATCGCCTGAACCTGCACTTCGAACCCGAACTGCCGCCCAACGACATCCACATCGCGCCCCTGCTTTTGTTGCCTTTTGTTGAAAACGCCTTCAAACACGGCGCCGCCAATACCACCACCGACGAGGTTTTTGTAAAAATCCGTTTATTTGCCAGGCGCAACACCCTTCATTTCCAGGTGGAAAACAGCAAAAACAAACCAATAACCAAACCAGCCAACCAGAACCACCAGGGCATCGGCCTGCGCAATGTGGAGCAACGCCTCGCCCTGCTTTACCCCGGCCGCTACCGGCTCCAAAAAGTAGAGGGTGAAGATGTGTTTTTGATTGACCTGGAGTTGGTTATTGGTTATTGGTTAATGGTTATTGGTTATTGGTTATTGGTGCCAAACCCCAGGCCGAACGTGTCATGCTGAGCGCAGCGAAGCACCTGAATAACACTGACACCCCACCCGACGCGCCCGCCCGCGGCACCTGTAGACATTTACACCAGGTCCTTCACTGCGCTCAAGAGGACAGTTTAGGGTGGGAATGTCCACGTGAATTTAACGATGATGCCCTGTTCCATAACACCAAACACCAACCGAACGTGTCATGCTGAGCGCAGCGAAGCACCTGAATAACAGACATTTACACCAGGTCCTTCACTACGCTCAGGAGGACACGTTCGGTTGGGAATATCCACGTGAATTTAACGATGATGCCCTGTTCCATAACACCAAACACCAACCGAACGTGTCATGCTGAGCGCAGCGAAGCACCTGAATAACAGACATTTACACCAGGTCCTTCACTACGCTCAGGAGGACACGTTCGGTTGGGAATACCCGAATTTAACGATGATGCCCTGTTCCAACCCCGAGCGCCGGCCCCACATTACACCAGGTCCTCACACGTCGGCGCCGTCCAGGAGGGCACGTTCGGCCTGGGGTTTGGTACCAATAACCATTAACCATTAACCAACATCCGTAAGCAATGAACCATTTATGTTTCATCGTCGACGACGAACCCATTGCCATCGAGATCATCGAATCCTACCTGTTGCGGCTCGAAGGATTTTCGGTGGCCGGCACTTTTACCAACCCGGTAAAAGCGTTTGAAGCCCTGCAACACAGCCGGGTGGACCTGCTTTTTCTCGACATCCAGATGCCCGGACTAACGGGGCTGGAATTCCTGCAATCGCTGCGCCGGAAACCGGAGGTGATCCTCACCACGGCCTATCGCGAGTTTGCACTGGAAGGTTTTGAACTCGACGTCGCGGATTACCTCCTGAAACCCGTTTCCTTCGACCGTTTTTTAAAAGCCATCGGCAAATTCCATACACGGGTGCAGCCTGCTACGTCGCTTGCCCCGGCAAAAGTCCCGGCCGCCAACGCAGAGCCGCCGCACCTGTTTGTTCGCGCCGACCGCAAAAACGTGAAGGTGCTGCTCGACGACATCCTGTACCTCGAAAGCCTGAAAGACTACGTCCGGATCGCCACGCCCCAGGGCAAGATCACCACCAAGGAAACGATCACCCACTTTGAAGAATGCCTGCCGCCCGGGCGTTTTTTACGGGTGCATCGTTCGTTTATCGTCGCCAAAGACAAAATCGGCGCCCTTGCGGCGGACGGATTGGAAATCGGCAAAACGATAATTCCCGTGGGAAGGCTGTACAAAATGGCGGTGGAAAAGGCGGTGTTGGGGAGGTAGGGACATTGAACATTGTAACATTGAACATTGAACATTGAACATTGAACATTGAACATTGGACATTTATAACTTTTAAATTTTAAATTTTTAAATTTTTAAATTAAAAAAATGTCCAATGTTCAATGTCCAATGTTCAATGTTTCCCGTTTGTATTTTCAGCAAATCACACTCTTCCTCGCGGGAAAAATGACCTTTGAGGGCCGGCAAAAACGCCCGGCTTACGATCCCTTCAACGCCCTGCTCAATTATCTGTACGGCATGTTGTATACTTCCGTACACCTCGCTTTGCTGAAAAACGGCATCGATCCTTTCCTCGGCGTATTACACGTGGATCGTTACGGCGCCGCCCCCACCCTCGTGTTTGATGCTATAGAACCCTACCGGCCCTGGGCCGACCGGGTGGCCGTACAATTAGCCGAAGGCGGGCAATTGGACGAATCCGCTTTTGAACCCGACGCCGAAGAACACGGCCTCTGGCTCAGCCGCAGCGGAAAAAACCTTGTGATCGACGCCATGCTCATTTTTCTGGAAGAAAGCAGCGCTTATGGCGGCAAACAGGTAAAAAGAAAAGTCCATATCGACCTCGACGCGCAAAAACTGGCCACATTATTGAGGGAATATTCGTGAGAAAACGAATCCCCTATGAAACGATACGTCTTCCTCTTGTTTTTGCTGCCGCTTTTGTTGTGGCGGCTTCCTGCCCAGGATCCCCATATCGCGGACGACGAACGCGCCCGTATGGAAGAAATTTACCGCAGCAGCGACCACGAAGGCGAAATCCCCACCGGGCGCCGGCAGCGGGAAGCCCGAACAAAACGGGTGAGCATCCCCAAAGGCGCTTTCCGGATCGGTTGTGTTTGTATGGACGATACCCGCAGCGATACCCGCAGTACGGGCGCGTGCAGCGGGCACGGCGGCGTGCGTTATTGGGTGTACCGCACCCGCGAAGGCGATACCGTGCACGTATTGACCGATCGCCACGAACGGCATCCGCAGGCACTCGACGCCGCAGAGATGAGCGAACTGGTGCAAAAACGCGCCGACCGCACCCAAAACCTGCCCACCGCAGCCAAACCCCTGACTCCCGTGCCATACGCTTCCCCTTCGCTGCCCGTGGTGGTAATGCCCGATTCCGACGGCCGGTTCGGCTGGGGCGACGCCGCCGCTTTATCCATAGCGGGAATTACGCTGTACTTCATCGTGCGTTTTGTATTGCGCTGGGCCCATCACAACCAAAACCTCACCCGGTATGCACTACGTTATTTGTTACGACCTGGAAAACGACCGCCTGCGCAACCGCGCCGCAAAACTGCTCGAAAGAAACGGGTGCCGAAGGATACAAAAGTCAGTGTTCGCGGCCCCGGACATGACCAAAAAACACCTGACTAAACTGCACCTGAGTCTTCGCCAGTTGTTTGCCAGACAGCCCATGAGCGCCGGCGACAGTTTGTATATCGTGCCTTTACCCAACGAATATACCCCGGATATCGGCGTATTTGGAGAAAACAATGTATTTCCGCCCCTGGAAGAAAAACCGCTGAAAATAATGTTGTAAAAATTGGGCACGAATTTAGTTACTTGAATATCTTAGCGCTTACGTATGAGTGATTGTACGCCTTCCAGCCCGTATCCATTATGATGAG
>JADJOD010000036.1 GCA_016713985.1 Lewinellaceae bacterium | reverse complement strand
AAACCCTTAAGTCGGATATAGTCTGCGCCTTGAACATGCAAAATGGCAAAGGTTATGCTGCCCGCTAAAACACCAAGTGCCAGCGGCCGGTCGTCGCCCGTTTTGAGCATAAATGCGCCGGCTGCGATGCCGCCGAGTGCCAGCAAATAATACGGGATGATGTATTGCAGCCCGGCAAAAACGGCGAACGTCACAATGGCGCGCAAAAGATGGGTAAAAAGGATTTCATAGCAGAACAATTATCGGGCCGCGAAATTCCGTCAGGAACGGCGGATTTCCAAATCGTGGCGCTAACCGGAGGTTGGCAGCACCGTACCGCCAACAGGGGGTAGCGGTACCGTGCCGCCAACCAGGCAGCGCAAACCGCCTTTCAAACATCTAAGTGGACTTTACAAGACAAGATAGTGGCCCCGGAGGCTTGCTATCCCCATTGTGTCACCTACATTTGCTGAAAAAAATATCCATGAAAAATAGCAACGCTACCTTTTTATCCGCCATAGTCCTGACAGCAGCGGTTTTTTTTTCCTCTTTTTCCCCTCTTTTTTCCCAAAAAACCTCGATCAAAGACATTGACCGGCGTGTGGAGGAATTGCTCGCCAGGATGACCCTCGATGAAAAAATCGGTCAGTTGAACCAGGTACCCGGCGATATCAGCACCGGCGCCGATGTTTCCAAAGACGACCTGTTCAATCAGATCAAGGCCGGTAAAGTCGGGAGCGTTTTGAGCCATACAAATTTTAACAACAAAATCGTCATGCAGCGCGCGGCAGTGGGCACCCGCCTCGGCATCCCGCTGATTTTTGGCTTCGACGTCATCCACGGCTACAAAACTATTTTCCCCATACCCCTGGCGCAGGCGGCCAGCTGGGACATGACTCTGATCGAAAGTATCGAACGCATCGCCGCCGAAGAAGCCGCTGCCGACGGACAAAACTGGACGTTTTCTCCCATGGTGGACGTTTCACGCGACCCCCGCTGGGTACGAGTCATGGAAGGCGCGGGTGAAGACACTTACCTGGGCAGCCGGGTGGCAGAGGCCCGGGTGCGTGGCATTCAGGGGGATGACCTGAGCAAAAATAATACGCTGGCAGCATGTGCAAAACACTATGCTGCATACGGTTTT
This sequence comes from Lewinellaceae bacterium, assembly GCA_016713985.1. Lineage (GTDB taxonomy): Bacteria > Bacteroidota > Bacteroidia > Chitinophagales > Saprospiraceae > M3007. The sequence continues at coordinate 57,229 of JADJOD010000036.1, read as the reverse complement.
GCCGAAGGTGGCCGCGACTACAACACGGTGGATATGAGCGAGCAACGCCTGCGGGAAACGGTGTTGCCGCCTTTCGAAGCCGCTGCCAAAGCCGGCAGCGCCACGTTTATGAACGCGTTCAATACACTGAACGGCGTGCCCGCCAGCATGAACAAACACCTTGTAACCGATATTCTGCGCGGCGAATGGGGCTGGAAAGGCCTCGTGGTCAGCGACTGGAATTCTTTCGGTGAAACGATCGTACACGGCGCAGCGGCCGACGACGCGGACGCTTCCGCCAAATGCCTGTCGGCGGGCAGTGACATGGATATGGCCGGCGGCACCTTCCAGCGCGGCTTGAAAAAAGCCCTCGATGCCGGGCGTGTCACCCAGGCCCAGATCGACGAGGCCGCGCCGGGTGTTGCGCCTGAAATTTAAGGTCGGACTTTTTTGATGACCCCTTTCGGCACTCGACCCGAAACACCAGGCGAAGCGACCTAGAAAAACCCCACGGAAGCCTGGTCAGCCCGCGACGCTGCCGCAAAAAGTATGGTACTCCTGAAAAACGACGGCGGAATCCTGCCACTCACGCCCGCCAGTCCGTTCAAAAAGATCACCATCCTCGGCCCTTATGCCGACAGCCGCAGCAACAAGGATTATATGAGTTTCTGGACGCTCGGACTCGGTAATCCCGATTATGATACAACCAAAGTGGTTACACCCGCCATGTCGCTCAAATCTTCGCTGGAAGAAATGGGTTTTGAAGTGACCATCACCGAAATCTGCCTCGATGCGGCCTGCAATGAAAAAGACCTGTCGATAGCCATGAAAGCCACGACTTCGTCGGATCTGGTGATCGTATGTGTGGGCGAACGCGGCATGGACTGCGGCGAAAGCCGTTCCGTGAGCGACATCAATCTGAAAGGCAACCAGGAAACCCTCCTGCGCATCGCCGCACGTGGCAACAAACCCACGTTGATGGTCTTGTTCAACAGCCGCCCGCTCACATTCCCCTGGGCCGACGAAAACGTGCAGGCCATCCTGGTAGCCTGGCAGCCGGGTTTTGAAACGGGCAATGCCCTCTCCGACGTAGTCACCGGCAGGGTGAACCCCTCCGGCAAACTGCCCGTTACCTTCCCGCGCAGCGTGGGGCAGGTGCCGCTTTATTACAATCACCTCAACACAGGCCGCCCGCAACAACAACAGGGGCAAATGTGGACAAGCGGTTACCTCGATTTGTCGGCCACGCCCGCTTACCCATTCGGTTATGGCCTGAGTTATACGACGTTTTCCTATTCGGACGTAAAAATCAATAAATCACAGATGCGGGCGGGAGAAACGATCGAGGTGTCTGCTACGGTTACCAATACCGGTTCGGTGATCGGGGAAGAAGTCGTGCAACTCTATATCCACGACGTGGCAGCCGATATCGCGCGCCCTGTAAAAGAATTGAAAGGTTTTGAAAAGATCAAACTTGAACCTGCGACAAGCCGTACGGTGACGTTCCGGCTGACGGAAAAAGACCTGTCGTACTGGAATCAGGACGCAAAATTTAAAGCCGATCCGGGCAAGTTCCAGGTGTTTGTGGGCGGCAATTCCCGGGATGTGAAAAGTGCAGAGTTTGAATTGGTGCGTTAGAAGTTCTTAAACACAACCCTTTCTCCAGGTACTTGCTCATGGCCGGCTGTGAGGAAAATCATTTTCCCGGGTCGGCGCTGCCGGTATTTTTGCGTAGTTACGAACCATATAACAAGCGATTTTATGAAAAATCTGAACGCGATCGGTCTCGACAATAAAAAGTCAAAACAACTCGCTGAAAAGCTGAACGTCTTGCTGGCGAATTATTCCATCTTTTATCAAAACACCCGGGGTTACCACTGGAATATAAAAGGTGAAAAATTCTTCGAACTGCACCTGAAATTTGAAGAACTCTACAACGACCTGCTGCTCAAAATCGACGAAGTGGCCGAGCGGATACTGACCCTCGGATATGCCCCCAATCACCGGTATTCCGACTATAAAACCGCCTCTAAAATCAAGGAAAGCACCGAGGTTTCCAACGGCATGAAGGCCGTGGAAGACATCCTCAATTCCTTTAAATCCATCATTTCCCTGCAAAGAGACTTGCTTGCTTTATCCGCTGAAGCCAACGACGAAGGCACCAACGCTTTGATGAGCGACTACATCCGGGCGCAGGAAAAAATGGTCTGGATGTATTCCGCTTTTTTGAACAAGGCTTAAAAGTGCCAAACAGACCTTCCATTGACACAGATATTCGATACCTACGAGGAAATGAGCCGGGTCGCCGCTGCTTTTATATATCGCTGCATAAAAGACAACCCCGGCCTTTTGATGTGCCCGGCTTCGGGCAACTCTCCCCGACTGGCTTATGACCAACTGGTCGACCAGGTCCGGAATACCCGGCTGGCGCATTCCTTAAAAATGATTGCACTGGATGAGTGGGTAGGATTGTCGCAGGACAGTCCGCACAGCGGAGGATACCAACTCAGGTCGCAACTGGCCGGGCCGCTGGGTATTGAATCTGCATTTTTGTTTGACGGCAATTATACCGATGAAGACGCCGAAATCCGGCGAGCCAACGATTACCTCCGCCAAAACGGCCCCATCGACCTTTGCGTCCTGGGCATCGGTACCAACGGGCACCTCGGGCTGAACGAACCGGCCGATTTTCTGATCCCTGAAATTCACCGCGCCGGACTTGCAGAAAGCACCCGCGGCCACCTCATGGTTGCGGGCTCGGCATTCAAGCCGGAGTATGGTATCACCCTGGGAATGAAGGATATACTTGCCTCGAAAAAAATTCTCCTTCTGGTCAACGGCGCACACAAAAGGGCCGTTATGGCCGATTTTTTCCACCGGAAGATCAGCACCCGGCTGCCGGCTTCTTTCCTGTGGTTGCACCCCGATGTCACTTGTTTTTGCGACAGGGAAGCAGTGCCGGGTTAGTTAAAGAAGAGGGTATCAGGCAGAAAAGTTTTGACAGGATCTACAGGTTTTTATTTTTGTCGGCAAAGCCGACTTTAACCTGTAGATCCTGTAAATCCTGTCAAAATAACCAACCTGTCACACTCCATAACCGAGCATTTTCAACGCAAAATACCCGGCGCCGACAAAACCGGCCTTGTTGCCCAAACCGGCCGCAATTATTTCAAGGTCTTCGGCACATTCTTTCAGGGCAAAGGTCAGGGCCACCTCTTTTACCCGGGTGAGGTATTCGGGTTGATTATCCGAAACGCCGCCGCCGATGATGATGGTATCGGGGTTAAAAATATTGATATAGCCGGCGATTCCCCGGCCGACTAAGCGGGCGTTTTCGCTGATGACCGCAGTGGCCATTTCATCTCCCAGGGCGCTTTTTTCAAAGATCAGTTTGGCCGTAAAAGGTTCTTCGCTCCCGGTACGTTGTTTGTACCGTTCGGTCAGGGCCTTCATCGATGCAAAATCCTCCCAATACCCGTCCTTCCCCTCGTATTGCATGGGAAAACAACCCAGTTCGCCACCGGCGCCTTTGCTGCCGCGATACAGTTCGCCGTTGATAAATACCGCGCCTCCGATCCCGGTTCCGAGGGTAAAAAACAGTACGTTTTTGCCCTTTTTGCCTTTTCCGAACGTATATTCTCCCAAAGCCATCAGGTTGGCGTCGTTATCCGCCCAGGCAGGCAAGCCGGTTTCCCGGGTGATGATATCCGTCAGGGGCAGATTTTCCCATCCCGGCAACTGGAACGCACTTCCGAGCACGTAACCGCGTTCAACATCCACCATACCCGGCGTTCCGATGCCGACACAAACGGGTGTTTGGTCGTTTGCCGACACGCGGGCTTTCCGGATACATTCCAGGAGGGTATCGATCAGGGCATCTTTTGACGTGTTTGGTGTTGGAACAACATCGTCCCAAATAACAGATCCCCGGTAATCGGTCAGGCCGTATTTGACGGCCGTTCCGCTGATGTCGATGGCAATTGCTGTTGGATTCATATTTTTTTGGCCAATGTCAGTATTTTGGTGCCGTCACAAAAGAAATGAAAAATGATGAATAAAAAAGTTGGCGTCGGGTTAGTGGGATCACAATTTGTCTCCACCATACACGCCGAATCCTTAAAAATGGTGCCGGACGCCGAAATCGTCGCCGTGGCATCCCCCACGGAAGCGCATGCCGGGAATTTGCCCGGCATCACGGCATTCCCAATTTTTTTACGGATGTACACGACATGCTGGCAATGGACGGCATCGACATGATCGTGATCGGGGCGCCCAACCTGTTTCACTGCGAGATCGCGGTGGCTGCGGCAAAAGCGGGCAAACACGTCGTGGTGGAAAAGCCGCTGTGTATGAACCTCGCTGAGGCCGACCGCATGATAGAAGCCTGCAAAACGGCCGGCGTAAAATTGATGTACGCTGAAGAATTGTGTTTTACGCCCAAATACGTTCGTTTAAAAGCCCTGCTGGATGAAGGCGCCCTGGGCGACCCGGTGTTGCTGAAACAATCGGAAAAACACGACGGCCCCCACGCCGATCATTTCTGGGATGTGGAACGCTCGGGCGGCGGCGTCACCATGGACATGGGGTGTCACGCCATCGAATTTTTCCGCTGGATGCTCGGCCGGCCGAAAATCAAATCGGTGTACGCCCAAATGGGCACACACGTGCACAAGGACAAAACAAAAGGCGACGACAACGCCATCATCATCCTGGAATTTGAAAACGGCGTAACGGCCGTCGCCGAGGAAAGCTGGACCAAACTGGGCGGCATGGACGACAGGGCCGAGGTACACGGCACCAAAGGGCAGGCATACGCCGACGTGTTGCAAGGCAATTCCATCCTCACCTACAGCACGCAGGGGGTGGGATACGCCGTTGAAAAAGCCGGAAATACGGTGGGCTGGAGTTTTACGATGTACGAAGAGATCTGGAACTACGGCTTTCCCCAGGAATTCGCACATTTTGTCGACTGTGTCAAAAATAACCGTCAGCCTTCGGTCACCGGCGAAGACGGGCGCGCCGTTCTGGAAGCCATCTATGCCGCCTACGAATCGGCGGGAACGGGTAAAAAAGTGTATTTGCCCTTTAAAACGGATGTGGACAAACCCTATAAGTTGTGGGAGAAGTAAGGGCTGACTGTCCATAAAAAACCCTCGTTGACAGCATTTTCAACCGGGGAACAGGATCGAATTCGTATCTCTACCACGTGGCAGCAAACCTGGTCAGGCGCGCTGGACGTCTACTGCGTTCATTCCTTTTTTGCCGCGAGCGGTTTCGTACGTAACCACGTCGCCTTCCCGGATTTTGTCGATCAGGCCGGAAACGTGCACGAAAATTTCTTCGCCGGTGTTGGCGTCAACAATGAATCCAAATCCTTTGGTCTCATTGAAGAATTTTACGGTTCCTTTTTGCATTGAAAAAAATTTAAAAAATGGAGAATCGGCTAAAGGCCGGTACAAATGTAAGGGTTATTGGTGAATAATGCCTCAACTTCATCACTTTATGGCAAAATCCGGACATTGGCCCAGGCAAGCTGTTCCTGCCTCCAGGGCAACCGGGGCGGTCCGAAGCAAGGTTGTTAACCTCTTTTTAATCAAGATTTTATCGCGTAATGGTTTTGTGATCGGCATCTTTGCTGATTAAATCTTTAAAAACCAAAACCATGTCGAGCCCCACCTCCCCGCTCCCTTTCCGTACATTTCTGACGGCACCGTTCAACGATCTTTCCATCGATAAAGCCGGCGGACTGATTCGTGATAATTTCTTTTTCCTGTTGTGGATTTTGTTCGTTCCCCTCTTCCTGTTCGGCATGAAACAGGGCTGGGAATTGTTGTACGGGTTGTTCGACGACCCGGGTCCATACCCCGGATTCCGGGCCGCTTCCATGTTGTTTGTTTATTTTTTACAGGCATTGGCGATCTGGGTATTGCCGCTGCCGTTTTTTCCCAAGGTTCCCAAATCGGATTTTGAACGACTACGCCCAGTGACGGGCAAAAACCCGCATCGCGGCCTGCTGGTCAGTTGCCTGCCCATGATCCTGTACAGCGTTTCCATGATGGTTGTTCAAGCCAAACGCAATTCCACCTGGTGGCAATGGGCCCTGATGATCTCCACTATTGCCGCAGGTATTTACGGAATCTACTGGGCCATGGAGCGCAGCCGGATGAAAGTTGGCCGGATACAATTTCTGATGGGTATGAACTGGCTGCTGGTGTTCGTGCTCATCTGGATCGGTAAAACAGCCCGCGAGGTATTCTGGAATTACTATTTCGTGGGATTGTGTATCACGATTCAAATGGCTTTGCTGGGCGGGCTCATTCGGAGGCTGGAGGAAGAATATGCCAATAACGACCTGAAAACACACCGCCGTTATTACCGCTTCGTTTTCCTGATCGTGGTGAGCAGCACGCTGGTACTGTCCTTCATGAACAGCCTGCAATTTCTGACGCCGCCCTTTGTGCTGTTGCTGATCATCACTTGTTACGTGCTGCTTAACGACCTGCTTATTGCCGTGTACGTGTTGAAAAAGGGAAAATGGCTGAAACGAATACTTACTGCGTCGCTACTTATACTGGGCTGGTTCATTTTGTTGCGCCGCTCCGAAATTCACAACATCAATTTTGTGCCGTCCGGCATCAAAACGGAAGACCGGGTCGGTTTTCACGATTATTTCGAAAACTGGTATAAAAACAACATTGCGCCGGGTGTGGATACGCTGGCGACAACCGAAATCCCCGTTTTCCTGATTGCGGCGCAAGGCGGCGGCAGCCGAGCCGGCATGTGGACGAGCCATATCCTGAACCGGCTCGAAACGGAAAGCGGGTACCAGTTTCACAAACACCTGTTTGCCGTCACCTCGGCGTCGGGAAGTTCGGCCGGCATGGGCGCTACCCTGTCCTTCTGGCGGTATCTGTCGGATCACAATGAAGTGGATGCCGCTACCCGTACACAACTCGCCGCGCATTTTGCACCCGAGATGTTCAGGCGCAATTATTTGAGTTCGCAGTTTATGCAATTGTTTGTCAATGAGGTGGGTAAACGATTTTTATCTCTGTTTAAAAACGACGTGAGCGATCGCAATTTCGAGCACCAGCGCCACGAAGCAGCGGGTTTTGGCAACGCTATCCGGTACGGGTTTCACCCTTCGCGTATGGGCGAACTGGACCCCGTGGAACGGATCCGGACCACTTTTCAAAACAATCATTTCGACAGCCTGAGCCTGGGAAAAGACCGCCCCAAAATCGCGAACTATCCCATGTTGCCCTACCTTTCCTATTGGTACAAGGACAATAAGCAACCCGACACCCGGCTTCCGCTTTATTTCCCGGTGACCACCAATATTCAAACCGGCAAGTCGGGTTATGCAAGTGCCATCGCCTGGGATTCCACAATTTTTGTCGACGCCATCGACATCCTGGCAGATGCCGAGAAAAGCAAACCGGCGGCTGGCCGTTCGCTCGCGCTGGTGACCACCTCCAACCTCAGCCAGTTGTTCCCAATCATGAATCCTTACACCTACATCGACGGCACGGGCAATTTTATGGATGGCGGTTTGTTCGAAAATATGGGCCTGACACTCATGAACCGCATACAGGCGCGCCTGAAAAGTGAAATCGAATCCGCCGGTTATATTCCCGATGCCGTAAAAAAACGGCTCCGGATCAAATTGATATTCCTGATCAACGACGCACTCGAACCGCGCAAACAAACCAGTTTTGATCCCAAAAACCAGTCGATGGCCACTTTTACAGCCGTCGGATTCTCCTCGATTCACGGCACGACGACCTGGTGGCTCGATTATTTTCGCAAAACACTACCTCCCGGCGAACAACCCTTTGAACTGATCCTGCAGCGCCCCACGGACCCCGATCGCGACAAAGTCCCCCTGGGACGCTGGCTTTCCAACCGCTCGGTCGATACGATCATTACACGTGCAGGTCGATTGGACTTGGATCCATTACTCCGTTCCTTCCGCTGACGACCTGCCGGATATGCAACAATCCCGCAGTTCTTCCTGTTATTTGCGGTTGAAAACCCGTTATGGAATTATTTTACCGCGAATTCGGGCAGGGAAGCCCCGTTATCATCCTCCACGGTTTGTTCGGCTTTTCGGACAACTGGCAAACCATTGCCAAAGGATTGTCGGACAATCACTTAGTCGTCACGCCCGACTTGCGCAATCACGGACGGTCGCCGCACTTACCCACCCATACCTATGCGGAAATGGCCGAAGACCTGCGGGTATTTATGGAAGAGCACTGGATGTTCAGCGCTTCGGTGGTGGGCCACAGCATGGGCGGCAAGGTAGCCATGCAACTCGCTTTGTCACATCCCGATATGGTGGAGCGGCTGGTGGTGGTGGATATTGCTCCCGGCGCCGCCGAAGACAACCATTCTTCCATATTTGACGCCTTACGCAGGATGGATTTGTCGAAAATGGGTTCGCGGAAAGCAGCGGAGACCTATCTTGCAGAGCGAATTTCCGATGCGGGGACGCGGCAGTTTTTGCTGAAAAATATCACGCGGGAAGACGACGGGCGGTACACCTGGAAAATGAACCTGCCCGTTTTGTGGGAACATTACCGCGATATTCTGGCGCCGGTAACGGGTGTTCCATTCGAAAAACCCGCACTTTTTATACGTGGAAGCCGCTCGGATTATATCAAAGACGAGGATTTTCCGTTTATAAAATCCCTGTTTCCGCAAGCGGAAATACGTACCGTCGAAGGTGCGGGGCATTGGGTGCATGCCGACCAACCAACGGAACTGCTCGAACTGCTGAATAACTTTTTAAACCGCTGAAAAACAAGTTTTTATGGAAAAACCCTATGCCGGTCGCGCCATCCTGAACGACACCTTCGACGGTATGGAGATGATTATCCCGGCGCAGCGTTACTGGTTTGCCGTCGTCTTTCTGGCCTTTTGGCTGTGCGGCTGGGTTTTTGGCGAAGTTATGGCGGCGGGCACTCTGCTGAGCGGCGGTGCGCCCGGCGGCGTCAATATTTTTCTTTTTGTGTGGCTGGGCGCCTGGACGGTAGGCGGCTTTTTTGCCTTGAGCATGTTTTGGTGGATGATCCGGGGCAGGGAAGTGATCACGATCGGTCAGGGGCAACTGACCCTGGAAAAAAGGGGCCTGCTGTTTTACCGACCCAAAACCTATGACTTGAATGAAGTAAAAATGTGCGGATTTCGCCGGTGGAACCCGCCATGTACGGCGGGCGAAATATCCACTTGATGGGTTATTTCAATACCGGTATGATCCGCTTCGATTACGGCCTGAAAACCATCCATATTGCCAATGGCATTGACGAAGCGGAGGCAAAATTTATCCTCGAACGATTAAAATCCAAACGACTAATAACGGATAAAAACTTCTGATTTTCAAAAAATTATGAATTATAAACACTTGTTTCTGCTCGCCCTTTTGCTGCCCGCCTTTTCGGTGGTCCGCTCGCAGGGCAAATACTTCGACATTTCCAAAAACCTCGAAATATTCGCCAACGCGTATAAAGAGGTGAACCACTCTTACGTGGACGAACTTGACCCCGGCAAGGTGATGCGCCTGGGCCTCGACGCCATGCTGGAAGGCCTCGACCCGTATACCAACTATATTTCCGAGACCGATATCGAGGGCTACCGCATCCAGACGGACGGCAAATACAACGGCATCGGCGCCGAAGGCCTTCAAATGGGCGATTACGTGGTCATTACCGAGATCTATGAAAAAAGCCCCGCGCACAAAGCCGGGTTAAAAGTCGGCGACGCCATTCTTTCCGTCGACGGCCAAAGCGCCAAAGGAAAATCGGAAGGCCAGGTGCTGGAATTCCTCCGGGGTTTTCCGGGTACGGAAGCCGACTTGCAGGTGCGCCGCCCCGGCGAAAATAAAGACCTGAAAATCAGCCTGAAACGGGAAGAAGTGGAAATACCCAACGTTCCGCATTCGGGGCTGGTGGCCGAAAATGTCGGTTATGTCAACCTCACCACCTACACCCGCGACGCGGCCCGCAATGTCGGCAGCGCCCTGCAGGATTTAAAAACCCAAAACCCGAACCTCAAAGGCCTCATCCTCGATCTGCGCGGCAACGGCGGCGGTTTTACTCAACGAGGCGGTCAGCCTCGTAAATCTTTTTGCCCCGCGGCGAACTCGTCGCCAGCACCAAGGGCAAAGTACCCGAGTGGGACAATATTTTCAAAACCTTCAATAACCCGGTGGATGAAAACATCCCGGTGGTCGTTTTGCTGGATAAAATGAGCGCTTCGGCCAGTGAAGTCACCGCCGGCGCCTTGCAGGACCTCGACCGGGCCGTGCTGATGGGGCAGCGCAGCTACGGAAAAGGGCTCGTACAAAATATGAAAGACATCGGCTACAACGCAAAAGTGAAAATCACCACGGCCAAATATTACATTCCTTCCGGGCGCTGCATTCAGGCCGTGCGTTACAGAAACGGCGAACCCGTCGACATTCCCGAATCGGAACGTGCACAGTTCAAAACCCGCAACGGCCGTACGGTACTCGACGGCGGCGGCGTCAAACCGGATGTGTTGCTGCCCCACGACACCGCAAGCGGCGTGGTGAAAGCGCTGCTCCAGCAGCATATTATTTTTGACTTTGCCACCCAATACACGCTCAAACATCCTTCGATCGACTCCATCGAATTGTTTTCGTTTGCGGATTGGGATGATTTTTCGCGGTTTGTACAGGAGAAAAATTTTGTTTACGAAAGCGCTTCGGAGAAGAAAATCAAGGAGTTGCGCGCCATTGCAACGAGTGAAAACTATCCGCTCGGCGCCGATATCGAAATGATGGAGAACAAAATCAGGTCCGAAAAAAAGAACGAAATGGCCAAAAGTAAAGCCCGTATCCTGCACGAAATAGAACAAGAGATCGTAGGTCGCTATTATTTCCAACGTGGAAAGGTGCGTAAAAACCTCAAAAACGACCCCGAAGTGGAAGAAGCCGTCAAACTGCTCAACGATTCGGGAAGATATAAAGCGATTCTGTCGGGGAACAGTTGAGCCGGTATGGTTTTGTTAAGATTTTCCAAAAACGCCCGGATTTTGCCCGGGGCAACTTATTTTTGAACCCGCTTAATGAAAGCAAAAATTATTTCACACGCTAAACGATTGATTCTCATGAAAAAAGCGATTTTTTTCTTCTCATTTTTCTTCGCTTTGGGCATCGCTACGGCCAATGCTCAATCCTGCCAGGCCAGCGCCAGCAAATCCTGCTGCGCCAACAAAGCCGCTAAAGCCGCTGCATCCGATGCTTCCATCGAAAAACGTCAGTCGGACGACGGCGCCGTTTCTTATGTTCGCAAAGAAACGGACGACCAGGGAAATGTGAAGTTCGTCAGCGTTCAGTTCGATGAAGGTTCCAATGCATTTGTCAACGTAGCGCCCAAATCCGCTACGGCTTCCACCGATGACAAAGCGGCCATGACAAAAAAATCCTGCTCTGCCGGATCTGCCGGTAAAGCTTGCTGCACATCGGGAGCCAGCGCCGGCAAAGCCTGCTGCGCATCGAAAGCCGGCAAAGCCGAGCAATAAAAAATACGTCCGGGAAATGACGGCGGCGATTCCGCTGAAGATGTGTGTATTTCAAATGCACCTCGTTTTCCTGACAAAACGATGACAATTGGCGCGATTTGACCACAACAATTCGGGTTAAAAAGCGTTCTTTAAGAAGTTTTCATTTGGTTTTTTGGGGTTTATTAGCCGTCGGATTACGTAAGTACTTCCGGCGGCTTTATTTTTTGCCCACCGTTAGTTCCACAACATCGGGAACGTTCAAACCCGCTCCAACAATCGCCCGGCCTGCGCCAGCAGATCTTCCGTTTTGGCAAAACAAAAACGGATCACCCGGTCCGCTGTTTTTTCTCCGGGAACACGATCCGAATAAAACGACGACACCGGGATGGCGGCCACGCCGAATTCCGTCGTCAGCCGCTTGCAAAAATCCAGGTCCGGCTCCTCACTGATAGCCGAATAATCGAACAACTGGAAATAAGTACCCTTGCAGGGCAAGGGCCGAAAACGTGTGCCGGACATGGCTTCCAGGAAAAAATCGCGTTTTTTCTGGTAAAAGGCCGGCAATCCGAGGTATTCGGCCGGATCAACCATAAAATCGGCAAATGCTGCCTGCATCGGGTGGTTGGCGCTGAAAACGTTGAACTGGTGCACTTTGCGAAATTCCCGCGTCAGGTCGGGAGGCGCCACACAATAGCCCGTTTTCCAGCCCGTGTTGTGGTACGTTTTTCCAAAAGAATAAATAGCCAGCGTCCGGGCATACAGTTCGGGGTAAAGCAGCGCAGAAGCGTGTTGCTCTCCGTCGTATATCAGGTGTTCGTATACCTCGTCGCTCATCAGGATCACCTCCGTTCCACGCAGCATGTTGTTGATGGCCATCATATCCGACTCCCGGAGAATGGTCCCCGTCGGGTTTTGCGGGGTATTGATACAAAGCATCCTCGTGCGTGGGGTGATGAGCCGCCCAACTGCCGCCCAGTCCACCCGGTAATCAGGCGCGGAAAGTGCATGAATGACGGGCACGCCACCTACGGTTTCCACGGAAGGCCGGTAGGAATCGTAGCAGGGTTCCAGCAGGATTACTTCGTCGCCGGGCCGAACGAAGGCTGCTATGGCGCAAAAAATGGCCTGGGTGCCTCCGGCGGTGACGGTGACTTCGGTATCGGGGTCAATTTTTGCCCCGTATATTCGTTCGATTTTTTCGGCGATCCGTTCGCGCAGCAGCGGCACACCCGGCATGGGGGAATACTGGTTGGCGCCGCGCGCCATATGTTCGCTGACCAATTGCTGAAGCCGCTCCGAGGGGTTGAAATTGGGAAAACCCTGCGACAGGTTAATGGCGCCGACCTGGGTGGCCAGGCCCGACATAACGGTAAAAATAGTGGTGCCTACCTTGGGCAATTTGGATTGGATGTGCATGGCTGGGCGTGATTGAAGGTTGGGGGTTTCAGGGGTTTCAGGGGTTTAAGGGGTTTCAGGGTTACGCCAAAGGTAGTTGGCCCGGATTAATCAGGTAGTTTGTGATTGGTATTTCGCATAAATTTCATCAATTATCCCGGCCAGCCGGCGGTCTTTATCGGTCACGATATTGCCCGCATCGTGGGTGGTGAGCTGAATTTCAACGGTATTCCAAACATTGCTCCAACTGGGATGATGGTTCTGTTTTTCGGCGTGGAACGCCACTTCGGTCATAAAAGCGAAGGCCTCGGCAAAGTCTTTGAACCGGAATGTGTGTTGCAGGCGATTTTTTTCTTCGAGCCACATGGGTGAGAGGAGTGAGAGGGTGAGAGAGCGAGAATTTTATACCTTAGTGAAATTGTTGGCACCCAACGTTTTTTCCGGGAACCTTGTCTATCAGGCAGTATACCAAATTTCGAGTCATGAAACCATACCATCTTTTTCTGATGATTTTCCTTGCAGGAGCAGGGAACACCCTGTACGCCCAAAACTGGTTTGACCAAAACCCGCAGTGGGCCAATCATTTTTCGTTCGGCTTTGCCGGAGACGGCTACGAATACATGTCCGTGGAAAGCGACACCGTGTTGCAGGGTAAAACAGCCAAAGTGCTGAAACGTTTTCACGATATGAACTTCGTGCCGGATTTTACGGATTTCCGTATTGCCCGCCAAAATGGCGATACCATCTGGTGTTGGAACGAACAACAAAACCAGTTCAACCTCTTGTATAATTTTTCACTGAATACGGGCGACTCGGTTTCCGTGCCGATGTACTGGGGGGGTAATGCAAGTTTTAAATACGTGATCCAGGCCATCGGGGTCATTTTTGTCGACGGACAATCGCTTCGTGCTCAATCGGTTGTCATATCAACCGGCGTTCCTGCACTGAAATGTACAGCCCTCGTAATTGAAAAAGCAGGGATGACCAACGGGCAATGCCTGAATACCGACAACAATATCGCTTACCCTATGGGAAACCACTTTTTCGTCGACGAACCCAATTCGGGCGCCGTGGATGGCCCGGAATGGTTTTTTTGCCGCTACCAAAACGATGAAATAGAATATAAAACGAACGGCGCGGTGTGTGACGCACTTACCGGCGTGCACGACCTGTCTCTGCGCCCGGAGTTTTCGGTGGCGCCCAATCCCTTCGGCGATCAGTTATCCATTGTTGCACCACCCGGCGAGTCGATCTCCCGGCTGCGCCTGTTCGATTGTTCCGGCCGCTTGATACAATCGGTTTCTCAGCCGGCAAACGGAACAATCTCTACCGCCGGCCTGCCGGCCGGAACGTATATAATCGAGCTCGTTTCCGGGCGGGAAGAGCGGTCGTTTTTAAAGGCCGTCCGGTGGTAAAATCAATTCAACACCTTATTATTTAGTAAATTGTGCGGGAAAACGGGCCCAGGCGCGGCCGGCACATGGTGTTCGCCTCGCCTGCGGCGCAGTTCCAGTTGCAGACTTTCCAGGCCTTTGCGCATCGCCCATTCATGGTTGGCGGCGAAAACGGAGCGTAGCAAAAAGGTTAATTTTCGCAGGATGGGTTTTTCAGCCGAAACTTTCCAGTCGTAGGTGATGACGCAGGTGTCGCCTTCCTGCTGAAAACACCACACGCCCCGCCCGATAAAATCGCCGGTAGCCTGAAGTGCAAATCCGTTGGGAAATTGGGCGTCCGTCACCCGAAAGTCCCAGCGAAGCGTGTAGGGGAGCCAACCTTTGGTGTAGAGGGATACCAGTTTGCCGATACCGCCCGGCTGGCCTTTTTCCCGCACCCGCACGTCGAGATATACGGAAGGCCACCATTCGGCCAGGCATTCCACATCTTCGAGAATCCGGTAAACTTCCTCGCAGGTAGCCCCGATTTTCCAGGTAGTAATGAAGTGATAATCAGCCTTTTCGTTGTTTTTTGCCGAGTCGGCCGGCAGATGGTTAGTCGTTGTTTGCATGACAAGATTGGTTTTATGGGCACAAAAATCGGTCGTGCAAATGGCCACCGGCAAGTTCAAAATCTGCTCAGTTGGTGTTCAAATTTTCCTGCGTTTCGGATTCCTGCCTGAAAAACAAGGCAAAACCCGCCAGCACGGCCAACGCGATACCTGCCGGCGCCAGCCAGATTTTATGCCAGTCGTGGCCGCCGTCCGCTACATAGGTGTCGACCACGATGCCGCTGATGTACGACCCGATGAACATTCCCACACCGTAGGTTGCCAGTGTGATCAGTCCCTGCGCGGCGCTTTTAAACCGCGCGCCGGCCTTCTGATCGGTGTAAATCTGGCCGGTGACGAAGAAAAAATCGTAACAAACCCCGTGTAATAAAATCCCCAGTACCAACATCCAGTAGTTGGCGCCGGTATCGCCGAACGAGAACAAAAGGTAACGAAGCGCCCACGCCACCATGCCGATCAGCAACATTTTTTTCACCCCCCAACGGGCCAGCAGCCACGGCAAAACCAGCAAAAACGCCACTTCACTCATTTGCCCCATACTCATTTTTCCGGCGGCGCCACGCATGCCCGACTCGTTCAGAAACTGGTTGGTGAAATTATAATAAAAAGCAAGCGGCACACTCACCAGCACCGAACCGAAGAAAAAAACCAAAAACGAACGGTTTTTAAGCAGGCCGAGCGCATCGAGCCCCAGCAAATCAGAAATACTGACCTTGTCGTCTTTGCCTTTGGGTGGCGGGGTATCGGGCAGAAAAAAACTGTAAACACCCAGAATAACCGAGGCCCCGGCTGCCATCAAATAGGTGTTGTACAACGAATTGTCGGTCTCCCACGACAAATAACCGATCAGCAGGCCTGCTACGACCCACCCGACAGTACCCAGCACCCGGACATTGGGAAATTCTTTTGACGGGTCGGCCATTTGCCGGAACGATACGGCATTGACGAGAGCCAGCGTGGGCATATACAACACCATGTAAATCAATATGATCGGGTAAAATCCGTCAAAATTCGGTTGTGTGGACGCGTACCACAACGCCGCTGCGCCCAACAGGTGCAACACCCCCAGAATCCGCTGTGCGGCGAAAAAACGATCGGCGATCAGGCCGATGATAAAGGGCGCAATGATGGCCCCGATACTTTGCGTCTGGTAGGCGAGCCCGGTCTGAACACCCGTAGCGCCGAGATTTTTGCTGAGATACGTGCCCATGGTGACAAACCAGGCTCCCCAGATAAAAAATTCGAGGAACATCATCAGCGAGAGCTGGATGCGAATGTTTGTGTTCATGTTGATTGTTTTTTAAATACCGGTACGGGAGCGGTTAGGTCGTTTTATTTTCGTCGCGCATATAAAACCACAGGGCGCCGAAGGCGAGCACTAAGAAAATGGGCAACATATTGATGCTGCTTAATACGCTTTGTCCCGCCATCAGTTCCACCCTGTCTGCGGCAACCCCTTCTAAGGTCAGGCGCGCTTTTTCGGTGTCGAGTTTCGGCCCGATAAAAAACGTTTGATAGGCCCAGTTGCCAAACATGCCCACGCCACCCATCAGCGACAAGCCCAGGGCGCCACTTTTGGGAATGTATTCATTGACAAAGCCTAACATAGTCGGCCAGAAATAACATACGCCCAGTGCAAAAATAACGGCTGCGGCATACAAAGCGGGCCCTTCTGTGGTACGCAATAAATATACACCCAGCAGAGAAAGGATGCCCGACATCAGCAACACACCCGATGGGCTGAGGCGGTGGATGATCGGTTCTCCGAAATAACGGCCTACGGCCATGATACCGTTTACAAGTGCCAGGATCAGCAGGGCATTTGCACCGGCATTACCCAGTAATTTGTCGATCCACTGGTTGGTGCTGAGCTCCGTGTTGGCGGTAAAAAACATACACACGGCCATAAAAAGAAACAACGGAGACACCACGGCTTTAAACATTTCGGCCGTAGTAACCCCGGTGTCCACACGTTCGGTGCGGGGAAATACCTGCCCCCAGAACATCCAGCCGTAAACGAGTGTCGGAATGAGGATCGTGGCCACCTGTAATTGCCAGCCCATACCGATCGATTTCATCCCGGTGGAAAGTAATGCTCCGATCACGATACCGCCGGGAAACCAGACGTGGAATTTGTTGAGCATGGCGGTTTTGTTTTTGGTGTACATAGACGCCACCAAAGGGTTGCACACGGCCTCTACCATGCCGTTGGCAAAACCGACCAGGAAAGTGGAAAGGAACAAGGTCCAGAATCCTCCGGCAAAAATGGTCAGTACCAGTCCGAGCAGGTGCGATGCAAAAGCGACCCACATGAGTCGTTTCATTCCGAACTGATCAACAAAAAAACCGCCGATGGTGGTAGCGACGGGAAACCCGAAGAATGCCATACCGGCAATCCATCCGAGTTCGGTGTCCGTAAGGTTGAATTCTTGGCCAAGGGGAGTAAGCATGCCGGCACGAATCGCAAACGTCATGGAAGTGACGGTCAGTGCCATACAAGAGGCGTTAAAAAGCCTGGAAGGGTTGATGTTACTCATGTTGTGTTGTAAGTGCTTTTCGATTTGAAATGAAGAACGGCCAAATGTAGAAAAGCCGGAATCGTTTTTGGACAATTCCGGCTTTTGCTTTTCAAAATTTTTATTTTTTAATGATCCGCCACCTTTTGTCGAAGCATTTTTCAAGCAGATGTTTTTTCAAATGGCAGGGGTTTGGTTGAAGTGATTTTCAATTTTGTTTAATTTTTACATTTGTATACGCCAAAAATGTTAAACAAAAATAATCGAACCATGTTTTTTAGTACATCATTTCAATACTAACGTACCTAAAAGCAACATTAAAAAACATGAAAAAATTACTTTTTAGCCTGCTCGTTCTGTTCAGTTTTACGCTTGCAATCACATCGTGCAAAGACTCGGATACACCCGCGGAGAGAAACCTTGTTGAATTGGCCCAAAGCAATACCAACCTCAGTACACTTGTCGCTGCAGTACAACGCGCCGGCCTGGTCGACGCGCTCAGTGCCGACGGCCCGTTTACCGTTTTTGCGCCGACCAACGATGCGTTCAGCGACCTGCTTGTTTCGCTGGGTTATTCCAAGCTGGAAGACGTGCCGGTGGATGCGCTGAAAAACATTTTGCTCAATCACGTCGTCAACGGCGAAGTCAAATCAACCGCCCTTTCTACCGGATACGTGAAATCGCTGCTGACCTTCGGCACCACCACCAGCAACATCAGTTTGTATGTGGATGTGAGCAGCGGCGTGAAGGTGAACGGCTCGACCGTTACGACGGCCGACCTGGAAGCATCCAACGGTATTGTACACATTGTTGATCAGGTGATTGTACCTCCAACGGTTGTGAACCAGGCCCTCAACAACCCGGATTTCAGCATATTGGTTGCTGCTCTTACACGCCCGGACCTCGGTGTGGATTATGTCGATATTTTGTCCGGCGACGGCCCGTTTACCGTTTTTGCGCCGACCAACGCCGCGTTCGCCGCCTTGCTGACCGAATTGGGTGTCGCTGGCCTCAATGATATACCGGCTGCAACCCTGAATGCCGTGTTGCAATACCACGTGGTGAGCGGCGCAAACGTATTGTCCACACAACTTACGGACGAGCAGGTGGTGACCACATTGCAGACCGGAACCTTCAAAGTTGATCTCACCGGCGGCGCCAAAATCCTGGATGCCCAGGGACGTACGTCGAATATCATCGCTACGGACGTACAGGGTACCAACGGCGTAGTGCACGCCATTGATAAAGTGATCCTTCCCTGATGATCAGGTGATTACCGGCATTACAAAGGAGGCCGCCGCGAATGAACGCGGCGGCCTCCCGTCTTTTATTATATTTGGTGTGCAGGCAGTTGGCGGCAAATAAAATACCCCGACTCATTACAGCCGGGGCAACAACTAAAAAATTAAGCTATGAAAACAAAAACTTCTTTTGTCGAACCTTTGAAGGTGCAAGTGTAAAAAGAAAATGCCGCTCTTGCAAGGCGGCATTTCGTTTTTGTCTTTATTCAGTCACATCGCGACCCCCAATGAGCATTTCCTGGTACTCTTTGAGTTCGTCCCACTTGCCTTCGGCAGCAAATTTTGCCTGTGCGGGCCAGGAGCTCGGGTCGTGAATCTGGTAACGCGGGCCGGCGGCATCCAGAATTTCCTTGATGCGGTCAACCGGTGCGGCGGCCAGTTCGTCCCAGTTATTGATCCCGCCTTCTTTCAGCAGGGTTTCAATTTTTGGACCGATGCCTTCCACAATTTTCAGATCGTCGGCCTTGGGGCCTTTTTCTTTTTTCGGTGCGGCGGCCTTTTTCTCCGCTTTCGGAGCGGGAGCCTCTTCCACCTGCGCTACAGGAGCGGCGGCTGATTCCAGCACTTCAGGAGCGGCGGTTTCTTCGGCGACCGGCGCCTCGGCTTTTTTCTTGCCGGCGGCGGGTTTTTCAAGCGGGCCCTGGTTGCCCGGAAGCACTTTTACACCCGCGATGGGTTTCGGCTTTTTAACACCCGGTTTTACGGGCGGCTCGGGTACAACTTCCACCGGCATGATGCTGACGAAGCTGCGGTCTTTTCTGCTGCGTTTGAACACAACAACGCCGTCGATAGCAGCGTGCAGTGTATGGTCGCGACCCATGTATACGTTTTCACCTGCGTGGAATTTGGTGCCGCGCTGGCGAACGAGAATGTTGCCGGCAATGGCTTGTTCGCCGCCGAACAATTTGACGCCGAGACGTTTACTTTTACTGTCGCGGCCGTTATCGGTACTACCTACACCTTTTTTGTGTGCCATTTTTCAATGAGTGAATTTTCAATGAGTGAATGTGTGGTTCGGAGTATGGTCTCCTGCGGGAGACCAACTGATTCAGCCCGCGATGGACTCGATTTTAATCTTGGTAAACGATTGGCGGTGGCCGTTTTTCTTGCGGTAACCCTTGCGGCGCTTTTTGTGAAACACGATAACTTTATCGCCTTTCACGTGGCCCAGTACGCTGGCGCGTATGCCGGCGCCTTTGATGTTGGGAGTGCCGATGGTTACTTTACCGTCGTTCTCAATGAGATGCACGGCGTCGAAGGAAAGTTTATCTCCTTCGGAAGCTGCCAGCCGGTGGACGAAGATCTGCTGACCTTCCTCAACTTTAAATTGTTGACCGGCGATGGAAACAATTGCGAACATGTTGATAATCAAAAATTTGGTGAAAAAGAACTACCTTTCTTTAAAAAGGCGGGCAAAGGTACAACATGAAGGCTGAAAAACCAAGTGATGGTTTTAAATTTAAGAAAGCAATCCTTTCGGCTGATTTTTGCGGTCGTTTTCACTCAAAACCCGATATCTTAAGTGCTTATTAACGTTTTTCAGCCGCCTTGGGGGCAACAAATGATGTAATTTTGCCGCGTTTTCTGAAAAAAAACGCCTCTCATGAAATTGCTGATCTTGAAATTGACATGAAAAAACTACTCTTTTTCCTCTTTCTGCTGCCTGCGATACTCGTACAGGCCCAGAAACCCGCCAAAACACAAGCCAAGCCCGCAACAACATCTGCCGGCAGTGGCAAGATAACACTCGTCTGCAAACTTTGGAGTGTACCTGCCAATACGGACAGTATCAATTTATACGAACTCACCGGGTTGGCCAACCGGGTGGTGGCCCGCGCCGCACGCCGTGCCACGGACAGCGCTTTTGTTTTCAGCATACCGGCCTCGGCTCCGCGTTTTTACGGCGTAGGCCTCGGCGACAACGCCATAGCGCGGGTTATTCTCGGCCAGGAGAAAGAAGTGACCTTGTGGGGCAACTGTAGCTTTATGGAAAAAGCCCGGACGGCCAATTCACCCGCGAATAAAGCGCTGGAAAATGTGCAAAGGCAAATCGCGCAGTTTCAGACCGAGAGCGACATATTGCGCACACAATTTTTCAATGCGGACGGCACCCAGGGCGCTGCAGCGCGAAAACCGGTGGAAGACAAGTCTAAACAACTGTCGAGAACAAAAAGCCGGTTCCTCGACTCCCTGAAAACCGCCGATCCCATGTTGTGGCGGATGGCAACTTTGTACGTAACCCCGGAATACATCGCGGAAAAATCATCTGCCGCTTCGGAAGTTGATTTTTACACCAAAAACTATTTCCGCAACGCCGAACTGGGCGACAAAGGCTACGACGATATCCCGGATTTGTACAACAGCTTTGAAAAATTCACCACTTTCCTGGCACAAATTGCCACACCTGCGGAAAAACTGACCGAAGCCATCGACCAGAGCCTGGCCAAAATACCCGCCAAATCAAAAGCATACCGCATGGCCCTCGGCGGCGTTATCACCGGGCTGAAAACCACCAACGGCCAACTTTGCACGGTTTACACCACCAAATATATCGACCTGTATCGCAACAACAGCCTCGGCGAAGTGACCCGCCTGGAGTATGACATTAAAAAAGCAGGCACGTTTATGCCGGGTTTTGAAGCGCCCGACCTGGCCGGTATGACTCCCGACAGCAGCCGGTATTCCCTGAAACAAATGCGGGGTAAAATTGTCATGGTCGACTTCTGGGCCAGCTGGTGCGGACCCTGCCGCCGCGAAAACCCCAACGTGGTAGCCAATTACAACAAATACAAAGACAAAGGTTTTGACATACTCGGCGTGAGCCTCGACCGCGACATGACCTCCTGGCGGAAAGCCATTCAGCAAGACGGGCTGCCCTGGCGCCACATCAGCGACCTCAAAGGCTGGCAAAGTGAACACGCCGCCCTCTATTCCGTTTCCTCTATACCCCAGACGCTGCTCATCGACCGCGAGGGCAAAATCATTGCCCGCAACCTGCGCGGCGAACAACTGGGGCAAAAACTGAAAGAACTTTTCGGAGAATAGATGAGGGAATCGGAAGTCATAAGTCGTGAGTCGTGAGTCGTGAGTCATAAGTCTCGCAGACGTCTCAGGACTTCCGACTCACGACTCCCGACTTATGACTCACGACTCACGACTTATGACTCCCGACTCACGACTTATGACTTATGACTTCCGACTAATTTCATGAGCAAACTTCTTCACAATCGTATCAACCGCCGCGAATTAAAAGAACGGTTGCGACAAAGCGCCGAACCGCGTATCACGCTTTCCTATTACAAATACGTCCAACTGGCTGATCCGCAGCATTTTCGCGACGATCTCTATCGGATGTACCAGGAGCACGGCGTTCTTGGCCGCATTTATGTCGCCCGCGAGGGAGTAAACGCGCAGATTTCCGTGCCGGCTTCCCGGTTTGAAGCCTTCAAAACGGCCATGAACGGAATTCCCTTTTTCAGGAATATGCGCCTGAACATTGCCGTGGAAGATGATGGAAAATCGTTTTTTACCCTCATCATTAAAGTCCGCCACAAAATTGTCGCCGACGGTGTCGACGACCCCGCGTTTGATCCCTCACAAACCGGCACACACCTCGATGCCGAAACCTGGAACCTCCTTTCCGAATCTCCGGATGCCGTAGTGGTGGATATGCGCAATCACTACGAAAGCGAGGTTGGGCATTTCGAAAACGCCATCATACCTGATGTGGCTACATTTCGCGACGAGCTTCCTTTTGTGGCCGATATGCTGGCCGACCGAAAAGATAAAAAAATTCTGATGTATTGCACAGGTGGCATTCGCTGCGAAAAAGCGAGCGCTTACCTCAAATACCGCGGGTTTCAGCAGGTATTCCAACTGGAAGGCGGGATTATCGAATATGCGCGGCAGGTGCGATCCAAAGGCCTGAAAAACAAATTTTTAGGCAAAAATTTTGTCTTCGACGAACGCCTCGGCGAACGGATCGGCGAGGAAGTGATCGCGCATTGCCACCAATGCGGCCAACCCGCTGATACCCATACCAATTGTGCAAACGATTATTGCCACATCCTTTTTATTCAGTGCGACGAATGCCGCCGACAGTACGAAGGTTGTTGCTCCGAAAAATGCCGGGATTTCCACCATCTTCCGGCGGAAGAGCAAAAAGAAAGGGCCAAAACCGAAGTTTTCAGCGGCTCTAAGTTTGGAAAAGGTGTGTACAAAGCGTTCCGGAAGTCGTCGCAAACCTTGAAGCCATCGGCCGAATCCGCGACAGTAGAAATATAAGGTCTGCGGCGAAAGCGGATTTTTCGTTTTTTCGCGGTGCCAAATATTTTGCAAGATGTCCAAACAGCGCAAACCAGCACCCAAACCAAGTGCCTCCAAAGTTGCTGCCACAACGGCCCCGGTTCCCGTTCCGCTTGAAGCGCCCGATTTTTTCCGGAATATTTTATTGCAGAGCGGACTGATTTTCGCGTTTGCCTTCCTCCTGTATGCCAATACCCTGACGCATGGATTTGTGCTGGACGACAGCATCGTGATCAGCGCCAACATGTTTACGGAACAGGGGGTGGAAGGTATTCCGGGCATCTTGTCGAAAGATACCTTTTTTGGCTATTTTAAAGTTGAAGGCAAGGAAACCCTGGTCTCGGGGGGGCGCTACCGCCCGCTTACACTGGTGTTTTTTGCGATTATTTTTCAGTTGTTCGGAGACAACAGTTTGGTTTTTCACCTGTTCACCGTGCTGCTTTTTGCCACCACCTGTGTGGTGTTGTTCCGGACCCTGCTCCTGCTTTTCCGCCCCGCCTTGGGTGAAGGTTATGGCACCCTGTTGTCGTGGATGACCGCCGTGCTTTTTGCCGCGCATCCGATCCACACCGAGGTAGTGGCCAATATCAAAGGTTGCGACGAGATCGCAACGTTGCTGGGTAGCCTCGGGGCATTATATTTTACTTTAAAAGCATTTGACAGTCAAAAGGTTATATGGGGAGTAGCAGCCGGCCTGTCTTTTTTTCTCGCCTGCCTTTCCAAAGAAAATGCGGCTACTTTTCTGGTGGTAATTCCGCTGGCTCTGTGGTTTTTCCGGTCGTCCGGTTCCCGTACCGGAGGCGGTGTGGAAAACAGGATATTGCGGGCCGCCCTTCCGGTTTTTGTCGCTTTTGTTGTTTTTTTTATACTGCGCGGCACGATCCTGCACTGGCGTTTCGGAGGAGCGCCTATGGAATTGATGAACAATCCTTTCCTAAAAATCGAAGGGAATCAATGGGTTAAATTCGCCCCGGCAGAAAAATTAGCGACCGTTTTTTACACCCTGCTGAAGTATGTGCAGTTGCTCATAGTGCCACACCCGCTCACACACGATTATTATCCCAATCAGATCGGGTTGAAAACTTTTAGCAACCCGGTCGTACTGTTGAGCCTGGCCTGGTATGGCTGGATGGCCTGGTATGCATTCAGCGGCATTCGCCGGCGCGATCCCGTTCGTTTTGCTATTTTGTATTACTTATTGACACTCAGTATCGTATCCAATATTGTATTCCCTGTAGGTACGGCTATGGGCGACCGGTTTGTTTTTATGCCTTCGGTCGGTTTTTGCATCGCCGCCGTCGCTTTGTTTCTTCATTTTGCCAAAGGAAACAGCCGGCAGGCGGCGCTGGCCGTTTTCGGGCTTGTAATCCTGTTGTATTCCCTGAAAACGCTGACGCGCAACCCCGCCTGGGAAAGCAATGAAAAATTGTTTTTTACGGATGTGAAAACCTCCGTCAACAGCGCGAAGATCCGAAACGCCTGTGGCGGAGTCCTGTTTGATAAAGCGGCGAAAGAACCCGACACCGCCAAACAAAAAGATTATTGCCGTCAGGGCATCGTACACCTCGACAAGGCCATCGAACAACACCCCAATTACAAAGACGCGTATATCAGCCGGGCTGGGTGCCAGTATATCCTCGGCCGCTACGATGCCGCCATTGCCGATTACCGCCAGGCCGTCCGGCTCGCTGAAGAAGACATGAAGCCCAAATTGGGTCTGGCCATCGCCCTGCGCGACGGAGGAAAATTTTACGGTGAAAAAAAGGGCGACCTCGCCACCGCATTCAAATACCTGAGCGAATCGTGGCAATACAACGGAAAAGACCCCGAAACGGCTCGACTGCTCGGGGTCGCCAACGGCGTTCAGGGCAAACACCCCGACGCCATCATGTGGTTTTCCAAAGCCGTCGAACTGTCGCCTGAAAATGCACGGTTCCTCTTCGACCTCGGTACGGCATATCTTGCTTCCGGCGACGCCGTAAAAGGTGAAGAGTGCCGCCGAAAGGCACTGGAACTCAACCCGAATGTTTTGAAAGAAATGAGCGGACAGTAGATATGGGTGCAGCGGGCCAACCTTTCGGGTGTTTTTGGCTGTCTGGCGTATCAGACTGATAAAAAATGGCGATTTATGAAAACAAAACACACATTGCTCGCACTTTCCTGCATTTTTTTGGTAATTTTTTCCTGTAAAGACGGAAACCGCGATCCGTTTTTCAATACATGGGAAAATCAGCAGCAACCGTCGACACTCGAATCCGGAAAAAAATACCAGGGGCAGGGAGAGATCGTGCGCCTGGAAATAGCGGCCTGCATGTGCTGCGGCGGCTATTGGTTAAAAACAGCGGAAGCCGATTCCGTGTTGTTCCGGCAAGTGCCTGAAAATTCCGGGTTTATATTCGATGATAACGACCAGTTTCCCATACCGGTCGAATATGAGTTTGTCACCGATTCTTCGGTATGCTGGCAAGTGAAACGCCTCGTGACGATGATTTCCATCAAAAAAATATGAATTGCCGCCTTACCTTCCGCTATTGCCCACGGCTATCGCTTCTTCCCGCATCACCTGTTCCTGCTGGTTAATACCTTCCTGGTGAATGGCTTCGAGGAACAGGTTTGTAAATTCGCGGCTCAGTTCGTTTTTTTCCGCACGGCGCCGGCAGGCTTCGGCCAGGGCGCGCCAGCGCTCCGGTTGAAGGATGGCCACGTTTTTTTCCTTTTTGACGGAGCCGATCTCGCGTACAAGCTGCATACGCTGGGCAATGAGGTAAATGATCTCTTCGTCCAAATCGTCGATCCGGCAGCGGTAATTTTCTATTTGTTCCAAAAAATCGGGGTCGTTGGACGTCGTGGAGCGGCGCAGCAAGGCAGCCGTCATGTCACCGAAACGCTCCGGGGTGATCTGCTGGGCGGCATCGCTCCAGGCCGCATCGGGTGAAGGGTGAACTTCCACCATGAGCCCGTCAAAATTCAGGTCGAGCGCTTTTTGGGCTGTTTCGGCCAGAATATCGCGCCGTCCGCAGATGTGGCTGATGTCGCAGATGAGTTCAAGATCGGGAAATTCCTGCGCAAGATCAATCGGCATTTGCCAGCGCGGCACATTGCGGTATTTGGAATCGCCATACGTGCTGAACCCCCTGTGAACGGCCGCGATGCGCCGCAATCCGGCCTTGTACAACCTTTCTATTGCGCCCACCCAGAGTTTGTAGTCGGGATTGACGGGGTTTTTTACCAATATCGGCACATCACTGCCCTGCAACGCATCGGCGATTTCCTGCATAAAAAAGGGATTGACCGTGGTACGGGCGCCGATCCAAAACACATCCACCCCGCTTTTCAGGCATTCCTGCACGTGCTGAGCGTTGGCGACTTCGGTGCACACGTTCAAACCGGTTTCTTTTTTTACCCGCTTCAACCACGCCAGTCCAGGCGAACCGACACCTTCGAACGCCCCCGGGCGTGTACGGGGCTTCCAGATGCCGGCGCGGAAAAGGTCGACCCCTTTGCCCGCCAGCGCGTGTGCCGTCGCCAACACCTGCTCTTCAGTTTCGGCCGAACAAGGGCCGGCGATGAAAACGGGGCGTTTGTGCCGGGGAAAAATGGGTAGGAAGTGCATGGAGAAAGGCCGGTTGGAATTATTTGCGGAATCTTTCCGGTAAATCTAATTTGGAGCGGTCCACATCCCTGCTGAAGGAAGTGGCGCGTACTATACTGTAGCCGGAAGAGATCTGGGCGAAATATTTGATTTCCAGGGCGGCGCCCGAAAACAGTTTTTCCGACAATATCGGGTCGAACAGGTACAGCGGAAGTTCGAAGGCATCCGTTACGTACATTTCGTAGGCGGACCGGGTTATTTCGCCGGCCCCTTTCATTCGGTGTGAATGTTCAACGTAGTATTTTACACACTTGAAACCCAGAATTTCTTTGGTATCGGAAGTGTCGATACGGACCGAATGCCGGATATCGCTCCAGTTGAGCTCCGTACCTGCGGGTGGCGACTTCATGCTGAACTGGCGGTGTGTGCCCGTTTGGTCGATGTAATGCCGCGTCATGTTCATTGAATCGAATACGTACCGCGTGAACTCATTTTCTTTCGCCCCGTTTAAACTGCGTTCGGCGCCTGCCAGCCCGTTGGAAAAAACCAGGTCCATCACTTCAACCGTCTCGACGACCTTGGCAATCAAGGTTTTACCCAGTTGGTACATTCGTATGGCTTCGGCCCTTTTTTCCTTCTTCAAATCTTCAGGCATGTCGCTTTGTTCGATGGCGTCCAATTGTGGTTTTAATGATTCCCGTTCGTAGGCATCCCAATCGACGTATGTTTTTGTTTCAAACGAAATGGCGCCTTCCGTGATCTGGGCGTTCGAAGTTTGCGCCGGTGACAGGAACCCAAAAAGCAAAAGAAAAGGAAATAAAGGCTTCATCTGTTTTCAATTTTTTCTGAAACAAAAATACAGTGGTACAGGTTGCCGGGGCGAAGGTATTTTTTCACGTCGTTTTTTGCCGCTTGAACTTTGCGCCGCTTTTTTTCAGTTTCTACAAATATTCAAGGGCGCTGCCCCTGCATTAAGCATAGACAAAAAAAGCCCTCCGGCTAAACACCGGAAGGCTTCTTATCAAATAATTCTAATTTTTACCTGCGCCCCTTATCGCCATTCCCTCTCCAGCGCCGGCTGTTGTTCTTTTTGCCGCCGAAACCTTCCGACTTGGGCGTTTCGTCCTTTTTCCCATCTGCAGAAGACTCCGATCTTTTCGGCGGGAACTTCGAATCCGCGCGGTCGCGGCGGCTGAATGCCTGTTTTTCGATCGTCGATACTTCAAGAATGGAAGCGAAGCGCCGTTTGCCGCCAAAACCCAAACCGGAATCGTTCGATTTTTGTGCGGGGTTTTGAACGGGTCGTTCCTGCGACGCCGGCTTATGTTGCGGCGGGCGGGCGTGAGCGGGTTTTTGTTGCTCCTGCGGTCGTTGTTGCTGCGCCGGTTTTTGTTGTTCGGCGGGTCTTTGCGGTGTGGCCGGCCGCTGTGCCGGTGTGTGTTGCTGCCGGTTGTCGGGTTTGCGTTCCGGGAGCGGGATCACCCCTTCGCGTTGGGGTGGTCTGTTGTTGCCTGCTTCCCTTTCCGGGTTGTTGCGGCCGGGTTGTTGCGGTTTTTTTCCGTTGGCGGCCGGTTTGGGTTGCCGGGGCTGCGGTATGGCGGGCGCTTGCAGGTCGGCGGCGTAGGGGTGATCCGTCACGACGGGCACCAATTGGCCCGTAAGTTTCTGAATATCTTTCAGATACGGAATTTCTTCCGCTTCGCAGAACGACCAGGCGATCCCGCTCGCGCCCGCGCGCCCGGTGCGCCCGATGCGGTGAACGTAGGTTTCCGGGATGTTGGGCAATTCAAAATTGATCACGTGCGACAGTTCTTCAATATCGATACCACGCGCGGCAATATCGGTGGCGACGAGGACGCGGATACGGCCTTTTTTAAAGTTGCCGAGGGCTGCCTGGCGGGCGTTTTGTGATTTGTTGCCGTGGATGGCTTCTGCACTGATGCCCGCTTTTGTAAGGTCGCCCGCTACGCGGTTGGCGCCGTGTTTGGTGCGGGTAAAAATGAGTGCGGAACTGATATCCTTGTTTTTCAACAAATGAATGAGCAGGTTTTTTTTGTCTTTTTTATCGACAAAATAGATGGCCTGGGTCACTTTTTCGGCGGTAGAAGCCACCGGAGTAACCGCCACTTTGGCGGGGTCGGTCAGGATGGAATCGGCCAGACCGGCGATTTCCGGCGGCATGGTGGCCGAAAAAAACAGCGTCTGGCGTTTGGCCGGCAGTTTGGCGATGACCTTTTTTACGTCGTGAATAAAACCCATGTCGAGCATGCGGTCGGCTTCGTCGAGCACAAAAATCGAGATGTCGCGGAGGGAGATAAAACCCTGGTTCATCAGGTCGAGCAAACGACCCGGCGTGGCTACAAGAATGTCGGTGCCGCGGCGAAGTGCTTCTGTTTGAGCGTGTTGTGATACGCCGCCAAAAACGACGAGGTTGCGCAAACCGGCATTCCGTCCGTACGCGGTAAAACTTTCGCTGATCTGAATGGCTAATTCGCGGGTCGGGGTCAGAATGAGCGCCTTGATGGGCTGCGGCGCCCGGTCGTTTCTGTGGTGATTCCCCTGACTGTTGTTTGCGCCGGCGTTCCGTTTGTCTTCATACAACAATTGCAGCATGGGGAGGGCGAATGCGGCGGTTTTTCCGGTTCCCGTTTGTGCGCAACCCAACAGGTCGCGGCGTTCGAGGATAATGGGGATGGATTGTTCCTGAATAGGTGTGGGGTTAACATAGCCTTCGGTTTCGAGCGCCTTCAGGAGGGGCTCGATGAGCGGCATTTCTTTAAATAACATTAATTAAACATTGTCGGTTATACGTTGGCCTTTAATCGCCAGGCATCTTTGCCAGGAGGCAAAAAGCGGCGATCAAAATTCAACGGGTCCAAATATGGATATCCGGTCTCGTACGCGTAGGGCTGCCGTGAGCGGCCCTTCATGGGGCAAAGCGCAAGTTGAATGCGGGTATTTAAAAACAAGCGGTCAACGCTTTTACACATTCAAAAAAACTTCGTTGTCCAGGGCGGACAAAACACCGGAATGGGTGAATTTGATACAAAGGTATGGGAAATAATCGAGTATCAGACTTTTTGTTTCCAGGTACTTGAAAATCCGGGGCCAGGGTGTGATCGAATTTTGTTCGACCCGATCCCTCCCCGATTCTGCGAGCAACGAACCGGGGAGCCACGGTTCTGTCAAGTTTACCGTAAAACCTAAGGAAAACCTGCCCCTTGGCGCCTTGGTGAAGAATTTTTGCTGACCGCCAAAGTGGTGGTCGTTGAGCCGGATATTACAGGAACGGGTTTTTGACTCAAATTTTTTGCGCACCCGCGGGCACCTCAAAACTTTCCGGCTGTTCGTCGGAAAAACGCACGTTTCGGATGACGGCAGTCCCGATCTCTCTTTTGTTGTCGAGGCTGTCGGTATGCCAGCTGTAAAAAGTCCATGTATGCGCAATGCTTATACCTTCCACCGGGCGAAAATCGCCGTACAAAATGGAGCGGGGTTCCTTTTCGGCCGCCGCGATTTTTTTCCCGCCGAAGGTGACGACGTAGATGGCGCCACGCAGCAGGCCTTCTTTTTTGTCTGAAAAAACGAGAAACCAATCATCGGGCGCGTCGCCGGTGCCGGGTGTAAAAGTGAGCCTGCCGGAGGTGCAGGGCAGGTTTTCAAACACCCGGTCGGGCAGCGGTTGCCAGCGGACGCCGGGGTCCGAGAGTTTCCAGGGCAGGCAAAAAAAGTAGTGCCAGGCAAAAAGGTCGAAACGCGCGTCGGGGTCTTGACCCATGGCGGAGGCCGACCAGCCGTCGCTGCCGTCGAACAGGATGTCGCTGCCGTTTTCTTTTCGGATGCGGATACGGGTGCCGTCGGTGCGTTGCAAGATGCCGGCCCGCAAAGGCGCCCGGCCGCGCCAGTTCAATTCCAGGTCGAAGGATACGTTTTCGTGGCGGAGAAACTCCGTTTTCCGGTGCGCGGTTTCGGTCGAGCGCACCAGCGCGGGCCTGTTGTCGGGCCCGTTTTCACCCGGAGTGTCGTTCAGGCAGGCGTTCAGGCACAGGAACAGGGCCATAACGGCGGTATTCGTCTTTTTCATACGCATCACCCGGTAACATTATGGGCGGGGTTAAAGTTGTTTCATCAGGTTCAGCACCCCGTTCAGGATGAGGTTTCTTTCCTGCCGGTAATCTTCGGCACTTACGGTTCCTTTGCCGTGGTCTTTTTCCAGCAAACTTAGGCGCGACAGCTGGGCCAGCACCTCGGAATTGCCGGGAAAATGTTTTTGCATCAGTTGGAGCGCTTTGCTCACATCACCCATGCCGATCAGTTCTTCCAGTTGTACCCGCATGGTATCTTCCATGGCGTCGTCGGGTCCCAATACGGTTTCGCGGCGGCGGCTGGGGCGTTTTACCCCTGATTTTCCAAAAATATCGGAGATTCGGACATCGTCGGTAGAATTGCCGCACTCTACCTTGGTTTTTCCCTTGTCGATGGCTTTTTCCAGGAGTTCGTATTTGTAGAAGTGCCTTTTTTCCGGGTTCGACACACATTCGGGGCAGGGGCAGGGCACTTTTTTGTCTACCTGCAAATTGGCGAACTTGGACGTGGCGTGAATGTCGTCGATCTGAAAAATCACTTCATTAAACAAACCGGCCCATTTTTCACCGGCTGCGCGCAATTCAATTTTGTCTTCCCCGTACACTTCCCGGACGAATACCCGGGCCTTTCCGTCGGGTTGGGTAAAAATGACGGCGTCATTCCAGACGTGGTCGTTTTCGATACGGGCATGGAAGCGGCAGGTGAGCCGGGTGACGATACCTTTGGGCATAAATTTGTACTCGTAAAGCAGCGGGGTCGCCTCGGGTTCGTCCCAGTTATACGAATCCTGTTCGGCAGGAAGCCGTTGCGGCACGATATACCGCCGCGCCTCACCGGGAATGGAGTAACACAATTCAAAATTTTCCATCATCCGCAGGAGGTGGCCCTCCATGCCGCGATATTCCTTGTCCTTCCAGATCTCGAACGTATCCTTTTCCTCAAATTCGCCGTGTTGGGCTTCCACTTTCGGGTGATAAAGCAACTGAAACAGGGCGTCGATGATCCATTTCGGGTTCAGGAACACAAAATTGCGCAGGTGTACGTCGTCGGGGAAATACTGGCAAACGCCGAGAAAGGTGAAGGCGTTGGCGTAGTCCTTCATCAGTTCTTCATTCCGGATGCCAACTTTGGTTCCGATTTCCAGAAATTCCTCCCATTTGAGAAAATGTTTGCTCGGCTCCGTTGAAATGAATACCCCCGAATTGATGACTAATTCCACACTTTTTCCTGCGGCGGCGGATTCCACTTTTTCCCGCACGGCGGCAAAAGACGCCAGGTATTCCCGTTCGACATGAGGTAGTTGAGAGGCCCTGTGCAAAATTTCTTTGCGCAACTCCTTGAATTCCTGCTCTTTAGCAGCGTCTTTTAAATCTACGGCAAAAAAACGGTTGACCACATTGCCAAAACGCTCGCGAATGGCGGCGGCGTTGCGGATCTCTTCAAAATGCCCTTCTTTTTTGTTTTGTACAATGACTACCGGGCTGGCGCCGCCGAGCATTTCAATGATATTGAGCCAGTACTGAAAGTTGGCGTTTTGCTCGCGTTCGTTGGTGACGAGGGCGTACAAGGCACTGCCGGTCAGAAAAAACTGGTGGGCATAGTGTTGAATGTTTTGCCCGCCGAAATCCCAGATATTCAGGCGAAAGGGCTCGCCCGAGCCGGGCATGGTCCCGTTGAGATAACGAATTTCGATACCTTTTGTGGTAGCGTCGGGAGGAGGCAGTTCGGCGTTGGCGTCGAGCAATTTGTCGCGGAAAGTGGTTTTTCCCGCGCCGCCCTGACCGACGATGAGCAGTTTGGCCTCGCGCACTTTCAGGGTGCCGCTGCGTTCTTTTTCATCGAAATAACGGAGAATGGCTTCGTTGCCCTGTTTGACAATTTCTCGGGGCGGGTTGGTGATCGGAGAATTGGAATAAGCACCCAGGGCGATCACCTTGTTTTCGCCCGGCGTGGCGGATGACGACCAGGTGATCGGGATGCCTTTTTGGATCAACGTGGAGATCGGCAGCAGATCGAAAACCTGGGTGTTAAAAATAAACAGTTGCTGGAGGTTGACCAAGTTTTCCAGAGGTCCGATGTCCGAGACTGGGGTGTTGAAAATAGAGAGGATTCGAAGCTCCCGGAGTTCTTTCAGGGGTTCGAGGTCGGAAACCATCGTATTGGAAACGGAAAGAATGCGCAGTTTGCTCAGATTTTTCAAGGGCTCCAGGTTGGAAACCGGGGTGTTGGCAACCGACAATTGCTGCAGGTTGACTAAGTTTTCCAGGGGCCCGAGGTCGGATATGCGGGTATTGGATACGGACAATTGTTGCAGGTTGGTCAGGTTCTCCAAAGGCCTGAGATCCGAAATTTCCCTGTTTTTGGGCAGGTTAAGCACTTTTAACCAGTGCATATCTTTCACTTCCGGCGGAATCTCTGTCAGATCGCAGCCGCCGAGGCTTAATATTTTCGACTCGGTGGCGATACACCGGCTGATGAGTTCCATCGCTTTTTCATTCATGTTTCCGAAGGCATTTTGTATTAAACGAATGGGTAAAAGTAGCAGCCAACCGCCAATATGCAAAGGGAAAACCATCCTGAAATGCCGATTTGCCCCTCATCGCCGCAAACAATTCCAATGCCTTCACCCGCAGAGTCCATAAGTGTAAAGATAAGCGCAGGGGAATGTTTACTTTTGCCCGCCATATTCCGAAGTTTATGTTGATTCAGGGGATAATTTTAGGTATTTCATTAAGTTTCATGGTGGGCCCCTTGTTATTTGCCATCCTTCAGGCGGGTATCGAACGAGGATTCCGTGCCGGGCTGGCTGTAGCGGGCGGCATTTGGGTCAGCGATGTGTTGTATGTGCTGGCCCTGCGATACGGAATGGATGCGCTGACTTCGCTGACGGCTTTGCCCGATTTTAAGGTTTGGGCCGGTATGGCAGGCGGTATGTTGCTTATCGGGTTCGGTCTGGGGAATCTGGTGCTGAAAAAAACGGGTGGCATGCCGCTGTCGCTTTCCGAACCTGTTCAACTGCCGGAAAATTCCGGTAAGGGGCAAAGGACCTATCTCGCATACTGGTTGCGCGGGTTTCTGCTGAATACGGTAAATCCGTTCACCGTATTTTTCTGGCTGGGTATCGCCGGCGCCGTGATCATCCCCAACGGCTGGGAGAACCGGCAAATGCTGGTTTTTTTCGGCGGCATGCTCGGCACCCTCATCATCACCGATACCCTGAAAGCTTATGCGGCCAAACGGGTGCGGCATTTCCTGACCCCGGAACACACACGCTGGGTGCAGCGGGGAATCGGGTTTTTACTCGTTTTGTTCGGCTTGGTACTGATGGTGCGGGTGTTTTGAGGAACGTTTGGTCAGTTGTGCCATTCGGGTTATTAATCGTCATATTTAAGCAAACTATCAAAAATGAAGCGGCCGCATATTCTAAACTTCTGAATTTTGTGACACTTCAAACAAATTTACCACGAGCCTTTTTTTCCCGTTATCAAAATGAAAGGCTGATAAACAATTGACCATGCGCCAATTCTGTACCATTTTACTGTTATCCGGGTTGTTTTCCAACATTTCCGCCCAAAACAATGCCCCACAATGGTGGAAAACGGTTGATCCGGAATCCATTTCTTTACCTGCCACGGCCGAACGCAAGATTCAGCCGCTCATTTACAAAACCTATCAACTCGATTACACTGCGCTGCACGCTGCGCTGCAAACGGCTCCGATGGAATATACCGGTGCGGCGCCCATCAGCCTGCAATTGCCACAGGCCGACGGCTCCATGCGCACGTTCCACGTTTGGGAATCGCCGGTTATGGCGCCGGAACTGGCGGCCAAATACCCCGTGATCCGCACCTATGCAGGCCGCGCAAACGACGGCTCGGGCACCCTGGTTCGCCTGGGTGTCGGGTATAAGGGATTTTATGCCTTTATGGTGGCTTCAGACGGCAGTATTCAGTCCGTCCGCCCGTATGCAGACGGCCAGGACACTTATTACATGGCCTATCATGTGAAAGATTTGCCGAGAGATTCGGGCAACAGCCTGGCTGCATGTGGTGTGGATGACATGGCGGTTGCGTCCGATCATCCCGCACAAAATACGGTTACCGATCGCGGCAGCGCGGCAGTGGTGGTTAAAAAATACCGCGCGGCCATTTCCGCCCAGGCCGAATACGCTCAATTTCATGGCGGAACAAAACCCTTAGTGATGAATGCCATCGTGGAAGCGCTCAATTTTATCGTGGGCATCCAGGAACGCGATTTCGGCATGCGGCTCGAACTGATCCCGAACAACGATACGCTGATTTATTTCGACCCCGCCACCGACCCCTTTGATGGCGATTTTGTGACCAGCTGGATGCAACAAAACCCCTCGGCGATCAACCCCCTGATCGGCGTGAACAGCTATGATATAGGCCACGTTTTTTGCAGGGTGGCGCCGCAGGGCGGGCTTTATATCGCGGGCCAGGCATCGCTGGCATCGGTTTGCTCCCAGATTTTTAAAGCCCGGGCCGGGTCCTCTTTGCCCAGCCCGACTGGCGAAAATTACTATATGATTGTTGTGCATGAAATGGGCCACCAGGTATCGGCCACCCACACGTTCAACCGCTGTATTCCATCGGAAGATGCAACAACCACTTCAACGGCTTACGAACCCGGAAGTGGCTCTACCATAATGAGTTACGCGGGCACCTGCGACCCCGACGACGTTCAGAACAACAGCGATTCGTATTTTCACATCGCCAGCATCCTGCAAGCGCGGGAATTTATCAAAGACGGCAACGGCAGTACCTGCGGCACGGATGTACAGATCAACAGTTCCGACCCTGAAGCGGTGATCGACATTCCGAATAACCTGTTTATTCCGATCCGGACGCCGTTTCAACTAACGGGATCCGCCACGGACGTGGACGGCGATGCACTGACCTATTGCTGGGAAGAGTACGACCTGGGCCCCAGTTCCGTATTGGGCGACCCGCAAGGCAACGCACCCGCCTTCCGTTCCTACCCGCCCACGACGTCACCCACCCGTATTTTCCCGCGCCTGCAACTGGTGTTGTCCAACGGTACATCCAAAAGTGAAGTGCTGCCCGATACCTCCCGGAGTTTCACGTTCCGGATGACGGTACGCGACAACCATGCCGGCGGTGGCGGTATGGACTGGAAAGAGATCAAATTTAAATCAACCTATACCGCCGGCCCGTTCCGGGTATCGTATCCGAATTCCAATGCCGTCACCTGGATGGTCGGCGAATACCAGACCGTCACCTAGGATGTGGCCAATACCGACCTGGCGCCGGTGAATTGCCGTACCGTAAATATCCTGCTCAGCACGGGCGGCGGCAGCAGTTTTCCCATCGTACTGGCCTCCGGTGTGCCGAATATCGGAAGATGTTGTATCCGGGTGCCCGACAACGTGACTTCAGGCGCCCGAATCCGGATTGAAGCGGCCGATAATATTTTCTTCGACGTATCCAATTCGAATTTTAAAATACAACAACCGACGCTGGCGGCATTTTCGTTTTGCCCGGCGAAACTCCAGGACCTCGCTTGTGTGCCGGCCGATTATTCGATGGAAATAAGCACCGACGCCGGCGCCGGTTTCAGCGATCCGGTCACTTTGTCTGCCACGGGCCTGCCTGCGGGCGCCACGGCAACCTTTACCCCCAACCCGGTCATTCCGGGCAGTTCCTCTACCTTATCCATCGATTTTGGCGACAACGTATCGGAAGGCACTTTCGACCTGACGGTAGAGGGAACGGCCAACGGCACGACCAAAACCTCCGTTATTTCGCTCACCGTTGTTAAAAATGATTTTTCCGCGCTGGCTCTTTTAACACCAGCCAACGGAGCACAAAGTGTCGATCTCGGCCCCATTTTGTACTGGAATGCTGTGGTGGACGCCGACAAATACGAAATCGAGGTGGCCACCAGCCCTTCGTTTGAACCCGGAACGATACTGGCCTACAACGCAAATGTTGTGGCTGATTCGTTCAAAATACCGATTTTGTTAAACGAAGGCCAGGTGTGTTACTGGAGGGTGCGACCGGTAAACAGCTGTGGTGTGTCCGAGTGGACAAAACCCTTCGTATTTGTCACCCGTGTGCAGAATTGCGCCAGCCTGACCGCCACCGACCTGCCGAAAAACATCTCTGCCAACGGTACTCCAACCGTTGAATCACAGATTATTGTGAACAGCGGCGGATCGGTCAGCGATGTCAATGTAAAAAGATACAGGGTAGCCACCAGTTTTTCAAAGACCTGGAAGTGCGGCTGATCAGCCCCTCGGGTACAAATGTGTTGCTGTTTAAAGATAAATGCGCGAGTTACAACGGCGCTTTTAATATTGGATTCGACAACAGCGCCACAGGAGGTTTCCCATGCCCGCCATCGAATGGCAATGCCTACATCCCCACAGAATCGCTGGACGCCATGAACGGCCAAAGCGCGGCGGGCACCTGGATATTGCGGATAAAAGACAACGCCATCAGTTCCGGAGGTCAGTTCACGGCTTTTGAACTGGAACTTTGCTCCAGCGTGGCCCTGAATGCGCCTTTTTTGGTGAACAACAACCTGCTGATGATCGCTCCGGGTGCAAATGCGCCCATCATCCAGAATCTGCTTAAAGTAGACGACCCCAATAACGGTCCGGCCGAAATTACCT
This sequence comes from Lewinellaceae bacterium, assembly GCA_016713985.1. Lineage (GTDB taxonomy): Bacteria > Bacteroidota > Bacteroidia > Chitinophagales > Saprospiraceae > M3007. Next base: position 19,863 of record JADJOD010000036.1, on the reverse strand, counting down.
ACACCCTGATGACGGTACCGAAGTACGGCGATCTGCGCAAATTTGGCGGAGCACCGATGGCGCCGGGGGATGAATTTACCCAGGAAGCGCTCAACGACGGCTCGGTGAGTTATTTCGAGTACGGATTTAACAACACCGGTTCGGACGAATTTGATTTTTCTGCCACCGACGGTGAAGGCGGCCTTGTGTCGGCTACGTTCCACATTCAGCCGCTCCCGCTGGACGTGAAAGAGCCGCTCGGTAGCATCAATTTCGAACTTGCGCCAAACCCCGCAACAGAGTCTATTCGTTTGCAGGTGGCCGAACCACTTGACAGCGACAGCCGCATCACGGTGTTTAATGCTGCCGGACAACAACTCCGCAGCTGGACGCTCCGGGCCGGCGCCACGTCACTCCTGCTCGATATTGCTGAACTGCCCGATGGGGTATACGCCGTTTCGGTTCAGAGCGAAAAAAGCCGGGGCGTGAAGAAGGTGGTCGTGCGGTAAAAGCAAAAGTCAGGAAGTAAAAGGGGTGGGGGGCAAAGGGTAAGTGGCAACTAAGGAAAAGGTTAAGGGCAAAAGAATAACTTTTGTTGACCCTTGTTCTCCTCTGTTTTGAGGCTCCGTGCCTTTGCCTCTTGCTTTTTGCCCCCTGCCCTTTTTTATAAAATACCGGTTTCAATTAAAATGATGACATGAAAAATTTTACGCTTTCTCTTTTATTAACCTGCGCATTCACAGCAGTGCTTTCGGCCCAAACACCGAATTTTTTTCACCCGGTTGCCGAAGAAAGCATCGAACTGCGCAACAATCCCATAAAGCGCGATTTTTTTCCCACCCGGTATAAGACCTTCCGACTGGATTTTGACGCCGTAAAAACCTTGTTACAAACCGCGCCGGTGGAATTCAGCGAAGCCGCACGCCAACAAAAGTGTGTGATAAGCATCCCGGCGGCCGACGGCACACAAGAGGAATTTGCCGTATGGAAAACGGCCATCATGGAACCCGAACTGGCAGCGATGTACCCGGAAATCGGAACATTTGCCGGCCGTTCGATACACAACAGCGCCCGTACCGTTCGTATTTGTTATTCGATGCGGGGCTTCCGGGCTATGATCCTGCAGCCCGACCTCGGGGTAATGTATGTGGAACCTTTTGCCTGGGGGCAGGGAGAATATTGTCTGGTTTATGATCGCAGCGATCTGCCCCGGGAAAACCCTGCCGTCAGATACGGCGCCGACTGGGTGAGAGACGCCACCATTGTCCGTCCGGCACCGGAAGAGCCTTTCACCCCGGCTGTTGAAGACCGCGGTGTGCTCATCGAGCCCGTAAAACTCAAGGTTTACCGGTATGTCGCGGCTTGCACCGGAGAATTCGCCGAAGACCACGGTACCACAAAAGCGGAAGTACTGGCCGCAGTGGTCGATTACACCGACCGGATCAACGCGGTATATGAACGTGATGTCAACATCCGCCTCCAGCTGATCGCCGGCACACAAAACGTTATTTTTCTCAACCCCGGCAGCGACCCGTATTTCGGCACTACGGTGCAGGAATGGATGTCGCAAAACACAGCGGTGCTGAACCAGTACACCAACTTTAATTCACACGATATTGGCCACGTATACGCCCGGTATATGGGTGGCGCGCAGGGCGTGGGGACGACAGGTTCCGTCTGTGGCGACAGCAAAGCCGGAGGTTGTACGGCCGGCACCGGAACGGGAGATTACGGGGATGGATTTGTAGGGATAATCGGCCAGGAAGTAGGCCACCAGGCCAATGGCGGCCACACCTGGAACAGTTGCAGCGGCATCGCCGGAAGAACGGGAGGTTCTGCATTTGAGCCGGGAAGCGGCACTACCATTATGTCTTATGGAGGTGGTTGTGGCCTGGACAATATTCAGGGGTATGTAGATCTCTATTTTCACGCGGGTTCGATTGAAGAATTTACAAAATTTTATACGTTCGGCACGGGTGGAAATTGCGGCACTTTCCTGACGACAGGCAACAATCCGCCCGTGGTGACGCTGCCTTACCAGGATAATTTTTTTATCCCGATCCAGACTCCTTTCGAAATGAACGGAAGCGCTACCGATCCTGACGGCGATGTACTTTCCTACGTTTGGGAAGGCATCGACGCCGGCCCGGAAACGCCGCTTGGCACCCAGATCGCCAATTCCGCCATTTTCCGTACGTATCCTTCGGCGGCGGCTACCAACCGGTATTTTCCACGCCTCAACACGATCCTGAATAACACCACCTACAATGCGGAAATACTTCCCGAATATACACGGGACGTGACCCTTCGGCTCGTTGCCCGCGACAACCGGCCCGGCGGCGGCGGCATCGGCTGGGCCGATGTGGCTTTCAAAGCCTGGGGCGGCGCAGGGCCTTTCCTGGTGACTTCGCCCGATGCCGCTTCCGACGTCTGGCATATCGGCGAATACGTGGAAGTCCGCTGGGATGTGGCAAATACCCACCTCGCACCGGTCAACTGCAAAAACGTCAATATTCGGCTGAGCACAGACGGTGGATTGACCTACCCGATCACCCTGGCGACCGGCGTTGTGAACGACGGAAGCCATTATATATTGGTACCCAACAACCTGAGCACCAAAGCGCGTGTCAGAATTGACGCTGCCGACAACGTCTTTTTTGATCTTTCCAATGCCAACTTCAAGATACAGCAACCGGCACAACCGGCGCTGACGATGGGGCTTTCCGTTGATGCGGCCCAAGCTTGCCTGCCCGATGCGTTCACAACAGAAGTGCTTTCCGCCGGATCACTGGGTTTCAGTGCCCCGGTTTCTCTCTCGCTTACCGGCAATTTGCCACCCGGCGCTGTTGTAAGTTTCAGCAAAAACACGATCAACCCCGGAGAATCCAGTACCCTCTCGGTGGATATGAGCAACGTGACCCAGGAAGGCATTTATACATTCAACGTGGAAGCGGCGGCCAACGGCAGCCCTGCGCTGGTGCGGCCCATTACCCTGACCCTCGTATCGAACAATTTTTCCGCGCTGACACTCCAGCAACCGGCCGACGGCTCTACGGACCAGGCACTTACACAGACGCTTCACTGGAATGCCGTTCCCGATGCGGAAACCTACGATGTGCAGTTTTCCAAAAATCCTTCATTCACCACGATACTCGCGTCCAAAACGGAAACCCTGATCGACTCTTTCAAAGTGCCGTTTCTGCTGGAAAAAGGAACCGGGTACTACTGGCGGGTTCGCCCGCGCAACGAATGCGGCGTATTCGAATGGAAGGAACCCTTCTTTTTCTCCACCTATGCGGAAAGTTGCAAGATTTTTACGTCGAACGACCTGCCTAAAAATATTACGTCGAACGGCACACTCACCATCGAATCAAAGATAACCGTGAATGCCGGAGGGGCCATCAGCGATATCAACATCCGGCAATTCAAGGGGTACCACGAATTTTTTAAAGACCTGGAAGCGCATCTGATCAGTCCGCAGGGAACGGATGTCACGTTGTTCAAAGATAAATGCGGCAACTTCAACGGGTTTTTCAATTTTGGAATGGACGACGACGCGCCGGGAGCGTTCCCCTGCCCTCCCGCCAACAACAGCCAGTTTTACCGGCCGCAAAACCCGCTCGCGCCTTTTTTACGGACAAGACAATACCGGCACCTGGACGTTACGGATCAAGGACAATGAGATCGGTGGCGGCGGCACGATTGAAATTTTTAAACTCGAGTTTTGTGCATCCGTAGCGATTGAACCGCCGTACCTGGTGAACAACAACACGCTGCTGTTGACCGCAGGCACCAACCAGCCGATCACACCCGACCTGTTGCTGGTGGAAGACGGGAATAATACCCATGCTCAACTGCTTTACACCCTCCTGACTGTTCCAAAAAACGGCTTTTTAGACAAATACGGGTTCGGCACCCTGCAACCGGGCGGCCAGTTTACACAAGCCGATCTCGATGCCGGCCTGATCCGCTTTTTCGATTACGGGTCAAATCCCCAGCCGGACGGTTTTCGCTTCACGGTAGCCGACGGAGAAGGCGGCTTTTTGGGCACACCCCAGTTTATTATCCAGCCTCTTGGTGTCGGGACAAATGAACCTGCTGATCAATCACTGGCTTTTCATCTCTCTCCCAATCCGGCCGGCGAAGCGGTATGGCTTACCCTCGATCATCCGGCCGGCGCAAAAGTGCAGGTAAACATTTTTAACACCGCTGGCCAGCTGGTTTATACGACCGTGATAGCCGCAGGCACGGAACGAATGCCTTTGCACATTGCAAACCTGGCAAAAGGCCTTTACGTGGTACAGCTGGAAAGCGAGTCGGGCGTGGGGGTGAAGAAACTGGTGTTGAAGTAATAAGGGCCGGAAACCGCTTCAACGTTATAATTCTCCCGCCAGCAACCGCAGTTGAATCTCGCCTGATTTGAGGTTATATTGCACCAGGTTGCGACGGGCCAGCGCTTGTTCGAGGCTGTTTTGCGCGGTTTGAACCTCCAATGCATTGGTTTGGCCCAGGCGAAAGCGTTCCGTGCTGACATTGAGGTTTTCGCGGGCATTTTTTACATTTTCCTCTTCCAGTACCAATACCTGTTGCTGGGTGTTGTAAAAAGCGAGTTGGTTATCGAGTTCGGCTTCCACATTCAGGCGCTGCGCTTCCACACGAAGCGTAGCCTGCTGTGCCTGCACCTGCGCAACTTCTACCTGCCGCCGGAGGTTGCCGCCGGTATAAAGTGGCAAAACGAGGCCCACTCCAACCGTAAGACCCGCCTGTGTATTGTTGAGTTGGAAACCGGAGCCGTTGTCGGCGCGCAAGGCATTCAACTGGCCGATACCGGTGATCCGGGGTTTATTCAGGGTTTGGCTTTCAGTCACGGACAAGGCGGCTACATCGGCGCTTTGTTGCAGCGATAAAAGAATTGGGTTATTGGATAATATTTTGTCCAACAGCGTATTGCGATTGGGCGAATAAATATTGACGAGGTTTTCATCCACATTGAATGCCGTATCGGGCGCGCGTACGATCAGGCGATTGAGGCTTCGTTTGGCTGTAGCGGTGGAAGTTTGCTGATTGAGCAGGTCAGCGCGCCGCTGGTTAAGGTCGATACGCGCCTGGAGCGCGTCGGTTTGTGCGGCAAATCCGGCGGCGAGGCGGGCTTCGGCGATACGAAGGCGTTCTTCATTCAGCGCAATCACTTCTGCGATGGCGCGTTCCTGCAGGCGGCTGCGCACAATATCGTAATAGGCGCTCAGCACCACGGCGGTGGTGGTTTGCACGGCATTTTGCAGGTTCAACTGGCCGAGCGTCTGGAGTTCTTCGAGGCGTTTTTTAGCAATAAACATTCGCCGGCCGTCGAACAGGGTCCAGCTGAGTTGCACTCCTGCATTGGCCGTGTTAAAAGTGGCTCCGAATTCTTCAAATTCCGTTCCGTTGGCCAGTTTCTGCTGAAAGGTGCTGAGGGTAAAATTATCGTTGGCTACCAGGTTGACCACGGGGAGCATACCTGCATTGGCCTTGATGTTGTTCAATTTCGCTATTTCGGCGTCTGCGCGGCTGAGGCGGATATCGTAGTTGCTTTCCAGCGCCAGGCGGACGGCTTCTTCCGGGGTAAGCAGGGGATTGGAGGTTTGGCTGTGTGTGAAATGGGACAGCAGAACCCCAAGAAACAGTAAGAGGTATTTTTTCATGCGTTGAAAATAAGGTGATAGCGCCAAGTTTTACGTAATAAAAGTACCGTGTGTCATTTTGGGCGCAGCGAAAAATCTGAGTAAATCACGCTATGAGAGGAGTTTATCAGTTTCTTCGCTGCGCTCAGAATGACACAACCACCCATAAAATGGAGCTACTTTTTAAACCACTGCAATTTCCCGCTCCTTTTCTTTGCCCGCCGTTTTTTCCGACGGGTCTTCCCACGGCACATCGCTTTTTTTCTTGCCGCTGAGGAAAACGTACATGGCCGGGATCACAAACAGGGTCAGCATGAGGGAAAACAACAACCCGCCAACCACCACTGCGCCGAGTGGGATACGGCTGGTGGCTGCGGCGCCGAGTGCCAGTGCAATGGGCAATGCCCCGAGCGCCGTAGCCAGCGTGGTCATGAGGATCGGGCGCAGGCGCGCCTGCGCTGCCTCCACCACAGCCTGGCGTTTGGTGAGTCCGCGCCCCGAACGCATTTTCTGGTTCGCGAATTCGACGATGAGAATGCCGTTTTTGGTCACCAAACCGATCAACATGATCATGCCGATCTGGGAAAAAATATTGACCGTGTTATGCGTCACGGCCAGTGTCAGGTAAGCGCCTGCGATGGCCAGCGGCACCGTGATCATGATGATAAACGGATCGCGGAAACTTTCGAACTGGGCGGCCAGAATGAGGTAGATCAGGCCCAGCGCCAGGAAAAAAGCGAACGCGGTATTGCCGCTGCTTTCCCTGAAATCGCGCGAGGGGCCGCTGAGATCGGTTTCGAACGTATCGTTGAGCAAGCGGCCTGAAATGGCTTCCATAGCCTCGATGCCTTCGCCGAGGGTTTTGCCCGGCGCCAGCGATGCACTGATGGTTGCCGCTTTATACCGGTTGTAGTGGTATAACACGGGAGGATTGCTCGTTTCACGGAAATGTACGATGTTGTCGAGCAATCATATCTCCGCGGTTGTTGCGCACATACAATGAAGCCAGATCGATCGGTTCGTCGCGGTCGTTGCGGTCCACCTGACCGATTACCTGGTATTGTTTGCCATTCATCAGGAAATAGCCGAAGCGGCGCCCTGAGAGCGCCAGTTGCACCGTTTGGCTGATGTCGAGTACACTTACACCCAGTTCGGCCGCTTTCAGGCGGTCAATTTCGATCTGTATCTCCGGTTTGTTAAATTTCAGGTTGACATCCACGTTTCCGAAGGTGGGGTCTTTGCGCGCTTCGTCGAGGAATTTCGGGATTACTTCCTTCATCTTTTCAAAATCCAGATTTTGGATCACAAACTGCACGGGAAGCGACAGCCCGGAGCCAAAACTTGTAGAGATGGTCTGTTCCTGGTTGGGAAATACCCACGCCTCGGTAAACCCCTTTGGTCATACGCACCATTTGATCATAAATCTGTTGCTGGCTGCGGGTGCGCAATTCTGGTTCCGTGAGCATGACGCTGATGAAGCCGGTATTGGCGCTGCCCGCCCCGATGCGGTTGGGCGCCGTGATGCCGAAAATCATCTGGTATTCCGGCACGGAGTCCATGACCTGGGATGTGAGGCGGTATATAATGTCTTCCGTGACGTCAAAGTCAGTTCCTTCCGGCGCCGTGATCGGCGCCCGGATGGAACTTCGGTCTTCCAGCGGGGCGAGTTCGGTTTTCAGGGTGCGCTGAAAGTGCCAGATCAGGCCGAAACACCCGAAAAGCAGCAATAAACTCACCCATCGGAAACGCATGAATGAACGCAGCGCCTGGCCGTAGACCCGGTCCATGCCGGTAAAAAACGGTTCGGTAATGCGATAAAACCATCCGTAGTTGTGGACATTTCCGCCGAGTTTTACGTTAAGCACGGGGGTGAGCGTGAGCGACACAAAGGCAGAAATGAGTACCGCACCGGCGATTACGATGCCGAATTCGCGGAACAACCTGCCGGTAAAACCCTGCAGGAAAATCACGGGTATAAACACCACCGCGAGGGTGATGGATGTGGAAATGACCGCGAAAAAAATTTCTTTCGTTCCTTCCCGGGCTGCCGTCCACTTATCCATGCCCGATTCCATTTTTTTAAAAATATTCTCCGTGACCACGATGCCGTCGTCGACCACCAGGCCGGTAGCCAGCACGATGGCAAGCAGGGTGAGTACATTGATGGTAAAACCGAACAGGTACATGATAAAAAACGCCCCGATCAGGGATACCGGGATGTCGATCAAAGGCCGCAGCGCGATGGTCCAGTTGCGGAAAAACAAATAAATGATGAGCACCACGAGTGCAATGGCGATGGCCAGCGTTTCGCCCACTTCCGTGATGGCCTTGCGAACGAATATGGATTTATCGAGGCCTACTTCTGTGGCGATATCGGACGGAAGTTCTTTTTTGATCTGTTCGTAGCGCCGGTAAAATTCGTCGGTGATCTCGATCAGGTTGGCGCCCGGTTGTGGGATCAAAGCCAGTGAGACGTTGGTGACGTTGTTGCGTCGGGCACTGAATTCGTCGTTTTCCGGCCCCAGCACCGCTTCACCCAGGTCGCGGAAACGAATGGTCTGCCCTTCGGTCTGCACCACGATCATATTGCTGAAATCCTCCTCCGTCTGCAGGCGGCCAAATGTTTTTACGGTCAGTTCGGTGGTGTTTCCGCGCAATTTACCACCCGGTAATTCCACATTTTCCCGATTCAGGGCGTTTTGTATGTCCTGAACGGTCAGGTTGTAAGCGGCTAATTTGGCGGGATCTATCCAAAGCCGCATGGCCGGGCGTTTTTCTCCGAAAATACGCACTTCGCTGACACCCGGTATAGTTTGCAATTTTTCCAGCAGCACATTTTCGGCATAATCACTCAATTCCATCACGCTTCGTGTGCTGCTTTGCAGCGGAATGAACATGATCGGGTCGCTGTTGGCGTCTGCCTTGGAGACCACCGGCGGCGCGTCGATGTCCTGCGGCAGGTTGCGCACGGCCTGGCTCACTTTGTCGCGCACATCGTTGGCGGCCTGTTCGAGGTCGGAACTCAGCTCGAATTCGATGGTGATTGTACTGCCGCCCAAAGCCGATTGAGACGACACGGAACGGATACCCGCAATGCTGTTCACCGCTTTTTCGAGCGGTTCCGTGATCTGGCTTTCTATTACGTCAGCATTTGCCCCTGTGTATGAGGTGCGTACGGAGATCGTCGGCGGGTCGATGGCGGGGTACTCCCGTATGCCGAGGTAACGGTACCCGATCGCCCCGAAAACGACGATCAGGATGCTCATAACGGTGGCTAAAACGGGGCGGCGGAGGGAAATGTCGGAAATATTCACGTACGGAAGAAAGTTAGAAAACAGAAACAGCCTGAGTCATTGATGGTTTATCGGGGGCGAAAAATAAGTATTTGGGGCTATTTTCCAATTTAAATCAAGTGCGAACAACCTGCTCCGGCTCGTTTTTAACAAAGTGTTCGGTTTTATTCCCGCTTTTCTTTCAAATTTGCCTTTTAATGCAAACGAAAAAGAAATCAAGATGCACTACCGCAGATTTGGCCGTACCCAATTCCAGTCTTCTGAAATTGGCTACGGTATGTGGGGCCTTGCCGGATGGACGGGCACCGACGAAACCGAAGTTAACAAAGCCCTCGACCGTGCCGTGGAACTCGGATGCAATTTTTTTGATACCGCCTGGGGTTACGGCCGCGGCAAAAGTGAACAGGTGCTGGGCGCTTTAGTGAAAAAACACAGCGGAAAACAACTCTTTGTCGCCACAAAAATTCCACCGAAAAACTTCAAATGGCCTTCGCGGCCGGAATACCGCTTCGAGGATTGTTTCCCGGCAGATCATATCATCGAATATACCGAAAAAAGTCTGCGCAACCTCGGGACTGACTGCATCGACCTGCAACAATTCCACGTCTGGGAAGATGCCTGGGCCGATCGTGATGAGTGGAAAGAAGCGTTTGCAAAATTGAAACGAGACGGCAAAGTGCGCCATTTCGGCATCAGCATCAACCGCTGGGAGCCGCAAAATGCGTTGAATACCCTGCGTACCGGTCAAATCGACGCGGTACAGGTGATCTACAACATCTTCGACCAGGCGCCGGAGGATGAGTTGTTTCCACTTTGCCGCGAATTGGACGTTGCCGTGATCGCGCGTGTACCGTTCGACGAAGGCACGCTCACCGGTACACTCACCAAAGACACCGTTTTCCCGGCGGGCGACTGGCGCGCTACCTACTTCGTTCCCGAAAATCTGAATGCCAGCGTGGATCACGCCGACGCCCTGAAACCGCTTGTGCCGAAAGGTATGAGTATGCCGGAAATGGCGCTGCGTTTCATCCTGTGCAACGACGGCGTACACACCATCATCCCCGGCATGCGCAGCGTGCGACACGTGGAAGCCAATATCGCAACCAGCGACGGGAAAAAACTATCCGAAACCTTGCGCAGAGAATTAAAAAATCACCGCTGGGACCGGGAGCCGACGGCGTGGTCGCAGTAGATCGCTGGCTGCCCAATACCTTCAAAATATGGAGGCAATCAACATTGCGTTCATGCATACAAAAAACGCTCAAAATAAGTACCGGGCCATTCTTCTACTCTACCACCCGAATACCCAACTCCTCCAACTGCTTCAACTTGATGGCATCCGGCGCGTCGATCATCATATCGCGTCCCTGGTTGTTTTTGGGGAATGCGATAAAGTCGCGGATTGAGTTGGCGCCATTCATCACGGCGCTGAGCCGGTCGAAGCCGAAAGCGATACCGCCGTGTGGGGGCGCGCCGTATTCGAATGCGCCGAGCAGGAAACCGAATTGCGCCTCCGCCTCTTCGGGCGTGAAGCCGAGCAGTTTGAAATTGCGGCTTTGCAGGTCGCGGTCGTGGATACGAATGGAGCCGCCGCCGATCTCTACACCGTTGAGTACCAGGTCATAGGCGTCGGCGCGGATGCCTTTGAGCACGGTGCGATCATTGCTTTCCATTTTGACGATATCGTCTGGTTTCGGGCTGGTAAAGGGGTGGTGCATCGCAAAAAAGCGGTTTTCGTCCTCATCCCATTCGAGCAGGGGAAAATCGACGACCCAGAGCGGTTTGAAGTCGCCGGGTTTGCGCAGGCCGAGACGGTTGCCCATTTCGAGGCGCAGTTCGCTGAGTTGTTTGCGCGTTTTTTCGTCTTCGCCACACAGCAGGAAAAGCATATCGCCGGGTTTGGCGCCGCATGTTTCAAGCCATCCCTTCAGATCGTCGGGAGAGTAAAACTTATCCACCGACGACTTGACAGAGCCGTCGGCTTCGTACCGTACGTAAACGAGGCCTTTTGCGCCGATTTGCGGGCGTTTCACCCACTCGGTGAGTTCGTCGATCTGTTTGCGGCTATATTCGGCGCAGCCGGGTGCACAAACGGCGATCACGGATTCGGCGCTGTCGAACACCTGGAAACCTTTGCCTTTCGCAACATTCGACAGATCAACAAATTCCATCCCGAAACGCAGGTCGGGCTTGTCCGACCCGAAGCGCCGCATGGCTTCGTCGTAGGTCATACGCGGGAAATCGCCGAATTCGATACCGAGCGTGGTTTTAAAAAGATATTTGGTCAGCCCTTCAAACGTGTTGAGAATGTCTTCCTGGTGTACGAACGACATTTCGCAGTCGATCTGGGTGAATTCCGGCTGGCGGTCGGCGCGCAAGTCTTCGTCGCGATAACACTTCACGATCTGAAAATACTTGTCGAAGCCCGCTACCATCAGGATTTGTTTGAAGGTTTGCGGGCTTTGCGGCAGGGCGTAAAACTGGCCCTTGTTCATGCGGCTCGGCACCACGAAGTCGCGCGCGCCCTCGGGTGTGGATTTGATGAGGTTGGGGGTTTCTATTTCCACAAATCCCGACCCGGTGAGGTATTTGCGCGTTTCGATGGCGAGGTTGGAGCGAAACAGCAGGTTTTTCTGCACGGCGTTGCGGCGCAGGTCGAGGTAGCGGTATTTCATACGCAGGTCGTCGCCGCCATCGGTGTCGTCCTGAATGGTGAACGGGGGTGTTTTGGCCGCATTGAGCACTTTCAGGCCGGTTACACGAATTTCGACGTCGCCGGTTTCGCGGTTGGGATTTTTGCTCGCCCGTTCGCGCACGATGCCGCTGGCCTGCACGACGAATTCGCGGCCCAGGCTACAGGCCAGTTGATAAAGCGCCGCATTGTCGCCCGTGTCGAATACGAGTTGCGTGATGCCGTAGCGGTCGCGCAGATCCACAAACGCAAGGCCGCCGAGGTCGCGGCCGATGGCGACCCAGCCGGCGAGGGTTACTTCTTTTTGGACGTCGGAAAGGCGGAGTTCGCCACAGGTATGGGTACGGTACATGGTATGATGTTAATCGTAGTTTTTCGAAAAAAGGAATGATCGTGGTATTGGGGAGGTATAAAACCGCTTTCACCCGAAAGTTCCGGGCTCCGGCGGGTAAAAAAGAGGCGCAAAGGTAATTGAATTGGGCGCACAAGACCGGCTAAGGTTTTTTGAAAAATGGATAAACAGCGGATTTCGTTACTTTTGCCCGCAAATCCCGCATCTTTTAACACCGCTGTTGTAAAAATCATGCTCAAAAGTCCACTTCTTCCTGCTCTTATACTGCTGCTTTTTACCACTTATTGCCGGCAGGAATCCTCTTCCGCACAGGCCCTTGCAAGGGCTGTTCCGGCAAACGGAGCAATACGCGATTCGGTTCCGGGGGGTACGGACAGCGCCTACCTGCTCGGAAAATTTGACCCGGCAACCCGGCCCGATTTTGTAACCGTGGGAAAGCCGTATTCCGACAAACCCGGTATGATGCTTCGCAAAGAAACTTTCGAAGCGTATAAAAAAATGTTTGAAGCCGCTGAAAAAGAAGGCATTACGTTAAAGATTATCTCCGCTACCCGTAGTTTTGAAAGACAAAGGGACATCTGGGAAGTCAAATGGGCCCGTTTCGCCCAAGAAACGCCTGAGGCAAAAAAACGCGCCCTGAAAATTCTCGAATACTCGGCCATGCCCGGCGCTTCGCGACACCATTGGGGCACTGACGTCGATCTCAACGACCTCAACAACCCCTCGTTTGAAAAAAACGGCCGTTTTGAAAAAGCCTATGCCTGGCTTTCCGTCCACGCGCATGAATACGGTTTTTGCCAGCCCTATACTGCAGGCCGGGCCAATGGTTACCGCGAAGAAAAATGGCACTGGTCGTACACCCCCCTGAGCAAGGCTTTTTTGGAACAATATCAGAAAGACATCGACGACACCCGGATCAAGGGATTTAAAGGCGACGAAACCGCAGCAGAAATCGGCATTTTGAAAAACTATGTGCTGGGAATAAATCCGGATTGCCGGTAACGTGTTTCATTGTTTAACGGTCACAGCCTGCCCGACAATTCCATTTACTCCGCCGATGGTTCTAAGGTAAACTTGCCCGGTTTTAACTGTACGATCTCCGGCGAGGATGTTTGCGCGGGCCTGGAACTGGATTTGCGACGCTTGTGTATTCCATACGCTCCATGTACGGCGGATGTCCTCATCCGCCGCTTGGGCGGAACAGCGCGGAAGGTTTGGAGGCCTTTTGCGCCGTTTTTATTTTTCGAGCCAAAAAACTAACTTTGCTACATAAATTTCACTGTATGGGACCCAAGGCTGGCAGAACGAGCACAAAATCCGGTAAATCGGGAAAAGGCAACGGCAAACGCACCGTAACTGCCCCTGGACCATCGTCCGAAAAACCGGATTTGGTGATACAGACCCGGAGTCTCGGCGGCTATGCAGAGATCAAATATGCACGCAAAATGACCGAAGCGGAATTTTACCGTTTCTGCGCCGACAACCCTGAATTGCGCATTGAACTAGAGAAAAGCGGGAAACTCATTATCATGCCACCTGTAGAAACTTTTGGAGGCGCTCGGGAAAACGCCGTAGCCTCTACGTTGTATATGTGGTGGGATAAACACCACAATGGCCTGACTTTCAGCCCTTCCGCGGGTTTTAAACTACCCGATAATTCCACTCGTTCCGCCGATGGTTCATGGGTTTCGGCAGAACGTTTGGCTGTTCTGTCGCCCGAAGAACGCAAAAAATTTGCACGTGTCGTGCCTGATTTTGTGGTGGAAGTGCGCTCGGAAAGCGATCGGTTGAGCAACTTAAAGCGCAAGATGGCCGATGTCTGGATCAAAAACGGCGTACGCCTCGCCTGGTTGATCGACCCAAAAAAAGAAATCACTTACATCTACCGGGCCGATGGTTCCAAAGAAGAATTGGCCGGTTTTGACCGTACGATCTCCGGCGAAGATGTTTGTGCAGGCTTAGAACTGGATTTGCGACGCTTGCGTATTCCATGAGTTCCCTGTACGGCGGATGTCCTCATCCGCCGGTTGGGCGGGACGGCGCGGAAGGTTTGGATGCCTTTTGCGCCGTTTTTTTTGTTTTGTCCTTCTGTCGGAATCCGTCCGCTCGTAGTGCGCCCGCGTAGGGTGGACGGATTCCGGCAGAAGGACAAAAGTAGAGGACACCTCTCTCCCCCAAAAAAAGTCACCCGCCTGAGAGAATTATGCTGTATTGGGGATACGGCTTGGCAAAACGGGCGGAAGTGCTGAAATTTTGTAGAAAACCGTAATTTTGTAAAAAAATTATCCATGCAACTCGTCATAGACATCAAACAACCGCAAGACCTCCATGTGCTGTTGCCTTTGTTGGATCGACTGAAAATTGCCTACAAGCAAGTGCCTGCAAAAGCGAATGGCAAGCCTGACACTGTTCCGGTAGTCGGGAGACTTTCCGACAAATACGCCGGCAAACTCTCCGCCGAAGTCGGCGAAGCCCTCCAACGGCACATCGCCGAAAGCCGCGACGAATGGGAACGCAATATCTGATTGACAGTAACGCCGTCATTGACTACCTCTCCGGTAAACTTCCGCCCAACGGCATGACCTTCATGGATGGCATTGTCAACGAGGTGCCGAAAGTGTCGGTCATCACCAAAATCGAAGTGCTGGGCTACAACGCTCCTCCTACTGCCTACCAGTTGTTGGCCGATTTCATGAATGATTCCGACATTTTGGAACTTGCCGAGCCCGTTGTAAATCAAACCATTGACTTGCGCAAGCAGTACAAAATCAAACTGCCCGATGCCATCATCGCCGCTACCGCGCTTGTACATGGCTTCGAGTTGGTTTCTCGAAATACGAGCGATCTCAAAAACATTTCAGGGTTGACGGTGATTGACCCGCACTCGCTTTGATGCCCCCAAAAAGTCACCCGCCTGACAGAACTACCCTTTTTGGGGGAGGCGGCTTGGCAGTGATGGCGGATGCGCCTATTTTTGGCCGTGGGAAATGAATACCCGTATGACTTCCTTTGCTTACTATTCCGCGACACGGTTAAGTTAGAGAAGAAGGAATACCAAAGAGTGCTATGTCAACATAAACAATAAATATTTGCGATGTACCTTTTTTTTGATACCGAAACGACTGGCTTACCCAAAAACTGGAAAGCGTCAGTAACAGATACCAATAATTGGCCAAGGCTTGTCCAATTGGCATATCTCCTTTTTGATTCAAATGGGAATAAAATATTAGCCAAAGATTATATTGTTAAACCAGAAGGATACACAATACCATCTGAGGCTTCTAAAATCCACGGTATTACAACAGAAATCGCATATTCAAAAGGGGAAAATTTACTTCAAATATTAGATGAATTTATGGAATTATCTACACAAGCGGATTTTCTTGTTGCACATAATATGAGTTTTGATGAAAAGATAGTAGAGCAGAGTTTATTAGGAAGAACCTCCCAAATATTATCCAATCCAAAAAACGGATTTGTACAATGGAGAGCAGCACAAATTATTGCGCAATTATGGGAAACTATGGTTATAAATGGCCAAAGTTATCCGAATTGCATTTCAAACTCTTTGGGATAGGATTTGAGGAGGCTCATAATGCTGCTGTAGATATTGCTATAACGGCAAAATGCTTTTGGGAACTAAAAAAATTGAGAATCTTATAATTTAAAAATCAATTTTATGATTGATTTAAGCACTCAAGTAATAAAGGTAAAAGCAACTATAGTCAAAGCGAAGTGGTTATGAACGGGATGCCAAGAAATCATAACTTTGTAAGATATTTGGACAATTTTTAACAGCAGAGGCCCGAGTGGTCATAGAGGAAAATGGGCAAATACGCGTGACAAAGGGGCGTACATGAAATTGTCGGTCTTGATCTTGTTGGACATGCGTAAGGATTATGATGAGATTGAGTTAATCCTGGGTATTGGTCGCGGTACAATTACCAACTGTCGGCATAAGTATGACAAAGATGGGCTGGATAAATATTTGGATCGGCACTATGTACCTTTTAGTGGCAAATTAAGTCCCGAAGGTAGCGATAGAGAAACAAGTTTCGAAGGTATTTACTGCACCTCCCAAGAGGTTCGCAAGCTATATTTTACAGGCATTTGGGGTAGAGTATTCTTTAAGCGCGGTTCGATCTATTTTGCAGAAAACTGGATTTTGTATACAAGAAAACATCGGAATTACCCGGGAATGTAGACACATCTGAACAAGAGGCATTTTTAGTAGAATTTGAGCCATTTTTGGAAGAAATCACTGAAAATGAGGTTATTCTTTTCGCAGATGCAGTTCACCCTCAACACAATACGCGCTCCTCTTATGCCTGGATCAAAAAGGGTCAGGACAAATTAATACCGAGTAAACACGGACGTCGACGCATCATCATTAACGGGGCAATGAACGCTCACCATCCAGAAGAAGTCATCATCCATGAGGCGGAAGCTACCATCACCGAGGCTACTATTGCACTTAACAAAATCCAGCAACGTTATGCGGATAAAGAACGTATTTATGTCATCGGCGACAATGCCCGATACTATCGGAAATACTCAATTACAGGCTTGGCTGACGGAAAATCCGCGCATTATCCAAGTTTTTTACCGCCTTTATTCCCCAATTTGAACCCTTATTGAACGATTGTGGAAGTTGCTGCGGAAAAAAAATGCATCAACACCACTTTTATCCTGATTTTAAGTACTTTCGCAAACTGTACTCTCTCTTTTGAACATATACAGCAATACAAAAAAGAACTTGATTCAACTTGACTTTCAAATTCCAGCGACTCGAAAGCCGACGCCGCTATACCGCTGTTCATAACCACTTCGCTTTGACTATAGTAAACCAAAACTCAACTAAGATGAAGAAATATTTCTTCCTTATCCTCTTGTCATGTTTAAGTATTTACTGCTTTATTCTCAAAATACGAGTAATTTAGATAAAAATATGGATTCCAAATTTTTAAATTTGGTATGTCTGAAACGCAATTTAAATCTATTGGAAAAAAAAGAACACAATAGTTATGCAAGTGTTGATGAGTACTACTACAAAGGAGGAGATATTACTCATATAGGCTCTATTGAAATTCAACAGATTGTACTTTCATTTTATGAGCATAAACTATTTGATATATCAATAGAATTTGTCAGCCCTAAAAAGATTATACGTCAGACGAGTTCACTGTTATACAAAGTTATTTAGAAGATTTATTTGGCCCATCAACAGGTATAATTGGACCAAGTACTCTTTCAGGTGTTAAGCTGTTAAACTCTGCCGTTTGGGTTGGACAAAAGGTGCGGTTGGAGCAATACTCGCATTGAATTTTCAGATAATACACCTGGTAAAGAATTACAGTAGTATGTGGTTATGTCAGGCTTTATGAAATATCAATGATGAAAAAGATTCAAGATGATGGTTTTTAAAACACTAAATGAAGCGATGCGATTTTTCTCCTTCACTTTCGTTTTCTTACTTTTCGGGCTATTATTAAATAATGGATGGATGCCTTCTATGTACCCGATGAGTGAATGCATCACTCGTGGAGAGGTCAGTTGCGCGTATCCTGAGGGCAAACCAGTAACAGGAAAAGGTGCTGTAACCAACGAGGGACGATGTACTGGTTCAGCCTCTTGTACGGCCTGTAAGAATTGTAATTACTGCAACTACTGCAATAGCGGCGGTTCTTGTTGGTGTCTGTAGGCGGTACGGTAACTCGACCGGCCAAGCAGTGGTACTACTTCTGGTAAGAGCCGAGGGCACGGCGGTACAACACCAAATCGTTACACCCCGGAGGACGAGCCATCTCGCCGCACGGTTTTTTTGCCTGCAAATGCAACTGTGACTGCCACTCCCCTATTGTTCGCAGGGCCCCGGCACAATACGTCATTACACGGTTATCAGTAGGCGATTCAGTGATTGTAGGAATACCTGCTGGTGACAATTGGTCAAAATCGAGATGTGCCGTTTCAAGAGGACGGTATTAAGAAGGTAGAGGGCTTTACTCAGAAAAATATATCTTTTTAATCCTGCTTTGAGGTAGTATCCTATATCTGCCCCCATAGTGACTCCCACCTTTCCCAACTTTTCCCCACCTTTACGGTCAAATAACTTGACCGCTTCCCCGTGCATCGAATTACAACTCCCTCGCCTGATAATCGGCGCTTTGCTGGCCTTGTCGGCCAACGACTATCGCCCCTTCGACTTTTCTTATTCACCCGACCCGCGTGAAGCGTCGTGGGTGGATTCTGTATTCAACGCTTTGTCCGAGGAAGAGCGCATCGGGCAATTGTTTATGCTGCGCGCCCACGACAAGGACTCGGGCCTACGAGCAGCAGGTGGAAGACCTGATCCGGCGTTACAAACCCGCCGGGTTGTGTTTTTTCAATCCGACCTTCGCCGGTACGGTGGAAAACAGGCTGCACTGACCAACCGCTACCAGTCCGCCAGTCCACGCCTGCCGCTGATGACGCCGCAGATTTTGAAAACGGCGTGGGTATGCGGTACCGTGGAAGCGCCGTTTTTCCCCCCAGGGCCATGATGCTGGGGGCCGTGCAGGAAAACCGCCCCATCTACGACATGGGGCGTGAAATTGCCCGCCAATGCCTGCGTATGGGGGTCAACGTCAACTTTGCGCCCGATACCGACATCAACAACAAAGCGGCCAACCCGGTTAATAACGAGCGCTCGTACGGCGAAGATCGGTATAACGTGACGGCCAAAGCATTCCAGTACATGATGGGTTTGCAGGACGGCGGTTTGCTGGCCAGCGCCAAACACTTTCCGGGTCACGGCGACACCAATACGGACTCGCATTTTGACCCGCCGCTTGTTCCGTTCGGCCTCGAAAGGCCTGGACAGTCTCGAACTTTTTCCTTTCCGCCTTGTCGCAGGCCGGCGTCGGCCCGGTGATGGTGGCGCGTTTGAACGTGCCGGCACTCGACAACCGGGGGGCCCCAACCGCCCCAGCTCGCTGAGTCGCCCTGCACCGCTGATTTACTGCGCAAAAAAAGACTGGTTTTGAAGGGCTTACTGCGACCGATGCGATGGAAATGGAGGGTGAAAGCCAAGTTTTTTCCCGCCGATGCCGACATCGAAGCGTTGTGCGCCGGAAATGACATGGTGTTGCTGCCGACGGATATTTCAGCCACTATGCTTGCCATACCTGCAGCGCTTCCAACGGCACACTCGACCGGAAGCGATCCATGCCAGCGTCAAAACGCGTGTTGCGTTGCCAAATACCGGCTCGGCCTTTTCAAGCCCCAATTCACCGAGCCAGTTGGCCTCCGGCGCGATGTAAACACGCCGGAGCTTTACCTTTGAAACGCCGGTTGATCGCCGAGCGCTTACCCTCGTGCGCGACAATCCGGGCATTGCGGGTTTCCCCGACCTGGATAATACCGGTTCGCCACCCTGGCGCTGGGGATACCAACCGCACCGTTTTCCAAACCTACTGCGGCTATTACGCACCCATGTCGTACTTTAATGCCGGCAAAGAAATAGACTCCACGATCACCACCAGCCTCCTGGATACCCCGGACAAATTCCGACGTGTGCTGGTCAGTTTTCACGGCACCCGCAAGGGAGCAGTGGACAATTTTGGCCTCACCGACAGCCAGATAAACCTTGTTCGGCGGCTGAACGACGTGACTACCGTTGCCGTCACTATGTTCGGCAGTCCGTACAGCCGAAATAGTTCCTTGATGATTGTCCCGTGCTTTTGCAGGCATACACGGAAGACTCAGTACGCTCAGGAACTGGCTGCCCAAGCCCTTTCGGGGCCAGCGATTTGAAAGGAAAACTCCTGGTAACCGCTTTGTTCTTCAGCAAAATACGGTCAGGGTATTGGAAAAAATATACCCAGAAACGACTTGGCTACGACCTGCCGG
>JADJOD010000035.1 GCA_016713985.1 Lewinellaceae bacterium | reverse complement strand
TCCCAATCCGTTTTAATCCGCAGCATCTGTAAAATCTGTTTTCCTATCCTCGGATAGCCTACACCGCCACCGGCGCCTTTGATCCCCGGCCACGGATCATACCTGTGCAACTCAAAATCTTCAAACCGGAACGGAAAAATGTCCTTCACTAACCGGGTTGGATCTCTTTACTACCGGCGCAAAGGCCGCGGCCCTGACAATTGCAGGTCGACTTGTTCCAAATGATTGACATACAGGTGTGTATCATCGCCACCCGTCCAGATACAAAATCGCCGGGCTGAAGATCGCAGACCTGCGCGAGCATCAGGGTGAGCAGTGGCGCTAAGATGGGATATTGAACGGCTACCACCCAGAA
This sequence comes from Lewinellaceae bacterium, assembly GCA_016713985.1. Lineage (GTDB taxonomy): Bacteria > Bacteroidota > Bacteroidia > Chitinophagales > Saprospiraceae > M3007. Next base: position 23,975 of record JADJOD010000035.1, on the reverse strand, counting down.
ATACCGTCGGCGCTGCGCTGGTAGAGTTGTGAGGACAAGGGCCGTCGGCCACATAAAACCGGAACAGACAATGGCAGGGCGCCAGCGCCAGCGTCGGGGATGTCCGCCGGATTCCAGGCCGAAACGATGATGCGGCGACTGTCCGGGTTCTTTGAGCGTATTTACCACTTTCCGTGATCTGATCAACGTGCGCCCGTCGGGCGTCGCCCAGAAGCGCCATTGTTTGCCGTAGACCGGGCCGAGGTCGCCGTTTATATCCACCCATTCATCCCAGATACTTACTCCGTCAGCTTTCAGGTATTTAATATTTATTTTCAACCTTTAAAAACCACAACAATTCGTGGATGATACTTTTGGTGCGACTTTTTTGTCGTCACTAAGGGGAACCCCTTTGCCAGGTTAAAACGCATCTGATACCCGAAACACCGAGGGTGCCGGTGCCCGTGCGGTCTGATTTCGAACGCCGTGATCAAGAATGTGGGCGAAGCAGGTCGGGGTAGGTTTGCATAGAATTCCGGTTACAGTTTATGCGTTTTGGCGGTTTAAGGGTTTAAGGGTTTCATGGTTTCCATGGTTTTGAAAATAGGGTAAGAAAGAGTGGGTTGTTGAATGATGCCTCTCTTTACTGAGGGCGAATATCCTGGCGCGTTTTTTCAATTGAACAGGACAGGAATCGCCGTGCGTCCCGGTAAAAAACATTTTCAACGGGTGGCATTCCAAGTCATTTGTGTTTCATTTCGATGTATTCGGCAATTTGCCCGCAGGATTTATTTTAAAACAACCGTTTGGCCTCCTCCAAAACAATTTCGGGAAACGCCTTTGGCCGCGCCACCCTATAACGAACACAGAATTAAAACGCCTCTACCAGATAACCAGATAACCAGATAACCAGATAACCGTATAATCAACAACCATCAACCAACAACCGCCATCCTGCATGCAATTCCAGTATTTCCTATGCTTTCGCGCAGGATTGGCCGTACTGCTATACCGGTCATCATTCACCTGTTCTACTGCGGCGTTTTAAACGGGTGTACTTTACAAACGTCCGGTTTTTGAAAGAAGTCAAGGAAGAAACCAGCAACCGGCAAAAAAAATTGCGGAATCTGTTGGTGTTGCTCATGCGTTGCCTTCGGATTGCAAGATGGTGTTGGGTTTTGCACAGCCCTTTATTCTGGCTTCCGCGGGAAAAGGGAGAAAAAGCGTGAGTATATACGTGGATAACTCCTTCAGTATGGGGCTTCTTACCGCAAAACGCACCCTTGCTGGAACTGGTGCCAACAACGCGCCAGGGACATTATCGGCGCGTATAATGTGGAAGACCGTTTCCAGGTGCCGACCACCCATTTTGAAGGCCGCCACCGAAACGGCTGGTCAGCAAGGAAGACGCCCTCAACCGTATCTAGAGAAATTCGCAACAGCCCGGCTTCCCGCAAACTGTCGAAAGTAAGTGATCCGGCAGCAACAAACGCCTGAACACCGGCAAACAGGAAAACAAAATTGCTTTGTGATCAGCGACTCGCAGGAAAATGCGGAAACGACCCGACGGCGCGTTTCGAAGATTCTGATCGAAGTCAGCCTGGTGCCTTCTGCGCGGCGTGGGTACAGGAACGCAATATTTAGGCGGACAGCGTTTGTCTGAAAACCCGGTTCAAATTTTGAAGGAACCAGCCAACCTGCTGGTAAAAATCAGCAACCGCAGCAATGAAGACGCAGAGGAGGTTCGCCTCAAAGCCTCCGCCACGACGGGCAGACAAAACCGGTCGGTTCCCCTCGCGACTTTGCGCGCCAGCAAGTTAGACACTGCTTGGTTTAATATCCTGCACGCCGGCTGGCACGAAGCCAAACTTTCCGTAACCGACTACCCGGTACAGTTCGATGTGATGATTATTAATTTCGCGGTTTTACGTGGCGGAGCCGAATCAATGGCTGGCAATCAATGGTTTGCAACCCAATAAACATACCGCCAACGCATTTCCTGGGGCCAGTTATTTTCATCTCGACAATGCGGATATGCGGGCTTTGGATTATCTCCAGATTTTCCAACTACCAACCGATCGTGCTCAACGAACTGCCTTCCGTTTCTTCGGGCTTAGCCAACGAACCAAAATTTTTGTACAAAACGGCGGGAATGTGCTCGTTTTCCGCACAAACTGCCGACCTGACTTCATACAACGCATTTTTTGCAGTCATTTGGAGCCGGCAACCCGGGCGGTCGAAACCCGCGCTGCGCCAGGCCAGCCAGGTCAACACCGAAGAGTTAAGAGATGAAGGATGTGTTTTAAACAAAAGTGCGCCAACCTGCGCCTGCCCGCTACCCAGGGCAACTTCTAAATCGCCCTTCCTGTGGGAATACATCCTGACTTCATTGCGACGGTTCGGCCCCTGCTGGCCAAATTCCCGAAAAGTGAGGGGCTTTATCTGAATGCCGTGAACGTCAACTTGAGTAACAATCGATCTTCAGTCACAATGCCGAAATTTCGCGGTGCCCATATGTTGTTTAAAATGGCCATTGCGGGCACAAAGGCCGCCAGGTGGCTTATAGTATCGGTAAAGATGAGGTGCTGGAGGCCAAACACCAGGTTTCCGCTTCCGGAGAACCATCTACCGGCTGAGCCGGCAACTGACAACGCCGAATTTCCGGCGGGGACCGAACAGACGCATCCACCGGCAACGAGTTTTTTCCCGAACAACGTGTTTTCTCGGCGCCAAAGCTGCTTACACCCGGCATTAGCAGGTGCGTGACGCCGGATGGTACCGCCTTTTTGATGGGCGACAGCAGCTGGCGGAATACGCCTTCAACTACGATCGCAAGGAAAGTGACCTGCGTTATAAAGTGATGAATCGTTTGCACGCCGGCTGCCCGGCAACATAAAAGTGCTCGCCCAAAACGCCGAAGCCAATTTCAGCCAGGTGGTGGACGAACAGGAACGCGGGATCGTATTGTGGCGCTGGTGTCGTTTTTGCCCTGCTGTTCTGGCCCTGGAAGTGCTTTTTCTGCGCCTCTGGAAGGTTTAACACGGTTTATAAGCCCGCAACCCAACCATTTTACCGGTACACACCCGTCTATCGGTAAAAACGTCATTATGAAGAACCGGCTGATTTATCTCTTGCCTTTTTATTCACTCTTTTTTTGCCTGCACCAAAAAGAAGATCCGCTAACCCGGAAAACGTTAGCGAGGCGTTAATCAACGATGAACACTGGTCCGGGGCTTCCAGTGCCGAATGGCAGAAATACCGGGATGTACTGTTAATCCAGGGTGTACGGTGTTTGAGCGATCAGACTCCGTGTTTTGACGCGGTACCTGACTATTGCCATTCACGGTTTTACCGGCCAAACGGGTAGCCATTACGACATCGGATCCCCTTCTTACGGACTTTTACCGAAACTGGTTTGGCGGTGACTAGACATTTTTTTGCGGACAAACGGACTCACTTCGTTTACCGGGTAAATCCTGACCGTTTTTTGATATCTTGTTCATAACGGTGGAATTCGGCGTTTCATTGCGAGGCAGAAGACGAAGGCGGACCGCATCTATGATCAACAGCGGCCGGTTTTTTTTCGGACCAACTCGCAATATTTGAACAATAAAACGGGCGGATACTGGCGAGAGCTGATCAGGAATGGGGTGACAAAACGCCTTTTTTCTGCAAATCAAGCAGGTGAACAAAGGTGACCATACCCAGCAAGACTCCTTCCTGGTTCGTCACGGGCAAAGCGTGAAAACCCATTTTTTCAAAAATTGCCATTGCATCACGCCATGTTGCGTCGTGGGGCAATACCCGTACGTCGCGCGTCATCACCTGCTCCACAAAAACAGACCGGAGTTTATCTCTTCCGAAGGGCACGAATCGCCGGATCTGACGATCTCCAGGAAATCCGAATAACTGGACAATTCCCACAGTTTCCCCGTCCGATACCACCGGGACGTGGCGGGTATCGAATTGTTTAAAAATACGGCATACCTGTTCCAGCGTATCCGCAGGTGCAACAACTCCGGGTACGTGGTGTTTAATACTTGCAGAATGGGTGTATTTCTTTCGTGGTGTAAAAAAGCATGGGCTTTCAAAAAGGGTGTCTCAAAAGCCAGAAAAATGACTTGCGAGACACCCGCTTAGATATTACAGTTCCGTCGCTGCTCCATATTCGGTCACGGGAACACGTTTGGTTTCCCTTGATCGCCTTGAACCCGCCTTCCACATTGGTCAGTTTGTCGTAGCCACGGGCTTTAAGAATGGAAATTGCAATCACCGAAGCCAGTACCTCCGGCACAATAGACGAGATACGGGCGGTTCCGGTCTATTTCATCCATGCGCGGTTGATAAAATCGAGCGGGACATTCAGCGCGCCAGCGACGTGTTCGGCGTCGAATTCCTCCGGCGGCGCACATCGAGTACGGCGGTGTTGGCATACCGGCCGGCAAAGGTTTCGGCATCGATACTGTTCTATAAAATCCACTTCGTTCGTTGCTTTTTCCAGGCCTCTAATCCACCTTTCAGGTAACCCAGGCAATTGTCGTAACCAACCCGGGCGAGGCGGGTGACGGTTTCTCTTCGGCCTTCCGGCGTGACCAACAGGATAGGCTGCTGCAGATCGGTGACCAGCGTACCGACCCAGGAAGCAAATTGTCCGTCCAATCCGATGTGTACGGGTTGGAATGAATCCTTAACAAATTCATCTTCCCGGTCGTACGTCGAGGATCAGCGCGGATTCTTCGTTTGCGATTGCTGCAAATTCAACGGTGGAACGAGGCACCACGCCGCGTTGCAATACCGTATCAAAACTGTCGTAACCCATTTATTCAACACGGCGTTTTGGGAAAATACTGCGGTGGTTCCACCAAACCCGTCGTCACTTCCTTTACGAAATTCCTGCCGGCTCAGCATCGGCCCGAAGCGCGTAATTAAATTGTTTTGCAGGCCGATTGTACTTTCGGTTTCCTTGGCCATTTTTTTGGCGCAGGCCGGACCCGCGCCGTGCCCCGGATATACGATGGTATCGTCCGGCAGTGTCATAATTTTTGCGCAGGAGTCATACAGATAACCGTTGAGGTCTTCGCGGCTCAGGTCCGTTTTTACCGCCAGGTCGGGGCGGCCGACGTCGCCGATAAAGAGCGTGTCGCCGGTAAATATGGCGTAATCTTTACCTTGTTCGTCGCGCAGCAGGAAAGAACTGCTTTCCATGGTATGACCGGGGTATGCAGCACAACAATGCTCACTTTACCCACCTTCAGCACTTCTCCGTCGGCGGCCACGTGCGCCTTAAAATTGGGGCGGCAGTTGGACCGAAAACGATCGTGCACCGGTTTTTTGGCCAGGTCGAGGTGGCCGCGACAAAATCGGCGTGGAAATGGGTTTCCAGTACGTATTTGATTTTAGCGCCGTCTTTTCGGCTTGCTCGATGTATGGTTTGGTCTCGCGCAGCGCGTCGATGATAACTGGCCTCCACCTTCACTTTCGATGTAGTACGCGGCTTCTGCCAGACAGCCGGTGTACAGTTGTTACTTTCATATTGTTTGAAAATTTTGATTGTTAAACGGCCGGGGGCCAATTGTTGCAACCAAAGTTAGTTTCACGGCAAAAAACCGGGCGATGACGAAAATCAGCCATTTGAATGACCTGCCTTCTTTTGATAAATTAATATTATTTTTAAAATGCTTTTAATCAAATATATATAAACAAAATTTCTTTTTCTTTTGAAACATACTCCGGCCCTCCAAAACCGGCGTTGTGTAGCTTAAGTCACGAAAAAAAACGACGCGGGTGGCGGCTTGTGCGACGCCCGGGATTTGTTTGTTCCGAATGCCTTTGCCACCACACGCCGGGCCGGAAAGCATTGAATAGTGCCACTATTCCGGTAAACAGCACAATTTAGAATGGTGTTTTGCGCAGGTACTTTGAAGAAACAAAAATTTGCTGTAATTATGAATTTGCATCATCAAATCCTGATTGTAGGCGGCGGCAATGCCGGGCTTTCCGCTGCTTCCCAACTTTTACATGAAGACCCATCCCTGAATATTGCTATTATTGAACCCTCGAAAGCACTATTACCAACCGGCCTGGACCCTGGTGGGCGCAGGCGAGTTTGATATTCGCGATACGGAACGCCCGGAGTCCGATTACATTCCACGGGATGCCAAGTGGATAAAGGACGCGGTAGCTCTTTCAACCGGATCAAAACCAGTTGACCTGCGTCAGCGGCGCCGTTTATCAATATGACGTAGCACTTGGTTGTGCCGGGTGTCCAAGCTGGATTGGCAAAAAATAAAAGGTTTTAAAGAAAAACCCTGGGCAAAAACAATGTTGCGAGCAATTATTCATTCGACATTGCGCTTTACACCTGGGAATTGATCCGGAACTTCAAAGGTGGCATTGCCGTATTCACCAACCCCGTCACTCCGGTCAAATGTGGCGGCGCTCCACACAAAAGATTATGTACCTGGCCTGGGATTACTGGCGAAAAAGGCATTTTAGACCAATGCGAGGTGCACTATATCTCCGGAAGCCGGGGCCATTTCGCGGTGAAGGAATTTGCAAAACCCTTGAAGGTGTGGTGAAGAAAACAAAATCCATACCCACTTCCTGCACAACGTAACGGAAATAGATGGCCCGAATCAGACGATATATTATGAAAGCAAAGATGAGGGCGGCAACCCGCTTAAACAGTCCATGAAATTTGACCTGTGCCACGCCGTTCCTCCCCAAAGTGCGCCTGATTTTGTAAAACAAAGCCCACTGGCCGACCCCGCACAGCCGCTCGGGTGGATCGAAGTAGGTGCATTCACCTTTCAACACACCCGCTTCCCGAACGTTTTCGCCTGCGGCGACGTCAGCAATGCCCCTACTTCCAAAACGGGAGCGGCTATACGCAAGCAGGTGCCGGTGGTGGTGCAACATATTCTGGCCCTTACCAAACACACTCAAAGTACGGCCCAATACGACGGCTATACGGCCTGCCCCATTCCAACGGAGTACGGAAAACTCATGCTGGCTGAATTCGACTATTCCAACAAACCCAAAATGACGTTTCCTTTCGATCAAACTGTGCCCAGGTGGACCATGTGGATACTGAAAAAATACCTCCTGCCCTGGTTGTACTGGAACCGGATTCTGACCGGGAAGGCGTAAAACCGGGCAGATCTTATCACATTCTATTATTGCTGACAGTAAGTACAAACGTGTTCGGGGTGGAGCGATCGCAATTTTCGGTCCTCAACCCCCGACACGTTTGTTATTTTATATCGACCATCTGTGCACGGGGGCTTAAATTCGCGTTGTGTAACAAAAGTCACCTTCGGATGGTATAATTCCAAAGGATATTTGTCATCAATTCAATGGATATGTATAAGTTTTTGTTTTTTCTCGGCTTTTTGTTCGCCATCGGTTGCGGTGGCGTACCCGCAACGGCTCAATCCTCCTTGTTGTCGCCCGATGATTTTGAAAAAATGCTGCAAGGGGATAAAAGCGTCCAGCTCGTCGATGTACGCACTGCCGGCGAATACCGGGACGGCCATATCGAAGCTGCGCTCAACCGCGATTATTACGCTGCTGATTTTGCCGCCCAATTGAGCAAACTGGATAAAAACAAACCGGTGATGGTGTATTGCGCCGCCGGAAGCCGCAGTTCCAGTGCTGCGGAGCAGTTGAAAAAAATGGGTTTTAAAAACGTTTATGACCTGGACGGCGGAATGACGGCATGGCGGGAAACCGGGAAAAAAGTGGCAAAATAAACGGATAATGAGTTACCTGGAAACGTTTTTACGCGACGAGCGGATATGCCGATTACCTTTGGCATGACCTGCTGCATCCTCATCGGGGGAATTTTTATACTGGCTTATCGGCATTTCAGTTGCCGTTTACCTGTTGGAACTGGTTTTTCCCTGGCGCAAATACCAGGCGCGTATCCGGAAGGATTTCTGGTTAGACACGTTTTATATGTTTTTCAACGTGTTTTTGTTCTCCCTCATCGGTTATGCGGGTATGTCGGACGTGGCGGTTCGCGCGTTCAACGATGTACTGGCCGGCGTATTCGGTATCCGCAACCTGGTGGCCATCAATGTGGCGTCGCTTCCCCATTGGACGCAATTGCTTGTGTTGTTCCTGGTGCGCGATTTTATACAATGGAATACACACCGGCTGCTTCACCGGGTGCCGCGACTATGGGAGTTTCACAAAGTGCACCACTCGGTGGAGCAGATGGGGTTTGCCGCGCACCTGCGCTACCATTTTATGGAAACGATCGTATACCGCTCAATTGAGTACCTGCCCCTGGCGATGATTGGTTTTGGTATCCAGGATTTTATTCTTGTATACGTATTTACCCTGGCCGTCGGGCACCTCAACCATGCAAACATCTACCTGCCGCTGGGACCGCTGCGCTATATTTTCAACAGCCCGCAGATGCACATCTGGCACCATTCCAAAGAACTTCCCAAAGGCAGTTACGGCGTGAATTATGGCATTACTCCAGTCTCTGGGATTATTTATGGGGCACGGTCTGGATGCCGCAGCCTTCCGCGATATAGAACTCAGGTTTCGGGGGTGGAACAATATCCGCATGGATTCATCGGGCGGGTGGCAGAACCGTTTAAATCCGGAAAGAATGAGCAGCCAGGTTCCGACATATAATATTTGCAGCCTGATGGGTAACGACAGGTGTTCGAGCGAATTTTTATCTCGGGGCTGAACGGATTTGTCAAAAATCATCGCGGACTCATTTTCCCACACCGGCATAATTTTTTCAAATTGTGCTTTTTACACATGGAGGAGGACACCATGTTATTGATTTTCAGCGATTTGAAACAAGCCGGACAAATTTACTGGATGAAACCGGGCCAGGTGCACAGTTGGTATTTTGCCCCGGAAACGGATGGTTATGTCCTGAATTTCAACGAAGTGTTTATTACGTCCATTTGTCATAACCCCCATTTTATCTACGATTTTCCCATGTTCAACGGAATTGCGGCGGCGGAACAACTTGCACCGGAGACATTTAAAAACATACGCTTGCTTCTGGAAGCAATCCATGCGGAGTATGTTCAGCAGGGGAAAGAGTATAAAAATGATCTGATCAGGGCTATGTTGGTGCAGTTGCTGATCCGGATAGCGCGTGTTGTTTCAAAACCGGCACAGGAAGGTTTGTCGGCAAATAATCACGCCTGGTTGCGCAGTTTTAACAAACTGATCGAGGAACATTACCGCAAACGCCGCCGGCCGAAAGACTATGCCGACATGATGCACATTACCCCCAACTACCTCAACTCCATCTGCAATATTACGACGGGAAATCTGCCGGCGAATTGATACGCGACCGCGTGTTGCTCGAAGCCAAGCGGCTTTTGGCACACCGGAATTTAAACATTGCCGAAATAGGTTATTATCTTGATTTTAAAGACAATGCCTATTTCTGCCGGTTTTTTAAAAAATATACCAACCTGACACCGGAAGAATTCCGCAAAACGAACAGGGCGGTTCCGGTTGAAATTACCGCATGATGATAGCGGCTTAATGCTGTTATTGCATTGACAATCAAATTTTTAACGATAGTTGATTTATGAAAACCCGTCGCCGTGATTTCCTGCGCAATACCATCCTGACCGGTTTGGGCGCCACCCTGGTACCCGCATCGGATGTTTTGTCCCGTCCGGAATCAACAGCGCAGGTGGATAAACAGGAATCCGACCCCGGTTCGCCGATGTCAGGAACCATCACCCTGTTGCAAACCACCGATGTTCACTGCCAGATACACCCGCACGACGAGATGTTTTGGGAGAATAACCGGGCCGTTTTCCGGAAAACGGCGGGTTATGGCCAACTTGCCACCCTGTTTGATAAAATACGCAAACAAAACCCGCATACTTTCATTGCCGACACGGGCGATATGTTTCAGGGGAGCGAGCTGTCGGTAAAAACCAACGGCAAAGCATTGGTGCCTATACTCGACGCGCTCGGATATGATCTGTATATGCCGGGCAACTGGGAAGTGATCTACGGAAAAAAAAGTATGCAAACCCTGCTGGGCGCCCTGCATGCGCCGAAAGTATGCGCCAATATGTACCACGACACGGGTGACGGCAAAAAAGGAGAACTTATTTTTCCGCCGTATTTTGTCTGGTCGCGCCTGGGGGTGAAAATCGGCTTTATCGGCCTCACCGATCACTTAGTACCGATTCGGCAGTCGCCCAACTACTCCAAAGGTATCGTTTACACCAAACCGGAAGAAAGTCTTGCTCCTGGGTACAGGTGTTGCGCGAGCAGGGCAGTGCGACTTTATCATCATTCTTGCACACCTCGGTCTTTCCCAGCAGATCCACCTGGCCAATTCACCCGTTTGTGCAGGAGTAAACTACATTTTTGGCGGCGACACACACGAACGGGTGCGGACGCCGATCCAGTGCACTTATGCCAAAGTGGTGGAGCCGGGTGCGTTCGGCTCTTTTGTCGGTCGCCTCGACCTGCACATCAAAGACGGTAAAATTGCGGCGGAACGTTACGAACTGATCGAAGTGGACGCGAAAAAGCACAAACCCAAACCCGCCGTTGAAAAACTGATCAACGAACTGGAATCACCGTTTTCGTCGGATATTCATAAAATCCACGGGTACAGCACAGTGCCCCTGTACCGTTATTTCGTGATCGAAAACACCATCGATACCCTGATACTCGAGGCACTTTCCTGGCGGGTGGGTACCGATATCGTTTTGTCCAACGGATTCCGTTTTTGTCCGCCCCGCAACGTGGGACCGGACGGCAGGGCGCCCATCACCGAAGGATATATTTTCGATATGCTGCCGGTGGATTCCCGGGTACGTACCGCAAAAGTGAGCGGCCGGCAATTGCTCGACTGGCTGGAAAAAGAACTCAACAACGTGTTTGCCAAAGACGCTTCCAAACGTTTCGGCGGGTGGGTGGTGAAATTTAAAGGTATGGAAGTGGAATTTTTGCCTTTGGCGAACAGGGAAACGGGTACAAAAGGTGCTGGTCGGCGGCAAACCACTCGACCGGAACGCATTTACAGCGTCTGGCCTGCGAACGCGACGGCGACCCGGATACGATGCTGTGCAGAATTCCGAACGTTCAGGAAGGAACCAATACACCGTATACGCTGCACCAAACCATGCGTGATTACCTGGCGGCCAATTCGCCGGTAAATCCCACGCCGCGTGGATATGCAAAAGCACTCGATGCGCCGGCTACTTTGTTGACGCAGGTGACGGGAGTGCCGTATGATTTCAGATAAACAATAACAAAACATGAAAACTTCATTTTCAGACCTCATATCGTCCCAAACACCTACCGTCATCGACTTTTTGCTACCTGGTGCGGCCCTGCAAAGCAGTAGGCCCCATCCTGGAAGACCTCAAAACCGACCTGGGTGAAGGGGTTCGTATTTATAAAATTGATGTGGATCAAAACCCCTCTCTGGCAAGCCAATACAACGTCCGGAGTGTGCCGACGCTGATGATTTTTAAAAACGGCAAATTGCAATGGCGCGAATCGGGTGTGCGGAGCAAGTCCGAGTTGAAAAAAGTAATTCAATCCATGAATTAACCGAATAAAAATGTGTTTATAAACAGGTAAATCTGCACCGGTTTAAACCAAAAAAGGATCATGTCACAGGAACAACAACCCCTCGAGGCCTTCGCCAGTCTGCACCTCTCCGTGATATTGAATATTATCATGGCACTGGCCATGTTTTTCGGCGTTATCATCACTTTAACCGTCGGTTGGCCCGACTGGGACCCCGAAACCTGGTTTCAGCGGAAAGGCAACCCCAATCCGTACGCCGTGGACAGGGATAAATCCCGGCCGGACAGCATGACAATGGCCGTTTCCAGCAAACTTTCCCTCTGGGAAGGGCCGAATGCCCAGTATGCCCCGCAAAACGATACCGGTGATCTGATCCGTTACGGACGTGAACTCATCGCCAACACCGCCGCTTATCTCGGCCCCGGCGGCAGTGTAGCCCAAATTACCAATGGTATGAACTGTCAGAATTGCCACCTGAATGCAGGCAATAAAATATGGGGGAATAATTACGGCGCCGTCGCCAGCACCTACCCCAAATTTCGCGAACGCAGCGGACAGGTGGAAGACCTCTACAAACGGGTGAACGATTGTATGGAACGCAGCCTCAACGGACAGGCCCTGACCACCGGTAGCCGCGAAATGCAGGCGATCAGGGCGTATATCGAATGGCTGGGCAAAGACGTTCCGAAAAAGGGAAACACCCAACGGCGCGGGTATATTTAACCTGCCTTTTCCCGACCGCGCAGCCGATCCGCTCAAGGGAAAAGAGGTGTACGTGCAAAAATGCGCCAATTGTCATGGAACAGATGGTTTGGGGCAAAAAAACGCCGACGGGATTACCTATACTTACCCGCCTTTGTGGGGCGATCACAGCTACAACATCGGCGCGGGATTGTACCGAATCTCCCGTTTTGCCGGTTATGTCAAATACAACATGCCATTTGGCGTCACCTGGAACAATACCCAACTGACCGACGATGAATGTTGGGACGTGGCCGCTTATGTCAACAGCCAACCCCGTCCCGGCAAGGATATTTCGGCCGACTGGCCCAGTTTGCTGGGCAAACCCGTCGATCATCCCTTCGGCCCTTTTGCGGATGGTTTTTCCGAAAAACAACACAAATACGGCCCTTTCCAACCCATTAAGGACAAAATTGCGGCACTAAAAAAGCAAGCAGCCACCAAATCAACCGCTGAAACACCCGCCGCCGCAAAAAAATAAAATTCAGGGCCCCGGCACTTACTACCAACGCTTGTGCAACATATATCACGGTCCGCCGGCAGGGTTGCATCGCATCTTTGCCGGCGAAATTCTACCATTGATCCACAAGCATACCTGATATGTTACCAATAAAGTATTTCCCTGCCCTGCTGGGATTCCTTTTTCGGGCTCTTTACCCTGTTTGCGCAGCAGGTGGAAAAGAGCGCCTTCCCGTTCGGGAGATTCACTCGGGTTTCAAAATTTTCTCCGGCACGGCAAATTCGGCGGCCATGCGCGCGTCTATGCCATGGGCACCGACAATACGGGCGACCTGACCGATTATTACGGACTGGCTGCCGGCGTTGGACTGGGCTACACCAGTCCGGTTTGGAAAGGTTTTGAGGCCGGAATTTCCGGCTTTATGATATTTAACCTGGCCTCGTCCAATTTTTTTCGGTAAAGACAGCATCACCGGTTCGCCCAATCGCTGCGAGATCGGTTTGTTCGACATTGAAAACCCGCGCAATACGGACGACCTCGACCGCAATGAAGAATTATTCCTGCGCTGGAGCAAGGCCAAAGTAGTGCGCATCACCGCCGGCAGGTTTATCCCGCAATCGCCGCTCATCAATCCGCAGGACGGCCGGATGCGCCCCACGCTGGCCAGGGAATTTGGGTGGAAGCCGGACCGAAGGAAAAATGGCGCGTGCAGGCCGCTTGGCTGACCCATTTTCGCCGCGATCCACGATGCACTGGTACAGCGCCGGCGAATCCATCGGCATCTACCCCGTTGGGCTCAGCCCGGACGGCTCCAAATCCGCTTATGCCGGCAATTTGCACAGCAAGGGTATATTGATTGGCGCTTTGAAACCCGTGTCGCCAAAAATTACAGGTTCGAATATGGGACTATTATATTGATAACATACTCAATGTGAACTGGTTGGAAATGACTATGGAGCACCGGCGCCCATCGGGCAATTCCTTTTCCATTGGTTTCCAGGCGTTGCACGAAAACGCCCGGGCGACGGCGGGAACCCGGATCCGGCGAAGACGTACATCGAAAAGGAGGGAATCCTGGATGTTCGGCCTGCGCGCGGGTATTCGTGGGAACAAAAGCAGCCCTGAATGTCAATTATACCCGGATTACCCCGGACGGCCGCCTGCTCATGCCGCGGGAATGGGGACGAGAGCCTTTGTACACCTTTTGCCCAGAGAGAGCGCAACGAAGGCCTTGGCGGCGTACATGCGTTCACGATAAACGCGGAGAAAGAAAAAAATGGTTGGCAATACGCCGCAGGCCTAGGATATTACGACCTGCCGGATGTTCAAAATACAAGGCTTAATAAATACGGTTTGCCTTCCTATACGCAGGTGAACCTGTCGGTAAAACACCGTTTTGCCAAAATGCTGGAAGGATTGGAGGGTACATTGCTGTTTGTACACAAGTTTGCCGCCGGAAAAATCCCGGAGAATCCCAAATACCTTTTCAACAAAGTGGACATGACATTAGTTAATCTGGTATTTGATTACCATTTTTGATCCTGTAAAAGATCAATTCGAAAAACTATGCTAACTGATCCAGCCCTGTTGCGCCGGTTGATTGCCGAAAACGAAGTCAAAATACTACCTCCGAACCAGGTCATTCAGGATTTTCACAAGTACTTCCGCAATATCCCGATTGTCCTGCGCGGCTATGTAAAAGTGTTGGGCGAGGATGATAAAAACAATGAAATTTTGCTGTACTACATCAAGCCGGGTGAAAGCTGTGTGATGTCCATGTTGGGAGCCATGAACGGCGGGGCCAGCAAGATCAAGGCGGTTACCGTGGATGAAACGGAGATCATTTTTATCCGGCCGGAAAAGCGGCGACTCTTGTGAAAGAAAGCCCGGCCTGGGCCGAATTTATTTTCCAGTTATACCAGACCCGTTTTGAAGAATTGCTCCAGGTTGTCACGGATGTACACTTTAAAAATACGGACGACCGTATCGTGGAATTGCTGCGGGAAAAAGCCCGGATGTTTGGTTCCCGTGTGATCGAGATCACCCGCAACAAATTGCCGCAGAGATCGGTACCACACGGGAAGTCGTGACACGTATCCTCCGCAAACTGGAAAAGACGACGTGCTCCGCACCGGCCGAGAAAAATACGGCTTGTGTGACAAGAGGCACAGAATTCCATTTCAATTAAGCGCAACCTTTGCCTGATCATTTTCACCATCAAAACGTTGTAACTGAAATGGAATTTTAGGTTATGGACTCTCCATACTGATCGGTATTTCACTTGGCCTGATTGGCGGCGGAGGCTCCATCCTGACGGTACCGGTGCTTGTGTACGTGATGGGAATCAGCCCGGTATTATCCACGGCGTATTCCTTGTTTATTGTAGGACTCACACGGCCCTGGTAGGCCTCTGTGGAATACGGCCGGAAAAATTACTCGATTATAAAACGGCGCTCATTTTGGCATCCCCAGTATCGCGGCGGTATATTCCACCCGCAAGTTTTGATGCCGCTTATTCCGGACCCAGTGTTTCATACCGGCGATTTTGCATTTTCAAAAACCTCTTCGTCATGGTATTGTTTGCCGTGCTGATGGTGGCTGCTTCGGTATCCATGATCCGGGATAAAAGAAGGAAGAGGAAATCGCGGCGAAGGAAAAAATACAATTATCCGCTGATATTTGTGGAAGGGATCGTGGTAGGCGTTTTAACGGGGCTGGTTGGCGCAGGCGGCGGGTTCCTCATTATTCCGGCCCTTGTGTTGCTGGCCGGCTTGCCGATGAAACGGGCCGTGGGCACTTCCCTGCTGATCATCGGCGCCAAATCGCTCATCGGCTTTTTGGGCGACGTCGGCAACCAGCCGATTGACTGGACTTTTCTCCTGGTCTTTTCGGCTTTTGCGATCAGCGGTATTTTTATTGGATCCATGCTCGCCAAACGTATCAGTGGAAGCAAACTGAAGCCCGCTTTCGGCTGGTTTGTATTGGTGATGGGGGGTTTATATTTTGGCAAAAGAAATATTCTGGCCGGGCAACGGACACTAAAATGCCTTTGTGTAACAATCGTCACCAAAATTTTATTCCGCCGCACACATCTTTGTTCCATCAATTGCACAAAAAATCAAAAATCTCTTACCATGATTATTGACCAAATTTATACCGGATGCCTGGCGCAAGGCGCTTATTACATCGAAAGCGAGGTGAAGCCGTTGTAATTGACCCGCTCCGTGAAGTGGAACCATACCTAAAAAGGCCGAAAAAAACGGCGCGAAGATCAAATACGTGTTTGAAAGACACTTCCACGCCGATTTTGTGGTGGTCACCTCGACCTGGCCAAAAACGGGCGCTACCATCGTGTACGGCCCGACGCAAACCCGATTTTGAAGCGCATATCGCCACAGACGGCGAAACGTTTCAAGTGGGCAAAATTACCTTCAAAGTGTTGCACACACCCGGCCATACCATGGAAAGCAGGCTGTTACCTGCTGCGCAATGAAGCGGGAAAGACGTTGCTCTTTTCTCCGGCGACACTTGTTTATCGGCGATGTTGGCCGCCCCGACCTGGCGCAAAAGCCGCGCACCTGACGCGGAACAACTTGCCGAAACGCTTTTGAATCGCTGCGGACCAAAATAATGCCTTTAGCCGACGACATCATCGTTTACCCGGCACACGGCGCCGGCTCGGCTTGCGGAAAAATATGAGCAAGGAACTTCCGACTCACTCGGCCATCAAAAAAAGCGACCAACTACGCCTTGCGCACCGACATGACCAAAGCGGAGTTTGTAAAAAGAAGTAACCACCGGCCTGATGCCTCCGCCGGCCTACTTCCCGCTCAACGTCATGCTGAATAAAAAAGGTTACGACAGCATCGACGAGGTGCTCAAACGTGGACAACACGCGCTCAGCCCCCGCGCTTTTGAAACCGCAGCCAATGAAACGGGCGCTTTGTTGCTCGATACCCGCCATGCCGAAACTTTTGCAAAAGGATTTGTGCCCAACTCCATCAACATCGGCATCGACGGCAGTTTTGCTCCCTGGGTGGGCGCCCTGATACCCGATATACGGCAGGAAATCCTGCTGATCACGGATCGGTAGGGAAGAAGTGATCACCCGCCTCGCCCAGGTCGGTTATGACTATGTGATCGGCTACCTGGAAGGCGGATTTGAAGCCTGGCAAAGGCCGGTCAGGAAGCAGACCGGATCGAACAGGTCAGCGCCGAAGAAGCTGGCGACATTGCTGCAAAAGCACAAAAACCTGCAAGTGCTCGACGTTCGCAAGGAAAGTGAATTCTTCAGCGAACACATGCTCCATGCTGAAAACGCTCCCCTCGATTTCCTGAACGACAGCATGGTTAAAGTGGATAAAAACCAACCCTGCTACGTGCATTGTGCGGGAGGTTACCGCTCCATGATATTCGCTTCGGCGCTTCGCGCGGGGTTATGACAACCTGGTCGATGTAAAAAGGTGGATTCAAAGCCATCAGGAAAACGGCCAGATCGCTATCAGCGATTATGTATGCCCTTCCACTATGTTATAAAAAATCCGGCCGGAAGGTGGTTTCGCCGCTCTCCGGCCGGTTCAACACCCACATTTTCAATTCTTTACCACATGTTTGACTTGTTAAAAAACCTCTTCAGCAGCGCTCCGGCAGTCGATTTTAAATCATTGCTGAAATCGGGCGCCATCATCGTGAACGTGCGTACGGCCGGCGAATTCAAAAGGGGACACATCAATGGCTCGCTGAATATTCCACTCGACCAGATCGGCGCCAAAATAGCGGCGCTTAAAGACAAAAAAGTCCCCGTTATCACGGTTTGCCGCAGCGGCAACCGCAGCGGCGCAGCGGCCGGAATTCTGAAAAATTCGGGTATCGAAGTGTATAACGGAGGCGCCTGGAATACGCTCGAATCACAAATTGCCTGATCAGTTATTCAACATCACCGGCATCACCAGCATCAAAATTTCGCGGTTGGTATTCTCCCTCTACCGGAGTGAGAATACCCGCGCGGCTAAGTGGAAAACTCCATTTTCACTTCATCCGATTCAGTACGCCCAACATTTCCACGAGGAACTTGGCGTTGAACGCAATCTTCATCAGCGCGCCTTCATAGGCACAAGCCATCTGCTCGGTTGCTTCATTGGAAAATCGAGGTCTTGCGCGCTGACAGTCAGGCTTTTATCGCTGATGTCGAGCACAACCTGATTGGTCGTTTTGTTGGCGTAGAGTGGCAATCCGTTTGAGTGAATTCTGAAAATCGGTGCGGCTTACCGACATCAGGTTCGGATTGTCGACCGGAATGACGGCATTGTAGTCCGGGTAGCGGGCGTCGATCAGAGCGGCACACCAGGTTCATGCTGCCGAAGGCAAAAGGCATTCGCCTTATTGTAGGAAATGGTGACCGCATCGTTGGCCGGCAGGGCGTTTTGAACAGGTTGAGCGCTTTTTTCGGCACAATAAATTAGTGGAAACTTCCCCCGCGAGTTGGTGGGTGGTAAACTTGACCAATTTGTGCGCGTCTGTGGCGACACGGACCGAAAACTTTATTTTCAACTGGAAATATACACCGGTCATTGCAGGCCGTAATTCGTCGGATGAGGGTGGCGAACACCGTATTGTTGATGCCTTCCAGCAGGTACTGACTGTTGATTTTACGGTTTCCACCGAATCCGCTTCAGGGATGCTGGGGAAATCCGCGCCATTTTCACCCGCCAGTTTGTACTTGCCGTAGGAAGAGGTGATCTCGATGCCCCAAGATTATCTTCACTCACCGTAAATGTAACGGGCTGCGCGGGTAATGCTTTGAGGGTGTCGAGCAGGATTTTTTTGCAGGCACGGCTACGGCAAAATCGTCGTCCGCCAGCACTTCGATGGTGGTCGCGATGCTGGTTTCAGGTCGGTGGCGGCAATCGTGAGTTTTTATTTTCGATCGTAAATAAAAATCTTCCAGGATCGGCAATACAGGATTGGAGCCGATCGCGCCGGAGGCGATCTGGAGTTGTTTCAAAAGCTCGGAAGAAGAAACACTGAATTTCATCGAAGAATATGGTTTGAAGGTTTGAGGGTTTAAGGGTTTAAGGGTTGCGGCGAATTTGGGACAGAAATATTTCGGCAAATGTAAATCCATCTGCTCGCCTTTTTGTTTGAAAAAACTAACAATCTGTGGAAAAAGGCGGAAAAATTTATCTTCGCGCTCCCAATCGGAAATATTCTTCAACGCCCAACCTGTTGTAAACCCAAACCCGGCAACCCAAGCAATCATGCTGAACCGTAAATCCGCGCCGCCCATACACGAAATTGGCAACCTGGTGTTGCCGCACCCGCAGTGGTATCCTGCGACAATGGCCTTCCATGTATGTGCTGGATTTTCCAGGCCAGGAAATTATAAAACTGGAGGCGGTGTTTCGCGCCGGCAGACCGGAAAGAAGATAAAAAAACTGGTATCGCGTGCAACTACCCGCCTGCTGCGGGAAGGTACAAAAAACCGCTCGGGCGCCGAGATCGCCGAACACATCGATTTTTACGGCGGCTCTTTGGCGGTGCCCTCCAACCTCGATACCTCCAATATCCTGCTGTTTTCCCTGAAAAATACGCTGCCGAACTGATACCGGTTTTTGCCGAAGTCTTGCAGGCGCCCGTATTCCCGGCATCGGAACTCGAAACCTTTCAACTCACCAGCGTTCAGGAACTACTCGTGGAACTGGAAAGGTGGAGGTGCTGGCCTACCGGAAGATCACGGAACTGATCTTCGGCGAACAACATCCGTATGGGTACAACTCTGTGCCGGACGACTATGCCGCGCTCGACCGGTCCGACCTGCAGCGGTTTTACGATACCTGGTTCACGCCCTCAATTGCCTGCTGTTCGCCAGCAGCAGCATCGATCAGCCGGTTTTACAATTGCTCAACCAACATTTCGGGCAGTGGAAAAAAACTGCCGCAAGTTGCTGAACGAAAGCCGGTTGTGCCGGTTGTTGATACCAGCCGGCGTCCCGGAAAATCAAACACGCCGGCTCCTGCAAACGGCGATCAAAATCGGACGCAGGGCGTTTAACCGCCGCCATCCCGACTTTAACGGTTTGTACGTACTCAACGCGATCCTCGGCGGATATTTCGGCTCCAGGCTGATGACCAACATTCGCGAAAAAGGTTTTACCTACAATATCTACTCCACACTCGATGCATATTTGCACGACGGCTGTTTACATCGCTACGGAAGTCGGCCCCGGCTCGGCAACCGCGACGCTCAGGAAATATTTGCCGAAATGCAAAAATTGCGGGAAGAACCGGTCAGTGAAAAGAACTGGGCATGCTGCGCAACTACCTGCTCGGGATGTTGCTCAACGGCCTCGACGGCCCCCTGAACACCTCCGATGTGGTTCGCAGCCTTATTGTGGAAGGCCTCACCGAGGCGGAATTTGCCGCGCTGGCAGACACCATTCGTCAAATTCAACCCGCACAATTACAAGTGCTTGCCCGACGTTATCTGCAACCCGAAGATTTCTGGGTGGTTACCGCCGGATAAAAACAAAATTTTAAGGTTTCTATATAGCGAAAATTCCCCGAAAACCTGCGTAGTTTTTGCGCGATTTACGGAAAATAACACCAGGCTTCCAATCACTTTCAAACAGACAGTAAAGTTGAACTTCTTTAAATTTTTCAAGCAAGGAATTAGCAGTTGATCTTGGCACAGCCAATACACTTATTATGGTGGATGATCAGGTTATTGTGGACGAACCTTCCATTGTTGCCATGAATCGCCGGACCGGAGAAACGATTGCCGTGGGCCACCGCGCGATGCAAATGCACGAAAAAACCCCACGAAAACATAAAAACCGTACGCCCGCTAAAAGACGGCGTAATCGCCGACTTCCAGGCCGCAGAGGCAATGATAGAAACGCATGATCAAATGGTGGGCCGTAAAAACAGTTTTTCAGCCACCTGAAAATGGTGATTTGTATCCCCAGCGGTATCACGGAAGTGGAAAAACGCGCGGTATTCGATTCTGCAGACCACGTCGACAGCAAGAAACATACCTGATCCATGAACCGATGGCAGCCGCGCTCGGTATCGGATTGAATATTGAAGAACCGGTTGGCAATATGATCATCGATATCGGCGGCACCGCCGAGATTGCCGTTATTGCACTGTCCGGCATCGTTTGCGACCAGTCGATCCGCATCGCCGGCGACGAACTCACGAACGATATTATGAATTACGTGAAACGGGAGCATAATATCCTGATCGGCGAACGAACGGCGGAACAGGTCAAAATACACGTCGGTTCGGCATTACGAACTGGAAAACCCGCCCGGCGATTACGCCGTTAACGGCCGCGACCTTATGACGGGTATTCCCAAGCAGATCAAGGTCAGTTACAGGAAGTGGCTTATGCCCTCGATAAAGTATCAGCAAGATCGAAGACGCCGTGCTGAAAGCCCTCGAACTGACCCCCCCGGAACTTGCTTCGGACATTTACAAAACCGGTCTTTACCTGACCGGCGGCGGCGCCTTGCTGCGCGGACTCGACAAACGGCTGGAGCAAAAAACGAAACTGTCCGTTCATGTGGCGGATGATCCGTTGCGGGCTGTTGTACGTGGTACGGGTATCGGCGCGCGCAACTCGCAAAATACTCTTTCCTGATCGATCGCAAAAGTGTTTAATCGCCATAAGTAGTGCGTGAGCGGTTCTGAGGCTCTTCATCATTTTATCATTATTCCCGAAAATGGGCAAACTCCTCCAGCTGCTCACCCGAAACGGCGGGTTTATGACCTTCCTCCTGGTAGAGCTGTTTTGTTTTTACATTATTCTTCAGTACAACGACCGGCAAAACGCGATTTTTACCCATACGATGGGCCTGGTTGGTGGCAACATCCAGGAAAAACGCAGCAACTTGCTGGCCTACACTCATCTAAAGGAGGTTTCGGATAGTTTGATCGCCGAAAACGCGCATTTGCGCGCCCAATTGTCGGATGCGCGCAATATTCAGGTGCCTTACCGCGACACCTTTTTTCTTCGTGAACTGGATTCCCTGGCAAGTAATGATTCCCTTCGCCGGCTAATGATCCAGCCGCAATACGGGTTATTGCCGGACGGGTGGTGGGCAATTCTATCAGTGGCGCCAACAACTGGCTGGTGATCAACCGGGAGCAGCGATAACGTCAGCCGGGTATGGGCGTAGTGACTAAAAGACGGGATCGCGCCGGCATCGTACGGCATGTGACGCCTCATTTTTCCATGGCGATGTCATTGCTGCCGGCGAACAAAAATTTCTGTGGTGATTCCCAGGCCGATGCCCCGGCGCCTTCCATTCGGGACGCGGGTAATGACAATACCGCAGGCCGCAGAAAGAACCCGTTCGTTCCCTGGGTTCCCTGATCTGGGAAAGGTGGCGACCTCTCGTCGATGACGCTAAAGTTCGTTCAACGGCATTTAAAGTAAAAAGAAAACGGCCTCGTGCTGACGGTGGTTATTCGCAAATTTTTCGAAAGATATTTTGGTGGGGAAAAGTGGAGGGCACGCCCAAGAAGACCCTGAAAACCTGAATTCCTGGATCATCCGAATTTGAAACTCAACCAGGATATGATCACGCTAAATCATGTATACATTGTCAACGATATTTTTACAGTGAACTGGACGGCCTGAATCAGAAAGCGAAAAATGAATATCAGCATGTTTCCGATATTTGGCGGTTCATTGGTTTAGTTGCAGTGCAAGCGCGCTGCTGCTTCGGCAGGCCGGGGTCGGCCATCGGCTCCTATTTTAACGATATTGCTTTATCACATGTTTTATACTGTGCTGCCGATTCAAGTCGCACGCCCTGTCGTGTTTTCGCTGGGATTTGCCATAGGCCTGTCCGTCGATTTTTTTACACCACCATCGGTTTGCGCGCCAGTGCCGGCGCTTTCGGGGTTCCTCGCGTTCCGTGATTCTGGCGGCCTGGAGCAAGGGAGGGTATTCGGGCAAAGAACCGGTAGCGGCGCCTGCGTATTTCGGCTGGCAGTGGTTTGTCAGTGGCGGCGCTGTTTTCATCACACCTGTTTTTGGTATTTCTCCGTCAACGCGTTTACATTTTGTCTACTTTACAACAATTACGTTAAAACCCTTGTAAGTTGGGGTCTTACCATGACATTTGTAGTACTTTACTGCATACTATTCAACCCAAAGAATTAGTGCATCGGTTGGTGGCCGACCGGGTATCAGTATACCGTTTCATTTTTCAGATCATGAATATTTCGGCTCAAAGACAGCGCACCATTCAGATCGTATTCATCGTGAGTGCGGTCATTCTGGTATTAAAAGGAGTGGCACATCTACAATTACTGGGTGGCTCTTTCGACGCAGGCCGGTGCGACTACCATCGATAAATTGACCGTGTATCCGCCACGCGAAGCTGGTTTACGACCGCAATGGCCCGGCTCATCGTCAATAACGGGCGATACGACCTCATGGTGACGTTCAGCCAAAACGGATCTAAGAAACGATGAATATCCAAAAATTCTGCTGGTTGGCCCCAGATCACCGAAGACAGAATTCACCTCAGGCTGAAAGACTAGGCATGGAAATTTTCGCGTTCACGTGTGGTTGTATTTGATAAAACTGTCCATTAGAAAAATATGCCCTGCTTTGCGGGAAGCCTGTATCTGGAATTTCCCGGACGCGCGTTTGGGTGCGCAACATTTCGCGGCTACCCTTACCACGCCAGCGCTCACGTGTGGGATTTATATCAACGAAATTGGACCCGCGGATATCAGACGGAGCAAAGGGTTTGTACGAATCGAGCGACATCGAGCGCCGCAGGTATCGAATCAGAATACGAATCCTATATGCGGGGGTGAAAAAGGCACCATTTCCCTGAAGAACCAACCTTGGCCCCATCGAAGGACGCTACATAGACGGTGCTTTCGACACGGCAGCCTGCCCATGCACGATCTGATCTCCTCCGTAAAGCATCGACCCGCAAACCTATGGCAGAATACCTGATGCAAAACAAAACGGGCAGCATCGTTGCTATAGGAACCGAAAGCGGAATCAGATTTTTGTATGATCAGCGCGCCGAGCCTACCATGTAACCTGCTCGCCGTGACCGAGGGGCGCGGCACCATATTCGGTCAGACGCCCACGGACACCCCCTCAAGCCCTTTTTCGACCACACTGTAATGGCTAAATACCCGCGGATCCATTTTAAAGCGGTGATGTCGCTGATCGGACTACAGGAAGGCGCCCTGAACCCCGACCGGGGCATCGG
>JADJOD010000034.1 GCA_016713985.1 Lewinellaceae bacterium | reverse complement strand
TTCTGCGCCAATATTAGTCGTCGTGTTTACTGTTATGGTTGCGTTATATTTTTGTAATAGAGTCTCAACATGGTATAGTCAATTCCCGATCCATCAGTATTGCTATACCCAAAATTAAATATTTTATCTTTGATTTCTGGAGGGATGCCATTGCCATTATCCTTGAAAATCAACACTAAACTATCTTTTTCTTTTTTTCCAATTTATTGAAATTTCTGTTGCAGAGATCTTTTTGAATTTCCGAATAGGTTATCTAATATCACTGTAATTTCAAACGGCCTAAATTTGATTATTTTTTTCATAGCAATAGAATCATCAATATATATAGAAATTGGCCTTTTTTGATGAATATAGGAGTTGACAGGTATGTATATCTGTCTGATATAATCATTGATAAATCTTACAATGTCTTTTTCTATTTTTTCAGCCTCAGTGCTAAACCCTGCATTAGTCACATATCTTGAAGCACTAATGATTCGTTGAACTTCAAAACTTATCGCTTTAACATTATCTATCAATGTTTCTTTAGGCATTTCGGCATTAATCGCATTAACCAGCTCATTTAAACTCCAATTGATATTACCCGCAGTATGAATTATTTGATGCTGTAAACTAAGCAAATCGCTCTTCTCCCTGCCTTCGACGGACCTTATAAACAAATTCTCAGCTATGTCTCTATCAAGTTGTTTAGATAGCTGTTCATTTTCAATTAATTTTTCAAATGCTTCTTGCTCTGCTTCATCTTTGTATTTTTTCAAAGCATCAATTTGGTGTTCAACTTTTTTGATACTATGAAGTAATTCTATTTTGTCGAAACTATCGCTCTCTATCTTCTTAGTTATATCTATGAGTTTAGTTTTTGCAGATTCTTCTTGCTTTTTACCTAGAATATTAAATATCTCAGGGCTACTTCAAATGAAATTATATTTTCGGATTTAGTTAAGTTTTGATTGTTTTTTCAATTTCTTCTTTGAGATATTGTATCTAATTTAATATAATCTTCATTTGATAGATTATTTCCCCAATCAACTATATCAATAACAAATTTCTCAAGACGCCTAAGTGTAACCCAAAACCATTCTTCAAGATCTTCAAAATCTTTAGTTTTGATCAGGCCGTCACCCCTACTTGATGTTTCACGCAAATTTGGATTATCTCCATTTATGCTAATAAATCCCATTGAATCTCTTGTTCCAAGATAGCGATTAGTTCCCTGTATCTTTCTGGCATCCATTCGTAGTGGGTCTGCTCCTCGTTCTCCATATGGATAAACTCTAAGGCCATTTTTATACATAAAAATATGCCCATAATTAATAGGTTCAACACCCATACGCTTTGTAAAGTAACTTTTGCCGAACGGTTTAAAAAATAAATAACAAAGTCAATCTCATGTAATCCTCGAAGAGTATTTTTTCAATTATTCTATATACAAGTTTGCCGCCTTCATGTAGAGATGTCTCAATCGTATTATGTTGTTGTCGATTGATAACCTTAAGTTATTTTAGTAGTTTTTCATTTCAAGGGTCTCAAAAATCATATTTTTATCACACCATTTACAACCCTGAAGTAATTCGCTTGAGACGGGTCTAGTTGTTTAGATTTTACCTTTTCTACGTTTTTTTTTGAATTTGTTTTTCATCTTTTTCTATCTCATCTTTTACTGATAGACTGATTTCAAACACATCCTCTTGATCGAGGAGTGTTGGATTTATTAGTCTTGCTAGGGACTCTTTTAATACAATTAATTTATCTGTATCCCAATTGCTTCTTAAATTCGTAATTTCAAGCACTGTCCCATGTAATACATCATAGTTACCTTTTTCCAAGGTTTCATGCAAAACACTAACATTTATAAATTCATTTTTAATATCTCCTTCAAACTTCTCCCAATCCGTAATGAGAGCTTCCGTTTTCGAGTTTGGCTCATCCTTGACCGTTTCTAAATATAAATTACGTCCTAATCTATCGCAAGAAAATCGGCCAATACCCTTTGCCCCTGCATACGCCCTTTTTACTTTTATTTTATCTCTATAATCATAATTAATTTCTTCGGTACCTTCAAATTTTGCGGAATATGCTACAAATAACCATTTGTTTATAAGGTCATTATAATTCATTCCTTTCCCATCATCTTTTATAATTATTTTTGAATTTTCAGAGTAAATATTTTCAAATATTATTTCAACTTTACTGGCATGAGCATCGTAAGAATTTTTAACTATAATAAAAAACAGCACGAAATCATCGCTGATTAGGTCACTCCCTATAATCTTCTTGAGGCAGCACTAATCTTGAACTGTAATTCACTTTGCATTTTCTAAACATTTTTTATTGCCAGTCCGGCCATTTCACCAAATAATGGAGGAATAGCGTTCCCAATTTGAGAATATCTCGGAACTTCTTGTGTTCTTACGCCACCACCAGTGGTGTCTTACCTTTAAATTCATACCAATCATTAAAAGATTGGATTCTTGCGTATTCTCTTACTGTAAAAATTCTTGGCTCACAGTAATGAATATAATCATCAGGGAGAGTAGTTATCGTTGGGTTGGGGAGGTTAGGTGCTAAAGGTATTATAGTTCTTTTTTTAGATTGAACTTGTCTTTTATATCCTTAGGGGAAGGGATTTGTTTTGGGTGCATTCTCTATAATAAATTTAAATTTCTCAATAGTTTCCTTCCCATGATTGGCAAACCTATGGCTGTCCGGTATTTCTTTGGATAGATCTCCTCGAAGTAATGTTTGATAGTCAGACTTAGGCGGAGTATGCAGCCCTGCTTTAAAGTTTTTTTTTGATCAGGTGAGTCAATTTCATTAATACTTTAGCAAATCAGAGATAGCATCTTCTAATGTTTGCGACAATCCAATGTTTTGCTAATTAGAAGCTTCTCTATCCTTATTTAATAAATTGAAAAAATGTTCTGGGTTAATTAATGAAGTCAAATCCTTTCTTATGCCAACGAGAATGAATCTTGTTCTTTTTTTGAGGGATCAAAATCTGAAAAGTCAATCAACGTACCAAAAACTTCATACCCGACTACTCTCCTATAGTTGGAGCTCTCCTAAGATTTTTTGTACGAACTGGGAATATATTCTTCCTTTATCTTTATTTTTATCAAATTTTTGCATGAATCCTTTTACATTTTCAAAGAAGATCATTTTAGGTTGAACTATTCTAATGAATTTTATATATGAATTTATCAACTCATTTCTGTGATCACTTTCAAAACGCTTGCCTGCAACTGAGAATCCTTGACATGGTGGGCCACCAACAAGTAAGGTCTATCTTTCCACGTAAACTCCGTAGATTAGATTCGTAATGATTAAGTATACTATTTATATCATGTTCCTTTGTTGGCAACCAATCAGGCCATACAAAGTGCTTATTATTATCAATTAAATTATATTTAAGAGTTTTGAAAGCATCGGCATTTTTTTCAACAGCAAACACACCTTTCCATTGCCCTGAATTGTATAATCCAAGCGACAAGCCCCACACCCAGCAAATAAATCAATGTATTTTAATGGATATTTATTCATTTTTGTCCTAAATTGGGCAAGATACAACTTTTTGTAGTACCATTTTATATTTTAGTTAGGGTTGGTTTGCCGTCACCTCCCCTCCATACCTCCCAGTTGCGTGAAAACTCGCTTTGTCACCCCTCCAGTTGCGGCTATCCAGCCAAATAAGTTGGATAGCCGCAACTGGCACCCCCTCCCGGCACAACCCGCAGCCTCAAAAAACAATTGCGCAAAACCGCCGCCTCCGGCAGGTTTTACGCAATCAGGCCCGGCCCGGTGGCCGGCAATGGGTGGAAGGTGTTGGGCAGTCATGAATGAAGCATTTGGTTGAATGGTATCCCCAAATGTATTGCCCGGCGCCCGGATTTCCAAATCATCGGGTGGACTTTCTGCCCGGTCCCGACTTTTTGTCGCCATTCCGGCAGTTTTCCTGCAAAATGACAATGTTAAAATTCCCCCGCCCCTTCCCGGTTCAAACAATCCGCCTTATTTTTGCCCAATAATATTCCGCCTTACGATAGAAATAATACCATAATTACAAATCATAATTACCCGCCTTAAATAGATCGACCAACAAATAGCACTTGTTATCACCTTTATTCATTAACCAATTTTCCCTTTTATGGCTTCCACATCAGAAACCGGCCATGCCCGTAATGTGGCAAACTTCGAAAAGATGATCTCCATCTGTACCGGCTACGGCCCGAAGTTCAACCCCTCCAACCCTCATCTCCAGATCGCTGCGCTCAAAGACCTGCTGACCCACTGCCGGGCCTGTCTCGGCGACGTCAACACCCAATCGGCTGCGTACAAAAAAGCCGTCGGCGCGCGACAATCCTGTTACAACACGCTCAAACCCCTGTCCACGCGCTTAGTGAACGCCGTGGCGGCCACGGATGCGCCGGCCAAACTCAAAAACGATTGCAAAAGTATCCATCGCAGGATACAGGGAACCCGGGCGGGTGGCAGCAAGTCGCCCAAAAGCAGCGGCGACACCGCCGCGCAGGCCGAACCGACCGAAAAAAGTATCTCCACCTCGCGCCAGTCGTTCGACCTGCTGGCCGAGCACTTCTCGGGCCTCATCGCCCTGCTCGAATCGGAACCCGGCTTTCAGCCCAACGAAACGGCGCTGCAACTGCCGGCCCTGAAAACCTGCTACTCCGACATCCTGAAAGCCAACTCTGCCGCCGCCGATGCGGGTGTCGGACTTGGCAACGCGCGCTTAGAGCGCAACAACGCCATATACGGCGGCAAAACGAGCCTTTGCGAACGGGCAGTCGGCGTGAAGGCCTACGTCCGCTCGCTGTTCGGGGCTTCGAGTGCGGAGTACCGGCAGATCAGCGGCTTGCAGTTTGTCAAAAGAAAGTAACAGATCGTCACGAAGGGAAGGCTGAATCATAAAAAGCCGACCGACAGTAACCAACCGCGCGGGTCAGATGACAAAACCCGCGCGGTTTTTTATAAAAGTTGAAAGAACGGGTTCAATATGAACCGTGTCGGAGATAAAAGAGGCGATGTATGTTTTAAAAGTCGTCGTGTAAGTTTCAAAAGTGACAGTGTGTGTTTCAAAAGTGACGATGTATGTTTCAAAAGTCGTCGTGTAAGTTTCAAAAGTGACGATGTATGTTTTAAAAGTCGTCGTGTAAGTTTCAAAAGTGACAGTGTAGGCGTCAATAGTAGCGATGTAAAGTTCAATACCGGCGATGTGTGTTTTAAAAGTCCGCAAAAGAGGAGGGTAGCGCCGCCTAATACTTCAACAGCCGCGCCAACTGCTCCTTCATTCGTTCCACCGGGAAAAAATTCTGCTCCAGCGGAATGGCGAACGGCACGGGGGTGTCCAGACTGGCCGCCCGCATCACCGGCGCGTCTAAGTGTTCGAACAGGTGTTCCGAAATCCAGGCCGCGATTTCGCCGCCGATACCGCCGAACAAGGTGTCTTCGTGCAGGATGAGCACCCGGTTGGTGCGTTTGACCGAATCGCTGATCGCCTCGTAATCGAGCGGCACTAAGGAACGCAGGTCCACGATGTCGGCGTCGAGGCCCATTTCTTCGGCGGCCTTTTGCGCCCAGCGCACCCCGAGTCCGTAGGTAAGGATACTTACTTCGGAGCCCGCGCGCACCTGCCGGGCTTTGCCGATTTCCACGGTGTAATAACCTTCCGGCACCGGGCCGTTTTCGCTGCGGTACAGGGCTTTGTGTTCAAAATACAGCACCGGGTTGGGGTCTTCGAAAGAAGCGATCAGGAGTCCTTTGGCGTCGTAGGGGGTGGAGGGGTACACCACTTTGAGTCCCGGCACGTGGGTGAACCACGCTTCGTTTGATTGGGAGTGGAAAGGCCCGGCGCCCGTGCCGCCGCCTGTCGGCATCCGGATCACCATATCGGCCGTTTGTCCCCAGCGCCAGTGCAGTTTGGCTAAGTTGTTCACGATCTGGTTGAATCCGCAGGTGACAAAATCGGCGAATTGCATTTCCACCATACTTTTGATCCCTTTCAGGCTCAGTCCCAGGCCGATGCCGATGATGGCGCTTTCGCAGAGCGGGGTGTTGCGCACGCGGTCTTTGCCGAAGCGGTCCACAAACCCCTGCGTGATTTTGAACACGCCGCCGTAGTCGGCGATGTCCTGGCCCATGAGAACCAGTTCGGGGTGGCGTTGCATGGCTTCGCGCAGGCCTTCGGTGATGGCGTCGATAAAACGTTTACCCGCCGAAGCCTCGGCGTAGGCGGGTTGTTCCATTTTCACGATGTTTTCGACAGGTGCCGTTTGCGCCGCCTTCGCCGAGGCTTCGGCGGGTAAAGCATACACATCGCGCAATTCTTCTTCGGTATCGGGTACCGGTTCCGGCTCGTTAAACATCACGTCCACGGCTTTCAGAATATCCTTTTTATACGCCTCGTGGATGTCTTTTTTCCGGGTTTCGGTCAGAATACCTTCTTCCAGCAGCCAGCGTTCGAAGTTTTCGAGGGGGTCTTTTTTCGCCCAGGCGTCCATCAGTTCTTTCGGGACGTATTTGGTGCCGCTGGCTTCTTCGTGGCCGCGCATCCGGAAGGTCATACATTCGAGCAGCACCGGTTCCGGGTTTTCACGCATCTCTTCCGCTAATTTTTTGATGGTGGTGTACACCGTTATAATATTATTGCCGTCGATACTCAGTCCGCGCATGCCGTAACCTTTGGCGCGGTCGACGAGACTTTCGCAGGCGAATTGTTCCTGGGGGCGGGTGCTGAGGCCGTAGCCATTGTTTTCGATGAGAAAAATAACAGGCAGTTTCCACACCGACGCCACGTTGAGCGCTTCGTGGAATTCACCCTGGCTGGTGGCGCCCTCGCCGGTGAAGGCGAGCGACACCCGGCCTTCTTTCCGTTGTTTGTGCGCCATAGCCACACCGGCCGCCAGGGAAAGTTGCGGACCGAGGTGTGAGATCATGCCGACGATGTGGTGTTCCGGGGCTCCGAAGTGAAAAGAACGGTCGCGGCCTTTGGTATAACCCAGTCGTTTGCCCTGCCACTGGCAAAACATCCGGTCGAGCGGCATGTTGCGGGCGGTGAATACGCCGAGGTTGCGGTGCATGGTAAAGATCATCTCGTCGGGCAGCAAAGCGCAGGCGGCTCCGACCGAGATGGCTTCCTGGCCGATGCCCGAAAACCATTTGGAAATACGCCCCTGCCGGAGCAGGTTGAGCATTTTTTCCTCGATGAGCCGGGGTTTTACGAGTTGTTCGTACAGGTGAAGCAGGGTCTCTTCCGGCAATTGTTTTTTGGAAAACAAGGGGGAATTTTGGCTTTTTTGGGGCGTTCGGGTGGCCTTCCGGCCGGATTTGGCTGTGCTCATGCAGGCTGTGTGAGAAATTTGGTCTTATCAGTCCGGATTTTTTTCTGCAAGAACAGGCAAAATGCGGACCATTACGTGGCTTTTCGGCATAATATTTGTGTTTTATTTCATAACTTGGTATTTGTGCCGGGGTTCGATTTTTGGAATCCGGGGATGTGCCGGAACCGGCCGCCGCAAAATTCCGAAAAAGCCGGAATCCCCCGAAATGCTGACCTTTGAATAATTAGTTGCAAAAAAATATAAACTTTAACCCCAAGGACTTGGAGATAAGCAGCATTCTGTTCTACATTTGCCTTGATATTCTCCGATCACCTTTTAATCCGTAATAATCTGTAATCTCGTGAGTGAAGTTTGTCCGGGCATTTCCTGTGTCCGACTTCTAAGTTCAAGCGCTTTCGCGCATCGAATTTTCTTCTCTCCACATTAAGTTTGAAGTTCCCTTTTCCGATCCGAGCAGGCGTGCGCCTAACTCACGTGAGTTGTTTTGCACGTTGCTCCACCCGTTCCACACCCTTCAGGGGCTGAACCGGATCATTTTTCCGGCTGTCCTGTGTGTACATATAAAGCGGCGGCGTTTTTTGCGCTTCCGTGGAGAGGATAAATAATGTCAGTTTTGATTTCGCTACCTGCGGGGATCAGATTCTGGCATTTTGCAATTACCGGCGAGTTCAAACAGGGTTTTCGGTATGTTTGGAGGCCCTTCAGAATCATAAAGTGCATATTTTCTTTCGAGCTGTTCTTAATCGCTTCGGCGGCTAATCAACCAAATTTAATTATTATCTCATGAGAAAAGTTTACTCCCTGTTCTCAAACAGTAGTATTCCTTCCTCCGCCCTTTGGCTTTGTCTCTGTCTGATGACCGCTCCGGTCTGGGCAGGGAATTCGCCGTTTGATGGAGATGACAACCCTCCCTGTAGTGCCAGCACAACTGTCAGCCCTGCATCCGGGAGTGTTTGTATTGACCAGGGCCCTTCCTTCGGCGGGCCGAACACGGTTATGTTCACGGCAAGTCCTTCGGGAACGGCGCCTTTTACCCATGCCTGGACCATCGAGGATGCTGCAGGTACCGGCGCTACGGCTGCCAACCTGTTGAATGCAAACTCGGCAACGGTTACTTTTCAGACCACACCGGGTTTGGGTTTGGGCACGATCACCCTGAAATACACGGTGACTGCAACAGGCGGCTGCACATCGGCCAAAACGGTTACGGTTACCACCAACCCTACGCCGAACGCGCACGTGACCACGCAGTGGAAGTGTTCGACCACTTCCGGCGGCTATACGGCCAACTATAACCTGACCGCCGAGGTGACTCCGATCATCAACGGCGGCGGTGCTTACACCGTATATTATTATGCAACACATTCGGATGCCAACAACGATGTGAATCGTTTTTCGGCCGGCCAGGCGGCTTCTTATAATGCCGTCGGAGCCCACTCTTTTGTATATGCACGGATCATCGCCCCGTCCGGCTGCTGGCTGACGGGTCCTGTACCCCTGGGTATTTACCCCTCGGTGGAAGCCAGCCCTTCGGCATCTTCCATGACGGTATGCCCGGATGTGGAAGCCGACCTGTACGGAAATCCTTCCGGCGGTTCGGGTGTTTATGTGTTTCATAAATGGACACACACCGGCGGCAGCGCCTCCGGCGTGAACCTGTCGAATTCAAATTCGCAAAACGCCCATGTAAGCGCCAGCGGCTCCGGTACCATCCACCTGAGTTATGAAGTAAAAGACGATAAAGGTTGCTCCGATTGGGAGACGATTACGATAACGGTTTCTGCCGGCTCTTCCATCGCGATCACGGCTTTGCCCGATATCACGGTTTGCCCCGGCCAGCCGACCGATGCCATCGAATTGAGCGCATTGCCTTTGGGTTACAACTTCCATTATTCCTGGACCGGCGGTATGGGTGCAGGCCTTGCCAACGGCTCGGCTTCCGGCGCTGATCCGGAAATCCCTTCCTTCACCACAACTACGGTGGAAGGTGATTATTATATTACCATAACGGCTACCCGCCCCGGCTTCTGCCCCGGCGAGGAAACGTTCAAACTGACGGTTAAAGACGTAACACCTCCGGTGTTCATCGTTTGCCCGACAGATATGACGGTAAATAACGACGTCGACAAATGCGGCGCCAACGTCAACTGGCAGGCGCCGAATGCCGTGGATAACTGCGGCTACCCGGTAAACATCTACCAGGTATTGCCTTTGGACGGCAAAACGACCGGCTCTTTCTTCCCGATCGGACTACACCATATTAAATATACAGCGGACGACGACTACGGCAATAAATCCTATTGCGAATTCGACATCAAAGTCCGTGACATGCAACTTCCGGATATCGAGTGCCCCTCGGGCATCCAGTACCTGGAAACCAACAACGGCAACTGTTCGCATACCCTCACCGGCACTTACCTCAACGCAAGTGTGGTGGAGAACTGCGGCCTGGACTATGTTCGCAACGACTACACGAATTCCGGCACCCTGAACGGTGCGGTATTCCCCGTAGGTTCGTGGCCGATCGTGGTTACCTGGAAAGCCGAAGACTGGTCGGGTAATACGGCCACCTGTTCGTTTGCAATCATCGTTGTGGACAACGACGAGCCGACGGTCGCTTCCTGCCCGTCCGACAAAACGGTGTCGAACGACTATGGCGATTGTGGCGCGGAAGTAACGTATGCCTTGCCGCGTTTCAACGACAATTGCGGCGGCGCTTACCAGCCGGGCACCCTGATTCAGGGCGGCGCTTCCGGCGATTTCTTCAACGTAGGCACTACGGTGATGGAATGGTGGTACTTCGACCCGACGGGCAACGACCCTGCGGTGTGCAACTTCACCATCACGGTACGTGACGACGAAGATCCAAAAATCAAATGTCCTTCCAATATCGTGGTGGAAGTGGACGGCAGCTTAAGCGGCGGCAACGGCGGCGCTCCTGCCGCTAATCCGGTGCTGGTGTCTTCCGGCCCCTGCGGTGTAAGTTTGTCTTACACGTCGCCGGTAGGCACGGACAACTGCGCCGGTGTGGTGACCACCCTGGCCAGCGGCCTGGGCAGCGGCCCCAACTATTATGAATACGGCGGTATTTATACCGAATCCTATAATGTTGTCGACAATGCCGGCAACAGCAACTGGTGTTCGTTCACGATCACGGTGAAAGACCCCGTCGATCCGACGATCACCTGCCCGGCCAATACCACGGTAACCACCGACGTTGCAGAGTGCGACGCTGCGGTGAGTTACTCGTTCCCGTATTTTGGCGACAACTGCCCCGGCTACACCCTGACCCAACTTGTCGGGTCCGGTGAGCGGCCAGGAGTTCCAGCTGGGCACCACCTGGGTATCGTTCCGCGTAACGGACGACGCGGGTAATTCCACGGACTGCACCTTCTCGGTAACGGTAGAAGACCGCGAACGTCCGTTTATCAACAATTGCCCGACACCGGTTATCCAGGTAACCTCGTCCAACGGCAACGGCGACTGCTCCGGCGCCGTTCCAAACATGCTTCCTGACCTGGTGGCAACCGACAACTGCAATGTAACCGGCAAAACACAATCGCCGGCTGCAGGCACACCGTTCGGTTTTACACACGGCGCCATGCAAACGGTAACCTTTACGGTAACCGACGCAGCCGGTAATACCAGCTCCTGCGAATCTAAAGTAACGTTGAAAGACGACGAAAAACCGAGCATCGATTGTGACGTTAACACCGACTTCTATGTAACTCCGCCGATTTGCGGACATGTTGTAGCAGGCGCCGACGGCACCAATCCTTCCTTCACCGACAACTGCCAGGGTGCAAAACGCACACACAACTACGTAGCGGCTCCGCAAGACCATACGCTGGAAGGTGCTATCCTGCCGGTCGGCAGCACAACGGTAGTTTGGACGATCACGGATGCCGCTGGCAACACCCGCGACTGTGCCGTAACCTACACGATTACCGACAATGTGAAGCCGGTGTTTGTAAACTGCCCCGACGACGTCACCTTGAACAACGACGTGGACAAATGCGGCGCAAAAGTATTCTGGCTTGACCCGATTGCCCACGACGATTGTGGTGTGGTAGTTGACCAGATCGACGGCCCCGCACCGGGTGGTTTCTTCCCGGTAGGTACCGAAACGGTTGTTTACCGGGCAAAAGATCCTTCCGGCAATACGACCATTTGCGAATGGGATGTTACGATCCGCGACATGCAACTGCCCGACATCCAGTGCCCGAGCGGCTTCCAGGATTTCGGCACCAACCTCGGCAACTGTTCGTTCACCATGCCCGGCACGGGCCTGAATGCAACGGCTTCCGACAACTGCGCGGTCACTTACCTGAAAAATGACTATAACAACAGCGGTACCCTTCAGGGCGCGGTATTCCCCCTCGGCAATACCTGGGTAACCTGGACGGCCAAAGACGCTGCCAACAACGCGCGTACCTGCCAATACATCGTTTCCGTTTCGGACGACGACGATCCGAAGGTGCAGGAATGCCCCGCAGACATCGTGAAGATCAACGACATGAACGTATGCGGTGCACGTGTTGACTATGACGTATGGTTTAAAGACAACTGCGACGGCAACAACCTCACCGGCGACCTGATCGAAGGCCTGCATTCCGGTGCAACCTTCCCGGTAGGAGTAACCACCGTGGTATGGCGTTATGTCGACGCAGGAAGCAATGACTTTGCCGAATGCCTGTTCACGGTAACCGTGAACGACGTACAGGATCCTGTGATCTACTGCCCGTCGAGCATCATCGTCAATATCGGCGGCAGCATCAGCGGTGGCATCGGCGGTTCGCCGCTGGCTCACCCCCAACTGCGCGCTTCGGGTCCCTGCGGCGTGACGCTGGACTACACGGCGCCGATTGGTGAAGACAACTGCCCGAATCCGCTGACCGTATTGCAGGCCGGCTTCGGCGCAGGCCCGCACTACTACGAGTACGGCGGTTTGTATATCGAAACTTATAACGTAATCGACGCATCCGGTAACGTTTCTTCCTGCTCGTTCACCATCGAGGTGAAAGATCCGCTGGAACCGACGATCACCTGCCCGTCGAATACAACCGTTACGACGGACGTTGCAGAATGCGACGCTGCGGTCAGTTACTCGTTCCCTTACTTCGGCGACAACTGCCCCGGCTATACCCTGACCCAATTGTCGGGTCCGGTAAGCGGTCAGGAATTCCAGACCGGTACCACCTGGGTATCGTTCCGCGTAACGGATGATGCCGGCAACGCCACCGATTGCACCTTCTCGGTGACGGTGGAAGACCGCGAGCGTCCGTTTATCAATCACTGCCCGACGCCGGTATACGCCAATACTTCTTCCAACGGTTTGGGTGACTGCTCCGGCGGTGTACCCGATATGAGAGGTGATCTGACCTCCACGGACAACTGCGTGGTTGACAACGTAGCACAATCGCCGTACCCGGGCACCGCTTTCGGTTACCTGCACGGCGCCGTACAAATCGTGACCTTCACGGTAACGGATGCTGCGGGCAACACCAGCTCCTGCACGTCTACGGTTACGTTGAAAGACAACGAAAACCCGACGATCACTTGCAGCGGCATTACGAAAAACTTCAACGTAACACCGCCGCTGTGCGGCCACAAAGTGGTTGCCGGCGACGATACACACCCGCAATTCAGCGACAACTGCGACGGCGCAAAACGCACCCACAACTTCCTGATGGCTCCGCAAGACCATACGCTGGAAGGCGCCGTGCTGCCGGTTGGCAACACAACGGTTATCTGGAAAATTACGGACGCAGCCGGCAATACGGCCACTTGTTCGGTTACCTACGTGGTTACGGACAACGTGAAACCGGTATTTGAAAACTGCCCCTCTGACGTAACGCTCAACAACGATCCCGGCAAATGCGGCGCGGCTGTATTCTGGCTGGATCCCGTAGCGGAAGACGACTGCGGAGAAACCGTTGTACAAAGCGGCGGCCTGGCTCCGGGTTCTTACTTCTCGATCAACGACTCGCCGCATGAAATCGAATACACGGCGATTGACGGATCGGGCAACGAAAAGACCTGCATCTTTACCATTACGATCCAGGATCGTGAAAAACCCGACGTAGAGTGCCCGCTGGGCCCGATTTACGTGGAAACAAACGAAGGTTGCACCCACCGTGTTACGGGTAATTACTTAGACGCAACGGTGACGGACAACTGCCAGGGTACGGTTAACCTGGAGCATAACTACAACATCCACTACCTGGACCACACGCTGTATGATGCAGTGTTTGACCTCGGTGTTACCAAAGTGAACTGGCTGGCTGAAGACGGTTTCGGCAACTCGGCACTTTGTACGGTAATGGTAGTTGTGGTCGACAACGACGACCCGACCGTTCAGGAATGCCCGGCGGACATCACGGTGAACAACGACCCGGGTGTTTGTGGCGCAGTGGTGGAATACACCGTTCTGTTTGAAGATAACTGCGACGGCGAAGACCTGATCGGCTACTTGGTAGACGGCCTGCCTTCGGGCTCGACGTTCCCGGTTGGCACGACGACGGTGATCTGGCGTTATGTAGACCAGGCCAGCAACGATTTTGCCGAATGTCTGTTCAAGGTAACGGTAATCGACTCGGAACTGCCGGTTATTACCTGTCCGAGCAACATTACGGTTGAAATTGACGGCAGCTTGAGCGGCGGCCTCGGTGGCGTTCCGCCGGCCAATGCTTCTCTGGTAGGCTCCGGCCCCTGCGGCGTTACTCTCCAGTACAACCCGCCGGTAGGCACCGACAACTGCCCGAACCCGCTGACGATCAACACCAGCGGCCTGGGTAGCGGCCCGAACTACTACGAATACGGCGGTATTTATACCGAAGCATATAAAGTAACGGACGCCAGTGGTAACATGGCTACCTGCTCGTTCACCATCACGGTGCTCGATCCGGTGGTTCCGACCATCACCTGCCCGGCAAACACGACGGTCAACAACGACCTCGGCGAATGCGACGCAGTGGTGACCTACTCGTTCCCGTATTTCGGCGACAACTGCCCGAACTACAGCCTGACACAATTGGAAGGCCCGAACAGCGGCGAAGAGTTTATCGTAGGAACCACGACGGTATCGTTCCAGGTAACGGACGACGCCGGCAATTCGACGGTATGTACCTTCACGGTAACGGTTCTGGATAAAGAAAACCCGTAATCGTTACCTGCCCTGCTGATCGTTTCATCAATACAAGCACCAACGGCACGGGCGACTGCTCGGGTATGGTTCCGAACCTCGTTCCGGAAGTGGTAGCCACCGACAACTGCGAGGTGGCAACGATCACACAAAGCCCGCTGGCCGGCACATCCTTCGGATCGGCCCACGGCGATATGATCTTTGTAACCATCACGGTAACGGATATTTACGGTAACGTTGAAACCTGCAAAGTCAAACTGACGCTGCACGACGACGAAAACCCGACAATCGACTGCTCGCAGATCCCCACGGCACTCAACAATACGCCGGGCTACTGCCACTACTTCGTACCGGGCTTCAACCTGAACCCGACATACGGCGACAACTGCGGTCCGCTGGTACTGACCAACAACCTGACCGGTAACAACACGCTGGGCGGCACGCCGCTGGCAGTTGGTTCCACGACGGTGATCTGGATGGTAACGGATGCAGCCGGCAACACGGCCACCTGCTCGGTAACCTACGTAGTAACCGACAACGAACCTCCGGTAGCACGCTGCCAGGGTCCGGTTATCGACATCGTACTCGACGGCGACGGCCTGGCTCAACTGACAGTGGCCGACGTAAACAACGACAGCTGGGACAACTGCGGACCACTTTCCCGCACGGAAATCAGCCGCGGCGGCGCATTTGGCCAGTGGGTTTACTTCTCCTGCGCGGATATCTTCATCAACAACGGTATTATTGATGTTATCCTGGAAGTAGAAGACCAGCACAACAACGTAAGCCAGTGCACGACACAGGTTGCGGTATACGACCTGGAATCTCCGGTCATCACCTGCCCGAACGGTATCGAAACAACAACCGATCCGGGTGTTTGCACGGCAGTAGTAAACGGCATTGCATTGCAATACGTACACGACAACTGCCCGGTTACCATCACGTATGAAATCACCGGCGCTACGATTAAATCCGGCACCGGCGACGCCAGCGGCTCGGTATTTAACAAAGGTGTTTCCGTAGTTACTTACACGGTGGTGGACGAAAGCGGCAACTCCGCTGTTTGTTCCTTCGACGTGGAAGTTTACGACGAAGAAAATCCGATCATCGACTGCACGAACATCGTCAATATCGTTCGCTCGAATAACACGGACGAATGTTCATACACGGTGGTAGGCACGGAATTCGATCCGTCGTTCTTCTCCGACAACTGCCCGGGTGCTACGATCTCCAACAACTATAACAACTCGCCGAGCCTTGCCGGTGCAGAGTTCCCCGTTGGCCTGACGATCGTTATCTGGACGGTAACGGACGCCAGTGGCAACACGGTAACCTGCTCGAGCAAAGTAACGGTGAACGATACACAACTGCCGACGATCACTTGCCCGACGGCTAACGCCACGCAGTTTGTAAACGACGTCGACCAGTGTTCGAAAACAATCCTGGACGGCTCGCTTGACCCGGCATTTGCCGACAATTGCCCCGACGCAACGATCACACACAACTACGTAACGGCTCCCAACCCCTGGACCCTGGCCGGCGCCAACTTCCCTGTTGGCTCCACGACGGTGATCTGGACGGTGAAAGACAAAGCCGGCAACACGGCTTCCTGCTCGATCACGGTAGTAGTAACGGATACACAGGTTCCGGAATTCGTGAACTGCCCGACCACGATGGTCATGGTAGGCAACGACGTGGACCAGTGCTCCGGAAAAGTGAACTGGTCGATCCCGGTAGCGGAAGATAACTGCGACATCCTGTCCATCCTGCAAACGGGTGGCCCGGCCAGCGGCACAATTATCAACGTATCGCCGAACCCGATCACGATCACCTACACGGCAACCGATATTCACGGCAACACCGCCCTGTGCACGTTCCAGGTACTGGTTGTGGATACGCAGAACCCCGAGTTCGACGCGGACATCACCATGCCGAACGACATCACGGTGGAATGCAACGCCATCCCGACCAACTGCGTTTGGCACGGCAACGGCGGCCAGCTGATCTGTTCGCCGCTGGTCAACAGCGACGTGCACGACAACTGCACGGCGCCGCAGGACCTGGTGATCACCTTTACGGAAACAAGCACACAATGCGCCAATCAGGCTCAGTGCTGCTTCTACAACTATACGATCACCCGCACATGGAAAGTGACGGACCAGGCAGGTAACATGCTGGTTCACACCTAGGTGATCACGGTGGTGGACATTACTTCGCCGGTGGCGAAGTGCAAGAACATCACGGTTACGCTGGATAAATTCGGTGTGGCAACGATCACGGGAGCAGATATCAACGACGGCTCCACGGACAATTGCGCGGCTCCGCAATTCCTGACCTACACGGCTACCCCCAACACGTTTGGTTGCAACCAACTGGGCCCGAACAACGTGACACTCACGGTAACGGACCCCTGCGGCAACTCCAGCACCTGCACCGCAGTGGTGACGGTTGTGGAAGGTATTGGCAAGTGTGTGCCGGAATACGACCTGGCCCGCTCGGTAAAATGCCAGTGCCTGAACAACGCTACAACGATGGACAACGGCCAGTTCTACGAAGTGATCCAAATCTGGGCGCTTGCCGGCCAGACCTGGACGCTGACTTCGAACCAGGGCCTCTACTCGCCGAACAGCGCCGCACCGCCGGCTGCACCCACCGGCCTGCCGGTAGGTACTCAACTGGTGATGGGTAGCGCGGACGGCCTGGATAACGACGGCGACGGACAAACCGACGAAGCCGACGAAATGGTATTCTACACGCTCAAAGCCATCCACGTGGAAGGCATTGGCTACACAGTGACGGTGAAAAACGCTGCCGGTCAGGCACTTACGATTTCCAACAAGTGCTACTACCCGACGCCGATCTTCCTGAACCTCGACGATCCGTTCTGTCTGTCCACCCCGCCGTTTACCATCCAGGTGGGTGAAAACTACGGTGGCGCAGGTACGGTTACCTCGATCACGGTGAATGGTGTTAATACCAACATCTTCGACGCCGGCCAATTGGGAGTAGGTTCGTTCAAAGTAACGGCTACATTCGACGCAGGTACGGCTACTCCGTTCATCACGGTGAATGGCCAGGTAGTCAGCGGCAGTGACGCGGCGGCTTTGGCCGACCCGGGTTGCCAGCAGATGATCATGCAGTTTGTCAATGTTGTAGGCACACCGGCCACGGTAGTTTGCAACGACTTGCTGCACATATCACTCGATGCCGACTGCCAGGAAGAAATATTCCCGGATGACGTTCTCGAAGGCACCTACTTCTGCTACGACGACTATAAAGTAGAGATCGACAAAGTACCTCCTTACGGCAACGGTCCCTGGGTACCGGCGATCCTTACAGCCGACGACATCGGTAAAACGTATGCATACCGCGTAGTGCACCTGCTGGGTGGCAACGTATGCTGGGGCAATATCAAAATTGAAGATAAACTTGCTCCGGTCATTACCTGCCCGGCCGATCTTCAGATCCTGTGCACAAAAGACGAAGACGATCTCGTGCTGACCGGTCAACCAACTTGGGACGACTGCTCCGCAGTGAACATCTCCCGCCAGGATGACTACGTTCAGTTCACCTGCGCCGAGAACCCGGATGTATTCACCCGGATTTTCCGCACCTGGACTGCTACGGATATCTGGGGTAACGCAGCGAGCTGTGTACAGGTGATCGACAAACTGCGCGGCAAAACCACGCAGGTCACCTTCCCGGATGACGTTGAATACAATTGCGACAACCTGCCTGCAAGCCTCGAACCGCCGGTAACCGGCTGGC
Source organism: Lewinellaceae bacterium (assembly GCA_016713985.1). GTDB lineage: Bacteria > Bacteroidota > Bacteroidia > Chitinophagales > Saprospiraceae > M3007. The sequence goes on along the minus strand of JADJOD010000034.1, from coordinate 51,845 downwards.
CGGCAGTAGGTGGCACCTCGATCACGACGGACGGCAGCGGCTCCTGCGGCTTGTCGGTAAGTTTCACCGACGAACAGGCGGCTATTTGCCCCGGCAGTTACAAGATCATCCGCACCTGGAAGATCACCGACTGGTGCACGGGCACAAGTACTCCGATCAGCGTTACACACGTACAATACATCAAGGTTCACGACGTAGCACCGACGATCGACTTCTCGAACTTCAACTACGATCCGAGCCATGACTGGTATACAGTAAGCACCAACGCCCAGGCCAACGGCGCCTGCATCACTGCCGGCCCGCTGCCGGTAGCCCTTATCGACGGTGTTTGCAACGAAGTGGTACAAATCAAGATCACCACGCCGATTGGTATCGTGCAAAACGGCGGCCTGCTCCCCTCACCGGGTCTCGGCGTCGGCCAGCACATTATCAAATACTACGTGGAAGATCAGTGCGGCAATATCACGGAAAAAACCATTGTCCTGAATGTTGTGGATGATGTTCCGCCGGCCGTATCCTGCGACGAATTCACACAGGTTGCGCTGAGCAGCAATGGCCTGGCCCTGGTGAATGCAACTACTTTCGACGACGGCACTTACGACAACTGCTGCATCGACAAGTTCGAAGCACGCCGTATGAACGGCACCTGCGACGGTGTACCGGATGATTTCGGCCCGACAGTAGAATTCTGCTGCACCGATATCAACGATACGATTACAGTGGTGTTCCGCGCTTACGACTGCCACGGCAACTCGAACGACTGCATGGTTCAGGTATTTGTGGAAGACAAGATCAAACCGACGTGCAGCGCTCCTGCCAACGTGACGGTTTCCTGCGAAGCCTTCGACCCGAGCCTGTGGGCTTACGGTACGGCTACGGGAGTGGACAACTGCTGCATGGATACGATCACGGAATCGCGCAACTACAACCTGTTCGATACCTTGTGTAACCGCGGCACGATCACCCGTACGTTCCGCACCTTCGACTGCGCGGGTCAGCAAAACCAGTGCACACAACGCATCTTTGTCAACTACGAACAGGATTACTTCGTAAAATTCCCGAACGACGTGATCGTTACGAAATGCGACGGCACGGGTAACTACGGCGAACCCACGTTCTACGGCAAAGATTGTGAACTGCTGGGTGTAACGTTTGAAGACGACGTGTTCACGGTAGTGCCGGACGCATGTTTGAAAATCGAACGGACGTGGAAGATCATCAACTGGTGTACGTACAATCCGAACGGCACCTGTGTGATTGTCCCGAACCCGAACCCGAACGCGACATCGAACAGCCCGCAGAACCTGCCGGGTCCGATTGTATCGGCCTGCGGTACCGCTGCACCCTGGAACCCGACGATCGTATCGATCGCACCGGGCCAGCCGCAGACGAACTTCTGCACGTTCTACGATCCGAATGCAAACTGCTACATCTACAAGCAGATCATCAAGATCATCGATACCGAAGATCCGAAAGTGACGAATTGCCCGGCTTCTCCGGTAGAATACTGCGACCTGACGGTGAACGACCCGCAGTTGTGGAACCAGTCGTACTGGTGGGATCCGATTGTTGGCCAGCACGATTTGTGCGAAGGCGACGCCGGCCTGACCATCACGGCTACGGACTCTTGCTCGGGTTCGAATGTGAACATCTCGTACCTGTTGTTCCTCGACCTGAACGGCGACAACACGATGGAAACGGTGATAAGCAGCAACAATACGCCGGCACCGGGTACGGTGAACTTTGGCAACGCAGGCAACCCGAGTTACACCGGCGGTACGCCGCAGGTATTCGACGGACGCCCCGTACTGCCGAACGAAATCTACCGCTGGGCGAATCACCAGAGCGTGAGCGGCACGACGCGCACGGCCAGTGTACAGTGGAAAACATTTGCACAAATGCCGACACCGACGAACCAATTGGGTTCGGCAGGTATCGCACCGCAACTGCCGTACGGCACGCACAAGATCAAGTGGACGATCACGGACGGCTGCGGCAACGAAACGTACTGCGAATACACTTTTGTCGTGAAAGACTGCAAAGCGCCGACGGTGGTATGCCACAACGGCCTGAGTGTGAACATCATGCCGACGCAGATGGTACAATTGTGGGCGACCGACTTCCTGCAGTACGCAGAAGACAACTGCACGCCTCCGACGCCTTACACGACGGGCCCGAACCAGTTGAAATTTGCGATCCGCAAACAAGGCACGGGCACGGACTTCCCGGAAGACGCTCAGGGCAACCCGATCACGAGTGTGACGTTTACCTGCGCCGAGTTGGGTGAGAAATTTGTGGAACTGTGGGCCGAGGATTTGGCCGGCAACGCCGACTTCTGCCTGACTTCGGTAGACGTACAGGACAACAACAGCAACTGTGTACCGAACGACCCGAATAACGTGACGGTAGCGGGCGCTTTGACCACCGAAATGAGTGAAGGTGTCGAAGAAGCCAACGTGAACCTGCAATCGGGTGCGATCAGTTTGTTCGATATGAGCGATGACCAGGGCATGTATGTGTTCCCGGATGCAGTGCCACTCGGCGCTGATTACACGGTAACACCGACGAAAGACGACAACCCGCTCAACGGCGTATCGACGTATGACCTGGTGTTGATCAGCAAGCACATCCTCGGATTGGAGCCGCTGAACAGCCCGTACAAAATGATCGCGGCGGATGCCAACAAATCCAACTCGATCACGACGTTCGACATCGTAGAGATCCGCAAGTTGATCCTCGGTATTTACAGTGAACTGCCGAACAACACTTCGTGGCGTTTTGTGGACCAGGACTTTGCGTTCCCGCAACCGAACAATCCGTTTGCGACGCAATTCCCGAAACGAAAGACGCGGCTGACGTACAACTCGACCAACTGGGCGACGACTTCGTGGGTGTAAAAATCGGCGACGTGAACAACACGGCGATAGCCAACTCGCTGATGAGCACGGATGACCGTTCGACGAGCACCTTGTTGTTCGACGTACAGGATCGTATGGTGAAAGCCGGCGAGGTATTCGAAGTGACGTTCAAAGGCGCCGAGAAAGTACAGGGCTACCAGTTCACGCTGAACCTGGCAGGTCTGGAAGTGACGGACATCCTTGAAACGGACGGTGTAAAACGCGACAACTTCGGTGTGTTCGCCGACGCTTTGACCACTTCGGTGGATGGAGCAGGGGAGTTCACGGTGAAATTCCGCGCCAGCCGCCCGGGCCGCCTCAGCGAAATGCTGGGTGTATCGAGCCGGATCACCCGCGCGGAAGCGTACGGCCTGACGAACGATCGCAAAGACGTGGCGCTTCGTTTCAACAACGGCACGACGAGCACGATTGCCGGCGTAGGTTTCGAATTGTACCAGAACCAGCCGAACCCGTTTGTGAACAAAACACTGGTAGGTTTCCACCTGCCGGAAGCAACGGAAGCAACGCTGACGGTGTACGACGAAACGGGCCGCATGTTGGTCACGCAGAAAGGTCAGTTTGGCAAGGGTTACAACGCCATCGCCATCGACCGCGCGCTGTTGAACACAACGGGTGTGATGTACTACAAACTCGAAACCGCAACGGATGCGGCTACGAAGAAGATGATTCAGACGAAGTGATATTCGAACAGGTGATGGCGTTATTCCTTTCCGAAGGGGCGCCATCACCTACATTCGAACATCATAATTGATATTTTCCTTAAGCGCTTATTCTGCCTCGTCAGAATAAGCGCTTTTTAAATAAATCGGCTATGGCGAACCCTTTACTCCAAGTATTTCACAATCAGGACGTTGAAGCGGTATACGCGCGAAAATAAATTTGTGTATTTGTGCAATTAAATATTTCGGGAAACGGCGTTTTGCATACGGAATGCAATTCTTAGGTACAGTTTTTGTTGCATGTGTGGTTTTTCCCGAACTAAAAAGGGAATGGAATATACTTCTTATTAAAGAAATTCTACCTTTGTAGTGTTTCTGATAATCTCGAACAAACACATAATCCCGTTGTCTTCTCATGGAGGTGCAACCCGCCAGGTTCTCCCCTCTCTTATACTTACCGACTCTCCTCCTGTTACCGATTTAGTAACCGGAATTTGTGCGCACGGGCAACCGTTTCCGCACCGATTTCTCAATTGCCCACTATACCGATTCAAGTAATTGATCCGTGTGTTACGCACAGGTTTTAGATTTATTGTCACTAAATAATAACATACGTTATGCGTGATTTGGTAGAACTCGTCGGCTTGCTGGACAAAACGAAATTAAAAGGAAGTGGTATTCTGAAGTGGATTATTGAGCCTGATTCAAAAATGGAGCAATTGTACTTGGCCATTGCTGAAAAAAGGGTCCAATCTGATGAAGATGGCGCTGAGTTGTTCGGTAACGAAGGCAGTAACGGTACATCGCTGACCAGTATAAAAAGTAAATTAAAGGAGAGGCTGCTGGATTCTTTTTTCCTGCTGCATTTTAAAGAAGCCAACTTTACGAGCCGGCAAAAGGCGTTTTTTGAATGTTATAAAAAATGGGCCACCATAATGACCCTGCTCAGCCGGAACGCCAAAGTGATTGGTATCGACCAGTTGGAACGCCTGCTGAAACACACGGTCCACTTTGAGTTTACCGAACTCACGCTGGATATTTTGCGGGTTTTGCGGCTTCAATACAGCATTGTGGACGGCGATATTAAAAAATACGACCTGGTCAAGGTGCAATGTGAGGAATACGAGGGCATCTGGATGATGGAAAACAAGGCGGAGAAGTACTATTCCGAGCTGATGGTTCAGTTCACCAACAGCAAATCCACGCAGGTAGAAGTTGTAGAGCAGGCCAGGGTCTGTTTCAAAGAGTTGGAGCCGTATATGGAGCAGTGTAAGTCGTTCAAACTGCATATGTTTGGCCGGCTGGTGCAGATGATGATTTACAACGGCGAAAACGATTATGTCAACACGGCCAAATTATGCGAGGAGGCAATCCGTTTTTTCGATCAGAAAAACTACGACAGCGGGCTGCCGCTCCAGGTATTTTACTACAACCTGATCGTTTGTTATTTGCAGTTGCGCGAATTTGAAAAGGGCCAGGCCGTCATCAACCGCTGCGGATATTATTTCGAAGAAGGTTCGTTCAACTGGTTCAAACTCCAGGAACTGTTTTTCCTGCTTGCCATGCACAGCGGCCACTATGAAGAAGCGTATTGGTTATATGAAAAAGTGGTGAATTATCCGAGGTTTGAAGACCGGGCGGTGCAGATCACGGAAATGTGGAAAATTTACCAGGCTTATCTGTTCTTCCTCATCAAAATTGGCAAAATACCTTCCGGCATCGTATCGGGAAAAATTTCCAAATTCAAGATCACCAAGTTCCTCAACGAGATACCGCTGTTTTCAAAAGACAAACGCGGCATGAACATCTCGATCCTCATCGTACAAATCCTGCATGCTCTGGCCGACAAAAACTATGACCAGACGACCGACCGGATAGATGGCATTGAAAAATACTGTAGCCGTTATTTGCGCGACAACGATACCTACCGGAGCAACTGTTTTATAAAAATGCTGCTCCAGATACCACTTGCGTCCTTCCACCGGGAAGCGGTAGCCCGCAAGACGGACCGGTATCAAAAAATGCTCGATTCGATGCCGCTGGAAGCGGCCCGCCAGGCGCATGAGATCGAAATTATTCCGTACGAAGTATTGTGGGACATCACCGTATCGGCGCTTGACCTTAAAATTTACAAAATAAAATCACGTCCGACGACCGGATAAAGTCTCCCGGTTTTTGATCAGTGTTTTTTTCAGCCCTCCCGGGCCCGTTCAACGGGTCCGGGAGGGCTTTTTTATGCCCAAAAATTTCGCATAAAAAACGCCGGTCTCTGCTCCCGGCTGCTGTAAACGGGGGTTTAGGCTGTGATCACGTTTCGTGTAAATTGTTATAAATCAAATAATTATGCAAAAAAACGCACTTGTGCCGCAGAAAACTGCCGGACTCGCAGAGGCGTTTGTCTGTCCTTAGACGGGGGCGCTCACAGGCTGACCTTTGACCTATCAAAAGAACGAAAAAACACACTGATAAGTCATGAAGCAGCAATACGAAATTACGGAAAATATCACAGGTCTCGACCTGATCGGCGCTTAAGTCACGCCGGCCCCGCAACACCTGAAATCAAACACATTGAGAAAACCAACATCATAACACGCTTCAATTTTTTTTAATATGGAACGCACGATGAGCACTTCCGCCTACGGCATAGCCAAAAGGCACGAGATTTTGAAAACGACCTTGTTACAAGGCCTTGTAGACACCAACTCACTCAAATCGCTCAGATGTGACGTAGTATTCGGTTCCCCGAGCGTCGGCTGCCGCGGCACAGGAATTTGTAAACTCAGCGCGAATGGCTTCAGGAAAGCCGCCGAGTTGAAACAAACCTGCCGCGGCACCTCCGCTCTGCTCATCTCCCAGTATGAAGGGAAATCGGTATCAATGATCCTTCCCCGCGCATTATTGTGTATCAATATTGTGCGCAACCACCTGAAAAATAACGAATTATACCTGCCTGAGCCTTGCAGGATACCTCCGGGTATCGCCGCGGCCCTGGGCCTGGAAATAAAATACCTCCCTTCCGGGACGTACCCAGTGACACCCTCCGAGGGTTTCTTCCGGATCGACTTCAGATAACCCGGATCGGCCTCACATCACCTTTTTTACCGCGCCAATCGGAAGGAATACCGGCTTAAAACACACTTCGTGTATAAAGCGCCGGTTGTCTTTCCGATTGGAGGACCGGTTAATCCACCACTACTCCCTGTCTGAACTTCTTCGGCCCATCCAATGGACTGCGGAAGAAGTTGCTTTTTCAACATTCTTCTCATCAAACACTTTTCAGACATGAAAGGAACAAACAAGTGCGGTTTCTGGAAACCGCTTTTGCCTGCTCTGTTTCTTCTGGGGTGCCTGTTTATGACAGCAACCACCGCCCAGGCGCAAACGCCTGTTTCCGAAGCACAGCAAAACTTCAATTGGAAATCGATCGACGATGCAAAAGTCGTTCTGAAATCCCATGTGGAAGTACTCAACCAACAAATGCCGGGTTACACGCAAGGTACACCGATGTACGACAATGCGTTGCGACGGGTAGCCTACTACAAGGCAATCATGTACGAGATCGACCGGGGCGAATCACTGCCCAAATCGCTCGAAAACGCGTTGCCGGCTGCCGCCACACTTGGCTACACCAAAGAAGCCACCTATACCACCAAAGTAGTACTGCGGGCGCTACACGAAGAAGCCCGTGTGATGCTCGTCAACTGAGAGTAGTACTGCGGGCGCTACATCAAGAAGCCCGTGTGATGCTGGTCAACTGAGACCGGCGTCGTTGCGTGTTCAACTATTTGTGAATTCTACTTCAAATTTATATTTCATGAAAAAGACAAGTCCAGTTCTTTTTTGGTTACAGGTCATGTGGCTGATGTTCATCTGTGCGGAAGATACGACCGCCCAAATGAATGTGAACATGGCCGCAAACGGTGCCACCACAGGCACCCCGTTTTCAATAAACACTTCTTCCAATTGTTTTTTCAATTTTTATGATAACGGAGGCCCAACAGGCGATTATAACAACAACGCCAACGCTTATGTGACCTTCGCTCCTTCCAACCCGAGCACCCATAAAGTGCGGGTACTCTTCACCTCTTTCCACCTGGAAGCGGGATGGGACGCCCTCTACATTTACAACAGTAATGTCACGGGATCCAACCAGGTCATTGGCCCTCAGGGAGTTACGCACTCGGGTTTGCAAGCCGGCAACTGGCAAACGATCAGCCCCGGGGTGGTGACCGCCAACAGCGGAATAGCGGCCGTAGGCTCCAATCCCGACGAGGCGCTGACCTTCCTGTTCAGATCCGACGGCTCCAACAAAGCGCCGGGATGGTCCGCCAGGGTCACCCAGGTGCCAAAAAGCGCCTGTATCCTGACCGCTCCGGGCCCCATTGCCGCCTCTACCGGCCCGGGCTCCACCAACAGCTTTGCGAATGTCAATTCGCCATTACCCGTTTTTTCACCTTCGGCATGTAATGATTCCTACGCCTTGCAATACCGCATCAACGGCGGCCAGCCCGTGCCGGTCAACACCGTGGGCTTTGTAACGATCTCCGCCCCCAAAGGCGACAACGTAATTACCTGGGAATTGGTGGACCAATGCGGCGGCGCCGTGATGTCGGCAGCAGCGCAAAGTATTGCGGTTGTTGACAATACGCCGCCACAAATAACCTGCCCGAACGACGTTACGATCAACCTCGATGCAGGCGCCTGCACCAAGCAGTTTTCTTACAACGTAACGTGTACCGACAATACCGGATTCCCCGTAACCGGCTCCGTTGAACATCCGATCGATTTCGACAACGGCAGCGCCGGCATCATGTTCGACATAAAAAATCTCGGCTATACCAACCTGACGATCACAGAATTCGGTCCCTCGATCGACGCGGGCAACTGGCCGGTTCAGGTATACCATACCACCTCTGCCGTAAGCTGGCAGGGCAATGAAAATAATGCGGCCGCCTGGACGCTGGCCGGCGCGCTCGACGTCGTTTCGGCGAGCCCGGCGAGTGGCACCCCCATACCCGGCTTCGGCATTACACTGGCCCCGGGAGAATCGCGGGGTATCTATATTACCAGCACGATCGGCGCCCCGGTCAACTATACCGGCGACGGCGTAAGTGTGTCGCGGCAATTCGACGACGGCCGCTTGCTGGTATCTTCCAACCCCGGCGCGGGCAAAACATATCCCTTCGGCAATACTTTTCAAAGCCGTGCCTACAATGGTTACGTGCATTATGAAGCGCTGGGTTCCAACGGCGCAGTCCAGACAGGAGGTTTGCCTCCCGGCGGAGAATTCCCCATCGGAGAAACGATCAATACGTACGTCTGCACGGACGTGGACGGCAATACGGCCGCCTGCTCCTTCAAAGTAACCGTTGCTGCATACTCCAACCCGATCCTCAGCCTGATCTGCAATGACCTGGTGTTTATTGCCCTGGGTCCTGACTGCCAGACGGAAATCGGCGCCGACGACGTTTTGGAAGGTGGTTTGTACGGATGTTACGACAATTATAAAGTTGAACTGGACAAGATACCGCCATACGGCAACGGCCCCTGGGTGCCTGCCTTCCTGAGCGCTGCCGATGTTGGCAAATCCTACTCCGTTCGGGTGACCGACCCCTCTACTGGAAATAAATGTTTCGGCAACATCAAGGTGCAGGACAACCTGCCCCCGGACCTGGATTGCACGCCGGTAACCCTGCCCGGCAATTTCCCGACTTCGCCGGAATTTATACAAGCCACCAACGTAAACGTACGTTTTGGCGCACAAGGCCTGCCCCTGAACCTGGTCGATTTTCAAACCCGTGAATTCGAACTTCCGGTGTCTCTGCCGCCGGGTGCAACGGTCAACGACGTGGATTTCCGCGTCAAAGTCTCCGGCGACGCCTTTTTCGGCAACCTCCGGATGCAGGTGGAAAGTCCTGCCGGCATTATCGTAAATACCTGGAACCAGGTCAGCGGCTGCGGCCCCGACCCTGTATGGGCGCGTTTCGACGATGAAGGCTCCAATACCGTTACCTGTCCGATGTTTACGACCGATAAAAAAATACAAATACCCTTCGGTATCGGTCAATTGAGCACCTTCGACGGGCAACAGGTGAACGGCACCTGGAAACTCCGCATCTCCGATGTAAACGGCGGAAACGACTTGTCGAAAATCGAAATAGCGGAACTGCTTCTGAATGTAAACGGCAACTTTACCACGGGTTTCCCGAATGGCCTGACCGCGCCGCCGCTGATTTCCAACGGCTCCGCTTCCTTCCTGGTGCCTGCGGGATTACTCGATGCGTGCAGCGACGTGACCCTGACCTATACGGACCAGACCACCCCGCAAAACTGCGCTTCCGGTCTGCTCAGCATTATCAGCCGCCGCTGGATGGCCAAAGACGCAAGTGGCAATACCGCCACCTGTATCCAGCCGATCTATCTGCTTCGCCCAACGCTTGCCGACGTGATCCTGCCCCCCAACTTCGACTTTGTTGATGAGCCGGGATTCTCCTGCACGGACACTTACCCCACGCCGAACTGGATTGAAGCCCAGGGTTTTCAGGGGTATCCACACGTGTATGACATGCCGAACGGGACGGCTTCCGTCTCCTGGCAATACACGGACAACGTTATTGAGATTTGCGACGGCACCTACACCATTAAACGAAACTGGGTCATCATCGACGCATGCACCAGCGAGATCATCAACCACATGCAGGTGATCCAGGTGCGCGACGATATGGCGCCCAATATTGCCTGCCCGGCCAACGTGACGGTGACCACCGATCCGTTCTCCTGCTGCGGCACGGTGGACCTGCCCGATGTGATCGTATCCGACGGATGTTCGCGTATTAACAGCGTTTCTGCGGAAATCACCACCGTAGATCCCTATACCCTGAACATAATAAACGTGGTTCAGATCGACGGCTCGGTCGAATCGTTTCCGGGCAATAACCTGGATATCGCCGACACCCTCGCCGTATTCGGCGACGGAGGATGCCTGCCGATCGGTACCCATACGGTGGTTTACACCGCAACGGATGCCTGCGGCAATACGGGAACTTGTTCCTTCCTGCTGAAAGTGTGCGACTTTTCGCCACCTGTGGCCGCCTGCGATGAATTTACGGTAGTGGCTGTCGGGCCCGACGATCCGCACGACTGCTATTTGCCCAGTGCAAACGGCTGCGAATTCGCGGGAGTTACCTGGGTGAAAGCTTATACCTTCGACGACGGCTCTTACGATAACTGCAACAGCATCAAATTTACCATCCGCCGCGCACCGCCCTACAGCGCTTGCATCAAGGCGCTGAATCCGGACAACGGGCACCCCGACTGTTTCGACGGCGATCCGGACGCCATCAGCGAGTACGAAGTTGCAACAATGGAAGGTGATTCGATCAAATTCTACTGCTGTGAGGTAGGTACTTCACAAATGGTCATCCTGCGTGTATATCAACTCGACCCGGACGGCAATATCAGCAAGTATCCGGACGGAACGCCGATTTACAACGAATGCCAGGTGGAGATCGAAGTGCAGGACAAACTCAAACCTATTTGCAACCCGCCGCTGAACGTGACCGTAAGTTGTGAAAACTTCGACCCCTCGCTCTGGGCCTACGGCAAACCGGGTGTATACGACAACTGCTGCCTTGACTCGACAAAAGTGTACCAGGGGCAAAAAGGCCTGACCCACTCGGCCAATTACAGCCAGTTCGACACCACCTGCAACAAAGGCACCATCACACGCACCTTCCGGGCGTATGATTGTAAAGGTGCCAACACACAATGCACCCAGCGCATTATCGTGAACTACGAACAGGACTATTACATCAAGTTTCCTGATGATAAAATCGTCACAGTGTGCGATGGATCAGGAACTTATGGAGAGCCGACCTTCTATGGAAAGGATTGTGAACTGATGGGTATCACCTACCAGGACCAGGTATACACCGTTGTACCGGATGCTTGTTTCAAAATCGAACGCACCTGGAAGATCATCAACTGGTGCACCTACCTGCCGCAGGCGCCCTGTGTGATCGTACCGAACCCGAACCCGAACTCCAATCAGACGAGTTCGCTGAATCTGCCGGGTCCCATCGTGTCGCCGGCCGGAACACCGGCTCCCTGGGCGCCAACGTCCGTGAAGATTTTGCCGACCGACCAGTCGCCGACCAATTACAGCACGTTCTGGAAAGCGGACGCCAACTGCTATGAGTACAAACAGATCATCAAGGTGATCGACACCAATGCTCCGATCACCGTCTGCCCGCCCAGTCCGGTGGAATACTGCGACAACTCGACCAACGACCCGCAATTGTGGAATGAAACGTACTGGTGGGATGCAGCCTGCGAAACACACGACCTGTGCGAAGGGACGGCGGATCTCAATATTTCTGCCACCGACCTGTGTTCGGGCGCCAACCTGACTGCCCGTTATCTGCTTTTCCTCGATCTCGACAACGACGGCAGTATGGAAACGGTGGTGAGCAGCACCAACGTACCGGACCCGGGTACCGTGCGATTTAACAACGTAAATACGCAAAATTTTGCCGGCGGTACCGTGCGAAACTTTGACGAACGCAACGTACCGACCAATCAGAAATACCGCTTTGCACTCGAAACCAGCGTTTCGGGAACCAACCTGACCGCCTTTGTACGCTGGAACACCATACAGTCGCCAACCACATTTGTAAAACCGGAACTGCCCTACGGCACACACAAAGTGAAGTGGATCATCAGCGACGGATGTGGCAACGAAACCGTGTGTGAGTACAATTTTGTGGTAAAAGACTGCAAAGCGCCGACGGTTGTATGTATCAACGGCCTGAGTGTCAATATTATGCAATCCGGATCGGTCATGATCTTCACCAGCGACTTCCTGCTGCATGCCAATGACAACTGTACACCGGAAGACATGCTCGTGTTCGGTATGCGCCGCTCCAACGACGGGACTACCTTCCCCGTAGACGCCAACGGATTGCCGATTACCAAACTGACCTTTACCTGTGGCGACGACATCGGAAACCAACCCGTAGAACTATGGGCCATGGACAAGGCGGGTAACGCTGATTTCTGCGAGACAACCATCGCCATTCAGGACAATATGGACAATTGTGGCAACAACAACAGCACGACGACGGCTACGGTAGCGGGTGCATTAAAAACGGAATCGGATGAAGGTCTGGAAGACTGCGACGTGGAAATCAGCGGCCAGGACCCGACCGGGCCTACGTTCAACTACTTCGCCATGACCAACGACGCCGGCGAATTCCAGTTCAACGACAACGTGCCGATGTATTCGAACTACACCCTCACCCCGACGAAAGACGACAACCCGCTGAACGGGGTGTCTACCTACGACCTGGTGCTGATTTCGAAACACATCCTCGGTTTGCAACCGTTCGATACGCCGTACAAAACAATTGCCGCGGACGCCAACTCGTCCGGTTCCGTAACCACCTTCGACGTGGTGGAATTGCGAAAACTGATCCTCGGTATGTACAGCGAACTTCCTAACAGCACCTCGTGGCGTTTCGTGGACAAAAGTTTTGCGTTCCCCAGCCCGGCCAACCCGTTCCAGACTGCATTCCCGGAAACAAAAGCGGTTTCCGACCTGCAATCCAACCAACTGACGGACGATTTTGTGGCCATCAAGGTGGGCGACGTGAATAATACGGCCATGGCCAACTCGCTTATGAGCACCGACGACCGCTCGAACGGAACACTCTTGTTCGACGTGGAAGACCGCATGGTAAAATCCGGTGAAGAATTCGCCGTATCCTTCAAAGCGGCCGAAAAGGTGACGGGTTACCAGTTTACGCTCAATTACACGGACCTGGAAATCGCAGACGTGATGCCCGGAAATGATATGAAGGCGGAAAACTTTGCCCTTTTCCCGGAAGCGAATGCAATCACCACCAGTTGGAACGGCGCAGGCCAGGCGGAGTTCGCCGTGAAGTTCCGCGCCAAAAAAGCGGGCAAACTCAGCGAAATGATCGGCGTTTCCAGCCGGATCACGATGGCCGAGGCCTACAGCTTTACCGAAGAAAAACAGGAAGTTGCGTTCCGGTTCAACAGCCAGGAAGGCACAACGATAACCGGTGTAGGGTTCGAACTTTACCAGAACCAACCCAACCCGTTTGTCAACAAAACGATCATTGGATTCCACCTGCCGGAAGCCGAACGGGCAACACTCAGCATTTACGACGAAAACGGTCGCCTGCTGCACACCCAATCCGGCGACTTTGGCCAGGGATACAATTCGGTTTCGATCGATCGAAACAGCCTCAGAACCACCGGCCTGCTCTACTACAGCCTCGAAACGGCGCACGAGACGGCCACCCGCAAAATGATTCTTTTGAAGTAATCCGATATTTGAACACGCTCGAAAGGCGCCCCGGCTCTCAACCGGGGCGCTTTCATTTTTGAACACAGCGGTGGCGCGTGGAATTTGTTCGCCGCCGAAAAAAAAACTTCTATTTTTCGGGTAGATCGCTACATTTATATCCTGAATCATAATCAATCGCTCGCCTGTAGCCGGTACGGAAAACGCATCTGAAGGTGTTTACACTTTTCCTGCCAGAATATTCGTTTTCAACACTTTGCCGTTGAACGACAAATGAATAATCCTTTATTGATATTCGAAATGTGAGGGTCAAACCGACTTAATATACCTTAAAGAGTCCCGTTATGAGAGATTTGATTGAACTGGCAAACCTGCTGAACAAAACCAAACTAAAATCCAACGGAGTGCTTGACATCATCCTGGAGCCCGGCTCCAAGATGCAGCATCTGTATGATGCCATTGTAAGTCAAAGAATCCAATCCGACGATGACGCCCTCGACTGGCAACTGGAGTCCGACGAAGATCCGTCGAAACTGCCCAACCTGAAAAACAAGTTGAAGGACCGGATGCTTGACTCCGTGTTTCTGCTGGATTTTAAGGAGCCCGGTTTTTCAGACCGGCAAAAAGCGTATTTCGAGTGTTATAAAAAGTGGGCCGCAGGCATGATACTCGTCATGCGTAATGCCAAGGTGTCGGGCATCGACTTACTGGAAAAGCTGTTGCGCCACTCCATGCGATTTGAATTTACGGAGTTGACTTGCGATATTCTCCGGGTGCTGCGCATTCATTACAGCACCAATGCGGGAGATCTGAAAAAATACGAACATACTCGTGAGCAATTACACCACTATCAGGAAATATGGCACATGGAGAATCAGGTGGAGGATTTTTATACAGAGCTAATCATACGATATGTCAACAGCAAAGCCACCAAGATGGAAGTGTCGGAGCAGGCCAAAGTATTTTACAGTATCGTAAAACCTTATATGGAGAAGTGTGATTCGTTTAAATTGCAGATATTCGGAAGGCTCATCCAGGTATTTGGGTATAGTAGTGTGAATGACTATGTGACCACGGCAAAACTTTGTGAAGATGCCGTTCAGTTTTTTGACAAGAAAGATTATGATAGCGGATTTCCCTTACAGGTATTTTATTACAACCTCATTACCTGTTATTTACAGTTGAGGGAATTTGAAAAGGGCAGATATATCATAGAGCGCTGTCAGAATTTGGTGGAACGGGGTTCTTTTAACTGGTTCAAATTACAGGAATTGTTTTTTCTGCTGGCAATGCATACTTCCCACTACGAAGCTGCCGCACAAGTACTGAATCAGGTGATGGATGATCCCCGTTTTGAAAACCAGTCGTTTCAGATTACCGAAATGTGGAAAATATACCAGGCATATGTGCACTTCCTCGTAAAGGTTGGCAAACTTTCATCCGGCGACCTCTCCATGCAGCGAACGGCAAAATTCAAACTGGGTAAATTTCTCAACGAAACCCCCGTTTTTTCAAAAGATAAACGTGGAATGAATATCCCGATTTTGGTTATCCAAATTTTATTTGCCTTGGTGGAACGTGATTATCAGCAGTGCATCGACCGGATGGACGGGATTGAAAAATACTGTAGCCGTTATCTGAAACAGAATGATACTTTCCGAAGCAATTGTTTTATAAAAATGGTGCTTCAAATGCCTGCGTATGCATTTCATCGCGACCGGGTTACCCGCCATTCGCAAAAATTGTATGAAATGCTTTGTTCCGTACCTATGGAAGTGGCTAATCAGACGTATGAAATAGAAATTATTCCCTATGAAGCGTTGTGGCAGATCACCATCAATGCCCTGGAACGTGCGCCTTCCAAACAGGAAGGACTTCGCCCCCGCGTATCCTGACTTTCCAATAAAAAACCAAAAAATGGAGTTTTCAGATCGTCCGCCTGGCGTTTTTGCCAGGCGGACGATCGTGTTTTTATTCGGTTTAAATGACCGAAATAGTATCGGTAGGTAATTTTCATTTTTACAAACAATTGATAATCAATATAAAATAAAATAAAACCAGTAAAAATCACCAGAAATAACCGGGCGATAATGCCAAGCATTCTGTCCTAAGTGGTGCCCTCCCCCTGAGGATACCTTTGACCAGAAATAAACTTAAACGGTTATGCTAAATTGGATTTTACCTCTTGGTTGGATGCTTCTCATGTTTGATGAAGCCCAAGGAAAAGTAACTTGCAAAGACAACAGCGACTCAATCATTGTGATTGATATGAATGGTGTTTAGTGCACGCGTTTTCCCAAACATAAAAAAATCAACCACCAACCATGGAGACTGGATATCACAATACCATAATTACGGGGAACCGTCCGTGGGAATCGCTAAAATATCCCATCGGCTGCGAACAAACCCGTATTGAGCCGATGCTCCTCCAGTGCGAGGTCATGTTCGGTTCGCCGAGCTCCAACTGCGACGGCAACGGCATCTGCAAAATTGTCGCCCGCAGCCAACACCCCTTACAATCCTTTAACAGAACCAGTTGCAGCCATGCGAAAGCCCTGTTCACCTCTTGCGACGGCGGCAAGGGCGCATCCATGATATTTCGCCGCGAGTGGCTGTGTTCCAAACTCATGCGCCAGCATTTTCGCCACGGCGTTTTGGAAATGCCCGAATCCTGCCCCATTCCACCTGCATTGATTTCCCTGCTCGGGCTGCCGTTTACCGAATTACCGGCCGGCCTGCACCTTATAGAGCACTACGAAACATATTATCGCATCAACTTTCGCTTCACTCATTTAATCTGATTGCTGTGGGCCCCCGTCCGCGTGTAATCTCCTGATCCGCCCGACAACAGGGCACGCTTCATCATCGAAGGACAAAAAAAAGTTCTTCCCCTCTTTCAGGTGCGCATCAAGACGCACTTCAGGTATGCAGGATACGCCATCTCACCCAGGGATGGCGTTCTTGTTTTTATAACTTGCCCAAAGTTGCCTGCACGAACCCGGTCAACGCCTCGCCGCGCAGCATTCCCTGTTGCAGCAGGGCGAGATTCACTAAGTATTGCGACAGGCCGCTGCGTTCGGCATCATCGCCGGTTTTGAGCAGTTTTTGCGCCACGAGCGGGTGGTTGGTGTTCACCACGACGTTGTACGAGTCGGGGAAGTCGCCCAGCATACCCATACCCTGCATCGATTGCATTTCTTTCATCCGGCGCATGAATTCCGGTTTGGTGATCAACACCGGCTGGTCGTCGGGCGAAAGCGCCGCGAGGGTCACGGAAGCGCCGGGTTGGCCTTTTGCGATGGCTTCAAAAATGGTTTTTACTTCTTCCTGCTCTTTTTCCGAAAGCACGGACTCGCGTTTTTCATCTTTTTGCACCAGGTTGTCCGCCGTATCGGAATCTACCCGAACGAGCACGAGCCCGAGCTCGCCGCGGTATTCGAGGTGCTGCATCCAGTGGTTGTCGAGCACGGTATCGAGCCGCAACACGTCGTAGCCGCGCGCCCGGGCTGCTTTTACCGGCACATCGTGGCCTTCGGGGTCGTTGGTATAAATAACCACGGTTTTACCGTGTTTGTCGGTCTGGCCGGTTTTGATCTTTTCCTTGTAGTCGTTGAGCAAATAAAATTCGTGCTGTACGTTTTCCACGAAGGCAAAATTCATGGCCCGTTCTTCGAATTTTTTGTCGGAAATCATCCCGTATTTTACAAAAACGCCCAGGTCGCGCCATTTTTGCTCGAAAGCCGGGCGGTCGTTTTTGAACAGTTCGTGGAGTTTGTCGGCCACTTTCCGGGTGATGTATTCGCTGATTTTTTTGACGTTGGCGTCGCTTTGCAGGTAGGAACGCGACACGTTGAGCGGAATATCGGGCGAATCGATGACGCCGTGCAGCAGCAGCAGCCATTCGGGAACGATGTCGCGCACGTCGTCGGTCACATATACCTGATTGGAATAGAGGTGGATTTTGTTGCGCGTCACTTCCATGGCGTTGCCGAGTTTGGGGAAGTACAACACACCCGTCAGGTTGAACGGATAGTCGATGTTGAGGTGTATCCAGAACATCGGCTCCGGCGCCATGGGGTACATCTGGCGGTAAAATGCCAGGTATTCTTCGTCTTTCAGGTCGGTCGGCAGTTTTTTCCAGACCGGCCGTATTTCGTTGACGATGTTGGGTATTTCGCGCGATTCCTCCTTTTTATCCTCGCCTTCGCCGGTATCGAAATATTCCGTGCGGGTTCCGAACTGAATCGGCACCGGGAGGTATTTGCAGTATTTTTCCAGCAGCCCTTCTACGCGGTGTTTTCGAGAAAATCTTTGTTTTCTTCATTGATATACAGAATGATATCTGTGCCGCGCCCGGCTTTTTTCACCTCTTCCATGCTGAACTCGGGGCTTCCTTCGCAGGACCAGCGTACGGCTTTGGCGCCTTTTTGCCACGATTTTGTGACCACTTCCACCCGGTCGGCTACCATAAAGGCGGAATAAAACCCGAGGCCGAAATGCCCGATAATGGCGCTGTCTTTGTTTTTTTCAAGGAATTCCGCGGCGCTGGAAAAGGCGATCTGGTTGAGGTATTTCAGGACCTCTTCTTCCGTCATGCCGATGCCTTTGTCGCGGATGATGAGTCGCTTTTCGGCTTCTTCGAGGATTACCTCGATGGTGGTGTCGCCGATTTCTCCTTTTACATCGCCGCGGTTGGCCAAAACCTGGAGTTTCGTGGTTGCGTCCACGGCGTTCGACACCAGTTCGCGCAGGAAAATCTCGTGGTCAGAGTAGAGGAATTTTTTGATAATGGGAAATATGTTCTCGGTCTGAACGGAAATCGTACCTGTTTGCATAATTCGGTCGTATTGATTTGTTGCGTATTAAGTGGCAGAGCGGAAATTTTTTCCGTCCGGATGTTTCATGCTCAGAATGTTCCGAAGAAAATTAACAGCCATGATTTTAAATAAAAAAGGTCAAAAACAAGGAAAGGCGATCAAAGCCTGTGCCAGCCGCTGTGTGTCTGTCAAATTGTCCGGTAATGGCAAAGTAAAATTTAAATAACTGACAAACAATGTATTACTGAGGTTTTTATACCCTTTTCAGGGAATTAACCTGTAAAAAAAACTACTTCATACGATGTATTCATTCCAGGAATTGGCACAGTAGTTGCCTGATATAGAGTACGCTGAAACGCGTTGAATCGCCGGAAAAAAGAGCCGGATGATTTTTGAAAAGACAAGTTAGAATCGCAGATTCCATAAAGATTTAAGGCCGAATGCGGTCTTAAACCCGTGGGCGAGGGACCAGTCCGTTTGGGGGGTAGGGCTGGTCTCCTCACCACACAACGCCGAAAGATGCGACATTTTTCTGAGAAATAATCTTATCCAACATATCTCAAATGGTGATGAAGGCAGGAGGTTCGTACGAACCTTCTGCCTTTTGATGTTTTAGTAAGTGAACAATATTAATGATACTGATTTTCTTCGGAACATTCTGAGAATGAATCATCCGGACGGAAAAGATTTCCGTCCTACAATTTAACACCCCTATTTTTTGATTTCCACCGGGGGCGGGAAGCCGAACGCATCCCACATTTTCTGAAAAATATCCGTGTTGTCGTACACCCCGCCGAAAAGTTCGGCGCCGGGGCCGTAGGCAAATACCGGCACCAGTGAAGCGGTGTGCGATTTGGTTTGGAAGGTCATGTCGAGGGTGTCCGGCGACCGGCTTTGTTCGAGTGCCATGCCGCCCGTTTCATGGTCGGCGGTGATTACGATCAATGTTTCTCCGTCTTTTTCGGCAAAACGCAACGCTTCGCCGATGGCGTCGTCAAAATCGAGCATTTCCCTGACGGTATTGGGAGCGTTGTTCGCGTGGCCCGCCCAATCGATCTGGGCGCCCTCAATCATCAGAAAAAAGCCGTTTTCACTCCTTTTTTGCAAAAAATCGGGCGCTATCCGGGTGGCAAGGGGCAAATAATCGCGTCCTCCAGCCACACCCGGCGGTTCTTCGTTGGCGGAAAACCACACCAAAGGCTGGTCGGCGGCGGGGCTGAGGTCGGCCAGTTTTTTCTGGGAGAAGTCGTACACCCGGTAACCTTTGTCCGTGAGTTCCTGCACCAGGTTGCGCTGATCGGCCGTACGTTCGGCAAAATATTTTTTCCCGCCGCCGATAAACAGGTCGATGTCGGTTTGCAGGAAATAAGCGGCGATGGCCTGCATATCGCCGCGGTCGGGCACGTGTGCGATAAAGGAAGCGGGTGTGGCGTGGGTAATGCTGGACGTGGTCACCAACCCGGTTGCAAGTCCTTGTTTTTCAGCCTGTTCAAGGATCGTCCAACAGGGTTTTTTGTCATTACACACGCCGATGGCGCCGTTGTAAGTTTTGCATCCGCAGGAAAAAGCCGTTGCTCCCGCGCCCGAATCGGTGACGATGTTTCGGGCCGAATGCGTTTTGATCAGGCCCGTAACGGTGCATTTTTCGAGGTTAAGCCGCTTGTTGCTGCTATACATACCTGCGGTCACCTGTGTGAGCCCCATACCGTCGCCGATCATCAGAATGACGTTTTTGGGAAGTTTCCCGACCGGGGATGCGGGTGGGTTTTCCAGGGTTTGCTGAAAAGAAAGCAGCAACAATGCAGGGATTATAATGAGTTGTTTCACAGATGTTTATATTGTTTTGTTTAGGCAGAAACCATATACCGTTTGCCGGGTAAGGTCCGAATAATTCCCTTAAATTCGAGTTCGAGGATCAGGGAGGCCAATTCACCCGGAGGAAGTTTGGCGGCTACCGTGAGCCGGTCGATGGGAATTTCGGGTTGTTCGCGGATAATATCGAGCAGAACGGTTTCTGCCGGGGAAAGATCGGGAAAAAGTTGCGTCTGAACGGTGATTTGCTTGCCCGCTTCTTCCCAACGCAGGCTGGATGCCAGGTCGGCGGCTGATTCGACAAGGCGGGCCCGGTTGTTTTTGATGAGCAGATTGCAGCCGGCGCTTTTGGGATCACGTACCCGGCCCGGTACGGCAAAGATGTCGCGTTCATATTGGCCGGCCAGTTCGGCGGAGATCATGGAGCCGCCGGTAGCCGCCGTTTCCACCACCAGCAAGGCGTCGCACAGGCCGGCGATGATGCGGTTGCGCATGGGAAAATGTTCGCGGTCGGGTTTTGTATCGTGGGTATATTCGGTCAGGAGCCCGCCGTTTTCGATCATCCGCAGGGCGACACTGCGGTGCTGGCTGGGATAAATATTGCCCAGGCCATGCCCCAAAACGCCGATATTGGGCATATCCAGCGCGATGGCTTTCCGGTGCGCCGTGATATCGACACCATACGCCAATCCACTGACAACAAGCACATTATAAGCCTGAAGACCTTCAATGATCTCTTCACACACCATTTTGCCGTATTCCGTCGGCTGGCGGGTACCCACTACGGCTACGATCCGGCGTGCCGACAAAAGATCGGTGGCGGAGCCTTTAAAATAAACGAGTGCCGGGCTGTCGTAACATTGCCGGAGCCGCGCTGGAAAACGTTCGTGGGTATAAAAAAGCGCCGAAATCCGGTGTTGTTCGAGGAACTGCATCTCGCGTTCGGCAGATTGCAGCGGCCCGGATTTGTGCAGGGCGTCGGCCGTCGCCGGGCCGATACCGGGGATTTTCAACAAGTCCTTTTTCGGGGTGTTGAATACGGCTTCTGCGCTGCCGCAATAACTGATCAGCATTTTGGCGGTAACGGCGCCCACCTGAGGCACCAGGGTAAGTGCGATCTGATGTTGAAGGTTGTCTGGCATTGGACCCATTGTTTGGCTGTTCGCAGATGGGTGGATGTGTTTTGGCGAATCTAAGGTTTGGCGAATAGTTCCAAAACCGTTTCTTAGCCTTAAATTTGGCCGGCAAATGTACTGGAAAACCTTGAAATCTGTCAGCCCCGGATGTCACCCGAAACCTTGATACCTAATTACTTTTGTCGTATGAAACTTCCCAAAGTCGAATCCCTGATCATCGCGGTTTTTATCGGTTGCGTTCTGTTGTGGGCCGTGTCGAAATGTTCCGCCAAACGCTCCGAACTCGTGCGCAGTGTGCACGAAACGGGTGAAGAGGAAGAAGAAGAACGTCCGGCCCGCCACGACACGATCGTGGTGCAGCAAACGCCTGCACAAACCGTTCAAACACCGGTTAATACACAAAGTCCGGGCAGTTCCCCGGCGGCACAGCCGGCTGTTGCCGCGCCTCCCTGCCTTCCGGAGCCGCGGGCGCCAACCCGCAGCCTGGCGCCAAACCCACCCGCCCCGTATTGTCCAATCAGTCGTCATCCGCGCCGCCACCCGCCGCCAGCGGCAAATATTCCACCCTTTTTGTCAGCATCGACGGCCTGAAAGTCCGCAAAGAACCCGGTTTAAAAAGTGAAACGGTCGCCAAACTTGAACTGTACGAGCCGGTCACCTTTTTGAACAAAAAAACCGAGTGGACCCAGGAGATCAGCCTTGGTTACGAAAAAGTGACCGACCATTGGGTAAAAGTGCGCACCCAGTCGGGCAAAGAAGGCTGGGTATTCGGCGCGGGGGTGCATTATTACAAAATGAAACGAAAAGGGGTGCTGGATTGAAGACTAACAAAAATTTATAGCACAAAATGACCAAAAAATGGTTTCCCTGGCTCCCCGCCTTTTTATGGCTCCTGATCGTCACGGGTGCATCGGTAACACCGGGTGTGAGCCTCCCGAAGTTCAATTTGTTTTCCGTCGACAAGTTGGGTCACCTCGCTGCGTATGGCGTGCTTTCGTGGCTGTTGCTGTGGGGGTATACCCGTTCCGCCGGGCGCCGGGCGGGCTGGAAAGAAGGATTAGTCATTTTTGCTTTTTCGTCGGCCTACGGCATCTTCATAGAGTATGTGCAAGGCGCATTTATTCCCGGAAGGTTTTATGAAGTAGATGATATGATCGCCAACGCGGCCGGGCGGCGATTGCCTGGGGCCTGACAAGAATACGCCGGTTGCCCCTGACCAAGCAAGTCTGACACCTCCTCTCACCTCTCTCACCTCTCTCTCACCCATGCCACTCATCCTTCCCTGTCGCGATTTTTCTCCCCAATTCGGCCAAAACTGTTTTCTGGCAGAAAACGCCACCGTTATCGGCGATGTGATCATGGGCGACGATTGTTCCGTTTGGTTTCAGGCGGTGGTACGCGGCGACGTCAACTTCATCCGCATCGGCAACAAAGTAAATATCCAGGACGGGGCTATTTTGCACGGCACCTACCAGAAATGTGGCACCACCATCGGCAACCACGTCAGCATCGGCCATCGCGCCCTGGTGCACGGCTGTACCTTGCACGACAACGTGCTCGTCGGCATGGGCGCCATCGTGATGGACGAAGCCGTGGTGGAGGAAAATTGCCTGATCGCCGCAGGGGCGGTGGTACTGGAAAAAATGGTCTGCCATGCCGGCGGTGTGTACGCGGGAGTGCCCGCCCGGCGGGTAAAGGACCTCACGCCCGAATTGTTCAAAGGCCAGATTGAGCGGATCGCGAACAACTACGTTTTTTACGCCGGGTGGTTTAAATAAGCGTTTTTTTACCTGAACTTCACACCGGCTACCTTTCCTTGTGCTACCGAACCGTCTGATTTGGTGACTTTTACGGTAAGTGTAAAAGGTTCGGTCGGGTTTGCGGGTTTTGCTTAGTGTACACCACAAAATCCCATTCCGGAGCGGGAAACTCCAGTTCGGACAGGTTTTGTGTGATCGGATCGGTGGTATTCGCCGACCGGGCGTTGAAAAAGATGGAGCTGAGCGACGTGCCCGCCGGCAAGGTATCGTTGAAGTCTTTGTCCGCCAGGATGTCCACAGCGTTCATCTTGAATTTCGAGCCTTGTTCGCCGGGTTGCGGGCAACTGGTACCATAGGCGGCTGTGGTGACGGTCAATTCGTAGTTGGAAGCGAGGTATTCCACTTCATCGGGCTGGACACTCAGGGTCAGCAGGGTATCCTGCGTGGCGGTGACCAGCAGCAATTCGGAGGAGACCAACAACTTGGAATAGTCGAAAAAAGGTTTGTTTTCGCCGCAACAGGCGTCTAACAGATGGATGCCGATGCACAACAGGACAATAATGCCGAGTTTCTTTTTCATTGAAATTGAGTGGGGCCGGTGTTTGCCTGCAAGGTGTCGCCCCCTGTTTTCACCAGCCGGGTGTTGAATGGATAGGTAATGTTCAGGTTGGCCGGCCTTTCCAGATCGGGAAGATGAACGGCCCGGAACGGCAAAGATAATCGCTTCCCGTCCAATCATTTCCGGGCAATATACAATCCGGTCAAAATGATTGCCGTACCACCCAGGTCCACCGCGCCGATGGTTTCACCGTCGAATGCGCCCAGCAGGATGGCGGCTACCGGCAGCAGGTAAGTGACGGAAGTGGCAAAAATGGCGCTCGTTCGCTGCAACAACCAAAAATACAGGATCGAGCCGCCGACCGTGCCCAGCGCCGCAAGGTAAAGGATGTAACCGAGGCCTTTTATGCCGTCGGGCTGCTGCCGCGCTGCCTGCCAGCCTTCCGATTGCCAGAGGCCGATGACGAACATCCATCCGGTGAGTACAAATGCCGCAGAAGCGATACCGGCGGGGTGCATATTGCGCAACCACCTGTTTACTACGTTGGCATTTACGGCATAACAAGTCGTGGCCAATACACACAAACCGGCAAAAAAGCGTTGCCGCTGACGCCGCTTTTGCTGTTAAAAAAAATCAGCACCATGGCGCCCGCCAGTCCGAGCACCACCCCGATCACTTTATTCCGGGTGAAAGTCATTTGAAAATAAGCCACCCCGAGCATCAGTGTAAACAAGGGAGTCAGGGAGTTGAGCACACCCGCGAGACTGCTGTCGACGTGCCGCCCGGCCACGGCAAATAAAAAATTGGGGATGGCCGACCCGCAAAATGCCACAACCAAAAGGGGTTTCCATTGCTTCCAGTCGATTTTTGACCAAAAAGCCGCGGCTACGGGCAAATAAATCACCGTTGCAAATACCATTCGCCACATCGCCATCTGCATCGGGTCGAAGATCTGCACCGACCGCTTGATAAACAGAAAGGAAGCGCCCCAGACAACAGCCAGCAAAAAAAGCAAAAACCAATCTAAGGCGGAAGGTGGGCGGTTGGACATGGTTATTGGTGTATTGGTTATCGTATCGGTTATCCGGCATCTCCCATCTGGCATCTCCCATCTGGTATCCGGCATCTGGCATCCGGCATCCGGCATCCGGCATCCGGCATCTCCCCTCTGCCGCAAAGAAACGGAAAAAATCAACTTTCCGGAGGCAATTCCCGGGCCCTGGTTCCCGGATTCCTTTCATTGATTGGCAAAAACCGCCTTTGTAAAACGTTTATTTGTCAAAATTTTTTCAACAACAAATGTTTGCCTAACATTGCTGCGCCAGCCCGCACCAATGACAGGCCAACGCCTTCTCATTCACCTACACACTGCTTGCTCATGAATTTTACTTTTACCACCCTCGACCTCGTTATTATCGTCGGGTATATTGCGGCCATTGTCGCCTATGGTTTTTACCACCGGAAGGCCGGGAGTTCGGAAGAATATTTCCTCGCCGGCCGGAATATGCCCTGGTACGTTATCGGTATCTCGATGTTTTCCGCCAATATTTCCTCCAATTCGCTGATCGCCATTACGGGCGGCGCTTATAAAGGCGGC
Organism: Lewinellaceae bacterium; assembly: GCA_016713985.1. GTDB lineage: Bacteria > Bacteroidota > Bacteroidia > Chitinophagales > Saprospiraceae > M3007. The sequence goes on along the minus strand of JADJOD010000034.1, from coordinate 26,260 downwards.
ATCGTGTTTTTCAACTACGAGTGGATGGCCTCGGTGGTACTGGCGTTTTTTTGCATGTTTATCCTGCCTTTTTACCTCAAGTCGCAGGTGTACACCATGCCGGAGTTTTTTGAAAAAAGGTATGACGCCCGCTCGCGTTATTACTTCTCGTTTATCACCCTGATCGGAAATATTTTTATCGATACGGCGGGCACCCTGTTCGCGGGGGTGGTGATTGCCAAACTGGTGTACCCGGAAGCCAATACGATACTGATCGTTTCCCTGCTGGCCATGTTTGCGGCCGGCTACACCATTTTCGGCGGACTGTCGTCCGTGATGCGCACCGAGATGGTGAATACGATCATTTTGCTGATATCGGCGATGATCCTGGCCTTTATTGTGTACGACAAAGCGGGTGGTTATCAGGCCATTGTGGATGCGGCCAATGCCAAAGATCCTTCGTTTATGCACCTGGTGCAGCCCTCCGGGCATCCCGACATGCCCTGGCAAGGGTTGTTGTTCGGCGTGCCGCTGCTGGGTTTTTATTTTTGGTGCAACAACCAGTTTATCGTGCAACGGGCACTCAGCGCGCGTAATGCCAACGAAGCGCGCAAAGGCGCCCTGTTTGCCGCATTGCTGAAAATCCCGATCCTGTTTCTGCTCGTATTCCCCGGCCTGGCTGCGGTGAAGTTGTATCCCAACCTGCAGGAAATGTACGCCGGGCAACTCAAAAATTTCGCCGACGGCGCCTATCCCACGCTGGTATTTCAGTTGCTGCCGGCGGGCCTGATCGGCCTGGTGGTGGCGGGTTTTCTGGCGGCGATGGCTTCTGCCGTGAGCGCCACACTCAATTCCGCCTCCACCCTCGTCACCATGGATTTTGTACAAAAACTGCGCCCCGACCTGGATTCGAAAGGGCTGGTGCGCGCCGGACAAATTTCGACGGTTGCGTTTATGCTCATTACCGTTGCCTGGGCGCCACAAATTGCTAATTTTGAATCACTGATGAATTACATGCAGGGTGTGCTGGCACTGATCAGTCCGCCGGTGGTGGCCATTTTCCTGCTCGGTCTGTTCTGGAAAAGGGCCAATGCCGACGGCGCCTTTGCCGCACTCATGACGGGCTTAGTGATCGCGTTGTTTACGGTTTTTAGCCAGGTTTTCGACTGGATGCCGGCCTGGAACGCCGTACATTTTCTCGTAAAAGCGCCGCTGCTGCTGCTGGTCTGCTCTATCGTTCAGATCGCCGTCAGCCTGGCTACTGCGCCGCCGCCGGCCATCAAAACGTCCGGTTTGACGTGGAACAACGCCGTGTACGAAGAAGACAGCGCTGCCCTGCGCGGACTGCCGTGGTACCAAAATTACCGGGTGCTGGCAGTGATATTGCTGGTGGCGACTTTTGCGGTGGTGATTTATTACCGTTAAAAGCCCCTCATCTCCGGCTGGTGCGTTGGGTGCTGCCGATCTCCGGTCAACCCGGGTTAATAAACAATACGCACCGGCCGGAGATTGGTAATCCCAAGCGGAGATTCAGGCTGAATTTTGCTCAAATCAGGTCGTTTCTATCCAGTACACGGGAAACGACGATCCTTCGATGTACAAAATGAACGACGATCTTTATCTGCGGATGATCGGACAGCCGTGGTTGTCGCTGAAATGCGACGACCCGACCGTATTCAACCTCTTGCAGCAGGACATGAGTTACAACCAGGGCACACTGACGGACAAAAACGGGAAATACCGGGAAATGTACCTGCTCTGGCGCGATATGGCGGAGAATTTTCCCTACCTGCGCTGAGGGGTTTTGCGCACTTGTGTTGCCCCTTGATTTCTTCAAAATACGCCCGACGCTCGTTTTTGATCCGTAAAGTTGAAAGGGCAAATCGTGTTATTTTGAGCCAACCCATGCGCCTGCTGTTTTTCGGAAACCCGGAAAAAAGGGTGATTTCATCATATCCGGGAATAGGATTTACGTTCATTTAATCCCAATTCCCCATTTTTGCCCCGCCATTGAGATTTAAAGCACATCAAACACCTTTATGCGAATTTTTCCGATCACCGCCTTTTTCCTGGGAGCCGCTTTTTTAAACGCTTCCGCCCAGGCCCCTCCAACCCAACCCAAACTCATCGTCGGCATTGTTGTCGACCAGATGCGTTACGATTTCCTTTATCGCTACCAGTCCAAATACGTCGCCGGCGGCTTCAAACGCCTGCTCGGCGAAGGGTTTTCCTGCGAAAACACGCGATATAATTACGTGCCCACCTACACGGCGCCGGGGCATGCGGCCATTTATACCGGCACCACACCTTCCGTCAACGGCATCATTGCCAACGAATGGTGGGACCCCGAGTGGCGCGAACATCGCTACGTCACCACCGATAAACGCTACAAAACCGTCGGCAGCCCGAACGTCAAAGTGGGCCAGCATTCCCCTGCGGTTTTGCTTTCCACCACGGTTACCGACGAGTTGCGCCTGTCCAATAACTTTAAATCGAAAGTAGTGGGGGTTTGCCTGAAAGACCGCGCGAGCATCCTGCCGGCCGGCCATATTCCGAATGCCTGCTACTGGTTTGACGATGCCACGGGCAACTGGATCACTTCGACGTATTATCCTGATTCTCTGGGACTTCCGCAATGGGTGCAGGACTTCAATGCCCGCCGTTTGCCCGACGCTTACCTTTCCAAACCCTGGGCCACGGACTCGACACTCCGGTACGACGAAAGTTTTGCCGGCTGGGACAAATACAACGACGCCGATTACACCTCGCTGTTTGCCGGCAAACAAATGCCCTACGACCTGCCCGCCATCAAAAAAAACGGCGGATACGGCGTATTGCGATTCACGCCTTTCGGCAACAGCCTGACGCTCGATTTTGCCATTGACGCCGTGGATAAAATGCAACTCGGGGCCGATGCTGCGCCCGATTTTTTGTGCGTCAGTTTTTCCAGCACGGATTACTGCGCGCACCAGTTTGGCATCCACGGGGAAGAAACCGAGGATATTTACCTGCGACTCGACCGCGATATCGCCCGCCTGCTCGATTACTTAGACAAAAAACTGGGAAAAAACAACGTGCTGGTATTTTTCACCGCCGATCACGGCGGCGGCGAAACACCCGTCCATCTGAATGATCTGCGGATTCCTGCGGGTGTTTTCCCGGAAAGTCAGTTGGAAAATGTGCTGGAAAAAACCATTGCCGCCGCCTTTGGCACACCCGGCGACTTTATCCGCGAAATCGGCAACCAGCAGATATGGCTCAACTGGGAAGCCGTGGCAGACCTCGATATGGAACCCGAACACCTGGCTTCCGTGATCATTGATTACCTGAAAACACAACCGGGTGTGTATGATGCCTTTACGCGGGAAGAACTCATGATGTTTCCGCCAGAATACCCGTTCGCGTCCGAAACGCGGCGTGGAATTCACCCCCGCCGGTCGGGCGATATCCTGTTTCAACTCGACCCGGCCTGGCACTCGGACGACAAGATGTTTTCCAAAGGAGGCACCACACATGGTTCGCCATACGCCTACGACACACACGTTCCCCTGCTTTGGTACGGCTGGAAAATAGCGCGCGGCGTCAGTTTCCGCCCGACGGATATTACCGACATCGCTCCCACACTTGCGGCCATGCTTCGCATCACGGAGCCAAACGGCACCACGGGCAAGGTGATCGGGGAATTACTGGACCGGTAAGCCCAAAAACGAGAGAGGTGTCAAAGTTGATGAGGTTTATAAAGTTTATCAGGTTGATATTTTGAACCGAAAAGGCATTTATGCCATTTTTCAATCCAAACATCAACTATCATCAACCATTATCACCTTTTCTCAACCCTTTGAGACACCCTCTCTTTGTTGTTTTTCCGGAACGTCGTCCCGGATTACTATTGCTTCGCAAAAATGCCCTCCAAACGACCGGCGGCGGCCTGCAATGACAGGCGGTAAACACCTGCGGGCAGATCGGCCACGTCGATTTGGAAGTTGCCGCCATCGGGCACGGTGAAGTTGCGCACTAAGCGACCGTCGGCATGGTAGATATCCACGGTGGATTCGCCGATCTGGGCGCTGCCTTGCAATTGTGCCGATACGTTCAGCCAGTTCGATGCCGGGTTGGGCGAAAGCACTAATTGTGCATCACCACCCGGATCAACCACCGAAGTCATACAATCGATACTGCCGATTGCGACATCATCGCCGCAGTCAGGGTGCTGCACGTCGTTTACGGCGAATTCGTACTGCGTCGTTCCGTCACCCATCAGCGGGCCGAGGATGATCGGCTGCAGGGTGTTGTAGGGGAACGAGCCGTAATTGGTGCCGTTGCCCACAATTTCGAAACCGCCGGCGCCCCCGTTTTCATGCTGGAAACTGATCGCTACAAAAAACTGCCCGCACAAACACGGCGTCGGAATTGCGATCAGGTCGAAGATATGGCACACATCCTGTGTCAGGCAGTCGGGCACTTCAAATTCCTTGGTGCGGCAACAGGTGGCCGAACCGGCCGGGTCGTTGGGATCGACAAAACAAACCTTCACCACGTCATTCGAGCCGCCGTTCCAGGGGAAATTGTTGATGGTAAGCGGCAGTTGGTTGAGGTTGAAGGTGCCGAAGAACGCGCCGTTGGCCCAAACGCCAAAGGTATTTCCGGGCGGGTTGTCCACCGAAAAATTGATCAAAACCGAATACGTACTGTCGCCGGTGCAATCGCCGGTATCCACCACGAGGTTGAAAATTTCGCAGGGACCGCCCTGGTCGAGACAGTCGGGTACGGCGAATTCTTTCGTGCGGCAGCAGGTGGCCGAACCGGCGGGATTGTTGGGATCGACAAAACAAATCTTCACCACGTCATTCGGGCCGCCGTTCCAGGGGAAATTGCTGATGGTAAGCGGCAGTTGGCTGAGGTTGAAGGTGCCGATGAACGCGCCGTTGGCCCAAACGCCAAAGATGTTTCCGGTCGGGTTGTCCACCGAGAAATTGATCAAAACCGAATACGTACTGTCGCCGGTGCAGTCGCCCGGATCTACCACGAGGTCGTAAATTTCGCAGGGACCGCCCTGGTCGAGGCAATCAGGTACGGCGAACTCTTTGGTGCGGCAGCAGGTCGGAGGAAGATCGGGATGATCGGGATCGACAAAACAAACCTTCACTACGTCATTCGAACCGCCGTTCCACGGGAAATCCATGATCGCCAGCGGCAATTGGTTGAGGTTGAAGGTGCCGAGGAACTGGCCGTTGGCCCACACACCGAAGGTATTTCCGGGCGGATTGTCTACCGAGAAATTGATCCAGACCTGGTAGGTGCTGTCGCCGGTGCAATCGCCGGTATCCACACCCAGGTCATAAATTTCGCAGGGACCGCCCTGATTGAGACAGTCGGGTACGGCGAATTCTTTGATTTCGCAGCAACCGACCGTTCCGCTGTTGGCAAAACAAACTTTCACGACGTCATTCGCGCCGCCGTTCCATGGGAAATCGGTGATGGACAGGGGGAGTTGGTTGAGGTTAAAAAAGCCCAAAAACTCGCCGTTTGCCCACAATCCGAACTGGTCGCCCGGAGGATTGGCGACCTGGAAATTGATCCAGACCTGGTAAGTGCTGTCGCCGGTGCAGTCGCCGGTATCCACCACGAGATCGTGTATATCGCAGGGGCCGCCCGGGTCAAGGCAGTCGGGTACGGCAAATTCTTTGGTGCGGCAACACACGTAAGCGCCATTGGGGCTGAGGAAACAGACCTTTACGACGTCGTTCTGGCCCCCGTTCCAGGGGAAATCGTCGATGGTCAGCGGCAACTGATTGACATTGTAGGTGCCGAGGAACCCGCCGTTGGCCCATACGCCGAAGGTATTTCCGGGTGCGTTGGCGACCTGGAAATCAATCGTCACGCTGTAGGTACTGTCGCCGGTGCAGTCGCCGGTCTGCACGCTCATGTCGAATACTTCGCAGGGGCCGCCCTGGTTGAGGCAGGCGGGTACGTTGAACTCTTTCGTCTGGCAGCAGCCGGTATTGCTGTTGGGCGCCATACACACCTTGATCACGTCGTTTGCACCGCCGTTCCAGGGGAAATTGGTGATGGAGAGCGGCAATTGATTCAGGTTATAGTCGCCGAAGAATACGCCGTTGGCCCATACGCCGAAGGTATTTCCCGGCGGGTTGGCCACCGAGAAATTGATTTTTACAACATAAGTGCTGTCGCCGGTACAATCGCCGGTGGTGACTGTGAGGTCCCATATTTCACACGGGCCGCCCTGGTTGAGGCAATCGGGTACTTCAAATTCTTTTACCCGGCAGCAGGTAGCCGAACCGGCGGGGTCGTTGGGACTGACAAAACACACTTTCACGACGTCGTTTGCGCCGCCGTTCCAGGGGAAATCGTCGATGGTGAGTGGTAACTGGTTCAGGTTGAACGTTCCGAGAAACTCGCCGTTGGCCCAAACGCCAAAGATGTTTCCGGGCGGGTTGTCCACCTGGAATTTGATCGTCACGCTGTAGGTGCTGTCGCCGGTGCAATCGCCCGGATTCACCACGAGATTGTAAATTTCACAGGGCTGGTCGATACAATCGGGTACGGCGAACTCTTTGGTTTTGCAACAACCGATGGCGCCGTCGGGACTGATGAAGCAGATTTTCACCACGTCGTTCGAGCCGCCGTTCCAGGGGAAGTTGGGGATTTCCAGCGGAAGTGAATCGAGATCGAAGGTGCCGTAAAAATCGCCGTTGGTCCACACGCTGAACTGGTCGCCGAGCGGGTTGCTGACCTGGAAGTTGATCCAGGTGTGATAAGTGCTGTCGGACGTGCAATCGCCCGTTTCCACCGTCAGGTCAAATATTTCACAAGGGCCCGTAGCATTACAGCAGTCCGGCGCCTGAAAATCCACCGTTGTGCAGCAATCCGGGTTGTCGTTGATACAGATTTTTAACAGTCCGGTTCCGCTGTTGGTGCAGGGGAATGCGGGAATGGTGAGCGGCAACTGGCTCAGCGGGAAATAGCCGAGGTACTGACCATTTCCGGCCCACAATTCAAAAAAGTCGTTGGTGGCGTGTTTGACTTCAAAATTGAGGGTCAGGCTGTAGGTCTGACTCGCCGGATCACAATTGCCGGGGTCCACCACAACGTTCACGATCTCGCAGGAGTCCGGGAACAGGCAGGCAGGCGGGTGGAATTCCTTCTCCCGGCAGCAAGGCACCGTATCGGGTGTGGCGCCGGAGATACAGATTTTGATCAGGTCGACATTGTTTCCACTCCAGGGAAAACTGTCGAAAGCCAGCGGCACGGCGGTCAGCGGGAAGGTGTCCACTAAGGCGCCGTTTGCCCAAAGCACAAAATTGCCGTCGCCGGGATTGGTCGCCTGGAAGTTTACCCGGAGTTTGTAGGTGCTGTCGGAGGTGCAGGCGCCTGTTTGCACAAAAATATCCGTGACTTCGCAGGGGCCGAAAGGCAGGCAGGCCGGCGCCAGAAACTGCAACTCCCTGCAACAGGGCGGCGCATTGCCGGTACAAACCCGTATGTGGTTGAATATGTTGCCGTTCCACGGAAAATCGGGGATATAAAGCGGCAAGGAATCGGGGTGGTACACAAAGGCGCCGAGCAGGGTACCGTTGGCCCAGACCTCAAATGAATCGACGGCCGTGGTATCGTTTACCAGGAAATTCACCCACAGGCCGAAGGTACTGTCGGAGGAGCAGGTGTCGGTTTCCACTTTCATGTCCTTGATGCCGCAGGGGTATACCGGCAGGCAGCCGGGCACCTGAAATTCGAGGGTTTTGCAGCAAAGAATCTGGAGATTGTTGAGGTCGGTCGGCGTGTTTACAATACAAACCTTTATTTCATCGGCAGGGCCGCCGTTCCAGGGGAAACTGTCGAGGGTAAGCGGCAGGTCGTTCAGGCCAAAGATGCCGATAAACGAACCGTTGGCCCATAACCCGAACACACCCACGATGTTAGGTGTATTGATGGCGAAGTTGATCTCTACTTTATAGGTGCTGTCCGAGGTGCAGTCGCCCGTTTCAACGGTCAGGCCGGAAATACTGCAAGGTCCTTGCAGGCAATCCGGCGCGGGGAAACTGACGGTTTCGCAGCAGTCGGGGTTGTCGTTGATACAAATCTTGATGTGATCGGTCGGGTCTCCGTCCCAGGGGAAGTTCGGGATGTTCAGCGGTAATTGACTCAGCGGGAAAACCCCGAGGTACTGTCCGTTGCCGGCCCAGACTTCAAAAAAGTCGTTGCCGGGATTTTTAACCTGAAAATTGAGCGTCAGTTGGTACGTCAGACTACCGGGTACACAGTCGCCCGGTATCACTTTTACGTCGTAAATGTCGCAATCCGTACTCGTCTGACAGCCGGGAACGTCCGTTTGGGCGTCGTCTTTACAGTCTGTGAAAACGGCGTCCGTCACCACAAATTCCTTGACGGCGGGTGTGCTGCCGGCGGTGAAAGGCCCCAGGGTGAGGGGTACCTGGCCGTAGTTGAACGTACCGTAGTTGTTGCCGTTACCGGTGACGGTAAACTGGTTGGTCGTGCCGGTATGTTCAAAATCGAGGACTACGTAGTATTGACAGGTGGAAGGGGCGTAATTGGCGACCTTGGCGGTAAGGTCAAAAATGCTGCATTGGTTTTGCGCGTGTAGCGCGCCAACCAGCAGTAGCATCGGCAAAAAGGATGAAAAACGCATGGGATGCATAGAGTTTGGTGAAAAAAAAGGATGAAAACCGGTTTTGGCAGGATTACCCCAAGATACGGCGAACTCGCCGATTGTGTCCAAAACCAACGATATATTTGGTCAATTTTATGCAGCGTGAATGTAAGATTGCCGACAAACCGGCCTTTTAAAGACTGGTTCACCCGGATGCAGGCATTCGGGGAGGTGTTAAAATTTCGGGACAAAAATAATCAATCCGATGATCACCGAACCGGCGGCAGCGACGAGTACGGCCGCAGCCGCCACATCTTTTACCTTGCCCGCAAGCGGGTGGTAATCGGGTGATACCAGGTCGGTCAGGTATTCCAGGGCCGTGTTAATGGCTTCCAGGGCGATTACTGCGGCGATGCAGCCGGTGATGGCTACCCACTCTAAGGGCGATATATGGAAATAAAACCCGGCGCCGACGGCAACAACCGCCGCAGCGAGGTGTATCCGTGCATTTATTTGACGGGTAAACAGTTCCACCAGGCCTTTAAAGGCGTAGCGAAAACTGTCAATGCGCTTTAACAGGCTCATCCGGCGGTACAGGTTTTAGAAAAAACGAGTTCGGATCCGGTTTTTTCAGGGGCGAAGAATCGGGCAGATAAAAAGGCGGATTGGTATGTCTCATACCCGTTTGGCCGTCGCCCAGTTCATTTTTAAAAAAACAAATGGCGGCGCTGCAACCCAAACACACAAACATCAGCCGCTGATTATTGATGATCAGAAAAAAAAGTCCGGCCAGGAGGTACCCCGACGCCACAAACACAGCTTTATCCGCCCACCAGAGAAAAGTGGGATGTGCGGGAGGAAAAATGCAGGTAAGCGCCCCGAACAGCATAAAAATGGTCAGTCCCTGGCGTACCCTCCTGTTGTCGAAAAGGCTCATGTTCATGAGAGGGCAAAAATACAACCAAGCAACCTGAAAATTCTCAGTAGATGTCGACTTGTAAATTTCCAATACAATATTACCTTTGCACCCGCTTAACAAAGCGGCATCCCGGAGAGATGTCCGAGTGGTTTAAGGAGCGCGCCTGGAAAGTGCGTATACGTCAAAAGCGTATCCAGGGTTCGAATCCCTGTCTCTCCGCAATTTGGTTGTTGGTTATTGGTTATCGGTTACCTGCGTCAGGTTAGTCAAATGCATTGGCGCCAACAACCAATAACCGACAACCGACAACCAACCCGGAGAGGTGGCAGAGTGGTTGAATGCACCTGATTCGAAATCAGACGTACCTTCGCGGGTACCGGGGGTTCGAATCCCTCCCTCTCCGCTTGTTGTTGCCCGGCCCTCCAGCCGGGCTTTTTTTTGCCCGTACACGGGCGCCGGTACCGTGACCCATGTTGAAGCGCCCGGTGAAATCCACCATGCGGGTGAGGGCATAAAACGGGAAAGGAGGTTTACCAATACATTCGTTTGTCGGGTGAGGAGTACGCGGAATTGATTGCGGAGTATCCGGGTAAAACAGGTGGAAGAAATATGCAGGCTGAGTGCGAAAGCGGCCAATGACCTGGGATCGTTTTTTGTATATTCTGGAACGTCTGCCCCCTCCGTTCCGATTTGGTACTCCGGAATAAACACTTGGATTACAAGCATTGTTTTTGTGCGGGAGTCGGCACAACAGCCAAATATGCAAACTTTTACCTCAGCCGAACAACTACCACAAAAGCTTTCTTTTCCAGGGAAAACGATATTGTTTTTGCTCCTGCTCAGCGTCCTGGCATTTGTGGTTTCCACGTATTACACCCCGCCTCCGCCGGATAACCTTCAGGAAAATCGCCTGAAAATGGAGAAGAACAGCGAAAAAACGGCAAACACTCCAACCCGAAGGCTCGGGAAAGTGCGGAACAACAATACGAAAAAGCCAAACAGGAGTTTCAGCAGTGGGACCGCAAACCCAATAAAACGCCTGAAGAAAAGGAATACGTAAAAAAATTGCGCAAACTCGTGGAACATTTGCGCAAGAAGAAGGATTTTACCGGGGAAAACCATTCACAGAAATACAAAGGCAACTGATATGCACACTTTTACTTTTACAACAGATTACCGTGGAGGGACTTATATCTGCCAAAAAGGCGGCTGCTGACTTGCGGACGGCCTGTTTTTTGTGGAAAGAAGATGTGGCTTCCGGTGGGTACGTCCAGCACCTGGATGTGGCGGCATTCTCCAAAGCCTTTGATTTGGACATTGACGAATTGCCGCCGCAGCCGATTGACGAGGTTTCCAATGTCTGGCTGTTTCACCTGATGTTCGGGAAGTACATGCTGGATGTGCATATTGTGCAGACGGATACGAACCCGATTAAAGTTAAAAATGATGAGATAGTAATGGCCTCTTAATGAGTTGTTTTAGGGTTCTATGTTAAGGTTTGCGCCAAATGAGAAAATAGGAACCAAATTATTCTCTGCAATCGACGCCGGGATATTATTTTCGTACGTCCAAAATTTATCCGCTATATTTTATAACGATTTTAACCTACAGACCTATGAAAAATTGCCGCCATTGTGCATTCGCAGATATCTCCCCATTTAACTAATCCCGACGATTCGCTTGTCGCAAGACGAGATCACATGACAGTGCTTTTCCGGGCCTCCCGGATTTATCCTTCCCTTACTGTCCATTTAGCCAGAAGCATAATAAGTCTATTAAAATAATCCGCGTGCTCCGCATCGGGAAGAAATGCCTCATTTCTTTCCGAATGCGACATTTATGCCACCATCAGTGCTTAACCCGATTACACACGTTCATGAAAAAAACGTATCATTCCAACGACCGACCCCAGGAGAAAAAAGCCAAAAGCAAAAAAGAAATCGCGGAAGCGATGGGAATCGGCATCAGTACGTTGCAGCGCCGTCTGCGAAACATCGGAATGGCCGTTCCGAGGGGTTTGATATTCCCTGAAATGCAATTAGAAATTTATGAAAGGCTTGGATGGCGCGAAATGATGCGATTTGATGCGAAATGACGCGAAAAGTTAATTCCGGCCCGTATAGTTTTGTAGCATAAAAAGTGTGTTGCCGAAGGTAATGACACTTGGGTGTAATTGATAAGGGTATCAACTACACAAGGTATTTATATGTAATCAGATATGCTCATTAAAATCTAAACCACCTGTAATGAAAACCTTTCTTAATACAGTATTCCTTTCCCTTTTTTTATCTCCCGTTTACACCCAATCCCTCCTGCGCTTTGTCGGTACAAGCGGCGTTAATGAACGAATCGGGCAGGAGTATGCCGGGTATTGGAACAACAGGGTTGCCATCGAGCAACAAACCCAGGATTTCCTGTATTACGGTACCGAGCGTTCGTATACCATCCCGCTTGTTTTCCATTTCGTGTTGCCTGCCTCCATCCAGGTCACAGCAGATCAATTGAATTGCCAGTTGTCCTCTTTAAACGAAGATTTCAGCGGACAAACATTTGCCAAAGGCTCTGCCGCCGACCTGGCGGAAAGTTTTTACGACTCCATCACACTGGCCGGTCGACTTGATATGTTTTCGCGCGCTGCGGAAAATACCGGCATCTCGTTTTGTGTGGCCCAAACGGACCCGCAGGGGAACACCTCCACCGGGGTAGATTTTGCCAATAGTTTGGGTAAAATCTGGACCTGGGACGATAGCGTAAAAAGGCAGGGCGAAGGCGGTTTGCCTGCGTGGGATGCCGATAAATTTTTGAACATCTGGGTGTGCCAACTGGCCGACTCGGTAAGCGGCTATGCGCAAATGCCGGGAGGCCCCTTACAAACGGATGGCATCGTGATCGATTATCGGTTTTTCGGTTGCGGAGGCTCCTCACAGGCCCCGTTTAACAAAGGCAAAACATTGACCCATTTAATCGGCAACTACCTGAATTTGTATGATTTGTGGAGTTATTCCAATCGTTGCCAGGATGACAACGTATCCGATACGCCGGTGCATAATGCACCGAATATGGGAGGCGATCATTTCCGGCATATCAGCACCTGCGATGGCCAACCGATGGAAATGATCATGAATTTTATGGATGACATGGACGATTCCTGTATGTACATGTTCACCAAAGGGCAGGTCAAAAGAATGCAGGCTATTTTAGCAGAAAACGGGTGGCGTTCCAATCTTTCCAAGTGGGAATCGATCGGCATTGCGTGCAGCAACGCACCCTTTACCGGTGTCATGTTGCAGGCGCCGGGAACGGATGACCGAAACATGGAGGGTGAGACGGGTGTCACGGCATTCAGCGTGGTTCCCAACCCTGCCAAAACCCGTGTAGCCGTTTCTCTTTACGCGCCGGTGGAGCAAGCCGGATCGATTCGGATTACGACGTCTACCGGAACGGAGATATATAATTCCAGGCACCAGTTTGCCAAAGGTGCAAACGCTTTTTCTGTGGACTGCTCGAACTGGCCTCGCGGTGTGTACCTCGTTGTACTTAATACAAGTTCCAAACCGCTTTCCCAGGTTTTGATTGTCGATTGAGGATAATTCTCCGCCCTTGACTTCATTTCTTTCCCCTTCCTTTTTGCCGTTTACAACTCCCTGATCGATATGCGATTCTTCAAAACCTTACTTCTCCCGATATTCACGGCATCTAGCCTGCATACCGGAGTGCCCAACATCGGGGTGCCGATCACGACAGTACAGGAAGGGCCTTTGTCAATGGATATTTCTCTGGGTTATCACGCGGCAGGAGTAAAACTGTCCGAACCGGCCTCTTGGGTAGGCCTCGGTTGGAGCCTGAATGCCGGAGGTGTAATCAGTCGGACCATACAAGGCGTGAAAGACGAAGGTACGAATGGTTACTATGCCAGCACGACCCCGGTGCCCTGGCCAATGACCGGCACACAGGTGGCTCAGTATGGAACAACCTATGACGGAGAACCGGATATTTTCAGTTTTAACGTGGGCGGCTATGCCGGGAAGTTTTTTATCAACAAGGACAAAACGATCCACCTGGTACCGAAACAGGACCTAAAAATAACCATTAGTCCGGCAGGCACCGAACTCTTTGGCTCATTCAGGATTGTGACACCCGATGGAACAAAGTATTATTTCGGCAGCTCTCCCGGTGACGGAACGACAAACACCGCCCGCGAACTATCGACGGTCGATGACCCGGCAATGCTGGCTACCAGTTCCTGGTACTTGCGGCGGATAGAATCACAGGACGGTTTTTATTCCATCACCCTGAACTATACCAACGAAAATTACAGTTTTAAAACGCCTTCTTCCTGCGAATATAAATTTATCTTTTGCTTGCCCGGAGGGTCAAATACACTAAGCTGGAACTGTTCCGCTAATTCGATAGACCCCGCGCATTTCTATAATCGGGTCATGGTGCAAGGCAAACGCCTCAGTTCCATTACGGCAGGCGTAACAACCGTGACCTTTGTGCCAACCAGTGTGGGCAGACAGGATATGGAAGCATATCCGCCCTTAACCACGCCTTTGCCTTCGGCACTGGATAAAATCAAAGTGGAACAAACAAGTTCGTATTGCACGGAATTCCGGTTCACTTACGATTATTTCACCGATGCATCCCACAATACTATTCCCGAAGGTAAACGGTTGAGATTAAAAGAATTATTGGAGATCAGTTGCGATGGAACGACGTCGAAAGAGCCCTTTAAATTTACCTACTCTACAGCCACGCTTCCTTGGCGACTTTCGCACATGGTAGATCATTGGGGATTCAGCAATGGCGCCTCTTCCAATGACAGTAAAACGATCAATACTCCTTCAACAACCGTGATTTCAGGAGGCACTACGTTTACATACGGTTCGTCGGATCGCAACTCCAACGAAACTGCCATGCTGGAAGGCTCCCTCACTAAAATCGACTATCCGACTGGAGGAAACAGCCAGTTTGTCTATGAAGCGAACGATTACCCAACGACGGAAACTTCCAACTACAACGATTATATGTTGCAGGTGAGCAATTGTACTTACCCCCACGTGTGTTGTGGTACCCAATTCAGCGAATCGACCCGTTCATTTACCGCCGCCGAGTTATCCGGCGCGAGCTACAAGTTCTCACTCATCAATCCTGTATGTTATGGCGGGACATGCAGCCCACAATTCCCGATTCAGACCCAACTGGAAATTTATCAAATGCCGGGAAACATACCCATCAGCACTTCCACGGTATTAAATATCTACGGTTCTACTTGCGAGGATACCATTGGAGGGCTTTTAATCAACCTGGTCAATCTGCAACCCAATATCTCCTATCGCTTTAAAGTGACCGGTACGAACGGGAAAGGCAATTTTCAGATTTACAAATACGCCCAAATTACACAAACCATAAATAAAAAAGTGGGCGGTTTGCGTATTAAACAAATCACAAGCAGCAATGGGGTAAACACTGCCAACGATATAATAAAGACCTACGAATATCGCAGCGATATTAACCCTGCAAATTCTACCGGCGTGCTTTTTTATACCCCGGTTTACGGTTATGCACTTGCTTCCGGGGGGCTTCAAATGGCATGTTTTCGGGATGGTGCTATAACGCCAATGAGTGGTTTTGAAAACTATCATATCGGGTATAGCCTTGTTACCGAATTGTTCAACGGGAACGGGAAAACGAAACATACTTTTTACATCGAACCGATGTCGGGTTATGGAAGTTCGTTCCCGGTGATACCGGAGCCGGCCCGCCTGCAAAATGGTTTCGAAACGACCGGCAACACACTCGACGCCGGGGGGAGTGTCGTGGCTACTTCTTCCTCCAGCCTTTACAACGATAGTTACGTGCTTCCGAACGGCGGGACGAACAACAAGGTAAAAGCATTCAGCGTATCCACCGGCTGCCCCGGCAACGACCCGGTTTATATATTTTCCAACCCTTACCCCATGCGTACGCGCCATGTGCGCCCGGGCACGGTGACAACAACGGTTGACGGGGTGACTACCACCAATACCTATAACTACGAGTCCACCGGCACTTACGCCCCACCCATAGATGCATCTTATAGCAACAGCGACGGCAAAACGCACAAAACTGAATACAAATATCCCTGGAATCTGACCGGTTTCGTAGCCGATACGCTTAAAAAACGAAACATCATCGGTTCTCCTCTGGAGACTATCATAAAGGTCAACAATGTTCAGGTGGACGGCAGCAGGGCAGACTACGCGCTGTTCGATAAAACCACCGGCGCCCGCCTGACGGCGGGCAGTTCAAATGCAAATCCTTACCCCTGGCAGTTTTACCGTTATGAGGCCACGTTTGACGCAAACGGAAACGTGGTTGCCGGGGCTGTGTATGATTTGCAGGATGAGATCGTCAATTACTACGGAAGCGCTTCACCGGGAAAGGGTTATCCTCAAACCTGGCAAAAAACAACTGGCCTTCCGAAACCTACGAATGGGATACGGGCGGAAGACTCAAAAAGCGCACTTATCAAGGTTTTATTACTGAATATACCTGGAATACCGGTACCCGCCTACTCCAAAAAACAAAAGCCATCGACGGGCAGGAAAGTTGGTACGACTACGATAAACTCAGCCGCCTGAGCAAAGCCTGGGCGCGCCCCACTACTGCCGGCACCAAAACTACTGCGAACGTCACGACCGAATATGCCTATCAATACAAACATTTGCCCACATTTCCGGACAATTATGTCTATGCCAAAAATACTTTCACACCTGTCGGTGGCAGTTCGCTCAATATCCAGGAAACCTACCAATACTTAGATGGGCTGGGCCGCCCGATGCAAACGGTCGGCAAACAACAATCCCCGGCGTCGAAAGACGTGGTGACGGCGGTGGAGTATGACAAATGGGGGCGGCAAATTAAATCCTACAACCCATTTGAAGCCGCCACTACATCCGGCGCTTTTACCCCGACGATTCCCTCCGGGACGCCATTCGGCCTCAGTCAATATGAAAGTTCGCCGCTCAGCCGCGCAACAAGCGTTACGCCTCCTTCCTGGTATGCCACTACAACCGCCTATGGAACCAATATTGCCAATGAAGTCAAACTCGACCACGCTGCCAATACATACTATGCTGCGGGCAGCTTGTTGAAAACCACTATCACCGAACCCGGAACCGGCGGAGCGGGCACCGGCAACAAGATCATTACTTACAAAGACAAAAAAGGTCGCGCGATCCTGGTAAAACGCGCGGACAACGCCGGAAGCCAGGTTGCCGAAACCTACAGCCAATACGACGACAAAGACCGGCTGAAACTCGTCATCCCGCCGGGTGCGGCATACAACAGCACCGGACTGACCTTCTCTTATACTTACGACGGCGCCGACAACATGCTCACTAAAAAAGTGCCCGATGCGGCTGTTGTGACCATGAAATACAACACCCGTGACCAACTCGCCCTCGAACAGGACGGAAACCTGCTGGCGCAGAGCAAATGGCGCAGCATACGTTACGACGACTACGGGCGGCCTTTCAAAACGGGCCTGTTTTCAGGAACAATACCCAACCCCATCCTGCCTACACTCGACCCGACTGACCTGTATACCGAAAACACCTATGACGGTACCCTTGCCATAGAAAAAGGCAAACTGAAAAAAGCGCGTGTCCGCGTTTTCGACGCTGGCAATACGTGGCTGGAAACCAACTATACTTATGATATTTACGGACGTGTGAGCGGTTCAACAGGCAATAACTACCTCGTGCCGGCCGATTTGAACGCCGAAGCGATGGGCTACGTGTATGATTTTGCCGATCATGTGCTGATCGACACCCGCGTCAGCAAACAAAGCACTACGGTCTCTCACACCGTTGTCCAGACGCATACCTTCGATGCGTGGGGGCGTTTGAAAAGCAATACCCACCAGTTGGATAACGGCGCAACCACCACGATCAGCGACCTCAATTACGACTGGAAAAATCAATTGATTGAAAAAAATCTCGGCAAAACGGCGACCAACAGTTACCTGCAAAGCCTCGACTACACGTACAACGACCAGGGATGGCTGCAAACCATCAACAATGCTACCCTCGGCGGTGCCAATGTCACTTTGGCGAGTTGCACGGCGCCCAACCCGGGCGCGGCATCTTCCACCCCTGACAACAACGACCTGTTTTACCTCGGCCTGAAATACGATGTGTTGCAAAGCGGTCTCAGCGGCACGGCACAAAAAAACGGCAACATCAGCCAACTCGTCTGGCGCATACGCGGGCGCGAGCGACAGAGTTACAGCCTGACGTATGACTACCTCGACCGTTTACAGAATTCCACTTATGCCGACATCACCGACGCAGGTACGCCCAACACCTCCAACGCTTACCGAGAAAACCTGACTTACGATGCGCGCGGCAATATCCTGACCCTCGACCGCTACGGCCGGACGCCGTTCGGCGCCTGCTTCACCGTCAGCCAGATTGACAACCTGTCGTATGCTTACAACGCCAGTACCAACACCCTCAAAAAGATAAGCGACAGTGCCCCCATCACTACCAAACAATACGGATGGCACAACACGACCGGTGCGCCAGCCTCGGCACAATTTTCCTACGACGCCAATGGAAATATGACTTCCGACCCGTACAAAGGCATGTCGGTGTCATATAATTTTTTAAATTTGCCAAGCCAAATGTCGTTCAGCAGCGGCACGAAGACCATCGACGTGCTTTACACCGCATCCGGGCAAAAACTCCGCAAAACCGTGACCGACAACGGCACATTGCAATACCGCCAGGATTACGTCAGCGGCATCGAATACCGCTACACCACGGCCGGCGGGCTGACATTGGAAGCCGTATATCATGCCGAAGGACGGGTATACAACAACAGCGGTACCCTGCGTTATGAATATTCCATCCGCGATCACTTGGGCAATACCCGCCTGACCTTCACGGATAAAAATGCGAACGGTGTCGTCGATGTCACGAATACGAGCGCCAACGAAATACTCCAGGAAAACCATTTTTATCCCTTCGGCCTGGATATGGCCGGGCCGTGGATGAATGACGCAGTGCTGGATAATCAGTATAAGTACAACGGCAAGGAGTTAAACGGCGACTTTGGGCTGAATTGGATGGATTATGGGGCGAGGTGGTATGATGCGAGTGTGGGGAGGTGGTGGAGCGTGGATTTGATGAGCTCAAAAACCAAATCATGGTCTGTATATTCATTCAGTTTTAATAATGGAGTTCGGTTTATTGACCTTTTCGGATTAACACCGGTATATGATTGGGACGCTCATAACCGTGGCCAGAAAGGTATATATCGTGATGAAAGCGGCCAAACCGTAGAATGGGAAGAAGTACAACAAGGGATAGAGAAAGACAATTTTTTCTTTACTACAACGATGGTAAATGAATCCTCAATGACTACTGAGCAGATTACAAATTCCTTGTTATTCGCACAAGACATTTATTATAGAAATAATATTTCTATTGCATTTAGACTTAACCTAATATCCAGGGCGGATGCAATTAATAGGCAGTCTATAAATAAAAGTGATAAAGAGTTGTTCCTTGGAATTAATGAGGTATCAGGTCCACCCGGAGTTACTACCCATAATTTATTTGGAGATATTTCAACTACTCTCACTAATACTTATATAAGCACCTTTGTGTCTTGAAATACGCTCAGGGCCTTGCTAAGAAAAAGGATGGGAATTCAGAATATATTTTAGGGTACTTTATGGCACATGAATTCTTGCATCAATTATTAATGAAAGCAAAAAGTGGCACATATGACGGTCATACTGACGAAAAAAACCCCTATGGGATTCCGGTAACCGCCGAACCTAATTTAAACAAAAGCGGCCCCTTTGTTGAAGATCAAGTTCCTTCAGACTGGTCAAAAGAATTGAGGCCGGCCGAAAGTATTATTGAAATCCACAAAAATATTATAAACGATTATTTAAAAAATTTAAAATGGTAATAAAAAATATCTTTATTCTTTCGCTTTTTTTGCTTGTGCAATGCAATGTCACTGAATCTAAGAAAGGAGTTGAAATTTCCATTTCAGGGATTTATGATAAGACTAAATTATTGTCAGACGAACCTGCGTTTTCAGTAGACTCGTTATTGGACAATTCTAACTCATTCGCTTTACTTAGGTTAAGGAATTTGTCTGATAATTATTTATTCTTACCTTGTCTTAAGAGCGAGAGATCGCATTTGTATAATCCCTCAAAAATAGAACAGTTTATAATAAACGACACTACAGAGCATTTTACGCTAATCGATTGCTATAATTGTAATCAATTCGTTAGTTTGATGCCTAATGATAGCACATCAATTTATTCAATCTTATATAATTTCGTTGATTGTGCAAATATGAAAGGCGATAGTGTTGTTTTTTATTACCCTTATGTACTTGACACAACCAATATATTAGTTAATTTCTTTGTAATAGATGTAAAAATAAACAAATGTCAGATAAAGCCTAATTTTGCACGAGTCTTTAAGGTTAACGATTTAAGATCACACTAATCCGTCCGCCTTGTTTGGTATTGTATCCGGGCAAAAACTCCGCAAAACTGCCAGGATTACGTCAGCGGTATCGATTACCGCTACACCACGGCCGGCGGGCTGACAATGGAAGCGGTGTATCATGCCGAAGGCCGGGTATACAACAACGGCAGCGCCCTGCGTTATGAATATTCCATCCGCGATCACCTGGGCAACACCCGCCTGACCTTCACGGACAAAAACGCCAACGGGGTTGTTGATGTCACCAATACGAGCGCCAATGAAATACTCCAGGAAAACCACTTTTACCCATTCGGATTCGGGTAGTTCTTCAAAGGGTGTTGATGATCTGATAGCCTATAGGTAGGGAAAAGTGCTCCGAAGGAGTTAAGTTTGGGTATCGAATCTAAACTTTCATCTCCTGCGAAGCATGGTTACAAAGATATACACCTGTCGTCATTGTGGCAGCGATGATGTGGTTAAAAACGGAAAAACGCGTCATGGGAACCAGCGATGTTTGTGTCATACTTGCGGTAAAACGCTGGTTTTGCATCCTAAGGAATCAAATGTAGCGCGGTATAAAGAACAAATTATCCGCAGTTTTCGCGAGCGTTTGAGCCTGCGGGGCATCTGTCGGGTCTTCAAAATTTCGGAGTGCAGTGTGTTTGAAAAATTCAATGAACATAGTCGGCACCTGCCGAATTTCAAACAAAGCCTTGATGCTGCTCGCCCAGACGATGTAATAGAATTAGACGAAATATGGAGTTTCTGTACTGATAAAGAGCATAAACAGTGGATTTGGACCGCCATTTGCCGAAGAACACGCCAAATTGTCGCTTATGTAATCGGAGACCGGAGTAAAGAAACTTTGCAAAGACTACTGCGAAAAATACCGGATGAATATTTGAGGTGTGCTAGTTTTTCAGATTACTGGTCTGCCTATGAAATGTTACTCTGTAAAGGGAACCATGAATTGGTAGGAAAGGAGACCGGAGAAACCGCACACATGGAACGATGGAATGCAACTTTACGATGTCGTATCTCCAGGTTTGTTCGAAAATCCCTCAGTTTTTCCAGAAAACTCAAATACCACCACCTCTTTACCAAAACTTTTATCTGGTTCTACAATCTCGATCATGCCATCAACACCTTTTGAAGAACTACCCGGATTCGATATGGCCGGGGCGTGGATGAATGACGCAGCGATGGATAATCAGTATAAGTACAATGGCAAGGAACTAAACAGTGATTTTGGATTGAACTGGATGGATTATGGAGCGAGGTGGTATGATGCGAGTGTGGGGAGGTGGTGGGGACGGATTTGATGGCTGAAGAACGCGATAAAAATCCATATAATTATGCTTTGAAATAGCCCTGTTATGAATGGAAGACTTATTTGGATGGAGTCGACCTTTCATGACAATGGTCATGCACTTGGAAGGATCCAAGAATTGAACGGAAAAAGTTGTATCCGTTAATGGAGATCATTTTTTTTGAGTGTTTGTGCTGTGTTGAGTGGGTTTGAAGACTGGGAAGAGATTGGGTTGGACTTTGGAGAAGAGAAATTAACGTGGTTACGCAAATATTTGCCCTATAAGCACGGAATACCATCACATGATACGCTAAACCGGGTGATTTCTCTGGTAGATGATCGGTGTTTTAAACGGTGTTTTATCGATTGGGTGGACATGAGCCTTGTATTGCCCGATAGCGTTGTCATCCATTTGGATGGGAAAGGATTGAGTCGTAGTGCTACGATCAAACAACAGCAAACGCCGCGCGCAATGGGCGGGAAAGGAGCGGGTTCATATACTTCATGCCTGGTGTAGTGAATTACAAGTATGCCTGGGGCAGTATAAAACCGAGACGAAGTCAAACGAGATTACGCCATCCCGGCTCTGTTGGATATGCTGGAAGTAAGTGGGTGTTTGATCACTATTGATGCCATGGGTTGTCAAAAAGCAATTGCTGAAAAGATCATTGCAAAAGATGCGGATTACTTGTTTGGTGTAAAAGATAATCAGGAAGTGTTGAGTTTAGCGGTGTTTTCGGCCTTTAAAGAAGCAGCACTTACAACTGATGTAGATACTCAAAACGATCATAATCATGGTCGAAAAGAAGTTCGCAACTGCCGGGTACTGCCTGCATCAGATTTGCCGGAATGGGGCGTATAGCGATTGGAAAGGCATAGAAACACTCATCGAGGTTCATTCTGAACCATAACATATTGACCACAGGCGTCTTGGAAAAAAAACACGCTACTATTAAGCAGTTTAAATGGGGTGGCCCAAGAGTTCAATCAACTGGTTCGATCACATTGGAATATAGAAAATCAATTACACTGGTCATTGGATGTACAATTTGGAGAAGATGATAGCCGAAAACGAATTCGAAATGCGGCCCAAAATTTCTCTACTATCCGAAAGATCGTCCTCAATCTCTTAAAAGCTAATCCTGAAAAAATCAGTATCCAAAGAAACGAAACAAATGTGCTATGTCGACTCATATCGTGAAAAATGCTCGGATTTTAATGCGTTTGCCTGGGGTGGTGGGGAGTGGATTTGATGGCTGAAGAATTCAATAGTTATAATCCATATAATTATGCTATAAATAGCCCTGTTATGATGGTAGACTTATTTGGGATGGAGTCGACCTTTCATGACAATGGTAATATGCATTTGGAAGGGTATGATGCACAAAACTATTTTAGGGGGCTACAATCTAAGGAAAGGAAAAGTGAAATGGTCTCTTATAGTGAGGATGAAGATGATTCTGCCATAAAAAAAGTAAAAATTACCATAACCAATCAAATAGTTGGAAAAGCGCATGTAAGTGGTTTTTCACATGAAAAAGGCAGAACTAAAGATATATTTGAAGTACCCTTATACAAATTAATAATCGAAGGAACAGATGCGGAAGGCATTAAACGGTCTGAAGAGTATGGCGTAATTAGATTTGGAGTGCAGCAGAGAAAAACGGGAGGAAAAGCAACTGTAGTAGGGCGAACAAAAGAAGAAAGTTTTACTATAAGAAGTTGGAACCCAACATATTTATCTGGTTTAAGAGGAGCTACACCTGGTGCATGGAGAATTACCGGAGGTTTTTTACTTCATGATGGAGCAGACGCCCCATTAAAAGATGCTTGGGGTGCTATCGGATGTATAGAAGTATGTGGCAGTTTTAATGATGATCAAGACAATTTCACAAGACTAAACTGGTTAATTAGGTCTTGGTCTGGTGCAACTGAAGCAACTAAGAACACCAAGGCGCAATATAATAAAGTTGCTACGAGCGGGATACTTATTATTTATTTTCAGTATTCGAGTAAGCCGCCTTTAAAAAAAATATAATTTTTTAAAGGCGTTTAAACCTAAGCAATTCGCCTTATCAGCCACATTCAATAATTTTGAAAGTTATGTTTAAAATAATTTCTTGCGGGACACTTGCGGCCTTTTATATTTTTTCTTTTTTAAACGAAAAAATGAATTCGTCATACGTGATTGATAATGCTTTGATTGACACAATTGTTTTTAAAAGTAATGTTAAGTTTGAATCCAACATAGGGTTTATTATCGAAAAGTGTATTAAAAATGATAATAAAACTACGCCCCTTACTAAAGAAAGCGTCTTGGGTTTGCAAAAAATATTAAATAAAGAGTTGAATACAAAAGTCTTTAAAACAATGCAAATTGTTACTGGCGCCTCTTTAAATTTAGAAGGGGCCGATATGAAGATTGATATAATGGAGTGGCATTTCGATTCTACTGACAAAGTAAATAAAATTGAAAGAGCACTAATTCGCTTAAAAGATGGAATAATTTGGCATACTATTGCCCCATGCGCTTGCAAATGGGTTAGTTGTGGTAAGAAAATATACATCATTACTTATATACCAAGAGATTCTACGGATTATTTAATAAATGATATACAAAAATGCATTTATGAAAATAAAAAATAATCCACCTTGCTTGGTGTTCCACCTCACTTGGTGTGCTTTCACCTTATTCTCTCTTTCTAAAGCGAGTACTAAAGAGAAATAGGAAGTTTGAAACATCATCCCAGCACCAAACTTATCCACAAAAATGCATTTCTCCTTTCTTCGTGCCTTTGTCGTTTTTACACTGCTGGTTTGTTCACAGGCACTCCCCGCTCAAATCAACCTCGTAGCCAACCCCAGCTTCGAAAGTTACAACATGTGCCCCAATTCTTTTTCCTCGGTGGCAGCGGCCGGCGAGCAACAGGATTATGTACATGAATGGATAAGACCCACCAACGGAACTCCGGATTATTTCAACGCCTGCGCTGCGCACGCCTCGGTGCCTTATAATTTCTGCGGCTACCAGCAGGCCGCCGACGGAAAAGCCTACTGCGGGCTAATTGTTTTCTCAACGGACGACACGTCAACGAACTACTTCGTATACCGTGAGTACCTGCTCGGAAGGCTGATCTCACCATTGGTAAAGGACAAGGTCTACTGCATCGGTTTTTTCCGCCGCGCTTGGTGTTCCCATTCCAGGTACCTGTTCGCCGCGCGAGGGTGTTTTCACCTCGCGTACATGCGAGCAGTGCCCGGCGAGAAACTCGATTCCTCATAATACCGCAGGCCGCAAAACCGTGACCGACAACGGCGTATTGCAATACCGCCAGGATTACGTCAGCGGTATCGAATACCGCTACACCACGGCCGGCGGGCTGACAATGGAAGCCGTGTATAATTCCGAAGGTCGGGTATACAACAACGGCGGCACATTGCGTTATGAATATGCGATCCGCGATCACCTTGGCAACACCCGCCTAACTTTCACGGACAAAAACGCCAACGGGGTTGTTGATGTCACCAATACGAGCACCAATGAAATACTCCAGGAAAACCACTTTTACCCATTCGGATTCGATATGGCCGGGCCGTGGATGAATGATGCGGCGCAGGATAATCTCTATAAGTACAACGGCAAGGAACTCAATGGCGATTTGGATTGAATTGGATGGATTATGGAGCGAGGTGGTATGATGCGAGTGTGGGAAGGTGGTGTAGTGTGAACCACACTACTGGACATTTTTGAAAAGAGGCGGGAAAAGCCTGATTTTTGTGTTTTCTGACGACATAAGAATCGAATGCTTCCCCCGCACTTACGCAAATTTAGCGCCCTGTATGATACCTACGGCTTAGGAGCCGTAAAAAATATTTGGCTATTGGTTTCGCTGCTTCCTCTGGCCCGTACTGTGAACCTTTACAAAATGAAGGATTACGTGGGCGGAGTGCTTGAAAACGATCATTCCAAGGTCGATAGTCATTACAAACGCCTGATCCGTTTTTTCCAGGATTGGGGTGCAAGCGAGGCATTTAGGCAGGATTTGATACGCCATAACCTTCAATTTTTGCGTGGTTTAGGTTTTAAAACGCTGGTCATGGACGGCACGAGTTGGACGATTGGGGAAACGAAAGTGCATTATTTAGTCCTCAGTGTATTGGTTGATACGGTTGCAGTTCCGATTTATTGGGTGCAATTGGAAAAGATAGGAGCGTCCAGTCAAGCGGAGCGCAAAGCCATGTTTGAAAAGGCCTTTTTGCTGTTCGAACTGCAAGGAATGACGCTGCTGGCAGATCGGGAATATATCGGCAAAGAGTGGTTTAACTTCCTGAAAAAGAAGAAGATACATTTTGTCATTCGGCTACGTATCAATGATTATTGGGACGAAGTAAATGCCGCAGCAGGCAAGGACTATGAACAGATGTTCCGCAAGTGCGGCTTGAAAAACAAGTTGCTCCGCAAACAGATTTTGCTGGATGCACAAGCATTTACCATCATCATGATGCCCAATCCCAAGGTGGGCGCCGAAGAACCCGTGATGATTTTTTTAACTACCCTGCCCAATGCAGTCAAAGCCGCCGAACTCTACGCCAAACGTTGGAAAATTGAATGTCTGTTCAAACACCTGAAAACGAACGGATACAATCTCGAAGACCTAAACCTCAAAGACCCTAACAAAAACATGTTGATGATGGCTATTGTTACCATCGCTTACACCTTGGCTATTCGGGAAGGCAGGAAACATCGAAACCAAATCCCAACTCAACACTATCGGGATGGAACAGAAACACCCGAGGTTTCCATTTTTAGGGTCGGGTTGGCAATATTAACCGCAAAATGCTTCCGATTTATAGAATTCATTCGGTACGTTTTTAGCAGTTTAGGCTCGAAAAATCATGCCTTTTGTAAAAATGTCCAGTAG
>JADJOD010000033.1 GCA_016713985.1 Lewinellaceae bacterium | reverse complement strand
GGTATACCCATAGGGCCGATCCGCGATAGCGCGCAAGATGCGCAACAAACGAATTTTGGTGCCGTATTCTGTATCTTTTGGCATGGGTCATATGATTAAAATGGAATGAAACGCAACTTCAGCGGGCCTGTAACCGCTGCCTGAGCCCAAATATAGGATTACAATTCAAAAACCCGGTTATTTTTGCCCAAAATATCGCCCCTGTGAAGCAAACAGCGGAACCACTCGACATCCTGCAACAATACTGGGGCCACCCGGCTTTCCGGCCTTTGCAGGAAGATATCATCCGGTCCGTGCTCGACGGACGGGATACGCTGGCTTTGTTGCCGACCGGCGGGGGTAAATCCGTTTGTTACCAGGTGCCCGCTTTGTGCCGGGAAGGGCTTTGTATCGTGGTGTCGCCGCTCATCGCCCTGATGAAGGACCAGGTCCAGAACCTGCAAAGCCGGGGTATTGCGGCTGCCGCTATTTTCTCCGGCATGAGCCGCCGCGCCATCGACATCGTTTTTGAAAACGCTTCCAATGGCGCGTACAAACTGCTGTATCTCAGTCCCGAACGCCTGAAAACTGAACTTGCTATTGCGCGTATCCAGCGGATGCAGGTGAATCTGCTGGCCGTCGACGAAGCGCATTGTGTGAGCCAGTGGGGGTATGATTTCCGGCCGTCGTACCTGCAAATCGCCGACCTGCGGGAATTGTTGCCCGCCGTGCCTTTGCTGGCGCTCACCGCCACCGCCACGCGGGATGTAGTGGAGGATATTCAGGAAAAACTGCTGTTCCGGAAAAAAAACGTGTTGCGCCAGAGCTTTGTACGCCCGAATCTCTCCTATTCGGTCCTGTATGAAGCCAAAAAACGCGAAAAACTGCTCGACATCCTCCGGAATGTGCCGGGGACGGGTATTGTGTACGTCCGCAGCCGGGGTGAAGCCAAAGAGGTGGCTCAATTCCTCAGCGCCAATAAGTTAAGCGCCGGTTTTTACCACGCCGGATTGTCTCCGGAGGACCGCAATACACGGCAGGAGGCCTGGATGGCGGGTGAAACACGGGTCATCGTTTGCACCAATGCTTTTGGCATGGGTATCGACAAACCCGACGTACGGGTGGTGGTGCACCTGCACCTGCCGGACAGCCTGGAAGCCTATTTTCAGGAGGCGGGCCGGGGCGGCCGCGACGGCCGGAAATCGTACGCCACCCTGTTGTACACACCCGCCGACGCCGACGGTTTGCGTTTTCATCTTCAGGCCGCTTATCCGGCCTTCGAGCAGGTGCGCCAGGTGTACCAGGCGCTGGGCAGTTATACCCAACTCGCCGTCGGTGCGGGTTTGGGGGAGTCGTTCGACTTCGACCTGCCGTTTTTTTGCACGACCTACAAATTGGATACGGCGCCCACCCACGCAGCGCTGCGCCTGTTGGAGCAGGAGGGCTGGATCGCGCTCAGCGATGCGTTGGCCACTCCCGCGCGGGCCTGGGTAAAAGCCACGCGGGAAGTATTATACGACTACCAGATCCGCAACAAACAGGCGGATACCGTATTAAAAGTGCTGCTTCGGGCGTATCCCGGCATTCACGCGGATTTTACGGACATCAGCGAAGCGAACATCGC
Organism: Lewinellaceae bacterium; assembly: GCA_016713985.1. GTDB lineage: Bacteria > Bacteroidota > Bacteroidia > Chitinophagales > Saprospiraceae > M3007. The sequence continues at coordinate 67,303 of JADJOD010000033.1, read as the reverse complement.
CAACTACGCCAAAATGGATGCCGCTGCGGTGCAAAAAACGCTGGAAAACGCTCAAAAAGAAGGTATTCTGATCTACGAACCCCGCAGCGAAAAACCCCAGATCATTTTTACCCGCGAACGGGTGACGGCCGAAAACCTGACGATCGACCAGGCCAAATTTCATTTCCGGAAACAACGCGCGGAGGAGCGGGTGGAACAGGCCATTCAGTACGCGGAAACACGCCGCTGCCGGAGCCGCCAGTTGCTCGCTTATTTTGGGGAGCCGGACAGCGAACCCTGCGGCATTTGTGACGTGTGCACCGGGCGCAACAAAAGTGACCTGCCCGCGGAAATTTTTGAATCGATGGAAAAAAAGATCCGGGACGTGTTGCGCGACGAACCGCTCCCCTTTGATGAAATCCTCCGGGCTTTTGCCCTGAAACGGCATGAAACAGTTGCACAAGTCATTGCCTATCTGCTGGATGAGGGCAAACTGCTGAAAGACGAAACGGATAAATTGTATGTTAAAAAGTAGTCCGGGCGATGTCCAGCAGTTGTTGCAAAAATACGTCGTCGTCGCCCCGGTATTCCACGACGTAATCCGCGCGTTCGTAGTCGGGTGTGCGGGCTTCTAATCGCGCCTGAATGATGGCGGGCAATTCCGATTCCGCGTGCCCCGCCAGTAAAGGCCGTTTGTGGGTTTCGGTTTTCAGGCGTTGAACAAGGATTTCGGGCGCCGTTTTCAGGTAGATCACCGTGCCTTCACCTTGCATCCATTCTAAGTTATCGGAAAAACAGGGGGTGCCGCCGCCGGTCGCGACCACGCAGGGCTCGATACCTCCCAACCGGCGCAGGTATTGTTGTTCCAGGACGCGAAACCCACTTTCTCCGGCGATGGAAAATATCTCTGCGATACTTTTGCCTTCTTTCGTTTCAATCCGCTCGTCGAGGTCGATAAACGGGCGGGACACGGCACGGGCCACTGCCCTGCCCCAGCGGGTTTTCCCACTTCCCATAAATCCGATGAGAAAGACGTGTCCGGTCATTTGTGTTTCGTTGTGCGGGTTATGAAGATAATAGTTGTGTCGTTCCCCCCTCTTGTCGTTAACAGGTATTGTCGCCGTATTTTTACCCTTGTACCGGTTATTTCGCGGCCGGGGGAAGGCAAAATCAGCGCACTTTCGCCTGTTTTCGGCATAAAGCGGCGGCACAGCCTTTTTACCTGAACATTTAACACAAAACTGCTATGAAAAACGTCTTCTTATTCTGCCTGCTTGCACTTTTCTCCTGGGGCGCCTGCAAAAATGACAATTCCCGGGGTGAACAGGACATTCGCGGCGGCAACACAGCCGACCTGGTGCGCAATCCCGCTACTGCCGGCCAAAGTACGGACACCACGCAACTGGCGCGGATCACTTACGACGAATCCACTTTCGATTTTGGAGAAGCCGTTGAAGGTGAGGTGGTGGTGCACAAGTTTAAATTCACCAACACCGGCAAGGTACCGCTGACCATTCTCAAAGCCCGTTCCTCCTGCGGTTGCACGATCCCCGAATACCCCGAGGAACCCGTGCCGCCCGGCGCCGGAGGTGAAATAACTGCCCGGTTCAACACCGAAGGCAAACACGACTTGCAAAAAAAACTGATCTATATCACAGCCAATACCTATCCGGGCGAATCCAGCGTCATGCTCAAAGGTATCGTAAAGGCGAAGGAATAAGGGGTGGTCCGGAGCAAGCGCAGTCATAGTCTCACTTGAAGTGAGACTATGACTGCGCTCTGTCAAATCCGTTTTCCCATCCTTTTGGAAGTGTGTAAAAAACGACACGAGCCGTCGCCGGAATGTCCGGGACGGCTCGTGTAATTAATTCGGGAGGATGAGGGGGCTCGAACCCCCGACCTTCGGAACCACAATCCGACGCTCTAACCAGCTGAGCTACAACCTCCGTTTAAGCGGGTGCAAAGATAGTTGCTCTCACCGCTATTTGACAAGTTATAAACCGGGGAAAATTTTAAAAAGTTTCGGAAACCACGTCCTTTTACACGGAAATGCCCGCTGTGGTCCGCCAGCCGCGCAATTTTTAATAATTTACAGAGTTTGAGGTTGAGCGAGGGGGTTGGCGTTGAAAAAATGGCCGTTGATGGTCAGCCAGTTTTTTTCTTTTTTGATGTCGCGCAACTCGTAATACATCACCTGGCGCGGTTTGTCAAATGGTGCGCGCCAATACAATCCCTTATCGGTCATGGCAAATCCTTCTTTGCAGTTCTCCTTCAGCGACAAGTCGCAGATAAACCAGACCTTCTCCTTCCAGTCGGCGAACAGGAACTGCTTGCACACGTTTTCCAGCAATTCTTTCGGCATTGCAATAAAGTCGAAGTAAAACAATCTTCCTCGCGCTCAAAATCGAGAAAATCGTGGATCATGGCCCGCTGATCGGTTTTGCCGGGCTGCACTTTTTCGTATTTAAGAATGGCGGTGGGCAAAATGACGCCGTTCAGGTCCGGGCAAAACTGTATGATAAAATAATCGAGCAGCCCTTCAAAAGCGGCCGATATCCGCCGGTCGATGTCCGGAAACGCTTCCTGGCCGAAACGCTCCCACTGAATGAGGCTGTCTTCGGCGATTTGTTCGGCGCGGACCGAATAGATATCCCGGAAGCGGGACTGGTAAAATCGTTCGACATAATCGCTGTACCGGGCCACATTGTGTTCTTCCGACACCCGCATACGCAAACTCCTGAAAAACAGGGCCTTTACCTGATCGGTAATGGTTTCCGGATCAAAATCGAGCGGGTAAACGGGCTCATACACCGTTTGTTTCGACGATTTGCCTTCAAAATGGAAGCCGCAATGGTGACAAAATACCGATGCAACGGAACTCAAGCCGTGACAAGCGGGGCAAGGTTTTGTTTTTTCAATAAATTTATCTCCGCAGCGATGGCAAAACTTCGCTCCCGGGATAATTTCTGCAGCACAGTTTGTACAGAGTTGCATAAGTTTCTCGTAGCGCGAACTTTAGTTCGCTTTATCGTTATCGTAGCACGAACTTTAGTTCGTGAATTTTTGCACGAACTGAAGTTCGAACTGAAGTTCGTGATTTTGACGAACTGAGGAACAAAGGAAATGCAAATGTAAAACATTTTGTTTTTTAAAACAAGAATTTTTAAAAAATTAAACATTGGAGGCTTTGTATCGCGAGTCCCTTCCCAAAAAAACAGCGTTCCATTGTGTTTTGATATTCCCGGTCAGGCCTTCAAGGTTTTGGGAAACCTGGAAGGCCTGCCAGGTAATATCAAAACGATCTGTTGTTTTACAAGAGCAGGGTTTAGGCGGGGCGCCGCATAACATTTTGAATAGAACACCTTGAAAATGAGCGCCTGAAAACGGCTTAATCGCCGCCCACGTATTTTTCCCAGATATCGGGCCGGCGCTCGCGGGTGCGTGCGAGACTTTGTTCGTGGCGCCATTCGTCGATGAGTTTGTCGTTGCCGGACAATAAAATCTCGGGCACGGACATACCTTCCCAAACTGCCGGGCGGGTGTACACCGGCGGAGCCAACAAATTGTCTTGAAAACTATCGAACAGGGCGGACGTTTCGTCGTTGAGCACACCCGGAATGAGGCGCCCAACCGAATCCACCAGCACTGCGGCGGCCAGTTCACCGCCGGAAAGCACGTAATCGCCGATGCTGATTTCCATCGTGACGTATTTTTGGCGGATACGTTCGTCCACTCCTTTGTAATGGCCGCAAAGCACCAGCAGGTTCTGCTTCATACTCAGGCGGTTGCAAAGCGCCTGGTCGAGGCGTTGGCCGTCGGGAGAGGTATAAATGATTTCGTCGTAGCTGCGTTCGGCCATCAGGTGTTCGATGCAGTCGGAGATAGGTTCGGGTTTCATCACCATACCGGCCCCGCCGCCGAATTGATAATCGTCGACCTGGCGGTGTTTGCCGGGAGCGTAATCGCGCAGGTTGTGCAGGTATACTTCCAGCAGCCCCTTGTCTTTGGCCCGTTTCATAATGGAATGATTAAGCGGGCTTTCCAGCAGTTCGGGCAGGACACTAATAATATCGAAACGCATTATCGGGCAGTTGATAACCGGATGAGAAAAGTCATGACGTCCACGCCGTCCGCGTAGTCGTTCAGTTCCGGTTCCTGGCTTTTCCCAAAGGGCAAAACGGTAAAACCGGGAATGGCCACGCGGCCCGTTACACACTGAATATCGTTCTTTTTTTCCTGTAACAGGGCGTTTAAGGTCGCCGGATCGTCGTAATATTCATAATGGACCGAGGCGATCCGGGCTTGCAGGGAGGGTTCTTCCCGGAGCAGCAAACAGCCGTTGTTCAGGCAAGGTATTTTGTTCATTATGAACAAAGTAAAGTTATAATCGAAGTTGTTTTTGTATTTGTCGTGGTGGATCAGTTCCCGGTATTCGTGCAGCGCTTCCAGCAGCGGATCGAAGTTGTACCCCCTCGGAACGTACAATTTCGACACGTTGCGGCAGCCGAGCCCGAAATAGGCAAACAGGTCGTTGCCGAGGGCGTACAGTTCCGCCACGGATTCCCGGCCGTCGAGCACGGCGACACTGTTCCGGTTGCGGCGGATGATGTGCGGGTATTTGCCGAAGTATTGTTCGAAATAACGGGCGGTATTGTTGCTGCCCGTAGCAATCACCGCGTCGAACTCCTTTAAAAAGTCGTTTTCGGCGAGAAACTCCGTGTATGCCCAGGATTCGTGTTGCCACTCCCCCATTTTTTTGATCAGCAGGGGCAACAGCCGTTTATCCTTGTCCGAACATTTGATTTTGGCCCGGTGCCCTGCGGCAAACACACACAACCAGTCGTGAAAACCCACCAGCGGAATGTTTCCGGCCATAACGAGGCCGATCGTTTTGTCGGGGTGTGTTATGGAAGAGATGGAGTAGCCCCGGAGCCAGTTTTCCAGTTTTTCCCGGTCGAGAAAAGCGGCGGTGATGGCTTGCAGCGCCTTTTTTACGTTTTCTTCGGTAAACCAGCGGTTTTCCAGATAAGACTGCCGGACGGCGGCCTCCAGTTCGGCATCTCCGCCACTGCGCAGATAATGGCCCAGTTCGGCCAGCAGTTCAATTCTTTCCTGTACGTTCACGTTTGCCTGAATTTAGCGCGCAAAATTACAAAAAGAGGCGGCAGGCCCGGCACTTCGGAGCCGGTACCTTTGATTATGTTTAAAAAACAATACGATTTCTTTTAAACCAAAAAATGGCTGCCCCGTTTGTGAGAGGACAGATTGAAAAAAAGATGCCTGAACCAAACTCTTCCTCGCTTACTCCGCCCCGTCGCCTGCTTCGGCTGCTCGGCCAATTCCGCCGGGAAATTCGTTATATTATACTGTATGCCGTAGTGGCGGGAATGATCAACCTTTCCTTGCCGCTTGGTATTCAAGCCATTATCAGCATGATTGCAGGTGGGGCCATTTCCGCCTCCTGGGGAGTGCTGGTATTTTTTGTGAGTGTGGGCGCGCTCTTAGTGGGTATTTTACGGATCATGCAGTTGTCGGTAGTGGAATACATGCAGCGCAGGATATTTGCGGGTTCCACCGTTGAATTTGCCGTTCGTATTCCCCGGCTCAACCTCGAAGCCCTGCGCAAGGAGCATTTGCCCGAATTAGTCAACCGGTTTTTTGATACCCTTACGCTCCAGAAGGGTTTGCCCAAACTGCTCATCGACGGAAGCACCGCTGTCCTGCAGATTATGTTCAGTTTGCTCCTGTTGTCGTTTTACCACCCCGCTTTTTTTACTTTTTCCCTGCTTTTGCTGGCGGTGCTGGCTTTGCTTTTTTACCTGACGGGCGCCAAAGGTTTGCAAACCAGCCTGCAGGAGTCGAAGTACAAATACAAACTGGCGTACTGGCTGGAAGAAGTTGGCCGGGTGGCCTCGACATTCAAACTCGCCGGAGAAAACCGTTTTCCGGTGCTGCGGGCCGATGACCTCACGGTCGACTACCTCGATGCGCGGGAGAAACACTGGCGGGTACTGGTCACCCAGTTTATCGGAAGTGTGGCATTTCGTGTGCTGGTATTGTCCGGGTTTCTGATCCTCGGCAGCCTGCTGGTTATGGAAAATCAGTTGAATATCGGCCAGTTCGTCGCGTCCGAAATTCTTATTTTGTTTGTGATCGAGTCGGTGGAAAAACTGGTGTTGTTGCACGAAACCGGTTACGACGTGCTGACGGCTATAGAAAAACTCGGACAGGTGGGCGACTTGCCCTTAGAGCGGGAAGACGGCATCCTGATTGAAGATTTTTGTCCGGGCGATGCGCTCGACGTGGAACTCCGCAACCTCAGTTACCAGTACAACGACGGAGCAGAACCCGTTTTAAAAAACCTGAACCTCCGGATCGGAGCCGGAGAACGGGTGGCTATTGCCGGTTACGACGGGTCGGGCAAAAGTACCCTTATGCAAATACTTTCTGTCGTCAAACGCGACTTCACCGGGTCCCTGTATTTCAACGGTTTGCCCAAACAAAACATCAACCTGCGCAGCCTCCGCGAACACATCGGCGACCTTTCATCCCTGGAAGATGTGTTTAAAGGCACCATCCGGGAGAACATCACGCTGGGCAACGAACACCTGTCGCTGCAACACGTCCTGCAGGTCGCCGAAGAAGTGGGGCTCAGCGATTTCATCCGGCAATCGCCGCAAGGACTCGACACCGAACTGCTGCCCGGCGGCAAAAACATTCCCCGGTCCGTCCTGACCAAAATCCTCATTGCACGCGCCATCGCACCGCAGCCCAAACTGCTGGTGATGGAAGAACCGCAGGGCAACCTCAATTACCGCGATCACCTGCGGGTAGTCAATTTGCTGACCGGCCAGTCATCGCCCTGGACCTTCGTCTGTGTTACCACCGATCCTTTGCTCGCGTCTTCCTGCGACCGGGTGGTGGTGCTGAAGGAAGGTCGCATCATATTTGACGGTCTTTTCCGGGATATACAAAAAACGGAGCACTACGAACGTATTTTCCGGATCAGCAGCGAAGCCGATGCCTGAATTCACCCTAAAACAATGCAGAAATAACCCGTCTTTGATAAAATGCTGAACATTTCTGACAATACCGTCCACTGTGAAAAGGATTTGCAGGGCTTGCACGCTCCCGACAAAGTCCGGATGCCGGGCTGGCATTTATCCTTCCGGAAACTGATGCTCACGTTATTCGGCCTGTTTGTGTTGTTTATGTTTTTGCCCTGGACGCAAAATGTACGCGCCGACGGCAAATTAACCACACTCCGGCCCGAACACCGTCCGCAAACCATTCATGCAACCATTGCCGGGCGTATCGAACGATGGTATGTCACCGAAGGCCAGGCCGTGCAAAAAGGCGACACCATCGTTTTCCTGTCCGAAGTAAAATCCGATTATTTCGACCCCAACCTGCTCCTCCGCGTTGGCAACCAGGTAGACGCAAAACAAGGGGCGATCGAGTCCTATTCCGGCAAAGTTGGCGCCCTGGAAACACAAATGGAAGCAATGGGGCGTGAACTGGACAGTAAATTGAGCCAGATCCGGAACAAAATCGCGCAGACAAACCTCAAGTTGGAAAGCGACAGCATAAAAATTGTACAGGCCAATATTGACCTGCAAGTGGCCCAGCGACAGTGGAACGGCGCCAAAGCGCTGTACGACAAAGGTTTGAAATCACTCACCGAATTGGAAGAAAAACGGATGAAACTTCAGGAAGCCGAAACCAAAATTGTGGCGGCCCGGAATAATTTGGAAACGGGCAGGCAAGAACTCCGCATTTATCACACCGAACTGCGCCTGACTCAAAACGAATACGCCAACAAAATAGCCAAAACCCAAAGCGATAAATTCAGCACCCTCTCGGAAAAGTACGACGCGCAGGTATCGGTCAGCAAACTTCAGATCGAACGCGACAACTACACGCGCCGAACGGCTTATTACTACATCGTGGCGCCCCAGGACGGTTACATCGTAAAAGCCATCAAGCCGGGTATCGGCGAAATCATCAAGGAAGGCGACCCGGTGGTGAGTATTCAACCCGCTGATTATCAGTTGGCCGTGGAAATGTACGTAAAACCCATCGACCTGCCGCTGATCGAAACGGGCCGGAAAGTTCGCTTTCTGTTCGACGGCTGGCCGTCGTTTTTTTTCAGCGGATGGCCGGGGGTTTCACTCGGCACATTCGGCGGTCATGTAGTCGCCATCGACCGGAATATCAGCGCCAACGGAAAATTCCGCGTGCTTGTCGCCCCCGATCGACAGGACGAACCCTGGCCGCCGGCGCTCCAGGTCGGCGGAGGCGCCAAAGGAATCGCGCTGCTGAACGACGTATTGCTGGGTTATGAACTGTGGCGTATCATCAACGGGTTCCCCCCTGATCTTTACCGGGGGGTAAACGATCCCGGCGAAAAAACCGAAAAAAAGGACGGTTCGTTATGAAATGTTTCCTGTATGTGCTGCTCCTGCTGCAAACCCGGTTGCTGACCGCCCAGATCGGCCAGGCCGGGGTTGACAATCCCGGCGGCTTCCCGACCCTTGACTGGACAAACTTTCGCCGGCAGGTGCTTGAAAATCATCCGGTTGCCCGGCAGGCGGACCTTTCCCGCGACGAGGCCGCAGCCACACTGCTCCGGGCCCGGGGCGGTTTTGATCCGAAAGCATTTGCGGATTATTCCGCAAAAAACTTCAACGATAAAAACTATTTCCAGTTCACCGAAGCCGGTTTGAAATGGCCCGCCGGGCTGGGCCTCGAATTCAAGGGGGCGTTCAACTACGCAACCGGCGAATATTTAAACCCCGAATCCAAACTGCCTTCGGATGGCCAGGCCGCTTTTGGTTTTAACTGGACGCTGGGGCAGGGACTTTTTATCGACGAACGCCGCGCTGCCATGCGTCAGGCCAGGATCGGCATACAACAGGCCGAAGCGGAACGTTCCGCCGTATTGAACCATCTCCTGCTCGACGCCGCCAAAGTTTACTGGAGCTGGGTGGTTGCCGACAATCAATTGGTGATCTACGAAGAAGCGCTCCGGCAGGCGGGAATCCGGCACAATGCCCTGCGGGAAAGTTTGCTGCAGGGCGACAAGCCGGCCATCGACACCTTAGAGTCATTTATTCAGGTGCAAAACCGCCTGCTGGATGTCAATTTTGCCCGCGTGGAACAACAAAACGCCCTGCTGGCAGTGCAAAACTTTTTATGGAGCCCCGACAGCCAAACTTTCGTGCCCGAAACAAATTTTAAAGCCCCTGCTCTGCTTTCGGAACCCTTTGCCGCCGGGAGCCCGGGCAACCTCGCGGAATTACTGCAACAGGCGCAGGCGCAGCACCCCGAACTCCTCATGTACGAAGCCAAACTCCGCAGCCTCGATGTGGAACGCCGGCTGAAAAACGAAAAGCGCAAACCCATGCTCGACCTGAGTTATCAACTGCTCGGCGCCGGCTGGCAATTTTTTCCGGCGGGCGGCCCCGACGGTGCCGGTGTTCTGGCCGGCGACATCAAGTGGGGACTTCACTTCAGTTACCCGATCCTCAACCGGAAGGCGCGTGGAGATCTGCAAATTACGGAGATCAAACTGGCACAAACGGACTATGAATTGCGCCTGAAAAGGCAAACGATCGACAACAAAATCCGGCAATACGGCAACGAACTCAATAACCTGGCACAACAAATCACCCTGTACCGCGACATGACCCAAAACTATCGCCTGCTGCTGGACGCAGAAAACGAAAAATTCCGTTTTGGCGAAAGTTCCATTTTCCTGATCAATACCCGCGAACAACGCTGGCTGGATGCCCGGATCAAATACCTGAAACTGTTGAGCGAATTCCGCAAAACCGAAGCCGCGCTGAACGGGGCGGCCGGCAACCTGGCGAATTGACGAGCGGTTACAGATTATTCCTTCTTCCTCAGCATATTAATGAACAGGAGCCACCCCGAAGACCCGGGATGACTCCTGTTTGTTTTATATCGGCAAAAACGTCGGTCAGACTTTGCCACCCGTCAGGTCGTCCTGCAATTTTTTCAGGGCATCCCAGTTGCTGTTATCGGCAAGGCCCGCCTCGGCCGGCCAGGTGCTCGGGTCGTGGATGTTGAATTGTGGGCCGGCGGCTTCCAGGATTTCCCTGATTTTTTCCGGCGTCGTGGCGGACAGTTTTTTCCAGGTATCGATACCCGCCTTGATGAGCAGATCGGCGATTTTCGGGCCGATACCTTCCACAATTTTCAGGTCGTTTGATTTGTATTTTGTGCCGGCAAAGGTGATGGTTGCGGGTTTTCCACCTCCCGCTAATTGTTCGCGCAGCGCATTCCGTTCGCTTTCAACCATCATCAGGTCGTCTTTTGCTTTGCGAAGTTGCTGGCCTTTCGATTCAATCTCTGCTTCTAATTGGGTGTGTTTGACCCGCATTTCCGTAAGTTCGTTGGACAGCGTGCCGTTTGTGGTTGTGAGTGAGGCAACGCTGGCGTGCAGGTCGCTTACTTTGTAATAGGCGCGGGCGGCCAGCCAACCCAGGAGGAAAGGAAGCAGGCACAGGGCAAGGGCAACGGGGAGATTGCCCATGAAAGAACATTCGAGAAGTATATAAGAAAGAACCATGGCTTAAGTTTGTTTGAATGTTTAACGGTTGACGGTGATCACCACACGGCGGTTTTGGCGGCGACCTTCCTCGGTTTTGTTATCGGCGACCGGGTTGGCTTCTCCCTGAGAGGAGATGCTGATGCGATTGGCGGCAATGCCGTTGCTCTGCAGAATTGCGCCGACGGATTTGGCGCGTCCGAGACCAAGCGCCTTGTTTTCTTCATCCGTACCGACGTCGTCCGTGTAACCCACGACGTTAAATGTGGTATTTAATGATTTGTGTTTGATACACAATTCTTTCAGATAGGCGTCCACCTTTGCGTCGCGGTCTCTTTCCGTCGAATTGAACGGGAAAAGCAGAATAACGTCCTGGTCTGATTCGATGATGGCGCTGTCTTCTTTTTTCAGCACCATTTTTGACCAGGAGAAACCGGCGGAAGCCATCGGGCCGCTTGTTTCGGAGAGGCTGTCCGTCACCATTTGCGCCGCAAGCCTGGTTCGGTTGGCCGGCAGTTCGGGCGCCATCATGTCGCGAATGGCGGCAGCGCGGGCGAGTGCAAGTTGTTCGCCGTTGGTTTCACCGCTGCGGTAGAATCCCGTGATGACCAGGGTATCGCCCTGTCCACCTTTTGCAAGTTGGGCCTTTTCCAGGCCGCAAATTTGTCATCGGGTTCGGGTTTGTCGGCGTTCCAGCGGAAAAGCGGCGTTCCGTCGGTCTGTTTGGCAGCGGATAAAGCGGTGGCCGCTTCCCCGCAACAGTTTCGGATCTGATAACTGTTCCAGAAATAAGCGCACCAAACGCAGTACCCGAGAAAGAGCAGAGCGATCAGCCAGAGTGGAAGTTTCATGTGTGATTTGATTTAACGTTTATTCGATGTTTCGTTTCGGCAAATGTCTGAAATGAAAAATCAAAATCTGCACGTTTTTACAAAAACTTCACACTTGTGTGGTTAAATAATCACTCAGGTAATTGAATTGTTGGGTCAGGCTGCCGGCTTCCGTGATCATACCTCTGCGGATGACCCCGCTGTTCGGCAATAACTTGTACCTGAAAATCAGGCGAATGCATCTCCCGGAGGTCAAAAAAGCCGGAGATTTTTTTGTCGTAAAAATCCCGTTGATAAAAATGTGCGCGCGGCGGTAAAAGGGGGCGAACATGGATTGGTACTGCTCGCCGTGTTGATAAAAATGTTCTTTTTCAAACGGCCCGCCATCACAACGCGCCACATAGTGTTCGGCAAGGATTTGTGTAAACACCGCCTCCGGAAAATCCCGGTGTAAAAATTCATCCGGCGTCACTTCCCGGATCCCCATATCGCGCAGGTTTTTGGCCGCGCCGGAAGCCACCCTGCCTCCGCCCGTGAGTACGATGCGCAGGGGAGGCAACGCAATTTTTTCATAAATAGCCAGCACTTCGGCGTAGTCGTGGCTTTCACACAGGCGCGGCAGGGAAAACTGTCCGCTGCGCCGCCCCCAGGTCCAGAGCGCGTTATGGGCGCCGACGATACCCGCATAAAACCCGAAAGCGATCAGGCGTTCGCCGCGTTCGTTTGTGAGCGCTTCGTAGTCGATCAGCCGGATCTTTTTTTCCACAATGGCCTGTAGCAGCCGCCGGTTGTGGGTTTGTTTTTTCATGGTATGGGAAAAAAACAGGTAGGTTTTTTCCGGTATCAGCAGGTCGGACGGCACTTCCTTGACCCCCAGCAGCACATCGCAGTCGCTCAGGTCTTCCTGGAGCGGCACGCCGTGTTTGGTGTATTCTTCGTTTTTAAAACAACGAACGGGTGAAGGTTGCACCACGATCCGCACCGGCAATTCCACCATCGCTTCCGCACATTGTTCGGGTGTCAGCGGCACACGGGCATCGGGGGGCACTTTCCCTTCCCGGATAATTCCGAATTTGATCATATTTTGTACAAAAAAGGCGACATCAGGGCATGGTTTTATTTCGCGCAAAGACTTTCCACACAAAGACGCCAGGGTTCTGCAAAGTCGCAACGTGTTGAAAAACAAATGTTTGCACGTTCTTGTGTTTTCCCTTTGCACCGTGGCGTGGAAAAACATCCGGTAGCGCGGGCGCAAAAGTACTGCTTTGGCACTTCTGAAACGGTTAAGAAATCCGTTACCTCCGGATATTTTCACGTCTCATACCTGCAAAACAATTCAAAAACGCTGCCGAACTTTTTATGGCGTTTTAGTTTACCTTTGCGGTGTTCAGTTATTTGACATTCTGGTTTTAAGCGCTAAAAATTGAACAATGGGGCTGCCTGGTATTGACGGGAAAGTGTAGTCGCTTCGTAAGCATGCCGGAGCATGGTTGGTTACTCCGTAAAAATAACGACCGAACAACAACTGGCAACACTCAGTATGCCATGGCTGCCTAATTCAAGCGAGTTAGAAAGCCTTTGCGCCGTGTGAGGGCCACGCTCAGCGTCCCCTCTTCGCCTTGATGCCTGCTACACAGGCCACCGCGCATCAAAAAAAGCAGCCGGGATGTCTCGACCGAAGGGGTGAAATCAAGAGGATAAGGCGGTGTGTCGGTCTCTGAACCAACCCGTACTCGAAAACCAATCAGAAACTAAGCATGTAGAAGGCGTTGCGGCGCTTTGTCCGGACGCGGGTTCGACTCCGCCAGCCCAAACTTGACCGTCTCACAACTGCGCGTTGTGAGGCGGTTTTTTGTTTTGGAGCAAGTTGAGTCTCAAACCACCCGCATTTAAACGGTCCACTTCATTTTGTTGTTGTTGTCAGGAGATTGAAAACTTCGCTGATATCGAAACGCCTATCGTATAATTCCTTTGACGGGTTCTCACCAAGGTCAAAATGTTTCGGCAACAAATATTCTATAGACTGTCCGTCGGTGCCACAAAAAGCCTTTGCCTTACGATGGTAAGCATAAAAGGTCTCCAGCAACATAATATGGTCTTTCACCAGCAAATTTGTAGCAAAGTTGCTCGGTAATGGAGTGTTTTCATTTTTTAAGAAAGCAAAGGCCCCTCTTACCCAAATCGGATTAATTTCAGAGTGAAAACCTTTCTGGTAAAAATAAATACTTCGGGAAAAGATATAGTTTTCGAAGGTTCCATCGCTGGATACGATTTGAATGGTAGGGAATCGGCTTAATTCATAGATAGGTTTATCTTTAGGCACCTTCTTTAAAAAGATCGAAATGTGATGATGATGGTCTGAATATGGCAAGGTTCGATGTATTATATTATCCCTCAGTTGTGGGTACTCAAATAGATCATTCGTCCTTTCTTCAACTATTTGATTTATAGGTTTGTAATGACCCGTATCTTTTTTTATAGCTTCCGCACATGTGATCAGGTATATTTTTTTATTTTGCAATGCGCCTTCCTTTTCCAAAAAAGGAGCCAGTCTTTCTAAAATTGAGCCCGTGTCGGAAATAAAAAATAAGTAGTCCCAATGGTCAGTATCTAAAAAAACTTCATTGAATCGGTAAGAGTATGACAAGCTGGTGTGGAGTATCTGATCCTTAAAATAATGGTCAAAAATATAAAGACGGGAATCGCTGAACTTTGCATTGACATCCTGATAATAACCGGTTTGATATATATTTTGAAAATAACCGGCCATTTCATGGATGATTGCCAAGTCAAGTTCTTCTTTGTTGTGCTTATCAACAAAGGCATCTCTGAGCATTTCCGGCGTCTGTTTTGCCGTTAGCAATCGAAATATGATGCGTTTTGCGTAATCTAATTCACGAATTGCAGCATCGTTTTCGGGGCCAAACAGATTCAAATATTCGTCTTGAAATTCTTTTTTTTCCCGATCCGATATTTCAGAAATATTGTGAACGTTTCGGGAAAAACTAATTTCTTCCTTTAACTGGAATATTTCGGCCATATCATATAAAGAGTCCGGTAAGCCTTTCTGCTTTTCCTTTTCGTGGTATTTCCGATAAAGCCGGTATACCTCTCCCAAGCGATCTGTCATCAATTCCTTCAGCTCAATTTTACCTCTGCCTCCTGCCAGCGCAATAGCCAATTCCAAAACTGAACGGCTTTTAAAAAAAGAGCTGGTAGAATAGTGATCTTCAATTTCTTCATATGACTTTAATGGTGTCTCATTCTCTCCTTTTTTCCGAAATTCTTCACGATAAAACGCTTTTGTAAATATTAAGTGTCTGGTTATGCCTCTTGGCAAATAAGGGTCTTTAAACCTTTGGTTGACTTGTTTAAACAGATCATGAAATACATCCCCAAGAGTAACCGAAATATCATCGTCCGGGCCTCGCCCAAATTTAGTTGGTAGCAGTCGATATTTTCCATCTTTGTCTTTATACAACTCGCCTTTATCCTGTGTATCTTCAGACAAATAAAATTCAGGTTTTTCGTCATACGTAATGCTATACAATCGAATCTTTTCTTTGTTTTTTTTGAGTATTTCGTTGAACTCAATACTGTCCAAATTAAATCCAACAGTCAAAACGTTAATTAAGTCTATCGGCTTTGTCTGATCTGCCAGCTCTCCCTGAAACATTTGGTTCAGGAGGTCTTTAATATCGTCAGGCAAATCAAAATAATGGTCTTTTGTAAAACGAAGGCTACTTTTATGGCTAATTGTGCCATGTGGTTTTATATATACAGGAATCTTCAACCGCCCATCAACAATTAAACCGGAGATGCTTTGCAGTCACCGTCAGAGATAATTTTATAGTCTGCAACTCCCATTTCTTCCCGGATAGACTGATCAAGTAATTCATCAAAATTAAAATTGATAATCACATCGAAAAAGCGATGTTTAAATAAATGCGCCGCGATTTCATAAAATAAACATGGGGCATAACGGACATTAAACATCTCTTGAAGCGCCTTACGCACATCTTGTTCGCGAAAGAATTTAGTCATTAAGAGGAGATAACTTTCAAAATCAAACTTTGGGTGAAAAATCATAGATCCTTCTTTCAGATCCGGCACTTTTCCCAACCTGAGAAATAATTCTTTTAGCCTCATCTTCGAACCGGTCCCTGAAACTATGGTTTGTTTCCAAAAGAGATTGTAAGTTCAACTTCTCGCCTAATAAATTTTTAGTTGCAAACCCTAAAGGAAGAGCCGCATAGGCATCATGAGTTGCACCGGAGCCGACAACTAATACATTTCGACATTTGGAATCGCCGCCCCGGTTTTTTTAACCGGGTTATGGGTCGGAAAATATATTTTCATAAATATCCCTTGGCTTGTCAATGCCATGAATCAAGCCATCTTTATGCGTTTCACCAAACGAAACCGAGACATAGTTGAAACTGAGTTGATCTGCCAGTTGACTCAGAAAATCCTCATAAGAAATACATTCTTTTCTATTTTCAATTTTTTTCTTTTCCATAAATAAGTATTTTATTATCGGGTAAATATACTGTTTTTAACAAACTTGTTTTATTTACAGGAATATATTTTTCCGGGAATTAAATTCATGATATAGCATAAAGCGCTCCCATTCTAAGCACACCACCCAAAACCAACACGCCGGCCTCCGAAACATCCCTTGTTTCGAAGACCGGCGTATCCGGCAATTTGGAGATTGCGCAGGGAGGGGGGCTATCAGTTTTGCACCGCCAGCATCTTACGCACTACCCTGCCCTGTTCCGTCGACAACTCGGCGAACAACACGCCGGAAATTCCCTCCAGCCGCACGGTTTCCTCGTGCCGGCCGGCTGTGTAGTGTTGGGTTTGCGAAAACAACAGGCGGCCCGATAAATCGCTGATCCGTAATTCCACGGGCCCGGCCTGGGGCAGTACAAATTGAAGCGTGGTGACATCCACAAACGGGTTCGGCAGGTTTTCCAGCGACAATCCGGGTTTGTTTTCCACTTCGCCGGCGGCGGTCAGTGTCGAATACTGAAGTTTTACATCTGATTCCGCATACACGCTGTTGTACGTCCGTGCGGGCAATGCCTCTTCGTCCAATTGCAGGGCATCGCTCAGTTTTCCGCCACTTTCCAACGTTTGAAACCGCAGGCGGAATATTGCTGCCGACTCGTTTAGCGCCAAGGGTTGCGCCTGCGCCCAGACCACCCGGATTTCTCCGTCGGAAACGTGGTAGGTGCCAAAGTTGTCCGCCGACATCGGCAATTCCGTTAAAGGCTCTATGTCAAGCAATTGCAACTGCTCCGGGTCAAAATACAACGCAAACTGGAAGGAAGACAGGTCATCCAGTTGATCGGCCCGAAACTCCGCGATCACCTCCGATCCAGCCTCCAGCACCCGGTCCTCTACCCGCAACACAAGTGGCTGGCCGCCGCCAAAATTCGCCGGATTCGCCCAGGTACTCACCACGTCGCCCAGTTTGACGCCCTTGAAATCCTGTCCTTCTATGTCGCCGTTGACACCCGACAATTCAATTTTCTCCGGGAAACCCCACGGCACGTTCGGGTTGGGGAACGTGTACAAGCCGGCACGAAACGCCAGGAAGTAATCTGATTGAGCGCCGACTGGTTGCCCAGCAGGGCCTGGTTGACAAGCGAGGCGTCGAGCGTGGTGATGGTGTTGCTTTTATTCACGTCTGCGGCGATCCGTTTGAACGGCGCCGGCAACGGGTTGACATTAGCCACGTGCTGTTGGATGGCTGTCACGTCTGCGGAGGTCAAACCGTTGAGTTTGTTGGTGTTTTTTGCCGGGGTTATCGTCACATTGGAGCCGGGATCGACGGGAAAGGAGAAGAGTCCGTCGGTAGTTGTGGTCACCGAACCGGTTTCGTCGCCACTCAGGCTCACCACAGTATTCGCCACGCCGCTCAGGTTGTTGTTTTCCCAGATCAGTTTGCC
Source organism: Lewinellaceae bacterium (assembly GCA_016713985.1). GTDB lineage: Bacteria > Bacteroidota > Bacteroidia > Chitinophagales > Saprospiraceae > M3007. Next base: position 49,964 of record JADJOD010000033.1, on the reverse strand, counting down.
GCTGACTGCCGTTTCGCAGCCGTTCACCGTTACGTAAAAAGTGCATTGGGCGGAATGCAGACTTTGATCCGTCGCGGTGTAAGTAATCATAGTCACACTACTCGGGAAAGTTGTCGGGGGCACCTGAGTCAATCCCGAACCCGTCATGGCCCCTGAAAAAAGGTACGTCAATCCAGCACTGCAGTTATCGTTCCATGCCGCGTTCAGGTTTTGCTCCACAAGCGCCGAGCAGGGGTTGTTTTGGTTGGCTGCCACGGTAATATCGCCCGGGCAGTTTACCGTGGGCGCCATATTGTCTTGCACCGTCACTGTGGCGGAGCAAGTGGCGGTTTTGCCGCTGTTGTCCGTGACGCTCAGGGTTACCGAGTTGGCGCCGATGTTCGAGCAATCAAACGTCGTTTTGCTGAGCGAAAGTGAAGCGATGCCGCAGGCGTCGGCGCTGCCGTTGTTGACGGTGGCCGGGGCGAGGGTAACGTTGCCGGTGGCGTCGAGTTGAACGGTGGCGTTTTGGCAAACAGCCGTAGGGGCAATGTTGTCCTGCACCGTAAGGGTGGCAGAGCAATAAGCCTTATTCCCGCTGTTGTCCCGGACTTCGAGCGACACCAGAAGAGAACCCACATTTGAGCAGTTGAAATTGGTTTTACTCAGCGTCAACGCAGCAATGCCGCAGACGTCAGAGCTGCCGTTATCCACCGCCGATCCAGGGACAGTGACGTTGCCGGTGGCGTCGAGTTGAACGGTGGCGTTTTTGCATAGGGGCGTTGGCGCGATGTTATCCTGTACCGTGATGGTGGTCGAGCAATAGGCCTTGTTGCCATCATTGTCTTTAACTTCAAGCGACACCAGGGGATTACCCACATTCGAACAGTTGAAATTGGTTTTGCTCAGCGTCAAAATAGGGATTCCACAGGCGACAGTGCTGCCATTGTCCACCGCCGAGGCGGGAACGGTGACATTACCCGTGGCATCGAGTTGTACGGTAATATTTTTACAAACCGCCAAGACCGGCGGAGTGCCCTGATACTCGTAAGCGCCCATGTCCACCGTACCGAAGAAGCGGTTGTTGCCGTCGAGGTCGGTGACCACACCGGCGGGTACCGCAGCGTTGTCGCCTTCGTTGATGGCCGGTGAGCAGGTTTGCAGGCGCAGGTCGCCGTTAGCCTGATCCACAAAGAGTGGGTCGACACTCAAGTTTCCATTGCCCGCGTAGCCGCCTTGTACGATGGAATTGCTCACATTTATGGTGCCATTGAAGTTGTAGATCACATCACCAGTGTTTTCCCAGATGATACCATTTTTCAAGTTAAAGGTAGATTCGGCGTTTAAAATAATGGGGTACCCTGAATTGCCTGAAAAAGAACAATTGGTCAGCGTCGTATTGTTGCTGGTGCCGCTGTAAATGGCTGCGCCAAAGTTCACGGCCGAATTGCCTGTAAAGACACAGTTGTTCACAGAAATCGTGGTACCATACAGCCCCAGGCCGCCGCCATCCTGAGCCGAAAGGTTGCCGTTAAAAACACAGGCACTGATCGTGGCAGACGACTCGAAAGCAGCTATCCCTCCGCCTCCATACAAGGCATTGTTATTTGAAAAAGTACAATTCCGTATGGTGGGGCTGGAACTGCCCAAATACATACCGCCTCCGAACCAATTGACAAATGCCCCGCCATTAGCATTGCCTCCCGTCACGGTAAATCCATCCAGAATGGCCGATGTGGTCAGCCCGTTGTTGACGTTGGCGATGATGTTGTACGAGTTGTCGCTGTTGTCGCCTGCCGTACCGATGTCGCCGCTCAGTGTGGTGACGTTGGCGTTCCAGTTGCGGTCTGCCATGACTGGGTTACCCGTAGCCGGAAAACCGCCGAGGATGGCTACGCCGTTTTTCATATTGAACGAAATCGTGCGGTCAGTACCGGTGGTGGGTTTGTAGGTACCGGCAGCCACCCAGATCTGGTCGCCCGAGGCAGCCGATTGAAGGGCTTTGGTGAGGGTTTGGTAGGCGGTCGCCCAGGAGTTGCCGGCGTTGGCATCGCTGCCGCCGGGTTTTACATACCAGGTGGCTGCGGAGAGTTGTGCTGCGCCAAACAAGAGAAAAAGGAAAAAAGTAAAAACCCGCGAGGAGTTGGCAGAAATGAAAAATACGCTCTTTTTCATGTGTCAGGATGGTTGAAAATTGTGAAAAACAACCGGCGCCGGAGGCTCCGAAAAAACGGAGGGGCGCCGGTTGAAGAGCGTTTTTTTCCGGATACTCAGACTTTCCAGGTTTTCGAAACCTGGAAAGTCGAAAGCGAAATCCCCCGGAGAAAAAACGTGCTGCAAAGGTGAGGGCAGCACGCAGGGAGGCTTTCCCACTATTGTTCAGAACAGGTGGAGCATTGTTCCGCAGGGATGGAGTATTGTTCGGAAAAGGTGGAGTATTGTTCGGGCAGGCACACAACAATTTGATTTTCAGGTCTATGTAAAAAAAACAATTGCAGCAATTTCTGGGCTCGGCTGGCGCCAACGCCGGTTTTTCCACCAGCATTGCCCGCTTTGCAGATAGGTACGCCTTTACCGTTTGCGTCCCTTTCGCGGAGCCAGCCTGTGCGGGACGCCACCCCATCGCGGTGCGGCGGCAATGCTGCCCGGCGCCACGGAGTGAGGTCCATCGGACACAAGATTTAAAATTAAAGCTTTCTTCGATCCTCGCTCGGCGGCACGCCATACTCTTCCGTATACACCCGGCTGAAAAACTTCGGATCATTAAAACCCACCTCGTAAGCAATTTCCGAAACGGTAGCGTCTGTCGTCTGCAACAACTCCTGGGCGCGGTGCAGACGCAGTTTGCGCACGTACAGGGTGGTGGAAAGGCCCGTGAGCGCGCTCAGTTTGTTGTGCAAGTTGGTGCGGCTCATGCCGATTTTACGGCACAATGCATCCACGTCGAGGTTGGCGTCGGAGAGGTTTTCTTCCACAACGGCGCGCAGCTTTTTTAAAAACTCATTTTCCGGGTCGGTGCAGCGGTGGAAGCCGTTTCTGAAACCGGGATTTCCTGCGTAGCCCAATCGAGGTAACGCGCCTGCATCTGACGGCGCAGCTCAAGCAGGTTGTTTAGCGTCAAAAGCAATTCCTCTGGGTGAAAAGGTTTGGCTAAGTAGGCATCCGCGCCGCGCCGCAGGCCGGCTAAACGGCTGTCTATGTCGGCTTTGGCCGTGAGCAGCACGAGCGGAATGTGACTGCTACGCTCGTCGTTTTTCAATATTTCGCATACTTCAAATCCATTTTTTCCGGGCATCATCACGTCGCTGATGATCAGGTCGGGTACCGTTGCAAGGGCTTTTTCTATTCCTGACTGGCCGTCGTAGGCGAAATCGAGGACGTACCGGTCGCGCAGGCAGGCAGCGAGATATTCCATGACGTCGGGGTTGTCTTCGATAAGCAGGATGCGGTTGTTTGTTTCCGGTCGCCGGCCCTCAGTTTCAGGCAGGTTTACCACACTTTCAAAAGAAGTTAAAAAACCTCTTTCGTCTGTTAGCGCTGTCGCTTTTTCAGCCTTGTTGCTGACGGGCAAACGAACCGTGAATATTGTTCCCTGCCCCACCCCGCTTTGTACTGAAATTTCTCCGCCCATGGCTTTTACCAATTCCTTGGTCAGGGAAAGGCCGATGCCCGAGCCGGCTGCACCCGTATATTCCTGATTGCCGGCCTGAAAAAAGCGGTCAAAAACAAAGGGCAGCGTTTCCGGGGGGATACCTGTCCCGGTATCGGTCACGCGAATAACAAGCAGACTTTCCAGGTTTTGAAAACCTGGAAAGTCTAAAGTCAGGAGCACCTTGCCACCTTCCGGTGTGAATTTGATGGCGTTGGACAACAGGTTATGCACAATCTGCTGTAGCCGTTCCGGATCGTAATCCATCACGATTTCCGCCGCCCCGCTTTTTACTTCCAACCGGATGTTCCGTGTCTCCGCCAGCGAGTGCAGGCTTTCGCATACATAGCGGACAAAAGCCAGTACGTCGCCTTGTATATAGTTGATTTTCAGTGAATTGGATTCCAGTTTTGCCAGGTCGAGTATTTGATTGACGAGCTGCAGCAGGTTTTCGCCGCCACGCTGAATGAGGGCGGTCAGGGAAAGCAAGACGGAAATATCGGGCCGACTGCCCCTGGCGCCGGCCACTTCCAGGGCCGAGTGGAGTTGATCGCTCATGCCCAGCACCACGGTCAGGGGAGTGCGGAATTCGTGGGTGATATTGGTAAAAAACCGGCTTTTGAATGCTTCCAGTTCTTTCAGGTTTTCTGAGCGCAGGTGTTCCATCTCCAGTTGTTGGGAGAGTCGCAGGCGGCGCATCCGGCTGCGCCAGGCGCTGAAGATGATTCCGGCGGTGAGCAACGTGTAAAAGACCCAGGCCCAGGCGGTTTTATACCACACCTGTTGCACGACAATGACGGCCATGGCTTCACGGTTGCTCCAGATGCCGTTGGGATTGGCGCCACGGATGCGCAGGGTGTATTCGCCGGGTGGCAGGTTGGCATAACGGGCAGTGTTCTGGTTGCCGGCAAAAACCCAGTCGGGATCGAAGCCCTCCAGTTTATAGCTGTACTGGTTGGCCTTGGGATCGCGGTAATCGAGCAGGGCAAAGCGTACGCTGAAAAACTTCTCTTCGGGGCGCAGGATAAAGGCGTCCGGCCAATGGTCTTTGAAGCGCGGGAAACTGAGCACACTATCCGCTTTCTGGTCGTATTTGCTGAACTCGGCGATGATGACCGATTTGTCCGCCGACTTGCTCAAGACTAATTTTTTCGGATCAAAGGCGACGATGCCGTTCAGGCCGCCGAGCCAGATCATGCCGTTTTTGGCTTTCAAAAACGTCAGGGTGTTGAACTCGTGGTGTGGCAGGCCGTCGTCGGCGCCGAAAATATCCACGTCGGCCAGGTCGGCATCCGTTTTTTTCACGGAGTCCAGCGATACCCGGGCGAGGCCTTTATTGGTTGGCAACCAGAGCGAGCCTTCCGCCGGAATAGCCGCGTACACGTGGTTGTGCGGCAGTCCGTGCCGGGTGCTGAACGTGAAGGCGGCATTGGTTTTCGGGTTAAAACGGATCAGCCCGCCGGTGGAGCCGCACCAAAGGAAACCCTCCGCCTCGTGTATGGACAGGATTTCACCGGATGCCATACCCGCTGTGTTGGCCGGATTGAACTGCCGGACTTCGCCCGATACCGAGTTGATTTTTAAAATACCGTTTTTAGTGGCGGCCCAAATCGTGTTGTCGTCCGACTGATAAAAATGCCACACGTAGGTTTTTTCCGGCAATGGGAAATTCGAAGCGGTAAACGTACGCGGGTCAATACGAACAATACCGTTTTCGCAGGCCACCCAAATCAGGCCGGTTTTGTCCTGCAACAGGCTGTTGGACAAACCGTTGGACACATCGAAAGGGATGCGCCGCTGTGTACGGGTTTTCGGGTTGAAGCAGTCTGCGTTGTAGCCATAACGCGAAAGCCAAATGTTGCCCTCCCGGTCGGTCATCATGCCGTAGCGTCGAAAACTGACGGGCATCTCCCGAACGACACGCGATTTGCCCGGTTGCAGCGGGGAAATCTCATACAGACTGAGGTCGGAAGCGGTGTAAATAAAACCGTCGGGGCTTTCTGTTAATCCATAGCAGCTGTTCCCGGTAGGCGGCCCCTGCGACAGATCAAAAGGTTGGTCGAGCCAGCGTTGAAAAAACCGGTTGCGCCGGGAAACTTTGACGAGACCGTCGAAAACGCCGAACCAGCGCAGGTCGCCCGTCTCCAATACGCTGAACAGGTGTTTGAATTCAGGCATCTCGTACTGCTCGGCTATTTCACCCCGCATATTCACTTTTTTGACCGTATGCGGCGACATCAGAATACCACAAAAAGCCGGGCGGGCTGTCGAAGAGGCGGTTGGAAGGGGTTGATTGCCGGCTGGGAAAGGGTTTCCTTCCGTATTTGAAAATCCGGTCAGCGCCAGTTCCGGATTTCCCTGCACATGGCGGTAAAAACCCTTTAATGTTGCTACCCATAACTCGCCCCGTTCGTTTTCTTCGGTGTCGGTGGTTTCTATGCTGGATTCCTTTGACAATGATATGTGCCCCATCAGCTGGAATTTATCGTCATCCCGGCGGCGGCAGTACAGGTTGTCGTTGGAAAAAAATACCAGAGCGCCGCTCCGGGTTTGGCGCAATGCGGCGATATTGGAATTGGGCAAACCGCCGATGTCGTCCGGCATGGTAAAATTTCCGGTGGCCGGATCGAAAAACAGGATTTTGCCCAACCCGTTGACCCAGAATTTTCCGCTTTGGTCAATCACGAGTTTTTGCATGACCAATTCCTTAAAATCCTTCTGCCATTCGGTCGGCAAGGAATAGTAGGTAAACACGTCGCCATCGAAACGCGCCAACCCGCCCTGATTGAGCACCAGCCAGATCATACCCGTTGCGTCCATCTGTACGTCGTTGACCCAGTGCGCTTTCTCCAGGCCGTTGAGCGCAGTGTAGCGCTCCACACGGTAATCGGTTTGGGCAACAGCGCCGGTTGTCCAAAACATCACCCAAAACAGTGGTACCCCACGAAAAAATGCAGATGTGAAAAGTTGCATGAAGCAAGCCCGTCAAAGGACTGTCGCAAATATAAGGCTGAAAGAACATACCACCAATTGAAAGGGGCCCCACCATCTTTATGTGAGAAAGCCCCTCCGGTCAACATAAGGTTATCTTCATTTATTCAACGCAATCATTTTACGGGTCAGCACACCCGACGGCGTCGTCAGTTCGTACCACAACACGCCGTTGGCACCCGCTGCTTCAAACACTTCCTCGTGTTTGCCGGCAGGGTAATATTGTTGTTGCACAAACAATTCCCTGCCCGAAGCATCAAAAACCCGCAACTGCACCTCAGATCCCTGCGGAAGGACAAACGAAATCGTTGTCGTGCCGATGAAGGGGTTGGGACGGTTTTGCAGCAACTGCAAACGCGTTTGCGCAGCCGGTGTGCCGGTACCCGTCGTCGACTGGAACGCCAGGTCTACCATGCTGTCCGACAAGTCGCCTGTGTAGGCGTGGCTCTCCAGCGCATCGTCGTCGAGTTGCAGCGCGTCGCTCAGCAGGCCGCCGGCCGCCAGCACGTTGAACGTCAACTGGAACAGCGGCGCGGCATCTTCCACCGCCATACCTTCCGGCTGTGCCCAGGCCATTTTCAGCAGGCCTTCCGACAATTCGTAGGTACCGAAATGGTCCATCGAAAGCGGCAAACCACCCAGCGGCGCGATGTCGGCCAGCGCCAGTTTATCCGCATCAAAACGCAGCGCAAATTGCAGGGCGGCCAGGTCGTTGAACTGCGCGGCGCTGAACGTCACCGTCACTTGCGCGCCGGCTTCCAGCGACTGGTCCTGCACCGACAACACAAATCCTTCCCCTTGCAGGTTGGCGGGGTTGGTGAAGGGTGATACCACGTCACCCGTTTTGATGCCGTAGAAGTCCTGGTTGGGCAGGCTGCCGCTGACATTTGAAAGTGTGAGGTTTTCAGGAAAGCCCCAGGGCGGGATGTTGAGGTTGTGCGAAACCGGGACAAATCGCCACGAAGTTTTAATCTGGTTGAGCGCCGAGGGGTTGCCCAGCAGGGCCTGGTTGATGATGGAAGCATCCTGAGAGGTCACGCTGTTGGTTTTGTTGACGTCGGCGGCCACGATCTTGTAGGGATCGGTCAGGAGTTCGATGTTGGCCACGTGGCGATGGATACGCGTGACGTCGGCGGTCGTCAGGCCGTTGAGTTTATTGATGTTTTTGGCGGGCGTGATGGTCAGGTCCGAACCCGGCGCAACCGTAAACGAATAAGTTCCGGCAGCGGTGGTCGTTGCAGAACCGCTTTGGTCGCCGCTCAGGGTGACGGTGACATTACCCACACCGGTCGCGTCGTCGTTTTCCCAGATCAGTTTGCCGCTCACAGTTGTGACAGGAGTCTCATCGACAGCCAGGAGCTGGCTGGCAGGATTGACGCCATCCTGATTGCTCAAATGCCTGATGACCGTATAGGTCGGCCCGGCCAGGCCGTATTCGAATATCACGCCGCCGTTGTAGTCGCCGCCTTCTGTTGCCGTTCCGTAAAACATGCCGCCCGATTCAGTCAGCCCTGCTTCGGGGGCGCTGCCGGTAGCCGCTTCGAAATGGTGCAGGGTGGTGAATGTTCCGCCGCCGGAGGGATCAAATTCGAATATTGTGCCGGCGTCATTAACGCCGCCCCTGCGTGCCGTGCCGTACAGTTTGCCGCCCGACACGATCAAGGTACCTTGAGGTTCACTGCCGTCGTTCGAATATATGAAATGATGCAGGACGGTATAGGTACCACTTCCCGAAGGGTCGTATTCGTACAACACCCCGGAATAATCATTACCGCCGTAAAGCGCCGTTCCATAAAACTTGCCCCCCATCTCGACCAGACCGCCGTAGGGTCCGGCACCGTTGGTGAAATCAAACTGATGCAACACGGTGTACGTACCGGCGCCGGCCGGATCATATTCGAAGATGACACCTTCGAAAAATTCACCGCCAGTATTGCCTGTCCCGTAAAATTTACCACCTGCCTCGATCAAGTTACTCGTTGGATCAGCGCCGTTTGTGTAGTCAAAACTATGCAGCACTGCCTGGGTACTGGTGGAAGGATCGTAAACGAACAATGAGCCACCGTCGTCGTCGCCTCCGAACCGTGTTGTTCCGTAAAACTTGCCGCCCGACTCGGTCAGGCCTCCATACGGGCTGACGCCGTTTTCGTCTTCAAAATGATGCAGCACTGTGTAGGTGCCGTCTCCGGCAGGGTCGTATTCGAAGATCACACCGTCATCATACGTGCCGCCGTCCCGTGCTGTTCCGTAGAATTTATCGCCCGATTTGATCAGGCGGCCCAGGGGATCATTGCCGATCGGAGCGTCTGTAAATGCAAATTTCACGGTATAAGTACCGCTTCCGGCAGGGTCGTATTCGAAGAATACGCCACTGGACAGACCGCCACTGTTGGTCAAGCCGTAAAGCTTGCCGTCCGATTCGATCAGGCCTCCCTGGGGGGTGGATCCGGTGTTGGAATCAAAGTCATGCAACACCGTGTAGGTACCACTTCCGGCCGGATCGTATTCAAACATGGCGCCATTTTCAAAACTGCCGCCAAAAGGGGTCATGCCATAAAACTTGCCGCCCGATTCGAGCAGCGTACCCAAAGGGTTTGAGCCGCTTGCATAGGCGAAACTGTACAATGCAGTGTAGGTGCCGCTGCCTGCAGGGTCAAATTCGAACAGTACGCCGCCATCTAAATTGGTACCGCCGAATTGAGTCATCCCGTAAAACTTGCCACCCGACTCGATCAGGCTGCCGTAAGGCGAAGACCCTGTTGCACTCTCAAAGTTGTGCAGCACAGTGTAGGTATTGCCAGATGGGTCAAGTTCGTAAATCACTCCGACATCAGATACGCCGCCGCCATACGTCAGGCCATAAAATTTGCCATTTTTTTCAACCGGCTTTCCGATGCCAAAACTGCCGTTGCCATATTGAAAATCATGCAATACCGTGTAAGTATCACTGGAAAGGTCGTATTCGAAAAACACCCCGACGCCGCCGGTGCCACCGGTAAACGTAACCCCGTAAAGTTTGCCGCCCGATTCGAGCAGCGAGCCAATCGGGCCATTGCCGGTAGCGATTTCAAAATGATGCAGCACGGTATATGTGCCGGCCCCGGCAGGGTCGTATTCAAATATAACACCGGAATCAAAATCGCCGCCCCCCATGGTCATCCCGTATAACTTGCCGCCCGATTCGAGCAGCGAGCCAATGCCATAATAGCCGCTCTGGTACTGAAAATAATGCAACACTTTGTAGGTGCCGGCTCCAGCCGGGTCGTACTCGAACAAAACACCGCCGCCATCGAGGCCGCCATCGTTGGTGACTCCGTAAAACTTGCCGTTCGTGGCTTTCAACGGAGTGGCGTAGACCGGCGATTGTCCGGCAATGCCCGGTAGTGCGTACGCACTAAAGTCAGTGCCATCGACATTGAGATTGAACACGGAGCCAAAGCCCGAAGCGCCATCGGAGGCCAGGCCCCAAAGTTTTACCTGGGCATCAAGCGGAGCGACACCCAAAAAGAACAGGAACACAACTGCCGCAGACAACCGGCGAAGGCGCTGCACCAACTGACAGGATAGGGAAACGGCATTATGAGCCGTGCGGGGAAATTTGATCATTTTCATCTCCAGAATTTTGTGAAAATCAAGTGTGAAAAATTCTCTCCGAAGTGAGAGGGCCTGGAGGAAGCCTTCAGCCCTCCCGTTCGGAGATGAACTATCTGAATTCGGAGGCAAAAGTGCGGGCAGGGGCGCCCGCAGCCCTTTCATTATTCTGGCAAAACCTTGGACTATTCTTGCAATCCTTCTTTTCTGAAGGTTGAAGGGGCTGTTCCGAACTCGGCAGAGAATGTACGGGAGAAATACGCGAGGTCAGTGAAGCCTACGGAGTAGGCAATTTCGGAGACGGTCAGGTGGGTGGTTTGCAGCAGGACGCGGCCACGCCGGAGCCGGACGCTGCGGATAAAGACCGAAAGCGACAAGTCGGTCAGGGCCTTGATTTTTCGGTGCAGCTGCGACTCGCTCATGAGCATTTTGCGGCTGAGTTCGGCGTTGCCGAATTCAGCGTCGTCGAGGTGCGCGTCGATCAGGGCGATCACTTTTTGCAGAAAAAGGTTTTCAAGGTCAAAGAAGGATTTTTGTTCGGTCGCTTCGGGGTTCTGTGCTGCCACAGCAGGTGCGGTTTCCAGGTCTGTATGCCGGTATTTTTCCTGTAGCTTCCGGCGGGTTTCCATCAAACCGGTTGCCACCACCAGCAATTCTTCTTCCACAAAGGGTTTGGCCAGATAGGCATCGGCGCCGCGTTTCAGCCCGGCAATGCGATCGGCAACAGTGGACCGGGCGGTGAGCAAAATGATGGGGATGTGACTGGTGCGCTCGTCGTTTTTTAGTGTTTCCACTACCTCGAAACCGTCTTTTTCGGGCATCATCACGTCGGATATGATGAGATCGGGAATTGTGGCGATGGCTTTTTCGATGCCAGCCTGGCCGTCGTAAGCGAAATCGAGGTGGTAGCATTTACCGAGGCAGGCCGCCAGGTATTCCACCACGTCCGGGTTATCTTCGATGATGAGCAGATGACTTCCTGCTTCCAGGTTGTGTGTGAGGGTTTCCACCTTCAAATGATGCGCAAGCCCGTCTGAAGCCATAAATCTTGCTGCAGGAACGGATTCTGTCGCAAGTTCTGCCTTGTTTGCAACCGGCAATTCAACTTTAAAAGTTGTTCCGGCGCCTACCCTGCTCTCCACTGAAATATCGCCGTTCATGGCGCGTACCAGTTCGCGTGTCAACGACAGGCCGATGCCCGTGCCGCCTGTTTTTGTTTTTTCCTGGTTTTTGGCTTGAAAAAACCGGTCGAACACCAGCGGCAATTCTTCTGGCGTTATGCCGACACCGGTATCGGAGATAGAAATGAGAAATGGGGAACTGGAAATTGGAAATTGCTCCATATCCCCATTTTCCATTTTCCCATTTCCATTTTCGAATTTCGAATTTCCAGTTTCCAGTTTCATCACCACTTCCCCGCCGGCGGGCGTGAATTTGATGGCGTTAGAGAGCAGGTTGTGTACAATTTGCAACAGGCGCTCCGGGTCGTAGTCCATCACGATGCTATCCCGGCTGTTTTCCACGCGCAATTGCACATTTTTGGTATCGGCAAGGGAGTGCATACTCTCGGCGATATAGCGCAGGTAAGGCAAGCACATCGCCTTTTACATAGTTCATTTTTAGCGCATTGCTTTCCAATTTTGCCAAATCCAATATCTCGTTGATGAGGCGCAGGAGGTTTTGCCCGTTGCGTTTGATCAGGGCGATGTGCCGGCCTGATTCCGGGCCATCTTTCCAGGCAACGCCTTTTTCTAATTGTTCGGCCATACCGAGGATTACGGTGAGCGGAGTGCGGAATTCGTGGCTGATGTTGGTAAAAAACCGGGTTTTGAACGCATCCATTTCATTGAGGCGTTCGCGTTCGCGGGCCTCTTCGGCAAGTTGTTGTTCGGTTTTGATTTTTTCCGCTTCGAGCGAGATGTTGACGGCAGTCAGTTTTCGGTTGTCGCTGGTGCGGCGGCGGTAGGAGCGATAAATTTGTACTGCCACAAAAAGCAGCAGGGCCAGCGTAGTCAAAGTCGCCCAGATGAAGGCCCGCTGGCGGGATTTGTCGTTCTCCAGCAACTGAATTTCGTCCTCCCTTTGGGCGGCTTCGTACTTGATTTCCAGTTCTTTTACCTGTTTGACCCGCTCGGCGTTCATCGCCGAGTCGCGGATTTCCGAATACAGCCGCTGGTATTCAAGCGCGTTTTTGTAGTCACCTTTGAGTTCGTAGATGCCGGAAAAATAATGGAGTGCGGTGCTCTGTTCATAGAACATGTTGAGCGCTTTGGCAATCTCGTAACATTTTCGGTTGTGCTGAAGCGCTTTATCGGGCATTTTCCGATAGATGTAGTTGCTGGCAAGGCAGATGTTGGCGGTCATAAAAGCCCGCGAGAGGGTGTCTTTTCGGGCCAGTTCATAAGCGCGCAGGTAATAGGGCGTGGCCTTTTCGTATTCACCACGGAGGTTGAAGACATGACCCATTTTTGTGTGGGCAAGCACTTCGCCCTGCTCATTGCCCCCTTGTCGGTAGTTGTGTAGCGCCAGTTCGCCGTATCGGTAGGCGGAATCCAGTTGGTTGGTAGCCAGATGCAGGGTAGCCATGACCGTGCAAACATCGCCGACTGCGTTGTAGTCATTCTCCTGCCGGTTGATGCGGAGTGCCTGCCGGGCGTATTTCATACCTTTTTCAAAATCCTGCACCTGGAATGCACCGCGGGCCAGACAATGATACGCCCTGCCCACTATTCCCTTGACGCCTTCTTTTTCGGCTACTTCTACACATTTCAGGGCCATTTCCGCACTTTTGGCATGGTCGCCCTGATCGTACAAATCCATAGCAGCGCGGAGCCATACTTTCAGGGAATCTTGCAGCACGGGTGTTTGTCCGGATACGAAGGCACTGGCGAGCAAAAAAATGAAAAATAGCGCTTGTTTTTTCAATGGCGGTCGAATTGGCAAAGCAAAGAAAACGAACTGCAGCGATTCTTTTTCTGTCTTCTTCTTCAGGGGGTCCAACAGTCGTTAAAATTGCAGGCAAAATTGCAACCATGTTATGACGGGCGCCAGGCGGATGCGCATGTGTTTTTTGTGTCCGGCACCATTTATCTCTGCAACGGGCGGACAACTTTTTGTCCGCCCGTACGGAGTTTTATACCTGTTTTCAGAGGTAACGTTGCTGTCGGGGTCAGCCGGCAACCCTTCAAGATTCTTGTGAAGTCTTGAACTATTCTTGCAACAGGGTCATTTTTCGGGTCAATACCCCCGAAAGCGTCGTCAGTTCGTAGTACAATACCCCACTCGCGCCTTCCAGTTCGAGTGTTTCCTCCTGTTTGCCCGCCGGGTAGTTTTTCTGCTGTGAAAACAACACACGGCCCGAGGCGTCGTACACCCGCAACTGTGCTACTGATTCCTGCGGAAGGACAAATGAAATCGTTGTCACGCCGTTGAAGGGGTTGGGGCGGTTTTGCAGCAACTCGACCCGCGGCTGCACAACCGGATCGCCAGCGCTTGTGGTACCTGTAAACTGAAGTTTTACCTTGTTGTCCGCCAGCGTGCTCGTATACACATGACCTTCGAGCACTTCTTCTGCCAGTTGCAACGCTTCGCTGAGGGCACCACCTGTTTCCAACACCTTGAATATCAGACGGAAAACCGGAGTTGCTTCCTCCACAAACACACCTTCCGCCTGCGCCCAGACTACCCGGATTTCTCCGTCGGACACATGGTAGGTGCCAAAGTTGTCCGCCGACATCGGCAATTCCGTTAAAGGCTCTATGTCAAGCAATTGCAACTGCTCCGGGTTAAAGTACAACGCGAACTGGAAGGAAGACAGGTCATCCAGTTGATCGGCCCGAAACTCCGCGATCACCTCTGATCCAGCCTCCAGCGCCCGGTCCTCTGCCCGCAACACAAGTGGCTGGCCGCCGCCAAAATTCGCCGGATTCGCCCAGGTACTCACCACGTCGCCCAGTTTGACGCCCTTGAAGTCCTGTCCTTCTATGACGCCGTTGACGCCAGACAATTCAATTTGCTCCGGGAAACCCCAAGGTACATTCGGGTTGGGGAACGTGTACGAAGCCGGCACAAAACGCCAGGAAGTAATCTGGTTGAGCGCCGACTGGTTGCCCAGCAGGGCCTGGTTGACAAGCGTGGCGTCGAGCGAGGTGATGGTGTTGCTTTTGTTCACGTCTGCGGCGATCCGTTTGAACGGTGCCGGCAACAGGTTGACGTTGGCCACGTGCTGCTGAATGGCCGTCACGTCTGCGGAGGTCAAACCGTTGAGTTTGTTGATGTTCTTTGCCGGTTGGACGGTGAAATTGCTCCCGGAAATGGCGCTGAGACTGTAAAGCCCACTGGCCAGTGTTGTTACCGAGTCGGATTGGTCGCCGCTCAGACTAACGGTCGTGCTGCCCACACCGCTGCTGCCGTCGTGCTCCCAGATAACCACGCCGCTGATCTGAACGGAAGCGTCACCGGAATTGACCGTGATGGTAAACGTACAGGCGCCCGTGCAACCCGATGCGTTGGTGTAGGTGTACGTAATCGCGTGGGTACCTGTCCCGGCCGTTGCGGGGTTAAACAGGCCACCGCTCACACCAGGGCCGCTGTACATACCGCCTACCGGACTGCCGCCGCTCAGGGTAAACGCCAGGTCACCGGCATTTACGGTGAGGTTATCCGGACAGGAAACCGCCGGAGTTTGGTTAAATGTCACCACGGTTTCATCGGTGGAAGCCGGGCAAGAGGTATTGGAGATTGTCCAGCGCAGGGTATACGTTGAGCCTGACGTACCGTTAAAGGTGGACGTGGGGCTGCCTGTATTGGCGAATGAACCACCTGTGCCGGTGACGATGCTCCAGGCGCCCGTGCCCACGGTTGGTGTATTGGCAGCCAGCGTAACCTGGGTCTGGCCACAGGTGGCTTCATTGGTTTGATCCGCGCCGGCGTTGGCCGGCGTCGGCAGCGCCATTACTGTTATGGAAAAAGTGCAGGATCCGCCATTGGTATACGTGATAATATGTGTACCGGCTCCAGCCATTGCGGGGTTGAACAGGCCGCTGCTCACACCAGGGCCACTGTACGTGCCGCCCGCAGGGCTGCCGCCACTCAGGGTAAATGCCGGTTCACTGATACAAACTGTGGAATTGGCCGGGCAGGAAACGCTGGTGTTGACCGTGATGGTAAACGTGCAAGAGCCCGGACAACCCGCTGCCGTGGTGTAAGAATACGTGATGGTGTGCGCACCACCGCCCGCCACCGCCGGAGTGAACAGGCCGCCGCTCACGCCAGGGCCGCTGTACGTGCCGCCCACCGGACTGCCGCCGCTCAGGCTAAAGGCCGGGTCGCTGGAATTGACGGTCAAATCCTCCGGACAAGTCACAGCCGGATTCTGATTAAAGGTGATGTTCATGTCGTCCGTGGAAGCCACACATGGTGAATTCGAGATCGTCCAGCGCAAGGTGTAGGTATTACCCGCCGTACCGCTGAAGGTAGAAGTCGGGCTGGTCGCGTTGCCAAATGAACCACCCGTACCGGTGACGATGCTCCACGCGCCCGTGCCCACGGTCGGTGTATTGGCAGCCAGCGTAACCTGGGTCTGGCCACAGGTGGCTTCATTGGTTTGATCCGCGCCGGCGTTGGCCGGCGTCGGCAGCGCCATTACTGTTATGGAAAAAATACGTGATAATATGTGTACCGGCTCCAGCCATTGCGGGGTTGAACAGGCCGCTGCTCACACCAGGGCCGCTGTACGTGCCGCCCCGCAGGGCTGCCGCCACTCAGGGTAAATGCCGGTTCACTGATACATACCGTGGAATTGGCCGGACAGGAAACGCTGGTGTTGACCGTGATGGTAAACGTGCAAGAGCCCGAACAACCCGCTGCCGTGGTGTAAGAATACGTGATGGTATGGTTGCCACCGCCCGCCACCGCCGGAGTGAACAGGCCGCCGCTCACGCCAGGGCCGCTGTACGTGCCGCCCACCGGACTGCCGCCGCTCAGGCTAAAGGCCGGGTCGCTGGAATTGACGGTCAAATCCTCCGGACAAGTCACAGCCGGATTCTGATTAAAGGTGATGTTCATGTCGTCCGTGGAAGCCACACATGGTGAATTCGAGATCGTCCAGCGCAGGGTGTATGTGTTGCCTGCCGTACCGCTGAAGGTAGAAGTCGGGCTGGTCGCGTTGCCAAATGAGCCACCCGTACCGGTGACGATGCTCCACGCGCCCGTGCCCACGGTTGGTGTATTGGCAGCCAGCGTAACCTGGGTCTGGCCACAGGTGGTGGCGCCCGTTTGGTCCGGGCCGGCGTTGGCCGGCGTCGGCGCGCCATTACTGTTATGGAAAAAGTGCAGGATCCGCCATTGGTATACGTGATAATATGTGTACCGGCTCCAGCCATTGCGGGGTTGAACAGGCCGCTGCTCACACCAGAGCCGCTGTACGTGCCGCCCGCAGGGCTGCCGCCACTCAGGGTAAATGCCGGTTCACTGATACATACCGTGGAATTGGCCGGACAGGAAACGCTGGTGTTGACCGTGATGGTAAACGTGCAAGAGCCCGAACAACCCGCTGCCGTGGTGTAAGAATACGTGATGGTATGGTTGCCACCGCCCGCCACCGCCGGGTGAACAGGCCACCGCTCACGCCAGGGCCGCTGTACGTGCCGCCCACCGGACTGCCGCCGCTCAGGCTAAAGGCCGGGTCGCTGGAATTGACGGTCAAATCCTCCGGACAAGTCACAGCCGGATTCTGATTAAAGGTGATGTTCATGTCGTCCGTGGAAGCCACACATGGTGAATTCGAGATCGTCCAGCGCAGGGTGTATGTGTTGCCTGCCGTACCGCTGAAGGTAGAAGTCGGGCTGGTCGCGTTGCCAAATGAGCCACCCGTACCGGTGACGATGCTCCACGCCCCGGTACCGACCGTGGGTGTATTGGCCACAAGGGTTACCGTGGTTTGGCCGCAGGTGGTGGCGCCCGTTTGGTCCGGGCCCGCATTGGCCGTCGTCGGGTTGCGGTTGAACGTGATCGTTACGTTGTCCGTAGAAGCCACACAAGGCGAATTCGAGATCGTCCAGCGCAACGTGTAGGTATTGCCTGCCGTACCGCTGAAGGTAGAAGTCGGGCTGGTCGCGTTGCCAAATGAACCACCCGTACCGGTGACGATGCTCCAGGCGCCCGTGCCCACGGTTGGTGTATTGGCAGCCAGCGTAACCTGGGTCTGGCCACAGGTGGTGGCGCCCGTTTGGTCGGGGCCTGCGTTGGCCGGCGTCGGGTTGCGGTTGAACGTGATGATTACGTTGTCGGTGGAAGCCACACAAGGCGAATTCGATGTCGTCCAGCGCAGGGTGTAGGTATTGCCTGCCGTACCGCTGAAGGTAGAAGTCGGGCTGGTCGCGTTGCCAAATGAACCACCCGTGCCGGTGACGATGCTCCAGGCTCCGGTACCGACCGTGGGTGTATTGGCCGCCAGGGTTACCGTGGTCAGGCCACAGGTAGCGGCGCCCGTTTGGTCCGGGCCCGCGTTGGCCGGCGTCGGGTTGCGGTTGAGCGTGATGATTACGTTGTCCGTCGAAGCCACACAAGGCGAATTCGAGATCGTCCAGCGCAAGGTGTAGGTATTGCCTGCCGTACCGCTGAAGGTAGAAGTCGGGCTGGTCGCGTTGCCGAATGAACCACCCGTACCGGTGACGATGCTCCAGGCGCCCGTGCCCACGGTCGGTGTATTGGCAGCCAGCGTAACCTGGGTCTGGCCGCAGGTGGCTTCATTGGTTTGATCCGCGCCGGCGTTGGCCGGCGTCGGCAGCGCCGTTACTGTTATGGAAAAAGTGCAGGATCCGCCGTTGGTATACGTGATAATATGTGTACCGGCTCCAGCCATTGCGGGGTTGAACAGGCCGCTGCTCACACCAGAGCCGCTGTACGTGCCGCCCGCAGGGCTGCCGCCACTCAGGGTAAATGCCGGTTCACTGATACATACCGTGGAATTGGCCGGACAGGAAACGCTGGTGTTGACCGTGATGGTAAACGTACAAGAGCCCGAACAACCCGCTGCCGTGGTGTAAGAATACGTGATGGTATGGTTGCCACCGCCCGCCACCGCCGGAGTGAACAGGCCGCCGCTCACGCCAGGGCCGCTGTACGTGCCGCCCACCGGACTGCCGCCGCTCAGGCTAAAGGCCGGGTCGCTGGAATTGACGGTCAAATCCTCCGGACAAGTCACAGCCGGATTCTGATTAAAGGTGATGTTCATGTCGTCCGTGGAAGCCACACATGGTGAATTCGAGATCGTCCAGCGCAGGGTGTAGGTGTTGCCTGCCGTGCCGCTGAAGGTAGAAGTCGGGCTGGTCGCGTTGCCGAATGAACCACCCGTACCGGTGACGATGCTCCAGGCTCCGGTACCGACCGCGGGTGTATTGGCCGCCAGGGTTACCGTGGTTTGGCCACAGGTAGCGGCGCCCGTTTGGTCCGGGCCCGCGTTGGCCGGCGTCGGGTTGCGGTTGAACGTGATGATTACGTTGTCGGTCGAAGCCACACAAGGCGAATTCGAGATCGTCCGCAGCGTAGGTATTGCCTGCCGTGCCGCTGAAGGTAGAAGTCGGGCTGGTCGCGTTGCCGAATGAACCACCCGTACCGGTGACGATGCTCCAGGCTCCGGTACCGACCGTGGGTGTATTGGCCGCCAGGGTTACCGTGGTCAGGCCACAGGTAGCGGCGCCCGTTTGGTCCGGGCCCGCGTTGGCCGGCGTCGGGTTGCGGTTGAACGTGATGATTACGTTGTCGGTCGAAGCCACACAAGGTGCATTCGAGATCGTCCAGCGCAACGTGTAGGTATTGCCTGCCGTGCCGCTGAAGGTAGAAGTCGGGCTGGTCGCGTTGCCGAATGAACCACCCGTGCCGGTGACGATGCTCCAGGCTCCGGTACCAACCGCAGGTGTATTGGCCGCCAGGGTTACCGTGGTCAGGCCACAGGTAGCGGCGCCCGTTTGGTCCGGGCCCGCGTTGGCCGGCGTCGGGTTGCGGTTGAACGTGATGATTACGTTGTCGGTGGAAGCCACACAAGGCGAATTCGATATCGTCCAGCGCAGGGTGTAGGTATTGCCTGCCGTGCCGCTGAAGGTAGAAGTCGGGCTGGTCGCGTTGCCGAATGAACCACCCGTGCCGGTGACGATGCTCCAGGCTCCGGTACCAACCGCGGGTGTATTGGCCACAAGGGTTACCGTGGTTTGGCCGCAGGTGGTGGCGCCCGTTTGGTCCGGGCCTGCGTTGGCCGGCGTCGGGTTGCGGTTGAACGTGATGATTACGTTGTCGGTGGAAGCCACACAAGGCGAATTCGATATCGTCCAGCGCAGGGTGTAGGTATTGCCTGCCGTGCCGCTGAAGGTAGAAGTCGGGCTGGTCGCGTTGCCGAATGAACCACCCGTGCCGGTGACGATGCTCCAGGCTCCGGTACCGACCGTGGGTGTATTGGCCGCCAGGGTTACCGTGGTCAGGCCACAGGTAGCGGCGCCCGTTTGGTCCGGGCCCGCGTTGGCCGGCGTCGGGTTGCGGTTGAACGTGATGATTACGTTGTCGGTGGAAGCCACACAAGGCGAATTCGATGTCGTCCAGCGCAGGGTGTAGGTATTGCCTGCCGTGCCGCTGAAGGTAGAAGTCGGGCTGGTCGCGTTGCCGAATGAACCACCCGTACCGGTGACGATGCTCCAGGCTCCGGTACCAACCGCAGGTGTATTGGCCGCCAGGGTTACCGTGGTCAGGCCACAGGTAGCGGCGCCCGTTTGGTCCGGGCCCGCGTTGGCCGGCGTCGGGTTGCGGTTGAACGTGATGATTACGTTGTCGGTCGAAGCCACACAAGGTGCATTCGAGATCGTCCAGCGCAACGTGTAGGTATTGCCTGCCGTGCCGCTGAAGGTAGAAGTCGGGCTGGTCGCGTTGCCAAATGAGCCACCCGTACCGGTGACGATGCTCCACGCCCCGGTACCAACCGCGGGTGTATTGGCCACAAGGGTTACCGTGGTTTGGCCGCAGGTGGTGGCGCCCGTTTGGTCCGGGCCCGCATTGGCCGTTGTCGGGTTGCGGTTGAATTTTATCGTTACGTCGTCCGTCGAAGCCACACAAGGCGAATTCGAGATCGTCCAGCGCAACGTGTAGGTATTGCCTGCCGTACCGCTGAAGGTAGAAACCGGGCTGGTCGCGTTGCCAAATGAGCCACCCGTACCGGTGACGATGCTCCAGGCTCCGGTACCAACCGCGGGTGTATTGGCTGCCAGGGTTACCGTGGTCAGGCCGCAGGTGGTGGCGCCCGTTTGGTCCGGGCCTGCGTTGGCCGTCGTTGGGTTGCGGTTGAATTTGATCGTCACGTTGTCGGTCGAAGGCACACAAGGTGCATTCGAGATCGTCCAGCGCAACGTGTAGGTATTGCCTGCCGTACCGCTGAAGGTAGAAGTCGGGCTGGTGGCGTTGCCAAATGAGCCACCCGTACCGGTGACGATACTCCACGCCCCGGTACCAACTGCGGGTGTATTGGCCGCCAGGGTTACCGTGGTCAGGCCGCAGGTGGTGGCGCCCGTTTGGTCGGGGCCTGCGTTGGCCGTCGTCGGGTTGTGGTTGAATTTGATCGTTACGTCATCGGTAGAGGCCGTGCAGGGGCTGTTGCTGATCGTCCAGCGCAGCGTGTAAGTAGTGCCGGCCGTGCCGGCGAACGTCGAACTCGGACTGCTCGTATTGGCGAACGATCCGCCTGTGCCGCTGACGATGCTCCACGCCCCGGTTCCGACTGTGGGTAAATTGGCCGCCAGGGTCACCTGCGTTTGGCCGCAGGTAGAAGCGCCTGTTTGGTCTGCGCCTGCGTTGGCCGTCGTCGGGTTACGGTTGAATTTGATCGTTACATCATCCGTAGATGAACAGATGCTATTTACAATCGTCCAGCGCAAGATATAGGTGCCGCCCACATTACCCGTGAATGTCGAGGTCGGACTGGTCGCATTACCGAAAGTGCCGCCGTTGCCCGTCACGATACTCCAGCTGCCCGTGCCTGAGATGGGCGTGTTGGCCGCCAGAGTCACCGTGGTCAGGCCGCAGGTGGCCGCACCGGTTTGATCCGGACCGGCAACGGCCGTCGTCACGGGAAAAGCAGTCACCCGGATGGATACCGTCCGGGAACAACCATTGGCGTTATCCGTTACCACAAAATATAAGGTATAAACGCCGGTTGCCGGCATGGTGGCCCAGGTAAACGTATTTGTCGCCTGGTTGTACGAACCGGCTACAGACGTCAGGGATTGGTTCCAGTACCAGGTGGAGGCTGCAGCGAAACTGTTTGTACTTCCGATAGTAAGCGCAGGCGCGAAACTGATGTCGCATATAGTGATTGGAGAAATCAGCAGGTCATTGTTCGTCACACCCGGAATAGGGTTGCCCTGTGGGTATTCGATGATACCGTTGTTTGGCAAAGCGTTATTGACATGCGTTCCGGTTGTATTTACCCTAAACAAGCCGGAATTTGAAAAGGTACCGGCGTTGCTTATTGGATGATTTATTATCAGCTGACCGCAGGCACTGTTGCTGACCGTTTCGGTACTTTGAATGGCGTAAACGCCTACATCTGCCAAATTCCCAATGGTGATTTTACCTGAATTTACAATATTCCCGGAGGTCAGGGCATCGGTGTTGTAGATGCCCGCAGAGGTGGAGCGGTTGATCGTAATTTCTCCGCCGGCATTGTTGATAAAGTTATAGCGGTTGAGCAGTCCATACGTTCCAACGCCCGACACGGAGCCTACGGTGATCTTGGCGTTGTTGTTAAACGTGCTGTTGTTGGTGTTGGTAATTCCGAAGTCGTTTGTCTGGTCAATTTTGATTTCGCCGCCGGTGTTGTTATTAAATGTACCCTGGTTTGACAGGCCGTGATCCGCGGCAATGGCTACGGAACCTATGGTAATCTTCCCGAAGTTGTGGAATGTGCCGTTATAGTTGTACAACCCAACAGTTGTAGCCCGGTCGATCCTGATTTCGGCGCTTGCATTGTTCGTAAAAAGCCCCCTGTTCGTCAGGGCAATACTTCCCGAACTCAAGCCGGCACCAAACGTCATCAGGCCGCTATTGGTTACGGTTCCAAAGTTGTCCAGGCCGATTGAGGCTTGTGTGTCATCGATGTTTAATGTGGCCGAGAGACCAACTGTGAAAGAGCCTCCGCTAAAAATAACCATGGAACGGATTGCCGCTACCGCGCCATTGGGTATCGCCGGGTCATTGGCCCGGTCGTAAATGTTGACGTGGTCTGTCGATACCGGCACTACGCCGTCGTGCCAGTTCGACGCGACATTCCAGTCTGAAGAGACACAACCCGACCAGATTTTTCCCGCTGCGGTGGTTATCAGGCCGGTATTCGTGACAACGCCAAACGTGCCGCCGTTGAGGTTTTGGATAATACCTGTATTGGTGGTGATATTACAGCCTATCGAGCCGTTTTCAATGATCGTACCGGAATTGGTAAAGGTTCCGCCGGATATCGTACCGAAAATATAGCTGTTCGATTCGATGCTCATCAACGCCGTGCAGCCGTTGTTGTTGATAAAACCTTCGTTCCAAATAGCACTGTTGGATCCGAGGATGGCGCCAAAAACTATTTTCCCCGAGTTGGTGACACTCCCGGTAGATTTATTGTGCAAGGCATTCATAGCCTGAGACGGTCGGTCGATGGTGAGCGTTGCACCTGCGTTGTTGTTCAGGGTACCGGAGTTTTCGAGGCCTTCGGTCCCCAATGCCGTGATGTTCCCGAGGGCGAGTGTTCCATAGTTGATTACTGTTCCATTGTTGGTCATCCCAACTCCCGTGGAGCCATTGATACTAAGACTGCCCGAAGCGCTGATCGTGAGCGAAGCGCCGGAGTTAACGGTGACCGATTTTGCGTTTGCCGATACCCCTGCAGGAATGACCGGATCATTTGCCACATTCGGAATGGTTACGTCGTCATTGATATCGGGGATACCTGCCGACCAGTTGGCGGCATTGTTCCAGACAGTGCTGGCCGAGCCGTCCCAGGTGGTTTGGGCGTCGAGTATGCCGGCAAGCAGGAGCAGGCTTGCCAACAGGAAAACAAAACGGATTTTATTCGAAGCGCCGGCATTCCGCCCGCGAAAGGGATAAAGGGGGAAGTATGCGGAATTGTGTTGGGTAACCATAGTATGGTGTACGGATTTGAGCGTTAAGGAAATAAAGATGGGGGGGAAGGCAGGTGTACGCCTGCCTTCCGGTTGATCTTTCGCGGGTAGATTGTTTAATAGTTGCAGCCCGGTGGGAAACACGTCAGGAGAGGTCGGGCATACCTGTCGCTACCCCGGCGTCGATTTTCACCCAGTATTGACCCAGGGGCATCGGGCTTTCTTTTTGTCCCTGAAACTGGTTATTGTTGAAGGTGACCAACTTGCCCAGCGCAGGGTTTTTGATCCGGTAAATCTGGTGGACACTGTCGAAAATCGTATAATATCCGGGTTTGCCCGGCGCTTCGGCGACAGAAAGCATTTCATACTGCCCGATTTTGCCGTCATTGATCGATAATACGTCTTTCTCAATGCGCAAATACCATTGTTCAGGAGCGCTTCCCGTAAAGGCAACAACTGAAGCCAGTGAATGGTAATTCCAGCGCAGAAAGCACAATTGTGTGATGGCGCTTTTATCCGGGTAAAATTTGAGTTTCGACCGGCCTATGGCATCGATGGAAATTCCCAAATATTGATTTTTGTAATTTTTGATAAAATGCAGGTTCCTTTCCCATTGCCGTACACTTTCGGGCAACTGATCCAAATCGCTGAAGGACAAGGGCTCGAAAGTAAATTTATCGGCATAACCTGTAAGGACGCTGGAAGAAACAGGGGCTCCGGTGACCGGATCACAAGACAACCCGTATGCCTCGTGGAGTTCCAGTTCCCAGCGTTGGTTATTTTCCTTTGGTTTGTAATCCCAACCTTGCAGATTGGTATCCCCATTATCCAAATCCAGTACGGTGTCGGACCGTTTGTTCCAAAGGCAGCCGTCTTTTTCATACCAGAGTTGGTTGTAGATATTGTTTTGACTCCATCCCCCGACCGGGGTGCCGTTGGCGCTGCTCCCGTTTTTCAAATCCATGACCTGCTCCGACGGGGTCATACTTTTCAGCCAAAAGGCGTTCGCGACCGGAGCATTATTTTTCGTATGCGGTTTTTGTATTTGGTATTTTTTCTTGTGGTCGGTGTTTACCTGCGCCCAGTTTTTATCGAAACAATCGATGCTGATCATATTCACACCGCATTTCAGCGCGCCGGTGAACAGACCTTCCTGTGCGCTGCATAAGCTTTTGCCGCGGGATAACACCGGATAAAGGACGCGTTGTTGTACACCTGGTCGCGGATCAGGTCGGTGTCAAAATTCCTGTAGTTAAAAAATACCCGGTTCTTGTCGACGTCAAACGGGAACAACTGCTGGTCGTCCATGTCCATATCGGCAAAACACAAGCGATGCCTGGGAGCGTGGTTGGCATAATTTTTTTTCGACTCCCCGTCGCCGGTGAGTACCAGGATAAATTTACCGCGGAGTTGCGCCAGGGTCGGCCAGCCGTTTATGATGGCGCCTTCGTGCAAATTCTGGCAATCGCCTATTAAATCGGCCGGTTTGAAAAAAGCCGCGTCGTTTGGCGGAAAACAATTCCGTATATTCTCTTCCAACGCCATGGTCAAATCCACCTCGGAGTGCTCGACGGTTTTTAGGTCCAAATAAATGATAATCGGATCGTGGTCGGCATTTCCCGGCTTGTTGTGCCAATCGTTCAAAGCGTTCAGGTAAGCTTCAATTTGAACATTTGGATCAGGGTTATATCCGCCGTTATGGTTTACGGACCATTTATCGCCGCCTTTTAAATGGTTGATATCGAACTCGATTGCCCGGCAACCGAACGTATCGATTTGCTCGACCGGGGAATAATCCTGATCGTAGGAATTGTGGCTACCCAAAAAAGTAAGCCGATTCAGCGGGGTCAGTTCTTCCGCATTCAGGAGTCCGGATAAAATCCCGGTCATCGGTGCCTGCACTGTGTTTTCCATGTTCCAAATAATTTAAAAGTGACTGGTTTGTATGGTTTTCGGTGACAGTCACAAAGGTGGGAGCAGGGTATAAACCGGGCTTTCAACTATAGCTCAAATGCTTTCGGCTATGTTGCAAAGGGGTAATTTTCGGAGGAGTGAATGAAAAATATCGAAATTTCGCGGCATAAATGGCCTGCCCCCGAAGCGGCATTACGCTTCGAGGGCAGGCAGGTAAGGTGATTTCCGGTTTTAATATTTCACGGCAATCAGAAGCCGGAAATTTTAAGCGTTATTTCGTTTCCGTCTTTACGCTGTTGAACCAGGCTCAAGGTTGCCAACCATTTTTTGCTGTTGCCGTTAAACGTCCAGGTATTCTTTTTTCCGCTTTTTTTCCAGCCAGACACCTGTTCAAACTGGATGGCCAGAAGTTCCAGCAACTCCTCCTGGCTCAGGGGCGCCTTGGTCCGCACGGTCACCAGCCATTTGTCCCGATCTCCGTCATATTCCGTCATTTCGTAATCGAAAGGTGTAAATACATTTAAAAAATCCTGTACATACTTGTCGGCTAATTTGCTTCTTACAAAGGGGTCTTCATCGTCCCAGCCATATTCGAGATCGTTCGCCATTTTTTTTGTTTGCGCTTTTCCCAGGTATAATGACACCAGGTGAAAAGCCGCGTCCATCCCGGATGACAAACCGGCTGAGGTGATGATTCGCCCGTTATCAACAAAACGCACCTGGTCAATCACGTTAGTTTTCGGCGCAAACCCCTTTAACGCATCGATGGCGGGGTAATTGGTGGTTGCGGTCAGGCTATCCAGCAATCCGCCGGCAGCAAGTAAAAATGCGCCGGTACACACCGACATGGTGTGTGCCGATTGTCTGCTCGTATTACGTATCCAATTCACGACGACGGTATCCGAAGCGTCAACATTTCCGCCGGGCACAAGAATGATGTCCGGCATTGGGGCATTTGCAAAGGAATAGTCGGGCTTTATCTTCAATCCCATACCCGCAGTAAGGATAGAATCGCTTGCCGCAACCGAAAAAACGTCCATGCCGGCGGCGCCAAACACCTCCCAAGGGCCTGAAAAATCAATGATTTCGACACCCGGAAACAGCACGACCGCCACTTTTTATCGCTATACTCCAAATGTTCTCCTTGTATGTTCTCGTACCCGGGGTAAGAGGCAAAAAGTTTCATGCCGCACGTGGGGCAAAGCCCCGGCTTTTGGAAATGAATCGTGTCGCAATCCAGGCCGCAGGGCGGGCATAAAAAAGTGATGTTTTTTTTAGCGTCGGGGGGCAAGGTTTGCCCGATTGCCCGGCAGACAAGTAATGCGATCAGAAGCAGTGTAATAAGTGATGTTTTCATATTCTTTTGATGCTGTCGTTAAACTTATGCCTGACGTCTCCAGCTATTGTTTTTTGGAATAGCATTTTTCACTTCCTCCAAACTGCTGATCAGTGGATTCACCCGGTATCATACCTGCTTTCCATCATCCAGGATTGTAAAATTTTTCACAATCGCGAACCTCACGGTTTCTGAAAACGCGCGTCGCGCAGGAAATCCTCGTCGGTCAATGTTTTCAAAAACGCAATGATTTGTTGTTTTTCCGAGCCGGTCAAAGCGATTCCGAGTTGCCCGTTTTGTTTCAGGAGCGGATCGAGTGTCGGCGAATCTTTCACGCCGGAGCTGTAGTGGTCGAGCACGGATTCAAGGGTTTTGAATTTGCCGGTGTGCATATACGGCGGTGTTTTTTCCACATTCCGAAGCGATGGCACGGCGAATTTTCCAATGTCATTGGGGAACGTGCTGACGAGGTTTCGACCGGAGTCATTTAAAAAATCGTCTAAAATGCCATTGTTTCGAAAGGTTTGGTCTGTAAAAAGGTCGGTCGAATGGCAGGTTGCGCATTTTTGTTTAAAAAGGTTCAACCCGGCGGTTTCGTCGGCGGAAAATGTTCCGCCCGTTTCGCCCCGAACGAATTTGTCGTAGCGGCTGTCCGCACTGACAAGCATGAGCATGAACTGCGAAAGCGCCTTGAGCATGGTCGCGCCTGAAACCGTGTCCTGCTCCGGAAAAGCCTTTTTAAAAAGTGCGGGGTACTCGGCGTGGCGGTTCAGTTTTTGCACTACTTTGGCAGGCGATTCGTCCATTTCGACGGGGTTTTGGATGGCGTTGAGCGGCACGAGGTCGAGGTTTGGCACGCCGCCATCCCAGAAAAACGAAGTGCGCCAAGCCATGTTTTGTACCGCCGGGGCGTTTCGCTTGCCAAGCAAACCGTCAATTCCGTGGCTGGTGACATGGTCAACGTGGCTGAACGCCGAGTAACTGATGTGACAATCGCCGCAGGAAATCGTGCTGTCGCGGCTGAAAATGGGGTCGTAAAACAGCCGTCTGCCGAGTGTAAAACCAGCCTGCGTGATTTCGTTTTTTGAAAAATCGTAAGTCGGCGCGGGCAGGTTTGACGGGGCGGAGAATTTGATTTCCCCGACCGGCACCGGGTCGTCTTTTTGACAGGAACTGGCCAAAAAAATCAAAGTTACGGCAACAAAAAATGTTTTAATTTATTCATTTTCAAATATTTATATAAAAATTAGGCCTTGCAAGGTTTTTAAAACTTCGCAAGGCCTGTGGCGGCAAAAAATCACTCGTGGTTGTGTACGTGGTCAAGTGTGAACATATCTGCATAGTTGTCCGCTACGGTTTTGGAAAACGCCCCGGCGTGCGAGGTCGGGTTCGCGGCAACGCTGATGTTGGTCGGCGAAGTGAACATTTCCAAAACATCTACATAAATGTGGAACTGCGGGGCTTCCTTGTCGCGGCGCACTTTGGCGGCATCGTCGTGGCTGTGAATTTCCACGTTTTTGATGTTGTTCAGCGTCGGCGTGTCTTTGCCGCCGAACAAACCCGTGTGGTATTCGATGGTATTTTCGCCCGTCATCGTGTTGAGCGGAGCCTGCGGTGACGTGCCTTCCACTTTCACGAAAATGTAGCCGCTGTTCCAGGCCCAGTACATGCCCGCAGCCCCTGCGGCAGGGTCGAGCACGCCTGTGCGCTGCGCAATGTCGGAGACGCTTTTAGCGCTGTCCACGCCGATGATGAAGCGAACTTCTTCGTAATCGCCCGCCGGAATGCCCGAAATTGTGATTTCGCGACTGTCGGCATTCTCGTGTTTGCAGAGAAAATAGCAGGAATCCTTCGGCACGACGTACTCCGTACCGTCGGTTTTGACGAACACGAAGTTGGACACGAAGTAGTTAAAGGTACTGAATTTGACGGTTTCACCGGCGGCATTCGTGTAGTTGGTGCCGAAAGCGAACGCGGCATTACCCGCGCGGTTGTCAAATTCGAGGGTCACGCTGCCCGTGCCGCTCAAGTCTTCTTTGTCGTCTTTTTTACAATTCGTGAAAATCGTTGCGAAGCTTGCGAGGGTAAAAAATCCAAAAATAAGTTTTTTCATTTTTGAAATGATTTAAAATTGTTTGAGTTAAAAAATTGATTATCAGTTATTTGTTAGTTACAGTCCGTTCTTGAAAAACAGGGCGGGTGTACCTATTAAGGGCGGTCCATGATTTTGAGCAAACCATTGATTTTCAGTATCTGATAAAACACGATCCCACAAAACAGGAACCCCGAAGCCATGTAGAACGGCAAATAATGAAACAGCCCGGCAATCCCGGTTAAACCCAATGCAAAACCGGAATTCCGGGAAAGTGTCTGCACATCTTCCCGGTCGATGGAAAGACGATCGTTAAAGCGCAGGTACAGGTTGAACAAACCACTGCCGGCCAGCAATGCATAAAATATTGCCACGCCCATCGCGGCGATTTGGGCAAATTGACCGATTGTATTTTCCATTTTTAACTAATTTTTGTTGGTGTAATTAAGTAGCAGGACGGAATTTTTTTTCATCCAAACACTTCATTATCAGAATGTTCCGAAGAAAATTTGAAGCATTAATTCTGCTTGATTACTTAATTCCTGAACGGCCCCATATCGCATTACGACATGGGCGAAACAGCCTTGCTGCGCTCGGGCGGACATCGTGACGCGACGACAGGGGAAGCAACAATGACAGGCTCGGAAACAGGTCGGCTTCAGTCATCTCTGACTGCCGTGAGGCGATCAAATCTTACAGATAAGATGCGTCGCGACAAGACCCCAAAAAGGATGTCGGAGCATTCAGGCGTTTCTGCTCATCAGGCTACTGGAAATTGTTGCACATGAACAGATTGTTCATGCACCGCGCAGGGCAACCACACCGGCATCCGGCGGATGGAAAACACTCATCACAAAAGGGAGTGAGCGCGGGCAGCGATAAATGGTGGGATGTTTTTTAAAAGCTGCGATTTGTTTTGGCTTGTCAATCAGCCATTGCAGCATTTCGAAGCAATACGTTGTTTCTTTTTGCTCCTTTGATTTCTGAGGGAGCTGTTTCCTGTTCTGCTCTTCGTCGGCTTTAAGATTGTTGATTAAAACACATTTGCCGCTGCACAAAACCTCCGGCTTGCCCCGGTTGACACACAGTACTTTGGCAATGTAATCCTGGTTGATCTTGAAAGATATAATAATC
This sequence comes from Lewinellaceae bacterium, assembly GCA_016713985.1. Taxonomy (GTDB): domain Bacteria; phylum Bacteroidota; class Bacteroidia; order Chitinophagales; family Saprospiraceae; genus M3007. Next base: position 20,133 of record JADJOD010000033.1, on the reverse strand, counting down.
CATGTCTTGCTGAATGATTGCAGCAGGATGAGCAGTACAAAGGATATGGATAAAATTCTTTTCACATTATTGCGCTGGAGCAAAGGTAGTAAACTGAAATGTCGCCGCCTATGTTTTTTTCGGTTTTTTGGTCAGGGAAAGGGTTGGTTTGCAAAATTGTGCAGCGCCGGTTTCCGGCAAAACAAGCGGGATCGTGGAACCGGTTCAAAATTCTTCCTATTGACACACATAACCCCCGTCCGCGCTCACCACGCTACCCGTCATGAACGAGTTTTCGTCCGATAACAGGAAGGCAACAACCGGCGCGATCTCTTCGGGCCGGCCAACGCGGCCAAGTGGCTGTATCGTGTTCAGCGAACGGAGCACATCGGCTTCGTTGGCGGCGTTTAAGGCCGAATAACGTTTCACAGCCTTGTGCAGCAGCGGCGTGTCAATGGTGCCGGGGCAAATACAATTCACCCGGATGCCGTATGGCGCGTAGTCAATCGCCGTACTTTTGGCCAGTTGTGCGATGGCGCCTTTGGTAAGGCCGTAAACCGAACTTTGCGCCTTGCCCACCCACGATTGGTCGGAACCCATGAGCACGATGCTGCCTTTTTTTTGTGCTTTCATGTAGGGCAAAACCGATTTGACGGAATAAAAAACACCCGTGATGTTGGTGGCGGTCACGAAGTCGAACTCTTCGTCGCTCGTCTCTTCCATATTGGCAAACAGGTGCACCCCTGCATTGGCAAAGAGAAAATCAATACGTTGTTCGCGGCTAAACACTTCATCCACAGCGGCTTTTATCGCGTAGCGATCGCGCACGTCGCAGGTGATAAAAAAGGGCGAGCCGTCGGGTTCTGCGATGTCGAGGTTGTAAACGCGGCATCCGTTGGATTCCAGCAATTCTTTGGTGGCTTTGCCGATGCCGGTGCTGGCGCCGGTGATGATGGCAACATTGTTTTTCCAATCCATTTTGCAGATGTTTTAAATTCGGCGGCAAAAATGCGAATTCTCACGGTGGGCTTCATATGGGAGATTGTGAACTGCATTAAATAGTGGCGCGTTGACTTTCCGGCGTGGTTCTTGATGTTTCAGGCAAACACCGTTTGCTCAAAATGATACGCACATTCTTCGCCCTGTTCCTGCTGTTCTTTTTTCTCGCTCCGGTGCGCCAGCAGGCCCAGCAACCGGCTTTTTTTTCCCTGCAACCCGCCGACACGCTGCACAAACCCCGCCTCTGGGCAGCCGTGGGTACGGGAACGGCAATTTACGGCACCGCGCTGGTGTGGATGCATCGCTCCTGGGTTTCCAACAACCCTTCCGACAACTTTCACACAATCAATGATTTAGGCGACTGGAACCAGATGGACAAGATGGGGCACTGGTTCCTGTCGTACAGCCAAAGCCGCTGGTTGTACGCCGGTGTGCGGTGGGCGGGTGTGAAGCCGCGGAAAGCGGCCTGGCTCGGCTTTGCAGGCAGCCAATTGATGATGAGTACCCTGGAGATGTTCGACGGTTACGCATCGGATTGGGGATTTTCCTGGAGCGATGCCGGTTTCAACCTGCTCGGTTCCGGTATGTTCGTTGCCCAGGAAATCGGCTGGGGCGAGCAACGGATCACCATGAAGGTGAGCGCCTGGCCGGGGACTTACCCTTCGGAACAAATTTACCCGGTTAGTCCGGCAGGAAGCGACGGTTCGACGACCTTGCAACAACGTTCCGACGCATTGTATGGCACGGGGCCGGTCGGTCTTTTTTTGAAAAATTATAACGCAACAACGGTTTGGGCTTCCGTCAATCCGCGGTCTTTTTTACCCGGGCGCGCCGCCTGGCTGCCCCGCTGGCTCAACGTAGCCGTTGGTATGGGCGCCGATAACCTGTTCGCCGGACAAGGTTATGAATGGAAAGCCAACCCGAACTGCGAGGGCGCCGACTGTGAGCGCTACCGCCTTGACGCCGAACGTTACCCCCGAACCCGGCAATTTTACCTGTCTTTCGACGTCGATCTCACCCGGCTTGGTATCCGGAACCGCTTTTTGCGCACGCTGGCCGGGGCGGTGAACATGATCAAGATTCCGGCGCCGGCGCTGGAGTTCACGGACCGGGGCGCTGTGCGTTTCCATCCGGTGTTTTTTTAACGGAAGTAAATTGGCCATTGGCCTGTCCTCAAAACAAAACCGGTTCCACCCCCAGCACTTCCTGCCAAAGCAGGGCTATGGTTGCCAGCACCGGGTAAAACACTTTCCGGACATAAAACTTGAGGCGCGCGCGGTCGGGCCGGAATCCCATTTTTTCAAACAGGTAGGAGTAGAAGGTTGCGTTGTCGTCTTCGGTCATGTCGTGTTGTTCGTTCATCAGGCACTTGCCAAAAAAGGCGAATTGCAGCATCACGGCAGTGTATACCGGGATCGACCATTTCCAACTGACTAAGAAGGGCGCTACCCAGGCCAGGAGGGTGATGAACAGGTGCAGCCAGAATGCCAGGCTGGATTTAATGGCCTGCATGTTTAGTGTTTCATTGCCGGATTGTTTCATTGTTGGATTGCTTTATTGCTGGATTGTTTCATGGCTGGATTGCTTTGCGCATCAGCCAGTCCGATTGCGGGTCGGCGCCGAGCCAGAAGATTTCGACGCCAAAAATAGCAAATCCATTCTTTTCGTAAAACGCAATGGAGCGCGGCGATTTTTGCCATACACTGAGCCAAATCCAGTGGGCGCCGGTATCGCGGGCGCGTTGCTCCGAAAGTTGGAGTAATTCTTCTCCGATTCGCCGGCCCTGAAATTGGCCCGATACATAAATTCGCTCGAGTTGCATCGCGGGTGAGCCGTCCCAGTCGTGCGGAGGGGTTGTGTGAAGGTTAAATTTCAGGTAAGCAACCGGCTCCCGGTCAATAAAACCCAGGTAAAACTCGGCGTCGGGGTGATCGAATTCGGCCCGCATCGCTTGTGGAGTGAATTTTTCGCGGCAATATGTTTCAAAATCCTCCGGATCGTTGTATTCATGCTGTTGCCACGCATCGCGAAAGGTGCGTTCCGCAAAGGCCCGAAGTGTTTCAAGATCGGAAATGTTGACTTTTCGGATCCACATACGATATAATCATTCAATATTTTAAAAATAAGTATCCAAACGATTATGCCGGCAAATGCTCCGGCATACTGGACATACCAGCCGATACGTTGTTATACCTCACGCCGCCAGGTTTTGTGCATGAATCATCGTGCGTAGTAATAGTCTCAATCGAAATGAGACTATTACTCGATCCCCACTCAATGCGCAAAACCTGGCGGCGTGAGGTATAAAATACGAGTACGACAGGGCGGATTTTTATCATTCGTTTCGATAGAAGGACAATGGTTTTTTTCATGCGGGCGTCACCACGAGCATCGCAGACAGTGCCTGCGGGTATGCCGCACTTACGATGATGCCCGATGATATGGATGTTTTGAGCGTCGAATTCAAGGTCAATCTTCTGAAACCGGCCCAAACATCCAAACTCATTGCTATTGGAAAGGTATTGCAATCGGGCAAAACGTTGACGATTTGTGAAGGTTATGTTTATGATGAAAGCCAAACCAAACTCATCGCCAAAATGACCGCAACAATGATTGCCATAATAAAGGGGCGTTAAACGTATTTTCAAGTCGTGCAAAACATTGTTTTGAAGTGATTGTCAACGTTTTGGCATTAATTTGGCATACTCATTTTTTTTCTTGGGCGGAACGCAACCTCTCCTCAGCAAAAAGCCGTGTATTCCTTTCGGATAACGCCTTTTGGTTGTCCTGAAAAAGGCACGGCGTCTGGCCAAAAACAACTATGTCAAAATGAGAAAAATAACGATCAGCATTGCCGGCCTGTTTGGGCTGGCATTTGTTTTTTCCTGCCAGTCAAAAAAGCAGGAACCGTCGACAGCACAACCGGTCTCGCTGGAAAACCGGGTCGTCCGGCAGAATAAGGGAACGGATTGCGACAAACAACCCGATTCGCAACGCACCGATTGCGCCATCATTGATTTTTCAATCCCGAAAATCCAGGGAGCGGACACCGGCAATAGCCTCGACAAAAGTATTAACGCCTGGGCCGACCAATTCCTCATCCGCCTGCTCACCTGGACCGACTACAACGAGCCGGGTAAAGGCCCCCAAACGCTGGATGCCGCCATTCAGCGTTTCCACACCATCCACAACGAAAATGCGGGCTCTGTCTTTTCCGGAATGTTTAAAGCCATCTGCACCAACGGCACACTGCTGAACGATGGCAGATACCTGACCCTGATGCTCGACGGCTATTCTTTCCTCGGCGGCAACCGCGCACTCGAGGAGGTCGCCGTCGCTACTTTTGACGTGGAAACGGGCAAACAACTCACTTTTGACGATCTTGTAAATGACCCAAATGCCTTGTTGCCCATGGCGCAGGCAAAGGTGCGGGAAACCAGGGCGCAGGCTTTCAGCGAAGGTTTCGAATTCGACCGTACGGAGCCGTTTGCCCTGCCGTCTTCGTATGGACTGAGTCCAGATGGATTTGTATTCCATTACCAGCCCGATGAAATTTTCCGCCTGGGCGGCGCAACAGAGTTCACTGTGCCGTACAACGAACTGGGCGCCAACCTGAAAGTGAGCCCGCCACACGCCGGGGCCGCCGGTTCTGCCGACCCGACGGGCATTTACAAGGTGCAGGGCACCAACCTGGTCATTCCCACTTTTGAAATCGAGGTGAATAACAGCGCAACAACGGGCAATACGCTGGCAAAAAAGAAAGAAACCGTCATCGTTTCGGCCATGTTCTGGGCAGTGCCCAAAGACCCCAACGAAAAAGCAAAAGGTGACGACGGATTTATTTCCGTCCTGAACAAAGACATCGAACTGTCCGGCGACAACCGCATCGCCCGGTTCGAAGGTTTAACATTTAACAAAAACCTGCTGGAAAAAATGGAAGACCAGGACGTCCGCCTGCTTATCAATATTTTCAGCGGTCGCAAATCCTCCCGGGACAATCTGCTCGATTGCGGCATCCTGGACATGAAAGCCAGCCAGTTCGCCAACAAACGTTTTGTACTCGGCTGCAAGTTGATCGGAGAACGGACCAGGAGCGGGGCGGGGACTTCCGGTTTTCCCGAAGCCTGTTATGCCTTGCCGGAGTCGGGCGCCGCACCCCGGCAGCGGCTGCCGTTTCTGGTCGATTGTTCGGAAAATGGCAACATGCAGTTTGCCGGCCGGCCGGTGAAAAGTTATGAAGACCTTGTGGCGACCCTTCGCCCCTTGTTGAAAGGGATGATAAAACAAGGTGTCAAACCGGCGGATTTGCCGGGGATCGAAACAGCAGGCTGTATGATGGGCAACAGCAGCGCAATTCGGGATTATTACGACGAAATGAAAGCCGAACTGACGGGTGCGGGCAAAAAAAATTCCTCCGGGAAAACAGGCAACGCCACCCGGCCGGCATCCGTTCCCGCCAGGTCTGCCACACCCGCCGTCACCCTGAAGCAGAACGGCGACCTGTTTGTCAATGGACTGGAAGTCACTGACCTGGAGCATCTTCGCAAAGTGCTGCAGGAAACGCTTTTGAAAGGAAATGCCATACCGGACAAACTCAATTTGAAAACGGTCGGCCAAACGGGCATGGGCATGCGGGCCGAGGTCAATACCGTCATCGCCGAATCCATCGCCGGCGCAAAATGGGTGCGCAAAAAAAGTGCATTGGCAAAACTGAACGCAGCGGTTGGCAAAAAACTGGGCACAGATACCCGGCTTGAACCGGGCAGTTACCGAACCAGCGGCAATTTTGCCTACATCAGCGCCAAACCGAAACAAACGAACGGCAATGCCATCGATTACCGCAGCACAACTTATGCCGGCGAATTCGCTGCGGGCAAGTTCGCCGACAACACCATTGGTCTGCTCCGGTACGAAAAGGGCGCCTGGAAAATACTGATCTACAGCATCGGCGTGAGCAAGCCGCCGGTAGATATCTGGGTAAAAGATACAAAGCGCCCAGGGGTTTGTTTGCCAATCCGGCCGGCTGATCAGCAGGCAGCCGGATTGGCTGGTTCGGGCGCTTTGTAATCAGGCTGCTTTAAAACCGGTCAAGGTGCATCACCTTGTCCCAGGCCGCTGCAAAGTGCCGCACAAAATGCTCGTTTTCGCACGCATAGACTTCAGCGAGCGCCCGGAGTTCGGAGTTCGAACCGAAGATGAGGTCAACCCGTGAAGCCGTCCACTTCCGTTCGCCGGTTGTGCGGTCACGGCCCTCAAACACGTCTTTGGCTTCGGAAATCGCCGCCCAGGTCGTGCTCAAATCAAGCAGGTTGACAAAAAAATCGTTGGTGAGCGCTTCCGGGCGTTGGGTAAAAACGCCGTGTTGGGACTGATCGAAGTTGGTGTTCAGGACACGCAAGCCGCCGACAAGCACCGTCATTTCCGGCGCAGTCAGCGTCATCAGTTGCGCCTTGTCCACCAGCATTTCCTCTGCCGATACCACGTGTTTCGGTTTAAAATAGTTGCGGAATCCGTCTGCAGCGGGCTCCAGGACGGCGAATGATTCCACATCGGTTTGTTCCTGGGAAGCGTCGGTCCGGCCCGGTGTAAAAGGAACCAATACCGCATGGCCGGCATTTTTTGCTGCCTGCTCTACGCCTGCACATCCGGCCAGAACAATCAGATCGGCCAGCGAAACCCGCTTGCCGCCGGACTGGGCATTGTTAAATGCGGTTTGAATACCTTCCAGGGTCTGCAATACCACGGCCAGTTGAGCCGGGTTGTTGACTTCCCAATCCCGCTGGGGCGCCAGGCGAATACGCGCGCCGTTTGCGCCGCCGCGTTTGTCGGAACCCCGGAACGTGGATGCCGAAGCCCAGGCAACAGATACCAATTGGGATACTGTCAGGCCTGAAGAAAGGGCTTTGCCCTTCAGAGCAGCAATATCCTGGTTATCAATCAGTTGGTGTGTAACGGGCGGAATCGGGTCTTGCCAGATCAGTTCTTCTGCCGGCACTTCAGGGCCGAGGTAACGGGCGCGGGGGCCCATATCGCGGTGGGTGAGTTTGAACCAGGCCCGGGCGAAAGCATCGGCAAAGGCATCCGGGTTTTCGAAGAAATGTCTTGAAATTTTCTCGTAAACGGGGTCCACGCGCAGGGCGAGGTCGGTGGTCAGCATCGTGGGCGCATGCCGTTTGGAGGGGATGTGCGCATCCGGGACCGTATCGGCGCCCATGCCGTGTTTGGGTTTCCACTGATGCGCGCCGGCGGGGCTTTTTGTCAGTTCCCATTCGTAGCCGAAGAGGTTCCAGAAAAAATTATTGCTCCATTTGGTCGGCGTGGTCGTCCAGGCGCCTTCGAGGCCGCTGGTAATGGTGTCTTCGGCATTGCCTTTGCCGAAAGTGTTTTTCCAGCCGAGGTTTTGCTCTTCAATACCCGCAGCAGCAGGCTCGCGGCCTACGTATTGGCCGGGATCTGCGGCGCCGTGCGTTTTGCCGAAAGTATGACCGCCTGCAATCAACGCGACGGTTTCTTCGTCATTCATTGCCATCCGGCCAAAGGTTTCGCGAATGTCGCGGGCGGCTGCAAGTGGATCAGGGTTTCCGTTCGGGCCTTCCGGATTTACGTAGATGAGTCCCATCTGAACAGCGGCAAGCGGGTTTTCAAGTTCACGGTCGCCGGTGTACCGTTTGTCGCCCAGCCATTCGGATTCAGCGCCCCAATAGATATCTTCCTCCGGCTCCCAAACATCTTCCCGTCCGCCGCCGAAACCGAAGGTTTTGAAACCCATGGACTCGAGGGCGCAGTTGCCGGCCAGGATCATCAGGTCGGCCCAGGAAATTTTCCGGCCGTATTTCTGTTTGACCGGCCACAGCAGCAAACGCGCCTTGTCGAGATTTGCATTGTCGGGCCAACTGTTGAGCGGCGCAAAGCGCTGGGTACCGGAACCCGCGCCGCCGCGGCCGTCAGAGATGCGGTACGTGCCGGCGCTGTGCCAGGCCATCCGGATGAAGAATGGCCCGTAATGGCCGTAGTCGGCCGGCCACCAGTTTTGGGAGCTGGTCATCAAATCGAAGAGATCTTTTTTTACGGCGCCCAGGTCGAGGCTTTTGAACTCTGCGGCATAGTCGAATGCCTCCCCATCGGGTTGGACAGGGAAGAGTTTTGGCGCAGAATGTTCAATTTCAACTGATTGGGCCACCAGTCGCGGTTTCGCGTACCGCCGCCGGCGCTTTGTTTTAGCGCTCCACCACTAAACGGACACTTGTTTTCGCTGTTCACATTGTAACTCGTATTATTATTATCCATAATTCAGCAATTTTTTTGTGTTAACATAAGCGCAAAACTACCAAAAGGTTCGGGCGCCTTCCCTATTTTTGATCACCGGGACGGATAATTTTCCTCAACGGCGCGTATTCCGGCTCATCAGAAATTCAGAGCGCGAAAAATACCCGGCCCCCGGCTCGCTCCGCGAGTTCACTTCACCACCCCCCACCATCCCCAACATGACATCAAAACGACACCAAATTGCAATCGGCTTATTTCTCATGAGCGGGTTACCCGTAAATGCACAAACTGAAAACAGCAAAACAGAAATCGAGCAGATTACAGCAACACTTATGGATTACATTGAAGGGACCGCAAATGGTGAACCGGAGCGAGTAAAAAGGGCTTTTCACCCTGATTTTAACCTGTATACCGTAACTGAAGCGGACAGTTTAAAAATACGTTCCGGAGAAGTATATATCGCAGGTATAAAGGAAGGAGAAAAGTCAAACCGGATTGGACGAATTATTTCGATAGATTATGAAAAGGACGCTGCAATGGCAAAAGCGGAAATTGTGATCCCGAACTGGAGAATTTTCACCGACTATTTTTTACTGCTGAAATATGAAGGTTCCTGGAAGATCGTTCACAAAAGTTACACCTGGAGAGTATATCCGAAGAATGAATAAAGTGTTGCCCTAATCTTTGAATCACACAAGAAACCCTGTTGTTGCGGGGCGCTTACCTGGTTAAAAACGGCAATGAAAAATCACATTCTGCTCGCGGCGCTTTTTCCCCTTGTTTTTTTTACAAAAACCCAAGCCCAGGCCCTCGTTCCGTTTCTCGGGGCAAACGGGAAATACGGTTATACCAATGAGAAAGGCGATCTTGTTTTTCAACCCGAATACGACGATGCCCCGATCATGCCCGCCGACAGTTTTGGTGTGCGGGTTGTCAAAGACCGTTTCCCGCTGTATTTGCTGCGCAACGGCATTGTTTTGCGCGGAAAAGACGGCTATTCGAAACCGCTTCTGAATTTTACCGACCCGGAGCGGCGCGCGGCCCCGGATACGCTGCACGACCTGATGCTAGCCGGGGTCGGCGGCAAGGTGTATTTTATCCATCGGACAACCCGCAAAGTGCTTGATTTTTGGCCGAACCAATATTATACCAGCCCCAATTGGTTCCCGGTTTATTACCGGGCGGACGGCGATACACAAACGGCTTTTGAGTTCGGTTTTTGCCGCGTTTACAAGGGCAAGGGCAAGGTGAATTTCCTGAACCGAAACCTGAAAGAACTTTTTCCACGCGATTTTCCGGCGGGCACGCCGCTCAGCAACCGTTACCTCCTGCTGGCCGACGAAACCCAAAAAATGGGTATCGCCGACAGTAGCGGCCAGATCCGGATACCTTTTGTCTGGAAAAGAATACAACCGGCCGGCCGCGACGGCTTTTTCTTAGTCAACAACGCGCTCCACCCCACCCGCCACGCCACTGCCGAAAAAGCCGGGATGATTGACGCCGATGGCAAAATCGTGATTGACACCGTGTTCCGCGACCTGGAACCCGTTGGCAAAAACTACGTGATCGCGCGCAAAAAATTCACTGCCGGAGTGATGGACTACAACGGCCAATGGGTCATTCCGATGGATTACAAAGAGGTCAGGCACCTGTTCGACGATTTTTTCAGCGTCGAGTCGCCGGGGCCTGCGAGTGTCAATATCATCAATCTGAAAGGTGAAAAACAGTTGCCGCGCAACTACAACGCCGTGATATCGCAAACAACTTTTCGCGAACACCGGCAATTTTTGGAACTTTGGGACTACCCGGTTGTCTGTATCGCCGATTCCGGTTTCAATATCGTTTTTTGCGATACAAACGCTCAATCAAGGCTCGTGAGCTCGCTGTCGAGTGATAAATTACAGTTTTATACCCACAAATATGTCGCCGGCAAACCGGATGGCCTGCACGGTGTTCGCGACCACACCGGTCGGTTTGTCATCCCGGCCGAGTACGATTTGATTAGTTTACCGGCCGATGACGTAGACTTGTACCAGGTCAAAAAAAACGGGCTTTGGGGGCTGTTCGACACCGAAGGGCGTGAAATTTTGCCCGTAAAATATGCCTCCATCCGGGCCGACGAATCACAATCGGGCAAAAAAGTGGACACCTATTGGGCGCGTTTGCCCGAAGTGAAACTGTATTCGGCATTCGGGCCGAAAGGGGAAAAATTGTCGCTGCCCGACAATTTTATGCCCAACCGCGATCGGGACATGCTCGCCGAATTGGTCCTGAACAAAACCAATGACGCGCAGGAACTGGCCCTGATCGACGGCAGCCGGGTCGTATGGAAGGACGAGTATGCCGACATTTTCGGAATGCACCAGGTACGTACTCCGGAAGGTGGTTTTTTTGTGGATTTTGACGAAAACATCCGCGTTTACAATGCTTTTTTGAAAAACATCGTGCCGAATGGTTATGCGGCGCTCCGCCAGTTTTTTGACAAAAAACGGTTAAAAAATACGGGTTTGATAACCCTTTTCCAGGTAAAACCGGGTTTTACGGACAACTCCCAACTTCCTGACGACGGCGACATTTTGAAGATTGAACAAAACATCGAAAGCCATTCCGTCTGGCCGTCGCTGCCCGCTGACTGCTCCGGCAGCGGGGTCATCGACGCCAACGGCACATGGGTGTCGGGGCCAAAAGCGGGGGTGCTTTTTTTGCCCCTGTCGCATCACCTGGTTTTGGAAATCGGTCAAAAAACGGGAAGTGACGGGCAGGTATTCACCCTGCACCGGGTCAACAGTCCGCAAAAAATGAGTTTGTCCGTGTCGGCCCCTCCCGGCGGGATGTTCGACGTGCGAAACAATTTCAGCATGCTCATCGGGCGTGTGTCGCCGACCGTGGATTATGCTTTTTTTAATGAAAAAGGCGAACAACTCACCGGAATAGACATCCGGAACGCCGGGACGTATCTCCGCAAGCGAAATCTCGTGACCTGTCTCCATAAAAACGGCAATCTCGCCGATGTTATACTGGATGAAAAAGGGGCTGTTTTGGCGACATTGGACGAAAACCTGGATGCCGCATCCTTCTTTGCAAGCCCCGGCGATTGGCCGGGCGATTATTTCGTCGCCCAACGCCGCGACGACGGGTATTCCGGCGTACTTGATTCGACGGGAAAAACGGTGTTACCGTTCAAATTCCGCGCTTTAAAAATCCTGTGCCCCGGCAAATTACTGAGTGCCAACAACCTGAACGGCCATACCGAACTGCTGAACTGGCAAGGCGAGGTCATTTACACGGCTTCTGAAAATCTGCGGGCGACCTGTTTCGAAGCCGCCAACGGTTACCTGTTGGTCAGCGCCGACCACTCGACGCTGGTTGTTTCGCCGGAAGGCAGCGTTGTACGTACCTTTCCGGACAAAACCGCCGGGCTTTCCGGGCACCCCGGGTACCCGAATCTGGCGGTGCTTTACGACCGCAACCTGAAAAAAAATTACTGGGTTGACGTAGTGTCGGGGCGGGTTTTCCGGGATTGAGCCGGGGTTGTGCTGTGGAAAGTTAATTCTTCGGGAAACGGACAACGTTTTCTTCGGAATATTCTGAAAATGAATCATGGGGTTGTGCCGAAAGTCTTTAAGTTGCGCATTGTCGCGAATTGGGAGAAATTTTATTCGGATGATGCGCAGACATTCCAGGTTTTGAAAACCTGGCATGTCTGGTTCGATCGCGATTCAAAATAATATTTCCCGTTTCAAATCCATAATAAAGTATCTCTGACTTTTGACACCCCCCCCATTAAACATCAATTTTATGCAAAAACCAGTTACCACCCTGTTACTTTTTGCCATTTGCCTCCACAACCTGTACGCCCAGTTTCCGGTCGAAACCAGGAGTGACACGGGCAAAAAAGGCGTTGTAAACCCGCTGACCGGAGAAGAGATCGTCGCCTTCGAATACGATGAAATCAACGTGGTGGTTGGCGACTCCGTTTACCAGGCGAAAAAAGGTGGAAAATTCGGCGTGGTGGACAACCACAACCGGGTGCTCATTCCTTTTCAGTTCGGGATGATCAGTTTTACCAGAGGCGCCAACGATCAACCCTACCGGTTTGCACGGGTTTACAACGATGCCGGCGAAAAAAACAAGTGGGGGCTTATCAACCGAAAAGGCGAACAAGTGCTGCCCATGCAATACGAGGAACTGCGTGTGGTTTATCCGGATTTGATTTATGGCAAGACCTGGCGCGACACGGTTTTGCATTTTTTTGACGCGGCGGGCAAACTGTTGTACCAAGTCCCCGGGCGTTCGGCCGGTGTCGGTTTTGACAATAACACGGTGGAAATCTCCCACGACCGCAGCAAAAACAGGTCATTTCACGTGCAAAAAAGCAACGGAAAACCTTATTACGACGGCCGTTATACCAACCTCGTTTTTACCGATGGCAAGGTCGTGGTGTACGGAATGCAGGGCAAACTCGGCATAACAACATTGGACGGCGACACCATTTTGCCCTTCGTTTATTCAAAAATTTCACCTTTCCCCGATGGCAATTTTTTGGTTTCGACCGCTGGTGATATACACGCTTTGGTCAACAGCGCGGGCAACATACTTGTGCCGCCCGCTATGCAAAAAATTCAAAAGTGGAAAAACCACCCGGACGCGGTTTACACCGTGCAGCCGAAAAGCAAAAGCACCGTGACCCTGATCGACGTCCGGGGCAAGGTGCTTGTCGAAAATTGCAGCGTTTATCCCGGAGCAGACTGGCGCAATAAAAACGAAGAGCCCCAGTGGGATTACCTGAAAGTCGGCACAGAGAACAATACCCAACAGGGCCTTTTTCGGTCGGATGGCAAACAAATCCTGCCCTTTGAATTTTCCGACATCCAGTATTTTACCCCGAAATATCCGCTGATCGTCCGTCGCCAATTGCCGGGTGAAGGCAACAAAAGCCGTATGGAAGTGTACGACCTGGAAGGGAAAAAACTGCTGCCCGGCGATTACCCGGCCCTTCGATTTACCAACAACCCGCATGTGTTGCTCGGTATGCAGGACAGTACCCAAAAATGGGGTATCATCCGGCCGGCATTTCCCGAAGCCGCGACGTTCGTTTACAACCAGTTCAATATTTTGCACACCGGTTATTATGCCGTCAATTCCGACTTCGGGGGCTGGCATTTGCTCGACAGGGACTTCAGGAAAGTGGAATGGAAAACCAAACGTTTCGATCATATTATTGAACCGACACGCCCGTATTATGACCTTTTCCGCAAGCAAAAAATGCCCGGCAAACTCGTCGCCGTTGGGTACCGCACGGGCGCTGGCAATCCGTTTGCCATCAATGATTATGGCTTAGTGTTCGAGTTCGAACCCTTGCGCCCCCCGTCCGTTATGCAGGAGACCCCTGGCGGCGGGAAAGTTGAAGTGGAAGCCGTGGAAGCGGTCGTCGCGCCTGAAATGGTTGTGGAAGCGCCCCAACCCAGGGTGTTTGAAAACGTGGAACAAATGCCGCAATTCCCCGGCGGCGATACGGCGTTGCAGGAATTTATCAAAAAAAACCTGAATTATCCCGCCATTGCAAGGCAAAACCATATCGAGGGCAAAGTACACATCGTTTTTATTGTGGATGAATTCGGCTACCTCGAAGATCCGAAAATAACCCGCGATATCGGCGCAGACTGTGGCAAAGAGGCGCTTCGATTGGTGCGCCTGATGCCCAAATGGATTCCCGGAAAACAAAACGGCCGGCCGGTACGAACAAAATTTACACTGCCTGTAATGTTTGTTCTCGATTAGGGCACCTCAAAAACGGGGCTCCCGTGCATACTGCCGGGCATTTTGCTGGAACGGCGGACGCCAAAGAAATTTCCACGCGCCCGGCCTGATTGCTGTTTCTAATAAGCGGAAGTTTTGTCATCTTAATTACAAAAACCCGCAAAAAACACGTCACACACGCCGGACCGTGCATATATTGAAGGCAGATTTTTCATTTTTGTATTTACTCACACACAACCGCCGGGCCTGCGGTGTCGCAACCCGGCATTCAACTCCTGCTCCACATGACTACATTTCAACGCAGCCTGCTTTTCAGTTTTTGTTTATTGTTTGCCGGAAATATGTTTGCCGCCCATATCGTGGGTGGCGGCATCACGTATGAATGCCTTGGCAACGTCGCTAACGGTAAACTGTACCGTTTTACCATGAAAATTTACCGGGATTGTGCCAGCGGCGGCGCTCCTTTCGACAACCCGGCCAACATCGCTATTTACACCGGCAGTTACCAGTTTAATTCGTTGTACGATGATTTTACGGTTATTCCCGACGCGATCAACCCGATCGGGATCAACGAACCGGATTGTATCGACAACCTGCCCAGTCTTTGCCTGGAAGAAGGCATTTATACCTGGGATCGTGTGCTTCCGGAGATTAATGAAAGTTATTTTATTGTGTATCAGCGTTGTTGCCGCACCGCTGCTATTACCAATATCCAGAGTCCGGGCGATGTAGGGGCCACATATTACGCGGAAATCACTCCCGCCGCGCAGCAGTTGTGTAACAGCAGCCCCGTATTCAGCAATTTCCCACCCATCGTCATCTGCAACAACTACCCCTTAGAAGTTGACTTTTCCGCGACCGATGCGGACGGCGACCTGCTGGTGTACAGTTTTTGCGCTCCTTTTGCCGGCGGCGGCCCGATCCTGAATTCTCCGGACCTGTTCGGCTGTTTCGGCGCAATGCCCAGCCCGCCCTGCGCGCCACCTTTTGATGAAGTGCCTTTTATCACCCCCCTTTACAACGCCGCCCAACCCATGGCCGGCAATCCCGTGATCGGCATCGATCTGCAAACGGGCGTGATCAGCGGCACGCCGCAAATGGTCGGCCAATACGTGGTCGGGGTCTGCGTGGAAGAATACCGCAACGGGCAATTACTCTCGGTCACCCGGCGCGACTTCCAGTTCAACGTAACCCCCTGCCAGCCGCAGGTGACGGCTTTGGTGGACTACGACGAACTGACCGGTCCGCAACAATACGTCATCAAAAAATGCGGAACAACCACGGTTACCATTGACAACCAAAGTTTTCCGCAGGTTAATATTGAAAATTTCAACTGGATTTTTGACCTGAACAACGGCATTACCCTTCTAAATTCGAGCAATTTTGACCTGACGGTGAATTTTCCGGGATATGGCACCTACAATGGTTTTCTTGTACTCAACCAGGGCCTGGATTGCGGCGATACGGCCTCCATCCAGGTGCAATTGTTCCCCCTGCAACGCTGAACCTCGGGCCGGATTATAAAATCTGCCAGGACACCAATATTGTGCTCAATGCCGGGCCCGGTTTTACCAGTTACCTGTGGCAAAACGGCTCCACCGCGCAAACCTTCACCGCCAGTATCATCGGCGTTTATTACGTTGCCGCCACCGACCAGTGTGGTAATGTGTTGCGCGACTCGGTTTTTATCACCGGAGGTACGGCTGCGCCGATCAACCTGAACAATGTCAGCATCTGCCCCGGCGGATCCGTTACCGTCAATGTTCCGGGGTTTGCGCAGTATGCCTGGTCGCCCGGCGCCGGACTGAGTTGTACCAACTGCCCGACCGTGGTGGTACAGCCGAGTACCACCACCACCTATACGCTGCTGGCCACCACCCAAAGCGGCTGTACATCGACGGATAATTTCCAGGTCACCGTGCTGCCGACTCCCATGCAGACGTACGTGATCCAGTTTTATCCCAATCAATCCGTCACTATCGGCGGACAGACGTACACACAACCCACCACATTTACGATTCCGGTGCCGTCCACTACCGGCGGCTGCGACTCGTTGAACACTTATATCCTGGAACTGATCCCCACGGCGCTCGATATCCAGTGTCCGCCCAACGTAACCGTCGCATTGCCCAATAATACCGGAACCGTGGCCGTGAACTATGCCGCACCAACCGTTACAACCGATTGTCCGGGCACAACCCCCGCTGCCATTCTGACGCAGGGTTTGCCTTCCGGCGGCGGTTTTCCCGCGGGCATCAACAACGTCTGTTATTTTGCCGCGAATACCTGCGACAACCAGGATTCCTGTTGTTTCACCGTCACGGTGACCACCCTTGACCTGCAATGCCCGCCCGACCTGACCGTCGCCTTGCCCAATAATACCGGTACGGTGCCCGTAAACTACAACGCGCCGACGGCCGTCACCGATTGTCCGGGCGCCGCGCCGACCGTACAACTGACGCAGGGCCTGCCCTCCGGCGGTAATTTCCCGGCGGGACTAAATACCGTCTGTTACGCAGCCACCACGACCTGCGGCAACCAGGATGCCTGCTGTTTCAACGTTACGGTGACCTCGGTGGATATTCAGTGCCCGGCCAACATGACCGTTGCGCTGCCCAACGGCGCCGCCACGGTTTCTGTGGATTATGCCGACCCGACCGCCGTGACCAATTGCCCGGGTTCCGCGCCGTCCGTACAACTGACGCAGGGATTGCCCTCCGGCGGCAGTTTCCCGGCGGGATTAAGCACCGTATGTTACGAAGCGACCACGACCTGCGGCAACCAGGATGCCTGTTGTTTTACGGTGATGGTGACTACCCTCGATATTCAGTGTCCGCCGAATCAAACCGTTCAACTTCCGGTAGCCGCCGTTACGGTGGCGGTGAATTACGGCGCTGTAACAAGTTCCACCAATTGCCCCGACCCGGCGGTGGGCCTGAACTTGCTGCAGGGACCGGCCAGCGGCGGCCAGTTCCCCCTGGGGATCAATACGGTATGTTATGAAGGCCAGACCACTTGCGGCAACGTCGACACCTGTTGTTTCACGGTTACCATAACCGATCCGCCGCCGCCCTGCGACATCAAGATCATCGGTTGTATGAAGTTCGAGTTGCTCGATATCCGGCTGGATTCCATCAACCAGCCCCGGTTCCGCATCCGTGCCACCAACTTCTGCGACACGGAACTGGATTATGTCGCCAACGAACTGCAACCGGGCATCGTGGCCGTGACTCCCCTGGAAGCAAGCATTTACACCGCGCCCAACACGGCCAACACGTACCGGGTGCGCAATCCCAACGCCTCGCCGTTTTATTCGGTTCGTTACCGGTCCATTTCACCCGGACTAAAAAACGGGCAGTCCGACGTATTTGAACACCGGCTTCCGCAGCAGTCTTTTCCGAACAACTACATCCACATGTTCGGCAAACTCAAAAACGGGCAGTCTTTTGAAGCCTATTTGAATACGTTTTACTGCCCCGTGCAGCCCTGGGCCGGAAACAAAGGCAGCGGGGAACCCGAAGCGAGAGGCGCCGAATCCGGCCTGGCCAATGGAACCCTGACACTGCGCCCCAACCCCTCCGACGGCCTCGTGCTGGTCGATTTGCAGGCTTGGCAGGGGCAGGAGGTACAAATCCGGGTCTTCAATGCGCAGGGGCAGGAGGTGCTGAATAACAGTTACCGGGAGGCCGGTGAATGGCTGGAGTTGAATTTAGACCCCGGTCTGGCCAATGGGTTGTACCACCTCGTGTTGCAGCCCGGGGAAGGCGCCAAAGCAACCGCAACGTTTGTGCTGGAGCGATAAAAGGCCCCTTCGCACCCCCGCCGCCCCGCTTCTTTACCCCCAGGCCCCCTGTCATCCTTGACGAGAACCGTCCGCTCTACCGGTGCGCGACATCCCGGTTTACCCGACGTGGAGCGGACGGTTCCCGACAGGATGACAAGCAAGATGGGAGGAAATGCAACCGCTACATCGTCACTTTTAAAACACACATCGCCGGTATTGAACTTTACATCGCTACTATTGACGCCTACACTGTCACTTTTGAAACTTACACGACGACTTTTAAAACATACACCGTCACTTTTGAAACTTACACGACGACTTTTGAAACATACATCGTCACTTTTGAAACACACACTGTCACTTTTGAAACTTACACGACGACTTTTAAAACATACATCGCATTTTAAACTCTTTAAAACATACATCGCCTCTTTTATCTCCGACACGGTTCATATTGAACCCGTTCTTTCAACATTTATAAAAAACCGCGCGGGTTTTGTCATTGAGCGCAGCGATCTGGAGATGAGGGTTGGAGGGGTTGAACTTCGGGCCGTAGCCGGTACAGATGGAGATCATCTTTTCGAAGTTTGCCACATTACGGGCATGGCCGGTTCCTGATGTGGAAGTTATTTCGGGGCTTTTTTTCTTACCACCAGTATTTTTTGATCGGAAAACTCCATCCAGGCAAAATCGAATACCAAATGGTATGTCTTCTGCTCCTTGTTAAGTGGAACGTTGGCCTGCCCAAAGAAGCCGTACCGCGTTTTTCTTTAAAACGTTTTTGACAAAAATAAAATAAACGAAGTGGAGAAAATAACCGCAAATACCTCTGTAATACCGGATAAAGGAAAAATCGAACAGGGAAACACATGCCGGGTCGCCGACGGGTTAATCTACTACACCATCCCGATGGAGCGGATTGACCAAAGAGCGGCCATCAAAAAAATCGAAGGTTGCCGGTGGAATCCCGGTCAAAAAGTGTGGTCAGTGGCGGATACGCCTGAAAATCGCCTGAAAATCAAATCCATACATACCGGGAACACCGGTGCATCCGATGCCCCGCATTGGATCACCGTGAAGCGGCATCCGGCCAATACCCATTATATCTGCCTCGACCTGCCCATTCATCTGTTGAATACTTACCTGGGCACCCTCAAAAACATACATGGCCGTCGCTGGAACCGCGACCTCAATCTCTGGGAAGTGCCTTACACCCAAATTACCCTCCGTTTTCTGAATAAATACCTGAACCACACGCTGCACTGGACTTTTCAGCCCGACGAAAACCTGCCGGAACGCCTGCCCGAAACCGAAAGAGCGCAGCAGTTTCAACAACAACCAACCGTGACGCCTGCACGGTACGAAGCGGCGGTGCTCGCCCTGGAAGAATGCCTTCGCCTCAAAAGGTACAGCCATCGGACGATCAAAGCATACAAAAACTCCTTACGCGCCTTCATCCGGCGTTATGACGACCAGAAACCCAGCCAAATCACCCGAAAACAAATCAATACATACGTCCACGAACTTGTCCGGGACAAACACATCACGGAAAGTTATCAGAACCAGATATGCTGCGCCATCAAGATGTTTTATTGTGAAGTCGTCCATCAGTCCGAAAAGGTAGAAGGTCTGGTGCAGGCCAAAAAACCGCAAAAAATACCACAAGTGCTGACTGAAAGCGAAGTAACCCGCCTGTTCCGGGCAATTGACAACCTGAAACACCGGACCATGATCATGCTGATCTATTCGGCCGGGCTGCGGCTCGGTGAAGCCATCAAACTACGGCTCACCGACTTGCAGTTTGAAAACCACCGCATTTTTATTCGCGACGGCAAGGGTAAAAAGATCGCTGTACCATTATGGCCCACAAGGTAGAAATCCTGCTTCGGGAATATCTCGACATACACCGCCCGGTTCACTGGTTGTTCGAAGGGGCCGACGGCGGAGCATACAGCGAGCGCAGCGTCCAGTCGGTTTTTATCGCTGCCAAAGAACGTTCCGGCATCAATCCATTGGCCACTACCCACACCCTGCGCCATTCATTTGCCACACATTTATTGGAAAAAGGTATGGATTTGCGGAATATCCAGGAATTATTAGGCCATGAAAGCAGCAGGACGACCGAAATTTATACCCACATTACCAAAAAAAGTTGGGACCGGATAAAAAGCCCGCTCGATGATTTGGATATTTGAACGGGTAGCAATACATTTGGGGGCATTCTCCAGCCAAATGCCCTGTTGCATGACAACAAAACACCTTCTACCCATTGCCGGCCACCAAGCCGGGCCTGATTGCGTAAAACCTGCCGGAGGCGGCGGTTTTGCGCAATTGTTTTTTGAGGC
>JADJOD010000032.1 GCA_016713985.1 Lewinellaceae bacterium | reverse complement strand
GATCATATGAATATGCTGGGCGACACACTGCCCCGGATCGCTTTTGAAAAAGCGGGGATCATCAAACCCGGCGTGCCGGTAGTGATCGGCGAAACCCACCCGGAATCGGCGCCGGTATTCCTGAAAAAAGCAGCGGAAACGGGATCGGAGATCGTATTTGCCGATCAGCATT
The DNA here is from genome assembly GCA_016713985.1 of Lewinellaceae bacterium. GTDB lineage: Bacteria > Bacteroidota > Bacteroidia > Chitinophagales > Saprospiraceae > M3007. The sequence continues at coordinate 54,511 of JADJOD010000032.1, read as the reverse complement.
TTGCCGTGAAAGAAAAAACACCTGAAAGCAAAAACATTTCAGCGTCAAGCGTTTATGACGTTTTTAAAAATAACCGGCCTTTTCTCGAAAACCTGGAAGTGCAGGCCGGAGGGCCGTTCCAGGCAAAAAACGTGGCCACCCTTATTCAGGCGGTTGAACTGCTGAAGATGGTACCTGCCGAATTATCAGCGGGTATATTGCGCGAAGGTTTGGCGCACCTGAAAGTATTGACCCGCTTTATGGGCCGCTGGCAGGTGATCGGCGACAACCCGGCCGTTCTTTGCGACAGTGCCCACAACGAAGCCGGTCTGCGGTCGGCTTTTGAGGCAATAAAACAACATCAAATTGAACATGCCCGGCTCCACATCGTCACGGGTTTTGTAAATGACAAGGATGTGGACAAGGTGCTGGGCCTGTTTCCGCGGGAAGCGGCTTATTATTTTGCCAAGGCAAATATCCCGCGGGGGCTGGAAGCGCAGGTTTTGAAAGAAAAGGCCGCAATACACGGATTGCAGGGCAGGGTTTGCACTTCCGTAAAAAATGCGTTAAAAACAGCCCGGCATGCGGCATCGCCGGACGACCTGATCGTGGTGATCGGCGAGACGCGAGGCCGTTGCGGAGGTGATTTGAAAAGGCCCGATGCACACTTTTTATTTCACCTGGGGCAGTCCCGTCAGTTCCCGCACTTCCCGCATGGTTTGCCGGGCGCGATTGCGGATTTCGGCGCTTGACTCCTGAATGCGGTTTTTGACGGCGCGTTTGTCGGCATTGAGTTCGGCCAAACGCTCGCGGAAGGGGGTGGATGAGCGCCACAATGGCATTGGCGGCGACTTCTTCTTCAGCGCGCTGTATTTGAGCGCCGGATTGGTAATCGGCCATAAGGCTGTCGTGGGCCTCCGTTGGGCAGCGCGGAGCAGTTCAAACAGGTTTTTTACGCCCGCGCTCATTTCACCTTCTGTGGTCTCGCCGGTATCGGTTACGGCCGACTTGATTTGTTTGCGCACGCGGTCTTCTTCGCCGAACAGGTTGATGTAGTGCTTTTCACCGAGGCTTTTGCTCATCTTTTTGTTGGGGTCGGCCGGGGACAAGATTTTTGGGGTGTCTGTGAACAAGGGCGCGGGTGTACAAAATATTCCTTGCCAAACTGGTAGTTGAAGCGCTGGGCGATGTTGCGCGAGAGCTCCAAGTGCTGCTCTTGGTCTTTACCCACCGGCACAAAATCGGCGTGGTAAATGAGAATGTCGGCCGCTTGCAACACCGGATAGGCAAACAGGCCCGTACTGATAAAGGCATCCTTGTCTGTTTCTTGCAACTGCCCCGGCACAAGGCTTTGGATAAACAGGTTTTCCGGCTTCACCCCGCAGGCCAGCAGGTAAAACACCATTTTCCAGGCGTTTTCGCGCAGTTGGGCCGCATTATAGGGCATGGTCATGCAGTGGTAGTCCACCACGCAATAGCGGCACTCGTAGCGTCCTGGAGGCTTACCCAGTTTTTGACGGCGCCGAAATAATTGCCCAAATGCAGGTCGCCCGTAGGCTGTATGCCGGAAAGGATGCTTTTCATAGTACAAGTAAATAAGATTAAAGTGGTAAGATTAAAGCAGTAAGCGGTAAGATTAAAGTGGTAAGTGGTAAGAGTTAGGTGTTGAGATTGGGAGGCGGGTTCATCATAAAGCAATCTGCCCTGATTTTAACAACAACCTTTCAAACCTTGCAACCAACATAAATAACCGCTATCAAATCGCTGCGATGACCGAAATTTCAATATTGACAAACTTGGGCAATTCGGCCACCTGCACCAACTCGCGGGCGGGCGCAAATTCCGGTTTGAAATATTCGCCATACACCGCGTTGATGCGTCCAAATTGGTTGATGTCTTTGACAAAAACGCTGGCTTTGACCACTTTTTCCAAGCTGCTGCCAGCCGCTTCCAAAATGGCTTTTACATTTTGCAGCACCCGGTGCGTTTCGGCTTCTATGTTGTCCAGCACCAATTCATTGGTAACGGGATCCAAGGCGATTTGCCCGGAGGCAAACAGCAGTCCATTGATGGCGACCGCTTGGTTGTAGGGGCCAATAGGCAAGGGGGCGGCGGGGTGTTGATCCGATTTCGGGTAGAATTTCAGGATGTTCCTTGCGGAAAAATGCAATGGGGCTGCTTTTAAAAACAGAAAAAGCCCCATACATCCCGCGAGGGACTGGAGCCGCTGCAAAAGAACAACGGAAGGACCGTTATGCTTCGGCCGATTCTGCGCTTTGTTTTCCGGGCACCAGCACCTGACCGCGATAGTACAGGTCGCCTTCATGGTAGTAGGGGTGGAGGAGATGTGGCTCACCGGTCGTTTTGCAGGTAGCAACTTGTGGCGGTTCTGTCTTGTAGTGTGTGCGGCGTGCGCGCTTGCGGCGTTTGGAATGCCGCCATTTAGGATTTGGCATGACCTTTATCGTTTTACCCGCCAGGGCCGTGGCGATAGCGGGTTGTTACAATACAACTAATTGTCTTTCAAGTCTTTGAGCGCATCCCACACAGAGTCGGGTTTTTGCTCGTCGGTTTCACTGTTCAGGTATTTCAGGATGTCAAAATTGCAGGGCGGATTGGGGTCGTTCTGGCAATCGTAGATGTTCGTGATCGGAAGGGCCAGCACCGCGAATTCATAGAGGTATTTGGCCACATTGAATTCCGAAGCCTCCCGTTGTATAAACACCACTTCGTCGTCATCGTCATCTTCTTCTTCCGCTTCTCCGTACTTCACAATCAATTCCCTGTTATCATTCAGGGGAAGGTCAATCGGGGCGGTGCAGCGGTCGCATTCGGCTTTTGTGTCCGCTCAACTCGAAGTCGAGGATCAACATGTCCTCGGGGCCGTTTGTCCAATTGCAGGTCAAACCGAAATTCGCCTTCTTCGATTGGCGAATCCTCGAAGTGAGAGAAAAAACGCGCTGTCAATGGTAAACTTAAAATGGTGTATTCCAACTTTTAGTCCCTTGATCGGGATGGAATACGCAACAAATGCGTTCATTTCCACTTCAATTTTGCAAATCGGGCCGCAAAAGTAAGACGCTTCGGTGAATTTGCCAAGCCGGATGAAAGAAAGAAAGAAGTTTTTTCAAAATCACTATTCGGTATACCGTCTAATAGCGGTCAATTTTTTTCAGACGGTACAACTTTTCCCCCCTGTCGAAATAACCCAGAAAAAATTTCCCGTCAATCCGGATAAGGGCCTGATCGAGGGTCATTCATGATTGTTACCTGATCCTGATACGCCGCAGTGAGCGATTTTTTGAAAAAAACGGGAGAACGTGTCAGCGTTTGAGCGTCTATGGCAGAATAAAAAGAGAAGGCGTGTTCGTAAGAACCGTAAAAACCGCCGCCTGTCACCATACCGAAAGCCGGGTTATAAATGCCGGGGTTGTTGTTACTGACAACCTCATAACCGCCCAGACACAACAAATAGTCATTTCCCGCGCGCCGCACCTGTATAAACGGCCTGAATTTGGAAAAACGGTTCACGAATTTGCGTACACTTTTGTACTCCTTCTCCACACCCAGCAAACCCCGGCCCGGCAGCATAATCGGTGAATTCGCCAATCCTTCGATGGTGTCTTCACGCAGCAGCGCCTTGGTAAAAAGTGGCGTTCCGGTATCCAGATCGCGGACGCGCAGCATAAACTGGTCCGAATTCATGTACACCTGAAAGATTTTCCGGTCGTAGATATAACTGTTTCGTTCTTCCCGGGAAGGATAAAAGTCGAGGCTGTCTAAGTAAAAGAGCCGTTTCAGGTGCAGGGAATCGGTAGCTAAGTCGAATACCAGGAGTTTCAGGATGGCAGCGCCGGAATTGCTACCTCCTCGGGCCGGTGCGGGCGTCGTCGAAGGTGACGAAAAGTTTGTTGCCGCCCGCAAAAAGTTTCGTTTTGCTCGATGCGGATTCTGGGTCCTGTTCCGTCTCGTATTCGACCGACAGCGGGCGGAACTGCCGCCTGAACAAGTCTTCTTTGGCCTCGTCGCGTTTCTCGCCTACGGGAAAAATGTGTTTTTCAACGCCGCCTTCATCGTTGATCCGCAGCACAATCACCTGGTCGCCGCCGTCTTTTTTCGAATTCAGCGTACACAAAACATATCCTTCCGTGCCGGCGGCCACTCCGTTGACCACACGCCCTTCCCGGTGTTTGGTGGTCGTCATGCTCAGGTCTTTGCCGGAAATACGCAGCACCTGCAACTCGTTGCTGTTTTCTAAGGCGACAAAATAATCGTCACCCCGGCTGAAAGAACAAAGAATCCGGATTTTGGTATCGGCATTGTCGCCGGGTATCGCCAGCGCCAGGTCGGGGCTTTTGCGGAGTACCTGAAGGGTTTTGGAATCCACTTCATAAGCCTTGCAGGGGTTGCCTTCTTTGGCAAACGATATGGATTTGAGTCGCTCGGGGTAAAAGAACAGGGTCCGGCCGTTTTGTTTGTTTTCTATGGCGACCGGCTTTTCAGGGTTTTTGGTGAATTCGACCGCAATATCCTGCGCCCGCAGCGGCAGGACACCCGCGATCAGGAGTACGAATTGCAGGAGTTTGTGCATAAGTGGGAATGGGTTTAATAATTTTCGATCCATTGGAGCCGGTATTCCTTTTGTTTTTTGTCGAAGTAGCCCATATAAAACTTCTCCCCGATGCGATATAGTGCCTGGTCGCGTGGTCTTTTTATTTTTTCAAGCAAATCGTGGTAGGCGGCGATCAGGGGTTTTTCAAAAAACACCTCGGAACGTGTCATCGTGCCGGCTTGAACGGCGGAATAAAACGTGAAAGAGCGGTCGTAGGAAAGCGCGTAGGACGGCGTCCAGGGGTTTACCCAAACCGGGTTGATGCCGGCGCTCGTAAACCCGGAACCGCCGGTGGCCAGTCCCGGGAACATCTGCACGTTTTCGTAGCCGCCGGCGCAAATCAGGTAGTTTTCTCCGGCTCGCCGGACCTGTATAAACGGATCGAATTTGGAAAATCGCTTCATAAACTTTCGAACGCTGCGGTACTCCCTTTCCAGTCCGAATGCACCGAAGCCCGGCACAAGGATGGGCGAATTGCCAAGCCTTCGATCGTGTCTTCCCGAAATAATGACTTGGTAAACAGGGCTTTACCGCTATCCAGGTCGCGGATGCGTAAAAGAATCTGTTCGTTATTCAGGTACAACTGGAACAGTTTTTCCTCGTATATGTAACTGCTGCGCCGTTCGTACAAGGCATCGTGCACCAGCGAATCGGTATAATAATATGGCTTGATCCGAACACTGTCATTGTTGAGATCCAGCGTCATGACCCGCAAAATAGCGGTGGTATTGGTATACACACTGCCCACCTCGGAGCCGTCGAAGGTGATCCGCAGTTTCCGGTTGCCGGCAAAAAGTTTGTTGGTTGCGGATGCGAGTTTGGGGTCGGCTTCCAGGTCGTATTCGACGGATAAAGGGTTGAAACTTTTTTTGAACACCTCGTTGATGATGTAGTTGCGCCGGACATCCACCCTGAACCGGTGTTCTTTCAGGCGCCCGCCCGTTCCGATCTCGTAAACGAGCAGTTGATGCCCCTGTTTTCTGACCTTCCGGGTGCAGAGGATGTACCCGCCGCCCTGGCGATCCGTCACGCCGCCCACGATACGAATACCCTTGCTCACTTTGAATGTATCGGTGGCCGACAAGCTCAGGTCTTTCCCGGAAAGGCGGTAGATGAAGCATTTTTTGTTGTTTTCCAGCGCCAGGTAATAGTCATCGCCCAAGCCGAGGCGGCATACCACCCTGAATTTCAGGTCGTTACCGGCGGGTACCCGCAAGGAGGAACTGGAGGAGGTTCTTAACACCTGCAGGGTTCGGGAGTCGATTTCATACGCTTTCCAGGGGTTTCCTTCTTTGGCAAACGCCTCGGAAGTCAGGTATTCGGGGTAAAAAAAGAACAGGGTTTTGCCGGCCGCCGGGTTTTCGATCACTATGGGTTTATCCGGATTTTCCGTGAAATCGATGGGGATGTTTTGGGCGGTAAGCAGTGACGTCAACGATAAAAACAACAAGGCAAAAGGGAGTGTGCGCATGGCAGTAACCGGTGTTTATTGGTCCGAACGGTACAAAGAAACTGTGTTCGGTTTATGCGGGCAAGCCTTTGGCGGATATTAAGTGCCTGACCGAAAACCTGCATTGGCCTGAAAAGGAGGTTTTCGGATAGGCAGTAACAGACTTGTTGTGGTGAGTGGCTTTGGCAGTAAAAAAATTTCAAATTTTTTTTCGCTTGTTAAAATATTGAAAATCAATTATTTAAAACAAAGCAAAACAACTTCCTAAGAAAAGATTTATGTTAAGGGTAGTTCTATGTATTGCAAGGTAATATCCTTTGCCGTATGTTTGTGCCATGAATTCAAAAACAATGATTCCGGGGCAACAATCTTTCTGCTATGAAAACAAAACTTAAACTCAAACCCATGCTGCTTTTAGGCTTTCTCGTGCTGGCATCCATTTCCTGTGGCGTCAGCAGTGCCAAACCTGCCAGTGGTTTCGACGTGTCGGCCTGGTCGCCCCGTCTGCTCAGCATCAGTCCTAAAGTCTCTGAAGGAAAAGACGGGCAGGCCAACTCCGAACCGGCAACCCGGCAAACGGAAGCAAGTCAACCGGCAGAACATTTATCCATTGACATTCAATAAAGTATCAAATATGGATCTGGAAAATGCAAAAGCCCAAATGCGAAAAGGCGTGCTCGAAATGTGCGTACTCGCCGTTATCGCAGAGGGGGAAACCTATCCGCCCGAGATCATGAAAAAGTTGAAATGGACGGATCTCATCGTAAAAGAGGGAACACTGTACCCGCTGCTGATCCGTCTGAAAAACGACGGCCTTGTGGACTATATCTGGCGGGAAGGGGTGAACGGCCCGCCTCGCAAATACTTCACGGCATCCGAACAGGGCCGGCAGTTCCTGGCAGAACTCACCGATAGTTGGAAACAATTAGTGGATTCCGTCAACAAAACGCTGGAAGGCGCTTCTACCTCCGATGATGCAGAAAAAGGTGGAAAACGCAAAGGAAAAACACCTCCCAAACCGCTTCACCTCGAGCCCAATTCGCCCGATGCCTGACATTTGGTTCCCTGAACCCTCTCAACTTTCTCAACCGACTTAGAAAATGAATAAGATTTTGAATATCAACCTCGGAGGCTACGCCATCACCATCGACGACGACGCCTACGAATATCTGAAGTCCTACCTCGAAAGTATCCGAAAACGCTTCAGCGAAAGCGAAGGCCGCGACGAGATCATACACGATATCGAAACCCGTCTCGGCGAGTTGATCAGCCAAAACATGGGCACCCGTACCATCGTCATGCTGCCCGATGTGGAGGCCGCCACGGAAGTGATGGGCAAACCCGAAGATTTTGGCGAAGAACCCGCATCTGGCAGTGGCAGCGGCAGTGGCAGTAACAGTGGCAGTAGCAGTGGCAGTGGTCGTGCAAAAGGAAACGCTACCTCAAACATCCGGACCGGCAAACGCCTGTTCCGCGACGAGGAAGACACGGTTGTTGGCGGGGTGTGCTCCGGCTTGTCCGCTTATTTCGGCATACAAGACCCCGTCTGGATGCGTTTGATCTTTGTGCTGCTGACCTTCCTTTCGGCGGGTTTCTGGATACCGGCCTACCTGCTCTTGTGGATACTGGTGCCCCCGGCCAAGACGGCCGCCGACCGCCTGGCGATGCGCGGCGAACCCGTCAACGTGGACAATATTGCCCGGGAAATTGAAGACAGTTTCGAGCGGCTGAGCACCAAGGTGAACGAATACGGCGCGCAAAAAAAAAGTGGCGCCGGCAACGATCGTAGCTTCGGCAACGCCGTATCCGCCGGAGTCTCGGTACTCGGACAAATGTTCGGTTTTGTAGTGCGGTTATTTGCCAAATTCGGCATATTCATCGCTGCGATCGTAGCCGTGGCCCTGTTTATCGCCCTCGCCGTTTCCTGGGTCGCCGGCATCTGGGGTTTATTTGCGGCAGCGCCTTTTGTGGACTACTTCAGCCCTTATTCCAACGGCCTCACGTGGTTGGGTTTTGCAAACGCTTTTTTCCTGCTGGGTATTCCGGTAATCGGTTTATGCCTCGTATTTGTGCGGGCATTGTTTAAAGTGCGCACGCCCGGATGGCTTAGCGGCGCGTTGGGGGTGTTTTGGTTCCTGAACCTGATCACGGCCGTCTTTTTGATCGGTTTTGCCGCAAAAGGTTACCGCCAGGGCGGTACGATGAGCAAAGAAATCGACCTTTCCGGACTGCGTTCCGACACCTTGCGGGTGGAAGCCGCCGACCTGGGCGCCTCCGGCGAATCCTACTGGTGGTTCGATGGGGAGGATGGACTGAGCATCGAAGATAACCAATTAAGATTCAAAGGTTTGATAGACGTCCGGGTTCGTAAAAGTGAAACCGGCGACTTCAAATGCACCCAGATCATCCGGGCACGCGGCACCTCCATCAATGATGCCGTTGCCAATGCCGCAAAAACGGAATTTCCTGTAACGGTTTCCGGCAATGCGCTGCAAATTCCAACTTCCTTCGGCATCCAGCGCGGGCAAAAATGGCGGGGCCAGCACGTCAGGCTGAACATCGATATCCCGGTTGGGAAAAGTGTCATTTTCGACAATAAAATATACCGCTACGCCGGCGCCGACCTCAATGATTACGCAGAAGACAATGACCGGCAATATATTTCGAACCGGCCGGAAAAGGTATTTCGTATGACCAACAGGGGGCTGATCTGCTCCGAATGCCCGCAATTCGGCGACAACGATTACCAGGGCAACGAGTACTATGAACACTTCATTCTCGAAGGTAAAATAGACGCGGAAATCCGGCAAGGCAACGATTTTAAACTCAAGATCGAAGGGCCTGCCGATGCCATTCAAAAAATCCGGACCGGCAACAAACTGACTCTGACCACCAAGGGAACTTCGGGTAACGGCACCGTAAAAGTTTATATCGAAACGCCGGTGATCACTTCGGTTTATGCCGACGACACGGGAGAGGTGACCATTCGTGGTTTTGAAGAAGGAGAAGCGTCCATTTCCGCCAAGGGAAACAGCCAGATCAAAGCGTATATCGACGTCAGCAGCGACCTGAGTATCACCCTGTCCGGAAAATCCTCGCTCGAACTGGTCGGAAAAGGCAGCTATCTCGATGCCAGCCTGAGCGACGGCGCCACCCTGGAAGCCCTCGGCTGGCGTTCAAGCCGGGTGGAAGTCACGGCATCCTCCAGTTCAAAAGGCAGGGTATATGCCAAAGACGACGCCCTCATCATCAGCGACGGCAGCAGCGAAGTCAAAGTAGAAGGCGGCGCCCGGATACGGAATGCCCGGTACGAGAATTAGATGATTGAGGGTTTATGAGGATTTATGAGGGTTTATTGGGTTGATAAGGGTTTATAAACCTTCATCAACCCAATAAACCCTTATAAATCCTTATAAATCCTTATAAACCCTCATAAACCCTTATCAACCCTTATCAACCCTTATAAACCCTTTCATTCCGTCAGCAGCGCGTCATAATATTAGGTTAATTTTCAGGATGCGGTGGTCCTGCCAGCCGCTTAATTTCAGAATTATATATTGCAACAGTGGCCATTTGGCGTGATTTTCCAATTATATATTCGGAACGGTTGCCCGGATAGAATGATATTTCAGGAGCGATAAAAAACCAAAACAACAAGGCGGTACGTATTGTATTTTTGCGGGTGACAAAAAGCCTTTTCCGGCGTTTATCTTCAGAACAATACAAATCTCCGCCGTTATGCTGCTGAAAAAAATTTGGTACTGTGTCGTACTTTTCCTTCCCCTGGCTTCCTTTGCCGGCGACCCGCCGGTGGACGGCTCCAAGGCTGATGCGGACGGACCACACGTATTTTACCGCGGACAAAATATCATTGTGAAAAGTGTGGAACGGCTGGACACCTCTGCGGTCGCCCGTACGAAGATATTTGGCGCCAAGTCGGCGCCCGTGCTCAGTTGCCGGATTCCCGACTCCGGCGATCAGTTCTCTTTTACACTTCGCAAAAACTTTGAGGCGGAGCCCGATCATTACGAAATGCCCGCCCGGATGCTGGTTTTGTCGGACATCGAAGGCGATTTTACGGCTTTTAAAATGATGCTGACGGGCGCCAAAGTGATTGACAGCCAGTTCAACTGGAGTTTCGGCGACGGCCACCTCGTGCTGGTCGGCGACTTCTTCGACCGGGGCCTGAACGTGACCGAGTGCCTGTGGCTTATCTACAAACTCGAAACCGAGGCGGCTGCGGCCGGTGGCAAGGTGCATTTTATCCTGGGCAACCACGAAATCATGAACCTGCAGGGTTATACCGATTACGTTCGAAAAAAATACTTCGCCAATGCCGTGTTGATCGGTGAGGAATACCGGTTCTGGTTCGACGACCACAGCGAGCTGGGTCGCTGGTTGCGCAGCAAAAATGCCGTGGAAAAAATCGGCGATTACGTATTCTGTCACGGCGGTATCAGCCCGGAGCTGGTAGCCACGGAACTGAGCATTGCCCGCATCAACCAACTTGCGCGTCAATACATCGATATTCCCTTTGAAAACCTCAAAGATTCGATGGCCAAAGCCGTGTTTGATACCAAAACAGGTGTGTTCTGGTACCGCGCCGCGGCTAAAAACCTGATTTCTGCCGGTGATATGGAGCGAATCACCAGCTATATGAACGTTGCACACATCGTGGTCGGGCATACGCTCCAGGCCGATATTACAGCCCTGTACGAAGGCCGGTTGATCTGTATCGACCTGTATCACGAAGAAAGTGTACGCCGGGGTTTTGTAAAATCGCTGTGGATAGAAGACGGCATCGCTTTCGGATTGGACAGCAACGGGGTAAAATCGTCCGTAACCAGCATCCAGGCGCGTACGGCCACTCCTTTGAAAGTGAAGGACAGCGCCGGCAAAAACTAAGGGTCAGCCGGTTTTCCGAACAATGGCTTCCAGCAAAGCCTGCTGGTTGCGGGTACGCGCGAGGTTGTGGTCCGGGCGCCTGATTTTGTAATAAACATCACCCGCCAGCCAGTCCGTCAAAAAACGCAGGGCCTGCTCTCCGGTGATCCAGGCTGCGCCCAGAAACAAATTCTCTTTTTCCTGCGGGGTCAAAAAATCGCGGGTTTCGGCCAAAAAACCTTCCCGCAGCGCTTCAAGCACCTCCATGCGCAAATCCGGCGTGGAAGGGTCGTCTTCCTGCCGGTCGGGAGCAAATGTGCGCACCATGTCGCCAAAGTCGGAAAGGATCGTACCGGGCATCACCGTATCCAGGTCAATGACTGCCAATGCCTGCCGGGTGCCGGCGTCGAACAACACATTACCCGCTTTGGTATCGTTGTGAGTGACGCGGCGGGGCAGTTCGCCGCTTTTTTTTAATCCGCTGACCCGGTCAAACACCGGTTTTGCCGCAAACATGGCCTCAATCTCCACCCGGCTTTCCCGCACACGACCCGCCGGATCTTCATGCAACACTTCCAGGAAATGCGCCCAGCGCCGGTCGGTGTCGTGAAAACCGGGAATGGTTTCGACCAGTTCTTCCGCCGGAAAATGCCGCAAGGCCCGGGCAAAGGCGCCATACGCACACGCCGCTTTACAGGCCATGTCCACATCCGCCAGGCCTTCGGGTGAAAAGGTGTTTTTCAAAAAAGGAAATATCCGCCAGTAGTTCCCGGCATCGTCCCGCTCCAGCAAGGTTCCGCCGGGTGTCGTGAGGGGAGCCGCCACTTGGTATGGGTAGTCCTGTTGCCTCAGGTATTCACATACCGAGCGGATATTTTGCATCACCACTTCCGGCTCGCGGAATACCAGGTGGTTGAGCCGTTGCAGCAAAAAAGAGCGTTGCTCCCCTTCCTGTTCCACATCGACGCGGTAGGTATCGTTGATATTGCCGTTGCCAAAGGCCGCACAACCGATCCAGCGGTCGAAAGAAAGCAAGCGGCGGGTTATGGCTTCAAGGCCGGATTGTTGCATGGCCGGATTCAAATCGGTTTGAATAAATACGACCACACCCACTTGATTTTATCAAAATTCCAGCGCCAGTCCTGGCCGTCCCAGGGGCCGGTGAGGTGGGTGTAGAGGAACGACATTTTGACGCTGTAAAAGATCAGAAAAACGAACACGGCAAAAAATGCCAGGCGTAACACCTTGTTTTTCAAAGAAATCGCGTGTTCAACCACACCGGCCAGCGGAAACGCCAGCAAGGCGTAGAATTCCACATAACAGCGGTGGCCGAACGCTCCGCCAAACCACCAGGCCCACCAACTGGCAAACGTATAGGTGATCAGGCTGAATATCAGGAGCAGGGCCGGCGCGTGGTGTTTGCGTTGTTTCAGCCCGATAAAAATGCCCGCAACCATGAGCAGCGCCATGGGGGTATAGAGGAAAAGGCCGTTTTGCACGTCAAACAAAACGTCGGCGATTTTTGGCTTGTTCCAGTAGGGAAACCCCTCGTTTTCATACGAATAACGCACCCATTTGCCCGTCATTTCGTGCCAGTAAAGCATTTGCGGCACAAAAAACAACACGGCGACGAGGGCGGCTACGGCGATTTGGGCGACATGATCCAGTAAATACCGCGTCCGGTTTTTCAGATCCTGCCAGGAGTACACGTCGTACAAAAAAACAAAAAGCGCCAGCACCGCGCTGGTCGGCCGGATCAGAACGATCCAGCCTAAGGCCCCTCCGAGCAAGGCGGCGTTTTGCCACGACGTTTTTTCATAAAACCGGGGGGTCTGCCAGGCCAGAAAAGCGAACAAACAAAAAGAATAGGCGTGCGACATCCCCACCTCTTTCGTCATGTAGTGGAACAGGTTGGTGCCCAGAAAAACGGCTATCAGGGTCCACAAGGTCGCCGCTTCCGAAAACCGGCGTCGCAGCAGTGCCTTTCGAAGAAAAAACAAGCCGAGAAAGCCGAAAAAATAGCCGCTGATGGCCATGGCGCGGCAGTAATGCACGTTGAAGTAGTCCTGCGCGTCGTATTTTTTTGCAAAACAGTACGCCCGGGTCGTGAGAAAAAACGGCATTTCGAACATCGCCACGCCGCAGGTATACTTGAGCATGATCTCTCCCTTTTCATTGCGCTGCGGCCATACCGAACCTTCCGGCAACTTGTGAAAATCGCCGATCACAAACAGGCCGGGCAGGTACATATAGTAACCTTCACAATCGGACCAGACCACAGCGCGTGGATTCACGTTGATCCGGTCGAGCATTACCTGGAAAAACAGGAGAAACAGGAAAAGCAGATAGTTGCTGCGAAAAAAATTCAAAATGACATTCATACGGGCAAATATAGGGGATCAAAAAGTCGGCGCCGGGGCGAATTTCCTCTTTCGGAGGTGGCGTAACTTTGATATTAAAGGATTACTCGTTAAAAACTTCCACACGCAAATCGTCCAGCAGGATCGTTTTGCTGCCGCCGGCGTTCCAAAAAAGCACTTCCATGTGGTCGAAATAGCCGGAAGGAAGTTTGGTGTCGAAAAAGATCGTTTTTACTTCGCTGCCGTCTACGTGCCGTTGCAGCCGGATCATACGTTCCTTGACGACGTTGTCGCTCATTTTGAACCGGACAATAAACTGGGTCATACTCCACCAATCCCACTCTTTCGGATCGCAGCGGAACGTCACCGTGGCGCGCACCCATTTCGGCATCGTGTCCGGGTTGGCGGGCGGGGCGTAAACGGCCCAGGCCGGAGAAAACTGTTTTTCCGCGTTCAAAATCAGCGATTTAGCGCCGGTTATTGAAGCCGTCGACGTGACAAAATTCGTGGTGTCTTTTTCAAAATCGTTGAAATAAACCTCTTGTACGCCACGCCTCGCCGCACCTTTGAACTCCTCTTTTGTGTCCAGCAACTTCAGCCAGTCGCGCTCCGCTTCAAATTTTCCCAGCACTTTCAACATGTACCGTTTTGTCATTTGTTCACTCACAAACAATCCGCCGCGATGCGCCTGGTGCGTCCACCAGAGGTTGATGTAAATAAAACCCGCAGCCAAAATCGCCAGCGACCATTTCAGCCAGGGTTTGCGGCCCGACGCCCAGTGCACAAATGCCCCCAGGGCAAACGCCCACACGGGATAGGCCTGCACCATCGCTCTTTGGCCCAAGCTGCCGCCGTACCACCAGATATCCCAGGCGGCCGTGATATAAAGTGCTGTTAAACAATAGATCAGGACCACCGGGAGCAAGCCCGTCCCTGCGCCCGAGCCCTCTGGAGCGGGGCGGACTTTGCGCAACCAAAAGAGCCCCGCCACCGCAAACAACATCACCGGCGAATAAACCAGCCACCCCGCGCGCGCGCTGAACAACACGTCGCTCAGGTGCGGTTTCAACCAGCTGAACCCCTGTTCCTGGTAACTGTACACGATCCATTCACCGGTGGCGTATTTCCAGTAGGCGGCTTGCAGGAAAATCACCGCCCCCGCGAGTATGGCGGCCAGCGCAATTTTTGAAAAATGAGTTTTGAAAAACAGCATCCGCCCGCGTAAGGCGGGGAAAGAACCAATGCCCCACAACAGGGGAATAAACGCCGAAATGATCTCTGTCGGGCGCGTCAGCGTTGCCCAGCCGACCAGCAGTCCGATGGCGCCAGCCCAGGCAAAAGAAGGTTTTTTATAAAATTGTATCGTGCTGAAAATCAACAGGCTGTAAAGTGTGAATAACCAATTGTGCGTCATCGCCCCGGTGACGGCCGAATATTCGAGGTAGTTGGTCCCAAAAACCAGTAAAATCAGCGCAATGGCCGTGGTGCGGTCGGAAAAATACACGAGCAGACTGCGGCGCAAAAACCACAGGCCGAGCAGCGCAATCAGCACACTGCCCCAGCTGATCGCCGCCTGGTAAGGCCTGGAAAAACCGTCGGCCGGGTAGCCCAGCGGCTCCGCCAGCGCATGTGCCGCAGCAAACCAGGGCAAAAACTGAAGCGCCTGGCCCATCGGGTATTTCATCACGTAATTGCCCGATGCGTGGCGAAATGCCTGGCCCATGCCGGGGCCGGGGTGGTATTTTTGGTCTACGGCCTCCCACCAGTTCAACTGCTTGATATCCTTATAAATAAGTGCTGCCGGCAGGTAAAGATAGTAGCCGGAGACATCCCAGCTAAGCGTCGCTTCCGTGTTCGGCTGTTGCCATTTGGGGTAATAAAAAAAAGACGTGGCGGCGATCAGCGCGCCGGACAGAAGGAATGCGATCAGGGATAGGCGTTGCATCGAAAGGCGTTTTACGGCGATATCGCATGAAGGTTTGATGGGTTCGTTGCGCGACCTCCCCCTGCCCCCCTCCAAAGCAACATCACCGGCCGCTAATTACGGAAGAATTCTTCATTGCCGGGAATTTGATATTTTTCTATCTCCCCTGCTCCCTCAATGGGGATAGGCGGCTCGATATAAAATGTTCAAAAGTTCTTCCCTTCTCCGGGCGGCGTGCTTATTGATCTGCCGGAGGCAACGTGGGCGTCCTCATAAACAGCCTTGTTCCGGTTACCTGATCACCGTTAAAAACCCCTCAATCCACCCAGTCGGCCACAAATACGTTGGTGTCGCGCCCGCCGCCGTTGTTGCGGTTGGAACAAAAGGCGAGTTTTTTGCCGTCGGGTGAAAACATCGGGAACGAATTGAAAATACTTTCCGTGGTGATCTGTTCCAGGCCGGTGCCGTCTTCGTTGATCATGTAGAGTTGGAAGTCGTAGCCGCGTGTGGAGTGGTGGTTGCTGCTGAACAGGATTTTTTTACCGGAAGGGTGGTAAAAAGGCGCCCAGTTGGCTTTGCCGAGTTTGGTGACCTGGCGCAGGTTGGAGCCATCTGCATTGCAGACGTATATTTCCATGTTGGTGGGTGCTACGAGGCCGTTTTTGAGCAAGTCTTTGTATTCTTTTATTTCCTCTTCCGTCTGGGGGCGGCTGGCGCGGAACACGATTTTAGAGCCGTCGGGTGAAAAAAAGGCGCCGCCGTCGTAGCCGAGCAGGTTGGTGATTTGTTTCTGGTCGGAGCCGTCGAGGTTCATGGTCCAGAGTTCGAGGTCGCCAGAGCGGTCGCTGGTGAAAAGAATTTTATCTCCTTTCGGGCTGAGTACCGCTTCTGCGTCGTAGCCGGTTGTGTTGGTGAGGCGTTTGGTGATATTGCCTTTTAAATCAGCGACATAGATGTCATATGTATTGTACACGGGCCAGAGGTATTTGCCACCTTTCCGCAGATCGGGCACCGCCGGGCAGGTGTCGGCTGCCGCTTTTGTACTGGCAAAGAGGACATGTTTGCCGTCGGGCATAAAATAGGAGCAGGTTGTGCGGCCCAATCCGCCGCTGAGGGGTAGGGGGCGGTAATCGGGTTTGCCGGCCGCGCCTTTTACTTTCATGGCAAAAATCTGATCGCATTTCAGCCCCCATTTGGCGTTATTGCTTTGAAAAGTGAGCCATTTGCCGTTCGGACTCCAGTAAGCCTCCGCGTTGTCGCCGCCGAAAGTGAGTTGGCGGATGTTTTTCAGGTGTGTTTCGGGTTTGGGTGGTTCCGGGTTCCGGGCCTCGGGTTTCGGGTGGGGCGTTTGGGCGGAAAGGATGATCGGTGCAAGGAAGAAGGTGAATAAGAGGATCAGGCGCATGATGCAAGGTTTGTGTTGAAGGCGCAAGATTAGGGCGGCTCCATGAAAAGACGGTCAGATTTGGGTAAAAAGTGGCAGTTTCGTTTCGGTTTTTATTCAAAAATCTTTTGACCGGCGTCATTTCCCCGGCTTTCGCCGAATGGCACCCGGCTTCCCTTTCCGGCAGTACGGCACTCCCGCCCGGTCATCCGTCGAATCGGGTTCAACACTTTTGGTATTAAACCGTTATTTGCTGGGCGGACAACATTAATGCGACTCATTTTTTCCGGAACATTCTGATAATGAAGCATCCGGACGGAAAGGATTTCCGTCCTACTACTTAACTGACAAAACTAATGCGACTCATTTTCTCGGACATTCCGAAAATGAAACATCCGGACGGAAAGGATTTCCGTCCTACTACTTATGAAAATCACATCGTTTATTCTGACACCTTTCACTGCCGGCGCACTTTCCGCGCAAAACATCCCCTTCATCAAAGCCGACCAGATCACACGCTGGAAAACGGCCGATACGGATACCACCTATGTATTGAATTTTTGGGCCACCTGGTGCGGCCCCTGCGTGGAAGAATTGCCCTCATTTGAAAAACTGAACCGGAAATACGCCGGGCAAAACGTAAAAGTGATCCTGATCAGCACTGATTTCAAACGAAACGTGGAAAAAGGGGTTAAACCCTTCGTACAGCGCAAAAAACTAAACAGCGAGGTGATGTTTATGGACGAATCCAATCCCAATAACTACATCAACTTAGTGGACACCAGCTGGTCGGGCGCGATACCGGCCACACTCATCATTTCGAAGCATAAAAACGGCACGCAATTTTTCGAGAAACAACTGACCTACAAAGAATTGCAGGCCGCCGTAAAAAAAGCCCTCTAAACAAATCATTCATCATTCATCATTCATAACTCATCATTCATCTATTCCTATGAAAAAAGCACTTTCCCCCCTTCTTTTTGCACTGCTTGCCGTTGCTACGGCATTTGCGCCGGCCGGCGGCGGTTACAAGGTCGGCGACAAGGCGACCGATTTCAGCCTGAAAAACGTGGACGGCAAGATGGTATCCTTAGCCGGCATCAACGACGCCAAAGGTTACATCGTCGTTTTCACCTGCAACGCCTGCCCGTACGCCAAGGCGTATGAAGACCGCATCATCGCGTTGCACCAGAAATACGCCCCGCTGGGTTACCCCGTGGTGGCCATCAACCCGAATGACAAAGACGTGCAGCCGGCCGACAGTTACGACAAAATGAAAGAGCGCGCGCAGGCAAAAAATTACCCCTTTGCTTATGTGTACGACGAAACGCAGGAAATCGCCAAAACCTATGGCGCTACCCGCACGCCGCACGTATACCTGCTTGATAAAGAGCGCGTGGTGAAATACATCGGCGCCATCGACGACAATTCGGAAGAACCCGACCAGGTAAAAGAAAAGTACTTAGAAAACGCCGTCGACGCCCTGCGCGCCGGTAAAGATGCCACTGTGACCGAGACCAAAGCCGTCGGCTGCTCGATCAAATGGAAAAAAGTATAACATATTTTAACGAATTCGCTTCCCCGAACCCAAAATCTTAGGGAACGTTTAACGCCCCGGCAGCAATCCTGTCCGGGGCGTTCCCGTTTTTGGAGATATTGATAACCAAATCATCGTCATGCCACGTATACTCGCCTTCTTTTTTTTCTGCCTGATACTTTTGCCCGCCATGCAGGCGCAATCCAGGACCCGTTTTCGCCCGGCTGCCCGTGAAACAACGCCGGAACACCGCTTCAGCGCCGGAATTGCTCCGTTCAGCCTGCTCCTGCCTTCCGGCAAAGTGAACCTGAAAGGGGAATTTGCTTATGCAGACAACAAATCCATCGCGTTGCTCGTCGCGGTGCCGAGGCCGACCACGGTGCCCGGTTTTTTGGCCAACGACCTCGACCTCTCCGACGACGGCGAAACGGTGACCAACCGCTTCACCTCTTTCGGCGCCATCATCGAACATCGTTTTTACCTGGGACACAATGTTTTGCGCGGTTTTTACTTCGCCCCGTATGCGCGGTACAACAACATGTCCGTGCAACGCACGATCAAAAATCAGTACGAAACCAGCGTAAAAGGTTCTGTCGCCGGCTTCGGCCTCGGCGCTTCGGCAGGTCTGCAAATCCGCCTCGGCGATTTTCTCACCCTCGACGCCACGGTGGTCGGGGTGGATTTTAAATGGTTAGACGGCACACTCACCTACTCCAGCGACAACCCGGATACCGATCTTGTTGCGTTTCGCGACCAGGTGCAGGATGCTGTCGGAGGGATTCCCGTCATCGGCTCCAAATTGGCCGCGCAGATCGACGGCAACAGCATAAAAGTGCACACACCCGGCCTTTTGATGCCGGGTTACCGCTTCAACCTGACCATGAATTACCTGTTTTGAAACGTTGAAAAGTGCCGGATTTCCGTTAAGTTTGCGGTAAAATATTTGGATATGACAGCGACGGCAGCCAAAAGCCTTTATACCGTAGACGAATACCTCAAAGTGGAAGCGCGCAGCGGCGAGCGATATGAATTTTATAACGGAAATATTATACCCATGCCTGGCGGAACCATTTCTCACAACCGCATTTGCCGAAACATTTTATCAGAACTTGATCAGATATTCAAAATTCGACCGGGTTTTGAAATTTTCGGCAGCGACCAGAAAATCTATTTGCCTGAATATCACTACTATCTGTATCCCGATGCGGTGGTTGTCGCCGAAATACCCGTAGCGGCGGAAGAAATGGCAAGCGCCATCATCAACCCCCTGCTGATCATCGAGGTACTTTCACCTTCCACGGGACAATACGACCGCGAGCAAAAATTCCTGCAATACCGCTCGATTCCCGGTTTTAAAGAATACGCGCTGGTGCGCCAGGACGCCCCCGAAGTGCTCACTTTTTTCCGGGAAAAACCGGATACCTGGAAAGAGTTTATGGTGAAAGGTATTGATCAAAACGTTCACTTTCAGTCAGTTAGTGTCGATTTGGCCCTCCAGTTGATCTACCGGAACGTTGAATTCGGCCAATAACGGCTTCCGCTCAGAATTTGCATTCCATTCTTCCCCTGTTCAAACGGACAATTTCACCTATCTTTGCGCGCCCAAAAAACGGGTTGCGCCTGATGAGGCTTTATCCGATACCTTATTTGACAAGAGGCCGTCTTGCAAGTCTTAATTTTTGACAGGATGGACATGATTTACAAGTTTAAAAGCCCGTTTTTAGGAAAAATATCCTGCAAATCTTGTAAAACCTGTCCAATAATCTGCTTGTAACCCCAACTTCCCGAAAGTTTCAAACTTTCGGTAAGTTGGATTCAATAAATTCAACCCGAAACCCTGAAACTTTGTAAACCCCGAAACCTTAGAAACCGCTACAAAATGAAGAATATCCGCAACTTCTGCATCATCGCGCACATCGATCACGGTAAAAGCACACTGGCCGACCGCCTGCTCGAATTTACCCATACCATCAGCGTACGGGATATGCAGGACCAGGCGCTGGACAACATGGACCTCGAACGCGAACGCGGCATCACCATCAAGAGCCACGCCATCCAGATGCGCTACGTGCACCCGGCCAACGGGGAGGAATATATTTTCAACCTGATTGACACCCCCGGCCACGTCGACTTTTCCTACGAAGTGAGCCGCTCCATCGCAGCTTGTGAAGGCGCTCTGCTGCTCGTGGATGCATCCCAGGGCATTCAGGCGCAAACGATCAGCAACCTGTACCTCGCCGTGGACCACAACCTCGAGATCATCCCCATCGTCAACAAGATCGACATGGAAAGTGCGATGGTGGAAGACGTGCAGGATCAGATCATCGACCTGATCGGCTGCAAACGGGAAGAAATTATTTCCGCTTCCGGCCGCACCGGAGCCGGTGTGCCCGATATTTTGGCGGCCGTCGTCGATCGTATTCCGGCGCCCAAAGGCGACCCCGAAGCGCCGCTGCAAACGATGATCTTCGATTCGGTGTTCAACTCCTACCGCGGCGTCATCGCCTACGTGCGTGTGATGAACGGGAGGTTGAAAAAAGGCGACAAACTCAAGTTTTACAACACCGGAAAAGAAGTCGTGGCGGAAGAAGTCGGCGTGCTGCGTATGGGACAATTTGAAACGGCGGAGATCGGCGCCGGCGACGTCGGCTACGTCATCACCGGGATCAAAGCCAGCCGCGAAATCAAGGTCGGCGACACCATCACCCACCTGGCACGGCCCTGCACCGAAGCGGTGAAAGGTTTTGAAGAAGTGAAACCGATGGTATTTGCAGGTCTTTACCCCCTCGACAACGACGACTTCGAAGACCTGCGCGATTCGCTGGAAAAACTGCAACTGAACGACGCCTCGCTGGTTTTTGAACCCGAAACCTCCACAGCGCTCGGATTCGGGTTTCGCTGCGGCTTCCTCGGCATGTTGCACTTAGAAATCGTACAGGAACGCCTCTACCGCGAATTCGACCAGGATATCATCACGACGGTGCCCAACGTGCCCTACTACGCCACGGACATGAAAGGCAAACGTTTTACGGTGCACCAACCCAACGAAATGCCCGACCCCAACCACCTGCAGTCGGCCGAAGAACCCTTCATTTACGCCCAGATCATCACCAAACCCGACTACATCGGCAATATCATGAAACTGTGCCTCGACAAGCGCGGTATCCTGCAAAAACAAATGTACCTCACACCGACGCGGGTTGAAATGACTTTTCACATGCCGCTGGCCGAGATCGTTTTTGATTTTTACGACAAACTGAAATCCATCTCGCGGGGTTACGCTTCGTTCGACTACCACATTCTCGATTACCGCGAAACGGATTTGGTCAGGCTCGACATCAAACTCAACGGCGAACAGGTGGACGCGCTCTCGGCCCTCGTACACCGCTCCAAAGCCGAATACATGGGCCGCCGCATGTGTGAAAAACTCAAGGAACTCCTGCCCCGCCAGCAGTTCCAGATCGCCATCCAGGCCGCTATCGGCCAAAAAGTCATCGCACGCGAAACCATCAGCGCCCTGCGCAAAGACGTGACCGCCAAGTGTTACGGCGGCGATATCTCGCGGAAACGCAAACTGCTGGAAAAACAAAAAGAGGGAAAAAAACGCATGAAACAGTTCGGCAACGTGGAAGTGCCGCAGGAGGCGTTTTTGAAGGTGTTGAAGTTGAATGATTAAGGGTTTCGGCCTTTCCAATACTTAGGATTTTACGATCCTTTGAAACGCTTCCCAGTCTACCAGAGACTCCGGCGATTTTTCACAAGCCATCAGTCGCTCTTCCAAAATAGCGATATGCTCCCCCGACAACTCAGCGGCCTCATATTCAATGGCTTCTTTAACCGTCACGAAGTCTGATAAACTTTGCAACAATTCCAGGAAAAAAGCAGCTTTGGAGTTATTGACTTCCAGTGTGATACGCATAAAGTGAGAATTTGATGGCAAGTTTAATCAAAAACCCATTCTTTACCAAAGAAAGGTCCCTGTTTTACAGGTTTATCTATTTTTATGCCGTAAAACTTTGCCATAAATATATGTTACGACTTCACCATCCCTTACAAAACCTCCCGGAAACCACTCTTGCCTTCCTCCTGCGCTGGTCCAGACTCTTTTTCTGGATCGTGCTCGCGTTATTTGCCGCAGTCCGGTTTGCCTCCATGCCTTCCGGCAGCCTCACGCCGGAGGTATTGCTGCGTCTGGCCAAAGATCAGCCGGGCGCTTTCGGCTTTTGGGCGGGATTCGATTACCTGTTTATGGTGGCATACACCGTTTTTTTCAGCGTATGCTGCGTCTGGGCGGCGGGAAAACACCGGCCGGAATCAATTTGGCACAAAGCGGGCATTGCGCTCGCCTGGTTGTCGCTCCTGCAACTCGGCCTGGATATGGCCGAAAACTACTGTTTCTGGCAGTTTGCACAAGGCCGTGAAAGTGAATCCCTGAAATCGGGGTACCTGTTTCTGGAAAAGGCAAAAAAAGCCGATTTTCATCGCATCGGCGTTGTATATGCTGGGTACGAGTATCCGGGTGCGGTTGAAGGTGTTGCCGAAGTGAGTTTGGGGTGGTGGGAAATACAGCAGTCTGGAGATGAATAATCGTGCTGTACGTTTGCGCCACATAGCAACACCATAGCCGTCAGGCTAAGCGTTGGGTGTACTCTACGTTTGTTTGATATTGAGCGTATTAAAGGCTTGTATTAAAGTTAGTCTGGCGGCTGTGGCAACAACACATGGCGTGGCGAAAACGGAAGTATTCACAACCCCTCCCCTCGCTTCAAAACCCAATTCCTATCTCCTTGCCGGTGAATTCCATTCCCCCAAAACATAATATCCCTTTCTCTTTCAGGTGGGGTTTTTGGGCAAACAACCCTGACATACCCACCTCAAAGGCGGGGGAAGGATACCTGAAAGACGAATGCACTTCCACTTCCGGGTGAATTCGATTCGCCTGGCAGGTGGGTCACCTGCCGGACAGAAGGCCCCCCGCCCACCTGGAACCCTAAGTCAATTCATCCAAAAGAAGAATCCGTTTGGCATTTTTTGCCAAACGGATTCTTCTTAACTGCTCATTAATCCAGGGGCTGTGTCAAAAGTCAGAGATACTTTATTTGGGCCCTGAAACGGGAAATATTATTTTGAATCGCGACCGAACCAGACATTCCAGGTTTTCAAAACCTGGAATGTCTGCGCATCATCCGAATAAAATTTCTCCCAATGCGCCACATTGTGCAACGTAAAGACTTTTGACCCCGCTAGCGCGAGGTTCCACCTCGCGCTGCTATCAATCTGCAAACGCCTCCCTTACCACCTCCAGCGCCTTCCCATACACCCCCGCATTACACGCCAGCATTTCGTATTTCCCGATAAAATCGTCCCCGCCGCCGAAATCGCTGACCATGCCGCCCGCTTCACGCACCAGCACGGCGCCGGCGGCCACGTCCCAGGCATTGAGCCCGTATTCAAAAAAGACGTCGAAACGCCCGGCGGCCACCCAGGCTAAGTCGAGCGCTGCGGAGCCGAAACGGCGCACGCCGCGCCCCTCGCGCATAAACGCGCGCAAAGCGGCGAAATACGCGTCTGCCCGACTGAAATTGTGGTACGGGAAACCCGTACTGATCAACGCCTGCCGCATTTCTGCGCGGCGACTGGCATGGATGGGTTTGCCATTGCACCAGGCGCCGCCGCCTTTCCAGGCGTAGAATATTTCATCGGCCGGCACGTGTTGAACCACGCCGATGACGAGCTCGTCGCCCGACTTTAAAGCCACGCTGATGGAGAATTGTGGTATGCCGTACAGGAAGTTGGTGGTGCCGTCCAAAGGGTCGATAATCCATTGAAGATCAGCATCACTCTGAACGACGGTTTCTTCTTCGGTGATAAAAGCCGCTTCCGGCAAAATGTGGGAAAGCCGCTCTACCAGCATTTCTTCGGCCGTACGGTCGACGTAACTAACCAGGCCGTTGAGGAATTTTTCCTCAATCTGACCGGGTTCTACCCGGCCGGTTTCGGCACGAATAAAGGTGGCGGTTTCCTGCACGGCCTGGCAGGTGAGACGGGTGAAATGTTCGTAATTCATGGCCTTATTTCCGATTGGCATCCTGTTTCGCAAACACCTTCTTCAACAGTTCCGTGACGCGCGAACCCTTGTTCCGGCGGATGTTTTTCTCCTCCTCGGCAATTTTTCCAAACAGCCCGTCGAGCGCTTTTTTGGTCACGTAGTCGTCGAGGTCGTTGTTCACCTTGGTTACCAGCGGGATGGCGTTATAGGCATTGGCGGCTTTGGTCCAAAGGTTATTGGCGCCGATCTTGTCCAAGGAAGCCACGATTTTAGGGTTGAATTTTTCGTAAAGTTGCTGGTTGGTGGTTTTGTTCAGGTAGTTGGTGGCGGCGTTGTCGGCGCCCATGAGGATGTTGGCGGCGTCCTGGATGGTCAGTTGTTTGATGGCATTAAGGAAAATCGGGCCGGCTTCTTTGGCGGCATCTTCGGCGCCGCGGTTCATTTTTTCAAGCAATTCGTTTTCGAGGTTGCTGAAACCGGGCACCACCTTTAGTTTCTCCGTCACTTTGCGCACGTCGTCGGGCAAAAGGATTTTGTAGGCACTTTTGAAGTAGCCGTCTTTTTGCGACAGGTTGTTCACCCCTTTTGAAACGCCGTTGGACAGCGCTTCCTTGAGGGCTTTGCCGACCTCTTCGATGGTGGGTTCGCTGAGTACGCTGCCGGCCACTTCCTGCAAAACATCGCAGGAGCTGAACGATAAGATGCCGAGCATCAAAACGATCGGGATGGATAATTTCTTCATCATGAGCAGGTTTTGATTGTTGAATGGTTAAATTGTTTTATTGTTGAATGGTCGGATTGCCGGTGCAGACTTGCGATCATGCACGAGGCGAGGCATCGGAAACGGGTATTTTCGAACCTGCGGGCAAGTTTACGCCATGTTCCTGAACAAAACCAAAGCATTCCGGTTTTCCCTTCCGGACGGCGGACGGAATACCCGTACGCAGGCCATTCAGTATTCATCCATTCAACAATCCAGATTCTATGTCACACCTGAAAGAAGGCGATCAGGCTCCCGGTTTCTCCGCTTCCAATGAAAAAGGGCAGACCGTAAGTCTCCAGGATTTTAAAGGCAAAAAATTAGTGCTTTATTTTTATCCGAAAGACGACACGCCGGGTTGTACGGCAGAAGCGTGCAGCCTGCGCGACGGGTACCCGAAGTTTCAGGCGCAGGGCTACGAAATACTCGGCGTCAGCCCCGATTCGGTCAAAAAACACGTCAAATTTCAGGAAAAATACCACCTGCCGTTCAACCTGCTGGCCGACGAAGACCACGCGGTTGCCCTGGCTTACGGCGTGTGGGGTGAGAAAAAATTCATGGGCCGCGCGTACATGGGTATCCTGCGCACCACCTTCGTAATCGATGAAAACGGCAGAATCGAACGCGTCATCGACAAGGTGGATACGGCCGATCACAGCGGGCAATTGCTGGGAAGCAATTAAAAATGTTGACAGGGTTTGTTTGACAGGGTTTGTTTGACAGGATTTACAGGATTTACATGTTCTAATATTTAAAACATGTAAATCCTGTAAACCCTGTCAAACAAACCCTGTCAAACAAACCCTGTCAAACAAACCCTGTCAAACAAACCCTGTCAAACAAACCCTGTCAAATAACCGGCACCCGGACCGTAAAATACCCGTCCTGATCCGAAATCAAAATTTCTTTGCCCGTCAGTGCCCGGTACCGGGCCTGGATGTTGGCTAAGCCCAGCCCGGTCGACTCGGGCAAACTGTTTTTTGCCTGCAGGGTATTGCGGATCACCAGGTATTTTTTTTCTTCAAAAAATTCGATCCGCAGCGGGTGCGCTTTTGATACTTCGTTGTGTTTCAATGCGTTTTCTGCCAGAATTTGAAGTGTCAACGGCGCGATTTTCCAGTCTTTCGACGCCTCCGGCATTTGTATGTCGGCCTGCAGGGCGGCGCCGAAACGGATCTCCATCAAAAACAGGTAGGCGCGCAAAATGGCGAGTTCTTCTTCCAGCGGCACCACCTCTTTTTCCCGGCTTTCGAGGATGTAGCGGTATACCGTCGAAAGTTGCCGGATGAATTGTTCGGCCTGATCCGCGTCTTTGTGCACCAAAGAACTCAACACGTTCAGGCTGTTGAACAAAAAATGCGGGTTGACCTGGTTTTTCAGGGTCTCGTACCGGGCGGATATTTGTTCCTTTTTTAAACGTTCCGCTTCCACCAGCGTCTTTTTCCATTCCAGCAAAAAAGCCCGGCCGTGCATAAAGATCGAGATGAAAAAAGTGATGATCAGCGTGGGAATAAAATCGCTGAACTCCATATCGCGGATCAGCGCCGGCAGATCCCAGCCGTATTTTCTCGTGATCAGCAGCCAGTAGATCAAAATCCACAAAACACAGGTAAACACGGCCGTCAGGGCGACTGATACCAGCAAACGTTTGACCGGCGCTTCCACCCAGGAAATCCAGCGATCCGGAAGGTCGGAAATGTATGCGTTGCCCATCCAAAGCAGGGCGCTACTGATCCCGCCGCGCCAGTAATAGGCCCACAACAAGGCCAGCCCGCCGCGTTCGAACTTGCTCACCGGGTCGACCACCAGTATCATAACCAGGCCGCTGACGGCGGCTATGATGAAAAAATCTTTTAAAAATTTCAACACCGGATCAGAATGAGGGAATTTTCAGAATGAGGGAATTTTCAGAATTCGGGGGCGATGCAAAGAAAAGATTTTCGGTTTAGTCCATCAGTTCTTCACCTGCTCCATCTTTTTCCCATTGTCTTCCCTGCCCCAGTGCGGCAGCAAACCCCGGTCTTTTTCTTTTTCAAACAGGGCGGCGGCTTTTTCAAAGTGGGCTTTGGCGTTGGTTGCGCCGCCGCCGTAAAATTCGGGCATGTTCAAGACGTAGGTGCCGTACAGGTACGGCGCCCGCGGGTTGTCGGGGTTCAGGGCAGACGCCTTTCCCAATTCGGCAAATACTTTCGGGGTGGTTTCTGCACCTTTCGCCATCGGGTTTTCCATCAAACGGCCGATCAATATATAGGCCTGTAAAACAGCGAGTTCCGATTCCTGTGGCGCGAGGGCGCGGGACTTGTCGAGGTCTGCCTGAGCCAGGTCGATCATCAGCAATGCTTTGGGCACGTCCTGCCGGATGGTGATAAAGGCGCTGATCAGGTGGCCGAACGATGCGTAATACAAAGGCAGCCATTCTTTCGGTTCGGCGGCGGCAATGCGGGAAAAGGTGTTCGCCGCAGCCTGGTAATCTGCCAGGTTTTTGGCGGTGTCCAATTGCGCCACAGCGTTGGTCATCGCAGCGGTGTATTCGGCATTTTGAGCGAAAAGGTTTGTTCCTGAAAAGAAAAGTGCAAAAAACAAAACGAGATTTTTCATAGCGTAATAATTAGTAGAGAAGGTTGATTGTTAGATTGTTGCGACAAAGTTCAGGGGTGGAGGTGCGACCTGCAAACGAACCTGACCGAAGTGCAGGATTCGGGGAGCGAAGTGTATTAAAGGTCGTCCGTCGTCGTCCGGTCCGGCCGGTACCGCTGCCCGAAATTGACAAACAGCCCCACGAATAAAAAATGGCGGGCCGGTGGTGTGATCGCCCGGGAAGGGAACAAGCCGTCAGCGCCGGGTTCCGCGCCGAACTGGTATCCGTAGGTTTGGTCAAAACCCAGGATATTGGTAGCCGACACGTACAGGATGGTGAAATGGCCCCACAAATTGGTCAGGTAACTGGCGTTTACACTCAGATCGTGGTATACCGGCGTCCGGCCCCGGTTAAAACCCGCCTGGTTCGGGTCGTGGTAAGGTCGCGGCGATTGAAAAGCATACGTGGCGCCGACAGCGGTGTTGCATGTTGGGAACCACTGTTTGTACACGATGGAAGCGTTGTGTGCGGCGGCAAATACCGGTATTGCAGGGCCGGGAAAATCACGGTAATCACGCCGGGTATCCAAGTAGGAATACGAAATCCAGTAATCGCCGCGCCGGATGGTTTTTTGGTCGCGGAAAAACACGTCTACTCCGCGCGCATAGCCGTGCCCGGCGTTGTTGGACCCACCCGTTTCGGGGTCGGACTTGACCAGGTGATCGTAGGTTTTGTAGTACCCTTCCACACGAAAAGTAAAGCGGTCGCGGATGCGCTGGTAATTCAGCATATAATGCGTGGCGCGTTCGAAACGCAGCCCGGTGTGAAAACGCAGCAATTCATATTCCGGGGATTGATAAAACTGTCCGGCGGCAAAGGCGATTTGTTCGTTTTTCCCCAGCACATAAGCGGCAGAGACGCGGGGCGCGGCGTTGGCGCGACCCAGCAGGGCGCTGTATTCCGCGCGAATACCCGCGCGTACAACCCATTTTTTTAAAAACCAGAGGTTGGTTTCGGCAAAACCGGCGCTGTAATGTTCATCCCGCAGGGTGTTGTATGTCATGCTGTCAGCCGGACTGTAACGTTCATCAAAACGCCCCCGCAGGTATTCCGCGCCGAATTTAATACCCAGGTGCTCGCCCAGCGGGCGGGTCAGCGTAAAACGTATTTGCCCGGATTGTTGCTTCTGGTCGTTGGAAAAACCGGAGTTCACCCGGTCGCGGTTGCAGGTATAGGCGCCGCCGGCAAAAAAAGCCCAGCGTTCCTTCAACACGCCGCGATAGGAAACGTTGGTGTACACGTTATCGGCCTGCAATTGTAATGCCCGGGTAATCACCGGGTTAAACGGGTCCGGATATTGCATTTTCAACCAGGAGCGATTGACGGAACTGTACACCTTCAGGATGCCGTCCGTGGCGATTTTTTGCCGGAAAATCAACTCTCCGCCACCTGATTGCGGCGCGGCAATCCAGTCGATGCGCTGCGGCACCAGGGCAAAATAGGGCGAGAGGTTGGTGTAACTGCCCGATACCGACAACGAACGGCGCTCCCATCGTTGTGTATGGGCCAGGCCCGCTCCCACCGACATCAGCGACAATCCGGTAGTGGTTTCCGGGGCCAGGTCTTCGGTGTTCAGAATGAGCGCCGAGGACAAAGCCTGACCGTATTCCGCCGAGTAGCCGCCCGTGGAAAACTGCGTGCCTTTGAATAAAAACGGGGAAAAGCGGTTGCGCGCCGGCACGTTCGGAACCGAACTGTTGTACGGGTTTTGTACGTACAAACCATCGATAAACGTGCGGGTTTCGTAAGCCGCGCCGCCGCGTACAAGGATCTGGCCCGACTCTCCGTTGCGGGTGGTACCGGGCAAAGTGGCGATGGCGCCGGCGATATCGGCGGTAGCGCTGGCGGTGAGCGCAATGTCGATGGGGGTGAGCACCACAGCCCGGCGCCGGTCGCTGGCGGCTTCAAACGAGCCTGCCGAAATAACCACTTCCTGAAGGCCCGCCGTTTTTCTGCCGGGCGCAGATGGAGTGTATGGCTGCCGCCGTCCAGTTCCACTTGCTGCTGCAAGGTATCACAACCGAGGCTGATGACCAGCAGGTTGCGGGAGCCGGCAGCATTGGTCGTGAAGGAAAAATACCCGTTAGTCCCGGTGGTGGCGCCGTCATAAGTACCTTGTAACCAAATGTTTGCACCCACCAGGGTATCGCCGGTGTTGGAAGTCACGAAGCCGCTGAGCCGAGTCTGCGCCAGGGTCGTTGTTGCAGTAACCAGGAGCAGGAAAAGGAAAATACAAGTGCGCATAAAGCAAGAATTTTCTTGACCCTGCAAATGTGCCGGCTGCCGGCTAACGAGCAACAAAATGTTGACCCAAGTGTGGAATCCGGGGTGTGAAGTGCATGATTCTGGCTAAAACAATCATTTCCCATGCTAAATGGCTGCGGAAACATCCGCCGAACGCCGGCTTTTTGGCAGAAGCGCTATATTTGAGCGATCTGATTTACACAGGTTTCCTTTCTCCTTACTGTCTATTCAAACGTATATTGCGCTTATGAAAAGCATTTTACTCCTTGCAGCCCTGTCATGGCTGACCGCTACCGGCTTTGCAGTCGCTCCTTCCAACTGACCCGGAGACCCCCTGCCGGTCCGGGAACACATTTTTTACGCCAAAAACGGCAACCCCGACTGGCTGGTGATCCGGGATGGAATACAGATCACTGCGGCAGACCTCCTGCGCCTGCACAAACAGGATCTGGGGCTGGGCGAGCAAGACGAACTCGTGTTGTACCGCACGGATCATGACGGACTGGGTTTCACCCACTACCGCTACCGGCAATACCACCAGGGCATTAAGGTGGAAGGCGGCGAACTGCTCGTACACGAACAAAACGGCTTCGTCCGCACCCTGAACGGCAAGTTGGTCCGCGGCCTGCTCGCCGACATTCAACCGGGCGTGACGCAAGACAAAGCCCTGCAACTGGCCCTGGCATACGCGCCGGCCGACCGTTATATGTGGGAAGACGAATCGGCGCTGGCCATGCTGCGCCGTATCAAAAAAGACCCCGGCGCCACCTTTTATCCGAAACCGGAACTGGTGCTGGCCGACCCCTCCTTCGAACAAAAGCCCGGCAATTTCCAACTCGCCTGGAGCATGGAGGTATTTGCCGAAGCCCCGCTTTCCAAAAAACAGGTGCTGATCAACGCGAAAAACGGCGCATTGCTCGGCGAAACAGAATTGTTGTGCGACAACAACACCCCCGGAACCGCCCAAACCAAGTACAGCGGCACCCGGGCGATCATCACCGATTCGATCAGCCCCGACTTATATCGCCTGGTAGAAACCACACGTGGCGGCGGCATCGAAACCTATAACATGAAAAAAGGGACCGACTATGACCTGGCGGTCGATTTTACCGACGAGGATAACCACTGGAACAATGTGAATGCCGCGCAGGACGAAGCGGCTACCGATGTGCACTGGGGCTCGGAAATGACCTTTGATTATTACCAGGCCGTTCACGGCTACTCAGGCATCGACGGAAATAACATGCCCCTGATCGGATACGTGCATTACGACAACAACTGGAGCAATGCGCGGTGGACAGGCGATTGGGCGCTGTTCGGCGACGGCGACGGAACGAGCTGGAAAGCCCTGACGGCACTCGACGTGGTGGGCCACGAATTCACCCACGGGGTAACGGGAAACAACGCCAAGTTGAAATATCAAAACGAAAGTGGCGCATTGAACGAATCGTTCAGCGACGTCTTCGGCGCCGCCATCGAGTTTTGGGCGGATACCGCGCAAAGCGACTGGCTGGTGGGAGAAGATTTTATTGCCAACGGCGCACTCCGCAACATGGCCGACCCGAAAGCGGAAAACAACCCGGATACGTACAAAGGAGATAACTGGGCCACCGGATCGTCCGACAATGGCGGCGTACACACCAACAGCGGTGTGCAAAACCACTGGTTTTTCCTGTTGTCCGACGGTGGAAGCGGCGAAAACGACAACAACGACACTTTTTCGGTGGCCGGTTTGGGCATCGATAAAGCGGCGGCCATCGCTTTCCGCAACCTGCGGTATTACCTCGTCGAAACCTCCAATTACGCCGACGCCCGCGAAGGTTCTTTGCTGGCGGCCAATGACCTCTACGGCGCCTGCTCCACCCCGGTCCTCGAAACGGCAAAGGCGTGGTACGCCGTCGGTGTGGGCGCCGAACAAATCGGCAACGACCTGCGTATGGTGGAAATACTCGGGCCAACACCTTTTGAATGCGGGCTCGCCGACCAGGAATTTATTGCCGTCCGCCTGCGGTACAACGGCTGCGTGGGCGATTTGGTGGCCGGCGACAAAATCCCGCTGTCCTACCAGATCGACAACGGCGATGTGGTGTGGGATACCCTCACGTTGAACGCGCCGCTGGTCAGCGGAGATACGATCGATTTTACTTTTTCGGTCCCGACCACCGTTTTTACCAACGCAGGCACTTTTCAGTTGCAATGCAAAACCGGACTTGACACCGATGTTGACCTGAGCAACGACGGTGTAGCCATCCAGGTGGAGCGGTACGTGGAGCAAAACGTGGATATGGGCCTGAAAACCGTTTCTCAACCCGCGTCCAATTGTTTTCTTGCCCATGAATCACCCGCTGTGGACATCGGTTTTTTCGGTTGTGATTCCATCGCTGCCAACGAAGAAATTACCTTGTTTTACAGCATCAACGGCGCCGCGCCCGTAAGTGAAACCGTGCAGGTGCCCGCCACCCTTTATCGCGGCGAATCGTTCAAACACACCTTCAGCACGAGTTCCGATTTTTCCCTGAAAGGCGCTTATTCCGTCGACGCCTGGGTGCAATACGGCCCGGATTTCCTCTCCGGCAACGACAGCCTGCGGTCCTTCCGCGTCATCAATCCCTTCCCGCTGAAGGCGCAAACCGAGCTGCGTTTTGAAGGCGGGGACGCCTCGCTGGATTCTATTTTTATCGAAACAAGAAGGGAAACGGTGGCATTTATTTCGCCGGAGGCCAAACACACCGGCGCTAACGGATTCCGCATTACCGGCGGCGACGTGGCCAAAGCTTATACCAACGGCGAAATACAACTGCCCAATACCAACAACGTATGGAATATAAACAGCGCTTTCCGCTCAAAAATGTGCCTGTGCGCGGACCTCACCAACATGAGTCTGGCCCAGGTGCGGTTTGAACGGAGACAGTCTTATTCCAATCAATACCTGTCGACAGTGGGCGTTAACCTGCCTTTTTTCAGCGCCCTGCGGGTACTGGCAAACGGCGACCCGATCAGTGTGACGTACAAACCGGTCAGTTATTCCTCCGATCCCTGGTTTACCCATTACCTCAGCCTGAACGATTACTTGGGCAGCGAGGTCGAAATTTGTTTTCAAACCCACACCGGCATGAATCCGGCCTTCGACCCTTCGGGCAACGGAGACAAGGTGTACTTAGACAATATTTCCATCGTGGGCCAAACGGTAGCCGTTACCGATTTATCGGAATCCGGGGCAGAATGGCACGTAACACCCAACCCCGGCAGCGGCGCGTTTGTTATTGCTTACAAGGCCACGGAAGCACAAAAATTGCACATCGACGTGATCGATACCTACGGGCGCAGCGTGCGGAGCTGCAATCGTCGGTCAGCCCGGGCAACAATTCCATCCCGCTGAACCTGGAAGGAATGGCTGCCGGCGTCTATTTTGTACAATTAGGCACGGAAAAGGAAAAATCGACGGCAAAAATTATCCTGGATTAACGAGAGCGGGTCAAAAATCCATCTTCAACCGGAGATTGATCCGTCGCCCCGTCAGGTAGTTCGGGATGGCGTACTGCACGTTGGTAATGGCCTTGATCCAGGTATTGGAGGCTTCGTTGGCAACTTTCAGCAGGTTAAATACTTCAAAACTCGCCCAGGTGTTGCGGGTGAAGCGGAGAAAGTGATTCGGCCGGCGGTTGCGCCACTCCTGCTTCCAGAGCAGAAACCCGAACCCGATATCCACGCGGTGGTAAGGGGCAAAACGATAGGGATTGCGATACACCACATTGTTGTCCGGTATGCCGAAAGGAAGGCTGGTGCCGACCGTAAAGTTGAGGTGCATCCGGATATTCTGGTTTTTTCGCAGGTAATCCTGGAAAAACATGGACATGGTAACTAATCGATCGGTGGGGCGTGGCACGTCTTTTACGTCGCGCCCCACCCGGTCGCCGAGTTTGCGGATCTTGTGTTGCACGCTGTCGATCGATTCGCGGGTGCGCAGGAAAGAAAGGTTGATCCAGCTTTCGGCGCCCGGCACAAATTCGCCGTTCAGGCGGATATCCAGCCCCGTGGCATAGCCGCGTGAATCGTTTATCCCCGAATACCGGATACGCACGTTGTCGAGGTCGTACGACACCAAGTCCCACATTGATTTGTAGTAGGCTTCCGTGATCAGGCGCATTTTTACCGGCCGGTGTTTGCCCCAGAGGAAGTCATACGTAAATCCCGCGACGATATGCGCCGATTTCTGGGCGCGCAAATCCCTGTTCACCGAGCCCTCGCGGCCGCGCATTTCGCGGTAAAAAGCGGGCTGGTAGAACAATCCGCCGGACAGGCGATACGATACGTCGCGTCTGGTATTCAAGGGTTTATACAAAAACTGTACCCGCGGCGTCACGAATAACTCCTGGTTCAAAGTCCAGTATTGTCCACGTATGCCGCCGATCACCTGGAATTCACGCACGCCTTCCTTGCGCCAGGTCCAGGTGTCCTGAAAAAAAGCGCTGAAGCGGTCGCTTTGCAGCTCGTTTCGGGTTTTCAGCACCCGCCGCACAAACAGGAAATTGGTGTCGAACGGCAGCGAATACAAAGCCGAATCGAGGCGTTCCCACTCGTTGATTTTGTCGGTGATGCGCTCGTTTTGCCACTTGGCCGACCACTGCAGGAAGTGGCTGCGCGTCAGTCCGGCGTCGCTCAGATCGCGCTGGAGTTCGATGCCCCCGCGGTATTCCATGTTCAGCACATCGGCGGTGAGGTAGTTGCGGATCCAGGTTTGCTGGGTGCCCGTGCCGAGGATATTGGTGATCTCGCCGAACTCGTCGGAGCCGAGATTTTCTTCCAGTTCGCCGAGAATGTAGTACCCCAAAATATCAAAACGTTCATTTTCCTGGCTGCGCCAAACAGATCCTAACAATTTGTGATACAATGGATCGCGTTCCCGGTCGGGCAAAAAAGTGAGCGAAACGCCACCCATCGCCTGCGTAAAGTCGTCCACTTCCTGTCCTTCAAACGCCGTGCGCAGTTGCAGCGCGTAATCCACCAAACCAAAAGCCCGCACGAGGCTTTCCGGCACGAACCGGTACCGCGAGCGGTTGTAATTACCGATCACGCCCAACTGCCAGTCGCGGCTCAGGTCGTAGGTCATATACGTCTGTAAATCCGTAAAATCGGGTACGTATTCGCCGGTGACGTCTAAGCTGCCGAGCAAAAGCCGGGTGGTTTTGTACCGGGCGCCCGCGAGGTAGCGAAAGGCCCGGTAGTTGTCTTTTTTTGATTTTACGCTGCCTTCCACATGCGCTGACGCGCCGAGAAAACTGGCGCTGGCGCTGGCGCGCAGACTGTCCGGTCGTTTGTATTTGATATCGAGCACCGAAGACAGTTTGTCGCCGTATTTCGCCTGAAAGCCGCCGCTGCTGAACGACAGGTCGCGCACGAGGTCGATGTTCGGGAAAGTGAGGCCCTCCTGTTGCCCGGCGCGGATCAGTTGAGGCCGGTATATTTCAAAATCGTTGACGTACACGAGGTTTTCGTCGTAGTTGCCACCCCGCACCTGGTATTGCGAACTGAGTTCGCCGCCGGTGCCGACGTTGGTGCCGAGTGCAATGTGCGGCAGCACGCTTTCGAGGTTGCCGGTGGCGCTGGGCAGCAGTTTCAGGGCTTCGATATTTTTTTCCCGGACCATACCCGCATCGTCGAGCCGGCGTTCGCGCACCACCACTTCGAGGTTCGATTCCGTGGGGGCGATGGCGGCATCCAGCACGAAGCGGGCGCCCGGCGGCAAAGGCAGTACATCGGCATTGCTCTCTTTATACGCCACCCGGCGAAAACCGAGCGTAATTCTTTGATTTGCAGGAACCTGTATGGCATAATTCCCCCTTTCGTCGGAGGTGACGGCGGTTTTTCCTCCTTTGACAAAAACAGTCACCAACTCTACCGGCTGCTGGTTGGAAGCATCGGTAATACGGCCCAAAACGGTAGCCGTTTCCTGGGAAAAAAGTCCCGCCGGAGCGGTCAGCACGAGGCTCAGAAAGATCAGTATACGGGTGTGCATGAAGATTATTTTTGTTTGTTTTTGTGTCGTCAATCTCCTTACGTAGGTGTGGCATGAAACCGGCTACCGTATCCGTCTTACGGCTGACAGCCGTAAGACGGATACGGTAGCCGGTTTCATGCCACACCTACGCGAAGAGCCGGCGGTACAAGCGGCGAAGGTATCGCCCTTCCGGTGCTCCTGGTTTGTTTCTGCTGCGAACTCGTCATTTTTCAACAAAAATTTTCAACTTCGCGGACGGGTTTGCCGGAAAAATGCGCCCGTTCAGCACATGTATTTCAGGTCAACTCTCTTGCTGTTACTATTTTTTGCCGCCACCGTACGCGCTCAAATGACCCCGGTACGGCCCGAATTGCTCCAAAACTACTGGTCGGCCCGCTGGATTGCCGCTCCCGGCGCCCCCACCCAGCAATACGGCGTTTTTCATTTCAGAAAAAACTTCCCCCTCGCGGAAGTGCCTGCGCGTTTTGTCGTACACGTTTCCGCCGATCAGGGTTACCAGTTGTTTGTCAACGGCCGCCCCGTCAGCCGGGGGCCGGCGCGCAGCGATACCTGGCACTGGAATTTTGAAACGGTCGACCTCGCGCCTTTTTTATCCAGAGGCAATAATGTGCTGGCTGCGGTTGTCTGGCATGGCGGAGAAAATGCGCCGTATGCCCAAATGAGTTTTCAAACCGGCTTTCTCCTGCAAGGCGACGGCGACGCAGAAGCCTTAGTCAATACCGATACCTCCTGGCGGGTGTTGCAAAACCTCGCCTATTCGCCGGAACCGCTCGATATGGCGCGGCTGCAAACCTATATGGTGGTCGGCGACGGCGAGCGGATTGACGGGGCAGCATACCCCTGGGGCTGGGAACAGCCGAGATTCGACGACCGGAACTGGCCGAAAGCCCGCGCGCTTTGGTACGGAGCCAAACCACGCGGCCTCGGCTCCGACGGCAACTGGATGCTTGTGCCCCGCGAAATACCGCTGATGGAAGTGCGTTTTGAACGCCTGGCCCATGTGCGCCGCGCCGAAGGTGTGGCGGTTACCGACGATTTTTTAAAAGGAGAAAACCCGCTGATTATTCCTCCGGGAACCCGGGCCACCATCCTGCTCGACCAGGGACACCTCACCAACGCTTTTCCGCAACTGATTGCCAATCAAGGCAAAGACGCGACGATCACGCTTACTTATGCAGAAGCCATGATCGATTCAAAACGGGAAAAAGGCAACCGCAAACGAGGTTGAAGGCAAAACCATTTTGGGAAAACAGGACGTGTTTATCGCCGACGGCGGCACAAACCGCCGTTTTTCCACCCTGCTATTCCGCACCTGGCGCTATGTGCAACTCGACATTCAGACCCAAAACGAAGCGCTCCGGCTCGATGATTTTTACGGCATGTTTACCGGTTATCCGTTTGAAGAAAAAGCCGTTTTCCGCAGCAGCGATACCACCCTGCAGGACATTTGGAAGGCCGGCTGGCGAACAGCCCGGCTTTGCGCGCAGGAAACCTACGTGGACTGCCCCTACTACGAACAACTCCAGTATACGGGAGATACTCGTATTCAGGCACTTATCTCGTTGTTCGTGAGCGGCGACGACCGCCTGATGCGCAAGGCGATCACGGATTTTAATCACTCGCGTGTGCCCGACGGCCTTACCCAAAGCCGCTACCCCTGCCGCGATATGCAGATCATTCCCACTTTTTCGCTGTTCTGGGTGAGTATGGTGCACGATTACTGGATGCACCGCCGCGACGATGTTTTTGTACAATCCTGTATGGACGGCATCCGCGACGTGTTGAAGTGGCACGAAGACCGGCTCGACCCCAATACCGGGATGAACGGCCCGCTGGATTGGTGGAATTTTGTGGACTGGAGTTGGGGCTGGAGCAGCACCGAACACTTCGGCGGGGTGCCCGACGGCGCGCGAAACGGCGGTTCGGCCATTCTGTCGCTGCAATACGCCTATACGTTGCAGCAGGCGGCGGAAATATTCCGGTATTTTGACGCCGACTCGCCCGAGGCTTTTGCCTGGAGCAAACGCGCCGACGCGATTGCCGGGGCCACCGAAAAAAACTGTTGGGACAACTCCCGGAACCTCTTAGCCGACACCCCCGAAAAAAAGGCGTTCAGCCAGCACGCCAACATCTGGGCGGTATTGACGGATGCCATTCCAAAATCCGAACAAGCGGCTCTGCTTCAGCGAATTATGACCGACGGCAACATCCGGCAAGCCACGTATTATTTCAAATTTTACCTCTTCGAAGCCCTGAAAAAAACCGGTTCCGGCGACGCGTTTCTGCCGCAACTGGCGCCCTGGCGCCAAATGCTCGCCAACGGCCTGAGCACCTTTGCCGAAAACCCCGAACCCGTACGTTCCGATTGCCACGCCTGGAGCGCTTCACCCGTGTACCAGTTTTTGTCCACCGTTTGCGGCATCAAACCCGGCGCTCCGGGCTTCCGCACGGTGCGTATCGAGCCGTTTTTGGGCAATCTCGGTTTTGCCGAAGGCGAAATGCCGCACCCGGCGGGAAAAATCAGCGTCCGCCTGCAAAAAACCGCAAGCGGCGGCTTGTTTGCCGACGTGGAACTGCCGGCGGGTATCACCGGAATGTTGATTTGGAACGATAAAGCAATACCCCTGAAACCGGGATTGCAGCACATTGATTTGTAGGTATTTACCAAAAAGCCGGCGGAATTATTCGTGGATAATCTGCCCGTCTTCCATTTCAATAATCCTGTTGGTATTGCCGGCAAAACTCTGGTCGTGTGTCACGATCAGCAGGGTTTGTTTGAATTCTTCGCACAGTTGTTTAAAAATATCAAACACGATGTCGCTGTTTTTTTTGTCCAGATTGCCCGTCGGTTCGTCGCCCATAATGATGATGGGATCGTTGATCAAAGCCCTTGCAATGGCCACCCGTTGTTTTTCGCCGCCGGAAAGTTGATTGGCTTTTTTCGCGGCCAGTTCTGCGATACCCAGCGTTTTCAGGCGTTCCATAGCGCGGTGCTCCACTTCGGCTTCCGGGTATTTTTGGAGTTTTAAACCGGGCAACATCACATTTTTCAACACCGTAAATTCATTCAGCAGGTAATGAAACTGAAAAACAAAGCCGATTTTTTCATTGCGGATGCGGGCGAGTTGCCCTTCACTCTTTCCGCGCATCAGGTCGCCGTCAATCAATAAATCGCCTTCATAGTCGGTATCCATCGTCGAAAGAATGTATAAAAGAGTGGATTTTCCGCAGCCGGACTTGCCGGTAACCGATACGAATTCGCCCTGGTTGACCGAAAAGCCGATGTTTTTCAACACCTGCACCCGCACAGGGTCTTTGAAATATTTGTTGATGCCCCGGGATTGAAGAACAGTCTGAGTCATGATAAGCGGTTGATTGCGAATGGTCATTTAGGTATACAGACAAAATCGGCGTTACTCATTTTCTTCGTAACATTCTGATCATGAAAAATCCGGACGGAAAAGATTTCCGTCCTACAATCCGGACGGAAAAGATTTCCGTCCTGCAACCTATTTCCCCCTGATGATGATAACCGGATCGACAGCACTTGCTTTTCTCGCCGGAAAAAAACCGGCCAGGTAGGTGGTGATGAGTGCAAAAACGATCCCGATGATGTAAAATACCGGGTTGTAATTGACCGGGTAGGTTTTTATCGTAGGCAGGGCAGCCGTGTTGAATGGTATCTGGTCGATGAGCAGGGAAAGTAAAAAGCCGAATACAAGGCCCAGTAAACCGCCCAGAAAACCGATGGTCAGTGCGATGCCGAGAAATATTTTCCGCACGTCGCCGCCCGAAAAGCCCGTGGCTTTCAGGATGGCAATGGTGTCCATTTTTTCGTAGATCATCATGTTGAGGATGTTGTAAATGCCGAACCCGGCCACGATCAGCAGGGTGATGCCGACCACATACGAAATGAGCGTGCGGACAAAACTG
This sequence comes from Lewinellaceae bacterium, assembly GCA_016713985.1. Lineage (GTDB taxonomy): Bacteria > Bacteroidota > Bacteroidia > Chitinophagales > Saprospiraceae > M3007. The sequence goes on along the minus strand of JADJOD010000032.1, from coordinate 14,738 downwards.
CCCGTTTCGAATTGTGAATTGGCGGTCTGGATGTCCTCCGCGTCGGTCTGAAACAGTTGCGCGTATTCTTTGGCGACGACGGGCGCCTGATCGAGGTTTTTCAGTTTAATCTGAATATCGGTGACGTAGCTATTGGATTGCCTGAGTAGTTTTTGGGTGGTCGCCATAGAGGCAAAACTTTGCACTTTATCAAAATCCCTGATGCCCGACTCGAAAAAACCGACCACTTTTAAGGGCAGGCGGTCCCCTTTCGAGGTCGTCACCTGCACCACGTCGCCGATGTCGACCAGCAGTTTTTCTGCCACACCTTTTCCCAGAACGATGCTGTTGCTGATGTTTTTCAGGTCGAGCGGTTCACCCGTCGTCACATAGTCGCTGAAAAAAAACAGGTTGCTTTCCGCGATCACGTCAATACCGCTGACGGCGCCCGTAATATCGATGGTGCCGGAGTTGTACAAAACCGGAGCGGTGATTTTAGGCGCCAACCCCAGCACGCGCGGGTCTGTTTTCAAAGCCTGCATGATAGCGGCGCTGTTGGAAATCTCCACCCTGACGCCGCTTGATTTGACGGACCGGATAAAGTTATGGGAGTTTTTAAAATCGGCGGACTGGTCGACGGGTTGTTTGGGGTTGGGTTTGATTTCGTTAAAAAGCCGGACGTGTGGTGTTCTGTTCAGGATCAGGCCGTCGAGGAGGTCGTTCAGCCCGTTCATAAAACCCAGCAGAGCGATAAACATCGTGATGCTGAATGTGACGCCGATGGCTGCGACCAGTGATTGCCGCCAGCGCGCAAGTAACAATGATCTTGCAATGTCAACAATGAGTTTGTAGTTCATTTGGCGGGTTTCAGGATGGTTTCGTTGGCATTGAGTCCACTCAGGATTTCCACTTTCAGGTAATCCTTCAGCCCTGTTTCCACTTTCCGGGTGGATTTGTTTTCCAAAATCACCAGTGAATCTTCGAGCAGGTACGCCCGCGGAATGGTCAGCGTTTTTTCTTTGACCCGGATAATAATGTTGGCCTCGGTCGTCAAATTCGGGTACAAAACCGGTGGTTTTTTGATGAATTCGGCTTCCATCGTGAAGGTCCGGGTGCGTTCATTCATAATCGGGTCGATTTTGGACACTTCCGCTTCAAACACCTGGCCTTTGTAGCTGTTCAGGGTAAGCAAAATACGCTGCCCTTTTTTGACGCGGACGATGTCGTTTTCGTCAATTTGAAGTTCAACTACAAAATCGTCGGCGTTGCCGATAACGGCCAGCGGACTCTGGGTATTGACGATTTCGCCTTCTTCTTTTGAAATGCTGTACACCCTTCCGCCGGTTTGGCTGCGGATGACATAATCCTGAGCGATATTTTTGTTGATGGAAAGCAGTTTCTGGGATTGCGCCGCAGCGAATTTGAGTTGTTTTTGCAGGTCGCGGTACCTGAAAACGGCCGCCTGGTAGTTGTTTGCCGAACTCGTATACGCCAGTTCGCGCTGCTCCAGTTCTGCTTTCGACCCTATTTGCTGCGCCCAAAGTCCGCGCTGACGAACGAGTAAAATGGAATCATTGAGCATTTTGCTTTCGGCTGTTTCAATGGCGCCTTTCAGCTCATTCAGCCGATCGCCCTGTGTGTTCCGGTCGGCAAAATCCGAAGCCAGTTTTGCATTTTCGGCATTGAGTCTGGATGTTTCGTTCTGAACTACAAACAAAATATCCCCCGGCTTGACCACATCGCCTTCTTTGACCAGTATTTTTTGAATCAGGCCACTGACCGTGGAAAAAACCTGGTACTGGTTTTTACTTTTGATAATGCCCGAAGCATAAACGGATTCGGAGATTTTCTCCGTCACGGGTTGCGTTTTTTCGGGTGTTTTTTTACATGCCGAAAGAAATAATCCGGCCAACAGGATAATGGTAAAGTACCTCAAAATGACAGGCGTTTTAGTAAAATTTTGATTTTCACAAAATTCGGTGAATTTACCCGTCCGGCGGGTGTCCGAACGCAGGACTGCAAATGATAATGATCACTCTTCCAGGTCTTCATTCATATACTCAATACACATTATGAATGAAAAAGTTTTACGGTTTTATATGCCGCCGCATTGTATTTTACGATGCTGAAAATAAATAGACACAGGGATTTTCAGCGTCTTGTATACATTTATCCCGACGACTGAACCAACGTTTGAACAACGACATGAAAAAACGCAATACCCGCCGCGATTTCCTGAAAACCACCGGAAAAGCCGCCTTGACCTTCACCATCGTGCCCCGGTACGTGCTGGGAGGCCCCGGCTACATACCGCCCAGCGACCGCCTGAACATCGCTTTCGTGGGCGCCGGGGCAAAGCGACCGGTCATATCCAGGCGCTCAAAGGTTCCGAAACCTTTGTCGCTTTTTGCGACGTCGACGATCGCCGCGCCGCCGATGCGTACAAGGAATTTCCCAAAGTGCCGCATTTCAGGGACTTCCGGAAAATGCTCGACGCCCACGCGCGCGACATCGACGCGGTGGTGGTGAGCACACCCGACCATACCCACGCCGTGGCGGCCATCGCAGCCATGCAACTCGGCAAACACGTGTACGTGGAAAAACCGCTCACCCACAACATCCGCGAAGCGCGGCAACTGCTCGAAGCGGCGCGCAAATACAAGGTCGTGACCCAAATGGGCAACCAGGGCGCTTCCATGGATTGCAACGCCGAATTAGCCGAATGGGTGCAGGGCGGCGTGATCGGCAAGGTGAAAAAGGTGCACGTGTGGACCAACCGACCCGTGTGGCCGCAGGGTGTGCCGACGCCGAAAGGCGGCGAAACCCCTCCGGCCGAACTCGACTGGGACCTCTGGCTGGGTCCGGCTCCGGCGCGGACTTACAGCGAGCGCTACCTGCCGTTCCGCTGGCGCGGCTGGTGGGATTTCGGCACCGGCGCGCTCGGCGACATGGGCTGCCACCTCATCGACCCGGTGTACCGGGCACTGAAACTCGGCAGTCCCAGCTCGGTGGAAGCCAGCGCCACCACCGTGTGGTCCGACGAGTTCCAGGAAGCCGATTATCCGGACAGTTGCCCGCCTTCCTCCGTGGTGCGTATAGACTTCCCCGCCCGCGACAAAATGCCCGCCTGCGAACTCTGGTGGTACGACGGCGGCGTGCGCCCCATGCGCCCCGCCGAACTCGGCTCCAACGAACCTTTCGGCTCCTGGGACGGCGGCGCTTTGCTCGAAGGCAGCAAAGGCAAAATACTCTGCGGCATCTACGGCGACAAAGCCACGCTGCTGCCCACGTCCAAAATGAAAGATTTTAAAGCGCCCCAACCGAGCGAGCCGCGCTACACCGGTCCGCACCAGATGGTGTGGGTGAACGCCTGCAAGGGCAAAGGAAAAGCCTCTTCGCCCTTCGAATACGCCGTGCCGCTTACCGAAGCCCTGCTGATCGGCAACCTCGCCGTGCGCTGCTACGACGTCAAAAAACTGCAAGCCGGCAAAACGGCCAAATCCTGGGCGCCTTACGACTACCCGGGGCGTGTACGGCTCGAATGGGACGCCGCCAATATGCGCATCACCAATTTTGAAGACGCGAACGCTTTTGTGGGGCGGGAGTATAGGGACGGGTGGGCGTTGGGGATGTGATTTACTTCATTTTAAGGAATCGCGCAGCGTACGCTTTTTTTGCCGTGCGCAGGTTTGTTTCATACACACCTGCCGGTAGTGAGGCAGGTATTTCCAGCGTGAAATCATTTGCGCCGGAAGTGAGTGACACTTCCTTGCGAATATTTCAGGGTCTGCCTTGCCCGCAATATAAAAATATGCTCCATCCGGCGCAATGGAAGCCGGCCAGTTCCTCCGCCCCGTTATATCCGAAATCCCACCTTTTACAAATCCGTTTTGGTCATAAATAGCAAGGAAATATTCGTAAAACCTGTTGCGATACAGCAAATTCCATGAATGCCGTTTTCGGCGGCACTTTGAGAAGTTTTTTGACTGGCTGGAATTCAATTATTGGATGTTTTATCTGTATGGCCATACGGTAAGCGGGGTGGTTATCGCGGCCATCGATTGTAGTTTTATCCCCAAAGCGGGGAAGAAGACTTTTGGCTTAGACAAGTTTTGGCCTGGTACGGCCTCGTGCAACAAACGAGGGTTGGAATTGAGTCTGCTGTCGCTCATTGATGTATATAGTGAGCGAGCCCGGACACTGGTTGCGACCCAAACACCACCCCAACTTGGCAAGGGAGATGGAGCGACTGACAAGTACAGTCGAATTGACTTTTACCTGGAGCAAATTGCCGATTGCCTAAGAAAGTTGGGCGATGTGGCCTACTTTGTAGCGGACGGCTTTTATGCTAAAACCAAGGCTCGTGCTCCATTATGATCAACTCCGATTCCAAATTGAGTTCCTTTTCCGCGATGCCAGGCAGTTCACAGGACTGTGTCACTGCCAAGCCCGCGACGAAGGCAAACTCGATTTTCACTTTAACATGCGTATGAGTGCCATCAATATCGCTCGTGCCGTCCAAAAATTAAATCCAGCCATTACCTCAATGAACTCCTTCGTTCGAAAAGCATACAACTTAAAATTGGTCGGGCACTAATTCCACCATTCAACGCCAGGTACAAACGTTGAAGGAAGCCGCCTGGGCCGTCGGTTTCCGCGATGAAAAGCATTTTTCGCAGATTTTCCGGGAGCGGTTCGGCAAATCGCCGGCCGATTTGCTGCGTTAAAGCCCCCTTTTGTCCGGTCTGCCTACCCGGATGTCCGATTCACCCACCACTTTTTCTGAAATGTCCGATCCACCTGCCATTCGGTCGGGTTTACCCCCTTGTGCCCAACGCACTTTTGTCCTGTCGCCCGGTATGAAACCGGGTTTTCTCAACTGCTCACCATCACATATAAGGATCATGAAAAAAATGCGTTTTTTCCTCTTCTTTTTGTTTTTCGGGTTGCTCACGGCGAACCTGGCACAAGCTCAAAGCGCCCGGCTCGGCGTGCAAGGCATTTTGAAAAAAGCCAATGGCAATGCCGTGGACGACGGCACCTACAGCATCACGTTTAAATTATACGACATGGCCACCGGCGGCACTGCCCTCTGGACGGAAACCCAAACCAACGTGGAATTGGCCAGCGGCATTTACACCGCCACGCTCGGTTCGGTGACGGCGCTCAATATCCCCTTCGACAAAACCTATTACCTCGGCATTACGGTGGGCACCGGCGCCGAAATGTCGCCCCGCATTCAACTCACCACGGCGCCTTATGCCCTGTCGTTGATCGGCAACACCAACCAGTTTCCCAGCAGCGGCCTGGTAAAAGCAGACAGTGGAAACATCGCGGGCAGATTAGCCGTCGGCCAAGCGTTGTCGGGCCCCCATTCGGTCCAGGTCAACGGCGGCATCTTAGCCCGGGGAGGCGCGCCTGGCACAGGCGGCGCCAACAATAACGGCTACGCTTTTTCGGGAAACAGCGGCGACAAGGACAGCGGCTTGTTTTCCAACGGCGACGGTCAGGTGTCGATCCATACCAACAATACGGAACGCCTGCTGGCCAATACCACGGGGGTACAGGTGACCGGCACTCTCGGCGCTACCGGCGCCCTCAACATCGGGGGTAACCTGACCGCCACCGGCACTACCGTGACCGTGGATGACAATCTGAACCTGACTACCGGTAAAAGCCTGCAATACAACACTTTAAATGACTGGCGCTTGGTAGACCGGGATGACTTCACCGGCCCTTCACAGGACGGATGGAGCGGTACGGGTGCCATCAACAACAGCACGGTGGCCACGATCGAAAACTTTACTGTCGGAACTTTCAACGGCCCCGGCATTCGCCCGAGCACTTCCAATGCCAACTGCCTGAAAAAAACCTTCAACCTCAGCGGGGCCGGCTCATACACCTACGTCAAGGTGAAGTTCAAATATTACTACATCGACAGCTGGGATGCGGACGATACCGGCATCGGCGGTTTTTGTACCGACCTGAGCGGCACCAACGCCAACATTTGCTGGATGAACTCCGCTTATGTTTATTCCACGAGCGGCCTGGCAAACTACACGGGTGATGCGGGTTACTCGGACGGCGCTTCCATAGGCGAAATGATCGCTTTTACCAGCTCGTCTTCGTTTACCGTCTTTTTCGGAATGCGGGGCGATAGTGGCACCGGCGGCGAGCGCTACGGTATCAGCAACATCGAGGTATGGGTTCGGTAAAAGACAATAACCCATTTTTTTCACCGTCAAACATCGACCCATCCGTCATGAAAAATTTATTTTTTAGCATCGCCCTGCTGTCGGCGTCGTGTTGGCCATTACCCGGTCTCCGGGCGCAAAACGCCAATTGTTCCAACGGCACCGTCAGCGGCATCGAGACCTATTCGGGCGCCGTATTTTTCAACTATGGCAGCGTTTCCAATGCGTATAATGTAAAAAACCGGACCACCACCTCCGTCGGTGAACCCTTGCTGGGTCCCTACTTCGGGCAACAACACAGCGGCGTTTTGGGCTTTTACAGCCGGTTCCTGCTGCCGCCCTTGCCGCCCGCCGTCAGCGCCACCGAAGGCGATCTGAAGGACCGTGTCCAGGTCAGTTGGGCCGTTGATCCGCTCAGCCCTTCTCCGGAACTGGGTTTCAACATCTACCGCGACGGCGCTTTTATCGGTCATGTAGAAAAAGAGATCCGCCTGTATGTGGATTTTAACGTGCAGGCCGGTCAGTTTTACCTCTATGAAGTAAGCGGCGTGAGCACCTTCGGCGAAGGGCGCAAGGGAAGCAGCCTCGGGTTTATCAACCCCAACGGCGTCATCACCGGTCAGGTACGAACGTTCAGCGGCAGCCCTGTGGCCGATGCAGGCGTGACGCTCACCCCGACACTTGGCAACGCCCTGCGTTTTACGGGCGACGACGTGGCTTTTGCGGAGTTCGATTCGGCGCTGATTTCCCCCAAATGGTCGGTGAGTTGCTGGGTTAAAATCGACGCGGGCAACAACAATGCCTCCATTCTCGATTTTGGCAGCCCGACACAAAAAAACTGGTGGCTGACCACGAACGGTACGTCCAAAGGTGTGAAATTCAACGTCGGCAACGGCGCTTCCACCCAAAGCCTCTCTGTCAACTTCAGCACCGACCCCGACGGCTGGCACCACGTGGCCGCCACGTACAGCGGCGCCTCGCTGTTGCTGTACCTCGACGGGACCCTGGCGGGCACCATTGCCTCTGCCCCCATCGTCAACGACACCCTTCCGCTCTTTTTCGGGCGAAAACCCGGCGTACTGACCAATTATTTCAACGGTCGGCTCGACGAGGTGCGGATTTTCCGCCGCCAGTTGTCGCAAACGGAAATCAACCAGTACAAAAACCGCACGGTCAATTCCGATGCCGACGGCCTGGCGGCATACTGGAAATTCGACGAAGGAGTAGGCGCCAAAGGTTACGACATTTCCCAGAAACGCCTCAAGGTATACCTCTGCGGCCCCGAATGGGTCACCGACCGGCCCGATGTGGTGAATGGCGCGGTGACTGACGCTTCGGGTTTTTACAAAATTGAAGGCATCAACTACGGCGACGGCGCCACCTTCACCGCCGTTCCGTCCAAAACGATTTACAGCAACTACGCGCTTGAATTCAACAGCGTGAACAGCCAGTACGCCCTGCTCACCGATTCCATCCTGCCCAATGTACAAAACGCGGCCATCGAACTGCGTGTACAAAGTTTTGAAGTCACCGCCACGACCCGTACCCTGCTGGCCAACGAAACACCCAATGGCGCTGCCCAACTGTTTCGCCTCAACCTGAACGGCGGTAACATCAGCCTCAACCTGGGTGGTGTGAACAAAACCTTCGGCGTTTTCGGCGCCGGGTATCAGCACGTGGTGATCAATCTGAAACGTATATCGGCCGGCAGCACCGATGTGTCGCTTTTTGCCAATGGCGTGCAGGTAGGCAGTACGCAAAATTTCGCAACGGCGGTTCCCAACTTCGGCCCGCAAACCTGGCAGTTGGGCGCCCGCAAAACCGCTACCGGTTACGACCAGTTTTTCAGCGGACTGATTGACGAGGTGGCGTTTTACGACACAACGCTGACGATCACCGATATACAACTGAACAACACCACTGGTGTGAATCCCACACACCAGCGCCTGCGCGCCTGGTTTCCACTCAACGAAAACCAGGATACCCTGCTCGAAGACAACGGCCCTGCCCGTACCGGCTTCGGCTCCGTTCATGGCGCACTCTGGAGTACAGTGACGAGCATTACGGCCTCTTCCAGCCACGAATTTCAGCCGGGAAAAAGGCTGGTGACGCTCAATGCCAGCAACACCAGCGTCGATCAGATCGATTTTACCGACATGAGTACCATACCCGTGTCGGGTTATGTGCGCTTCGACGGCACGGATTGTTTTGCCAAAAACGTGGAAATTCTGGTGGACGGCCAGTCGACCAATCCGAAAACGATGACCGACTCGACGGGCAAATTCGTGATCGATTTTGAGCCGGGCAAAACGGCAATGCTGACGCCCCTACTGGGGAACCATTCGTTTTACCCCGTTTCCTGGAAAGTGAACAACCTGAACGCCCCGGTAGCCGGTATTTTGTTCCGCGATATGACCAAACGCAGCATTCGGGGTTCTGTGACGGGCGGTTTGTGCAAAAAAGGTCTACTCGGCCCCGGTCACTCCCTGACGGTGAAAGTGGCCGACCCCGGCTCCAATCCCTGCTTCGAACGCACCATCGTCCTGAACGGCGACACCGACGGCGGCGATAAAAACTTCGTGTTCAACAACCTGCCGCCCCGCGAACTGAACGTCAGCATCGTTTTCAGCAACCCGACCACCTTCTACAATTATTTCCAGATAAAAGGCGGCGAAACTGTGGATTTGCGCGATGTGAGCGATACGATCGAATTCAACTACATCGCACCGCCGCAGATCGAAGTGGTGGACGGTCTGGATACCAACGCCTGCGGCAACCCGATGATCGAGCAATTGTCGTTTTACAACCTGCGGTTCAAGGTGTACCAGCCCTATGTCGGAGGCAATTGTTACCTCGACGAAGCCTTCTTTTCGTTCGATAACGGCCTCGCCGACGCCCTGCCCTTCGACACGATTATGGGAGGTGGAAACATGCGCTACCGCTTCGCGGCCGGTCAGCCCAACCTCGCGGCTCCGTATCAGAAACTCCTGACCGTCACGGCCATGCAGTCGGACAGTCAATCGGTGGTATTGCAAATGCCCGCCGTAGTGCTGGGGCGCAAAACGACCGGCACCACATTCGCCACCACCCTGCCGAATACGCCGTTTATGATCCTGCGCGACCCGCCGGGCGACCACTCCTATTCCACCATCGAAAAAGGAGAATCGACCTGCAACCGAATGGCGATCAGCGCTTACGATCAGAATGACGAATCCCATCGGCTCAACGTATTTGCGGGCACCGACAATGAAATTATTCTGGGCGGCATCGGAGTGGGATTTGTTAAAACGTTTACCATCGAAAATACGACCAACTTCTCACTGAACTACGGTCTCTATACAACACGCGACAGTTCGATGGAAGTCTGCTTCACGACCAACCAGGTAATTAGTACCAACTCGGCAAGCAACGTGGTGGGGCGTGACGCCGACGTTTTTATCGGCGGAGCAATGAACCTCGATTTCGGCGTAACCAATAATTTGAATTTCGATTCGACCACCTGCGGCTATTTCATTGAAAAGGGTGTTCTGGTTGCGCCCACCGGGGTGGCTACCAGTTACGTGTATCAACGGCACGACATCATCAACCAGGTGATTCCCAACCTGTTGTTGAGCGGCTTGCCCACAGCTGCGGCCGACATAGCGCGCTGGTATGAAATTCTGGAAATGGAAGATTCGCTCTACAACGCGGCGGTTTTTGAAGAAAATATTTCTTTTGCCGGAGGGGTGGTTTATGAAAAATCCACGACCAAAAAACGTACGGCGTCTTTTTCAACAACTCATGCAGAGTCCCTGACCCAGCAGGTTGCCAACGAATTCAATTTTAAAGTCAATGGATTCGGATTAGGGTATGCCATCGGTGTGAAAGCCGAGTCGGGTGAAACAACAAGTCAGGACAGTACCACAGGCGGCAGTACCACGGTGCGCTACCTGTTGAACGACGACGACATCGGCGACCTGTTCTCCGTGACCGTCAAAAACGACAAACACTACGGTACGCCGGTATTCCAGTTGTTATCGGGCGAAACCTCCTGCCCCTGGGAAGCGCCCACGCAGAAACGCAATTATGTGAACCTGACGGCCAATACCACGGCAGTGGCTAATGTCAATTCCAACGCCGCAGCCGTATTCCACCTCACACTGGGCAACCAGAGTGAAACGGAAGAAGAACGCACCTACACGTTGTCGATCGGCTCCAACCCCCTCGGCGCCATCGTCAAAGCGGAAGGCCAGCAACTGACCGCGCAAGGCCTGGAGTTTACCATTCCGGCAGGCCAAAGTGTACCGGTCATTTTGACCGTGGAACGTGGATTGCTTTCATACAACTACCAGGACATCGAGGTCATCCTCTCTTCCACCTGCGAAGCCGACAGCATCGAAGGTTTTTCCAAATCGCTGCTGCTCGACGTGGAATTTGTGGAGCCCTGCTCGGAAGTGGACATTGCGTTTCCGATGCAAAACGACGTGATCACGGCCGCCACGCCCAACCCTTTTTCAGTGACGCTGGACGATTACGACAAAAACGACCCCGACCTGGAGTTGGTGCGCATCCAGTACCGCCCGAAATTCGGCGACGGCTCCTGGATCAATATCCAGCCGCAGTCGGATATTTTAAAGGCAAATTTGAGCCCGGTGTCCACCACCATAGCCTGGAATGTGGGTACGCTCGACGACGGCCCCTACGAATTACGCGCACTGACGCAGTGTTTCGGCGGCAACCAGGCCCCCGGTATTTCCACCGTCATCAACCTGCGTGTGGAACGCCAGGCGCCGGCCCTGCTGGGCCAGCCCCAGCCCGCCGACGGGGTGTTGTCGCCGGGCGACGAAATCAGCATCACGTTCAACGAAGAGATCAATTGCGCCACGATCATCCAGGCGGATATTTTCCAAAACAACAACATCGGCCTGTACAACACCGAAACGGATGAGTTGATCGACGCGACGATTTCCTGTTTTGAAAACAAAATCGTGATCGTTCCGAATGTCCCCAACACCTTCCTGGAAGGCAAAATCCTGCGCATGGAAGTGGATGATATCGAAGACCTGGTGGGCAATCCTTTCAACCACGCGGAATGGGAATTTTACGTCAATCGCAGTCCGCTGGACCTGGAAGGCGGCGACCTTGACCTAACCATGTACGAAGGCGAGGAAAAGATCGTGCTGCGCAACCTGGCCAACGTCGGCGGCAGCATTGCCTCGTATGAAATTGGCGGGCTCCCCGACTGGGCGAACGTATTTCCCAACATCGGCTCCTTGCTTCCGGGAGAAGAAGTGGTGGTGACTTATAAATTCGCCAAAACCCTCCCGCAGGGGCAATACACAGACACCATTTATTTCCAAAACCCGCAGGGCGACGAACGGGTGATCATCAAACTGCGCGTATTGTGCCCGCCGCCGGACTGGGATTTCGACCCGGCCAGTTACCCGCACACGATGAACCTGACCACTCAACTCAACATCGAAGGCACTTTATCGGCCGATGAAAAAGATAAAGTAGCGGCGTTTATCGACGGCGAACTCCGGCTCGGGCCACATCCAGTACCTGCCCGCACTCGACCAGTACCTGGCCTTCCTCACCGTGTACGGCAACGATACGGACCAGGACAAACCCATCAGCTTCCAGGTATGGGACGCCTCCGCTTGCCTCAAATACGGAGAAGTGCAGGAACAGTATATTTTCGAAGTGGACAATGTGGTGGGCAGCGCCGGCGCCCCGGTCGTCCTGCATACCAACAGCCAGGTGTTGCGCGACATCGCGTTGACTTCCGGCTGGAACTGGGTATCGTTCAATCTGGGCTTGCCCGACCCCGCGCTGAATGCCGCTCTGGGTTCACTCGGGCACCCGCAAAACGACTTGCTGAAGTCGCAGTCCGCCTTTGCCGAATTTTTCAGCGGCAACTGGATCGGTTCTCTGAACGCTGTGAACAACACCGGCATGTTCCAGTACCGCGCCGACGTAGCGGATACGATCCGGATGGTCGGCGCACTGCTCGGCCCGGCTACCGTACACATCCCCGTCGTTTCGGGCTGGAACTGGATCGGTTACGTGCCGAACTACGCGTTGCCGCTGAACGAGGCGCTGGCGGGTCTGTCACCGCTCAACGGCGACATCATCAAGGGCCAAACTGCCTTTGCGCAGTACCTCGCCGGGTTCGGCTGGCTGGGCTCGTTGCAATTCCTGGAAGCGCCAAAGGGGTACCAGTTGAAGATCAGCAACCCCGGTGTGTTGACCTATCCATCCGATAACTTCGCCAAAGACGGGTGGAATCACGCGGCGAACCAACCGAAGTTGCCAACTACTGGAACGTCGACCCCACACAATACGAATACTCGATGACGCTGGTGGGCATGTTGCACAACGACGGACAAAACGCCACCTCGGCGAGCCACGAACTGGGCGCTTTTGCCGGCAACGAACTTCGGGGTTCTGTGCAGGCGATTTATGTGGAGCCATTAAACGCACACCTGTTTTTCCTGACGGTATTTGCCAATGCCTCGGGTGAACAGTTGGCGTTCAAACTGTACAACAACGCCACGGGGCAGGTGCAGGAACTGGCGGAGAACATGTATTTCGCGGCTAACCTTCAGGAAGGCGCCATTGAGGATCCGAAACCATTTACGCTGAAAACCAGCGGGTTGCCGGAGGTGGACGTGTCGACGTACCTGGAAGTCAAACCCAATCCCTTCCACCGTTCAACCACGATCCTGTTCAGTTCGACACAGGCTCAGGACCTGCACATATCAATCACAGACGTAGCGGGTCGCATCGTATTCCGGCAAAAAATCGCGGCAGCGGCCGGGGTGAACAAATTTCGCTGGGAAGCCGGCGACCTGCAATCGGGCGTTTATTTCGTACGAATGGAAACCCCGGAGGGTACGGCGGTGAAAAAAGTAGTGAAGGAATAAAACGGAGTATTTTAAACGTAAATACTTGCAAACCAATATGCAATGAAAAAACGATTCCTGTATTCCGTTCACAGGCACTGTCTGCAACTGCTCCTGCTTTTTGCAGGGGCAGTTGCCCATGCCCAGTCGCCCGGCTGGGCAGTTGACCCGGCGGCCTACCAATACGGCATGACGATGGTGGCCCAAATCCGGATCGACGATGTACCCAACCACCAGGCCAACAACCACCTGGCGGTTTTTTCGCAGGGGCAGATTCGGGGTTATGCGACACCGGTCATTTTCAGCGGCCAGGCGTACTATTTCCTGAACCTGTACTCCAAGGCCTATAAAGGGGACACCTTGTACTTTCGGGCTTTTATCGGCGCGGACGGGAAGGTGTACGAGTCGACCGATACGGTTATTTTCAAACACCACCTGGCGTTGGGCACGATCGGCGAGCCGTTCCAGGTCCATTTGAATTTGGGCGACCGGCCGCTGATCTACACTTTGTTGGAAGTGGATTACGAAGCCAATACCTGCCCGGAGGTGCTGGATATTCAGTCGACGGATCAACAAAACAGTGAAGGCAACGGCTTGATTTACAGCATCACAGGCGGGGCGGACGCGGCCCGTTTCAGCATAAACCCGCAGACCGGGTTGCTGTCGTGGTTGAATTTCAACCCCGATTTTACAATGCCGTCAGATGCGGACGGCGACAACCGCTACGAGGTGCAGGTAAAAGTACAGGACGCATCGGGTCTGTTTGACGAGCAATACATCACCGTGCAGGTGGTGGAGGGGCTTCCATTGCCACCGCTGCTTTGTCCCGACGACCTGACGATCCACACCAGCGATGACGGCACAGGTGATTGCGGCGCCACAAGTGATCAAACCGGAATACCCCTGTCCGGCCCCTGCGCGGCCAACCTGTTTCAGTATGAATTAAACGGAGCTACCGCGGGTGGCGGCACGGGTTTGGTTCCGCCGGGTCAGGTGTTTGCCCGGGGGCTGACCACGGTGGTGTACATCCGGATCGCCGGTGGCGGCAACAGTGAGTGCGCCTTTACGGTGCTGGTGGAGGACGACGAAATGCCCACGATCACCTGCCCGGACGACGTGACACTTGCGCCGGATATTACCAACCCCTGCGGAGCAGAGGTGGACGGCATCAACGCGGAATTTACGGATAACTGCTCCGGCGCCGGTATCTCGTACGAACTGGAAGGCGCAACAACGGGCAGCGGCAGCGGCCAGGCCGCCGGGCAAATCTTCCCGACGGGAGTAACCACTGTAACATACACGGTGACCGATGGCGCCGACCATTACTCGGATTGTACGTTTACGGTGACCGTGACGAATTGCAACACGGAATTCAGCGGCACGATCCTGTGGGAACACGACGGCACGAGCGGGGTGCAAAATACCACGGTCAATCTCACCGGTTCGGCTACGGGCAGCGACCTGAGCGATGTGAACGGCGATTATTTGATCTCGTTGCCATACCAGACGGGTAATTTTACCCTGAAACCCGTAAAAAACCTGAACAAACTCAACGGAGTGACCACAGCCGACGTCACGGCGATTCAACAACACGTGGGCAATGCCAGTCTGCTGCCCGCCCCGTTCAAACGAATCGCGGCGGATGTGAACAAGAGCAATTCGATCACCTCGGTCGACGCGA
>JADJOD010000031.1 GCA_016713985.1 Lewinellaceae bacterium | reverse complement strand
CCACCACTGCTCCACCACCCCTACCCCCAAATCCGACACCCTCTTCCGCAAACCCGGCGAAAAGGAAACGGTACCGGCATTTTTCTCCGCTGCCCCTCCGCTCACATGGGCAGAACGATTGAAACAGGCACAAGCCCTCACCGTTCAAAAAAAACGATTGGAAGCGTTGACCAAATTAGTGCAGGAGGCTTTAGGCCCCGGTTTTTATGTGCGGGATAAAACGGCTTTACTTAGCACGGATCGCAATAATTGCGACTACTATCACGCCCGCAGTCCCGACGGTATGAACGTCAATTTTGACGCCAACGAGCAGGATGAGGCCAAAACGTATTATTGCAACGATGGAGACGGGAAACTCTCCGCACATGTTGTACTGGGTATGAAAGCGCTCCACCCAATGAGCCCGGCGTATACCGCTATGATGAACCAACACCAGCAAATGCTGGCAAAAGGTATGGAAGCCAAAGGCTGGTTGCAAAACAAACCAGCGCCGACGAACAGCGAAAAATTACAGGCTTACCTCGCCAATTTTACCCAGTTCTTCTTCGACCTCGTGTCCTATAACCTGCATACCTGCAAAGCTTTGATCGCCTTTAAGTTCGACGGACTTTTTGTCGCGTATCCGCATGTAACGGAGCCCGAACAGGTCGCCGCATTCAAACCATCGAGGCCTTTTACAAAACGAAGATCATGGGGAATACCGGCAATATGATCCGGTTCAAAATCTGGCTGCAAACGGTGCTGAACGACGGCGTTATTATCCCCAATCCCTTAGCCCTGAAAATCAACCAATTGCCCGGATTAAAACTGACCAAAGGCGACAATCCGGATCAACATGTTTGTGTTAAATAATTGATTGTGAGCAACTACAACAACATACAAAACGCCCTCACCCTCCTCCGCGCCCTCATCTCCGCCCGGCTCCAAGCCCATTTGCAGCAAACCCAACCCCCTGCGAGCGATCCTGCCGACTACCTCCACGACGGCTCGCCTTTTGCAACATTTATGGATACCCACACGCCGGCGGAAGCGGAGTATTTGCTGATCCTGCTCGCCCTGGTCCCCACCTCCAACCCAACTTCTTCAACCAACTCATCGCCGAACACCTGCCCCAGGGCGGCGACTTCCCCGAATTCGGGGGCGTCAAGGCGGCCAACCACCGCGGCATTTTGCCCACAGGCGAAACGGCCCAGTTTATCCTCGCCGGCGACGACCTGGAAAAACGGCTGGAGGTACAACAATTGCTCAGTTCGGATCATTGGTTGTATCAAAAACACATTCTCTGGTTGGAACCCGTTCGGGAAGGCGAGCCGCTTATGAGCGGGCGCCTCGTCCTCGACCCGGAGGTGGTGGAACTGCTCACTGCAGGTGTGGTGAGCAAGCCGCGTTTCAGTTCCGATTTCCCGGCGGAATACCTGCACACCGACATGGAATGGGATGATCTGGTGCTGACTCCCAACACATTATCGCAGATTCGCGAGATCGAAAACTGGATCAAGTGGAACGACGAACTGATGAACGACCTGGGTATGGGCCGAAAGGTAAAACCCGGCTACCGGGCGTTGTTCCACGGTCCGCCCGGCACCGGCAAAACGCTGACGGCCACCTTGCTGGGCAAATCCACGGGCAAAGACGTGTTCCGCATCGACCTGTCGCGGGTGGTGTCGAAATACATCGGCGAGACGGAAAAAAACCTGTCCAAACTATTCGACAAGGCCGAATACAAAAACTGGATTCTTTTCTTCGACGAGGCCGACGCTTTGTTCGGCAAACGCACCAACGTCCGCGACGCCCACGACAAATACGCCAACCAGGAAGTAGCCTACCTGCTCCAGCGGGTGGAAGCTTACAACGGACTGGTCATCTTAGCCACCAACCAGCGCTCCAATATCGACGAAGCCTTTTCGCGGCGGTTTCAGGCGTTGGTCCATTTTCCCCTGCCACGGCCCGAGGAACGTTTTGAAATCTGGTCGAAAGTGTTTCCCCAACAAATCGAAATCGCGACCGACGTCGACTGGCGGCAAGTGGCGGCGCGTTACGAACTCACCGGCGCGGGTATTCTCAACGTGGCGCACTACTGCTCCATCGAGGCCTTAGCCGATCAATCCCGGCGCATCAGCCGCGAACGGCTGGAGGCGGCGATTCTGCGGGAATTTGTGAAGGAAGGCAAGGTTGTTTAGGGGTTTGAGGGTTTCAAGGTTTAAGGGTTTCAGGGTTCTGCGTTGCCACAACCCTGAAACCTTGAAACCCTTGCCGTCCGACATAAAGATTTAACGATGGAAAGCGACGGAAAGATTTCAAAAATAATTCGTTCATTCATAACTACTTAGGTCAGGGGCAGCGCCCCGAAATCTTTGTAGACTTTGCTCCGAATTCTCCGTGGAGGTGCAGGGCACCGGAATATGTTTCGGTGCCCTGCACCTCCACGGAGGATCATTGCTCTTATCGACTACAAATCTTTCGCCGCGCTGCGGCTACCTGAACAATTATAATTTTTCAAATCCTTCCGTCGCCATATGTCATTAAACCTTTAAGTCGGACGGAAGGGTTTCAAGGTTTCAAGGTTGTGGCAACGCAGAACCCTGAAACCTTGAAACCTTGAAACCCTGAAACCTTTTTTAGATAATGCTCCGGTTGTACAAGCCCGCCTCAAAAGCGACCCTCACCAGCCCGGCGGTGTTTTTCACGCCGAGTTTCTGGATGAGGTTGATGCGGTGGGTTTCCACGGTACAATAACTGATGAATAATTTTTTGGCGATTTCGCCGGTGGTGTGTTCTTCCACGATCAGGGAGAGGACTTCCTTTTCGCGCTGGGTGATTTCACAGCCCCGCTTTTTTTTGCGCATCGGGTCGGTGAGCCACGACGTAAAAGTGCGGTTGAGCGAGGCGGGTACGTACAGGTTGCCGGCGGCTAAACTGGAGAGCGCCTCCGAAATATCGCAGGGGCAGGCCGTTTTGGGCAAATACGCGCGTATGCCTTGTTTAAAAAAGTTTTTTATTTCAGGAATGGAATCGCCGGAGCCAAACAGCAAAATTTTGGTGTCGGGCACGGTCCGCTGAATTTGTTTGATCATTGCTTCTTGCCGGACCTCCGGGAAGGTGCCGTCGAGCCAGATCAGGTCGGGCGCCCAGTCGGCGAACAGCGAAAATGCCTGTGCCGTGTTTTCCGCCCCCAGCACGGAAGTGATGTACTCATTCGTTTCAAGTTGGTGCAGCAGCGCATCCCGCAATAGCGGAAAGGCTTCAATAACAAGGGTTTTCATATCCGGTTTTGTGATAAAGGGTTTAGAAATGAGTGCCACATTTCATGTTTAAATACGTCAAACATGAAAAGATATTGCCATCCGTAAGCGGGAAGATAACCGGGATAAAAAGAAAATCCGAGGGAGGAGTGGTAAATATAACAGCTTTAGGTCTTGGCACGTTACTTGTCATGCCTTCCCCTATCTTTGCCTGTCATTTCGACGGGGATAATTGTAATTCTTCCTTTGCAATTTTTTTGCCAAATTCTATTTATCGGAAAAATCAATGACTCAAAAACGTGTACTTATAACCGGCGCTGCCGGTTTTATCGGATCGCACCTGAGCGATCGTTTTCTCGCCGAAGGTTACCGGGTGATCGGTATGGACAATCTGCTGACCGGCGACTTGGCCAATATTGAACACCTGTTCAAGGAAAAAAACTTCGAGTATTATCACCACGACGTCACCAAGTTTGTGCACGTACCGGGCCACCTGGATTATATCCTGCATTTCGCTTCGCCGGCCAGTCCGATCGATTATCTGCAGATGCCGATCCAGACCTTGAAAGTAGGCGCTCTCGGCACGCACAACCTGCTCGGCCTCGCCAAGGAAAAAGGCGCCCGTATTCTGGTGGCTTCCACGTCGGAAGTTTACGGCGACCCGCTCGAACATCCGCAAACCGAAGAATACTGGGGCAACGTAAATCCCGTCGGTCCGCGCGGCGTGTACGATGAAGCCAAACGTTTTATGGAGGCGATCACCATGGCCTACCACAATTACCACGGCGTGGAAACACGTATCATCCGGATTTTCAATACCTACGGGCCGCGTATGCGGGTGAACGACGGACGTGTGTTGCCCGCCTTTTTCTCACAAGCCATTCGTGGAGAAGGACTTACGGTGTTCGGAGACGGCTCCCAGACGCGCTCTTTCTGCTATGTCGACGACCTTGTGGACGGCATTTACCGCCTGCTCCTGAGCGACTACCACCTGCCGGTCAACGTGGGTAACCCCTCGGAAATCACGATGATGCAGTTTGCCCACGAAATCCTCGAACTGGTGCAAAACCCGAAAGCATACATCGATTACCGCCCGCTGCCGGTAGACGACCCGAAACAACGCCGCCCCGACATCACCAAAGCGCGCGCTATTCTCGGCTGGGAACCGAAATTTGACCGGGCTACCGGACTGAAACTGACTTATGAGTATTTTAAAAAAGTGGGTGGAAAGGTTAATGATGAATGATGAATGGTGAATGATGATGGCGATGCCGTAACCCGTGAGCGGAGCACGGTTTTTTGAATAATCCCCCTCCTTTTTTGGCCCTTGGTTTGACCCAATGACGATCTTACAGAAGCAATGACAAAATCCACCCTCCTCATCACCGGCGGTGCGGGCTTTATCGGCTCGCACGTCGTCCGGCTTTTTGTAAACAAATACCCTGCGTATCGCATCGTCAACCTCGATGCGTTGACCTATGCGGGCAACTTAGAAAACCTGCGCGACGTGGAGCCGGCGCCGAATTACGTGTTTGAACGCGCCGATATCACACATCCGGAGCAACTCAGGGAAGTATTCGAAAAATACCGGCCGGATGGCGTGATCCATCTCGCCGCCGAAAGTCACGTGGATCGCTCCATTTCGAATCCGGTGGCTTTTGTGGAAACCAATGTACTCGGCACGGTAAATCTGCTGAATGCGGCCCGGAACCTCTGGAAGGACAACCCCGGCGGGAAACGTTTTTACCACGTTTCCACCGATGAAGTGTACGGCTCGCTGGGGGAGGAAGGTTATTTTACGGAAGAAACCCGTTACGACCCGCGGTCGCCGTATTCCGCCTCCAAGGCGGCGGGCGACCACTTCGTCCGGGCTTATTTTCATACCTACGGCCTGCCGGCGGTGCTTTCGAACTGCAGCAACAATTACGGCCCCAATCATTTTCCGGAAAACTAATCCCTTTGATAATCAACAACATACGTCAAGGAAAACCCCTGCCCGTTTATGGCGACGGCAAATACACCCGCGACTGGCTCTGGGTAAAAGACCATGCCGCTGCCATCGACGTGATCTTCCACAATGGCCGGAACGGGGAAACTTACAACATCGGCGGCAACAACGAATGGAAAAACATCGACCTCGTGGAAAAACTCTGCGAGATCATGGACGATCTGCTCGGCAAACCCGCCGGCACTTCCCGGCAACTCATCACCTTCGTGAAGGACCGGCCCGGCCACGACCGGCGATATGCCATCGATGCCAGCAAACTGAAAACGGAATTGGGCTGGGAGCCTTCCATCCGGGCCGAAGCAGGTTTCCGGGAAACGGCCCAATGGTACTTAGACAACGAAAACTGGCTGCAACACGTGCTTTCAGGAGCGTACCAGGAATATTACAAGGAACAGTATCAATAACGTTTTTTCCCTTTCCTCAGCCAGATACCCCAGGTTTTGCTGTACGCATGTACCTCGTTGGTTTGCCCTTTTTCGTCGTGCACCGGGTGGCCCTGGTTGACCCATTCGAAGATGCCGCCGTAGAGATTGGACACGTTTTTATAACCGGCAGCCAGCAGTTTTTCGGCAATTTTTTCACTGCGATAACCCACGGAACAATACACCACGATATTGGTATCTTTCTGGATATCAGAAAGTTGGGTCATGTCAAAATGGTCGTAGCCGACGTGCATGGCGCCCTGAATATGACTGACTTCAAATTCTTTGGGTTCCCGGGCGTCGAGAAACAGCGTCGCTGCGCTGTCCGCAGCGACTTGTTGCACCTGCACTTCCGGCACGGAATGGTCCAGCAAGGTTTTCAGCATGGCCCGGTAGGCGCCGCTTTTTACCTGGCCGGAGCAGGCCAGGCTTGAAAAAACAAGCCCGGCAAGTGAAAGTATCTTTATCCTCTGAATTGGCATGGCATTGTTGAGTTATTTCACCACGACGATACGACGAAACACGACATGTTTCGCAAGTGTGACTCTGAAGGGGCCCGGAGATTACAGGTTATTGCAAATCAGCGAGTACCTTCAGAGTCTCACTAAATGCACAGAACAACAACGATGCAAAATCGTTACAAAATAAGTCGAAAAATAGCGTGGGAAAAGCGCCGGGCGAGCATTCCGCACCCGGCGCGACGTTCTTTGCGTCGCGCCAAGTGCCAAACCGAAGATTAGATACGGGAGCCCTCGTTTAAAAAAAATCCTACTGCCAGAAGGGAAGCAGTAGGAAAATCAAAACATACTATGAGAAAACTTGGCACAAGATAAATGCAAGCAAACCGCAGACTCAACAACTTTTTATGGAACGGCGTCAAATTCGAGGGAACGGCGGTCAGATGTTTTAAATATCGAATCTAACATGCCGTTTACCAACGATTTTCGGTTTGCACGGTCATCTTTTTCGAGCCTCCACAACTCACGACTCACACAACTCACGACTCACAACTCACGAC
Organism: Lewinellaceae bacterium; assembly: GCA_016713985.1. Taxonomy (GTDB): domain Bacteria; phylum Bacteroidota; class Bacteroidia; order Chitinophagales; family Saprospiraceae; genus M3007. The sequence continues at coordinate 70,790 of JADJOD010000031.1, read as the reverse complement.
CCACGACCCACTCACCAACTCACGACTCACAACTCACGACTCACGACTCACGACTCACGACTCACAACTCTTACTGCCCCACAAACAAAGCAGCGATCGACTTGTGTTCCACCGCATTGCGGATGGCGCGTGAAAAAAGTTTGGCCGTCGAGAGTACCTTGATTTTCTTGGACTTGTGATGCATCGGGATGGTATCGCACACGATCATTTCGGTCAGTTTCGACTTTTCGATGTTTTCGTAGGCTTTGCCCGACAATACCGGGTGGGTGCAAATGGCGCGTACCGATCTGGCTCCTTTCTCTAAGAGCGCGTCGGCGGCCTTGCACAAGGTACCTGCCGTATCCACCAGGTCGTCGACAAGAATAACGTCGGCGCCGGAAACTTCGCCGATCACGGTCATGGCGGCTACTTCATTGGCTTTTGTGCGGTATTTGTCGCAGATTACAAGTTCACGGCCCAGTTGTTTGGCATAAATTCGGGCGCGTTTTACACCGCCGACATCGGGGCTGGCAAAGATGGTATTCGACAGGTCCTGAGCCTCCAGATACGGCATATAGATCGCTTCCGAACGCAGGTGGTCCACCGGAATATCAAAAAAACCCTGCACCTGGTCGGCATGGAGGTCCATGGTCATAATCCGGTCGGCGCCGGCGGCCGTGAGCAGGTTGGCGACCAGTTTGGCGCTGATCGGCACCCTGGGTTTGTCTTTCCGGTCTTGCCGGGCATAACCGAAATAAGGAATTACGGCCGTGATATAGCCCGCGGAAGCGCGCCTGGCGGTATCGATCCAAAGCAGCAGTTCCATGAGGTTGTCGTGGGGCTGGCAGGTGCTTTGGATAAAAAAAACAAAGGCGCCGCGGACGCTTTCGTTGATGACAGGCTGCATTTCGCCGTCGCTGAACCGGGCGAGTGTTTTGTCGCCGAGTGGTGCGTCGAAATGAAAAGCGATGTCTTTCGCGAGGTCTTGGGAAGCGGAGCAGGAAAACAGTTTTACTTCGGGCATATCGGAGCCGGAGTCGGGTGCAAGATGGTGAGCAGACTTCTTTAAAAACAAGGGTGGAAAACTTTCGGCAAAGATAAGACAGGGTTTCGGGGTTTGAAGGATTCGGGGTTTCAAAGTTTCAGGGTTTGCAGAGCCGGGGCTGTTTGGCGCCCAAAAAGAGCGGGAGTTGGCCAATCCTTGCATTTTATACAAAACCTGTTTATCTCCAGAGCGTCAAATATTACCTTTGACCGCCTCTTAAAGTGAAAACTTTTCTCCGAAAATTTTTTTAACTTTTACTCACCAAATCCAACTGTCTGGATATGAACCTGCTACGTTTACCACGCTTGTGGCTTTCGGCATCACTTGTATTGCTGTTTGCCGGTATGATTTCCGCACAATCCTCCCCGACATCTCCCCGCCAAACCGCTCTTCGTTTTTTACAGGAGAACCCCGTCAAATTCGGCCTTACTGCGGCCGACGTGGCCGACGTCCGGGTGACGGACGAATATCTCAGTAAAAACAACGGCATTACCCACGTTTGGGTGCAGCAGCAATACGCCGGAATCCCGCTGTTTAACGGCCTTTTTGGCCTGCACGTAAAACCGGACGGCGGCGTCACGCATCTTGCCCACCGTTTTGTGCCGGAATTGTCCTCGAAAATAAACACCACGCTGCCTTCACTCGGCGCGGCAAAAGCCGTGGAAATGGCGGCGGCACACCTCGGTTTTAAAGGGATATCCGTTTCGGTGCGCCAGAAGATCAACGACCGCAACTGGGTTTTTGAAGGCAGCGACGTTTCAAAAGCCGACATTCCGGTGTCCATCTGTTACGAAGCGCAGATCGACGGCTCCGTACGTTTGGCCTGGACGATGATTATTGAACAATCCAACACCGCCGACGTCTGGAATATGCGTGTAGACGCCCAAACCGGCCTGATCCTGGGTAAAATCAATCAAACCGTGTATTGTAAAGTGGGCCACGTACACCGCCTCGGCGAATCCTGCGACGACGAGAACACGCCGACCGATCATAATTTTTCCGCTGATTGCGACCCGACGGCAACTTCCGGCGACCAGTCAGCCGGTTTCCAGGCCGGCGAACAATACCGCGTAATTCAGCTGCCGGCCGAAAGCCCCAATCACGGCCCGCATCAACTGATCACCGACCCGGCCGACCCGGTCGCCTCGCCCTTAGGCTGGCACGACACCAACGGCCTCGCCGGCGCCGAATTCACGTACACACGCGGCAACAACGTATATGCTTTCGACGACCGCGACAACAATAACATGGCGCCAACCACCCCCTTCCCCAATGCAGGCGCTTCCCTCGTGTTCGATTACCCGTACGACCCCAACGGCGAACCCTTAGACAACCTTAACCCGGCCATTGTCAACCTGTTCTACATGAACAACAAGATGCACGACATCTTTTACCGGTTTGGTTTTGACGAACCTGCCGGCAATTTCCAGCACAACACCTACGGCAACGGCGGTGCGGGCAACGACGCCGTGCAGGCCAAAGCCATTGCCGGTTATGCCCTGGCTACTCAATTGCTCAACAATGCCGACTTCTCCACACCGGCCGACGGCTTCAGCGGCAGTATGCGGATGTTCGTATGGACCCGTTCGGGTGGCCAGCTGCTTACGGCCAACGCCCCGACACCGGTGGTAGGCACGTACACGGTGACCGTCGCTGCGGCTTCTGCCGAACCTTTTGGCGCACCGGTCACGACCACACCCGTAACCGGAGATGTCGAGATCGGCGTGAACAATACCGGACAACCGACCTTAGCCTGCGCTCCGCTGACCAATGACCTGAGCGGCAAAATTGCCATCGTTGATCGCGGCATTTGCAATTTCAGCGAAAAGGCATACCGCGCGCAAACGGCAGGCGCCATCGCCTGTATCATTTGTAATTTTGAAGACCAGGTGGCCGGTATGGCAGCCGGCGACTTTGCCGACGAAGTAACCATTCCCGTCGTGATGCTGGGAAAAAAAGACTGCGATAACCTGCGGAAGTTTGCAGGCGACGGATTAAACGTGACCCTGGCAGAACCCCTTTCTTCCGGCCCCGATCTCATCGACGGCGCATTTGACAACGGCATTGTTGCCCACGAATACGGACACGGCATTTCCACCCGCCTGACCGGCGGCCCCAGCCAGGCCGGATGCCTTGGCAATCCCGAACAAATGGGGGAGGGCTGGAGCGACTTCTTTGCCCTGATCACCACGATCAAACCCGGCGATGTAGCCACCAAACGCCGCGGCATGGGCACCTTCGTATTCAGCCAAACCACCGAAGGCGCCGGCATCCGCCGCTACCCCTACACCACGGATATGAGTATCAATCCGATCACTTTCGGCACCGTGGCGGAAAGTGTGGAGACACACGATCTCGGCGAAATATGGGCTGCCGTTACCTGGGACCTTTATTGGGCTATGGTGGAAAAATACGGTTATGATGAAGACCTTACCAACACTGCCAGCGGCAATGCCCGCGCGATCCAGCTCGTAATGGACGGCATGAAATTCCAACCCTGCTCGCCCGGCTTTATCGACGGCCGCGACGCCATCATGCTTGCGAATATCCTCAATTACGACGGCGCAGATACCTGCCTGATTTCCAGCGTGTTCGCTCGCCGGGGTTTGGGTTATTTCGCCAGCCAGGGATCCAATCTGGACGCATCCGACGGCGTGGAGGATTTTGAACCGATTCCCACCTGTATCCGGGAGTTAAAGATCAAAAAAATAACCTCCACTCCACTCATCGAACCCGGAGAGGACGCAAAATTCACGCTGATCGTCACCAACCACAAAGACGAGGCCGCCAGCAATGTCATCGTTACGGACGAACTGCCGGCGGGACTGACTTTGACCAGCGCTTCCAACGGCGGCACATACGCCAACGGTTATGTTACCTGGAACCTCGGAAATATGCCGTCAGGCCAGGAAATTACCCTGACCTACACCGCCAAATCACCCGCAGGCATCGGCTCGAACCGTTATTTCCGCGACGTGATGGATAACGAAGACGACTGGTTCAGCCTCGATATCGACGGAAATAACGAATTTTTTGTGCTGCAAAGCGACGTGGCCAAAACCGGCCCGGCGTCATTTCTGGCGGTCAGCAAACCGACGGAAACGGAATTTACCCTCGAAACAACCCAAAGTATCGTCATCACGGGTAACCAGCCTGTTCTGCGTGTTTGGACCCAGTATAATACCGAAACAGGCATCGACGCAGGTATTCTGGAGATCAAAGAAATTAACGAACAAATCTGGGGACAGTTTCCCGCAGAAAAGGTATTCCGCAACCCGTATCCGCGCAAAATCGACTACCAAACCTTTGCCATTCCGTTCATCAGCGGGTACTCCGGCAACTCGAACGGCTGGGTGCAGTCGTATTTCGATCTGAGCGACTATATCGGCCAGGAAGTGACCATCCGGTTCCACTTCGGGACCAATCAGGACCAAAACCTGATGGCAGAAGGCGCCTGGTACGTCGACGACCTGGAAGTGATGGACCTGCTCAATTACGACACAGAAGCTTGTGTAACAGATGATAACGGCGATCAGGCATGCGACAAAGCGCCGGCGCGTGGGGTAATCGTTCAGCCCGGCCTCGTGGATACCGACGAACCCGACGCCAATCCCCTCGGCATGCAGGTGCAGCCCAACCCGGCTTTCGATTTCCTGCACCTCAGCACCGGTCAGGCCATTGGCGGCCCCATACAGGTACAACTCATCGGCGCTGACGGCCGCACGGTTTTAAGCAGAAATGCCGATGGACTGGGCGCCGGACAAATTCTGACGCTCGACGTGCAACAGGTGCCGGCCGGCGTTTATGCCGTACGCCTCGAAAGTGCGGCGGGCAACAGTGTGAAAAAAGTGGTAATTCGTTGATAATCAAGTCATAGTCTCACTTCGAGTGAGACTATGACTGCGTTTGATGATCAAGTCATGGCCTCACTCGAAGTGAGGCTATGACTGCGTTTGATGATCAAGTCATAGTCTCACTCGAAGTGAGACTATGACTGCGCTTTCGCAGGGGCCGCAGATTTCGCAGATTTTTATTTCGATCATTTTGAAAAAATAATCTGCGAAATCTGCGGCATCTGCGGGAGATGGCCCTATGGCGCAGCCTCTATTTTTCCAAAAAATCGATATTTCGCTTCAATCCCGCGTATTTCACCCTTTTTACCGCCGATTTTTTAAAAACCTTCCCGAAGCTTTCTTCCGTCAGTTCCTGCCAGTCGTGTTTTGAAAGTTGCAGCAGATCGGGATGGGGTTCGAAGGCCGGTTCCGCGTGTTTTTCGGAAAAACGGTTCCAGGGGCAAACGTCCTGGCAGACGTCGCAGCCAAACATCCAATGGTCCATTTTGCCCCTGAATTCAGGTGGTATTTCATCGCGCAATTCGATGGTCAGGTAAGAGATACACTTCGACGCGTCGAGGAAATAACCTTCCGGCGATATCGCCTCCGTGGGGCAGGCGTCGATGCAACGGCGGCAGGTGCCGCAATGATCGCGCAGGGGTTCGTCGTATAAAAGCGGCAGGTCGCAGATGATCTCGGCGAGAAAAAAATAAGAGCCGCGTTTGGGGTTGATCGTCAGGGTATTGCGGCCGTTCCAGCCCAAACCGGCGCGCTGCGCCCATTCCCGTTCCATAACCGGCGCGCTGTCGACAAAACAACGCCCGCTGACTTCACCGATTTCTGATTGGATGTAGGCGAGCAAATCGTGCAGACGATCTTTTACAACGGCATGATAATCTTCGCCGTAAGCGTAGCGGCTGATTTTCGGCGCCTCCGGATCCTGTTGCTTTTCCGGGTTGAAATAATTGAATGTCAGGCAAATAACCGTTTTTGCCCCCGGCACTAATTTGGAAGGATCAACCCGCAAATCGAAATAATTTTCCATATACGACATACGCCCGTGAGCGCCTTGCCGCAACCAGGTTTCCAGCCGGCGCGCTTCTTCGTCTAAGTATTCGGCACGGGCAAAACCGACAAACCCGAAACCTATGCGTTGGGCTTCCGTTCGGATCATATCAGTATGTTGCGCCGTGTTTTCCACCGGTTAGTCTTGTTATTTTGCCGAATTTCGGATCAAATCGGGCAGTTGTCGCAAAGCCGCCAGTTCCTTGTATTTTTCCCGGAATTCCTCGGCGGGTGATCCAAAATACGTTTTGCCGCCTTCCAGCGATTTGGAAACGCCGCTTCCGGCCAGCACCACGGCTCCCTGGCCGATACGCACGGCCTGGATAACGCCCACCTGGCCGTACAGCACCACATTGTCTTCAATGACCGTTTTGCCGCCGATGCCGACCTGCGCGGCAAACAGGCAGTTTTTCCCGATTACGGCGCCGTGCCCGATGTGTATCTGGCAGTCTAATTTGCTTCCCGCGCCGATGATCGTATCGCCGCTTACTCCCTTGTTGACGGTACAACCGGCGCCGACCTCGGCGTGATCCTCGATGATCACCCGCCCTCCAGAGCGCCATTTTTGGTAAGAGCCATCGGCTAACTTCTTGAAATAGAACGCATCAGAGCCGATGATGCTGTTTGGCCCGATACTCACGTGTTCGCCGATCAGGGTATATTCGCCGATATACGTGTTGGCCTGAATGTAAGTGTACGCCCCGATTCGGGTGTGCGCGGCGATGACCACCCCCGGTTCGATGATCGCAGTAGGGTGGATTTCGGACAAATGACTGACCGGCGAACGCAGTGGCTCGAAGGGGCGGCAGGTCCGGATGAGGGAATCGTAAGCTTCGAAGGGGTTTTCGACCACCAGAATCACCTTGCCCGGTGGGCATTCGGCCGCTTCGTTTAACAAAATGACGCTTGCGGCGCTGCGCAGGGTCTTGTCAAAATATTTTTTTACGTCGGAAAACGCGACATCCCCCGGCTCTACCTTGTGGATTTCGTTGATGCCGGTGGCAACAAGATTTGTGTCGCCGATCACCGCGCTGGCGTTCAGCCGCCTGGCAAGTTCGTTTACTGGAATGGGTTGCGGAAATTTCATGCGTCAAAGGTTTAAGGGTTTCGGGGTTAAAGGTTTCGGGGTTTAAGGGTTTAAGGGTTTAAAGGTTTCAGGGTTGGTGAGGTTTTTTTTAGGATTTCGGAGTGGAAAAATAATTTTACGGCAAAAGTCCGAAATTCATTTTCCATTTGTACCGATAAAACATTTCAAACAACGCGAAACCCTTAAACCCTTAAACCCTTAAACCCTTAAACCCTTAAACCCTTAAACCCTTAAACCCCGAAACCCTTTGCATTTCAGACATATCCGCTACTTTTACCGCAAACCGAAATGTTATGACGCCTGCTTATCGCTTAACGACCCTTGCTTTCCTATTTTTTCTGTTTTTTCAGCAAACAACACTTTGGGCACAGCCGCCGATGGCCGAAATGCGCGGCGCATGGATTGCTACGGTGGCGAATATCGACTTGCCTTCGAAACCGGGTTTGCCCATAGAACGCCAGAAGGTGGAATTTGACAGTTTGCTCGACGTGCTCCGGGCCATGAACATGAATGCCGTGTTTGTGCAGATTCGCCCCGCAGGTGATGCTTTTACAAATCGCCTACCGTTCCCTGGAGCAAGTTTTTAACCGGAGAACAGGGCCTTCCACCCGCCGATTCCTCCTACGATCCGTTACAATATATGGTCAAAGCAGCGCACGACCGGCACATGGAATTCCACGCCTGGCTCAACCCTTACCGCGCTACCTGGGACCTCGATACGGCCAATCTTTCACTCATTCACCCGCTGCGCTCGTTCCCGGCCTCGTTGCGGCAGCAATGGTTTTTCAAATATGGCAGGCGCTGGTATTTCAACCCGGCCAATGCGTACGTCAGGCAATACCTCGTAAACGTGGTACGCGATATCATTCTGCGCTACGATGTCGACGGTATTCATTTCGACGACTATTTTTATCCGTACAAGGAACAGGGCGAGTCGCTGAACGACTACAACGAGTTTGCCGCCAATCCGCATGGTTTTACCAATATTGAAGACTGGCGACGCGATAATGTGAACAAATTAGTCGAAAGTGTATCCCAAACGATCAGAAAATATAAACCCTACGTTCGGTTCGGCATCGGCCCGTTCGGGGTGTGGCGAAATGCCGACAAAGACCCCGTCAACGGCTCGGACACCCGGGCCGGCATCACCTGCTACGACGACCTGTATGCCGACGTGCTGCTTTGGCTGAAAAACGGCTGGATCGACTACGTGGCCCCGCAGATATACTGGAGTATCGGTTTTCCACCCGCCGATTACGAAAAATTAGTGGACTGGTGGAGCAAACACACCTACGGACGCCAGTTGTATATCGGCCATGCGGCGTATAAAATCGCAAACAGCCCGAACGACGCCAACTGGAACCAACCCGGGCAGATCAGCCGCCAACTTGCGCTGAATCGCGCCAACCCGAACGTACAAGGCAGTATTTTTTACTCCGTAAAACCCTTGCTGCGCAATCCGCTGGGTGTTCGGGATACCCTGATGAACCTTTCCTATCATTTGCCGGCCCTGGTACCCGGAATGCCGGCCCTGGCAAAGGTACCACCCGCCACACCGCAGATATGCCGGGTGAAAGGATCACCCAGCTCCGTCAAACTGGCCTGGCACGTGTGCGACATACTTTCCGGCGAAGAAATGCCCTACTACTTTGCCATTTACCGCTTCGACGGAGAGGCGGTCGGCGATATGCGCGACCCGTACAACCTGCTCGTTACCACGCCGTTTTATTCGGAAAAATGGATTTTTGAAGACCAAACGGCCTCGGAAGGTTATTATACCTACGTGGTGGTGGCCTACAACCGGGTCAACGTGGAAAGTTACAGCAGCGAACCGGTGTATGTGAAAAAGACAAAAAAGGGTGCGAAAAAGAAGAAGAAGTTGTTTGGGTATATGTTTTGAGGCCCCTCTGATGCTCAAACACCCCCCGGAAACATCATCGCAAACTCCTTGGCAAAATACGTCAGGATCACGTCGGCGTTCGTTCGGCGGATGCTCAGCAGTGCTTCGGGCATGGCGCGCCCGAAGTCGAGCCAGCCGTTGTTGCAGGCCGCCCGGAGCATGGCGCATTCGCCGCTGACATGGTAGGCGGCAATGGGAAGCCGGCTGTTTTCTTTTAACAGGTGGATCACGTCGAGGTAATGCAAGGCCGGTTTTACCATGAGCATATCCGCACCTTCCAAGGTGTCGAGTTCGGCCTCGATCAGTGCCTCCCGTTTGTTTGCCGGGTTCATCTGGTAACTTTTTTTATCCCCGCTTTTGGGCGCGGAGTCCAGCGCATCCCGAAACGGACCGTACATGGCGCTGGCGTATTTGGCCGTGTACGCGAGGATGCCGGTTTTTGTAAACCCTTGTTTATCAAGTTCCTGTCGGATAAACCCGACCCTGCCGTCCATCATATCCGAAGGCCCGAGCAGATCAAATCCCGCTTCTGCCTGGGCCACCGACATCTGCGCGAGGATGGGCAGGCTGTCGTCGTTCACGATCTCGCCGTTGCGCACCAGCCCGTCGTGCCCGTCGGAACTGTAGGGGTCCATCGCCACGTCGCTGATCAGGCAACATTCCGGAAAACGCGATTTGATCGCACGCGCCATTTTGAGATAAAAATTATCGGGCGAATAGCTGTACGTCGCAGTGGTGTCTTTTAAACCGTCGGCCACGGCCGGGAACACGACAAAATTGCGCAGTCCCAACTCCATGCAGGATTCGATCTCCCGGAACAGATTGTCGGGTGAAAAGCGGAAAATGCCGGGCAGGGAATGAATTTCAGTCCGGATATTCGCGCCATCCAGCACAAATAGTGGAAAAACCAGGTGTTGTACGGTCAGGTGGGTTTCAGCGGCCATTCCCCGAATGGCGGCAGATTGGCGGTTGCGGCGCGGGCGACGAAGCATCATCAGTTATTAAAGTTGTTCCGGAATAAAAAAGGGAACAAAATCAGGTATCTCCCGATTTTGTTCCCCTTTAAAATAGAAAACATACAAAAAAACAGGGCACCGACTGATTACTCAGTAGCACCCTGTATAACCCCAAAAAACCAAATGAAAACAATCTTAAGTAAACGCTATAAAGCGACTTTTTCTTTCATTGATCCCGCTTTCGCGGAAATTGGAAAAGGCCAAAACCAGGATACTAAAGGTATTCGAAGCGTATAAGCCTTTTCGAGTTTTATCCACGTTATTCAACGCTGACGGCACAAAGATAAAGCAGTTTTTATAAGTTGCAACCCCGGCGCCAAAAAAAATTAATTAAAAATAACACTCCTCCCCGAATAGTATTGTTAGGTAATTTTTTTGAAAAAAGCACCCGGTTTCGGTGATAACTTCGCCACAAAAATAATTCAATTCTGGGATTAAAAACACAAAACACGGATTCATGTTCAATAAAATCGGGATATTGCTGATGCTGGTGTGCGGGCTGTTCGTACAGGCGGCCTGCAGATCCGACAAAAGCAGGTTGATTGATGAAAAGGTGGCGGAACGGGTGGCAGCTTTCCGGGAGAAGGAAAAGGCCAAATGCCGGGAGGTTTTGCTGGCCGATGCCGAACATATCGTCGATTCTCTTTTACAGGCGGAGGCACTGCTGGATGTCAGCGACTCTCTTTCACGCATCCGGCCCGTACGGCCGTTCAAACCCCAACCGGTTCTTCCGATTGACTCCCTGTCGGTCAAACCACTTTTTGAGCGGTAGAGGCAACTGAAACCCTTTCAAATACACCTTTCGGGCATCTCGATTCCGAATTTTGCTGGATAACACACAAACGATCTGTCCTTTCCCGTTGCGAATCGCCCTGCTCGCGGTCATGTCGGCCCTGTTTTTGCCGGCTGCCGCGCAACAACCCGGCGAGTTTTCCAACCTGCGTACCCGTACGTTGCCCGCCGGCGTGCCGGTCCATACCCCCGATTCCCTTACGATCCTGTTGCCTTTGATTTCCGTCGTTGATTCGGTTTCCGCACAACCCATTGATCTCCAATATTTTTCCCTGCACAACAACCGGCTGCTGGTCGACACCGCCGGCTTGCGATCGGCCTGTAACCAGTGTAAAACTTTCCGGATCACGTACCGGGTGCTTCCGGTGAATCTTTCTGCAAAAATCAGCCGCCTCGATACGGCCTCGATACGCCGGAACTTGCGCCCCGATGCCATCGAATTCGACTATTCACCTTACGAACCCGCTACGAACCCCTGGGCCGGCGGCGGAGTTGTTTCCAGCGGCGCTTATACCCGCGGATTGTCCTTCGGCAACAGCCAGAACCTGGTGTTCAATTCCAACCTGAACCTGCAATTAAATGGCAAACTCGGCAACGACCTCGAACTGCGAGCAGCCTTGTCGGATAATTCCATTCCACTCCAACCCGACGGCACTACGCGGCAGTTGCAGGAGTTTGACCGGATATTCATCCAGTTGAAGAAAAAAAATACCGTTCTGACGGCCGGCGACTACGATCTGCCCCGCCCTGCGGGCTATTTTTCCAATTATTTTAAACGCCTGCAAGGCGCGATGGTGGAATATCAGGGGGGCGTGAAGGCGACCGATACGCTTCGTGTACGCGCCGCCGCTGCCGTATCGAGGGGGAAATTCGCCCGGCAAATCATCCAGGGGCAGGAAGGCAACCAGGGGCCGTACAGGCTGCAAGGTGCTGAAGGTGAACGTTTTATCATTGTATTGGCGGGTACGGAAAAGGTTTTTGTCGACGGCCAACTGCTTCGCAGGGGGCTGGAAGACCATTATATCGTCGACTATAACCTGGGTGAAGTCACGTTTACGCCGCGGAAACTGATCACCAAAGACAGCAGGGTGATCATCGAATTTGAATATACGGTGCAGACTTACCTGCGCTCCACACTCGCGGCCAACACCGCCTGGAGCAAACAAAACAGCCGCATTTATTTCAATTTTTATTCCGAGCAGGACTCCCGTAACAGCGGCGGCGCACAGGAGTTGTCCCTGGAAGAACGCCGGCGCCTGGCCGAAACCGGCGACAACCTGCGCAATGCCTTTGCGTCGGGCATCGATACCCTGGCCGGCTTCGATCCCGGTCGAGTACTGTACAAGATACAGGATACGTTGGTGTGCGGCGCCCTGACGCCTGTTTTGATTTACAGCACGAACCCCGATTCGGCGCGATACGCCGCCCTGTTCACGGAAGTGCCGCAGGGGCAGGGCAACTACGTGCTGGCGCTTACCGCCGCCAACGGGCGGGTACTGCGCTGGTCGCCGCCCGACCCGCTTACCTGCCAGCCAACGGGCAATTTTGAGCCGGTTGTACGTTTGGTTGCCCCTGAATTGAGGCAGTTATACGCCTTGGGTGGCGAGTTCCAGCCATTCCGGGGGGCGCAGCTGCGCGCCGAAGTAGCCCTCAGCAACCGCGACCTCAACCGGTATTCTCCCATAGACGACGGAAATAATTTTGGCGGCGCCACTGCGCTCGGTATCCGGCAGAACCTGTTTAATGGAAAACAATGGCAGGGCCGCGCTTACGCCAATTACGAATACACCGACCGGGCTTTTTTACCGCTGAACCCCTATCGCCCGGCGGAGTTCGTACGCGACTGGAATACCGACAATACGCGGGATACCGCGACGGAGCACCTGGCCCGGGGGGGATTTTCCGTGCAAAACACAGGGTGGGGGAGCGGACAATATGAATTCGGCGCTTTTCGAAGGCAGGGGGTGTACAACGGCGCGCGGCATTTCGGGCAGTGGCGCCTTCAACAAGGCGGTTTCGAATTTTCCGGCGAAATCAACCTGTTGCTGACCGACGGCGCCGTCGAACGGACCCGTTTTGCCCGCCCGAAACTGGATTTTTCAAAAACGTTTTTTAAAAAAGACACGGCCGCTCAACGGGCCCTGATGCGGGTGGGACTTTATGCGGAACGTGAAAAAAACGAACGCCGCGCAGCGGGTGTCGATACGTTCAGCCGCGCCGGTTTGTGGTACGACCTGTACCGGCTGTACTTCCAAACCCCCGATCAGCAGGCGGCATGGCAGATCGGCGGGTTTTTGTCCCAACGCAACGATTTTTTTCCCGCAGGCGACCTTTTTCGAAGGAATACCGTTGCAAACGAGGCCAATTTGAACGGAAGTTGGCGCAGCGCCCCAAAAACCGGCCCGGCGATCCTCCAGCAATTCAACTGGACCTTCACCTACCGGACGCTGCGGGTCACCGAACCGGCGCTCAGCGATCAGGAGCCACAAAACACCTACCTCGGGCGGCTCGACTACAATCTTTCGGCCTGGAAAAACGCCGTCAATTTTACCACCGGTTATGAAATCGGCTCGGGCCAGAGCCCCAAAGTGGAATTCACGTATTTGGCCGTCAACCCGGGAGAAGGCCAGTACACCTGGGTTGACCGCAACCGCGACAGCATTTTACAGGTCGACGAAATGGAAATCGCCGTATTTCAGGATCAGGCGACGTATGTACGGGTGGCCGTGACTACCGCCGATTATATCCGCACGAACAACGTATTGCTCAACCAAAACCTGCGACTCGAGCCGCGCTTATTGTGGATCAACTCCACCCGCAGATGGCGACGAATTTTGAGCCGTTTTTCCACCCAAAACACCCTGCAAATCAACCGGCGCACCTTCGCCGGCGTGCAGGGGGTGTCGCCCTGGAACCCTTTCCAGTTGGTTTTGCCGGACTCCGCTTTGGTTACGGTAGCCGCTTCTATCCGCAACGTATTGTTTGTCAACCGCGCCAACCCGGCCTGGGACGCAAGCATCGCGCAGGGTGAAAACCGGAGCCAGGTGGCGCTGACCACCGGTTTTGAACGACGGCGCAATACGGATTGGACCCTGCACGGGCGGCTCAATCTCGGGAAACAATGGAGCGCCGAAGCCGATGCCTCGCTGACGGAAAAAAGCAGCGACAACCAGGCGTTTGCCAGCCGTGATTTTTTGATCCGGGGCTGGGAAGCAGGGCCCAAACTGAGTTGGTTGCCCAACCGGGTTTTTCGCATTATTTTTCAATTCAGCCTGCAAAACAGCCGGAATGAACTCGCCGGCGCTGAAAAAGCCGGGCAAACGAACTGGAATACCGAATTGACCTGGAACCCGCAGGGGCGGCAGAATACGCAGGGGTTCCGCGCAGCCACGTCGCTGCGCGCCAAAGCCACGTACACCGACATCAACTTTACGGGGCAGGCCAATACTTCGGTGGCCTTTACCATGCTGGAAGGCCTGCAGGACGGCAAAAATTTTCTCTGGGGACTGAACCTCGACCGCCAGTTGTCCAAAAGCCTGCAATTGAGCCTCAATTATGAAGGGCGAAAAACAGGAGATAACCGGGTGATTCACGTCGGAAGAGCCCAGGTGCGGGCGGTATTTTGAGTTGTTCGAATTTCTCCTCAACTTTGCAAAGCATGAAAGAAACCAAGTTCATAGAGCAGAACAAGGAAAAATGGATGGAATTTGAGGACATGCTCCGCGAAAACCGCCATGACCCGGAAAAGTTGAACGACCTGTTTATTCAGATCACGGACGATCTGTCATATGCCCGCACTTTTTATCCCAACCGTTCGGTGCGGATGTACCTCAATACGCTGGCTCAGCGGGTTTTTCACAATATCTACCGGGGAAAACGTTTCCCGGCAGAACGCCTGCGCCGGTTCTGGACCGACGAACTGCCCCAACTTTTTTGGGAAGAACGCCGGGCCCTGTTGTTGTCGTTTTGCCTGTTTGCCCTGGCGTTCGGCATCGGTGTGGTTTCGAGTATGATCAACCCCGATTTTGCGCGGATCGTTCTTGGCGACGGCTACGTGGAAATGACCATTGAAAACATCGAAAAAGGCGACCCGATGGCGGTGTACAAGGACAGCGGCCCTTTCGGCATGTCGGTGTCAATAGCAGGGCGAAACCTGTTTGTTGCATTCCAGACGGCCATCCTGGGGGTGCTGGCTTCGCTCGGCACGGTATTTATCCTGCTTTACAACGGGATCATGGTCGGGGCGTTTCAGTATTTTTTTGTCGAACGCGGCGTATTTTGGGAGTCGTTTCTCACGATATGGATACACGGCACGCTGGAGATCAGCGCGATTATCATTGCCGGCACCTCGGGTATGGTTGCGGGGTCGGGGTTGTTGTTTCCGGGCACGTACACCCGCGGGCAAGCCTTCCAGGTATCGATGCGAAGGGGGTTGAAAATATTTTTCGGAATTGTGCCCATCATTATCCTGGCGGCGTTTTTCGAGAGTTTTTTCACACGATACACCGAAACGCCGGACGTTCTGCGCGCCGCATTTATTCTCACGTCTTTGGCTTTTGTATTGTGGTATTTTATGTGGCTGCCGCGTCATAAGGCAAAAACGGGCGCTTTCCGGGAGCCCGTTCACGACAAGGAGCTGCCGCCGAAACGGGAACACACCATTGATTTCAGGGGGATAAAAAGCGCAGGCGAAATACTTTCGGACACCTTTTCCGTGCTGCGCCGCCGTTTCAGGCTGACCTTTTTATCGCTGGCAGCCGCGACGACATGTTTTGGTTTTTGGGCGTTTGGCCTTTCAACTAAAGTACCGGCCGACACCTTTTTATACACCGACCTGCCGTTTTGGCCCTTCGATATTCTCATCGCCACGGGGCAGATTTTTGGGACGGAGCATGTTCCGTATTTATTTGTTTTTCAGGCAATTATCTTGTGTTTCCTTACACTTTCGGCTTTTCGCGCGCTGGAATTGGAGATGGATACCGAACAACGCCCCCCTTATAACCTGCCCCGCATGTTGCTGGCGCTGTTGCCTTTATTACTTCCTATGCCGGGTTTTATTGCCTTGCTGACAATGAACAGCGGCAGTGTGATCAGTATGGTGGTTTACCCCTTCCTGGCTTTATGGAGTGCGGTGATCTATTTTGAAACCCTTAATCCTTTTACGGCCTTAACACGCGCTTTCCGCCTCATGCGCTGGGGGCAGGGTTTGTTGATCGGTTTTCTGATGATCGTGTTCAACATGCTCCTGTTCGTTTTTATCGAGTTCCCGGTTTGGGACCGGACGCTCGAGTTTTTTAGTTGGCTTGTTCCACGGACGGAGGGCGCTATGGAATCATACCGCATGATCGCGACTACATGCGCCGCAGTTTTTATTTTGTACTTTGTTTTTATACTGATCGTGTTGAGTGGCGCTTTGCAATACTTTTCCGGCCGCGAAGTGGCCGACGCCGACAGCCTGCGGGAAGAAATTGAAAAAGTCGGCGCTTCCAGGCAGATCAGGGGATTGGCGAGGGAATAACGCAAACAACCGTAAAAAATGGAAAAAGTGAATTATAAGATATTGATTCTGTTGATGTTATTTCCAGTCGGCTTGTTCGCACAAAGTGAAACATCCCCGGAAATTGCGGATACTTTGTCTTATACGGAAGCATATCCGGAGGTCGAGTATACACCTTACGTTCCGCCGCCATTGGAACCGGTGGAAATCCGCCCGGTTAAAAAAGAGCAGTGGGCGGAAGCCGTCAGGGCATTGGATTACAGCAAAGACGAACCGGCCAAACCCAAAGAAACCAAATCCCGGGAAAGGCAAATGCCCGATTTTGACCCACTTGCCTGGACCTCGGCCACGCAGGGATTGGGCATTCTTTTGCAAATGCTGGCCGTGCTGGCCGCCGTTGCGGCAATTGCCTATGGGATCTACCGCATGTTGAAAGCCCCGCGCAACCGGTTGATTGCGAGGGACGGCGCGGAGATCACTTTGGAAAATCTGGATGATTACCTGCACGAAACCGACCTCGACCGTTTTTTGCGGGAAGCTTTGGAAAAAGCAGATTTTCCGGTGGCGATCCGGCTTTATTACCTCCAGGTTATCAAGTCTTTATCGGAAAAAAATGCCATCAAATGGTCGCGTGAAAAAACAAACCGCGACTATTTGCGTGAAACCCGGGAATACCGCCTCGGCGAGCAGTTTCGCGCCGTCACCCGCGCCTACGAACGGGTATGGTACGGAAACCAGCCGCTCAGTGCCGGGGAATTTTACCGCCTCGAACCCCAGTTTAAAGGATTACTCGGCGCCATCTGATCACCCTCTCACCCTCTCACCCCTTGCCCGGTCTTTACCTCCACATCCCTTTTTGCAAGCAGGCTTGTCACTACTGCAATTTTCATTTTTCCACCGTTCTGCGCAACAAGGGGGCGATGGTAACGGCAATTCTGAAAGAACTGGAATGGCGGAGCGATTATCTGGGTGGCGCCGAACTGAGTTCGGTCTACCTGGGTGGAGGAACGCCTTCTTTGCTGGAAATCAGCGAGTTGGAGCAGATATTTGAAAAAATTTACCACCTTTACAAAGTGGCTCCGGATGCCGAGATTACCCTGGAGGCCAATCCCGATGACCTTTCCCCGGAAAAACTCCGGGATTTGAAAAACCTTACTCCGGTCAATCGGCTGAGTATCGGGATTCAGTCGTTCAGCGACGATGACCTCCGGTGGATGAACCGCGCCCATACGGCCGTTCACGCCCGCGAATGCTTAGACCAGGCCCTGGCGGCCGGTTTTGACGACCTGACTATCGACCTGATCTACGGTTCGCCCACCACCTCTGATGCGCAGTGGGCGGAAAACCTGGCCATCGTTTTTGAATACGGAATTGCACATCTTTCCTGCTACTGCCTTACGGTGGAAGACAAAACGGCGCTTGCTGCGTTTGTGCGAAAAGGTCAGCAACCCCCGGTGGAAGAAGAAAAGGCCGCCCGGCAGTTTGAATACCTGGTTGCCGCTACCGGGATGCGGGGATACGATCATTATGAAATTTCCAATTTTGCCTTGCCCGGGCGTTATGCCCGGCACAACAGCAGTTACTGGAAAGGAGAACATTACCTCGGCGCGGGCCCTTCGGCCCATTCGTTCAACGGGTGGAGCCGGCAGTGGAATATTGCAAATAATGCACTGTATATCAAGTCGATAGAAGAGGGTGTGGCGCCTTTTGAACAGGAAATACTCGACCCCGCGCAACGATATAACGAATATGTAATGACCGCTTTGCGCACGATGTGGGGCGTCGATCCGGAAAAAATACAAGAGATCGATATTGCTTTTGCCCGGCATTTCCTGCAGGCGGCAGAGCCGTTTTTGCAAAACGGAACCCTGGAAAAATCGGGTGAAACCTACCGCCTGACCCCGGCCGGGAAATTGCTCGCGGACAGAATTGCCTCCGAACTCTTTGTGGTCGGACAAGCCGGAAGGAAATAACGTTTTGGTAAATATCTTCACTTTTTTGTGCAGATAATCAGCGGTTTAGATATTTTTACCGCAACAAAACCAACACCTTTCATCTTTCAAAACGAAAAATTATGTGGTCAGAACTCAAAGCGTTCCTCCTCCGCGGAGACGTCATCACATTGGCTGTTGCCTTTATCATCGGCAGCGCATTTAACAAAATTGTCGAGTCGCTGGTTGCCGACGTGATTACGCCTGTCCTGGGCATGATCATCGGTACACCCGATTTCTCCGGGATTAAAATCGGCGAAAGTATTATGATTGGCAACTTTATCAATGCCGTGGTCAGTTTCCTGATTGTCGGTATTGTGCTGTTTTTTATGATCAAAGCAGCCGGCAAAAAAGGCGAGGAGGTGAAATAAACACATCCGTCACACAGGGGAGCCGGTATTTGCCGCCGTTCCAACCATGAGCCGTTCCGGGTTTCCGGAATGGCTCATGTCGTTGCAGAAAGAGGCCAATTCCGGCGCAGTCGTTTAATAAACAGATATTATTATTGAAAAACCTTTGTTTTTTAAAATTAAATTCGACAAAATCTATAATAATATTTGAAATTTAAACTTTAAGAAATTTGAAGAGGTTTATTTATTTTATAACAAATGTGTTACAAATTTAAATTTCACATTTGCTTAACAAAAATGTCATTTACCAACTATTATTTGGTTTGAAAAAAATCCATTACCTTTGCGGCGTTATTTGTTCACCAAAATCGAATATAACAATGACTTTGAAACAACTCGTAGACGCGCTTGACGCGCAGGTTGTGAAAGGTGACATCATCGCCGCCTTCGACAAATTTGCCGCTGACAGCTGCGCAACGTTCAGCAGCCCGACCGATAAAACCCAATCCAAAGCCCAAAAAATGGAGGCGTTGCGCTGGTTTTTCAATAACATCGCCGCCACCAACCGCATCGAACGCCTGGCTTCAAAAGTGGGCAAAAACACGACGGACTCCCAGTTTGTGTTCGATTTTACCGATCAGTCCGGCAAGCGTCTGGTTTTTAACGAAGTGATCCGCCGCACCTGGAAAGGTGAAAAATTGGTGGAAGAACAATACCTGATGGGCCAGACGATCGAGAGCGAAACTCCGGCGGCGGCGGCTACCGCACCGGCAAAAAAACCGACCGCAAAAAAATCTGCCGAACCCGCTGCTGACAAAAAACCGGCGGCTAAAAGCGCCAAAACCACCGTTAAAGCCGACGACCTCGTTTCTATCGAAGGCATCGGCCCAAAAATCGCCGAACTGTTGATCGCCGCAGGCATCACCACGTTCGCCGAACTGGCTAACACGAAACCTGCTGCCATCAAGGCGATCCTCGAAGCAGCCGGCAAACGTTACCAAATGCACGACCCCGCTACCTGGCCGAAACAAGCCGCTCTTGCCCGCGACGGCAAAACGGCCGAACTGGCTATATTGCAAGACCAGCTGAAAGCCGGTCGCAAGTAATTCAAAAAGGACAAAACAAAACAACAGGAGCCCGGTTGATGAAAATCAGCCGGGTTTTTTTATGCCATCAAAAGCCGTTTTCGGCGTTACTTTGCCTGCAATCGCAATGAAGCAATTCCAACAATAAAACAATGAGCAAAAAAGCATTCCTCCTCATACTCGACGGCTGGGGCCTCGGCCCGAAACCCGAAGCCGATGCCATTTTTCAGGCCGATACCCCTTTTATGGACGGTTTGATGAAAAAATATCCCATGAGCACCCTCGTCACTCACGGCGAAGACGTCGGGCTGCCCGACGGCCAAATGGGTAACTCGGAAGTCGGCCACCTCAATATCGGCGCGGGCCGCGTGGTGTGGCAGGAACTGGCGCGTATCAACAAAGCCGTGCGTGAACGCGAACTGCATGGGAACAAAGTGCTGCTCGATGCTTTCGATCACGCCAAAACGAACGACAAGGCGGTGCATTTGATCGGCCTCGTCAGCGACGGCGGCGTGCACTCGCACATCGAACACCTGAAAGCGTTGTGCGACATCGCCGCCGAACGCGGCTGCCCGCGCACGTACGTACACGCATTCACCGACGGGCGCGACTGCGATCCCAAAAGTGGGGAAGGGTTTCTCCGGGACCTGCTCCAACATATTGAAAACAAGCCCGTTAAGATCGCTTCCGTCGTGGGCCGTTATTACGCCATGGACCGCGATAAACGCTGGGAACGTGTCAAACTGGCGTATGATCTTTTGGTAAACGGGCAGGGCGAAGTGGTTACGGATCTGCCCGCCGCCATCCAAAAATCGTATGAAGTGGGTGTGACCGACGAATTCCTGAAACCGATTGTGGTCGTGCAACCCACAAACCGGCAACCGATAACCATTCAGCCCGGCGACGTCGTTATTTGTTTCAACTTCCGCACCGACCGCTGCCGCGAAATCACCCAAGTGCTCACCCAAGAGGATATGCATGAGTACAATATGCACCCCCTGCCGCTTTATTACGTCACCATGACTCGTTACGACGATACTTACCGCGACG
Organism: Lewinellaceae bacterium; assembly: GCA_016713985.1. Classification (GTDB taxonomy): domain Bacteria; phylum Bacteroidota; class Bacteroidia; order Chitinophagales; family Saprospiraceae; genus M3007. The sequence continues at coordinate 50,100 of JADJOD010000031.1, read as the reverse complement.
TAAAAGTGATGTTTGAAAAAGACGATGTGACCATGACCCTCGGGGAAGTGCTCGAAAAAGCGGGCAAAACCCAGGTTCGGATCGCCGAAACCGAGAAATATCCGCATGTCACGTTCTTTTTCTCCGGCGGTCGGGAAGAGCCTTTTGCGGGCGAACGCCGCATCATGTGCCCTTCCCCCAAGGTGGCTACCTACGACCTTCAACCGGAAATGAGCGCCAACGACATAACGGATGCCATCATGAAGGATATCCGGGAAAACCAGCCCGATTTTATCTGCCTCAATTTTGCCAATACCGATATGGTGGGCCATACGGGTGTATTTGCCGCCGCCATAAAAGCCGCCGAAACCGTGGACGCCTGCCTCAGCCGGATCGTGCCGCTTGCACTGGAATACGATTACGCCTGCCTGCTCATCGCCGATCACGGGAATTCCGACTATATGATCAACGAAGACGGCACGCCCAACACAGCGCACACAAAAAATCCCGTACCCTGCATTCTTGTCAGCCATCACCTGACCGGCCGGGAAAAACTCAAAAACGGCCGGCTGGCCGACGTGGCGCCCACCCTGCTGGCCTTGATGGACCTGGAGAAGGGCGGGGAGATGACGGGAGAGGATCTGGTATTCTCCCATTGAATGCGGTTATTACATTCGGTCACGATTTGATCTGTTTAAACATTAAAGGTTTTGGTAAAGTAAAAATATAACCTATTTTTGACCTGAATAAACAACTGAAAACGCCAAATGCAAACCATGACACTCCAGCAGATTGCAGACTTTAAGATACAGTTGAGCAGTCTGATTGCTTTGGGAGAGACCGACAAGGCAATTGATTTGTTAAAAAAAGAACTCCCCGTCTATTCGGAAAAGAGTAAATCACTTATACTCATCAGCGGGGAATACAACAACCTGAAAAAGGCCATTCACCAGAATACCCGCGCGTTCGAACAACTGAACGTCTGGCAAGCGCAGATCAATTCCAACCTGCTTGGGCTGATCGACCTGCTCGGCCCTGCGGATTTTACCGACCCTTCGACAGCAACACAGGCAAAAAAACACCGCACGGGGAGTGTGATGTACTCCATTCCCGCCAAAATGAAAAAGGATGCGGAACGGCAGTGTATTGTCAGGTTGGCCTTTGATGAGGCTTTGCTCATCGAGAATTTTTTTCAGGATGAAAACACCCATATCCGATCGATCCGGCGCATTGAGGAACGTATGGAGGTGGATTTGGTAGACCCCAATGAAGAAACTGCCTTTGTCATCAGGCGGCTGCCCAATTCGCCTGCAGAGCAGGTCGTGGAAGAAGACGATTTTACGGAATGGCGTTTTTTTGTAAAACCGCTCAAAGAAGGGAAACACAAGTTATGGCTGCGCGTATTCGTGATCGTAATCATGAACGATGGGCAACGATTGCCCAAAGAACTTGTCCTGGAAGAAGAAATTGAAGTTGTGACCAGCGAGGTGAAAGAAACGGAACCCGGAACGGCCATGAAACAATCCGGGATGTTGCTTTTGTTCGGCGCTCCGGCCCTCGTGAATGAAGCGCCCCAGGATGATCCGACCCCCAAACCCGATCATCAGAATATCCCGCAGGCAGGGACTCTTTCAAAGATCGTGGCTTCCAAATTCATCCCGGCGGCGTCGATCGTGGCCCTGCTTACCATAGCGGGTTGGGTCTATTACCGCAATACGGCATCTCCGGGCCCGGGACCAGCGCCTTCTTCGGCCGCAAAGGTTGAAAAAGAATCCGTCATCAACCCGCCGTTCTCCGATTCGTCGATTCATCCCCTGCATACGCTGGTCATCGAAAACCCGGCGCAACCCAAAACATTTTACCTGCCGTCCGGGACAACCATCGAAGTACCGGGCAATACATTCACGGACGCGCAGGGGAGTACTGTAACACAGGCAGTTACGCTCTATTTCAGAGAATACAACAACGCCGCGCAGATCATCGCTTCCGGAATACCGATGAGCGTTTATCAGAACGACGGCACGGAGGAATGGCTGCAAACTGCCGGTATGTTTGGCATTGAGGCATATTCCGGCAATAAACCGCTCCAAATATCGCCGCAATCGAGCGTCAGGATCGGCTCGCCCGTTATCGCCGAAGGCAGTTTCGACGTGTGGTATTTCGATACGATCAACGGCAACTGGCTGAAAACCGCGACCGCAAACCTGCCGCAAAAGGAAACCGATCCCGCTTTGCTACAGGAAGTCAGGCGCCTGCGCGAACTGACCCTCCGCCAACCGGCGCCGCCGGCCGGAGCGGAATACGACAAACGCAACGAACTGGCATTCGTCGATCTTGACCAGTCTTGCTGCCCAGAATTGGGAAAATCGCGGCAAAGATTCATGTATTCCGGGGACAATGACGCGGAAGCGCCCCGAAACAACGAATGGATCCGCACAACTCCCTGGTTTGAAAAAAAATTATTGCGTACGGGCATCTCCGGCGTGTATCTCTTGCAGTTGATCGGGCAGGGTAAAAACTACCGGATACCGGTCCGGCTCGCGGGCCAAAACACCGACCCGGTAAAAGACAAACTTCGATACGACAGTCTGGTCAAAACATATAACGACAACCTGGCGCTGCGCCGTGAAAAGGAAAAACTTCTTGAAAGCCAGGCCACACTGCGCCGCCAGCTCGAAGTGACAAAACTGGGCATCTACAACTACGATATTTTGTGGAAAAAAGATGACATGATCGCCCTTCAGGCCGATTTTGACCTGCAAGGCCTGTCGAATGACGGCAAATCGGACGTCACCGTTTATTTGATTACCGGAGAAAACCGGACGGTCGTCGGTTTCCCGAACGAAGACTGGGGCAAATTCCGGTTCAGCCCTTCTGCCGACAACAAGATCATCGCCGTAACGCCGGACGGTCGCATCGCCCTGTTTTCCCAAAGCCGTTTTAATTCGGAAAAAGAAAAAATGCTCAACGCACAAAGAGCAAATCGCCCCTATTTATTCAAATTAGAGGTGCAGGACAAAAGGGTTGGCTCTTTGCAGGATTTGGAGCATTTTATTCAAAAAGCAGCTATATAAATTCACCGCCAAATGATCCGCCGCCTTTCCATCGCCTTATCCCTGGCATTGGGAATAAGCCTGGTTGCCCATTCCCAACGAGTACCGACCTTAGAAGCTTACCCTGTGAGAGAAGGACACAAATGGGGGTATATCCTGATAGATACCCTGTACGGGATCGATACCATCATCCGGCCTTACTACGATTTTATCGGCGACGTCCCGCTGCCCTGGCACAAGCCGGATAACATGGCTGATCTGTCTCCTTACCGATTGTACGAGGTTGGCGGCAAAGTGGGTTTGCTGAAAGGCTCTTTAAAACCGAACAGCGCCATTTTGAACGGGCGTTACGACCTCGTCTTCCCCCTGACCGCGCGGTATTTTGCCGTCAGATTCCATAAAGATTCCCTGTTTAGAGTGATCAATGACCGCGAGGAGGTCGTTGTGGGCCCCAGGGCTACAACGATATCTATGCGCTGGAACCCGGTGGCCTCGGAGAAGTCGATTATTTTATGGTGAGAACGGAAAATCTGTGGGTATTCACCGCAACCGGGGCGAACAGCTGTTCAAACCAAAGTTTTCCAACCTCGCGTCCGCAGGTTTGCGGGACTATTTTAAGGTAAAGATCAAACCCGGCGATCCGTATTGGGGGCTCTGCAACCCGCGGGGAAAACTGATCCTTGACTGTAATTATCAAAATATCATTGCCTTGAGCGATATAATGGTGGCCGCCTGGACGGGAAGGGTCTGCCAATTGATCAACCTGAAAAACCCGCCACTGGACCCGCCGCAGAAGTTTCTGAAAAAGTTGTTGCCTGTTCTGAATAAAAAACGCAGGCCTGCTGCCCGTCCTGCGCTCACGATGGAAACGGTGCGGAAATGCTACCCCGGCGTGAAGAAAAAGTTCTTTAGAAAATTCAAGATGTACCCCGAATATGAAAACATCATCCCTTTGAATTCACGCTGGGCCGTCCTGGAGCCTTTACGGGGACCAGATACGCTTCAACTATGGCATATCGGCAAAGGCAAGGTGAAACGGGACTACCACCGGCATTACGAAAAATTAGACGAACGTTTTTTTCTGGGCCTCAACGGCTCCAAACAGGTGGAACTGATGGACACATCAGGGAACAAAGTACCCAACACGCTATATGACGCTATCCGGGTTTCCGCCCTGGAAGGCTGGTATTTTGCCCGGAAAAACGCATCCTGGGGCGTCATTTCCCAACAGGGCGACGTCGTGCGGAATTTTACGTACGACGCTGTTTTTGAATTTAAAGACAGCATTGCAGTATGCAAAACAGGCAGTAAAACAGGAGCCATCAATGCTTTATGGCAGGAAATTCCCTGCATCTACGATTCGCTGGATATTCAGTACGACATCAAACGGATCGACGCCTACGAATCGGGGAACCTGACGGAATACGCCATCGGGCCGGGAGGAAAATTTATCCGGGGAGAAACATTTGACAAACCGATCCCCAAAAACACCAACTATGCGGTGATCGAAAAGAAGTCCAGGAAAAAAGTCAACCAGGATACTTTGGCAAACAGAGCCCTGATATCTCTTGCCCAGATTGTTGACCGCAAGGACAAGACGGGATTGCGCCTGAGCACCCAAAACAAACGCTGGTATCTGCCCGACAGCGCCAAAATAAAGGGATTGAACCTCAGGGAATTTACGGAAGTGCTCGTACTGATACCGGATTCCCTGTTTGTGCTGTATACCAATTCCCGAAGTGTTGTTACCCGCCCCGTCCGGGATATTTTTGAGCAAGGGATCTCCTATGCCCTGTTGTTCGATATCCGGAACAGGCAAATTTTGCCCGCGCCACCCATGGTGGGGATATTGCCTTTTGCAAAAGGTGTCGAATATACCGCATTTATGGACACGACCGGTCGTATGGGGCTGATCGACCGCCACGGGCGTCAGATGATGAAAAACGGCCGACCTTTGCGATACACTTACATCGGGCCGTTTAGTGCCGGCCGGGCGCGTGTTTGTTCGGGAGGCGCACTGGAATCGCCGTCCGAATACGGCATGAAGGACCCGGTGGAATTCCGGATAGGCGAACGGGCTGCGTTTGCCCGCAACCTCAACATCCGGATACCGCAAAGGGATCAATCGACAACAAACACGATTGTTCCCTCCGCTTTAGGCAATACCTATATACACGCCATGACTGCCGGAAAAAGCGAGCCGCAGTGGGGATACATAGACCAAAACGGCGAGGAAGTGGTGCCGCCCCGGTTTGAATACGCCGAAGATTTTTCCGCCCGGTTTAAAAACGCCTTCGTTTTAAGACGCAACAACAAGGTGATACTCAACCGGATCGACGCGGACTACGGCATGATCGACCTGAGCGGGAAACTGACGGTCCCGATCATCTATTCCACGATGCAGCGGCACGACGACTACGTACAGGTGACGGCGGACAGTACGCCCACTTTTTATTTCAACAAAAAAGGACACCAGATCATCGAGAACCCCACCAAAGCCCGCCCGTTCAGGGAAGGACTTACTTTTTTAAGGGGAAAAAACAACTTGTGGGGATTTGCGGATACAACGGGCAAGGTGGTGATCAAGCCGCAATTTAATGAAGTGAGGCCCTTTTCCGAAGGAATTGCCGCAGTGGTGGATACTTCCGGCAACTGGATATTTATCAACAAAACGGGAAATGTTATCGGAAGAACTCCCGTCCCGCAGGCAAAATGGTTCGAAATCGGCGATTTCCACAGCGGTATGTGCTGGTACCGGGAAAATAAAAAGTGGGGCTGTTATCGAAAAGACGGGACGATCGCGTTCGTCCCGCAGTTTTCACGCCCGGTCAATTATGAAACGATCGCGCTCCAGAAAGAACCACCCAAACGGGATTCGTTGAACCCTTATCCGATGGATTTTTCGCAGGGAGCGGCGACGGTTTTTGCATTCGATTCCCTGAGCAAAAAGGAAGTGCCTGCAGTAATCGATTCTGCCGGGGAGTTTTTGGTAAAACCGGGCGTTTACCTGGAAATTTCACCGTTCAACGTATATGGACTGGCGGTGTTCGCCGCCGCAAATAAACTGCTTGGAGTGCTTGATCATCATGGAGATACACTTTGCGGCGCGCGATACATGAAAATCGGCGAGTTCAGGGAAGGATTTGCCAGGGTGCTCGCCCGGGAAGGATGGGGCCTGATCAACAGCAAAGGGAAACAAGTGATCAGACCCTCCTATGACGATATGGGTGATTTCGTAAGTGAAGGTAGGATCGCTGTAAAAAAAAGAGGCCTTTGGACCTTCGCGGATACCAGTGGGTTCGAACTGAGCGTCAGATTTGAAACCCAACCGCCACCATTTCAAAACGGGGTATGCTTCGCGCAGGTGCGGAACAAGGCGTTTATCATCAACCGGGCGGGAGGGGAGGTGCCGATACGAAACGGCCGCCCGGAATTTTTCTCGGACGGTTTTTTCGGCGTAGGTACCAGCAAAGGATTTTATTATTCGGATGCGTACGGCAGCAACCTTTTCGGGCGGTTTTTTTCGGAAATACGCCCTTATTCACTTGGTGTGGCTCGTGTAAAATTGAACGACGGTCAGGGTTCCGTGACGGCTATCAACCAAAGAGGTGTGATTATCGTGCCCACCCGGTCGAAGGTACTGCATGTGCAACCAGACGGCAACATAATCATCAACCCGCAGCGGTTTTTCGGTATGTTCTCCCAAAACGGCCGCCCGCTTCTGGAAGCCGACTACGACCGGATCACCCGGTATGACCAAAACATTTTTCGCGTCGACAGGGCGGAAGCGATCGGTTATTTCAGGTTGAAAGGAGAACAGATCGAGTGGGTGTGGCCGCTCAAATATTGATGGGTCTCTTCCTGCTCAAACAACTTCTAAGGCCGGAGACTTTATCTGGCCAGTTCTTTCATCTTTTTTTGCAACCACTCGTATTCGGCGGGTGGAGGCGTTTTTTCCATTTCTTCCAGCGCTTTCCGGTTTTTTTCCACAAAGGACGGCAGTTTGAGCGCAGCGGCTCTTTTTGCGGCGAATAGCAGGGAGGTGATCGAAAAGAACCGGAAATGTGTTGCCCGCCGGTCGGCGTTGATATCTTTATCCCGCCCGATCCATCCCTTGGCCGTTTTACAAAATTTTTCACCTTCGTCGTCGTCTAAGGCATCCAGTTCGTACAGGATTTTGGCAAAAAGGCGAATAACGAGCAAACGGTAGTGTTGGTCTTCAATTTGTTTAAATCCCTTGTAACCCTTGAATGCGCGATAAATAATGCTCCTGGAGTTTTGATAGTCGTGCAATTGAAAAAAGATATTGGCCAGATTGATGCTCCAGATGGTATCGGGTTGAGACGGCCCCATGATGCACTCCGGGGGAATACTTTGCAAAAACTGCAAGGCCCAGTCGGCTTTTTCCAATTTTAACGCGGTATTGATGACATTCTGCAATTCACTTTGCAGCATATAATCGGATTCTCCGATCCGGGTGGACAGGTATCCCATCTCCTGGTGCGTAACATGCAGTATATGAAGATTTTGCAGATAGCGCAGGTTTTTTGTTGCGTTATAACGCCGGGTCAGGTAACTGCGTACGATGGAATAAAAATCCTTGAGTCGTTCTACCGGCAGTTTCCTTTTTTCGAGTTCCAGCAATTCGGTCAGGTCGCCGGCAGTCTTATCCAGGTCGTTTTTTCCGGATTTTAACAGGTCAATCGCTTTTTCATAGATCAGCAGCATCGGGTCATCCAGGTTGCCGTCCCGGCGAATCACCTGGAGCAATTCGGCCACTTTGTCCTCGATGGCAGCGTGCCGTCCGGCGGCTTTTTCGTCATCTCGGAATACATTGGTCACGTTGCCCTGCATCCAGATCCGCAGGGAGAGTTCCAAACGTGTGGACAAATAAAAATGGTCGAGCGCCGCGCTGGTGGCGAGCAGGTTGATATCGCCGCTTTTTTCATTCATCAGGTTTTCATATTCGAACATTTCCTGTTCCAGCAAAAAATTGTGGAGCAGCATTTCTATAAACTGGCTGTTGCTGTACGCGGAATAACTGAGGGGTTCGACCTTGTTTTCTTCCAGTTCTTCGTCGAGAAACTGGTATTTTTTCAAGCGGTTGTAGGCGTTCAGAAAAAAATTCTCCTCCCGGTGTATCCGCCTTCCCCCGGATGCCGGAGGTGATTCTTTTGAATAACCCGGCTGAAGGTTGATCCGCTGGTTGTAAAAACGCAGCACTGCGAGGTTTTGCCGGGAAAAATTCAGGAACAAACGCGGGTCTTCCTTCCAGGCTTTTTGCCGGAGCAATTGCTCCAGTTCTTTGGCGACGGGTTGGGCGCCCGGCGGGGTAGCCTTTTTTGATTCGGCAGCCGGAGCGGCCGACGTTTCGACAAAATATGAAAAGGCGATATAGGTCTTTACGATTGTAAATAACTGAGACATCAGCCGTTCCAGTGATTGCACATTGTAATTCCGGTTTTCCCGCGCGAATTGTTTGATGATCTCTTCCTTTTTCAGGCTGCTGTCATTAAATGCGGGGTAATGGGTCATCATCAGATCGAGCAAACGCGCGGAATCTTCATACAGGTGCATTTCCGTATGGAAAGGGGCGAACGCACGAACTGCCTCAACTCCTCCAGTTCGTGCAGTTGCAATAATTTGATCGTTTTGAGCAGCGGGGTATTTTCCATAACGGGGGTTTACCGGAACCTATGACATTTTTTGTGCATCCTGTTTGTCCTTGTGCATTATATTTTTACATCAGATAGTTTTTGCCTGTTTGTTCACTTATTATCAATTCGCACTATGACTGACACCAATAAAAAATTGCCGTTTAGCCGCTACCTCCTTGCCCTGGTCGTTTTGCTGGCGTTTTTCCTTGTTTGGAAGTACTGCTGTCCCGAACCAATACCCTGCACACCACCCACTGGCCTTCAGGCGTCCAAAGCGTCCCCAACCGCCATTACATTCACCTGGGACACCGTTCCGGCCTCTTCGGGGTATGTTTTTAAATTGTTTGACCAAACGCCTTCGTCGCCCGACACGCTGGTGCTCGATACGGTCGTCAGCCTGCCGCCCCTGACGGTTTCGGGTTTGACCCCCGGCCATACGTACCGGGGCGAATTGTCGCGTATTTGCCCGCCGGGTGAGGATACAAGTGCATCTACGAATGTAGTTTTTATGCTGGATATTATTATCGTTGACGTGGTTGAGTGTAACAGCAATCAGTGTTGTGAACGAGCCTGCAGTAACATGAGTTGTACCCCCGTAGCGGTCGGCTGGCTTGCAGGGGCAACAACTTGTGAAATCTGGGCGGTCCCGGCAGGCAGCGAAACGTATGACATTGAAATACGAAATCTGGCAGTGCCGTCCGTTCCGACGCATTTTCGTTTTACCAAATCGATTGGCGCCAGCGGTATCACGATCACACATTACACCCCCCCCAACTGCACTTGCGCTACAATCATTGCTCCGCCGTCGCCCTGTGCGACTGACCCTGATGCTTTGTGCGGCGCATTGACGGCTGCTACCGCCCAACCGAATTACATGATCCGGTTTTCCGGCGCCGGCTTTTGCCTGACCGATGGTTCCGGCGCTCCGTTAGGCGCTCCCTACCAGGTAACCGTACTCCGATGCCCCTGAACCAATAAAACTCCTTTGACCCGGCCCGGAGGCGCCACGCTTCCGGGTTTTTTATTGGTCAGAACCCTGTTTTTTCCGGAAGTCAGGCGAAAATTTGTGTCTGGTGTTTTGCACATTTTCCCAAACTTTTGTCCTGCAATCGCGCTTCATATAATATCAAATTGCTCAAAAGTAGCATAATCTTTAATGCCCTTGACCATGTTGAAAAAAATTATCGCACAGACGTATTGTCTTCTTTCATCCGATGAGGTGAAATGGTTAAAGATAAAACGCCTGATTGTGGAACTTGGAATGGTCAATGCCGAAGGGCGGGTGATATGGAAAAACGCCGGCGCGTATCAAGTGGAAGCAAAAGGACTTTCCACCTCTTTTGTGCCGGCGATCTGGGAGCCAAAATCGGCGGAAATGGTCATGAGTTTTGAGTGGCTGACCGATCCGTCGGCCTTCGGGGAAAAAAAACAAACCATAGAATGCCATTACCGGAAGTTGATCGTGTATAAAAACGGAAAAATCCGGGAATGCCGGGTTGTAAAATTCCGGAGAAGGTATACCGATAAACATTTCAGGATAACAATCGGCATGGCAGACGCCTGAAAACAACCTTAACCCTCCAAAAACCGGATTCCAAAAAACCACAGTTTTTTTTGTCTGCACTCCTGTAGACCCCAGCAAATGAAGTTTCGGCTTCGACACCGGGAAGCTCATCGATGGTATGAGCTTCCTTTTAGTGCTCCACCCACCACAACATCACCGTGCGGTCGTCGCTGCACGACACTAAGCAGCCCGGCAGCCACAACAGGCGGTTGACGGAGTTGATATGGCCGCCATTGCGAATTGTATCCACCACTTTAAGTAGTTGAAACGTGGCGGCATCCCAGATCTTAATCGTTTTATCGCGGCTGGCTGTGGCGAAAAATTGCCCGTCGGGCGAAAAAACAATGTGGTTGAGGGTAAATAAATGCGCCGGTTGTTCGGAAACTAAGCGGAAGTTGTTTTCCAGGTCCCATACCCTCAAGATGGCATCCCGGCCGCCGCTGAGCAGGCGCCGGCCGTCGGGTGTAAAAGCCAGCGCAAAACGGAGCTGCCGTGGGCGCCGGGCAGTGTTTTTTTTAATGCAAAGGTTTCACTATCAAGAAAATAAATGGAATTGTCGCTGCTGCCCACGGCCAGTTCACGTCTTTGTTCCGACCAGGCGATACACCGGAGGGCCTGGTTGGACAACTGGTAACTCTCCGTACTTTTTCCGGTTTCCACCACCCATCGGCTGATGACGCCGTCGCCCCCTGCCGTAAAAACGTATTCGCCGGCGGCCTGGATGTCGAACACTCCTTTGCCGTGGTGTTGAACGTTGCGGGTGCGTTCGGGATCCGACAAATCAATCCAGTGTACGCCGCCGTCCATATTGCCCGCGATCAATCGTGTGGTGCCGGGAATGGCGCACAGCGAAAATACCTGTCGTTCAACGGAGGCCACCAGCTTGCCCGTTTCAGGATCGTCGATACACCATTCAACCATCCAGCCGTCGCCGCCGGCGGAAATAAAATGCCCTTCCTCCTTAGCGGGAGCAAGGGCATACAGGGCCGCGCGATGACCCGAACAAGTATATATTTTTTCAATTTTCACGTCTACCGTCCACCGTCCACCGTCCACCGTCCACCGTCTACCGTCCACCGTCCACCGTCCACCGTCTACCGTCCACCGTCCACCGTCTACCGTCTACCGTCCCCCCTCACTTGTCATCCCCGAAAAAAGCGATGATCTTGTCTGCCAGTTCCATGCCGATATACGATTGGGCTTCGACGGTGCTGGCGCCGATATGCGGCGTGCAGGATACCTGCGGGTGTTTGAGCAGCGCTTCACGTGGATTGGGTTCGTTTTCAAACACATCGAGGCCAACACCGGCAACTTTGCCACTTTCCAATGCCGCGAGCAAATCTTCCTCATGGATAACCCCGCCGCGGGCCGTATTGATGAGAAAAACCCCGTTTTTCATTTTGCTCAACTCGGCGGAGGTAATGACGGAGCCGCCACCGCCGGGAATATGGAACGTAATAAAATCCGATTCACGAATCACTTTGTCAAAGGATTCCGTCCGGATTTTTACGCACAATTTAAGATCTTCAAAATCATTGAGTTGAATGCCTACTTCGGCTTCCTGAACGTATGGATCGTGTGCCCGGACGGACATGCCGAGTCCCAGGGCAATTTTTGCCACTTCCTGCCCGATACGGCCAAAACCGATCACCCCAAGTGTTTTGCCCTTGATCTGAAACCCCGTTTCGTACGCCTTTTTCAGTTTTTTAAAATCACCGCCGGCAGCCAGTTCGCGGTTGCTGCGGTTGAGCATCCGCGATAAAGCGAAAATATGGGCAATGGCAAGTTCGGCCACGGCGCGGGAAGAAGCCATGGGCGTGTTAAACACCTGGATACCTTTGCTTTGTGCGTATTCGACGTCGATATTGTCCAGCCCAACCCCGCCGCGGGCGATGATCTTGAGGTTTTTACCGCCGTCGATCACTGCTTTGGTCACTTTGGTGGCGCTGCGTACGATCAGGACGTCGTAATCGGCCATTCGGTCGGCCAGTTCCTCCTGAGGTACCTTGTCTTCTTCTACCAGATATGCCGCTTCTTCGAGCAGCAGTCGACCGTCGGGATGGATGCCGTCATTGGCCAATATTTTTACCATGATGCGCTTTGCTGTTTTTGATGCGGCAAAGATAGTTTTTGAAAAGGGAAAAAAGGTGGTCCAAAACCAAACTATATTTCTCGGGGCAAAAGAAACCGGACAGGCGCTTAATAAGGCCGGATTTTTTTCAATTCACGGGTGCATTTTTCCATTTCCCGGCGTACATAATCGGCGGGCTCTTCATCCAGGTTCAGTTCGTGTTTCAAAATGGCCTGGTCCGGCTTTTGTTCCGGCAACAATTGTTGCATACGTTCGAGGTTGCGCATGGCCTGCCCCCATACTTTTGCTTCGTTAAACGCTTCAAAATCCCGTTGCCGGATTTTAAATTCCTTGATGAGCGCTTTGCGCGCGTTTTCGATACGATAATCGAACGCGTGGAATTTTGCCTGTATCCGGGCGGTATCGACCCGCCAGTCTGTGGCTCCGTTTTCCAAAACGGCGGACAGTTGTGTATTCCGTTTTTTATAGTCGTTTTGTTGTTCAATTGCTTCATAATAGAAGTGCAGCGCCCGCGCATAATTGTCGCGGAAAAAGAACGCATCTCCTTTCAGGAGGCTGGAATCCACCGTCTGGTAGAGCGATTGGAAGTGTTTTGCAATTTCAAGTTCGTCGTCCACCTTTACCGCCGGTTTGGTATGGCTGAGCACCCAACAGCGGCGCGGGTGTTGTTTTAACTCTTCGTAGCCTGGAATTGCTGCGCCGTACAACTCGGAAAAAACGCTTTTTTGGGAAATATTCAACTGGTCGCGGGAAGCGCTGATGTAGTCGCGCACAAACCAGATGCCGAACCCGAGGCTGACCAGCAGAGAAATAAACGAAGTGGCGGCCACCATACGAGCCAGCCGGCGTTGTTTTCGCGCGGTGCTCAGTTGCGCTTCCACTTCCTGGCGGAGTTGGGCTTCTTCGGCAAGTTTTGCTTCGTATTCCACTTTTTCCCGCGTCACTTTTTCTTCGTTCCGGCGTTTGTTGCGCGACTCGATCACGGCGGGAAGCAGGGTGTCGTGGCTGATTTCGTAGTAAAAATCTTCCAGGCGGTTTTCTTTGCGCAGGAGGCGGCTGTCGACCAAAACATCAAGAAAGCCTGGTTGATGCCGGGGTAACTGGCGATCAGGTAGTCGTCAACCATACTACAGCGCCGGTCATTGGGTGTTACGAGGCTTTCTTCGATGAGCCGCTTCACCGTTTCGATCGTTTCCTGCCGGTCAGTGAGTTGTTGGCCGGTTTTCCGGGCGAAGGCTTCCGGAAGGGTTTGAAGTTGTTTTTGATAAAAATCGCGGATCTCGTGCTCCAGCCCGCTTTGTCCGCCATAAAAGCCGGGGGTTACTTCAAATCCTTCCGTTTTGGCTTCTGCAATGATTTTTTCTTCGACGTATTGGCAAAGTATCTGCAGGTTGAACGACTCGATTTCATCCTTTTTTTTGAGGAAGGACACATCATCGACCACTTGTTGCACACCTTCCTTTTCTTTTCCCGCCAGGAAATTGATGATCTGGTCCATTGCGCCGGGTTGAAAACGAAACGGCGGACTGGCAAAAGGCCCGTCGACTGCGCTTGCGGGCAAAGCAATGGCTTCCTCCGCCTGTTTCCGGTTGAGCGGTTGCAGTTGGTACCGGTTGCGCAAAATGCCGGGGATCAGCGGGCTGATCTCGTCGAGCAGGTGCAAAAAATCGGAGCGAATGGAGATGACGATGCGCAGTTCCGGTTGTTTTTCCCACCAGTGCATGATTTCGGTGGTCAAACCCGCGTCGCCGCCCTGAAAACGATTCAGAAGCCCGGTACGGATGGCATCGGGCATGGATTCGTTGGCCAGGTCGGCCAGTTCCGTCAGAAAACGACGGCGGCTCAGGTCGGAATGGCCCAGGGTAAACACTTCTTCAAATTGATCCAGCACCAGCACGGGCATTGCCGGCATGCCGTCGAGGTCGAATTCGAGGCGTTTCATGTGCTCCCACAGGGTCTGGGGCTCGCCGGGGCGTTCCCCGGTGTTGTCGCGTCCGTTTCTTGAGGGGTATTTATCGAGCACTTCGGCGAGCGATTCCGTCAGAGAAGCGTCCGTTTTATCGAGCCGGATAAAAACCGGCGCAAAGTTTTGTTGCTCTAAGCTGGGCGCCACTCCGGCCTGCAAAATGGACGTTTTGCCAATGCCCGATTTGGCAAAAAGAACCACGAGGCGCTGCTGTACGATAAGGTTGGTGAGGCGCACGGCATCGTCCCGGCGACCGTAAAACACGGCGCTTTGCGTGCGATCGAAAGGTTTGAGACCCGGATACCGACGCGGGAGATTGGAGGCGTAAGGCGTCATGGCAGGTTCTCGATGTATTTTTTCAAGGTGTCGGCGATCTCTGCGAAATACTTGTCATCCTGCCCGCTGCCGGAAATCGCGATCCTGTTGAGGGGGCGGGTGGTGCGCAGTTTACCCAGCGGCGAGGCGTCGATGGCGCAATTTTTCCACAACACCGGCATGACGAGAAAACGGTTGCGGGGGTTGTTGCGCGCCACCAGTTCGTCGAGCAAGGGCAATGCCGGGTTTTCGTTGTCGAAAAAGTCGGCGCTGACCAGCGGCAGCACTACCTGGCATCGGTCGAGATTCGTTTTGATCCACTGCTGCACGTCGCCCTGGCCGACGGCGTCTTTCAGGGTCAGGGTGCGGATTTTCAGGGGTTTCAGGTGTTTTAGCAGCGCCGTACAGCCGTCGTCGTCTTTCGCCTCGTTGTGCAGCACCAGCACATCGGCCAATATGGAGCCGTTGTCGCTCGACGCCTGGCCTTCGAGTTGTTTGAAGTGCTCCAGCAGTTTGCCGACAAAACTTTCCATGTCCACATTGGGAAATTCCATGCGGAATTCGCCCTGGAAAAAAATTTTTGCATAAGGGCCGGTTTCCCGTTTGCCTTTTAAAGGGTATGCAAACGGCTGTATACTGTTGCGGGCGTTTTTAAACAAAGCGTCGAGCAATACACGCAGGCTCCAGTCTTCAAAATCGAAACCGAGGAAGAGATAGAATCGCGGCACGGCAAAAGCCGCGAGCAAGCTGTCGGGCAGCCGTTCGTGTTGCACGCCGGTGATTTTGTTCACATAGGCCAGTTGGTCGTTGTAGGTGAGCACCAGCGATTCCGATTTTTTATAAAAACCGAACAGGTTGTAAATCAGCGGTGGAGCGTCGTCGCCGAAAGAAAACATGGGGTCGGCGCCCGGTTTCCGGAAATTGTAAAAATCAAACCGGTAATCACGCACGGCCGTGGCATAAAAACGTGCAAAAAAATCGTCGGGCGTGGTATTAACAATGATTTTAAAGGGCAGGTCGGCCAATTGTTCGAGCAGGGGATTCAACTCCGCGTTGTGTTCCGCTTTGGTGTAAAAATCCTGCACGTCCGATATAATCATGGTATCGGAGCGTTGTGCGCGGATGCGAAGTGTGCTGGTCACCTGTGTCAGGGAATCCTCTTCTTCCCGGCTCAACCCCAATCCTTTCGCCAATTGGTTGGCGCACAGTTCGTTCAGCGGGCGATACGAGCCGTCCGGCTGCCGGGCGGTGATGGCTGCCGGGCCGAGAAACAGCACACAGGAGCCTTCGCTGATGTTGCGCGCAATGTTTTGGTAAATGGTATCAGTGAGTTCGCTCACGCCAACGGGTTGGGCACTCGTATCAGTAGGCATATTCGCTTGTATCCCGGGGCCGAATGGATTAACAAAGATAGGAACGCATTCCTTATGAACAAATTACGAACGGCAAAAAGCGTACCTGCAAAAAACGGCGGGGCGACTTTTAGCAAAAGTCGCCCCGCCGGGTATCTGTTAATTAAACATTTTTAATGCTGATTCGACACTTTCAGGTAATTCTCCAACGCCACCGCAATGGACGGCGCTTCGGGTGTGCCGGCCTGGATATTGACCGTCATACCCCGTTCACTTACGGCTTTGAGCGCTGCTTTTCCAAAGACGCAAATCCGGCGGTCTTCCTGTTTAAAATCGGGAAACTGCTCGAACATGGATTTGATCTCCAGCGCCGAAAAGAACGCGATGATGTCGTACTTGATGTCTTTCAGGTCGCTCAAATCTGTGTTCGCGGTGCGATACATGATGGCGTCCTGGATCGGCACTTTCAGGTCTTTAAAAAATAGCATGACCTCCGGGTTGCCCTGGTCGCTGCAAGGCAGAAAGAACTTTTCTTCCTTGTTGCGCAAAATGTACGACTTGAGGTCCGTAATGGACTTCGTGCCGTTAAATACCTTGCGTTTGCGGAACATGATAAACTTCTGCAGGTAGTTGGCGATCGTCTCCGTTGCGCAGAAATACTTCATATCTTCCGACATTTTGATGCGGAGTTCGCCGCAAAGCCGGAAAAAATGATCGACAGCATTTTTGCTGGTAAAAACGATGGCCGTGTAGTCGTTCGGATAAACGCGGTTTTTTCTGTACTCCTTTTCGGTAAGCCCTTCAACGGTCACAAACGGCACAAAATCAATTCGAACGCCAAAGCGCTTCTCTAACTCATTGTAAGCGCTGAGTTGGGCGGGTTTGGGTTGTGAAATAAGAATGTTGTGAACTTTCTTGAAGGTCTCTTCCTGAGCAGGTGCGGCGGTTGCAGACATTCTCGGTGTGTTGTTTTGTGAAATTTGTTTGGAAGAAGTATGATGGAATCGGAAAATAGAAATTTCAGGTTTTTCCAGTTTCAAATCCCGGTCATTTAATTTGCCTGAATCATCGCAAGTTTTATTACCAGAATGACCGGCGCGATTTCGACGGCACAAAGGTACAACAAAAAGTGAAATTGGTTGTCTGCCAAAAATTTAGTGCTGATCCGGCTCGATCGAAAACTGCGGTAGAGGTAAAAAATAACGATCAGCCCCAGCGTCCAGAACAACAAAAACTCCTTGTATTCACCCGTCGCAAAAGCCAGCATAAAGTTGAAGGGCATCAAAAACAACCCCAAAACGCAGTTAAAAATGATCACGAGGAAATTATAACGGCGCACCTCTTTCGCTACCGGGAACAACCATCCCGCCATGTTGAGCATCAGGTGTTTGGACAAAAAAATGATCGCCGCTGCCGCCATGCAGATGAAAAAAAACGGCAGGTTGTTAAAGGTCTCCCGTTTAAAAATCCGCACAATGAGGAACATAAACATCCCGGCATTGAGCAAAAAACTCCCGTACAACAACAGGTAAGGCGTGATCCCGACAAAACCCGCCGCTTCCCGCTGCGCTACCGTCAGGCCGTTGTCGTTCAAAAAAGCGCGCCAGGCTTTGCCCACCGATTTCCGGTTGGCGGCGACGGACAAAGTCATCAGGGTAAAAATTACCGCCAGTATGCCGAATAAAGCCAAATCGGACAAACTATCGCCGTAACGGGGCAGCCAACTGGAAGGCCGGAAGGGTTGGGTGGCGTTTTCGACTAAGGTAGCCGCCGCGCCGGGCGGGCGGTGGGACGCCACATCAAAGGGATTGGCGGAAGAGGTTGCTTCCTTTCCCGGCAGGGCGGCAGCCGTTTTGGGCAGCCGGTGTTTCAACTCAAACGGGTTCGCGCTGCTTTGCCCGCCAGCGAAGCTGACGAAGTTCAGAAACAACAATCCCATAAATACGAGCCGAATCATGCGGCAAAGGTAAATAAAACCTTCGCGCCGCTTTTTCTTTTCCTAATTTTGCCGCGCTTTTCAATTTTTTATCTCCGGTTTCCGGTATGCTGGAGCCGGAATTTCTTTTTTTCGAATACATTTTAACCGCCATTTTACCGTTAACCAGGCTTTAACCATTCGAAATGCAACAAATAGACGTTATACTCGGCCTCCAGTGGGGCGATGAAGGGAAAGGCAAAATTGTTGATTTTTTAGCCAGCGATTACGACATCGTAGCCCGTTTTCAGGGCGGCCCGAATGCCGGACACACCCTCAAATTCGGCGGCAACAAACACGTGCTCCACACGGTGCCCTCCGGCATTTTCCGGGAAAATATTATCAACCTGATCGGCAACGGCGTGGTGCTCGACCCCGTCGTTTTTCAACGGGAATTGCGATTGCTGGAAGAGAGCAAGGTGCAATTTAAACACCGGTTGCTCGTGGCCCGAAAAGCGCACCTGATCCTGCCGACCCACCGCTGGCTCGACGCCGCAAGTGAAGCCCATAAAGGCAAATTAAAAATCGGATCCACGCTGAAGGGGATCGGCCCGACCTACATGGACAAAACGGGGCGCAACGGCCTGCGTGTCGGCGATGTGGAACATTCGTCCTTCCGGGAGCAGTACGAAGCGCTGAAAAACAAACACATGGAACTGCTGAAAATATATCCCGAAGTGCCGTTTGACCTGGCCGGAGAGGAAAAAGCGTGGTTCGAAAGTTTGGAAAACCTGCGCGAACTGCCTTTTGTCGACGGCGAATATTATATCAATGAAGCCCTCTCTTCAGGGAAAAAAATACTGGCGGAAGGTGCGCAGGGCTCCATGCTCGACATCGATTTTGGCACCTACCCGTTTGTAACCTCTTCCAGTACCATTACTGCAGGCGTTTGTACGGGTCTTGGTGTGGCCCCGCAACGTAGGCCGGGTGATCGGGATCACCAAAGCGTATTGTACCCGGGTAGGCGGGGGGCCTTTCCCAACTGAACAGGACAACGAAACGGGGGAAAAACTCCGGAAAGAAGGTCAGGAATTCGGTTCCACGACGGGCCGGCCGCGCCGCTGCGGGTGGATTGATCTGCCTCAGTTGCGCTATACTATTTTGCTGAACGGCGTCACGGAACTGTGTATGACCAAAATCGACGTGTTGAACATCTTCTCCGAAATCAGCGCCGCCACCCGGTACCGCTATGGCGGCGGCGAACACGCCAATCTTCCCTTCGATCTGTGCCATGTGCCCGTGGAGCCGGTGTTGAAACACTACAAAGGCTGGAACTCCAGCTTAGAGCACGCAAAAACGTTTGACGAATTGCCCGAAGAAGCGCGGGCCTTTCTGCTCGATCTTGAAAATTACCTCGGAATCCCCTTTCTTATGATTTCCACCGGGCCGGAACGGGAAAAACTGATCGTACGCGACCTGTAAGCAACCGTCTGAAAACTCCGGGCGGACAAAAGATGCGCCTTTCAGTCCGGCAAGGGTTTTCAGACGCTTGCTAATATTTACGACGTTCTTTCCTTTTTCCAGGAATCAAAAGAAGAGCCGGGCAGGAAGGAGATCACCTGACCGAATCGCCCGGGCGCTTTCAGGTGAAAGTGCACGATCCTGCGCCCCAGCCGTTTGGTTTCACTTATGCCCTCCACATCCTGCCAGGGATAACGCACTGTAGACCAATAATTAGTGACATACAGGTGGGTGTCGTCGATGTCTACCCGTTTCAAACGCCACAAGGTGCGCCGGATAAACAACACCCAGAGTATCCAGATCGATAAAAAAGCGGCGCGATACCACCAGATGGAAGATGGCAGGTACAATTCTTCTTCGTCCGTCAACCAGAAAACCAGCACCAGGCCGGTGAAAAAGACCGTCCCGAAAACCGGTACAAAAATTCGCCAGAACAAGGTGGCATTCGACGACAAAACCGAAACTTTCGGATGGCCGTTGGACGGCAATTTACTCGTATCTGCAGGCACAGATTGATCTTCCATCATAAAAAAGGCGGATGAAGGTACGCTGCGTTTGTGGTATGGCGGCGATTAATTGACTTCAATACTAACGCCGCTTTTTTTCGCTTTATCACCTTCCTTTTTGTCCTGAACGGTGATCCGGCTGCCACTTTTCAGTTTGCGGGCGATGGCTGAATAGGGGCCCGTTACGACGGTTTCATCGGCTTCCAGCCCCGAAAGGATCTGGATATGATCGTTGTCCTGAATGCCGGTTTTTACTTCCCGAACGGCTACGGTATCTCCCACCACCACAAATACGATCTCCTTGATCAGGTCATCGTCTTTTTTGCTGACCTCTTTTGCCTTAGCTTTTTCTTCTTTGTCATCTCTCTTCACGCCTTTTTTGGTTTCCTCTTTTTCTTCCTTGGCCGTCACGGCAATAATCGGGACGCTCAGGGTGCTGTCGGCAGACTGGGTGTAAATATCCACAGCGGCAGACATACCCGGCCGGAAGGGATATTGCATGTTATTTTTCACCATGTCGGCATAAGAAGCCGGGTCAACGCGGATTTTCACCACGAAGTTGGTCACCTGGTCGGTGTTGAGTGCAACCGACGAGGCGCTGAGGTTGCTGGCGCTGTTGGCGATCTCCGTCACCCTGCCTTTGAATTTTCGACCCAGGTAAGCATCCACTTCCACATCGGCTTCGTCGTTGACGCTGACCTTGAGAATATCGTTTTCGCTCACATCCACTTGCACTTCCATCGAACTGAGGTTGGCGATGCGCATCATTTCCGTACCGGCCATCTGGAGTGTGCCGACCACCCGTTCGCCCTTTTCGACGTTCAGGGCGCTTACGATCCCGCTCACCGGGGCGGTGATCACGGTTTTTTGAAGGCTGGTGCGCAGTTCCTTGAGCCGGGCGCCGGCGCTGTTGATGCCGAATTCCGCCACCCGCACGTTCTCTTTTGCGCTGTTAAGGCCGTTTTCCGCCGATTTTAAAGCGACGTCTGCGGAGGTCATACCACTTTCGGCGATGCGGAGGTTGCTGAGCGAGGTTTCAAATTCTGCGGTGGAAATAACGCCGTCTTTGTACAGGTTCTCGTTGCGTTTATGCGTGTTCCGGGCCGCTTCCAGTTGGGCTTTTGCGCGTTGCACGTCGGCTTTGAACTGGTCGATCTGGGCGGAACTGCTTTGGGCGGAGGAGGAAGAAATCTCTCTTTGAGCCCGGGCGGTATTTAAAGCCGCCTGGCCCTGCTCCACCGCGCTTTGGTATTCGTCGGGTTTTATTTTGGCCAAAACCTGCCCCACGGTAACGGAATCCCCCTCTTTTACATAGAGTTCCACGATTTCCCCGGATACGTCGGAACTGATTTTGACTTCCGTTTCGGGAATATTTTGCCACTGGCGCTGACGGTTTCACGAATGGTGCGGCGCTGGACTTTTCGGTGGTTACTTCTTCTCCTTTGGGTTTTTGCCTTGCTTTGATGGCCACTGCTGCCACGAGCAGGACCAATAATCCGATCAGGATAAAGAGAAATGTTTTTTTCCGTTTGGGCGAAGATGCTGCCATTTTGATTGGATGCTTTTGTAGTTCAAATACTTAAAAAAAACAATCGGGTTTATGGGTGCAAGGTTATCAGTGCGGGGTGGGGTTGGGAAAATAGTTGGATAAAATGCGCAAAAAGGCGGATGAATTTCGGGAAACTGCCTGTTTTTTTCCGGCCGGTCCGAACAATGGAAAACACATTTGCCCGTTAGAAAATTTGGCATGATATTTTTAACTAATCTGGAAAACCCGCGCCATGCCAGTTCCCCGATACCCGCAAGCCGATTTTTTCATTTCCAAATTGATTATTTAATGAAGTTAATCCTCGTCATCCCCGCCGCAGGCCTGCTCTTTTCCGGAGCATTGAGCCTGAACAATGTTCCCAACACCAACCCATCGCTCCGATCTGCGTCCTCCGATCTGCCTTCTGCCGCCGGGGCGCCACGTATGTGGTCGGATACCGACAAGTTGTACAAGGGAGAATCTTTTCACCTGTATTTTGCCTCCCCCCACGCCGCTTATCTCGGTGTGATCGATCCGGACGGACATTTTTTCTATGTCGTTTTTCCCGCCGGACAAAGCAGCGGCCAACTGAAACCGTTTGTCACCAGCGAACAATTCGCCACGGTCGACGAATTGCTTATTCAGACCACTTCCTTTAAAGCGGACCCTTACACCGACGGTGTCCTCGAGAACAAACGGGTGTTTACCAAATCAGGCGTTTATCGTTTCCTGCTGGGAGACAACCTGCACACCGACGATGCACAATCGATCGACGTGGTGAAGGTCAGGTACCGGCACAAACCACGCCCCGAACACCGGGTGGTGGCCTATGCAGCAAGGTAATCGCCTTTTGCAGGTTTAATTCAATTTTAAGGGTTTGCCCTGGTAAAAATCCAGGATTTTCAATTTGAACAGGTAGTCGTACCGGGACAAAGTGAGGTCGTTTTCCGAAATATCGAGGTTGTTTTTGGCTGTGGTGAGGTCGAGTGTGTTCACCGCGCCCAACTCGTGTCGTTTTACCGTATTCTGGTAAGCGATCTGGTTGGCATCAAACGATTTTTGGGCGGCCTCCAATTGTTTCCGGGCAGCCCGGGCATTGGCAATAGAGGTCTGGATATCGTTTTTCAGTTGCTGATGCGTCTGATTTTGTTGTAGTTGTGCGGTCAGGACGTTGAGCCGGGCCCGCTCTACACTCAGGCGGACACGCCCGTTCTGATAAATCGGTATATTGATGCTGAGGCCCACGCTTTGGCCGAAGTTCTGATCGATCTGGTCGAGGTATTTGACCGTCCGGATGTTTTGCGGAATATCCAGCGTATCCCCCACAAATTGCAGATTTTTGTTCTCGCCGTCGACCCGGACGGGAATATTGGGTTCGGGAATACGCAGGAAACTGCCGGGCAGTTTGTATGCGGTCGAGTAGTTGGAACTCAGGTTGGCGAACACCGAAACGGAAGGCCAGTAAGCCGATTTGGCGAGATAGATGCCTTCTTCGGCGCTTTTGATGCGGTAATCTGCGGCGCGGATGTTCGGTTGGGTGCCCAAAGCCAGGTTGTACACCGGCGTGAGGGTCAGTTCTTCCGGGTTGGCGTCTGCGGGCACCTGGATTTGCGGCCGTTCGATCTGCAGGTCGAAATCCGGTTCGAGCTGGAGCAGTTGTTTTAAACTCAGGTAAGCCAGGTCGACGCTGTTTTGCGCCTGTACGGCCGCCTGTTCTCCCTGCGCGATCTGAGCCAGGATGTTGTATTTGTCCGCCATGGGCAAGGTGCCTGCGTCGATCAGTTTTTGGGTGACGTTGAGTTGTTCCTGACTTTGTGACACCCGTTTTTGCGCATTCTGGAGTTGTTCTTCAAAAAGCAGGATATTCAGGTATGCCTGGGCCACCTGGAGGGCCAGCGTATTGGTGGTTTGTTCGGCGTCGGCCTGTGCTGCCTGCGTATCCCAACCCGCTTGTTTTACCGCGTGGTGGATTTGCCCGCCATTAAAAAGACTGACCCCGGCACTGACGCCGATGCTGTTAAAACCGGTGGAAATGGTGCTGAACTGGTTGGTGGTCCGGTCGATCGTGCGGCCGAACTGCTGGCCGGCGTCGAAACTGGCGCTTACATTGGGCAGCCGGGAAGCTTTGGCCTGGCGTTCGGCAAGGATGGTGGTTTTTACGTTTGCCCGCGCTTGTTGAACAGAGATATTGTTGTCCAGCGCATACTGCACACAGCGTTCGAGCGTCCAGATTTCCTGTGCCGTTGCGCTGAAAGAGAGCAAGAGGACGGCGAATATGGGCGCGAGTTTCAAATTGTACTTCATGTTTTAATGAGTGGGTTGTTCCTGTTTACAGCCGTTTTATCCGAATGCAAGTGTACGGCAAACTGCGGTGACCACCCAGCGAAATTCTATCAAGACGATATTTCATCGGATAAAACGGGGATTTATTCTGCCAACGGCAGCTTCTCCGCCTTCATCAAACGCGCGACGGGGTACATCCGATGTGCTGACAATAAACATCCGTGCAACTGCTGTTTCAGAGAAATCCCGGATATTTATCTCCAGCATTTATGGAAAACTCATAGGAGACTATCCTGTACATACGCCTGTGATGACCATTAATGTCGCCTATTTGATTCCCGGATTTTATTCCGTCGCCATTGTGACGGAGAACGGAGAAACCGACTCCAGGCATTTTGTCAAAGTCAATCATTAAACCTTTAACCAAAGATATGTCAAAAATAATTGTAAGCCTGATCGTAGCATTATTATTATCCGCCAATGCCGGCGCCCAATGCGGGTGGTTCAGGACGTTTGATGCAGCCAATGAGGCGGAAGTGCCATACAAGATCATAGATTTTGAAAATAATTATTTTGTCTTGCTTTCTGCCACTAGTAACTTTCCGCCCACTACCAGGAATGCGATATTGAAATTTGACGATCAGGGAGATTATTTGTGGAGGGCCGCCGCAACTTATCCAATAGAATCTTGGGCTGATGTTTTATTTTATTTCCCAAAGGATTTTGTTATCGCCAAAGACTCATCCATGTATTTTTTTTCAAATTCCCAAAGTTGGGATATGGAAGGCGTATTTTTAATCAACAAGTTCGACAAAAATGGCAACCTGTTGTGGTATAAGACGTATGGAGTAAGCGGTAAAAATTTTTACAGCGGCTTCCGGGGCCTTTGCCTCGCGTCGGACAGTTTAGGGCTTGTGATGACGGGGAACACGGAGAGCGGTGACGGCGATTATATCATTTATCAAATCGATTCATCGGGGGAGATAATATGGGATCACGTAACTGACGTGCCTGTATTCGGATATGTGGGCAATACCACCCCGACCGTCAGAATGCCGGATAATTCCTATAAAACAGCCTATGACAACCGCGTTTTATTGGATTACCGGGATTACTGAGCCAGTTTTGACAGCGCCGGTAATCTTGAATATAGTTTTATAAACCCGCTGACCGGAAAAACGCAGGACCTGGCAATCCATCCGAATGGCAACCTGATTTACCTGTCCAATGAAAGAAATCCGCCCATGTTTGAGTGGGGTGGCATGAGAATCCAGATGTTGACCCCGGAGTTCGATACGGTATGGTCGTACCTGTATTACGATACCGAATTCCCGTATATCTACCTGGAGCAATCGTTCGTGCGCAATCTTTCCGTTTCACCTGAGGGGAAAATTCTTGCTTCGGGATACAATGGCGGAAATAATATGCACCTGGTGTGTTTGTCGCCGGAAGGCAAGCTGCTCTGGAAGCGGGAAATCGCCCTTGAAGGTGAAGTGGAAGCAGGATACCACAATCGACAATTTAACTATGCGATCTGGACTTCTGACGGATGCATTTTGGTCGGAGGATATATTTATGGCACGAGCCCTCAGCAAGAGTATCAGGCAAAAATTTTTCTGATGAAATTGGACAGCGTGGGATGCCTGGAGCCCGGTTGTAATCAAACCATCATCACTTCTACAAAGGAGGAGTGGGGAAACCCTGAAAAAAATTGGAGTATTGCCCCAATCCTGTCAGCGATCAGGTTACACTCAACCTTGAAGGTTGGAACGGAAAGACGGGTTTCCTGATCGTCAACGATGCACTGGGCCACGAAATGCTGAATCAAAGGCTTACCCGTGAAACCATAATTTTTGAAGTAAAAAATTGGCTATCGGGCATCTACGTCATACAAATTCAGCAAGAAACCGGGTCGGTATGGTCAAGCAAATTCGTCGTACAACACTGAATTAATCTTCTGCCAACGGCAGCTTCTCCGCCTTCATCAAACGCGCGACGGGGTACATCCGATGTGTGGGTTCGTACCAGGGCGATTGGCGGTACACCCAATCCAGTTGCAGTCGCGGGTTGGCGGCGAATTCGGGTTCTGCGGCGCGTTTGGCGTCGAGTTCGGCTTTTATTTTCGGGTTTTCCTGTAAAAACTGCGCTGCCAGGTCTTCAAAAACATAGCCGGAAAAGTATTCCTTTTGCATCAGGACGGGGTCGAAAAAATTCCAGGCCACCCAGGAATCGGGCGCGTTCGGTTCCAGGGTTTCAAGCAGGTAACGGTTGGCATCCTGATCGGTAAAAATGACGAAGTCGCCTTTGCTGAAAGTTCGTTTCATCGTCTTTTTTTCCAGTTGAATGCCGTGGTGATAATAATGCCCTTCCCAATGGTCGCGTGTTTTGAAGTCCCGGATAAAAGAGGTTTCCACTTCAATCGCTACGTCTTTTTCCAGCGTCCGCATCGCTACTCCGTTGATTTTCAGGCGTTCTACGACGTTTTCCCAGGCCTGCGGGATGATATAGGCCACGGGTTTTTCGACGCTCAGGAATGGTTTGAAATAATTGTAGCACGGAATCTTTTTTTCATAGGGTGCACTGCGGTCGTACCACAGGCGCGGCAACCCGCTCACGTCGCTGGGTTTGTATTTCGCTTCATATCCTTTAAAAACGATGCTGTCGTGCATCATCTGGTCCATCGCCCAGTCGAGCACAAATTCCCGCTTCGTGCGGGTATGCGTGAACGCCGCTGCGCGGGCGCGCCCGATCTCTTCGTGGTGAGCGGCAATAAATTTGATCACTACGTCCATAAAGGCATAAGTACTCCACAGGCGATCGCGAAAGGGTTTGAGCATGTGGGTTTCGGGCATAAACCCGATCGTATTCCAGAGGGCCGCATAACCCGTGGAGTAACGCCCGTAGTCGCAAAAACCGCTGATGCCGCTGTCGGGTGTTTCACCGGGGCCATCCACGTACGGGGTCATTTCCCACTTGCGTTTTTCCATTTCGCCGTACAGTTCGGGCAGCATTTTTTCCTGTAAAAAATGCCCGAGCGGCGGTTCTAATTTGTTGTGTTGCGTGGCGATAAGCGTCATGGTGTACTGGTAGTCCGCGCCGTTACTCGTATGGTTGTCGATAAAAATGTCGGGCATCCAGGTGCGGAATATGGCGTTGAAACTGCGCGCGTTGCGCGAGTCGCACTTGACAAAATCGCGGTTGAGGTCGTAGTTGCGGGCATTGCCCCGGAAGCCGTACGACTCGGGTCCGTCCTGGTTGGCGCGGGTATGGGAATTGCGGCGCAGGCAGCCGTCGACGTTGTAAACGGGGATAAAAACGAGGACGAGGTGTTCGAGTGATTTTTGCAGTTCGGGTTTTTCCAGATAATCGCGCAAGAGCAGCACCGTGGCGTCGATGCCCTCGGGTTCGCCGGGGTGTATGCCGTTGTTAATGAACAGGATACGTTTGCCTGAACGGCGTATTTTTTCCGGGTCGAACTCGCCGCCGGTGTTCAAAACGGCCACGTGCAGCGGCTCGCCGGAATCCGTGCTGCCGGAAGTGCTCAGGTGAAAAATGCCCGGATAAGCCGCCGCCATTTTTTCATAACAGGTAATGGTTTCGTGGTAAGTGAGGGTCTGGTTGTTGTTTTTTTCGAAGGGGATGGTGAAAAGCGGCATGGTGCGGCGAGGAGGTGTGCAGGTTGAGAGTAGCAGTGGCAGTAGCAGTAGCAGTGGCGGGTTTATCCGCCGGATGAACGAAGGCGGAAGCAGTGGGCGGTTGCGACGCATGTTTTTGGGGGTGAAGATAAAAGGGAAATGGGTTTTCTGCCGCGCGAGGGTGTTTTGCCTCACAACCCCTTCACATCCACATTCAATTTCCCATTCGAAAACAAATTGACCCGGATGCTTGTCGGGGTGATACGAGCGTTTTTTTTCGCTTATTCTATAAACTGCAATAAATCAGCAAGTTCTTTGTCTGAAATGTCGGTCTGCTCAGACTTGTCGTAGATAGACAGAAGAAAAACCATTTGCTCTGAAACGTAGAAATATGTAATCACTCGGGCGCCTCCACTTTTGCCTTTGCCTTTCGAGGTGATTGCCAATCGAATTTTGAAACAATTGTTTCCGAGTGACGTGCCGAGCGTGGGGTTATTGGCAAGAACTTCACCTAACGCCGCGAGGTCGTTCTTCAGCGAAGGATATTTTTTCGACAGACGTTTCAGTTGCCGGTCAAAGGGCGGGATAAAAACAACACTATAAATCATCAAGCACCTCTTTGAGCGGACGTGCCATGAGTTTTCCCTGCTTGACAAGTTTCACATTGTCAACGGCTTCGCGCAGTTCTTCCAGGAATTGCGCTTTTGCGGGCGTTAGTGTTTTGTATGTAATAAAAGGCAGGTTTTTCAGCAATTCCATCAAAAAGCCGGCCTGCTCATCCTGAACTTCAATCAACACTTTCATAATCGTAGAATTTTGAACAAAGATAGCAAGGTTATCAAAAATCTTGAAATCCGGCCCCTCACAACCCCTTCACATCCACATTCAATTTCCCATTCGAAAACAAATTGACCCGGATGCTTGTCGGGGTGATTTTGGTGCTTTCCACCGTCACGCTGTCCACGGTGCCGGTGAGCACCACGCCGGGTTGCAGTTCATAGCGGTCAAGTGATTGCTGCACGGAGGTTTTTAGTTGCCGGATGTTGTCTTCCATGGGAAAAACCATGGCCTTTTTCATCTGGTTTTTGATGGCGCCCTGGAAGAGCCAGGCGGCGGAACGCATCAGGAAACTGCGTGTATCGATATGAAAATCAAGGTCTTTTACTTCAATCTGGTTTTTCGTCGGGTTGTATTCCGGTTTTCCGATAAAGTAGATATTGCCGCTGAAGGAGCCCGACAATCTGGCGTTGACCACTAATTTGTCGTTGTTGCCCCAGAGTTGGATGTCTTCTATTTTTACCTTGTTTTTTCCCGACTCGAAGGTCTGCCCGATCATCATATTTTTGGCCAGCCGCTCCGCTTCCGGGAAGGGCACGTCGGTGGCTACCCGCACCTGGAAATCGTCGGGCGCCTCGCTGATGTGGCGCAGGTTGGGCAGGGTGGAGTTTTCGCGAAACCAGGGTTTTTCGCCGAAGGTGACGTCGTTGAGGCATTCGACGGCGATTTTGGCGCTGATATTATTCCAGTTGGACGTGATCGGCGTCATGCCGATGCTGGTGGGGGTGGTTTTTACCCACATCCTGTACATGGAATCGAGCAGGATGGGTTTTGCAGGCCGTCCAGGCATCCTGCAAGTAGGGTTTCAGGGTCAGTTGCTGACTTACAAAACGGTCGAGGGTCTGGCTGATATTTTTTTTGCTTCGGTTGAGGGCGAGGTTGGCGAGTGTTTCGACACTGATGTCGCCGATGCCGGTTTTGAGCCGGGGTTTGGAAAGCCACTCGTGGTATTCCACCTCGGTTTGGGTGCTCAGCGACCAGTCTTCGTTGATACTGAAGGTTGTTTTCATGTTCAGCGCGAGTTCGGCATCCGCTTCGGCATCCGTGACGAGCAGGTTTTTTTTCATCCAGAGTTTGAGCGGGAGGCGGTATTTGATGGTGTTGCCGCTGAGGAACATGGTAAGGTCCTGGCTTTTCCAGATGGTGAGCATGAGGCCGTCGTTGCCGTTGTCGGTGTAGGAATAGTCCTCAAACAGGGCTTTTCCGGCGAGCCGGCCATTGAGGCTGGTCAGGATGTCGGCCATGCAAATGTTGACCGGGATGGCGATGGTGCTGACGAGTGGCGGTTCTTCCGAAGGATTGTAGTTTTCCGGCGGTTTGGGGGCGTCGGTGATTTTTGCAGTTTTGCAGAAGGGGAAAAGAAGCATGACAAGTAATGTGGAGAGGGCGATTTTGGCCTTCATATTTGGGTTGTATTTTAAACGAGTCATTCTCGTAAGTCAGTAAAAATTAATAAATTACCATTTTTCAAACGACCCCGCCGGGGCTTCCTCCATCACCTTGATCGGGTTTAACGTCGAACGTTCGGTACCCCGGCTGCCCGAAAGCAGGATTTTTCCGTATCGTGTATAGTCGGCCCAGGCATTGATGAACTGCGGTTTTTCGTCCGCAAATTTTGGAAAAAAAGCCCATTGTGTTACCAAACGGGTCTTTTTGTCGACCCATACGTGGTATTTGTTATCGGGCGTCACACCAACATTCTGAAATGTAAGTTGCAGCAAATCCGCTTCCCCTTTGTCCGTTTTGCCTTCTCCCAGGTATTTCAACGTGACGCCGGAATCTTTGAGTTTGAAGGGCATCAGGAGCCAATAGGCGTCGTTGATCCATACTTTTTGCCGATTTCGAGGTATTTGGAAAGACTGTCGGGATGGGTTTGTTCCACCCCGTCGAGTAATACCTTGCCCCCGCCGTCGTTCAGGTTGACGATCACTTTCAACGGCTTTTTTTGCCACTCGATGCGGCACATGCCGGATTGTTTATCCCACAGGAGCGTGCGGTTTCCGAAAAAATTCCAGGCGATGCAACGGGTGTCGTCCCAGGCTTTTCGCCCGCCCATGCCTGCATGACCTCGTCGGCGATGGCGACGGCCTTGGCATCTGAATCTTGGCATTGAAGCCGGGCGGCGGGCGGGTTGCCGATTTTGGGAGAACAGGCGGAGAAGCCGAGGCGAGCAGGGCGTGAGAGTGTAATAATTTTTTGTAAAAATTCATTTTAAGGCAATTAAAGCAAACAAGTTAATTCGCTCAAGTTGTGATTTATTGAATAAACAGGATGGAAAAACGGATATGAGTCGATTTGTAATGCTTCATCGGGTTCAAAAACCCGTTCCAATCCGCCCGATCCGTTTCATCCGTTTTGCTATCCTTCCAGTGTCGATTCCTTGATCCGGTCACAATTTGTGTATTTTTGCACACAAAATTACCGGAACCCCAAGAATTGTCTTCATTTAATTCTCACACCGCTCACACCGCTCACACAAAATCCGGCAAAGGCGAACTAAAGTTCGCGCTACTGCTCTTCTCACTCATGACGCCGCTCGCCGAACGTATGCGCCCCCAAAGCCTCGCCGAATTTGTCGGCCAGGAGCACCTCGTGGGTGAAAATGCGGTGTTGCGGCAAGCCATCGAACGGGGCAAAATACCTTCTTTTATCCTCTGGGGGCCGCCCGGAGTGGGCAAAACGACCCTCGCGCAACTCATCGCAAAACTCCTGAACAAACCCTTTTTCCAGTTGTCGGCCATCAATTCAGGGGTGAAAGACATTCGTGAGGCCATCGAAAGTGCAGACAAACAGAACCTGTTTCAGCAAAAAGGCGCCATCCTGTTTATCGACGAAATCCACCGTTTTTCCAAAAGCCAGCAGGATGCCTTGCTCGGCGCCGTGGAAAGAGGCATCGTGACGCTCATCGGTGCCACCACCGAAAATCCGTCGTTCGAGGTCATTCCTGCTTTGCTGTCGCGCTGCCAGGTGTATGTGCTTCAACATCTTACGAAAGATGAACTGATCGGCCTTGTCGACCGGGCTTTGCGTGAAGACGCGATGTTGAAGGATTTGGACATTAAAATGCAGGAATACGACGCCCTGCTGCTTTATTCCGGCGGCGACGCCCGGCGTTTGCTGAATGCGCTCGAACTCATCGCGAACTACCGCGAACCCGGCGAGGAATTCCGGGTCACCAACGACCTCGTGCGCGAACTCATCCAGCAAAACGCCGCCTTGTACGACAAAACCGGCGAGCAGCACTACGACGTCATTTCGGCTTTTATCAAAAGTATACGCGGCAGCGATCCCAATGCTGCGGTGTACTGGCTGGCGCGTATGCTCGACGGGGGAGAAGACATCGAATTTATCGCCCGGCGTATGGTCATTCTCGCTGCCGAAGACGTGGGATTAGCCAACCCGAATGCGCTGCTGCTGGCCACTACCACCATGGACGCCATTCGTATGATCGGCATGCCCGAAGCGCGCATAATTCTTTCACAATGTGCGGTTTATCTCGCCACTTCGCCCAAAAGCAATTCGGCTTACATGGCCATCGAAAACGCCATGAGTTTGGTCAAACAAACCGGCAGTCTGCCCGTGCCACTGCACCTGCGCAACGCGCCGACCAAACTGATGAAGGAACTCAATTACGGCTCCGGTTACCGGTATGCGCATGATTTTGCGGGCAATTTTGTGCAACAGGACAATCTGCCACAGGACATCGACGGCAAGGTGTTGTACGAACCGGGTGAAAACCCCTCCGAAGAACGGGTGCGGGCGAAGTTGCGGGAGGATTGGAAAGGGAAGTATAAGTATTGATTTACAACATTTTAAATTCGTGTTAAAATTCACCTGTTTCTCCTGTTAATACCTTCCCAAAGGTTAAACCCGTCCTAAACCCAACCGCAGCCCTTGCCTTGAACCGGTTTTCACCCCTACGTTTGCCCTAAAATCAAACGTATGAATAAGGCCATCTTTTTTTTCCTGCTGTCCACTCTTTTGCTCGCCACCGGCTGCGAACGCGACCCTTATCCCCTGAGCCTCGACCGGTTCGACGTGCGCTGGTTCGACGACGACCATTCGGGCACCCAGACCCCCGGCGACGCACTCGAATTTTTGATCGGCATGAGCACCACCGATCCCGACGCGGAAGACCAGTTTATTACCGAATGGGAGTTTTCCTACACCGTCAATAATTCTTTCGGCGGCATTTTGCAGGGCGACGAAGGCATCCGGAGCAATACCGTGACCCTGGACGCCGAAGTAGCGATTCATAACCTGAACGTGCCGGGGCCGGGGCAATTCGAGCCGGGCGATGTGATTGAGTTCCGGCTTTGGGCGGTCGACAACTGGGGCACCCAACTGGAACAGTATCACCGTTTCGTCCTGGAGTAGCCCATTTGCAGAAATTGTCGTTTCGTTCCTGAACTTTCGCCGTACCTTTGAACTTCAATTTTGCCCCCGGGCAGGCGCCTGCACCACACAGGTATCAAAAAAACGCCGCCCCGACTGCAATTAAAATCAAACGTATGGGACAATCCGCCGAACTCGCAAATAACCTCCAGTTGATCCGCCAAAGTGCCCGTGACTTTGCCGAAACGTATATCCGCCCCCACGTCATGGAATGGGATGAAAGCCAGCATTTTCCGATGGATTTGTTCCATCAGATGGGCAAACACGGTTTTCTGGGCGTGCTGGTGCCGGAAGAATACCACGGAGCCGGCCTCGGCTACCAGGAATACATCACGATCATCGAAGAAATTGCCAAGGTTTGCGGCTCTATCGGTCTGAGTGTGGCAGCGCATAATTCGCTGTGTACCAATCATATACTTTCTTTTGGCAACGAAGAACAAAAACGCCGCTACCTGCCGAAATTAGCCACCGGCGAATGGATCGGCGCCTGGGGACTCACCGAACCGAATACCGGCTCCGATGCGATGCGTATGCAATGCACCGCTACCCGCGACGGCGACCACTGGGTGCTCAACGGCAACAAACTCTGGATCACACACGGCAAAAGCGGCCACGTCGCCGTGGTCATCGCCCGCACGGGCGACCTGTTAGACAGCCGGGGCATGACGGCATTTGTTATAGAGCGCGGCACACCCGGTTTTCTCGCCGGAAAAAAGGAGAACAAACTCGGCATGCGCGCCAGCGAAACCGCAGAGATCATTTTTGACCAGTGCCGGATTCCCGAAAGCCAGATTCTGGGAGCGGTAGGCGAAGGGTTTATCCAGTCCATGAAAATCCTCGACGGCGGGCGGATTTCCATCGCATCGCTGGCCCTGGGGATCGCCAAAGGTGCCTACGAAGCTTCGGTCAAATACGCCAAGGAACGCCAGCAGTTTGGCCAGCCCATCGCCAATTTTCAGGGGATCAGTTTTAAACTTGCCGATATGGCGACCAAAATTGAAGCCGCTGAACTACTTACCCGGCAGGCGGGATTCCTCAAAGATGCCGGCCAAAAATGCACCAAACAAGCCGCTATGGCCAAATACTACGCTTCCGAAATTTCGGTGGAAGTAAGCACCGATGCCGTGCAGGTACACGGCGGATACGGCTATACCAAAGATTTTCCGGTGGAAAAATTCTACCGCGATTCCAAGTTGTGCACCATCGGGGAAGGAACTTCGGAAATACAAAAATTGGTCATTTCCCGCGAAGCCTTGAAAGAATAAGCCGGTTTTGCAAAAAAGCAAAAATGAAAATTGTGGCAAACAATTTGATGTTATTACATTTGCTTTCACGATCCCGAATCAAGATTTTTTTCCCATAGTTTGTTTTGTTTTGTAATTTTTGGGCCTCCGCAGCGTGCTGTGGAGGCTTTTTTGTGCGGTAAATGCGGACACCACGCCATACTTTTACCCCATGAAAATTCATATCCTCGACCTTGGGTTTTTAGATATCGAACACGCCATCGCCGCCTTTGTGATCGAGGGTCCGGAAGGACTCGCCCTCGTAGAAACGGGGCCGGCCTCCACACTTCCACATCTGGAAGCGGCGCTGGCAGAGAAGGGCTTGCAAATCGCTGATTTTCAACACGTTTTTTTGTCGCACATCCATTTTGACCATGCCGGCGCGGCCTGGGCATTTGCGGAGAAAGGCGCCCGTATTTATGTACATCCGAAAGGTTTGCCCCACCTGGCGGCGCCTGAAAAACTGTACAATTCCGCCCGGATGATCTATAAGGAACACATGGACAGCCTGTGGGGCCCATGCACCCGGTCGAAGATTCCCGGCTGTACGCTCCCGGCCACGGCGAGTGTATCGAAACCTGCGGTTTGCGGTTCACGGCCTGGTATACGCCGGGTCACGCGGTGCACCATATTGCCTGGGAAGTGTCCGACGGCGCGGAGGCCGTGCGGTTTACCGGCGATGTGGCGGGCGTAAAAATCGAAGGCGGGCCCGTGGCGCCGCCCTGCCCGCCGCCCGATATCAACGTCGAAGACTGGCAGGATTCCATTGCGCTGATGCGCCGGTTGCCGGTATCAACCCTGTACCTCACACATTTTGGAAAAATAACGAACAAGGACGAACACTTGCAGGTTTTGGAAAAACGCCTGCTTGCCTGGGCCAACTGGATGAAACCGTTTGCCGAAAAAAAATCGGCTCCGGAAGAAGTTGTTCCTCTTTTTGAAAAATTTGTAGCGACCGAACTGGCGGCGAACGGTGTGGATGAAGCGGGTTTGCGGCGTTACGAAGCCGCCAATCCGGCTTTTATGTCGGTAGCGGGATTGTTGCGCTACTGGAGAAAAAAACAAGAGACAGGAAATCAGAATCAGACCAATGACACCACAGGAAATACTGCAAAGGCTTGAAGGACAGCCGGTTTTAATCGTAGGTGATGTCATGCTCGACCGGTACCTGACGGGTACGGTGAGCCGTATTTCACCCGAAGCGCCGGTACCGGTGGTATTGCACCAGGATACGGAAGACCGCCTGGGGGGCGCTGCAAACGTCGCCCTGAACGTGAGCGCACTGGGCGGTATACCGGTTTTGTGCAGCGTGGTGGGGCAGGACGACGACGGCGACGCTTTCCGGCGCCTGCTGCCCGCGTTTCAGATCACCGCAGAAGGTATTGTCGCCATGCCCGGCCGGGTGACCACCGTAAAAACACGGGTGTTGGGCAACAACCAGCAAATGCTGCGTATCGACCGGGAAGATACCCACGACCTGACGGAGCCGGAAACCCGCCTTTTTTTGCAAAAAGTGCAGACTCTCTTAGACGAAAAAGATATCCGGGTGGTCATTTTGCAGGACTATAATAAAGGTGTGCTGACCCCGGAAGTGATCCGGCGGGTAATTGAAGCATCGAAAAAACGCGGAATACTCACCGCCGTAGACCCGAAAAAGGCCAATTTTTTTGCCTACCGGGGCGTGGACCTGTTTAAACCCAACCTCAAGGAAATTCGAGACAGCGCCCCGTTCCCGGTGTACGCGGAGCCGGAATCCCTGCAACAAGCGTCCGCTTTTCTTCGAAAAACCCTCCAAAATCACCTGACCATGATCACTTTATCCGAAAAAGGGTTATATTTGGACGGCGATACGGGTTTCAGCGGGCTTTTTCCAACCGTGGCGCGCAACGTGGCGGATGTGAGCGGAGCCGGTGATACGGTCATCAGTATTGCCGCTTTGGGGCTGGCTGCCGGGCTTGACCTGGATCTGATCGCTACCCTGTCCAACCTCGCAGGCGGACAGGTTTGTGAGTTTGCCGGGGTAGTACCCGTTCGCCGGGAGATTTTGGCGGCAGAACTCGACAACTGGTTTAAACACAATCTACAGTTATGAAAACATTATTTACGTCGGTTTTTTTTGCCACGGCATTATGCCTTCAGGCACAGCCGGTTGTTATGCTGGATACCCTGATCAACCAAACTTTTGAAACGGATCCCACCGACGACATGTTGCCTTTCCCAACCGGCAACGACCTCGAATGGGTGAACTACGATGAAGACCACCTGGCGGGTATTTGTGTCAGCCCCGGCTTCACGCCTTTCGGTTGGTGGCAGGAAGGAGATTTTGGCGAAGAAAGCTCCGACAACGACGCCTTTACCAGTTGTTCTTACCTGGTTGATCCGGGTGTCCGGAATGCCAACTGGCTGATTACCAGTCCGGTGCTAATACCCGACAGTTCCTACTGGTTATGCTGGCGTTCCCTTTCCTATTACGGCCCCGGCTACCTCGACGGGTACCAGGTGCTGGTTTCCACCACGACCAACGACCCCACCGATCATCCCTTCACGGATACCCTCTTCACCGCCGCTGAAATGGTGGAGGATTCCCAGCCCACCGGCTCGCTCGATGTGGACGATTATGTGTTTTCCAACGGATATATTCACGCCAACGGGTTTACCGATACGAGTTATTTCTTTGTCGATTATTCGGAAGGCCCACCGTTTTTCCACGGCACCTTCGAACCCCATGCGGTGAGCCTTGCCGCTTATTCCGGCAAAACCATTTACGTCGCTTTTTTACACGACTCGCGGAATAATTTTATGCTTCAGGTGGATGATATCCTGGTGTCCAAAACGGCGCCACACGGGGTGCCGACCTACAACCGCCCCGACGAGATCAGTTACCTGAATGTGTTTCCCAACCCGGTCAAAAACGCCGCTTATATCTCCTGGAAGGCAAAAACACCCTCGGCAAGCCGGATCATCATCAGCGACTGCACGGGCAAAACGGTGCTGGAAAAAACGTTCGGCAGCCGGGAGGAAGGCAATTGTTTTGTCGAAATGCAGCACTTGGAAGCGGGTCTGTATTATTGCACCCTGTTTACGGCATACGGGCGGGCAAGCGCCAAATTTGTGAAACAATAAGGGTCGATCATTTTCTGTTCAACCATTTTTTAAAATCATGCAGCCTTTCGCGGAAGAATTTCGTTTCTTTGCGCCATCGTTTTATTGATACAAAAGTCCTTTGAAATCTCATGCTTAGTCGTCGCAGCGTTCGAATCAAGGTAATGCAATTGTTGTACATGCTCAATCGCGACGAGCAACTTGCTTTCCCCGACCTGGTGAAAGAATACAACGACGGTATTTGGAAAACCTACGAGTTATACATTTTCCACCTGTACCTACTGCTAAAAGTCGCCCAATACGCCGAAAAAGACGCGATCAACCGCGCTGCCAAACATCTTCCTTCCGACGAAGATAAAGTTTTTACCCCCCGGCTATACAGCAACCCCTGTACACAAAGCCTTGCCAATCACAAGGAATTCCTGAATATTGTCGCCAAAAACAAGGCCAATGAAGGCCTCGATGACGACCATATCCGCGTCATGTACCAGGCTTTTTGCGATACCCCCGAACACGCAGCCTACCAGGCTCTGGCAGAACCCACACAGGAAGACCACACTAAAATCCTGCTTGAACTCTACCGCTTCTTAGTCAACCACGACATTTTTGTGGAACTCTCGGAAGACCGTTACAACAACTGGCAGGACGACGAATCGCTGGTAGTGGGCGCCGTGAAAAAAACCATCAAAGCGATGCCGCTGGAAGGTTCTTTTTACAAGGAATTCGAACCTTCGGACGAAACCGTGCGCGAATTCGGCGAACAATTGCTCCGCAAAACCTGCCAGGAAGACCACGCCTTGTTCGAACACATCGAACCGACGCTCAAAAACTGGGACGCCGACCGCGTGGCCGTGCTCGACATGATCATGCTGAAAATGGCACTTTGCGAACTGCTGCACTTCCCAACCATTCCCACCAAAGTGACCCTCAACGAGTTCGTGGAAATTTCAAAAGTCTACTCCACGGATAAAAGCAAAGACTTTATCAACGGCATTCTCGACCGCCTGATGAAAAAATTGCTGAAAGAAGAAAAGATCGTGAAAGAAGGAAGAGGGTTGATTGAATGATGAGTTATGAATGATGAATGATGAGAGATGAATGATGAATGATGAGTTATGAATGATGAATGATGAATCATGAATGATGAATGATGAGTTATGAATGATGAATATTGATTCAATGAACTGAATATCAATGAATTACTTCATTTATTCATCATTCATGATTCATCATTCATGATTCATCATTCATCATTCATCATTCATCATTCATCATTCATCATTCATCATTCATTCATCACTCATCATTCATCATTCATCATTCATAACTCATCATTCATAATAACTCATCATTCATCATTCATAACTCATCATTCATAATTCTTTCCGTGGTGAATTCCCACCTCCAGTCCCCGCAATTCTGCCAGTCCCCGCAGGCGGCCGATGGCTGAGTAGCCGGGGTAGGTTGTTTTTTTCAAATCGTCCAACATCTGGTGCCCGTGATCGGGCCGCATCGGCAGGGAAACGCCGGTGCGCTGCATACATCGTACGATTTCAAACATCGCCGCAGCCATGTCGGTGTCTCCGTCGAGATGGCCGGCTTCGAAGAAATTGCCCGCCGGGTCGCGCCGGGTATTTCGCAAGTGCAAAAAATGGATACGATCGCCGAAACGCCGGATCATTTCCGGGAGTTTGTTGTCTGCCCGGGCCCCCAGCGAACCGGTGCAAAAACACAAACCGTTAGCCGGCGAAGGCACGGCTGCCAATAAATCGGCCAAATCCTGTTCGGTGCTGACGATTCGGGGCAAACCCAGCACCGGGTACGGCGGGTCGTCGGGATGTATCGCCATTTTTAAACCACACGTTTCGGCGACAGGTACCACTTCCTGCAAAAAATCGAACAGATGTTGCTTTAGCCGTTTGCCGTCGATGTGTTGGTATCCTCCCAATGCATCGAGCACCTGCTGCGGGGTGAATGCTTCGTCGCAGCCCGGCAGACCCAGGAGCAGGTTGTGGTACAAGTCCTTTTTTTCGGCCTCTTTCATCGCGGCAAACCTCACCCGCGCGGCGGCGATATCCGCATCGGAATGGTCTTTTTCCGCGCCGGGGCGTTTCAGCAAAAACAAATCGAAGGCGACAAACGCCGATTTTTCAAAACGCAGGGCGCGACTGCCGTCGGGCATTTCGTAACTGATATCCGTCCGCAGCCAGTCGAGCACCGGCATAAAATTGTAGGTCACCACTTTTAAACCGCAGTCGGCGACGTTGCGCAGGCTGGTTTTGTAGTTTTCGATGTACTGCCGCCAATGGCCCGTTTGTTTTTTGATGTCTTCATGTACGGGCAGACTTTCGATCACCGTCCAGGTCATGCCGGCGGCTTCAATGAGGTTTTTCCTTTTTTCAATTTCCGGCTTCGTCCACACTTCGCCATAGGCAAACTGGTGCAGGGCGGTGACGACCCCCTCGCATCCCGCCTGCCGGATATCGCGCAGACTGACCGGGTCGTTCGGGCCGTACCAGCGCATGGTTTGGTGCATTTTTATCATCGTCCGATGTTGTTTGTTTTAAATACTGACCTTTTGCATCCGGGGCACGAGGAGGTGCATCACCCCCCAGGCCGTCAGGTAAGCCAGACCGCTGATAATGAACATGATATAATAACCCGTTTCGATGTGGCCGAGGCCTTTGAAATAGTCGAACAACCAGCCCGCAACCTTGGCTATGATCACGGCGCCAAACGTACCGGTCATGCCGCCGAATCCGATCACCGAGGCTACCACCCTTTTGGGCAAGGCATCGCTAACGGTGGTGTAGATATTGGCGCTCCAGGCCTGGTGCGCCGCCGCCGCAAAACCGATGATGAGTATGGCGAGCCACATATTGACCGAACCCGCCGCCTGCGCGAATACAACGGGCAGCACGCAAAAAGCATAAATCAACATCGACGTTTTGCGCGCCCGGAAAACGGGCCAGCCTTTTTTGATCAAATACATGGGCAACCAGCCGCCGAAAACACTACCTGCCGTAGCCAGCAGGTACGCCGCTGCAACGGGCAGGGCGAGTTCCGTTTTGCTCAATTGATACTGCTCTTTTAAAAAATCGGGCAGCCAGAACAGGTAAAACCACCAGATACCGTCGGTCAGAAACTTGCCCGCCGCGTATGCCCAGGTATGCCTGATGCGCAGGAGTTTGACCCAGGGCGTTTTTTCGGCAGGGGCATCGTCGGGAACTTGTTGTTCGTCGGTATCACTGTGAATATGCGCAAATTCTGCGCTGCCGAGCCGTTTCTGCCGTTTGGGGGTATCGTAGAGCCAAAACCAGAAGATCAGCCAGACCAACCCCGAGGCGCCGATGACCAAAAAGGTGATTCGCCAGCCGTAAGCCAGCGCGATAAACGGCACGATGAGCGGCGCGATGATGGCGCCGACATTGGTGCCTGCGTTGAGAATACCCGTCGCGAAGGCGCGTTCTTTTTTAGGAAACCACTCGGAAACCGTTTTGATAGCCGCCGGAAAATTGCCGGATTCCGTGACCCCCAACCCGATGCGGGCGAGGTAAAAACCCACATTCCCGCCGACAAAAAAATGCGCCATCGCCGCAATACTCCACGAAGCAAGCGAAATCGCGTAGCCCTTTTTGGTGCCGAGCCAGTCGATGACCCGCCCGACAAAAACCATCGCCAGGGCATAAGACGCCTGAAATGCAACCGTAACGTTGGCGTAATCCGACTTCGTCCAGTTGAATTCCACGTCGAGGTATTCTTTCACCAAACTGATGATGGCGCGGTCGAGGTAGTTGATGGTGGTTGCAAAAAAGAGGAGTGCGCAGATGGTCCAGCGGTAATTTCCGATCGTGTTACTCATGTTTATGTGGGCGGAATGGGGCAGGTGGAAAACGGTGGTTCCGATGGTTGATTTTTTTTAATAAAACGGCGGTTCGGGCGCTCACTGCTCACAGGGGTCCGGCGATTCGGTCAGAACGCGAATTTTGATGCTGCGAAAACTGACCTGGTCGCCGTGGTCCTGCAAAAGGATCGGTCCGGCATCGTTCAGGCCAAAACCCTCAAACTTTTCATATTTGCTCCGGGCAACCAATGCCTTGAAAATGTTTGATTTACGTTCGTATTCCAATACCTTGAAACCGTTGAGCCAATATTGGATGACGTGATTCGGATAGGCAATGATACGCCCCTGATTCCAGTTGCCGACAGGGCGCCGGAAGCGTTTTTCCGGCTTTTCGGAAGGGATCAGGTCGTACAAACTCGCGAGGGTACGGTTACCTGCGGCGCCCTGTTTGGCGTCGGGATGGCGTTCGTCGTCTAAGATCTGGTATTCCAGACCGATACCCGATTTGCCGCCGGAGTCAAATTTTTCGTTGACAAAATACTTGATGCCGGAGTTGGCGCCTTCCGAAAGTTTGAATTCAAAAACCAGTTCGAATGCGCCGTATTCTTCCGTCGTCACGATGTCATTGCCGGTTTCCGAACCGTCGGAAGTGCTGACGTTGATGGCGCCGTCTTTGACCGCCCATCGTTTTTCGGGCATCCTGTCCGAGTGTACACCCCGCCAGCCCGAGAAGTCCGTGCCGTTAAAAAGCAGTTTGAAACCCAGGGCTTTTTCCTGTTCCGAAAGGTGGTTGGGAAGCAGGTTGATCACGGGGGTGCGGTCGGGCGCGGCGGGTTTCAGGTTGGTGGTTTGAATCCGGATATTTTTCCAGCGGATCTTCATGCCCGGGGTCATGTCGGCATAGATGGCGTGAACCTGCAAGGCGATGAAACCTTTTGTGGTCAGGTCATCGACCAAGTGCGCGACGGGGATGCCGTTGATCCAGGTTCGGATGGTGTTGCCGATGGCTTCGATGCGGTATTTATTCCATTGGCCGTTGCGGAAAGCCTTTTTTCCCGCCGGGTTGATGTTGGGAATATAGAGCCAGTCGCGCCGCGCTTCGTCATAAATGCCACCCGACCAGGCGCGGGGGGAAGGGTCAACTTCCATTTGGTAACCATGTACCCGCCCGTCCTGGTATTCGGGTTTGGACAAACTCCGGAACTGTATGCCCGAGTTCATTTTGTCGTCCACTTTGAGTTCCAGTTCGAGGATAAAGTCGCCGTATTCCTCGTTGGTACACAGGAACGAGTTGGGGGTGTTGGCCACTGTTGTGCCGACGATCTGGCCGTTTTCGACGGAAAATCTGGCCTGGCCGTTTTTCTGGTTCCAGCCTTTGAGGGTTTTGCCGTCGAAAAGAGGGGTCCAGGCCGCTTTTTGGGCCAAAAGGCCGGTTGCCACGAACAAACCGGCACAAAGCAGCGTCAGTTGTTTTTTCATAAAATCACGTTTTAAAAACCAATCCGTAAAAGTCCAATATTCGGAGGGCGTTTTGTCAACGATTTTATTTTTTCATCCGCTGCAAGGGCAGAAAATGCGCCACCCTGGTTGATTTGAAGCCTTTTGCGACAACTCCGCCGGGCTTCCTCATCTTGTGCAACAACTTTATTGACTGCCGGGTATATCTTTAACCCGGTTTTCCGGAGTGCGGGTTCTTCTTCCGGGCTCCTCCGTTTTCCCATCCTGTTACAACAAACCACTACCCGAGTTCCTCAGAGATGCAAATTGTTTGTTTCGGCGAAATTATGCTCCGCCTCAGTCCACCCGACGGCCTGCGGCTGATTCAGGCCCCCGTTTTCGACGCGACTTACGGCGGTTCGGAGGCCAATGTTGCGGTAAACCTGGCTCAATGGGGGCTTCCTGCGGCCTACGTGACCCGTGCGCCCGGTCATGAACCGGGCCGGGCGGCCCTTGGCGCTGTCGCCCGCTACGGCGTGGACACCCGGCACTGCGTCCGCGGCGGCGAACGGCTGGGTATTTATTTCCTCGAAACGGGTGCGGGCTTGCGCGGCAGCAAGGTATTGTACGACCGGCAGGGTTCGGGTATGGCCACCCTTGCGCCGGGTATGATTGACTGGCGCCGGGTCTTGGCCAATGCTTCGTGGCTGCATTGGTCGGGCATCACACCCGCCCTGTCGCAGACCGCCGCCGCCGCAACACAGGAAGCCCTGGCCATTGCGTCCGAACTGGGCATTCGTATTTCCTGCGACCTGAATTACCGCGACAAACTTTGGCAATACGGCAAAACACCCGCCCAGGTTATGCCACAACTCATTGATTTTGCTGATGTTGTACTCGGCGACGCGAGTTCATTCGATCTTTATTTCGGTATACGGGAAAAAAACGACGCCGCACTTTTAAAAAACGTCGCGTCGCGTTTTCCCCGGGTTGAGCCACATCGCCATGTCGAACCGGCAAGGGCTTTCGGCCTCGCACAATACCTATCGCGGCATCCTTTTTGACGGTCAAAACGTATATGAATCCCGCACGTACGACCTGCCGGATATGCTCGACCGCATCGGCAGCGGCGACGCTTTATGGCCGGATTGATTTTTGGGTTACAAAAGGCGCCGGTCGATCCGCAGGAAACGATTGAGTTTGCGGCGGCAGCGGCGGCTTTAAAACATTATATCAAAGGTGATTTTAACCTGTCGGCCGAAGATGAAGTGCGTTCGTTGATGGCCGGGAACACGGGGGGCAGGGTCAGCCGCTGAA
This sequence comes from Lewinellaceae bacterium, assembly GCA_016713985.1. Taxonomy (GTDB): domain Bacteria; phylum Bacteroidota; class Bacteroidia; order Chitinophagales; family Saprospiraceae; genus M3007. The sequence goes on along the minus strand of JADJOD010000031.1, from coordinate 6,519 downwards.
TCCGGTATTTTGCCCACCTTTGCCTTTACGTGATCGCGTTTTTACACAACAAACAACCTGTTATTATGGCTTCAGTTACTCGTCTTCAGGTATACCGGGTTATGGCGGACACCGGTTTGGTGCCCCTGTTTTATCACCCGGACCCCGAAAAGGCCTTTCAGATTACGGCAGCATGTTACCGGGGCGGGGCGCGGGTTGTGGAATTTACCAACCGGGGCGATTTTGCCCATGAGGTGTTCGCCGCGCTGGCCCGGCGGGTTCGTATCGAATTCCCGGACCTCATTCTGGGTGCGGGCTCCATCCAGGATGCCGGCACGGCGGCTTTGTACCTGCAACTGGGCGCCGGTTTTATCGTTACTCCGCTGCTGCGGGAGGACGTAATTCTGACCTGCAATCGCCGCAAAATCGCGGTTATTCCCGGTGTGGCCACCTCTTCGGAAATTGGTCGCGCCGAAGAACTGGGCGTCGAAATCGTAAAAATTGCCCCCGGCGAAGTGCTGGGCCCGGCTTTTTTGAAAGCGCATCACGGCCCTTGCCCCTGGACCCGGGCCATGATCTCGGGCGGCGTGTCTCCCGATGAAGATAATTTGCGCGGGTGGTTCCGGGCCGGCGCAACCTGTGTCGGTATGGGCTCCAAACTCATCACCCCGGACCTCCTGGAGCAGGGCGACTACGCTGGCCTGGAAGAAAAGGTGCGTTTTGTTGCGGATACGATTCAAGGGGTAAAAGTTGGGAAGTGAATGGGTGAGGGGAGCGCCGTCACCCGCCATTCCAAACACAACACCACAAATCCACCCCGGCAATCCGCACTTCCCTCAGCGTACAAAATTTTTCCCCTGCAAAAACACCGATTCCTCGTGTTGTGAAATATCCAGCCCCATGGCTTCCTCTTCCGCCGTGACGCGCAGCGGCGTAAACAAGGCCACGAAGTGATAAAGCAGCAGGGAGCCGAAAAAAGTGAAGGCGCTGACCAACAGCAGGGCCAGCAAGTGGTGAAAAAACAGGGTTGTTTGCCCGGTAATGAGGCCGCCTTGTTTGGCAAAAACCGCCGTCAGCAACATACCCACGATGCCGCCCACGCCGTGGCAGGGGAATACGTCGAGCGTATCGTCCAGGTCGGATTTTGTTTTCCAGTGGACGGCGAGGTTGCACACGATGGCGGCCACCACACCAATAAATAAACTACTGCCGAAACTGACAAAACCCGCCGCCGGTGTGATCGCCACTAAGCCCACCACCGCCGCCACACAGGCGCCCACCGCCGATGCTTTTTTGCCGCGTACCAGGTCGAACAACATCCAGGCCAGCATGGCCGACGCCGACGCAAGGTTGGTATTGATAAAGGCGAGCACGGCTAAGCTGTTCGACTCCAGGGCGCTGCCGGCATTAAAACCGAACCAGCCGAACCACAACAAGCCGGTGCCCAGCACCACGTAGGGCACATTCACAGCCGTGTGCGTTTTTTGCGTCAGGTGCGACTGTCGGCGCCCGAGAAAAATGGCTCCGGCCAATGCGGCAAAACCCGCCGAAATGTGTACCACCGTGCCACCGGCAAAGTCCAGCACCCCCATTTTGAACAACAAACCGTCGGGGTGCCAGGTCATGTGCGCGAGCGGGCAATAAATCAGCAGGGAAAACAAACAAACAAAAATGACATAACCCCAAAAACGCACCCGTTCGGCAAAAGAGCCGGTGATGAGGGCCGGGGTGATGATGGCAAATTTCAGTTGAAAGGAAGCAAACAACACGAAGGGAAGCGCCGTGCCCATCCGGTTGTGCGCCGCCAAACCCACCTTGTCGAAAAAAAGGAAGGTGGCCGGGTTGCCGATGATGCCGCCGACATCGTCGCCGAAAGCGAGGCTGAAACCCACCACGTACCAGAGCAGGCTTACGATGCCCAGCGCGACAAAACTTTGCAGCATGGTGGAAATGATGCTCCTGGAGTTGACCATGCCGCCGTAAAAAAACGAGAGTCCCGGCGTCATCAGCAACACCAGTCCGGAAGCGGAAAGCATAAAAGCGATATTGCCGGTGCCAAAATCGCCTCCTTCCGGATGTTGTGACGGATAAAAGGCCGATAAGGCGGACAGGGCGATAAAAATGAAAAAATGCTGACGGCCACGTTGCGGCTGTTTTTATTGGGTTTTTCTTGCGGAATCGTCATGGTGCGTTGGATGCGGTGTTTTCATTTTGAACGGATGATCAGGTCGACTGGTCCACAGGGGCCGGTTCACAAGGCAAAGTTCCGACAGGATTTACAGGATTTACAGGGTTTTTGAAAAAAACGATCCATTGGGTGGAATTGAGTTCTGTTTGTCCGCTTCACCCATACGATTACGTCCTTTTGAGATATTTTTAGGTTCCGGGCCCAAACGTTTAGGTCCGGAACGTAAAACTTTAGGTCCGGGACGTAAAATTTTACGTCACCCAACGTAAACGTTTAGGTCCGGGACGTAAAGTTTTGGGTCGGGAACGTAAACGTTTGGGTCTGGGACGTAAACGTTTGGATAAACAACGTAATTCATACATTTTTTAGGGGAGCAGTTGTTTGTCTTCACTGACGACGGCTTCGCATTGTTTTTCGTTGAGGGGGTGGAGGTTGGTCATTGATGGATGGAAATTGAATTTTAAAACCTGATATCTTCTGACCGGCCTTTCTCTTTTATTATATTAATCCATTTTATGGATAAAACGCTTCGGGATTGTATATAAAATAGAAAATAATTTCCATATTATAGCATACTCATATACTTTTGCCTGAAAGTAACCAGAAAATAGAAAACGCAAGAGGCCGAAGCAGGCCGCTTATCATGATCCAGAATTTCGCCGAAACCGAATACGGAAAACCGCAACCAAACACAGCGGCCACAGTTGAAACAAAGAACCCCAACCCACCCAAAACACTGACGACCGGCGCACGGAGCAAAGGGGGCTACCTGTGCACAGCAGAACCATTTCATCGAAAGCCAGAAGATGAATGTTGTAAAAGTTATGCCGTTAAATTTCTAATCAGGAATAACGTAATATATGATTTACAATTTAGAGGCCCACCCAGCAAGCGGAACAAAACCCCCCCCGCCCGAAACGGCCCGCCCCCCCGCGGGACCCCCGCCCCCAAATCAGGCGGGCGTGCCTTCTTAAATTTGAAAAATTCACCAGAAGAAAAGGTTGACCACGATATTCTTGACAAAGTAGACACAAAATACATTGAAGATCAGTTCTCCAGCCTTCAAAATGTCGGCATTGTTTTCATTTGCACCCGTGAAGGCGGAGAGGAAGATGACTGGATCGATGAAGAAGACGGCATGCGTTATATTGTGATCCACTTGCCCTACGAAGAAGTGCGACAATCACGGGACGTGCGGCCGATGATGCTGGCAAAGGCGAAGGAACGGTTGGGTTTGGTGGCGTGAAAAAAGCACTGATCAGAAACTTTACATTTGGCAAAACCCGGTAAATAATTGATTATGAATAATTTATTGTAATTATCTACGTAGATCGATTATGTATGACCAAAATTGACGGAGAACCCAATCTGGACCGGTATCTTCACCCTACCTCACCCCACTTTTCGCCCCACAATACGGACAATACGAAAACATCTTTTCCAACTGACTGTAACACGTCGGACACAGCCTGACTTCTTCCACCACAGATGGTACAGGTATACCCGTTCGAACGGTATATCGCTCCGGTATTTCCTTTAAAAAACTGGACTCCCGGCCTTTTTCCGTGACTAAGAACAGTTTGTCCTTGGCCCGCGTGATGGCGACGTAAAACAAACGCCGCTCCTCTTCCAGCAACAGATCGAGGTTGGCTTTTTTCACTACCTGGAAAATCCGGTCTTCCAGCCAGATATCCGGAAAGCCGCCGAAGCCGTCGGTCAGGCCGATGATAAACACAATTTTGGCTTCTAAGCCTTTGGCTGCGTGTATCGTTTTGTACGGGATACTCCATCCTTCTTTTTTTAATCCTTCAAAAAAGGGGTGAAACATCTTGCTGCGCCGGTACAGAAACAGGATTTCTTCGGCCGGAATACCTTCTTCGAGGCACTCCCGGACCTTCTGCATACAATACGCCACGTTTTCCTCCTCATCGATCCCGGCATATACTACGATCTTGTGCTCCGAGTTTTTGGAAGCCAGGATGTCTTTTTCAATTTTATACCGGTTGTTTTTGATGACCTCGTTGCTGGCGCCTACGATGTTTTGTGTACTGCGGTAATTCAGGTTGAGTTTGATGATGGTGGCAGGTGGGAAATGCTTCTCAAACTCAATGATATAATCCACATTGGAGCCCCGGAAACCATAGATACTTTGCCAGTCATCACCCACACAAAAAAGTTGTGTATCGTCGGTCAGCAGGAGTTTGATCAAATCGACCTGGAGATTGTTGACGTCCTGGAATTCGTCGACCAGCACATACGGGTATCGGGCCCGAACCTTATGTGCAATATCTTCCTGGTTTTTAAGCAGGGAAACCGTTCGGGAAATGAGGTCGTTAAAATCCAGATAGGATTTGTCGACGCAGTATTTTCCGTAATCCAGAAAGACAGGAATGGCCAGTTCATAAAAATTCCGGACGCGCTCGTGCTGGTCTTTTCGGGCATTCAACAAAACCTGCTCCGGATCCAGACTCTCTACCTTGATCAGATCGGTAATGCGCATGACCATTCGTACAAATTCCTTCACGTGGTCCAGGTGCCCTTTAAAAGCCTCCTGAAAAGTGATGGATTTCGAGGTGTTATAATTGGACGGCAAACGCCCCCGGACTAAATTGTCTAATGCAAGATTAAACAGGGCCGAATTTTCCGCCATTCGTTCGTACGTTTTTGCATAAAGCACTCCTCCCTGCTGGAATTGTTCCTCCTTGTCGCGCATCGAATAACTTTTGTTGCTCACGTGTTCGATGAACAGGTTGGCGGCCGGGATATAGAAGGCGGGGCGAAACGGGAAATCTTTTACCTGTATCTGCGGCTCGTACTGGCAGGGAATGCTGTGCCGGTAAAAGTAATCCGCGATAAACTGTTCCGATTTCGAGCGCACCTTCGTGCCGTCCAAGGTGGTATAAAACTTGCCTTCCCGGGGCAAGTATTGTATTTTACCTTCCTTGAGGTGTATTTTATCCACCACATAATCAAGCACATATCTTTTCAGGGCGAGCAGGTACCGGGTGTCTTCACATCGTTGAATGAGCAGTTTATAAAAAACTTCATAAGCCGTTTCCGGGGCGATGTATTTTGAATATTCATCCTCTTCATTACTTTTTTCCTCCCCGACAATCCTGAATCTGTTATCAAATTCATGGACGCCGTAACTCCGCATTAAATTGTACCCGAAACTGTGGAACGTGCGGACCGTCAGCCCCTGAATCCATTTGTATTTCTGAATAAACGTGTGCCTGGCTGCCTCTTTATCCGCTTTTGATTTCTTTTTATCGTGTAAAACAGCCTCGTATTCGCCCGTCTTGTCCGCCACCAGAATCAGGCGGTCGAGCATTTCATTGGCCGCGTTTTTGGTAAACGTAATGGCTAAGATGTCCAAGGGACTGACCCCTTTTTCCTCGATCAGGTAGATGATTTTTTGCAACAAGGTTCTGGTTTTGCCGGAGCCCGCCCCGGCCAGCACCAGCAGTCGTTTGTCTTCACTGACGACGGCTTCGCGTTGTTTTTCGTTGAGGGGGTGGAGGTTGGTCATATTCCTATCACTTTCATACTCTCCTCCCCAAACTGACTCACCACCCGCACCGCCACTTTCCGGCCCGGCGTGGCAGGTATCGGGTGCGAGACGTGGCCATAGAGTCTATCCCAGGCCTCGTCGTCGAGTTCGAGGCGCAGGGTGCGTTCGGCGCGGGTTTTGGTTTGTTGTTTGGCCATGTCGGAGAGGCCGCGTTTCCATTTGTCGAATTCGTCCTTGTCGCCGCCGCAGAAGAACACCTGGCGGACGATGAAGTTGGAGCCGTCGTAGTCGTCGTCCAGCATCCAGTAGGCGATGTCCTGCACCGAGCGGGCGCGGACTTCGTCGCGGATGGGGTCGTAAATATCCAACCCTGAATTTCTACCTGAACGGTAGACGGTGGACGGTCGACGGTGGACGGCGTGACGATGACGTCGGGCTCGCCGATGGTGACAAAGGACGCCGCTTTCCGGTCTTTTTTCGTGAGGCCTTCCTGCAGGAGGTCGTCGTGCATGCGCACTTTGGTGACCTCGAAGCTGCCCACTTTCTGCGTGACGCTCTGGTTGGCGATGTCGCTTTCGAAACTGAACCCGAGGATGACGAGCCAGTCGGCATCGCCGCGGGAGCGGCATTCTTTCACGGCTTCGTTGACGCTTTGTTTGGACACGGTGCCGAATTGCGGCCCGATGTGCAGGTAAGCCTTGCGCTCGCCCGTGGCGCTGTCGTAGAAGCCTTCGGCGTGTAAAACCGGGCTGCCGGTGCGTTCCACCCGCGTGAAGACAGCGCGTTCGTTTTTGGCGCCGTTCATCACGCCGGTCACTTTCAGGTGGCCGAATACCCGCTC
>JADJOD010000030.1 GCA_016713985.1 Lewinellaceae bacterium | reverse complement strand
CCCTACCAACGCGAACAGCGGCTATCGCCCTGCGTGTTGCGGAAACGGCGCAATCCACACTCCCGGCGTTTTATCAGCGACCAGGAACGGAAGATTCCATTTTGTTTAATAACATCGGGACCAAGATCGGAATTTCGGAAGCGTAGCGGAGTGAAGGTGGGAATAAAACGCAAGGATATTATTTCCGGGCGCACCCATCGACGGCTGCTCGCAGGCGCAGGTGCACGCAAACAGCCTTGAAGTAGTGTCGGACGAGCGTTTTTTAAAGTTTATTCGCCCGGAAATCATTGACAGCGAGCCGATTGGCGATGGTTTTTTTAAACTGAAACTGGAAGGCATCAACCTCGATGAATCGGCTCCCGGCACAAATTCCGCCCCCAAATTGCCCAAACCCGACCCCATTGTAATGTCGGATTTTTTGCCGAAAGAGGTGTTCACCAATCCCGGTATCGGCGAATTCCGCAACGTGGTGAGTGTGTTTTTGTCTTTTACCGACGTCGATACCCATGAGGCGCTCGATCACTTTGCCACAGTGGTGCTCGAACAGTGTGAAAATTTTGGCGGATACTTCAAGGAGATTGACTTTGGCGACAAGGGCGGCGTCATATTTTGCATTTTTGGCGCGCCGGTTTCGTTTGAAAATAACGTGGATCGTGCCCTGGAATTTATCACCGCCGTTCAGGACGACCTGCAACACTTAGGAAAACATCACCGGTGCGCGTTATCGCATCGGCATCACTTCGGGTACGGCATTTACAGGTGTGATCGGCAGCACGGAACGTTGCCAATACGCGGCAGTGGGCGCGCGTGTCAACCCGGGCGCCCGCCTCATGATCAAGGCACAATGGGGCGAAGTGATTGCGGATGAAAATGTGCAGCGCAACCGCAATTTCAAGTTTATTTTTAAAGGAGAAGGCCATTTTAAGGGGTTTGAACAAAGTATCCCGACATATGTGCTGAGCGGGCGCAATCTGGGCGGCCGCACCAGTTATTCGGGCGATTATTTTGGCCGGAAGACGGAATTGAAATCGCTTTCGGATTTTTCGATGCCGCTGCGTGAAAACCAGTTTTTGGTGTCACTTTTGTGTTTGGTGAAGCAGGTATCGGGAAAAGCCGCCTGAGTTATGAATTCCGGCGCAGCCTGCGCGAAACGATGGCGGTAAGCTGGTTTACCTGCCAGAGCGACCAGATTTTGCGCAAACCGCTTCAACCCGTTTATTTATTTTCTCAAATATTATTTCGAACAAAGTCCGGAAAACAGCGCCGACCGCAACCCGGAGCCGTTTGAAAATAATTTCCTCGAATTCAGCGACGAACTTTGACGGAAACCGGCACCCGGGAAGCGACGCCGTGCGCCGTGAAATCGCCGGACGCAAAGCGTTCTGGCCGCGATGGTTGGTATCCACCACCGGTTCCTTGTGGGACCAACTCGATGCACGCGGCCGCTACCAGAACGCGTTGTCGGCTATGGCCAACCTTTTTGTGGCCGAATCGCTGCTGCAACCGGCTGTGATCGAACTGGAAGACGCACACTGGTACGACGACATGAGCCGCGAATTTCTCATGCAGTTCATCCGCCGGGCGCAGGGTTCCCCTTGCTGTTCTTAGTGACGAGCCGGTATGAAGACGACGGCTCCAAATCCTATGTATTCCGGCACAATCTGCTGGATGAAATGCAAATACCCTCGGTCGAAGTGGATTTGAATTTTCTTTCGCCGGACGATCTGAAGTCGTTTGCAGAGGCCCGTATGGGCGGGGTGTTGCACTCCGATTTGCTGGAACTGATCCAGCGGATGACCCAGGGCAACCCATTTTATGTAGAACAAATGGCCGATTATTTTCGCGAAGCGAACCTGCTGAAACAAACCAACGGCGTGTTGCAACTTCAGCAGAATGAGGATATTCAGATGTCCGATTCGGTGAAACAGATCATGATGGCGCGTATCGACCGGCTGAGCGGATTAGTGAAGGAAACGGTGAAAGCCGCGGCCGTGATCGGGCGGGAGTTTGAACTCCCGGTTTTATCGGCCGTGATGGCCCGGCAGGAAGAGTTTGCCCGTAAAAACGGCGACCTCGAACTGGTGTTGAAAGAACAGATACAAACGGCCGAAAAGTGGCAAATCTGGCACGCAATGAACGAGTTGCGCTACATTTTCCGCCATTCGCTGCTGCGCGAGGCGGCCTATGATATGCAATTGCGCACCCGCCTGCGCGAGTTGCACCACCTCATCGCAGAAGCCATAGAACAATTATATCCCGGCTCCGAAGAACGTTTTGTAGACCTGGCATTTCATTACGAACAATCGGAAGATGCTCAAAAGACCAATAAATTCCTGGAAAAAGCGGCCCGCTTTTCACAACGCAACTACCTGAACCGCCAGGCGCTGAAATACTACGAAAAACTCATCGAAAGTATTAAAGAAGGTTCGAAGAAGAGCAAAAAGATCATCAAATTGCTGCTGAGAAAGGGGGCCGTGCACGAATTGGTCGGTCAGTGGGAAGAAGCCGAGCAGGACTACCGCTCTGCGCTTGATCACGCCAAAATTCTGAACGACTGGTACCTCATCGGGCGCAGCAACCGCCGGCTCGGCCAGTTACTGATGTTGCGCGGCAATTACGCCGAAGCCAAAAAACACCTCGACGTGGCCGTCACCTGCTTCGAACTGGCCAACGACCAGGTCGGAATTGCCAAAACCTATGGCAATCTCGGCACATTTTCTTCCGGCAGGGTAGTTACGATGCGGCAAAAAGCTGGTTTGCCAAGGCCATAGAGATCAATCGCTCCGTACAACGCGACCCCGAAAACGCCGCTATCGTCGCCAACCTCGGGCTCATTTTTATGAACCAGGGCCACTATGACGAAGGTATTCGCTGGCTGGAAGAACAACTCGATATTGCCGAACGCGCTGCCGACAAACAAGGTTTGACCACGCTGTATACCAACCTGGGTATCATTTATTTGGAAAAAGGGGCGCTTGATTCGGCGCTGCTTTGTCTTGAAAAAGGCCTTGCACTTTCGGAAGAACTGGGCAACAAACTTTTCATGACCATTTGCATCGGCTCCATCGGCTCCGTTTGGGAGAAAAAAGGCGATTACACCAAGGCTATGCAGAATTTCGAGCGTGACTTGGTCCTTTGCCAGGAATTGGGCGACAAACAAGGCACCGCCATTGCCTGCGGCCTGATTGGCGACCTGTTGTCGGTGATCGGCGAATTTGACCGCGCCATCGAGTATTTGGAAAAAAACCTCAACCTTTCCCGCGAGTTGAACTACAAAAAAGGCATCGCCAAGGCGCTCAACACCCTGGGGGATACCTGGTTCTACAAAGGCGACAACCACCGCTCGGTGGCATATTACAACGAAGCCATCGAATATGCCCGCGAGATGGGCAACAAATTAGTACTCGGATATTCATTGGTGGAAAAAGGGCTGGTGCACGTATTCGCCAACGAATTAGCCAATGCCCGGCAGGTGCTCGAAGAAGGGCGTGACATAGCCCTGGCACTTGGCAATGCCGACCTGACCTTCGGCGCCAATATCCTGCGCGCCCAGGTTATTATGGCCGAAGGCAACCGCCCGGAAGCCCTGCGCCAGCTGCAACAGTTGCTCGCGTTGGCCCGCACCGAACGGGAAGAAGCCGCCGTACATTTTGAACTGCGCAAAGTAGCCGATCACCCCACCACCCACCATTTACGCGCGTTTACACTGTACCGGAATATGTACGCTCGTACACCCCAATACATTTACAAAGTGCGGCTGGATGAATTGGAAAAAGAGGCGGGGTAAATCAAAGTTGTTCTTCCTCCCCCAGTTCCGGAATACCCACATCCTTAAATCCATTCGCCAGCAGGTAATCGCGCCATTTTTCCTGGCGGTCGAGGGTGCCGTGTACGAGCCAGATCTTGCGGCATGATTCCTTCTGATTTTTCAAAAAATCCAGCATCTCCCCGCGGTCGCCGTGCGCGGAGAACGAATCCATGATCTCGATATCGGCCAGCACCTGTTTGTTGTGCCCCATGATGTAGAGGCTTTTGGCGCCCTCCCGCAATTGGCCGCCGGGTGTATTGGGCGCGCAATATCCGACGATGAGAAAAGTATTGCGTTTGTTTTCAATATTGTGCAGCAGGTGATGCCGGATGCGCCCCGCATTCATCATCCCGGAAGCAGAAATGATGATGCACGGTTTTTCAACCGTATTGAGTTTGATGGAACCCTCGCTGTCGCGGATGTAGTATAAATCGTTGAACCCGAATGGGTTTTCATCTTCTAACATGTAGCGGTGCACGTCTTCGTCAAAACACTCCGGGTGGTTTACAAATACCTGTGTCGCGTTTACTGCAAGCGGGCTATCCACAAACACGGACACTTTGGGCAGCCGCCCGGCGTTTTTTAACTGGTCAAGCATATACACGATCTCCTGCGTCCGCCCGACGGAAAAGGCAGGTATGATCAGTTTGCCTTTTTTCTCCACACAGGTGTGGTGTACGATCTCGACGAACCGGTCGAGTTCGTTCGGCGCAGATTCGTGGTCGCGGTCGCCGTAGGTGCTTTCGCAGATCAGGTAATCGAGTTCCGGCATCGGGAGCGGGTCGCCGAGAATGGGCCGGTGCGGGCGGCCGATGTCGCCCGTGAAGCCAAAGCGGGTTGTTTTGCCGTTTTCAATGATTTCCAGGGTTACGCTGGCACTGCCGAGGATATGGCCGGCATCGCGGTACATGACGCGTACGTCCGGATGGATGTGAAACCATTGTTCATAATTATAACTGGCAAACAGCCGCATGGCATGGCCCACGTCTTCAATGGTGTACAAGGGCGCGCGTTCGGGTTCGTTAAATCCCTTCTTCTTGTTGTGGTAAGCGGCGTCGCCTTCCTGTATTTTGGCGCTATCGAGCAACATGATGGCGCACAGGTCGCGTGTGGCATGCGTGCTGTAAATTTTTCCCTGGAAGCCATTGGACACCAATTTGGGAATTCGCCCCGAATGGTCGATATGTGCATGGCTGAGCACTAAACAATCAACCTCCGCGGGCTGAAACAGCCATTTTTCGTTAAAACCGGTCATTGACTTGCCGTCGCCCGCCTGGCCGTCGTCGTCGCCACCCTGGTAAAGGCCGCAGTCGAGCAATATGCTGAATCCGTCGTCGAGGGTGATCAGGTGGGCTGAGCCGGTGACTTCGCGGGCAGCGCCGCAGAATTTTATCTTCATGGTGTGTGGTAGTTTTGGCAGGACAGTTTGTTCGGTCACTTACCGGGATTCGGGGGGAAAAGTAGGAAATTGCCGGCGATTGTACGGATGTTTTGTGTCGCCTGGCCTCTTTGCGCCGCTGTGTTGAAGTTGAATTTGTATGCAACAGTTAAAACAACCGCTTTCGGGGAGATGAATTCCTGCCACAAAATAATTCTTGTAAATTTGCCTACAAAACATTTTCTCATGCCTGCTTACACCCTCACGATCAACGGAATTCAACACACGGTAGATGCAGAACCCGACATGCCCCTGCTTTGGGTTTTGCGGGATCTGCTGCAAATGACCGGCACCAAATTCGGCTGCGGCGTCGCTTCCTGCGGAGCATGTACGGTGCTGGCCGACGGACAAGCTGTGCGTTCCTGCGTCTGGCAGGTACAAAATGCACAGAATGTAAAAATTACCACCGTAGAAGGCCTTTCGGAAGATGGGACACACCCGGTTCAGAAAGCCTGGGAAAGTGTGGGTGTGCCGCAATGCGGTTATTGCCAGGCAGGGCAAATGATGACGCTCGCCGGACTGTTGAACAAATATAAACAGCCCACGGAAGAACAAATCACGAATGCCATGAGCGCCGTATTGTGCCGCTGCGGCACCTATCACCGCATTCGGAAGGCGGTACAGATGGCCGTAGAGGAGTCTGCCAATAAATAATGCATTTGAAGACGACCCTTCCTGCTTAAAATCAGGTAATATTTGCTTGATAATTAACACATTATAAAGCACCGGCCAAAGCCGCCGGGCACCCGCTTGAAAATGAAAAAAATCGCCATAGATCGCCGCCGTTTTATCAAAATAACCACGCTGGGTAGCGGCGGATTGGTGCTGGGCTTTACCCTGCCCGGCTTTTCCAGGGCCGCCGGACCGGTGCCATGCGACCACTTCCAACCCAATGCGTTTATCCGCATCGACAAAGCGGGTCAGGTCACGATTTTTGTCGGCAAACAGGAAATGGGGCAGGGAGTGAACACTTCTCTGCCGATGATCGTGGCAGAAGAACTGGAAGTCGATTTTCAGAAAGTAAAAGAAGAAATCGCTCCTTTCGGGTCTTTATCCAAAGACGCGCACGATACCGGCGGGAGTCAAAGTGTGACCGGCTCCTGGGAGGAATTGCGCAAGGCCGGAGCGGTGGCGAAAGCGATGCTGGTGGCCGCGGCCGCTAAAAAATGGGGTGTGGACCCGGGGATTTGTAAAGCCGAAAATGGCATGGTCATAAACGCTGTCACGGGCCAAACGCTTTCTTACGGCGAACTGGCCTGCGATGCCGCCGGTATTCCCGTGCCGACCGAAGTAAAACTGAAAAATATCAGGGATTTCAGGATTGTCGGCAAAGAACAGCGGAAAAAGAACCTGAAAGATATGCTCACCGGGCGGGCGAAATACGGTATGGACCTGGTGATACCCGGTATGTTTTATGCCGTTGTGGAACGCTGCCCCGTGCTGGGCGGCTCGGTGATCAGCGTTGACGACAAAGAAGCCCTTACCGTGCCGGGAGTGGTAAAAGTGGTGACGTACGCGGGTACCGGAAAACCCATGCACATGCGAGCGGGCGTGGCCGTGCTGGCGACCAATACCTGGGCGGCTCTAAAAGCGCGCAAGTTGCTGAAAATCAAATGGAACGAAGGCGACCGAAACAAAGAAAATACTGAACAATTATTCAAAATCTTTGCTGCCAGGGCCGCCGAACTCCCGCAAAATACAGTACACACCATCGGAGATACGGGCGTCGTTACCGCGACAAAATCCCGTACACTCACCGCCGAATACGCAGCGCCTTTTCTCGCGCACGCCATGATGGAGCCGCTCAATTTTATTGCTCAGGTCAAAGACGGCCAATGCGAATTATGGGGCGGTTTGCAATTGCCGGACTGGACGGTGGATACCATTGCAAAAGAGTGCAGCCTGGAGCGAAACAACATAAAAGTCAACCTGGCACTCATGGGCGGCGCTTTCGGGCGGAGGCTCATGTGCGACTTTGCCCTGGAAGCAGTTAAAATTGCGCAACAAACCGACAAACCCGTAAAAGTGATCTGGGATCGCACGGACGACATCCGGAATGACAACTACCGACCCGCCAACTACCACCGCATGCAGGCAAAGTGGGACGACCAGGGCGCCCTGCAAAGCTGGGAGCACCACGTACTCAGCACTCCGATCTCCTGGATGACCGACGGGACGGACATCAAAGACGTTTCGGAAAACCTGGGCGGCGCGCACAAAGATTTCTGGTACGCCGTTCCGAATGTCAAAACGACTTATTCGCCGGTTGATTTTAACCTGCACCGGGGTTGGCTGCGCGGCGTGGAGCCCGTTCAAAACGTATTTGCCGTGGAATGTTTTATCGACGAAGTGGCGCGAAAATTAAAAAAAGATCCCCTGCAATACCGGTTGAGCCTGCTTGAGGGGCGGGCACCCTTTACCGCTTATTGGGAAAAAACAGTGGAACCGGAACGCCTGGCCGGGGTGCTGAAACTGGCGGCGGAAAAAATCGGGTGGAATCAGAAACGCAAAAAAAATCACTTTCTGGGCATCGCCGGGCATATGTTTTTTTGCGATTCGTACGCCGCACACGCCATCGAGATCGAACTGCTGGCGCCGAAAAAATTCAGGCTGGTAAAAATCGTGGCAAGGATCGACTGCGGCTTGGTCATCAATCCCGACGGGTTGAAAAACCAGATGGAAGGCGGCACCGTTTTCGGACTGGGGCAGGTACTGAAAAATGAAATCACCGTTGAAAACAGCCGCGTTGTGCAGGACGGGTTTAACAATTTCGAGCTGGCGCGTTACAGCGACGTGCCGGAAATAGAGATACACACTGTAAAAAGTGAGGCAAAACCGGGCGGCGTGGGAGAAGTTGGCGTTGCCACCGTTTCTCCGGCACTCTGTAATGCCCTGGCGGCTGCAGGCCAACGGCCTCGGTCGTTACCCATTAAAAATGAAGGATTTACGTGGGTGTAACCGGATGAAATGGAAGTTTATTCCAATATCTCAAACTGAACCGGCAACACGCCCGGCTCCTGTTTCTCAAACCCGGCCGGCGACCCATCTCGAATGAAATAATTAGACAATGCAGAGGTCCATCCGAACTCATATTTACCGGGCGTCAGATGAATCCTGATCTTTCGGGGCATACCGTCTTTTGTGTTGCGGTTCCAGATTGGCCAGTTGTCCAGTTGCCGGATGTCGAACGAAAAGACTTCGATTGCTCCCGGTCCGGCAATTTTTCCCTGAAACGTATTCCAGGTTCCGGGAATAGTTTTCCAAACCCCAAGAACCTGAGCCCGGTTTCTTACAAGATCGAAGTCCTCAAACCAGTATTCCACACCGGTTGTCAGGTTGCGCAGCACAAAACGCATGTTATTATTCGCGCCGGTCGGCACTACGCAGTACGAAACGCTGTCGGCCCAGGAGTAATTGGCCGCCAGGCCTTTCACCGGAATTGGCTCGGAAGCATTAAACGTGCTTTTTTGCAATTCGGATTCCTCGGCGATATTTTGGGCGGCACCACAAAGCGGCAGACACAACAAAATAGAAAAAACGACATTTTTCATGACTAACGACAACGGGAATTTGTGAAAAACTTACTCGAAAGTTACCGGATATTCCCCTATGGTTTTAAAAAAACACGATCGTTTAACGCAATTTTAATGTGAAGCCGGAATGGTGCCGGTAACCTTAAAAACCCGGTTGGGGTTAATGCTCCTCCGGCCTGCCCAGAATTTTGCCCTGTCCGTACATTTTTTTCCATTCCGCTTCTTCTTTGGCCTCCTCTTCGGTGGCGGGAGCGAGATTCAGGGCCGACAAATCGGGCTGTCCCGCATCCACCCAGGCGGTGTACCAGGCGCAACTCACTGCCAGAATCGCTGCCCGCATCCGGCGTTCGATCATACCTTGCAATGCGTCCTGGTAGGCGGCTGAGTAGTCGCGGCAGGGCGCGAGCACGGGTTTGCCGCCGCGCATATCCGGGCACATCTGGCGGTCGGAAGGGAAACTCCGGTGCAGGGCGCGCTCCATCTCCAACACGCTGTCTACCATGCTGTTACTGTCAAAAACGGCTTTCCAGAAAAAATCGGTGGTGTTGGCGATGTATTCGGGTTTGCCCACGAAGTAGTCATAACTTTCGTCCGCAAAAAGTTCGGGGATACGGCTTTCCCAAAAACCGTGTATGCCGTGTTGTGCCGTTTTTTGGCCGTTGTAATTACTGGTGGTGTGCAAGGGTACGTGAGCGTCGCCGATATAGTGACCCATGTCGGCGCAAAGCCGGAGAATTCGTTTGGCGTCGCGCCGGCGAAATGCCTCCGTCAGGTCGCGCTGCATTTTCTGGAGGTGCCAGGGCAGGATGCCGTGTTCGGAGAGATAATCGCGGTAAAAACCGGAAACGAAGGAAGATTTTCCTGCATGTATCAAGTGGTTATCCCTGAAAAACGAAAGCAGCGAATCGATATTCAGGCTTGCTTCCGGATTGCTGTACAAAGGCAGGATTTGTTGTGTAAAAAAACGGCGGTATGCCAGTTTTACGGAATCACCCGCCGGGCCGTCCTCCCATTGATAGCCGGGGCCAAAAAAGCCGACGGTATCCCCCGTTGCGGTAATTCCGAATAATTCCGAGTATTTTATGGCGGCGTCTGTCCTCAAACGTGGAAGACTGTCAAATGGAAGGCTTCCATACTGATCGAGGTCGATATAATGCCGGGGAGCTTCGTTTTTAGTGGAATAACGCCGCATATCAGGGTCTACGGCGTGGTCGCTGATCCAGTCGATATGGGTTTTAAAAAAAACCATCATTTCCGGAGGCAGGGTGAGCACGGCCAGCCGGTTGATACGTTTGTGGGCGAAAAATCCCCAGACGGGAGATTGGGCGCCGGTGCAGGTGTGGATACTTTCCGTGTTTCCGGCAGGCGGCGAATGGGGCGCCCCGGATGGAGTTGCCAACAAGCCGAAGCCGGCTAAAACGGGCAGTAAAACGGGCAGACAGATGTAAACGAGGTTTTTCATAATCAAACAGGCATCGCGTCGATCACTTCGACCGACCAGGCTTCCGGTTTTTCGGCAAACAAAGCTTTGGTTTTTTCCCAGGTTGTCCGGAAAAGTTCGGAATGCCGGTAGGTGTCCAGGGCAGCTTCGTCGTCCCAAAAACTGAGGGTAAATAAAACATTCCTTTGGCTGCTGTATTGCAATAATTCCATATGCTGGCAGCCGGGAAAGGCCCTGATGCGGCCTTTGCTGGGCTCAAAAACGTCTTTTAAAAAGGTTTCTACGGCCTCTTCCCGGAACGTCATTTTTACGATACGTTTTATCATAAGCTACGTTAAGCGGCATATTTTCTTTTCCGCCTCCAGTTGAAAAACAATCCGAAAGCACCCAGCAATACCAGCGGCACGGCGATGTTGGTTACCTGCCAGAGCGTTTTTTCGTTTTTCGCTTTTACCGGATCAAGCAGGCGGAGTTTTACTTCTTTCGAGCGGGCTTCGATGACGCCATTTGGGTCAATGAGATACTCTATAGCATTGAGCATCAAATCTTTATTGGCATAAGTGCTGCCTTCAAAACGGTTGAATCCCAGAGGCAGCCATTCTTTCTTTTCCGGGTTGGTGACGAGGTTGGCAGCCACATCGCCATCGCTGATCACGATCATTCGGGTAGGTTCGCTCACGGATTTGTACGCCATTCCCAATTGATTCAAACCCGCCAGCATTTCCTGCGAAACGCGGTTTTCAAAATTGGAAGGAAAACTGCCTTCGAGCAATACGCCGACCGCCTGTGAGCCCTCATTAAACTTGGCCGGATCGGGTTGGTATTTCAACAGTTCAAAATTGAGGTCGGCCGGACTAAATTGCAGGCGGCTGTACCGGCTGCTGCTGAGCAGGGTCGTTTTTTTCACCGGCGTCCGGGTGCGGATGGTGTCGATGGAAGAGCAGAAACGGAGCCCACGCGGTCGAGGTTTTTGACCACCGGGTGTTTTCCGGAAGGTAATACCGCAGGGTGGTAGAACCAGGGAAACAATTCGAACTGGGGTTGATTGCCCATCTGGCCGACCACCAGTTTGATTTTGCTGCATTCCAGGTCGACCACGAGGTCGGGCCGGATACGTACGCCGTATTTGAATAAAATATCTTCGATATTCAGCGGATAGTCCGTGGGAATAAACCGCGGCGGGTTGCCGCGCAGGCTGTCAAGACCGGCATTGAGGCGGTCGATGAGCCACAAAACACGGCCGCCGTTCATCACATACTGGTCGATCTTGAATTTATCCTGCTCTGAAAAACCCGTACGTGGGCGGGCCACAACGAGCAGGGCACAATCGGCCGCTTTCAGCTGCACCACCGAATCAAGCGCGATGCGGTCGGTATCGTAAAACTGGTTCAAACTGCTTTCCAGGTCGGCCGTTTGCAGTTCTTCCAGTTCTCCGTGCCCTTTGGTAAACAGGATGATGGGCCTTTCCGGCGTGAGTATTTTTTTAATGGCGTTGGCGAATTTGTACTCCAGCA
The DNA here is from genome assembly GCA_016713985.1 of Lewinellaceae bacterium. Lineage (GTDB taxonomy): Bacteria > Bacteroidota > Bacteroidia > Chitinophagales > Saprospiraceae > M3007. The sequence goes on along the minus strand of JADJOD010000030.1, from coordinate 117,788 downwards.
GGGTCACCGAATTGTTGATCACAATTTCGGGGTCCAGGGTCGACGATTCATTTTCGAGCAATTTGACGGGAATCCGGCGGCTGCCAAAATGCACTACCGCTACGGGGTATATGATTTTCCGGGTGCTTTGCCCTTGCTCCTCCACCCGCAGGTTGACGGGCATGATCCCTTGTTCGGCCAGGGCTTTTCTGCGTTCGTTCAGTTCTTCCACACTTCCCTGGCCCGGGTCATCAAACTGATAATCGATATAACCACTTTCCGCCCGGAAGTCGTCGAGCATTTCGCGGGTAGCCGTTTGCAGCCGTTTGAAGCCGGCCGGGAATTCTCCCTCCAGCAAAACCTGGATGTAGATCCGGTCTTTCAGGCCGTTCAACATATCCCGCGTGGGGCGCGTGAGGGTAAAACGTTTTTCCTCCGTCAGATCGAGGTGTGAATAAAAAGTATTGGCTAATATGTTGATAAACAACAGAATGCCGCAAAAAAGACCGAATTGTATCAGGGCCTGTGAACGTTTGGATCGAGCCATAGGAATACTTGCCGGTATGATCCGGGAAAGCAAAAGTACGGCTCGTTTTATCTGTACTGCCCCTGTTGCTGCGTATTTTTACGCTATATTTTCCTGCAATTGGTATATTCCGGGCAGGTTTCGCCCCAAACCTTCGTAATCAAGCCCGTAACCGACCACAAATTTGTCTTCGATATCAAATCCGACATAATCTATCTGGACCGGGAATGCGGCGGCTTCAGGTTTGCGCAGAATGGATACCGTACAAATAGAGGCAGGTTCCTGAATTTGAAGTTGGTTCAGGAAAAAATGCAGGGTGCGCCCGGTGTCAACGATATCCTCCACAACGATCACATGACGCCCGCGCAGGTTTTTTTCAATACCCATCACTGTTTGGATGGAGCCGGAAGAACGTGTGCCGGCATAGGAAGCGAGTTTTACAAAGCCCACTTCACAGTTGCCTTTAAAGGCCCTCATGAGATCCGAAGCAAACACAAAAGCGCCGCTTAATATGCTGATAAACAATGGATTTTGGCCTGCGTAACGCTCGGTCAGCACGGCGCCGAGTTCCTGCACACGTTTTTGCACCTCTGCTTCGGAAAGCAGGGAAGTAAAATGGAGGTCGTGAATTTGAATGTTGTCGTTCGGGTTGTTATCCGGTTGCATCGTAGAATAATTTGGCTCAAAAGTAGGCCTAAACTTTGTCAAGCGTTATTTTCTGAAGACAGTTCCGGATTACTTTTACCCTGCGATGAACTTGTTATCCTTTCACCAACCCGATTTTACGGAAGCCGGCTGCGACGAAGCGGGGCGTGGCTGCCTGGCAGGGCCGGTATTTGCAGCGGCAGTCATCCTTCCCCGGCAGTTTGAGCACCCCTTGCTCAACGATTCAAAACAACTCAGCGAAGGGCACCGCGACCTGCTCCGGAAAGTAATTGAAAAAGAAGCCCTGGCCTGGGCAGTGGCCCGGGTGGACGCCCCCGAAATAGACCGGATCAACATCCTGAAATCGTCGTTTCTCGCCATGCACCGGGCGCTCGATGCCCTGCGGCAAAAACCGGAATTTATCCTCGTCGACGGCAATCGCTTTGTTGCCTACGGGGCGGTGCCGCATGTGTGTATCGTGAAAGGCGACGGCAAATATGCCTCCATCGCGGCCGCATCCGTGTTGGCAAAAACCCACCGGGACGATTTTATGCTTCAACTGCACGAACAATATCCGCAATACGGCTGGCTGTTCAACAAAGGATACCCCACGGAAGTGCATCGCGAAGCGATCCGGCAGCATGGAATCACGCCTTATCACAGGCGTTCGTTCCAGTTGTTGCCTCAGGACGAGCAACTCCGGTTGTTCTGAATAAAAAAGACGGAGGGTTGCGTAGAGACGAGGGCGTATCGTAAGTACTTGAAAATTGGGTATTGAAAATTGAACATTGTTTAATTTTCAATACCCAATTTTCAATGGCCAATGACTTACGAGACACCCTCGTCTGGCGCTCTATCTGTTGCTCTTCACTAATTTTTTTGTCAACACCTGACCGCCGACGGTGAAACGAACGAGGTAAAGGCCGTCGGGGTAATTTCCGAGGTCCACCGTTTCGCTGAAGTCCGTGACGTGTGAAGTATTGGCCTCCCAGATCCGTTGTCCGAGCAGATTTACAATGTCAACCTGCATGTCTACCGCGCGATCAAAAGAGACATTCAGCGTCGCAGTACCCGAGGTTGGGTTGGGTCGCAGCGAAAGGGCCGTTATCCCTTCAATTTCATGAGCGGAGGTGGTGCCGATATTGATCAACAGTTCATCCGTACAACCCAGTGCATCGGTCACTGTGACCGTGATCGGGCCGACAGGCAATCCGGTGACCGTTTTTGTTGTGGCGCCGGTGCTCCAAAGGTATTTGTAAGGCGGGTTGCCAAGCCCGACATTGACGGTTGCCTGCCCGTTTTGCCCGTTGGTGGAGGGCACGACGGTTGGGGTAAGGTTCATATCGGCGGCACAGGCCCGCAGGTTGATGTTATCCAGGTCGAAATAAAAGTCGCCCTCCGTCCAGGTTCCCAAAAACCGGATTTTGATCGCGTCGCCCGCGTAGGCGCCGAGTCCGATTTTTATCTTTTTCATGGTGGTCGACGGGACGTGTGTAACCAGGTTGATGGAATAAATGGTCGTGTACGTCTGGCAGTCGGTGGAGACTTGAACCTCGATTTTGGTATCTCCCGACAGCACGGTCGGCGCGGTGCCGCCGGAGCCGAATTCGGTTATCCGATAATCGAAACTGAGGGTGTCGTCGGCACTGATCATGCCGTAACGCGGGACGTTGTAGCTAATGCCGGGATTACCACCCCACATATTCGACTCCAGTACATAGGAGACGTTGCCGTTGAAATTGGTGATGAACGGGAAGCCTGTAAAGGTCCATCCCTGCGGGAAAGTTATCGATTCAAAATTTTCCAGGAATGGAACGGGTTTGGGTAAATGATTGACACTGTAGGAAGTGGAGTCATTTGCCGGGACTTGTTCGGCCGGGAAACTTGTCCAGCATTTGATCTTAAAATCGCCGTTTCGGCTGTCAAATGTTGTTGTAAAGGTATAGGTGAAGTTCTCGTCGGGCAAAACGGTCGCCGTGATGTTTTCGAACACGGGAGGCCCGTCGTTTACGGAGTAAGCAACCTGGAACGACGACTGGGGCTGGGTGCCGAAATTGGTAAAAGTGAAGGTCACTTTATCCTGCTCCAGGCCGCATTCGATGTTTTCTCCCGAAGTTGTGGAGCTGAGTCCGGCCAGGTCGTTGTCCAGCGGCACGTAAATCTGGATGTCGTCAACGGCCATACCATCGTACGTCACAAAATTATCGGCGCCAAAAACAAAGCGGAGTTTTACGCTGCTTTCACCCGCAGTGCCGGCCAGTCGCAACCTTGCTTTTTGCCAGCCGTTGCTTTGGCCTGCCCAAACATCGCCGAGGGCGATGAAAGTGTTGAAGAAGTTGTACCAGTTGAGTCCTTCACCCATGGTGCCTACCTTATCCCAGTTCTGCCCGTCGTCAACCGACACTTCGAGGTAGCCGCCGTCGAAGTTCAGTTCGGTGAAATAATTGATGGCAAACTCGATGACGGGGTCTTCCGTAAGGTCTGTAAAATCAAAACAGGGCGAATTCAGGTAAGAGAATTCGAGGTTGTTGTAGCTGCCGTCGAGGTTGGTTACCCAGGCGTTTTTTCCGCTGGCTGCGGCAGTGATGTTCACCGAGCCCGGGGCGCCGAATTCCCAGGAAGGCGCCGTGCTGGCGGTATCAACGTACCAACCGCCTTCCCAGGTTTCAAAATCCTGGAAATAGGGTGTTATCAGGCGGTTGACGATGCGGTAAAAAATAGTGTCGTTCAGCACGTCTTCATCGCCGGTCATCTGGGTGTACACAGCGATCAGGTATTCTCCGGGCTCCGAAAAATCGTAGGTTGTTTCAAACTCAATCACTTCCATGCTGTCTTTGCCCAAAACACCGGTATAAAAGCCGTCCTGCGGCTGCGGTACTCCTGCGTCGAACCCGTTGACGCTGAACCGGAACGGCACAAGCGACTGCGGGTTGGCGCCGTAATTTTGCATCACGATCTTTACCGTTTCCACACCCAGGTCGCAACCGCTTTCCGGCGTCAAAACGGCTGAAATACCCACGTCGTTCGACCAGTAGGTTTGGAAGGAAAAAGGGCCGATGGCCGTGCTGGCGTCCGTGCTGTCACATTGTTCGATCACGTAAAAATCGTAATCGGTCTTTTTGGCAAGGCCGGTAAGGGTCACTTTGGGAACAGTCACGTATACGGAATCGCCGACGCCTGAATTCAAAACAAATCCTTTGGGGCCGTAAATCACCCACCAGCCCAGCGATGGTGTGAGGCTTACCGGCGTCCAGCGCAATTTGGCGCGGGTATCATAGATGTTTTCAATTTTTACATTGACGGGTTTCAGGCAGTCCGGACAAAAACCAATTCCTGAAAACAAAGCCCCCGGGGTCGGAAAATCATCCTGAAAAACCAGGTTGCCATCATAATCGAGTATGGAAAAAGCCACTTCCGGGTCAAAAATGCCGGAAGTCCAGGACAGCGTAAACGGAGCGCCGTTGGTGACGACGAAGGTTACCGTGCTGTCGGTGCCATCGTCGGTAAAGTTGTTGAGGGTAAAATTATAAACCGATGCGCCGCTGGTGATGGTGAGCGAGCCTCCGTTCCACCCGTCGCCGAATGAGTCGAACATCTGCAGGGTGTATTCGCACTGGGCGGTTGCATTTTGCGACAAGGGCAGTACAAAAGCGAATAAAAAGAGGCGGAGTAGTTTTAAGTTCATGTTTCAGCCGTGTTGTTTGTAAATTTTCATTCCAAAGGACGCCTGCGTTGGCGGCAGGGGTTGGGCTTCAAAGGTAAGCGTTGGAAGCAATATGCAAAAGCCGCACTTCAATTACGCGGTTTTTGGCAAAAAAAAACGAGGCCGCCTTTTGAGACGGCCTCGTCCGGATCACGCCGGGAAAATCACTTTACGATATAGGATTTTTCTTTTATGCTTGGCGATATGAGCATGAACAACAACGCGGTGGCAAAACAAATGCCCGTGAACAACCAGAAAAAGTCGGCGCCGTGAAACTTGGCGAAAAAACCTTCGTTTTTGATGTTCGTCTGGATAACGGATACCAGCACGTTGCCAAGCGTCACCGTGATCAGCCAGCAGGCCATGATCGTCGACTTCATGGACGGAGGCGACTGCGTATAGGCGTATTCGAGGCCTGTGATGGAAATAAGCACCTCGCCGGCGGTAAGTACCACAAATGCGAGGATCTGCCAGCTGATATTGGGGCGCGCACCCGCATCAATCCAACCCTGAACGATCGCAACGATAACGAACGACAACGCGGTAAGTATGAGGCCGGTCCCGATTTTGCGAAGCGGCGTTACCTTGAGGCCCATCTTGTTCAAGGCAGGGAAAATCCCGAACGAGAACAAGGGAATAAAAAGCAGGATGAATGCCGCATTGACAAACGAAATCTGCTCTGCCTGCCACTCGATGCCGAGCCAGTTTAAGTCCATTTTGGTGGCCTGAACGACCCATTCGGACTGACTTTGGTCCCAAAGCGCCCAAAAAACGGGTATGAACGCAAATACCGACAACACGCGCCATACCGAGCGAATGCCCTCTATTTTTTCCTCGCCATATTCTTTTGCGGCAGCGGAAAAGCCGCCGTTGATCAGGGCGTACAGGTTGATACCCACGAAATTACCCGGCTTGGCAAACCATTGTTTTTTAAACACAAAAGCCAGTGCGATAACAGCCAGGGCCCACACACCCAACACAGGGCCGGTGCCCAGGTGCAGGATTTTATCAAAATACACATAGCTGATAAACAGCGAAACAAATGCAGTGAGGAAAATGATCAGCCGGTTTTTGTCGAAGGCCGGAGGCGCGATGCGCCGGTATTTGTTTCGCCCTGCCCAAAAGAACAGGGTGGCAACCAGCATCGCAATGGCGGGCACACCGAAGGCGACCATCGGGCCGTAGTGCTTGTTGAGGTACGGAATGAGCAGGATCGACAACACCGATCCGGCGTTGATGGAAGCATAAAATGCATCGAATGCCTTGGAGATCATTTGTGAATTGGATTCATCGAACTGGTCGCCGACATTGGCCGACACACAGGGTTTGATGCCACCTGCTCCCATGGCGATCAGCATCAGGGCCGATGTGAACAAAACTTCGTTGTTGACCGACAGCGCCACCAGCGTACTGCCGAGTGCATATACCAGGGAAAGGCGCAGAATAGTTTTGTATTTGCCCCAAAACCAGTCGGCTATCATACCTCCGAACATCGGCAGGAGATAGACCATTGCCTTAAAATCGTGGTTGGTGGCATTGGCTTTGGCTTCTGCAAACTGAGTCAGGGCGGGGTCTTTCGCCGGGTTGTAAAACTGCACGATCAGGAACGTCGTCAGGATGGCAGTCATGCCATAATAATTGAAACGTTCGGCGGCTTCGTTCCCGATAATATACGGGATGCTGGAAGGAAACTTGCCTTTAACTTGAGGTGTAGGCGTATCAGCCATAATTGTTCGTTTGAGTTAGGTTGAAAAATTTCTGATTCAGGATGTGTAAAAATTCAGCACCTGTGACCGGGCAAATGTGCGAATTTTTCTCCGCCCTGTCTGTCAGAGAGCAGAAAGAAATTCGGATACGCAGCCACATAGCCCCGAACCAGGCTTCTTTTTTGGGTTTCCGGCTACTTCAATTAAGGTGAAAAGCAAAGGTGCGCTGTGTTATCTTTGCCCGCTTTTTGAAAAAAAGGCCGCCGTTTTTCCAAAAAACCGACCCGATTCAAGACCTTTAACCAAAGTTATACCTATTCAAATGACGGTTGCCATGATACGTTTTGCCGCCTTCGCATTGGTTATACCCCTGTTGTTGTGCTCCTGCGACCAGCAAACCCGGAAACAGGCCGCCGAAGAAGCAGCCAAAGCGGCCAAAGACTCGATCAGTTGGGCAAGTTACCGGTCGGCCAACTGGAAAAACTACGGTTGCGAACTGGTGAACGATTCGGAAATTGTGGAACTATTCGGAGTGGAGCCCCAACGCGACGTGCTCAATACCCGCACCCTGCCCGACCAGGCTTTTTGCCTGCGCACCTGGAACAAACCCGATTGGAAAGAACGGGAAAGTGCCAATGAAAAAGAAACCGGCTCCGGCTTCCTCGAATCCCAGAACCGACTGATTGTCCAGGTGTTCAGCTACGGCACCGAAGAACACGCCCGCATGCAGTTCGATATGCTCAAACGCGACCGCCGCAATACCTATGAAGAAGACGTACCCGAACTCGGCGAAGGCGCCCTCTGGAGTACCAACACGGTCACACTCATAGTGAAAAAAGGCCATTCCGTGCTGAGTATTGCCCTGAATTGTATGGATACTCCGCACGACAACCTCGCCAAAGCCGTGGAAGTGGCGGAAGTGGCGCTCCGGAAAATGTAAGCGGCGTTATTCATCATCCATCATTTATCATTCCTCATTATTCTGATGTATTCCGCTGCCGAACAACGCGACCTCTTCGATTTATCCAAAAAAATGCTGTACACGCCGCAGGCCGACCTGTTTGGAGAAAACGCCGGACAACGCGCCGAAGACCTGCGCCGTGTAATCCGCTACCACGAATGGCGGTACTACGTGCAGAACGACCCCGTATTGAGCGATTTTGAATACGACCAGTTGTACAAGCAACTGGAAGCCATCGAAGAGGCATTTCCGGAATTTATCACGCCCGATTCTCCCACCCTGCGCGTCGGCAAGGACCTCACGGAAAGTTTTGTCCAGGTCGCCCACCTGACACCCATGCTGTCGCTCGACAACTCTTACGACGCCGAAGACCTCAACGATTTTGACGAACAGGTGAAAAAGCTGTGCAAACTGCCCAAAGATGTCGATGTGGAATACTGCGTGGAGCCGAAATTTGACGGCGGCACCATCGTACTGGTATATGAAAACGACCTGTTTGTACGTGCCGCCACCCGCGGCAATGGCCAGATGGGTGATGAAATTTCGGCCAATATCCGCACCCTGCGCACCGTGCCTTTGCAGGCCGCTTTTTCAAAACGCGGGATTTTCAGGGTTGAACTGCGCGGCGAAGCGTTGATCAAAAAAGACATTTTCGAAAAGATCAATAAAAAACGCCAGGAGGCAGGCGAACCCCTGTTTGCCAACCCGCGCAACGCCGCTACCGGCGGCCTGCGTATGAAAGACCCGCGGGAAACAGCATCGCGCGGCCTGGAGGCTTTTTTGTACCAACTCGGCTATGCCGTTGATAATCAGGATAATAACCTGCTGGAAAAATTCGAAACCCACGACGAAAGTATTCACCTGTTGCGGGAACTCGGGTTTAAAGTGCCCGTGCACCGGCCCGAACCGGGCAATCACCTGGAAGAAACCAAAACCTGCCGAAACATCGCCGAAGTGATCACCTTTTGCCAGGCCTGGCAAGACTTCCGCGACGAATACCCCTACGAAATCGACGGTATGGTGATCAAGGTCAACAGCCTGGAGTTGCAGTCGCGCTGCGGCTACACCAGCCACCATCCGCGCTGGGCAATCGCGTTCAAATTTAAAGCCCGGCAAGCCACCACCCGCCTGCGCGACGTCGAGTTTCAGGTCGGCAAAACCGGCGCCATCACCCCCGTCGCCAAACTCGAACCCGTGCCGCTGGCAGGTGTGACGGTGCAAAACGTGAGCCTGCACAACGAAGAGTTTATCCGCTCAAAAGACCTCCGCATCGGCGACCAGGTGCTCGTGGAACGCGCCGGCGACGTGATCCCGTACATCGTAAAAAGCCTGCCGGAACTGCGCGACGGCACGGAACGTGAGGTTGTCTACCCCAAACACTGCCCCGTCTGCCATTCCGAACTGGTAAAACCGGAAGAAGAAGCCATCTGGCGCTGCGAAAATGCCGAATGTGAAGCGCAAGTCGTTCAACGTATGATTTTCCACACTTCCAAACACGCGATGGACATCGAAGGCCTGGGCGAAAGTACCATCGAACGTTTTTACAAACTCGGCTGGCTGCACTCCATCGCCGACCTCTACCGCCTTGACTATGAAAAAGTTGCACAACTCGAAGGGTTTGGCGAAAAATCGGCGGCCAACATGAAAGCGGGCATCGAAAAAGCCAAAAGTAACCCCATCCACCGACTGCTGCACAGCCTCAGCGTGCATCACCTCGGCCAAAAAGCCTCCAAACTGCTGGCCGCCGAAATCGACCACGTGCTCGACCTTGCCGGCTGGGACTTAGAAAAATACCAGACCATCAAGGACGTGGGACCGGTGCTGGCGCGCAATGTGTTCCACTTTTTCCACAACGAACACAACGTTGAACTCCTGCAAACCATGGAAAGCCTCGGCGTCAACCTCCGCCAGACCGACGAAGACAAAAAAACCGACGTCAACACCGACGGGCCACTCTATGGCAAAAGCATCCTGTTTACCGGCACACTCAGCCAGATGACGCGTGAAGAGGCCGAAAAACGCGCCGCCGCCGCCGGGGCCAGCCTCGCTTCGGGCGTGAGCAAACACCTGAGTATCCTGGTGGTGGGTGAAAAGGCGGGATCGAAGTTGAAAAAAGCGCAGGCATTGGGGACGGTGGAGGTGTGGAGCGAGGGGGAATTTCTCGTCCAAATTTCAGAAAGCAGTGCAGAATAACCTTAAAACCTTAACTTTACTGGGTTTTACAAATGATATATTATGGAAAATTGGATCAAAAATATCCGGGTTCAAAACTTTAAATCATTGAAAGATGTGTCGTTGGAATGCGAACGAATCAATCTTTTTGTAGGGAAGCCGAATGTAGGGAAGTCTAATTTGCTCGAGGCTATTGCTTTACTGGGGTTAAATTACGACGAAGGCATTCGTACGGGAATGAAAAAATCTGTTCGATATGAACAGATGGCTGATTTGTTTTACGATCAAAATATCCGTGACGAAGAAGTAATAGTAGAATCCCCAGAAGTTGGAACTGCAAAATTGACATTAGAAAACAAAGCTCCATTTTGCTTTAAAGAGCTTTCCCAAAGGGAAATATGATCTATTTTTAAAACAGGATGGAGTGGGGGCAGCTGGTGGAGGAGATTTACCGATGGCTGAAAAAGTAAAATATTATCGATTTCCTGAAGATCAAAAATTTATAGAAGGGAGCCAAGAACCAACCCTTTCTTACCCATTGGGAGAGAATTTATTGTATATTCTACAGACGAACAAGGCGTTTCGAAAGGAAGCCAGTAGCCTATTCGAACAATATGGACTTGAATTGCTCCTTGACGCCCAAGCGAATCGCTTGGATTTGGTTAAACGCAGGGATGGTCTACTCATTAAGACCCCGTTTAGTTTAGTCGCAGACACACTTCGCCGGTATCTATTCCACTTAGCAGCCATTGAATCAAACCGCGATTCGATTTTGCTCTTTGAAGAACCTGAAGCGCACAATTACCCACCTTTTATTACAAGGTTAGCCAATCGGATATTGGAAAGCAAAACCAATCAATTCTTCGTGACCACTCATAGCCCATTCCTCCTCAATACTTTAGTAGAGTCAGGGATCAAAGAGGTTGCTGTCTTTCTGTTGTTATTTGAAAACTATGAGACGAAAGTAACTCGGCTCAGCCACCAGGAATTGGCGTCTATGCTCGAATATGGCTTGGATATTTTCATGAATCAGGAAGCCTTCATCTAATGAACGAGCCATTTTTCCAATTGATACCTGAAGACAATGGTCATAAGATGTTAATGGAAGTGTTGCGCTTCCGAAAGTGCAATTTTGCCAAGGGGATCAACAATGTTCTATGGAAAATTGAAAACAATTTTGATAACCGCTTTGCTGTGGGTATTGTGGACGATGACAAGTTTAAATCCAGTCATTTTAAGAAATATTCTACTATAATAGCAGAATCGGATAAATTAATCCAGCTCAATAAGCCCGAAACTAAGCATTTTTTGATTGTTATCCAACCAGCTTTTGAAAAATGGGTATGGGATCAATCTGTTCAAAAAGAAATTCTCCCTTCTAAATACAGTTTTCACAATTTTAAAACTTTTGCGACGCTACCAAAGATGATTTTCTACGTAAGAATCAACAAGTTCGTCGCTTGCTGACCGACTTGTTTCATGCCGAAGCACCAGGTTTTATGACTATGTCATCTTGGCTTGAAGATCTTCGTGAAAAATATGTTTGGTAATTCCCAATCCGGTGGCTGTCGAAATAATCTTTACTCACGCTAAATTTTTATATGCTAAGCGCCAAAAAAAGCAAAATTGTTTCGTAAACCATTCATTATCAATCAAATAAAAAAAAGCCACCGACGCATTGCGCGCCGGCGGCTAAACCCCAAAAAACCAAATGAAAACAATCTTCCTTTTTTGCCTTGTACCCTCGCTCTCTTGCGAAGATGTATTTAGAACGTTCAATTATCAGAACGTCACCCGGATTAGATATTCATTATAGAATACTCAAAGGTCGTTAACAAAAATGAGTGTTACGACATTTTTAGCGCGTCTTTATCCCCGTTCAGCAGCCATTTTTCCCGGTTCGGAATTACCTTCGGCCGGACAACAGGGAAAATGCCCGGAAAGACGCCGACGTCCATGACAAACCACAAAGTCCTTCTCTTCAACCCCCGCAGCGCGAACAGCAAATACCGCGTCCCGAACAGCATCCTCCAGGTTGGGGCCTCTATCATGGGCAGGTACGAATTTGTGTTCGTCGACGGCAACCTCGAACACGATCCCTGGCCCGTTATCCGGGAATATCTCGCATCCGGATCATTCCGTTACTTTGCCTGTACGGTGATGCCGGGGCCTCAGTTGCGTCAGGCTATCACTTTTTCAAAAAAAATTTACGAAGAGTTCCCCGAAGTGATCAATATATGGGGCGGGTATTTCGCCAGTAACCAGTACAAAGTGGTATTGGGAAGCGATTTTGTGGACTTTGTCGTGTACGGCCCCGGCGACAACGCTTTCCCGGCCCTGCTCGACGCGCTCGAAACGGGGGCGCCATATGAATTTATCCCCAACCTCGTCTGGAAAACCCCGCAGGGCGACATCATTAAAAACACGAAGGAAAATCTCCTGGATCAGGACACCCTGCCCCAATTGCCGTTTGACGAACTCGACCGCTTCTACCCCATGCGGCACTACCTGAACCGCACATTTCTCGGCAAAAAAACGCTGGCCTACCACAGCAGCATGGGTTGCCCGTTCAAATGTTCGTTTTGCGCCGTAGTGCCCATTTATGAAGCCCGCTGGCGCGGAAAATCGGCCGCCAACATCTATAAAGACGTCAAATACGTGCAGCAAAAATGGGGCGCCGACAGCATCGAATTTCACGATAACAACTTCTTTGTCAGCGAAAAACGAACGGTGGAATTCTCCGAACTCATGTTAAAAGAAAAGATGAACTGGTGGGGTGAGGGCCGAATCGACACCGTCGATCAGTATTCCGACGAAAGCCTCGCGCTGATGCGTCGCGCCGGATGCCGCATGATCTTTTTCGGCGCGGAAACGGGCAACGACCAGTTGCTCAAACAAATGGACAAAGGCGGCAAACAAACGGGTGAACAAATTCGCCGCTTCGCCGCCCGGATGAAAAAATTCGACATCATCCCCGAATATTCTTTTGTGCTCGGTTTGCCCGCCGACTCCCCCGGGCAGGTATGGGCCCAGATCGAAGAAGACATCGACTTTATCCGTCAGGTGAAAACCATCAACCCCGATACGGAAATCATTATTTACGTCTATTCACCCGTGCCGACCGAAGGCTCCGAACTTTATGAACGTATCACAAAAGCCGGGTTTTCATTTCCTTCCACGCTCGAAGACTGGCTTTCGCCCCAATGGGAGTCGTTCGATCTGCGCCGCAACCCCCTCACACCCTGGCTCACGCCGGCTATGGTGCGCCACATTCAGGATTTTGAAACCGTGCTGAACGCGCGTTTTCCCACCGTGTCGGACACCAAACTTTCAACCCTGCAACGCAGGGTCATGCAGGCATTGGGCAGCCTCCGGTACAATACGGGCGTTTTTAGTTTCCCCTACGAAATCAAGGCGTTACAAAAGTTTTGGCTCCGGTACAGGCAACCGGAAACAGAAGGAATGTAAACAGAACCGGCAATTGCAACAAACAAAACGCAACACATTGCCCGCCCTTCTGTTAATTCTCCCGTTCTGAAAATTCTGATCCCATGTCCACGATCCTCATTGCCGGCGGCACCGGCCTGGTTGGAAGCCGCCTGTCCGTTCTGCTTCGTAAAAAAGGCCACGCCGTGCGCATACTCACCCGTTCGCCCCAAAACAGGGAGCAGTTTGCCTGGAACCCCGCTACTGGCGCCATCGACGAGGCGGCGCTGCGCGGCGCAGATGTTGTGATCAACCTGGCCGGCGCCGGCATCGCCGACAAACGCTGGACCACCGCCCGCAAACGACTGATCGTCGACAGCCGGGTACAAAGCGCCCGAACCCTGCGAAACGCCTTTTTGCAAACCGGCATCCGGCCTGAATTGTACCTGTCCGCCTCGGCCATCGGTTTTTACGGCGATTCCGGCGAACGCCTGATGACCGAATCCGACGAACCGGTGGGGAGCAATTTTCTGGTCGATTGTTGCCGGCAATGGGAATCCGCCGCCGCTGAAGTGGCGGCACTTGGAATCCGGACGGCAATTTTTCGCATTGGAGTCGTTTTGGCAAAAGAAAGCGGCGCCCTGGCCGAATTTATCAAACCGCTGCGTTTTGGTCTGGGCGGCTATTTTGCCGACGGCCGGGCCTGGTATTCATGGATACACCGCGACGACGTGTGCCGCATGATCATCCATGTGATTGAAAATCGAAAAATTACGGGGTGATAAATGCCGTGGCGCCTCACCCGGTCCGCAACGGCGAACTGGTGCGGTCGATTGCCAAGGCCATGAAACAACCAGCGCTCATCGTACCTGCTCCCGCCCTGGTCCTGCGCCTTGTACTGGGCGAAATGTCGGCGGTAATCCTCAACAGCAACCGGATTTCGGCGGAAAAAGCGCTCGATACCGGCTTTGAATTTCAATATCCGGAGTTGGGAAAAGCACTGGAAGCCATCTTCAGGTAACGCCAACCTCCGCCTGGCATTTTTCACAGGAGTCGGCGCCAAGAATCAGTTTTTATAAACTTTCGGTAAAGACGTATGCAGCATAATCAGGGTTCTCTTACACCTGAATAACGCAAGTTATGGCCATCCGTTTTCCCAACTTGTTTGTGTTTTTATTGGCCACAACGTGCGTGATTTAGTGTACAGCACATGAAAAAACCACACCCATGCCCTGGCTTCCACTTCTTTTATTGCTGATTGCATCGCCGCTTTTTTCCCAAAATCTCGTCATCAACGGCGGTTTTGAACGCCAGACTCCCAAACAGACGGGTGTGTTGCAATTGACACCCCAGCCTTGCCAATTTGCGGGAAACTCCCTTTTCGTAAACAGCGGCGTGCCCGGATGGCGAACATTCGATTCGCATACGCCCGACCTGCTCGTGCGCGATACCGTTGCGGGCTGCCCGTCGCTGCCCCTGCCGCATGCCGGCAACCGCATGATGGGGCTCATCATGTACCACCCGTTTCAGGACGGTCAATTCGCCTTCGATTACCACGAACTGATGCAGGGAACCCTCTCCAAACCGCTTGAAAAGGGTAAAACCTACCGGATCAGTTTCTGGACGTACACCAACGATTCTTTGGGTGTACAGCATCTATTGAAGGTATTCGGCCGGCAACCCTCCTTCGCCGGCAAGGAAAAACTCAACAATCCCGCCGGCTTCCGGCCCGTTTCCTGCGGCAACTTTGGTATTTATTTCTCTACCAACAAAATATACAAACGAGGGAGGAGTTTATGCAGAGCCAGGTCGATTTCCCCGTGCGCCCGCAAGTGAACCTGGAAGAAATTGTGGAGACCGGTGGCGAATGGCGCCAGATCAGTTTCACCTTTAAAGCGGACCAGCCCTATACTTATTTTTTATTCGGCAACTTCTTCTCCGATGCGGTCACAAAGATCAATATGACGGAAGAGGAGCGTGCAAAATTCGACGAGCGGAACCAAAAACTTGGGTCGTTCTGGCAAAAAATCAAACGGATCGCGTATTACTGTTTCGACGATTTTGTGATCGAGGAAGACCGGGGACCCACGATGGAGGAATCGCTGTTAAAAGAAAAAAAGTACACGTTCACTTCGGCGGTGCTTTTTGACTCCGGCCAGTCGGAACTCAAACCGGACTCCCGCGCTCCTTTGCGGGAACTCGCGGATGTATTGCGCAAAAACCCCGGCCTGAAGGTGGAGATCGGTGGTCATACGGACCATGTGGGCGATGATGCAACGAATCAGGCACTTTCCGAAAAACGCGCTCAATCCGTGTATAATGCCTTGATAACTAATGGCATACCTGCTGCGCAAATTTCCTGGAAAGGTTACGGAGAAAGCAAACCCGTCGATGTCAATACCACGGAAACCGGTCGGCAAAAAAACCGGCGTGTAGAATGCAGGGTGGTGGAGTAACTTTGCACGATGCAAAAGGTGAAACTCCTGTATGTGGAAGACGAACCGTTTCTCGGAAAGATCGTCCGGGAAAGCCTGGAAAGCCGTTCTTTCGAGGTATGTATGGTGTCCGACGGCGCCAAAGTGCTTCCGGCCCTGGAAGAATTTGTACCGGATATTTGTGTGCTCGACGTGATGTTGCCCAACCGGGACGGATTTTCAATCGCTGAAGAAATTCGCCGCAAAAAACCTGTTCTTCCCATCGTGTTTGTTACGGCCAAAAACCAGACGGAAGACGTACTGCGTGGTTTTGCCACCGGCGGCAACGACTATTTGCGGAAACCCTTCAGCATGGAGGAACTCATCGCGCGCCTGCACAATTTGCTGGCCCTGACGCAAAACAAGGCCGCCGCCCTGGACCCCAATGAAGCCGTTTCTATCGGAAAATACGACTTTTTTCCCCTCAAATACGAACTGCGTTTGGGCGGATCGGTGCGAAAACTGAGTGCACGGGAAGCCGACCTGCTCAAAATCCTGGTGGAAAACCGCAATTTCACCGTTGCCCGAAAAGACATCCTGCTAAAGGTCTGGGGAGATGATAACTTTTTCAATTCCAGGAATTTAGACGTATACATCACCAAAATTCGCGACTACCTGCGCGACGATCCCGCCATCGAGATCATCACCATCAAAGGAGTTGGCTACCATTTTGTAGTCGGCTGAACCCGTTTTTATGCAGATTCTTTTTGAAGACTATTACGTGCTGGCAGTCAACAAACCTGCCGGCCTTTCCTCTGAAAGTGGAAAAGAACGCCATCCTTCCGCCGAACAGGAAGCACTGATGTATTTTACGAAGCAGTTGCAGGAGCGGTCGAGTTCCAAACGCCTGAAATCGACACCCTATCTCCGGCCCGTTCACCGCCTCGACCGGGCAGCCAGCGGAATTCTTGTTTTTGCCAAAACAAAAGCGGCCCTCACCAACCTCATGGAACAGTTTGAAAAACGGGAAGTGGAAAAGGTATACCGGGCAATAACGGAAACCCGCCCGCCCGCCGATGCGGGTACACTTAGCCATTGGTTGAAAAAGACCCGGAAGGGCGCAAGGCGCTTATTTCCGAAAAAGAAGGGCGTGACTGCCAGTATTGCAAACTGGATTATAAAGTGCTGGAAATGAGGAATAAACACTGCCTGTTGGAAGTGCGGCCCCACACCGGGCGTTTTCACCAGATACGCGCACAACTCTCGTATATCGGGTGCCCCATTCAGGGTGATGTGTTGTATGGAGGAAAACCCTGGCTGGAGCACCAGATCAAACTGCACGCCTATCGTTTGGTCTGCAAACACCCCAAAACAGGCGAAGCTCTGGAACTGGAAGTTCCACTCCCGGAAGGGTGGTAAGCAACTTCCCGGCTATTTCTGCGTCAAAATGCAAGTAAGCGGGCAAAATTAATGCTGCTAATTTCCTTCGGAACATTCTGATAATGAAGCATCCGGACGGAAAAGATTTTCGTCCTACTACTTATGACCAAACCCTTCGTTTCGATATGACGGTTTCCAATTTTGTTCGCCTGATCCTTTTTTTGCTGCCGGCCCCCGTTTTTCTACAAGCCCAGGACAGCGACAATCCGCGTAATGAAAGCCTGATTCTGGATGAAGATATCCGGGCGGCCCAACTTTATCTGCTCGGCGCGCCGCTTACCTTACCTATCCTGGAATTGAAAACAGGGAACAATACCCTGATGCTTGAATTCGACCACCTGGGCGACGAACTGAAAGATTACATCTATACCATCGTGCATTGCAACAGCGATTGGCAACCATCCGATCTGATTGATAATGAATATATTGACGGTTTTACGGAAGACCGGATCACTACGATCGACAATTCGTTTAACACCTTGTACCAGTATACGCATTACACCCTCGGGCTGCCCAACCGGAACATGCGCTGGGCGAAGTCCGGCAATTATATCCTGAAGGTATTCGACAACGACGACGACCGGCGGCTGGTGCTGGTGCGCCGGTTTTGCGTCGTGGAGCCGCTTTGGCGTGTGGATGCCAAATTAGTGAGCCCGGTAGCCGTGAGCAAACTGAAAACGCACCACGAAATAGATTTTAACGTGATCCACCGGGGTATTCGTATTCCCAATCCGCAAAACGACGTAAAGGCATTTGTGCTTCAAAACGGCCGCTGGGACAACGCCCTCGGACCGCTCAAACCCTATATCACCCGCGAAGACCAGTTGGTTTTTGACTACCAGGATCAGATCGTGTTCCCGGCCGGAAAGGAATGGCGTTATTTTGATATTCGCACCTTCGATTACCGGGGCGAACGGGTAAAGGCGATCAACGAACGTATTGATTATTACGAAGTTACCCTCGATACCGATAAAGACCGCGCCGGCAGCAGTTTGCTTTATCGCGGCGATCTGAACGGCCGGTATTCCATTGAAAATACCAATTACAACCAGACACGCCTGCAGTGCGACTACGCCAAAGTGCTGTTTTCCATCAGCCGGAACCAGCCGGAGGAAAAACGAAGATGTTTACGTATTCGGCGAACTCACCGACTGGCAACTAAAACCCGAATACAAAATGGAATTCAGCCCGGAGGCCAAAGCGTATTACTGCGAATCGCCGTTGCTGAAACAGGGTTATTACAACTATGAATACCAGGTGGTGAATCGTGAAACCGGAAAGGCAGATGAAAACGGATTTGAAGGCAACTGGTTCGAAACGAGCAACTTATACACCATATTGGTTTATTTTAAAACCTTCGGCGACCGCTACGACCGCCTGATGTCGGCGGTGAGTATTGATTCAAAAGATCGTCAGTAAAAATTATTCATATAGCACACGGATTGCGCCCCTACCGGCGTTCCACGACAAATTTTCCAACGGAATCTTTTTGGCCGTTAACCAATACGGTATAAAAATATACGCCGGGGCTCAGTGCGTGGGTCCAGTGATAGCGGTTTTCTCCGTTGGCTGTTTGTTCAGTTGTTATATCTTCTATTTTTCGTCCCAGGGCATCAAAAACTTGTATCAACACCTTGTCCGTGTAACGCACGTAATATTTAAAAATCAGGTGATCGTCAGAAGGGTTGGGAGAAACTTCTGCCGGGAAGTGCTTTTTTTTGTCATATACCCCGACGCTGAGGGTTTTTACGGCTCCGTCCATCCAGTGCAGTCGGTTGAGCGTCCAGCTGCGCAGGAAGTCGACATGCTGGCCGTAGGTGCCGCAGCAAAACACATTGGGCCAAACCCATTCGTTGAGTACCGGCCATCGTTGCCAGTTGCGGACCTGGGCCTGCTGTACCACGCCGACCAATGAATCCATCAGTCCGGTCACTTTTGTATCCGAAAACGCGTCGCTGCGCAGTTCTTCCCAGCGTTCGGAAATTCGTTTGCGAAAAGCGGGGTCTTCCCAAAGTACGTTCCACCAAAAATGGATAATCCAGTCGTCCTGGCTGCACAAGGTGTTAAAATTGATCGCCCAGCCCTGATAGTTATCTCCACCGCAGTAGCCGGCATTCCCGAGAGCGATGTTGAAATCCCACACCGGCCCGGCGAAAAGGTGTGGGTTTTTGTCGTCTCTGTCCTTATACAAAAAGGTGCTCAAACGATAAGCATCCACGTTTTTGGTGAGCTCGTTGATCAGGATAAAATCTATAAAAGACGGAATATCAATGTATTTTGAATAGCCATTGATACTATCCGCGTATTGGGGCGAATGCATGAGGTTTTCAAAACCGGTAATCCAGTCCTGGATGTATTGCCTTTGTTCCGGCTGAATATCTTCGGGTTTGGGATAATGATATTGATAATAGGTGGACTGCCAGCTGCCGGCCTGGGCCGGGAAGGGCGACACCCAGCCGTCGGCGACAGCGCCCGTTGTTTTGTCTAATTTGAGGATATAACCGCCGGTCAGGCTGTCGCCGGCGAGGTCGGTGTCGACCAGTTTGCTGATGTCGACCCGGTTTTTATCCCGTTTGATCTTTTCGGCAACTAAATAAACGCCCTGGTAATTGCCGTTGAGCACCAACTCGACAAAGCGGCTGCGCGAAGCCCATGCCATGGAGCGCCGCGCCAGTTCGAACGCCAAAGCATCCCGGACGAGGCTTTTGTCGGTAAAAGGAGCGAGGAATACCCAGTCGGCTTCTTTGGGCATTCCCAGCAAGGCCACCGCGAGATCTTCCCCATCGGCATTGCGGGTTTCCACAGCGTAAGGTTTTTTATCCGACAACAGCTGCGAGGTGCTTCCGCGCATCTCAATCCCGATATACCCGTTGTAGTGGTTGGGCGGATCGGAGAGATGGTTGATTTGCCCGGGCCCATTGTCGATGATCGTCATTTGGGCGGTGATCTTCGGCTCGTCGGGAATGAATTCGCCGTTATTGGTCGTGATTTGTACAATCGGCAGGTTGGACGATTGAAAACTGACCTGGCTCTTCCCGGCAAAGGGCAATACAAGAAGCAAAAGCAATACGTTTTTCATATCCGGGTTTGTTTAAAAAGCCTGATCAATAAATGCAAAGGTTACTTTTTTTCCAAAGCTGCGCTGTTCACTAAGTTTCCAAAAAATATTGCGTTTGCAAACATCCGGTTGGTTCCGTACCAGAAAGCGCGGAAATTCGGGTCGCCGGCAAAACAAATCACCCTTCCTTCGCCAACCCCACCCACCACCACCGCGGCGGCATTTGCCGGGAGGGGTTTTTGTTTCGGATGAATGTAACCCGCCAGCAGGGGAGAATTGGTAAACAAAACAGGAGTAGCATAAGGATTTCGGGAGGCTTCGACAAAAAGGGTGTCGCCGAGAAACATGGGCAACCGGTTGCGTTCGTAGCCAAAACAAAGCGGGTGTGTCAGGTCAAGTTCCGCTTCAAAAATAGCGCCCGGCATCCGCTGCGCGGCGCGATCTTCGTCGAGAAAGTCGTATGGCCTGCGGCCTGTGGGGCTGACATTGGCGTCGCGAAATTCGAGCGGCGCCAGGCCGGTATTTTTCAGCCAGTTCAACGCGTTCCCCGTGGCTATTACCGTGCCGCCTGCCGCCAGGAATTTGCTTATTTTATCAGCCGGCATTTGGTTGTAATTGCCGTCCGGAAGGATCAAAACGTTGTAATTGGAAAAATTAGCCCGCGATAATCGTTCCGATTCCACCATCGTGAGCGGTATACCATAACGGGTATCGAGCAGGTGCCATATTTCACCCGCTGATTCCGGATTTACGCCTAACCCGGTGATCATCAATACTTTCGGCATTCGAAGCGTGAGAAAATTTCCGCTGCCAAGGTCGGGGCCGGCGCTGCTGAGCCCGTTGGAAATACCCCAAACCGGCAGTTCGACGCCGAGATTGTTCATTTTTGCCAATAAAGCATTTTCGTCGAGCACCTGCCGGTCAGCGGGCACAACAATACTCCCGGCCGGGAATGATTGTCTGTCCGATTCAAAAGATTTGGCGGCAACCTTGACGCGTATACCTTCCCGCAACAAACGGTTTAACACCTCCGGTACCTCGTACCCGACCGCTGAAATGACATATGCATAAGCGTTAGCGCGAGCTCAGAGCGATACCGGGTTCGCCGGACCAGCGCGGGTTGAATTCGCCGGCTTTTACCGGCGACCATTCCAGGCCGAATGCGTCGGGCAGCGTCCAGGCGGAAATGTCGTAGAAAATACTGTCCTGAAAAGTGGTCCGCCTTTCAAACAGCGCTTTTACCAGCCGGTATTGCGCTTGTTCCGAAGGCACCCAAAAAGAATGATTTGCCAAAAACAACTTGCCGTTGACCCGGATATCTTCCCGCACGTTGCGCACGTCGATGTGGTGCCGCATCAACACATTCAGGAGTTCGCGGCCCGGCAAATCGCGGTTATCGGCAAACACATATCCTTTGATCTCGTCTTTGGCGGCGTCCTGCCTGGCCGTTTTAAAAAAATCCCGCAGGTATTCATTCAGTTCTATCCGCATATCGCCAACGGCCTGCAAGGTGGAAAGTGACGCAATGGTTTGATTTCGAATAGAATAAGGGAAAGTAAGTAGTCCGTTTTCCGTTTCCTGCGCGCTGCCGCGGCTGCTTCCCTGTTCGAACAAAATGCCGATACTTCCCTGCACGTCGGGGTAAGTGGACCCTTTTCCGTAGTAGAAATCGTCGAAACTTTCCTTGGTGTAAAACAGGATATTTTTTTCCGATAAAAGCCGCGCGTGGTAGGTGGCGATTTTTGCCGTCAGTTCCTGGTTGCGCACCGGCGTGCCGGGATTCACCCGGCTGGGCACACCCGGCTGGAAGAAAAAGGTGGCGTTGCTGCCCATTTCATGGTGATCGGTGAGTACGTTGGGGTGCCATTCCTGAAAAATGGCCACACGCCCCTTGCTTTCGGGTTGTTGGGCCACCACCCAATCGCGGTTCAGGTCGAACCAGTAATGGTTGTAGCGACCACGCGGCCAGGGCTCGTTGAATTCGTCGCCGGCGGGGTCCGGAGAGCCGTGTTGGCTGCGGCGACTGTTCACCCAGGAGGAAAAACGCTGCATTCCGTCGGGGTTGAAGCAGGGATCTAAAAGAACGACGGTGTTTTTGAGCAGTTGCTCCACTTCCGGGGTTTGGGCTGCCGCGAGGTAATAGGCGACCAGCAACGAGGCATTACAGCCGCTGGCTTCGTTGCCGTGGATCGAATAACCCATATAGTTTACGGCGGGCAGGGTTTTCAGATCGAGGCCGGCACTTTGGGCCGGGTCGACGAGCCTGGCGCGGGTTTCTTTGATCGATTCCAGGCGGGCGTGATTGGCAGGATCGGTGATGGTGAGGCACAACATGGGGCGGCCTTCGTGCGAGCGGCCGTATTCGCGCAGTGTAATCCGTTCACTCGCGTGATCGAGTTCGCGCAGGTAACCTACCAGTTCGTCGTGACTCAGGTGCCTCGTCCCGATTTCAAAACCAAGATAGGCGGCTGGAGTTGGGATGGAAGCATTGTACCGCACCGCCGGCAGGTAGTAACCGGGCATGGGTTCGGACTGGGCGAAAACAAGTGCGGGAAAAAGAAAAATCAAAAAAAACAGGAGTATACGACGGCTCATCAGCAAGTGAATTTTCGGGAAAAGTACGATGTGCGCCGGATAAACAAAACCCCGGCCCCTCAAATCCGGAGGAGCCGGGGCAAAAGACCGGGGGGCAAGGCTTCAGAAACGAAGCCGGATACCCGCGTTGGCGTAGTAAAAATTGTCTTTCGAACCGTTATCGAAGTTTTCAAAAACCTCGGATAAACCGATTTGATAACCCAGGTCAATAAACAGGATCGAAATGTCGACACCGGCGCCGGCGTTCCAGCCGAATACAGCGCTTTTCAGGTCATCCTTGTCCAGGTCAAAGTCTTCGGCATCCGAATTGAGCACGATGCTGGCATTCGGGCCGGTAAAAATACGGAAGGAAAAATTGCCGTCGAGGTTGCCGAAAGCATAACCGACCATCACCGGCAGGCGGAGATGTGTACGTTTGACGTTGATCTCGATACCGGTCCCCGTGCCGGTGGGTTCGATCTTGTTTTTTGCAAATTCCAGTTGCAGGCCGGGTTGTACGAAAAATTTGGAGCCGATCTGCACGTCGAGGCCAAGTTGATACCCGAGGGCGGATTTCCAGTCGGCATCTTCAAAATTTTCGGTCAGGGTGTGTGAGTTGACGCCGACGTAGGGCCGGAAACCGACCTGGGCTTGTGAAAAGCATGCAACCAGCGCAACAAAGGCCAAAGTGAATACCTGTTTTCTCATAGTGGACTTCAATTAAAACGGTGAATTGATGAAAATTCTTTGGCCGGCAAATATAATGAACGTGCGGGTATTTATCGGTTTGGGTCAAGCGGGCGAATATTCATTTCCTTCACCCGGGCGGAGAACGTTTTTAACACCTTTTCCTGGAAATTCAGCGGGTGGTGTTTGGATACGTAACGCCTTGATTTGAGCGCCAGGTTGAAATGGTCATGCTCCAGGTGACTGAATTTTTTCTTCCAGAAAGCCAGGGTCAGGCGCATTGCTTTTTCATCGAGCCATTGACCGGTTTTTCCACCCAGGAGCCATTCGAGGCTTCTTTTTGCCAGCCCGGCATTGTGTTTTTTGATGTTTTCTGCCGGGCGAAAACCGGCATTGGGATACTGTTCCCAGGCCCAGGGATTGGCCGAACAAAATGCGTGGTACCACTCTTTTCCGTACATGGGCAGCAAGGTGACGGTTTCGGTAGCCGTAAACAGGTTTTTTTCCGCGATTTCCAGGTGCTCCGTATCAATGAAGTAGTTGACACAGAAATACTTATGCGAGTTGAACAAAAAAACCTTTTTGAACACAACCAACAAGGTGCGGGCGAGCCAAAGCCTTCCGGGTTCGGTGATGAGAAAAAAATCGACATCGCTGTCCGCATGCATACAATGCTTCGAAAGCGAACCCGAAACAAATACGCTCCGAATGAAAGGAAAAGAGCCGATGAACCGGGCAGTGCGTGTGGCCAGCGGTAAAAAAGCGTCCGCGCGGTGGTTGCAGACCTGCCTGCGCGCCACCCAGTCCGGGTTATCCCGGGTCAGGAAAAAAGCGTCTTTAGAATATACAATGCCTTGTTCCACAAGGTTTTGTAATTTATTAAAAACCGTTTCCGGGGCTATGCCGCGACAGTTTGAAAAACGAAACACCTCGTCGGCTGTGAGTGGATATGAAAATATCTCGAAATACAGCAGCGCACGTACAATGGCTTGCTCGGTCGGGCACTCAACAGTATAGATGCTTGATTCTGTCATGGCACGAAAAGGGCGTGTGCTGCAAAATGCAAAGCAAGATAACAACTCTATCTTGTTCTTGTACCGGCGGATTTAGCCGCCGATGACCGGAGCATAATAACAAAGACAAGATAGCAACTCTATCCTGTACTTTCAACCGCCGACGCTTCCAGGCTCCCTGAATTAACTTTCTAAATCTTGTTTTGTATAAAACGGGCCGATTTAAGTATGTGGACAAAATCAATTGCCAATGTAAATTGCAGGTTACATTCAGGCTTGATTGCCGTGCCTATTCATCCGATGACTCGGAGTCATCAGATGAATAATCTTCTGATAATCAATAATGTTATATATAAACATTCAACGGAAAACCAGGCGCAGCAATCGTTCCAGTTTTTCGATCGCACCCGGAAAATCGGCTTCTCCCGATATGAAACGCCCCGCCGAACGCAGGGCTTCATTTTTCAACGCGTCCGACAAATAAAACAGGCTTTCGGCCACCGACGCAGAGGGCTCCGGAAACGAAAACGCATTTTCGGCCACCCCTTTTTTCAGTAATTCGGTCAGAAAAGCCACTTCCTTTATTTTGGTTTCCTCATACACCTGATCGAACATCGGCTCCAGTTTCTGCCGGTGGTCCACGGAAAGTTTTGTGAGGTGGATCACCTCGCCGTACCGCCGGATGCGTTCGGTCAGGAAAAACCTCACTTGTTTCCGCACATCCGAAAAAGCCAGGGTTTTTGTTTTTAAATCGGAAATAAACGCCTGTGTTTCAGCCAGTACGACGGCAATGAAGATATCCTCTTTGTTTTTAAAATAATAATAAAGGCTCGCTTTGTTCAAACCCGCCAGTTGACCGATGTCGTCGAGGGTTGTTTTGTCGAAACCAAACCGGGCAAAACATTCGCTGCCTGCCCGAAGGATCTCTTCCCGTTTCGGATTTTCTTTCATGGCTCTTCGCTGTTTAAGAGCAAAAGTAACCCTAAACATTTTGATATTCAAATATTTTATTAAAATGTTTGAAAAGCACAGGCGCTGCGTTTTCGGGGTTCCTGCCGGGGCCGGAAACGGGAAAAAAACGCCTGCCCTTTTTCCGAAAAACGGTTTTTTGCGTACAAACTCCGGCCGTTCCTATTGTATTTAAAATCAACAACTTACAATATTAATATTGCTTTTAACCGTTTCATGTAGCAGTTTTTTTCGGGCTGAAACACCGGTATATCTGTACTTGCGCCCCGCCCTGGCGCCGGATCATCTTTGTATCAGGTTTTGCACAAAAACACCATTGAATAAACCTGATTCCTCACAGAAAAAAGATGTTATCATGAAAAAGATGTTCCTGGCCGCTGCCTTGTTGCTGGCCGTTCTCCACCTGACGATTGCTCAAAACCCCGAACCCGGTCCCGGCGAAAAAGCCGGCGAAAATATTGCCGAACGTGTTGAATCTGCCGAAACCAGCAGCAGCGACCAGAAAGCCCTCGTGAAAGAAATCGCGGAAGCGGCCCGGAAAGCGGGCAAGGACAACCCCAACGATGCCGGCAAGGTGAAGGAGGCCGTCCGTAAAAAACTCGACGAGATACGCGACCGCAAATCGGGAGATGGAAAGCCGGGAGGAAAAAACAACAAGGAAGTGGAGGAGTGGGTGAAAAAACTCAAACGTGATCTGATGGACCATGAATACGTTGCCTTGCCGACTCCTGCCAACACAGCGCTGCTTATTTCGGCCAAAGGCACCGGCCGCACCACCGGCCATATTGCCGATTTGACGATACAAAATCCTACTGATCAGGCAATTAGCACCAACATTGGGCCGTTGTTTATTCCCAGCGGCGGCAATTACCAACCCTACATCGTCCCGTCCGGCACGCCGGTTACCATTCAGCCCCATTCCTCGGCCAATATTGCGTTGCAAGGTTATTGCGCCGATATTTTTACCCAACCGGTACCGGCCGGAGCAGACATGCCAGCCTTCGGGCAATGGATCTGGGCCGCCGGTGCGGAAGTACTGTCCGCCGGCTGGAAACCTGAATTATCAAATGGCTGGCAACCCGCTCCGGGCGCTTCCGCACTCGTTCCCGGCAGCAACCGGCCGCTCGGTCACACGATCGATATCGGCAAACATCCCGGCGAAGCCGCACCGCTGCTACTGGAGGCCGTTACCCGGATTGCAGTAGCATACGATCGCCTGAAAGAAGGTGGCCTGATCACCACGCCCTTCTCCGGAAATCCCGAAAAAGAACGCGAAGCAGTGATCCAGCAAACGTTTTGGAAATACGCGGCCGACCTCAGCGGCAAGCCATACAAACGCAGCGATTTTTATGAAAATACGATCAAACAATACGAAGCCGGTACGGGTCAAAAGATCAGCGCTGCGCCGCCGGCGGTGAAGGAAAACCTGGATCAAGGAGTTGTCGATTTCTGGAACACTTTTGAAGCGGTCGGTGTGGAAGCAAAGGTGCTGAGCACATCGGGGAAATAAGTTTCAAACACATCCACATCCACCTCGTAAATCTTCCTGAAATGAAAAAGTTGTTGGTATTCAATATATTAGCAGGTGCGTTATTCCTGCTTTCATGGACTCCTGTGTCCGGCCAGTGGAATTCGCTGGACCTCAGCAGTCCGCAGGCAAAAATCCGTTCATCCGGGTCTGCGCTATTTTCCCTGCACGTTACCACCGATTTCCCCATCGGGCCGGGTCCTTCCGCACCAGTCGATTTGCCGGCGGTTCAAATTGCCGCTAACTCACCGGGCTTACACGAACAGCTGTTTGAAAAACTCGGCGGGGAATTTTTTGTCGGACCCGTTTCTGGTCAGCAAGGCGCTGTTTTAACCCTGACCGGCAGGGCGAAACCCATGCCGGGTATACAAATGGGCTTCCGCATATCCCGCCGTTTCGAATGCCAGGCCGGCGTCCGGCATTTTCGCTCGCAATGGTCGGGCGAGTTCCCGGTATCGGTGCTTCCGTTTGATCATTCAAAACCAAAAACCGAAAAAGGCATGGCCAATACCTCCGCCTCGGGCCTGTCTGCAGAAGCGGGTGGCGCATTTTTTATCACAACGGGAAATGTCCGCCCCATGATCAGGGGAGGGGTGCGGGCGCTGGTAAACATACAATCCGAATCCGAAATTAGCATCGGTGGGATTCCTGTCCCGGTGGATTGGAAAAGCGCCGGAAGTTCCGTGTCGTTGTACGCCGGAGCGGGCATACGCCTGAATCTGGGCAAACACTTATTGCTAGATGCCCTTGTTTCCTGGGCCGAATTGCCCGGGGGCGATCATTCGGTTGTGCCGGGTTTGGGGTTCGGATGGAGATTTTGAACCGACTGCTAAAAATTTACAACAGACTGTTTATCAGAAGATTTACAGTTCTTTTTTTAGACAGGATCTACAGGATTTACAGGTTTGATTTTTGAAAGCGCCGGCTTTGCCGACAAATATAAAAACCTGAAGATCATGCAGATCCTGTCTTTTTAAAATTCATGCCCCTCCTGCCTTGATCAGAAGAACACGCCTAATTTCAGTGCGATGAGCCCGATATTTCCTTTGGATTTTTCATCCACGAATGCGTCGCCGGGGTTTTTCTGGACCATCCCTTTTCCGGTTACATCCGTAAACTGTTGCTGGAAGGCAAGACCGGCAACCAGCGTTGCGCTGGAAGCGAATTCATATTCGATGCCACCGCCGAGCCCCCAGGCGAGGGAAAGTCCTTTCACGTCGTCGCGAATGTCTTCGTCTTCGGTATTTTTGTCCTGACTGCCCCGGATATCGCCCTGGGCGCGGGTGACAAAACCGATGGTAAACACCGGTATCTCCGCATAAAATTTAATACGGGCGTCTTCATTGGAGCCGCCGCGCATTTTCAGCCCGAAAGGAATTTCCACATAATTCAGGCGATAGTGGAGTTTGGCTTCTTTTTCCACAACCTTGAACTTTTCTTCACTGAGGTCGGAGTCATCCCAAAGCGAGGCCATTTCATACCCGTTCTGGATATTGCCCCCCTGGTTGAACCCGAAGCCGAGCCCACCGATAAAGGCGTAGTTGGAAGTAAAGTAGTATTCACCCATGGCGCCGAGCTTGAGTCCCCAGTTGGACCCCACACCTTCCAGTTTTTTGTCGGAAGTGCGCAACCACGACCAGGTGGGGCTGGACTGAAAGCCGAAACGAAAGCCCGGTGCGTCCTGGGCGGGCAGTACAAATGACAGGGCGAGTAAAAAACAAAAAACGGAGACAATTTTTTTCATGATCAGTAGTTGTTTTGCAGTTTTAAAATCAGGATCGGTGCAAACCGTGTTTTGCGATACGCGGCGCTATCTCCGACAAAAATGCCAAAGAAATGCGGCGGCTAAAATCGCAGTTTTTTTCATGAGATTATTATCAAAGTCAAATATCGTCAAAGCCGGGGTCTTGTTCCTCTTTGCCTGCACCTTTTTGGCCGGCTGCGGCAATAACGACGGAAAACACCCGGATGTTTCGGATATCGATGCCGATATCGCGATACGGCGCTTCGACAAAGATTTTTTTGCGCTCGATACGAGTAGCCTGGACGCCGGAATGCAGCGCCTGGCACAAGAATATCCCGCCATGTTTCCCCTGTTTGCCGTCAATATCATTCACGACCAGTCGAATCCGGATGAAACACCGGCCCAGGCGGTGCGCGGATTTTTAAGTTCGCCGCAAATCCGGCTGGTGTATGATACCGTTCAGCAGGTTTATGGCGACCTGCGCTGGCTGGAAAAAGACCTGACACAAATGTTTAAATACTACAAGTATTATTTTCCCCAAAAACCTCTGCCGGAAGTTGTGACGATGGTTTCTGAATTTGCCACCGACGCCTTTACTGCCGGCGACAGTTTGTGCGGAATTGGCCTGGATATGTTTCTCGGGGAAAATTATCCCGCCTATTTTTCCAACCCGAACACCGAACCCGCTTATATCCGCAGGCAGTTCCGGAAAGAATACATCACCGTACGCCTGGCCAAAGCCCTTGCCCAAAACATCGCCGATGCTCCGACCGGTGAACGCCTGCTCGACCAGATGTTGCAAAACGGTAAAATGCTGTTTATCGTGAATCGCCTGCTTCCCGACGTGCCCGACAGCCTGAAAATGGGTTACACGCAGGAACAGATGGAAGGCTGCTATGCCAATGAACAGGGTGTCTGGGCGCGCCTGCTGGAACAAAACTTGCTGTATTCCACCGATGCGCGCAAACTGCGCAAATTAGTCAGCCCCAGCCCCAATGCGCCGGTTGTGTTTCAGGAGGCTCCGGGAGAAATCGGCAACTGGATCGGCTGGCAAATTGTTGATACGTACATGAAACGTTTTCCCGAAACTACCCTGGATTCTTTGCTTCGCCTGACCGACGCGCAGCAGTTTTTGGAACAGGCTAAATACAAGCCGAGGCGAAATTGAACCCCGGAAGCGGAAATTGCGTGTTGAGATAGCGGGAGTCTTGTAACTTTGAACCGTTTTATGGTACACCCCGGTTGCCGATATTCAAAACATACGCTTTTCAATGAACTGTAGTCGTTCGTCGATATGTATTCATATCATCCCGCAGGCCGCCGCCTGGCGGGCTACGGCGCTGCTTTTCTTTCTCCCGCTTTGTTTAGCCGCACAAACCTTTGACGTCGAAACCTCTTCCAAAGAAGTCGTATTAGGCAGCAGTTTCGAGCTCTCTTTTACCTTGAAAGATGCCCAGGCGACCCGGTTTATCGCGCCTGATCTCGGCGATTTTAAAGTGCTGGGCGGCCCTCGGAAATGCGCGGCATGACCATTATCAACGGCAAATCCACCACCCGGCAAAGCTGGACCTACGAATTGGAACCCCAACGCGCCGGCACATTTACCATCGGGGTGGCGGGTGTGATCGCCAATGGCAAGACGTTAAACACAAAACCCCTGACCATCAAGGCAATAGCAGCCCGGTCAAAACCCAACGTGAATGCACTGCCGGGCGCTACCGACAAACTTTTTATTGCAGGCGAACTTGACCAGGAGTCGGCATATCCGGGGCAACAAGTCACCTGGCGCATTGTGTTGTACACTCAATTGTCCATCGAAGGCGCCGACATCATCGAATTACCGGATTTTTCCGGATTTTATTCGAAAGAAAAACGCCGCTTCGATACGAGGGTTACTTACAAAACGATCCGGGGCAAACGATATGCCGTGAAGGTATTGCACGAAGAAGCGCTTTTTCCCCTCGAAACCGGCGAAATAACCGTGGAACCCGCCAAGATTCGCGTCGGCGTGGAGCAAGGCGCGCGAATCGGTTCGTTTATAATACCCAAACCGGTGCTTTTTCAAACACAACCGGTGGTATTGAAAGTAAAACCACTACCCGACCCGGCCGCCGACCATTTTTCCGGAGGTGTCGGCCAATACGACTGGTCAGCCCAGGTAGACCGGGATTCTCTGTCCACCGACGATGCGCTTACCCTCACCTTGTCGATCCGGGGGAACGGCGATGCCAAACGATTTGCCGCGCCCCAACTGACCCTGCCTGCTGGCCTGGAGGTATTCGACCCGAAAATAAAAGAGGAAGAAGAGTACGAAAACGGGGAAGAAGTGGTCCACACCAAAGTGTTGGAATACGTCATCTTGCCCAAAGAACCCGGCGTGTACAGCCTCGACCCGGTACTCGTCTTTTTTGACCCGGACAGCAATCGTTTTCGCGAATTGCGGGTCGACAGCCTTCCTGTCGTGCGGGTCACTGCCGGCAAAAACTACGGCGTCAACCAGGTTGTTGATACCGTATCCGTGCTTCCGCCTCCGGCCACCCCGGTATCCAATTTTTGGGAAAACGGCTTCAAATGGCTGAAATCGCCGCTATTATGGGCCGTATTGTTGCTTCCATTAGCCGTTTACGCCGGTATCGTTTTTGCAAAAAAAAGAAAAAAAACAGCGCCGGCGCCAATGCGGTCGCGACCTCCGGCGGCGGCAAAAGTCGCCCGCGATCGTTTTACACGGGCAACACACCTGTTAAACGAAGGCAATTCCCGGGCTTTTTACGACGAGTTATTTAAAGTACTGCAAAGTTACCTTGTGAGCCGCTTGTCCCTTACGCCGGTCCAGATGACCCAGGAAACCGTTCGGCGAAAACTTGCCGAGAAAGGGGCCCGGCCGGCGCCATCCAGGATTTGCTGACCGTTTGGCAAACCTGCGAACAGGCTTTGTTTGCCGGACAGTTGCAAACGGCACAAATGGCTGCTACACTCCGGACCGCCGAATCGGTCATTCAAACGCTGGATAAAAACCTCCGTTAAGATCCGTCGTCAAGCAGCCGGTAATTTTTGTACTCACCCGGCCGCCAGCCGGTTCGTTTTTCTATCCAGGAAGACAAACGGTCTTTTAACGACCGTTGCGCCAGCGTCGGGTCGCCGGCAAATTGCCAGTTCATCGCTTGTATACGCGCGCGCATAACCTCCGGGTGGCTTCCCGCGAATCGTTCGAGCGGTTCCGAGCCGTCATAATCGTACACGGTTTTATCACCCACCATGACCTGTACTTTTTCGTCGGAATGCCATAACCGATTGAAATTCAATTGTTTGCGCTGTTGGGCTGCCGGATGTTTTACCCACCCGTAATGATAAATAAAAGCGGGAATGTGCCGGACCCGCAGTTTTCGGGTTGAACCAAGCCGAAAGCCCTGCGCGTCGCGATACGACCGGATTTGTTTGTTGTTGCGGATGATGCGCAGCTCCCGGCGGTACCATCGCCTGCCGGCGCCGGTGAAATCGTAGGAACCGTAAAAGTGGCGGTAATCGAACAACAACCCTTCCGTTTTTGGGTCGCCGGCCCAGCGCTCCATACCGGCGCGAATGGCCGGGAGGTCATTTTCGTGCACACATTCGTCGGCCTGGATATAAAAACACCAATCGTATTCCGGCGGAATGGCGTCAAAAGCTTTGTTGGTTTCTTCGGCGAGCACCCGCCCGCCTTCACGGAGTGTATCGTCCCATTCCGTTTCAAGGATGTGGATTTTCGGGTCGCCGATGCTGCGGATCAGACCGAGTGTGTCGTCGTCCGATTTTCCAACCGCCACCACGAAGTAATCGCACACCGGCAGGATGGAACGGATCGCTTCGACGACGGGATAGTCGTATAAAAGGGCGTTGCGGATAATGGTGAAGCCGGCGACTTTCATCGGGTCGTTTGATCCTGTTGTTTTCATGATAGCATAGAGTGTGGCACGACCTGCTTTTTCATTGACAGGTTGCCTGAGAGCAGGTCATGCCACACCTCCTTTCAATGACCCACCACCAAGGCCCCCACCTGCATCCATTTCTCCGAATCCACCCGGTAAAAATACGTGCCCGCTGCGAGCCCGCCGACTTCGAAGGTGGTCCGGCCTTCAAATTTTATCGTCTTTACCGGGTTCCCTTTAACGTCGAACAGCCTGAATATCAATACCCCCGGTAGATTTTCCGTAAAAACGGTCACCTTTCCGCCGGAAGATACGGCGTTCGGGTATACCCGCAATTCGGGCGTTTTGTAGTTCGCAACTCCAGGGTTTTCCACATCGCTGACCAGGGAATCAGCCGGCATGGTCAGGATCATTTGCCCGAAAAACAACCCGGACGGGTCAATAAATTTCACCGAGCCGTCGGCGCCCGTCAGCACCTCGTCGGGTGTATCGGTTTCGCCCCAAACCGGGCCTTCTCCGTTGGGGAACCGCTGCCAGAGCTGGTAAGCGTCGGCGGGCTGGCCGACGGGGGCCGGGCCGATGTTGTCAAAATCAATTTCGGCCAACCCGTCCATCAATATTTCCGGGCCGAAATGCCGCGCCACCCAATACGAACGGCTCACGGTATCGCCCACAGGCACGACGTCGGGCCGCAAATTGATCCGTGTCACGCATATTTCATCCGAAGGAACAGGTGTAAAATCGGCAAATTTCAGGGTGATGCCCGTGCCGGGGAAAGTTGTACTTCCGGAAGATACCGCCAGATTGCGGGCACTGGCGCCCGGCCCGAGCGCTATTGTGGAAGCAATTCGTGTGGCGCTGCCCACCAGGCTGCCGTGCCGGGTGCCGGAGCGGTCGAAGGAGTTGCTGCCGCCGGGTTCGTTGAACTGGTAATAAGCCAGCATATTCGCTTCATCCGCAGGTATTTTCCGGAGGTGCATTTTTTCACGAATTTCCTCCTGCGAAAGCGAGCGGTTGTACACGCACACTTCGTCCAGGTCGCCTTTTACATAACGGCCGCCCCAGCCGTGGTAGTTGCCGAGCCGTGCCCCGGCGCTAAAATCGACCTGTACCGGCGTAAACGAATGTTTTGCTCCTATTCCATTGAGATACAGGGTAATACCGTCCGGCTCCACAACCATTGCCACGTGGCTCCATTCGCCGGAAGGCACTTCAAGGCCGCTGTCCCACCACCAGGCGCCGTTGGGCCAGTGGTAGCCGAGATGGTTGTTGCCGGGCAGGAAATTGAAACCTGCCGCATCGCCGTCGTGCATAAAAATCGAGCTGTATTCGGGTTGAATTCCGTCGGATTTTATCCAGGCCGTGACGGAAAAAGTATTGGTCGATACGTTGAAGGGAGGCAGCGCAACGTATCCCTCGTCGTCGTTGCCGCCCAGCCGTACCGCCTGGCCGGGAATGCTGTCCGCCGTACACTCGTTGCTCACTTTGACGGCTAAGGTGTCGTAAAAAACACCTTCCGGCGTGCTGAGCGCCATGAAGGCCTGGTACTCGCCTGGCTGGCCGAACAAAACTTTCGGATTGCGCACATTGGCGTCGTTTACAAACGCTGCACCCGGGAATTGCCAGACCCAGGAGGCGCCGTCGTGGCGTACGGCCGAATAGTCGTCGAAATAAACGGTATCGCGGGCACAGCCGCTTTCCAGGGCGCTGCACATGGCCTGCGCCACGGGTTTTGAACTTTCGTACAGGTCGGATTCCCAGACGCCGAAACCCCAGCACCCGTTGCGGATTTTGCCGTTTTTATAAAAAGGTTTCAGCCGGTTTGTTTCAGCGGAAAGGGGCAACCCGTCGCTAAATGCCTGCCAGTCGGCCAGACTGTTGTTGCGGTAAAACACACCCGCATCGGTGCCGAGGTAAATGCCTCCGTCGGTGCCGTACTGAGCCATGATATTGGTGATACGAATTCCGTTTAAGGTGCTGGTTGTCAGGTTCTCCCAGGACTGGCCACCGTCGACGGATTTGTATATTTTTTTGCCGTTGGAGCCGTAAGTCACTGCTACCCAGAGCACATTTTCGTTTTCTGCGTCCACGGCCATTTTGACCCGGTCGTTGTTGTTCGGCAAGGGAAGGTTGGTCAGTTGCACCCAGCTGTTGCCGCCGTCGGCGGAGCGCCACATCGCGTCGTCGGCGCCGTCCCATTGCGAGCAATAAAGCACATCGGGATTGGAACGGCAGACTTCGATGTCGTATATCTGCCTGTCGGAGTTTCCGGGAAAGGTGTAAAGTGCGCTGTACGAGGTGCCGCCGTCGGTGCTTTTCCAGATTTTATTTTCAAACCCGATGTAGACGTGGTTCCAGCAGCGCGGATCAAAAACCATTTCGGAATTGGCGTAGTAGGCATAACTTTCATTGGGAAACAGCCCCACAGAAAATGCATTCACTCCATTGCTGAAACCGCCGTTCAGGCGATAGCCGCCGATGTCGGAAAAATAGGTTTTGCGCGCGTCGCCGGGGTTGACGTAGCCGGTGGCCGATTCCGCGCCGCCCATGCGGTAGAATTTTCCAGGCGGGAAACTTTCATGCCAGGCCATGTTGCCGTTGTGGTAACGACCGCCCACCAGTACGTCTTCGTTCCAGCCGGAATCAAAACCCCAGAGGTCGGCGCCGGAAATGCCGTTCATCCGGGCAGCAATGGTTTGGGCAAAATTGGTAGAATAATTCAGCCCGCCGTCGGAAGCGATCCACAGGTCGTTGCCTGCCGCCGCCAAAGCCTGAATATCGGGGTGGCTCCAGGGCAGGCCGCCCACATAGGAACCAAGCGCCGTCCAGGTAGCGCCGCCGTTCAGGCTTTTAAACCAGGAAGTGCCGCCGGCGATCAACTGGTTGTCGTTGTTGGGGTTAACGATAATTGCCATGTCGTAAAACCCCTGGTCAAAACCTTCGGATGCGCCATCGGAATTCATCAAATTGGTATGTGCAGGAATCGAATAGGCGACGGGCGAGTTTCCGACGGCGTTTTGTGCATTTGTGTTGGACCAGGAAGCGCCGTTGTTGGTGCTGACAAATACGCCGATGTACCTCATCAGGTTGGCGCCGCTGCCGCAGAGGTAAGTATACAGTTTGGAAGGATTGGTTGGGCATACGGCGATGATTGCCCCGGTGACCGATTCCCCCTGACCCGGCGCCCACCAGCCGGTATTGGACGGCGAAAATGTCGCACCTCCGTCGACGGAAACCAGGAAATCGGACCCCGCGCCGTTTTTTCGCACGGCAAAAGCGGTGCCCGGATTGCCGGGTTTATATTTCACGGTCCAGGTCTGCTGGGTATGTATTTTTGTCCAGTTCGCTCCGCCGTTGTTGGTATACAAAAGCCCCTGGTCGGAAGCGGCCAGCACGATATTCGGGTTATCGGATTTGATGGCTATTTCATTGACCCAAAGGTTGTTTTCGCTGTAAACGGCCGTCCAGTTATCGCCGCCGTCGGTAGTTTTGATGATCTTTCCGCCGGTGGCGGCATATACTGTATTCGGGTCGGCGGGGTGGATTTTCACTGCGCCGAAAGAACCGTGCAACACGTTGATTGTCAGTAGATTCCAATTTAATCCCTTGTTGGTGGTTTTCCACAGGCCGCCCGATTCGCCGCCGGCGTAGAGCACATTTGAATTGGCAGGCGCGATGTCGAGCGAGTAGATATTGGTTTGCCAGGTTACCTCGGTCACGCCATCGGTGTCGTAGGTTTGATTGGGGCCGAGAAAGGTCCAGTTGGCGATGAAACCCAGGCCCGGATCATTCTTCTTTGCCGCGTCTGGTTTGGAGGAACGGATGTTTTTCCGGGTGTTTTCGGCTGCGCCCATTTCATCGACGGTCGGCTCGTGCAGACTGCCGTCGGCTTGGGTATAAGGCCGCGCCCAGTGCATCCAGCGTTTGTAAAACTGGGTGTACACATTTTTTGTAAAAGCATGATTTTCAAAATATTCCGAATAGTTTTTTTGAATCTCAAACACATTCGGGTTATCAGCCAACATCATTTGCATCCATGCGGGCGCATCGGGAGAAACGTGGACGGGTGTGGGTTTTTGCTGGGCCCGGAGCAGCAGAGGGGCCGAAAACAGGAATAAAAAGATGATCTGTTTCATGTTTACTGTAAAAACGGGTGAAATGTACAATGCTGCAAAGCAACGAATTTTGCTTCGGAATGCGGCCGAAAGGGGCAGACGTACCTTATCTGCTGGAAAAACCCCGATATTGCACCCGCCAATTTGTATAACCAATGCCCTCACCCGACTTTTCCAACATTCCATTCGATCCGACGCTCCGGCCCGCTGGCATTCAACCGGAAACTTCCGCCGCACTTCCCTACGTCGCGGGGATACCTCCTTTTCTCGGCGGCCCTTATTCCAGCATGTTTGTCACTCAGCCCTGGACGATCCGCCAGTACGCGGGTTTTTCGACGGCAGAAGCGAGCAACGCTTTTTACCGCCGCAACCTCGCCGCAGGTCAGAAAGGGCTTTCCGTAGCTTTCGACCTCGCCACGCACCGGGGTTACGATTCCGACCACCCGCGTGTGGTGGGCGATGTGGGCAAAGCGGGCGTAGCCATTGATACAGTGGAAGATATGAAAATTTTGTTCGACCAGATTCCGCTCGATCAGATGTCCGTGTCCATGACCATGAACGGCGCGGTGATCCCCGTCATGGCATTTTTTATCGTTGCCGCCGAAGAGCAGGGTGTGTCGCCGGAAAAATTGTCGGGAACAATTCAGAACGACATCCTCAAAGAATTCATGGTGCGCAATACCTACATCTATCCGCCGGGGCCGAGTATGCGCATCATCAGCGATATTTTTGCCTATTGCGCCGGAAAAATGCCAAAATTCAATTCCATTTCCATTTCCGGCTATCACATGCACGAGGCCGGCGCACCGGCGGAGATCGAACTGGCCTATACCCTCGCCGACGGTCTTGAATATATCCGCGCCGGCCTTGCGGCGGGTTTGTCCATCGACGATTTTGCGCCGCGGCTCTCGTTTTTCTGGGGCATCGGCATGAACCACTTCACCGAGATCGCCAAAATGCGCGCCGGACGCCTGCTCTGGGCCAAATTAGTCCAACAGTTCGACCCGAAAAACGACAAATCACTCGCCCTGCGCACCCATTGCCAGACAAGCGGCTGGTCGCTCACCGAGCAGGATCCCTTCAACAACGTGGCACGCACCTGCATCGAAGCGATGGCGGCCGTGTTGGGCGGCACACAAAGCCTGCACACCAATTCATTCGACGAGGCGATGGCATTGCCGACTGATTTTTCCGCCAAAATCGCCCGCGACACGCAGATTTTTATCCAGAAAAACACCGACGTAACACGCGCCGTGGACCCCTGGGCCGGCTCTTATTTTGTAGAAAAACGCACGCTGGAACTCGTGGATAAAGCCTGGGCGCTGATCCGGGAAGTGGAAGACCTGGGCGGCATGGCCAAAGCCATCGAGGCGGGTTTGCCCAAACTCCGGATCGAAGAAGCCGCTGCCCGCAAACAGGCGCGTATCGATTCCGGCGAAGAACGTATCGTCGGGGTGAATATCTTCCGGGTCGGCGAGGATGCGGCTTTTGAAATTCTTGAAGTGGATAACACAGCCGTGCGGGAAAGCCAGATCGCCAGGTTGCAACAGGTGAAGGCAGCCCGCCACGATGCGGATGTGTCGGCGGCTTTGTCCGCCCTGCAACAAAGTGCTGAAACCGGCACGGGTAATCTGTTGGAACTCGCTATTGCCGCCGCCCGCGCCCGCGCAACGCTCGGCGAAATATCTTTGGCCCTGGAAAACGCCTTCGGGCGTTACACCGCTACTTCACGCGCCATTACCGGCGTGTATGCCGCCAGCATGAACAACAACAAAGACTTCGAACAGGCGCGCCGCCTCGCAGACGCATTTGCCGAGCAGGAAGGCCGCCGCCCGCGTATCATGGTGGCCAAACTGGGCCAGGACGGCCATGACCGCGGCGCAAAAGTGATCGCCACGGCTTTTGCAGACCTGGGTTTTGACGTGGACATCGGCCCTTTGTTCCAGACACCCGCCGAAGCGGCGCGCCAGGCGGCTGAAAATGACGTGCACGTCCTCGGCATTTCTTCCCTGGCAGCCGGCCACAAAACGCTGGTGCCCCAGACGATTGCGGAGTTAAAAAAATTAGGCCGCGAAGACATTTTGGTGGTGGTCGGCGGCGTTATTCCACAACAGGACTACAACTTTTTGAAAGAAGCCGGCGCGGCGGCCGTGTTCGGTCCGGGCACAGTAGTGGCCAAAGCGGCGACGGAGTTGCTGGAGGTGCTGATGGGATGATGGCGGACGTTTTTTTAAAATAAGCGGGCATACTGTGTAAAATTAATGCTACCAACGTTCTTCGGAACATTCAGAGAATGAAACATTTGGACGGAAAAGATTTCCGTCCTGTTACTTACCAGCCTATGCTTCGTTTTTTTCTCTTTTTTCTCTTGTTGTTTGCCACCGGGCCCCTTTCCGCCTTTCAACTGGCCGACGGCACCCCGGGCAGCACACCACCCGCCGCCAAATACATTTTTACTGGGGCAAACATCAGTGTGACCTGACAGCGGGCAATGGTTTCAAAGGGCAACTGAAACTGACGGCGCCGGGTTTCCGCCAAATATTGCTGTCCCCTCCGACGATCTGGAACGGAACGGCTTTGCTCCGCGATTTTTCGTTCAAACTGGAAGAAATACCCGTTTCTACTGCGGACTATACCGCCCGGCTGGGCGAACTGGATGCTGCCCTCGGACCCAAAGTCAGCGTCGGTGCGGTGTTCCATATTACTGATTTGCCACTGGGCAACGGAATTGTGGGCGCAGTCGACATCCTCATCCATAACCCGGAGGATAAAAAAGAGTACCAGCCCGTTCGCGGCAACTGGGCTTCCAACGCGCCTTTTCTGAATGAACAATTGCTGGAACGGGTAGCCTGGGGCCGGGAAGACATTACCAGAATCTCCGACCGCGACTTTTTTACCGTTGCCGAATTTTGGCAAACCGTGCGCCAACAGCCATACGCGGAGTGGCAGCCGTACGCGGAACCACAAACGATCCGGGCCACCATCAATTTTCAAGACCCCGAGCAGGGCTGGTTCGGTTTATCCGCCCTTTTATCGGACGACATCGAGTACCGGCAAATGCTGGATAACCTGAACAATTACAAGCACCTGGCGCGGCCGGGCGCGACCGTTTCGCTGGAATTGCAGACGGCACAACAATACGAGCGGCTGTACAAAAAACAAATGACCCTCGTGCCCGACAACGACACACGCCTGTTGTTGCGCCGAAGCCGCGATACCCATACCCTCAGCCTGGAATGGGGAGCGTTCAGAGAACACCTGGAAGGGCTTTATCTCGCGTATTCTGCCAAACCCGACGGAACAACCGCCTCCATTGACGAACCGATTGCCCGGGTCGCCATACTTTCTTACGATCCCTCCATTAAAACCACCATGCTCACGAATCCCCTTCTGTGCCGGATTGACGGTGAATCCCGATCTGACCTTTTTTTCCGGCTTACTATAGCCGGAGAAGTATTCGATATGAATGCCGGTGAACCGTTTTCAGACTCAATTGCTGCAAAAATTGCTGCCAAATGCGACCGGGATACCCCCTTGCAACTGGATTCCTTCACCATGACCGGCGTGGAACTGCCACCCCTGAGCTTTTTGATTCATTTTAACTCTTTTCGAAATCAGGCCCTTGTACGCAACGAATTGGAAGTCTTGTTAAAAGCCGCTTCGGGAAACACCTCGGTAACACTTTTTCCTCCTGCCCTGACCGATGAAGAGGTTCAAATTACCTTCCAACTGCCGAAACAAACGATCGTCATTGTGAGCATATTCGACCCCGGCGGCTCGCTTGTTCACCTCACGGAAGGCGGGTATTCGGCCGGAAAACATCAGGTGAACGTATCGCGCGAACGGGTCAAATCAAACGGCAAATACTACGTTTTTTGAATACGCCGTTTGGGGTGGCGAAAGAGGAGATCGGAGAGAAATAACAATTTACCGTTTTTCCGCCAGCAATAGACCATACTTCCACGCCCCTGCCTGCAAGGCATCGTATTGCCGGACCGAAGCCCGGGCATTGCCGAGTCGTACCCGGTCCACGATCCCGAAAAAGCCGAAAAACCTGCCCAAAGGCAGCCAGCGTGTGGAAATTTCATGCAGGTTTCGGAGCGAGACCCGGACATTGGGCGTGACGTCCCTGATATTAATTTCTGAAAAACCGGCAGATTGCGCATGGCCCCGGTGTTCGTCGGCCGTGTCGATGTCGGGAATGGCCCAGGGATGCAGCCAGGCGGATAGCAGACGTTCGGAATTGGCCGGCAAAGGTCGTCCGGTTCGCATATACTCGGCCATAACCAACCGGCCGCCAGGTTTGAGTACGCGGTATGCTTCCCGGTAAAACGCCTGTTTTTGTGCGGCATGACAGATACTTTCACAGGCCCAAACCACGTCGAAAGTTCCCTGCCCGAAAGGGATGCTGCAAAAATCGGCTTGTAC
This sequence comes from Lewinellaceae bacterium, assembly GCA_016713985.1. Lineage (GTDB taxonomy): Bacteria > Bacteroidota > Bacteroidia > Chitinophagales > Saprospiraceae > M3007. Next base: position 76,795 of record JADJOD010000030.1, on the reverse strand, counting down.
AAAATCAACGTCAGTCAGGCCGTTTTTTTCTTTAAAATTTTGGCAATCAATTATTTGTCTTTCCACAATATTGAGGCCGGTCACCCGCGCTCCACGCCGCCCGGCCAGCCAGAAGCAGGCGTTTCCCAGTCCGCAACCGGCATCGAGTACCCGTTCGCCGGGTTGAATGTCTGCCAGGTCAGCCAGCACGCGGTTCATGTTGTCCAGCGCGTCGGCGTGGTGGTCGGCGTGTTCGTCATAGTAGCCGAAATGCACGGCCACGTCGCGGCGGCGGCGATTCCACAGGACGCGGTAATCGAAACGTGTGCGGTTGTAATACGTTTGAACATCCGGGTGCGGCGTTTTCATACGGGCAAGTTTCGGGAAAATATTCCGGGCGTTTGCAACAAGAGTTGCCACTTCCGGCGTTTAACGGATAAAACGAATCATTTCGCAAAAAATCCAACACCTTTTATGCAAAAAATCGCCTTTTTCCTGTGCCTCACAGGGCTCCTGCTCGTCCAGACCGGTTGCGCTTCCTGGAAACAAAACCGTTGGCTGGCCGACCACAACAAAACGCTCAAACGCCTGGCGGAAAGCAACCTGCCGCCGGAACAAAAACTCGACGGGCTGGTGCAGGATTACGTGTTGTTTATGAATGAAGACCTGAAATTCCTCAATCCGGTTAAAGGTGTCAAGTTTGTACAGAAATACCACGACCAAAATCAGCGCTATATAGACAAGATCCTCAACGACACCCAAAAATGGCAGGGCGGCCTGAATACGCTGGAAAAAGTGGAGACCGGTGTACGCGTTGCTAAAAAGCCGTACATCAAAGACGTGGTTGATCTTGTGCCGAAATTCAAAAAAAAGTACAAACAATACGCCTTCATCGTCAACCTCACCAGCAAGGTGGTGGGTGGTTTGACGGGTATTGTGGGGAAAACGTTGGGGATTTAAACTTCAGGGTTTAAGGGTTTCATAAGGTTTCAAGGTTTCAGGGTTCTGTGTTGCCTCAACCCTGAAACCTTTAAACCCTTGCCGTCCGACTTAAAGATTTAACGATGGAAAGCGACGGAAAGATTTCAAAAATAATTCGTTCATTCATAACTACTTAGGTCAGGGGCAGCGCCCCGAAATCTTTGTAGACCTTGCTCCGAATTCTCCGTGGAGGTGCAGGGCACCGGAATATGTTTCGGTGCCCTGCACCTCCACGGAGGATCATTGCTCTTATCGACTACAAATCTTTCGCCGCGCTGCGGCTACCTGAACAATTATAATTTTTCAAATCTTTCCGTCGCCATATGTCAATAATTCTTTTAGTCGGATGGCAAACCCTTAAACCTCCTGAAACCCTGAAACCCTATGAAACCTTGAAACCCTATGAAACCCTTAAACCTCCTGAAACTCCTCAACCATCTCCCACAATTTCCACACTTTGCGCGCAGGCGGTCCATGCCTGCCGCATCAAAAATATCGAGGCTGGCCTTGTGGGCGGCGAAGCTGAATATTTGTGCATTGCTGATTTGCCAGCCCCCGGCGCCGCGCATGGGTTTGAAACCCTTTTTCATTTGAAACCTTTCGTTTTCATCGTGCCCCCACCAGCCTGCAAAACGCGGCAGGGACGGGTTGTCGCCGTGGCGTTCGTGAACAAATGCGCCGGAAGGGCCACCGGGCCCCGAATTGAGGTATTTGTAGCTGCACCACACGGCAAAATCGACATTCCAGTCGTGCAATTTTAAGGGTGCATTACCGGCGGCATGCGCCAGGTCGAAGCCGGCATAAGCGCCTGCCCGCTGCGCGGCTGCGGCAATTTTTTCCAGGTCATACAATTGCCCGGTGTAATAATTTACCCCGCCGAGCATCACCAACGCAACGTTATCCTTCTCTTTATCAATTACTTGTAGAACATCTTCCGTTCGGAGAGTATACTCGCCGGGGCGCGGCGCCAGTTCGACGATGGTCGTTTCGGGTGTCAGGCCGTGCCAGCGCACCTGGCTTTCCACGGCATATTGGTCGCTTGGGAAAGCGCCGGCTTCCATGATAATCTTGTACCGCCCGGATGTCGGTCGGTAAAACGATACCATCATGAGGTGGAGGTTGACGGTCAGTGTATTCATCACCACTACTTCATGGGGCAGTGCTCCAACAAGTCTGGCGGATTGCCCGGTCAGGAACTTGTGGTAATACATCCAGGGCAAGTCGCCGCGGAAGTGGCCCTCCACGCCGTGTGTTGCCCATTGGTCGAGTTCGTTCAACAAAGCCTGACGGATGCTTTTGGGTTGCAATCCGAGTGAGTTGCCGCAGAAATAAAGGACGTTTTTTCCCCGGTGTTGCGGGAGAACAAATTGATCGCGATACGACCGGACGGGGTCATCCCGGTCGAGTTTTTGAGCGAATGCGAGGGTGTTTTCGTATTGCATACGGTGTGTGGCTGAATCTTTGAGCAAAGGTGGCAAAAACCCTGCTGTTGCCGCATCACCCGCACTCCATGAATATTCTCGCCGCCATCCGACAACCAAATGGGCCCGATGACAAAAAAATCTACACCTCCTGGATATTTGTTCCGATCACCCAGTTTTTATCGCCGATGCGATGCCAGCCATTGCTGCTGGTTTCAAAAATGGTCACCACGGCGCCTTTTTTTAATTCTCCCACCTTGGCATTGGCGGTGGAAGGGCCGGTGCGTACGTTGAGAAACGTCGACGTGACTTTTCCTTTTCGGCTGGTCACCGGCGCACCGTTGACGGCTAAAACCTGGATGTATTCCGCACTCACGTACTGACCTTGCCCGATGCGCCAAAACCCGGATGTTTTTTCAAGCAGATTCACGATGTCGCCCTGATTCAACTGGCCCACCTTGGCGTTGGCAGTGGAGGGGCCTGAGCGCACATTGAGGAATTTGGAAATCACTTTGCCGCGTTGTGCAGTAGTTGCCGGTTGTTTGGGTGGTGTTGTGGTGCCGGTGCCTGAACCACCGGTGTTGCCGGCGGGCACACTCGTGCCTCCGGTGGCCTGAACGGCCATTTGAACCGCTTTCAACGCATTAATACGGCCAAAACCGTAATAGTTGGAATGCCCGTTGGCATCATATTCTCTGGTTGAACCGATCTTGTCGCAGGCCTGCCGAAGAATTGTTTTGATCTGGCTCAGGGTGAGTTTGGGGTTGGCGCTCAGCATCAGGGCGCAAACGCCCGCAGCAAGCGGCGCAGCGCTGGAGGTGCCGCCGAACCCGCTGGTATATCCCAGTTCCAGTTGATTGTTGCCGCCCGCATCAACGGTTGCTGTAGTGATGCCCACGCCGTCGTTTCCGTTGGTGGGGGCGCATAAAAAGGCGTTCGGGCCATAAAACGAATAATCGGAATGTTCGTCGAGGCTGTTGGATGCGGTTACACAAATGCTTTCGGGGTGAGCCGCAAAATCGCTCACGGCGCGGGGTTGGTTATTGGAAGCCGGATTCGCATTGCCTGCGGCAAAAAACATCGGGATTCCCTTGCCGCCCCGGCCTTCACGGGCCACTTTGCTCAAAAAATTAGTGATATAAGTCGAAAGTGGTACCGGTTTCGGGAAACCCAGGCTACACGATATGATGTCGGCGCCGTTGATCAGCGCGTGTTCGAATGCATTTCGAATGGCGTCGTCGCTGAGAATATCGAGTTTGATCGGCATGATGCGGGCATTGGGCGCGGCGCCCAAAATTCCCTGCATATCCAGGGCGCCCGCTGCGACGGCTGCGCAGGAGGTGCCGTGGCTGAAAACCCCCCAACTGCCGTCGGATACCTGGAACCAGGGCGACACGTCGGCGTTGCGTTTGGCGGCATTGAAGGTGTTGACCACTTTGGCGCCGTCGCCGCGCAGTTGCGGATGATCGGTTGCAAAACCGGTATCGATCACGGCGATTTTGAGGGTTTTGGAGCCGAGGTTTCCGAGAAAAGCCCAGGCCTCCTTGACTTTGGCATCCGCCCCGCGTTTGAAGTGTGATGTGCCGTATACGGCGTTTGGAATATCGATGATAGGAATTTGTGAACCCGTATTTTCAAGGTGCCATTGCGTGGCGATAAAACGCCCGGCCGGCGGCGAAAACCCCGAAACCGGTTTGGTCAGAAACTCGGGCTCCGCTATTTTGACGATCTTCTTTTTTTGCAACTCGACCACACAGGTAATGGGGTTGGGCGATTGGGCCGTGACACTCGCGCGGTAGGCGTCGGGACCTACCACTTCAAGCAGGCTGAGGTGAAGTTCTTCCAGCAGTGCGCGTTGGTTTTCATCATCGGTTCCTTCTTTAAATTCTATGTACAAATTGCCGGTGGGGATGAAAGAAGTGTCTTCTTCTCCTTCCATGTGCCAGATATGGGTGCCAACGCTTACATCGGGCCTTTCCCGCTGCTCATCTAATTTTTCGTCGAGGGAATTGTCGGACTGAAAAACTTCAAACTCACCCACCTGGGTCGGCGGCGGACCCACCTGGCTGGATTCCAGTTCGGAAGACTGGGGTTTTAACCCGGGATTGTACTGAACGGCTGCTTTGTTTTTGCTTTTGGTGAAGCTGATTTTCATACCGCCGTACGAAAAGGTTGCCTTGTTTGTTTTTTTACTGGCCATTTGAACGTGGGATTTGATAAAAAATCGGGTTTGAGACGACAAATATAGGCTAAATCTGGCGTTTGGTTCAGTATTCCAGCGCCGAAAGATGGTTGCCGATATACATGGCATTGGCCCGCTCGTATTGTTTTTTCGTCAGTGAGCCGTAGGCGAAATCCGGCTGGTGTAAATCAATTCCGGCATAAGCCAAATCTTTTATTCATTTTTACCCGTCAAAAATAACGAACATATTCCAGAACCGATCACAAAAATGAACGCCAGCGAACAACTTATCGAACAGTTCTACCGGAGTTTCCAACAAAAGGATTACGCCGCGATGGCCGCCTGCTACCATCCCGACGCCACGTTCTCCGACGCGGTGTTCAACCTGAAAAACGGCAGGGAAGTCGCCGCCATGTGGCACATGTTGTGTATATCGGGCAAAGACCTGAAAATTGAATTCGACCGGATACAAGCCGACGACCGGACCGGGAGTGCGCACTGGGATGCCTGGTATACGTTTTCGCGGACCGGCCGGAAGGTGCATAATGCCATCGACGCATCCTTTGAATTTCAGGCCGGCAGGATCATCCGGCACAGAGACGATTTTTCATTTCCACGCTGGTCGCGCCAGGCTTTCGGACTGACGGGCTGGCTGCTGGGCCGGACGCCGTTTTTGCACAATAAGGTGCGCCAGACAGCCATGAACGGCTTGCTTCGATTTATAGAACAACACCCTGAATATCAATGATATAAAGCGGATGTTGCACCTCTCTTTTCAGCCGCTCCTGCTCGAACTCCGCCACCCGTTTCGCATCGCCACGGGGATGCGCACCCACACCAATGCGGTAATGACACAGATTCGATCGGGCGAACATACCGGCTACGGTGAAGCGGCTATGCCTCCCTACTACGGCGAAAACTGCGATACGGCTTCCAACTTCCTGACTCGCGCAAAAGAAGTGTTGGGGCGGTTTAAAACACCTTTTCCCATCGAAAACATTCTGGCGGAAATAGACGCGATCGCTCCCGGCAACCATGCAGCCAAGGCATCCGTCGACATCGCCCTGCACGATCTCCGGGCAAAACAGCAAAACAAACCGCTGTGGCAATTGCTCGATGCCGACCCGACACAGATGCCGCCGACCAGTTTTACCCTCGGCATGGACACGCCGCAACTGCTCCGAAAAAAAGTGGATGAAAGTGCGGATTTTAATATTCTCAAGGTAAAACTCGGCTCCGACGACGACCGCGCGATCATCCGGACCGTACGGGAAGTGTCGGATAAACCCATTTATGCCGACGCCAATCAGGCCTGGACAAACCGCGAAAAAGCGTTGGAACTCATTCACTGGCTGGCCGGGCAGAACGTACTGCTGATCGAACAACCCACGCCAAAAGACGACCTCGATTCCGCCGCCTGGCTCTCGGAACGCTCGCCGTTGCCGGTGATCGCCGACGAAAGCTTCCAGCGCCTGCACGAGCTCGACCGGGTGGCCGGCGCCTTTCACGGCGTAAATATCAAATTGATGAAATGTACCGGTTTGTACGAGGGCATCCGTGCCGTCCGGGCAGCGCGCCAAAAAAAACTAAAGGTAATGGTCGGTTGTATGACCGAAACTTCCTGCGGTATTCTGGCCGCCGCCGCACTCGCCCCGCTTTGCGATTTTGCCGACATCGACGGCTGCTGGCTGATCAGCAACAATCCGTTTGATCTGCCGACCCTGGACGGCGGAAAAATCCGCCTGTCCGGTCAGGCCGGCCTGGGATTGACCGGCCCAGGTGAAATAAGGTAATGCGCCCGGAAAAGGCGCAACGGTTTTTTTGCACACGGGCCATGCAACCATTTGCCACTTTTTAAACGATCATATTTGTAAAAAAAGAATTTCGCCGCAAAGGGCTGACTGTCAGCATGATTCGTGCAGCGGCAAATTACGCATTCGAACAGGGCGCTCCGGCCGTGGAAGCTTACCCGATGATCCCGAAAAAAGAAAACGTGCCGGAAGTTTTCGCATTTATCGGTTTTGCCAAATCTTTTGAAAAAGCCGGTTTTGAAGTATTGTCCCGGCCTTCGGACACCCGCCTGATCATCCGCATGAATAAAATGGTGCGTTAAAAAGTATCGGAAAAAATATTCTATCCTATTATTTGTTTTATATTTGTGCCAATAATTTTTAATTAAAACATTTTGTGGTTATGACACAACATGACTGGACTCAATTTACACTCCGGGTAAACATACATACCGAGCCACAGCGCATCTATGACGCCTGGACGACTCGCACAGGCCTGGAAAGCTGGTTTTTGCGCCAGGCTGTTTTTTTCAATCCGGATGGCGCACAGCGGCCGGAATCCGAACATTTTCAAAAGGGGGATACCTATGAGTGGCGTTGGCACGGCTATCCGGATGAAGTGGTGGAAAAAAAAGAAGTGCTGGCGGCAAACGGAGAAAATGTTTTAACCTTCAGATTTTCAGGTAATTGTATCGTTTCCGTACAAATAACCTGCGAATCGGACGAAACACTTGTGGTGTTGACCCAGTCGCAAATCCCGACGGACGAAGCGTCGAAAATTTCTTATTACAACGGCTGTTCACTCGGCTGGACATTTTACCTGGCCAACCTGAAATCCGTACTGGAAGGTGGCCTCGATCTTCGAAACAAAAACCTGAACCTGCCCAACGTGGTTAATGCCTGAGGTTCATTGCGTCCTTTTTCCGGTGGTACCAGGCTTTTGCCTTTGCCTGGCTGCCGCAGGTGGACATATTGCACCACCGGCGTGTGCCGTTTTTGGAGGTGTCGAGAAAAAGCCAGCCGCAATTATCGCAGGATTTCACGCGGGAAAGCCGCTCATTCAACAACAATGATTCCGCAGATAAAGCGATGATCCACAGGGGTTTATCTGTGTGAAATTCGTCCGACACTCCCCTGCATATGCCGGCATCGGCGATATAAAGCCGGGTATGTGCATACACTTCATGTAAAAAACTGTTCAGGGTATCCAGGTGGGCGGGGTGAACGACCCCTTTTTTGGCCAGGTGTGCAAATAAATCATAAATGGCTTCCCGCAGCGCTTTCACTTCGGCTATTTCGCCGGGCGGCAATTGTTGCCACACCTGAAATTCAGCGTCCGGCAACAGTTGGGTACGGCGCACCCAAAGCACAAAATCCGCCCAGGTAAGCAGGTAATCCCTGCCGGTTTCGGGAACGCGCGCCGCAACGGTATTGGTAAAATCAAGGCATAACCAGCCGCCGTCCAGTGAAATATCCTCAAGGGGATCAGGCATAATTATTTTTACTGTTAAAGTTTTTTTTAACGGTAAAACTTGTTGTATTTTTACCGCTCAAAATAATTTTGATCGTAAAATTAAGCAATTAAAATGAAAACAGCAATCACAAACCTTACCCACAAACTTGAAAGCGTGTACAACGGGCAACCCTGGTACGGCGAATCATTACTTCAGAAACTGGAACGGGTCGGTCCGGAAGAAGCCTTCGCCGTATCCGTGCCGGGCGCCCACAACATCGCTCAGATCGTGGCGCACCTGACCGGCTGGCGGCGGGTTCTTTCCGAACGCCTCAAAGGTAACATGGAGTACCAACTGGACGTGGATTCCGATGCGGATTGGGCGCCGGTTTCCGCTTTACAACAAAAAGGCTGGAGCACAATTTTGACCGAACTGGTTGAAAATCAGCGCGAATTGCTTACTTTGCTCGCATCGGTAACCGACGAATTTTTGCATACGGTTTATTCCGGAACCGACACGTACGAGTCTTTGATCGAAGGTGTCATTCAACACGACACTCACCACACCGGCCAGATCGGATTATTGATGTCGGCCAACAAAAATGCGGCATGAATAAAATAGCAAAAAACCTCTCTGCGGCCATCGAATCCGCCCGGCCGCGCCTGCTTTTGCTGAACGAAACCGATGCAGCACACAAACCGGCCCCCGAAAAATGGTCGCCCAAAGAGATCCTCGGACACCTGATCGACTCGGCGGCCAACAACCACCAGCGATTTGTACGCGCACAGGCGGGCGTCACCAACCTGCAGCCGTATCGTTATACGCAGGACCAGTGGGTCGGGTTGCAGCACTACCAGTCGGCCGATTGGCAAACACTGGTGTCGCTCTGGTATTTCTACAATGCCCACCTTGCCCATGTTATTACAAATATCCGCCCCGAATTTGCTGATAGCCAATTGGATGTGTGGAACGAGCCCGCCACGCTTCGTTTTGTGGCAGAAGACTATGTGCGCCACCTGAACCACCATTTGACACAAATTTTTTCCTGAATGGAGTTCCACATCAGAAAACTGACAATCGACGACCTGCCGCTGATGCAACATCTCGGGCGCGCCACTTACGAACCGTATTACCCGCACGTATGGAAGCCGGGTGGTTTGGACTGGTACATGGAAAAATGTTTCGGCACACAGACGCTTGCTGCCGATTTCGCCGACCCCGGCAAGGAATACCTGCTGGCGTCTGATCGGGGAGGACAAACGATTGGTTTTCTGAAGATTATCTTGTGCAAACAGGCGCCGGGCACGGCAATTACCAATGCGCTTTATCTCGAAAAAATATACCTGATGCCCGCCTTTTTTGGGCAGGGCGCGGGGCGGCAACTCATCGAATGGGTAGCGGATAAGGCGCGTGGGCTCGGACGGGAGGCCGTGTGGCTGGAAGTTATGAAAACAGGCCCCCTAAAAGCCTACGAACGGGCCGGCTTTATAAATATCGGCCCCACCCGTTTTGAGCACGACTTGTTGCGTGAAGAAGAACGCGACGGCCGGGTCATGCTCCGGCGCCTGTAACGTTTATTTACACCCCCTGCGGCGGGTATCGATGATGTACTGAATCTTCCAGCCGTCGGCCGTTTTTACCAGTTGGAACGAATTGGTGCCGCAGTGCGAAAGTTTGCCGTTGAGGTAAAATTTGTACGGCGTCCAGACGCTGGCCAGCGACTGCTCCGACTCAATGGATTCGAACTCGACCTCCTCCCGGAATTTGTCTTTTGAAGGGGTTCCGACAAACTGAACAAACTCTTTAAAATCTTCGGTGAATACCTGCATGGCGCCTTCCTGACTGGCCATAAAGGTCTGAAAAACAGGATCTTTCGTGCAGGTACTTTTTAACAGCACGGTGTCGCCTTTTTCCATTCCCTCGAAAAAATTGTTGATCACGGTTTTGATGGCCTTGTCGTCATTTTGAGAAAAAAGCGAAGGCGAAAGAGCAAAAGAAAAAAGCAGCAGGGTAACGCGAAGATGTAGCATAAGGACAGATGTTTTGCCCAAATGTGCTGCCCTTAACCAGGAATGTATTCGTTTTTCGATGAAATCGCCGGAAAACGGCGCGGATCGTTCGAATGTTCAGGCCAACCACCTGCCGATTACCGGAATTTCGCGCCGGCGCAGCCAGGCCAGTACGGCGCTACCCGCGAATACGACCAAAGCCAGATAAAACAAGGTGCCGCCATCGCCCTGCACCTCGATGCCGAGTTTGGTCAGGTGGGCCATCAGGGCGCCGCTGATCACTCCCAGGGCGCCCACGGCGCCGATGGCGACGGTGCGCGGCCAAAGCAACAACCCGGAGACGATGAGTTCCAGCACGCCGGAGCCGATACGTCCCCAGGGCTCCGCGCCGAGGCTTTGAAAAATATACACACTCTCGGGAGCGGCGGTGAATTTGAAATAAAGGGTTTGCAGGAGGATGGCGGCCACAACAAGGCGGAACAACAGGTCAAAGGTGTTTTTCATGATCGGTGGTGTAGAATAGTAAAACGTTGCGACAAAAGTAACCCGCCGCGCAGGAAGGAATTGTTCCGCGGGTAACAAATATAAATTCCGTCGCAACACTTCCGGCGCCTGTGTTGTTTACGGCTTTTGCTCAACATTTTATGAATCGCTCCTTCGAAGAACTTGTCAACACCCCCGAACCTGTACTCGTCGATTTTTGGGCCACCTGGTGCGGCCCCTGCCGGGCTATGCTGCCTCTGCTGGACGAACTGGAAACCGAACTGTCGGGCAGAGCCCGGATACTAAAAATCGACGTGGATGAATATACGGATCTGGCCGTACGGATGAAGGTGTTGGGTGTGCCCATGTTTGTACTTTTTAAAAACGGCCGCGAACTCTGGCGGCAAGCCGGGCCACTGTCTAAAGAAACATTGCTCCGGGCCATCGAAGCGGCGGAACGGGCCGCCTGATCTATTTTCGCACCACACTAAACTCCACCCGGCGGTTTTTCGCCCGCCCTTCCTCGGTATCGTTGGCGGCGACGGGTTGTTTTTCACCTGCGCCCTTGTACCGCAGGCGTTTGGGCGCGATATTGCTTTCCAGCAGAAAAAAAACGACGGATTTGGCCCGCGCCCGGGAAAGGTATTTGTTATAGTCGTCGTCGCCGATATTGTCGGTATGGCCCACGATTTCGATGACCATATTCGGGTTTTCGCGCAGGATGACCAGCAATTTGTTCAATTCCACAAAAGAGCGGGGCATTAGTTCGTCTTTGTCGAATTCGAAATAAATGTTTTTCAGCAAAATGGGTTTGCCCGGTTCTAATTTCTGGCGACTCAGGTCGTCGGGTTTGATGGGCACGGTGAGGATCGGCGGCACTTTTTTCAGCAGTACGTCGTCGATATAATAGTAGGCGTAGTTGAAACAATCGTCGCGGTACGACTTGAATTGTGTGTGGGCGTCGTCGCTGAAATTGCCGATCAGCAGGTATTCATATTCCTTATCGGCTTTAAAAGTGCCGCTGACCTTGATCCATTTTCCATCGGGCGCTTCCACGATGTCCCTGGCGGCGTACTGGGCCTGTTGCACGTTGAGGAATTCCTCTGCTTTGCGCTCGATACGGGTTTCGCTGAAATAAGCGCCGAGGTTGTTGATTTGCAGCGATTTTTTCAGGTGAGTTGCCCAATATTCGATCAGGTAGGTTTGCCCGGGTACAAGCGGTTCAGCCAACTGGATTTCGATATACTCCCGGCAATGGGGTTTGCCGTTGGTGCAGCCGTAGAGCGTCAGACCCGCCATACTGTTGCCGCCGTGTGCCTTTTGATCGCCGAATCCTTTTTCCGCCCAGTCGCGTGGCACCCGCACGTTGGGGCCGTACACATCGGGGCTGGAAGTGGTGGCGCTGAACCAGTATTTCATCACTTCCCCAAAGTACGCACCCTTGTACGACCACCCGATTGGGGCATTGCCGTAACGTTCGAAACCCGGATTAGGCACGATATTTTGTGTATAGGAATGTTGCGCGACCGAAGTCGTGTACAACAAAACGGAAGTTAAAACGCTCAAACAAATTTTCATTTGGGAAAAAGAATCGTTTGAATTGGTAAACCCAATATTGTTGCGGCGCGCTACCTTTGCGGGCCGTTTTTTAATATGAAGCATCTGTGCCCTTATTAATCCGTAAAAAAACAAAAAACGGATTGCAAAGATTTAAAAAACTAAAGCATCAGGAACATGAACATCGCTGTCATTGGCACCGGGTATGTAGGATTGGTCACCGGAACTTGTTTTGCCGAAACGGGCAACAACGTCATCTGCGTCGACAACAACGAACAAAAAGTGCAACGCCTGAAAAAAGGCGAAATACCGATTTTTGAACCGGGACTCGACGTGCTTTTCGAGCGCAACACGAAAGAAGGCCGCCTGGTATTCACCACCCGGCTGCGCGACGCTGTCGATCACGCCCAGATCATTTTTCTCGCCCTGCCCACCCCGCCCGGAGAAGACGGCAGTGCTGATCTTTCGTACATCATGGGGGTAGCGCGCGAACTGGGCGGCATGATCACCGATTATAAAGTGATCGTTGATAAAAGCACCGTTCCGGTGGGAACTGCCGAAAAAGTGGCCGCCATCATGGCCGAAAAACTGCCGAAAAAGTTGTTCGACGTGGTATCCAACCCCGAATTTCTGCGTGAAGGCGTGGCCGTGGAAGATTTTCTGAAACCCGACCGCGTAGTGGTGGGCACCCGCAGCGAAAAAGCGCGCAAACTAATGCGCCAACTCTACGAACCCTTTGTCCGCCAGGGCAACCCGATCTACTTCATGGACGAGCGTTCGGCCGAAATGACCAAATACGCCGCCAACTCGTACCTCGCCGCGCGGATCTCCTTTATGAACGAAATCGCCAACCTCTGCGAAAAAGTGGGCGCCAATGTCGACCAGGTGCGTATCGGTATGGGCAGCGACAGCCGCATCGGCAAACGATTCCTGTTCCCCGGCATCGGCTACGGCGGCTCCTGCTTCCCCAAAGACGTACAGGCGCTGGCCAAAACCGCCGGTAAACACTCCTACGATTTTAAAATCCTGAAATCGGTGATGAAAGTCAACGACATCCAGAAGGGTGTGTTGACCAAAAAATTAAAAAAACATTACAAAAACGACATCGCCGGCAAAACCATCGGCGTCTGGGGTCTGGCTTTCAAACCCAACACCGACGATATCCGTGAAGCCCCGGCATTAGTCATCATCGACGAATTGCTCAGGATGGGCGCCCGCGTTAAAGCTTTCGACCCGGAGGCCATGGACAACGTAAAAACCATTTACGGCGATCGCATTCATTTCTGCGCCAACATGTACGAAGCCCTGGAAGGCGCCGATTGTCTGTGTATCATGACCGAGTGGTCGGAATTCCGCAATCCCGACTTCGAACGGATGAACACACTGCTCGGCGACCCGATCATCTTCGACGGCCGCAACCTGTACGACCTCGAACAAATGAAAGCGCTCGGATTCGACTATATCAGCATCGGACGGCCGAAGGTGAAGGGGAAAAAGCGGGTGGAAGCGGTTTGAATGAGGAGAGATGAATGATGAGTGATGAATGATGAATGATGAATAAGGCATGGCTTTTTGTGTGATTCGTATGCTGGCAGAAAGACCTGGAAATCAACATCGCCAAAACCTTTCCGATGCAGGAATTCCGGGAGGTGTACCGGTTTGCGCGGCAGGGTGGGGTGATTGGGAAAGTCGTTTTTACGGTATCATAAATGAGCAGGATTGAAATTTGCACCGGGGGTAATTGATGAGCCAACGTTCATTTTACACTTTGATTACATTCTTTTACGCGCTTTTCAACCATTCCCAGGTTTGTGTCGATAGGTTTGCGGGCAGAAAATTTCAAAAATAATTCTTCACTCGAAAATGAAAAACGCATTTGCACTCGCAGCCTTTTGGCTTTGCATCGGCCCTCTTTTTGCCCAAAAAAACTATATGCCCGAGACCCTCGCAAAAATCAAAGAAGTCGAAAACAATATCAACGGTACCCTCCTGCTGAATGGCGAGGGGCCAAGCACCATCGCGCAACGCATGGCCAAGCACAAAATAAAAGGCATGAGCATCGCGGTCATTCAGGATTACAAAATCGCCTGGGCAAAGGGCTATGGCTGGGCCGATGAATTGGAAAAACGACCCGTGACCACCGAGACGTTGTTTGAACCCGGCTCCATCAGCAAAACCTTGAATGCCATCGGTATTTTGAAACTGGCGCAAGACAAAAAAATTGACCTCAACACGGACATCAATAACTATTTGACTTCGTGGAAATTCCCCTACGACTCGCTTTCCAAAGGCAAGCCAATCACGCTGGCGCAAATCCTCAGCCACCATGCGGGTTTGTCGGTGCATGGTTTTCCGGGGCATCACAACAGTGCCATTCCCACCGTGTATGAAGTATTGGACGGGAAAAAACCGGCAGTGACTCCGCCGGTGCGCAGCGAGTTTGAACCGGATTTGCAATTTCAATATTCCGGCGGCGGCACCACCATTTCGCAAGTGCTGCTGGAGGACGTAACCAAACAGGCCTATGATGTCTGGATGTACGAAAACGTGCTGAAACCCATCGGGATGGGCAACAGTTCGTACGCACAACCGCCCGCAAAAGACAAACTACCCTTGTGCGCATCCGGCTATTTTAGCGATGGCACGCCGGTTTTGAACAAATTTCGGGTCTACCCGGAATTGGCGGCGGCGGGTTTGTGGATGACACCGAGCGACCTCTGCAATTACATTATTGATATGCAATTGGCCTGGCAGGGCAAACAGCCCTCGAAAGTGCTGAGCTCTGACATGGTGAAACTCCATTTAACGCCCTACAACAATAGCGCGTCAGCGATGGGTACTTTTGTGGAAGATCTGGACGGCACGAAGAATTTTTCCCATTCAGCGGGCAATGACGGCTATTGCGGCTTTTTCTATGCCAGCCTTGACGAGGGATATGGCATGGCTGTTTTTTTGAACTCGGAGGCTTGGGAGTTTTTACAGGAAATCAAAAACAGTGTGGCCAAAGCATACAACTGGAAGGGTATCAACTATGAGCCGCAGCGAAAAACGAGCATTGCGGTTCCTGAAAGCGTGGTGAAAACGTACGAAGGCATTTACCTGTACGATGACCGCTGGGCAGCAATCGGGAAAAAAGACGGGCAATATGTCTTCCACACGAGTGGAATTTCTGCAAGCATGCACTTTATTACGCCCACCAGTTTTTTCAACGAAGAATTCCCGGCGGTGAAAACTTTCGTGAAAGACGAAAACGGGAATATCACGGGTTATTCCCGTACGGTGAATGGCAAGGAATTTCCAAAATCAATAAAAATCACCAGCCCGGACACTGTCCGGTTGTCAAACGAAACCATCGGAAGCATTGGCTGGTATTTGTTAGAAAACAAAAGATACCCGGAAGCCATTGCCTATTTCAAACGCGGCGTTCAATTGTACCCGGAAGATGTCAACATGCATGTTAATCTCGCGCACGTTTATCTGTTTAACGGCGATTACAATAACGCTATTTCAATTTACAAAGCTCGTTTAAAAGATACTGTTCGACCTGACTATTCCGGCGCAGATTTGATAAAATCCGATTTGTTATACTTCATTGAACACAATGGTGACGGCAAGTTGATCAACAATGTTTTTTCGGACTTGGATATTGAAAGGCCAAAGGGGTATTAAAGCCAGAAAACTACCGGGATTTGTGCGATTGGGTTGCCAGGTGGCTGCCAGCGTTGCCCAAACGTTTCAGCGGCATGAATTGAAGGAAACGTACCGGTTTGCGGGGCAGGGCGACTTCTTTTATTTCCCTGATAAAAGACAAGGCGGTGCAAAAGGACTTTCTCACACGACACATTGCCGATCTCAATATCGTCCGGCTGCAACTGCGCAAGACCATGTCCACCATCTGCCGTAATATTGAAATTGATATTTGGAAATGTTGGACGAACCCAACATTCCGCCCAAAATGGAGCCGTTTAACCATAAGTTACTTTAAGCAAACCACCTCAGGAGAGCAAAACTGTTTATAAAAGTATATAATTTAAAATCTATGAAGGCCGGAAAGGTTATATACCCGAAAGCGCTTGAAAGAGCGTGAAGATTACCGGAAAAAGCGGATCGTGCCGTACGTTTGCATCCCGGGCATGGCGCAAAAATCACCACTGCGTCTCCTGTTCACCGATTCAATGCAATACATGAAGAATTTAAGTTTTATCCTCGCAGGTATTTTTTTGCTGGCTCTTGTTTTTTCCTGCAAAAACGAACCTAAAACACCTGCTACAACGGTTGTCGTAAATCCGCTCCGGTACGAAAAAACACATGGCACGGACTGCGAAAAACCGGATAGCCTGCGCAATAATTGTTTGAAAATCAATCTTGTCTGGCCTGATGCAACAGGCGGCAGCGATGCCCTCCGGAAAAATGTAGCGGCCTGGGCAAACACTTACATCACCGGCATGCTTACTCCCGGCTCCACGGATTCGGCGGCTGCGGCAACCACCGTTGAAGCTGCGGCACAGGCTTTTATCGAAGAACACAAAACGTTTTCCATTGAGGCGCCCGATTCGCCGCTGGGCCAATGGGTGGCAGAAAGCAAGGATACCACGCTACTCAACGACGGCAAATACCTGACCCTCGAGATCGCGGGTTATACCTTTTCCGGCGGTGCACACGGCAGTCCGACTGCAGCAGTAGCCACCTTTGAAACGGGAACCGGAAAACAAATCGGCTGGGACGACCTGGTGACGGATAAAACCGCCCTGAAAACACGCGCCGAAAAAAAATACAGGGAGATAAAGGACAATATTTTTAAGGACGGGTTCGAGTTCGATGATACGTTCCGATTTGACCTGCCCGCCAATTTCGGGCTGGTTCAGGACGGCATCTACTTCCACTATCTGCACTACGAGGTAGGCCCTTATGCCATTGGAAATACAACCTTTGTTCT
The DNA here is from genome assembly GCA_016713985.1 of Lewinellaceae bacterium. Lineage (GTDB taxonomy): Bacteria > Bacteroidota > Bacteroidia > Chitinophagales > Saprospiraceae > M3007. The sequence goes on along the minus strand of JADJOD010000030.1, from coordinate 60,003 downwards.
TCCTTTTTCGGAACTGGACGAGATTTTAAAAATCGGGAAATAACTTTTTTAAAGTTGTCGCGCATATTCAAATCGCCGCCTTTCAAGTTACAGGTTATAAGCCCGGCCGTTGCCAATCATGCCGCTTGTTCATTATTTTTCAAGCACTTTCACTTCAACGCGCTGGTTTGCGCGATCGGCTTCTTTGGACACGGCATTGACGCGGGGCAGTGATTTTCCATAACCCTTGTACGTGACCTTATCGGCCGCGACACCCTTGGCGACAAGGTAGCGCATGACAGCGTGTGCGCGGTTGGTGGATAACTCGACGGCGAAACTATCGCCGGGTCGCAGGTTGGTGTGGCCGCCGACTTCGATCTTCAGACCGGGGTGTAGCTTCATGAAGCTCGCCAGAGCGTCGAGTGTGCGGTACGACGCGGTGTCGGGCCGGTAGTCGTCGGCTTTGAAATACACGTGGCCGAGTTCAAGAATACTACCAACGTTCAGTTTTTCAATCCCGGGATCGCGGCCGGCCTCGAAGACGGTTTTTTCTTTACCCGCCGTAGCCTTGGCGGAGGCGGGTTTTTCTGCTGTAGCCTTGGCAGAGGTGGGTTTTTCTGGCTCAGCCGTTGCATTTGATTTGGCTGCGGGTTTGGATTTTACAGGCGCTGCTGCCTTCGCCGGGGCCGGCAGTGCCGGGGTTGGCGCGAACTCGATCACAATTCTGGCGCTCAGATAGGCGTGGCTGCCGTCAAAGGCCAGACTGACGGCCTCAACGAGGATCGTGTTGGTGACGTTGGTAAAAAAGTAATCCGTTACATCGTACGTGTATATCCTGTCGTACATGAAGCCGGTCACGCTGCGGAAGAGAAACCAGTCGTCGTACCCGTCTTTTAACTTTCCGTCGCGCTTCTCGACGCTGGCCAGCCGCTGATTGATGTAGACTCGGGCCACGTCGTCGCAGTTGATCTCCAGCGTGATTTTTTGTATGGGTTCGGCGCCGAGTTGCACGGTTTTGCGAAACTGATAGGCCTCTCCTTCCCCGTCGGCTTTGCGATTGCGCCATATTGGCACGGAGCCGGGGATGATTTTCGAACGCTCGTTATGCGCTGCGGCCACTGCCTTGCAGGTCCCGCCGTGCAGCGGCGACGTTGACGAGGCACACTGCTCAGCCGACAAGGGGTATTCGCCGAACTTCGTTTGCCGGCAGCTGACGTCCCAGCTGTTGTCGGTCACAATCGTAATCGGCGGCTTGGTGCTCTGTTGCTTTTTATCGGTTGGAGCAAAACCTGAAGCGGTTAAAACAGTCGCCGCGAGAGCGTAAGTAGTAAAGTGCAACAGAATCATGTGTTTTTGTTTGTATGAGTTGAGACGGGGTTTTAGCGGTTATTTAAATCACTCATCCCGCATTTCAGGAATGTTGTGGCGTTCCGGTTTGCATTGCTCAAAAAGAACTTTGAATTGCAAAGCAAATATAAAAATTGCAACCGGCCAAACGCTGCCGGCATTTACCTTTTCGAAGATTTTACAAATCCGTTACATCATTTTACACCTGAAAAAACCGCCTGATCCCGGTTCACCCACACCTTTGTCACATTGTTTCACCAACCAACAGTGTCATGCGTATCCATATTCTCGCTTTTTTGCTCTTTTTTCAATCCTTCGTTGCCTGCCGGCAGGATCAGGGAAAAACACAGTCAGCAGCAGCCAGCCTCACGTTTCAAGCTCCGGCGGCTTCCTGGCAAGGCCTGGAAAAAAAACCGTTAACGGCCACCAATATCATTTTTCAATCCGTGGATAACGGGCAGACTTGGCAGGACGTGAGCACGGGACTGCCCGAAAAGTTGGGAGTTGGGCGCGTTTTTGCCGACCGCAACGACATCTATTTGTCTACCGAAGATGGTTTGTACCACAGAAGTACCGCTCTCGTGGCCCCGGTATGGGAAAAGGAGGTTTTTATGGAAGAAAAAATTACCGATGTTTTCCCCGGGCAAAACGGCTTGTATGTCAGCATTTACCAGAGCGGCTTTTTTAAGGGAATGCCGGGCACGGGTATCTGGAATGCCATGCACAATGCCCTGGAAGACAAAACGGTGCGCACCGTTTTGGAAACTCCCGATGGAGCCGTTTTTGTCGGTTGTGAAAGTGGCGTTTATAAATCTTCTGACGGCGCGAAGACCTGGAAACACGTTTTTTCAGGAGAAGGAGTCAACAGTTTCGCGATGTCGGGCAATGCGCTGATTTGCGGCAATTACAGCGGCTTGATGCGCTCAACCGACGGCGGCGAACACTGGGATTGGGTGATGACCGGGAATGGTTCGGCATTTAAAACAAAACGCATCGAGGGTGGCTTCATCACCGTCGTTGCTCCCGGCACCTGGCAGGAGGCCAAGCCGAACAGGCTGTACACGTCCACCGACGGCGGCAAAACATGGCAACAGCTCCAGGATCTTCCACTCGTCCGGGATATTTACGACATCGAACAGGCGGGCAAATACCTCTTTTGCAGCACCGATACCGGCATTTCACGCTCTTCTGACGGCGGTAAAACATGGGAACTCGTACGCGCCCGCGGCGATGAAAAAGAGACGGTCAATTTGGCTGTTTCGGGCCAGGTCGTTTTTGCCGTCCTCGTGTTTGGGTGTTGAAAGGCCCATTTACCTTCGGAACATTTTGATAATGAAGCGTTTGCAAACTGCTCTTAACCTTCCTTGCGTTAGTCCTTCGAAAAAGGGCGCCTGACTACTCATACTTCCGGAAAGGCGCCCAAAAAACACCATGGATTTTATGGGGGAAAACCCCACCGAACTTTTTCCAGCCAACTTCCGTCACAAAAACCGCCGGAATACGTTATCTTTCCTTTTATAAATTTCGTGTTCCTGCATGGCGCAAATGGGCTGGGTATATCTCGACAACCGGGGCGGCCGGCATCGCGTGGGTTTGTACCACGGCGACCGGACGGGTCATTTGGTTATACACTGCAATGCACGTGTGGTGCAGGTCGATTTTTCGGTAAAAGACACCAAAATGTACTCGTTTTTTATCGAAGACGAATTGTGCGAACTGAGTGTGGTCAAAGAAAAAGACGGCAGTTTCGGTTACGATTTTAAAGTCAACAAAACCCTGGACACCCCCCGCAACCGCATCCGGCGTGTCGACGAGCGGCGCATCCGGCGCCAAATGGCGCTTTTTATCGGCGTTTTTGTCTGTATCGTGGTGCTGGGCTCTCTGGGTTTTATGTGGTTTGGCCGCCAACAGGAGACCAATCGTATGGCAAAAAACACCCTGTTCAGCCACTTGTCTACGGAAAATGCACACCGGCTTTCCCTGGAAGGCAAGGCCGGCACGGCGCAGATGTTTGTGGTGCAGGAGGCCATGCAGCGCAAGGTTTTTTACGGATTCGCCACGTCCGACAGTACCCGGGTCAGCGGCACGTTTACGGTGTCGGACCAGGGCCCCATCCTGCTACCCAACGGTTTTCCCCTGAGCGACCGCGACGCTTTTGCAGTCACTTACCTGCCCTCCGACCCGCAGGTACATCGGGTGGATTTTTACCAGCCGACAAGATCTACTGTGGAACAATACGTAAAAATGGCCGGCGAAGCGGAGCGCAATGCGCACCCGGGCATTTCGGAAAAACGCAGCCTTTGCCTGGCACTTTCCGCAGCCCAGCTCAAAGGCTGGCAAATTCTCGCCGATTTTATTTTTCAAAGCAAAACTTCCGGAGAAAACGAACTGCACAACCGCGACTCCTACCTGCGGCTGGTACGCGACGTTGATTTTTCCAAAATTGCCCAGGAAGAATGCTGGGACAAGTAGTTGCCGAGGGCGCATCAAAAGGTTGATGAGGGTTTATAAAAGTTTATCAGGTTGATATTTTGAACCGAAAAGGCACTAATTTATGCCATTTTTCAATCTAAACATCAACTTTCATCAACCATTATCAACTTTATCAACCCTTTGAGACACCCTCATAACCGACTCAAAAATCGGACGTAATCAGCAGATCAAGATTAGTGCTTTTTAGATCGAATCGTTCGCCCAGGTAGGTGTTGGTGAGGCAGCCCTTGTAAGTATACACACCGTTGCGCAGGCCTTCATGGCTGGTGATCAGGGGTAAAATGCCGCCTGATTCTGTTTTTAGCAGGAGCGAGGTGAGGATATTGCTGATGGCGTCGGAAGCCGTGCCCGCCACGCGGGACGGAATGTTGGGGACGCAGTAGTGGATCACGCCGTGTTTTTCAAAAGTGGGTTTTTCGTGGGTGGTTGCCGCCGATGTTTCGAAACAACCGCCCTGGTCGATGCTGATGTCGACGATCACCGATCCCGGCTTCATACGCCGGATAATGTCTTCCGGAACCACAACCGGCGTACGCCCCTGAGGCGAGTGAATGGCGCCGATGGCCACGTCGGCGGTCAGCAGTTGTTCTTTCAGGTGGATGGGGTTTACCACCGAGGTGTGCAACTGGCGACCCACCTGGTTTTGCAGACGCATCAATTTGTACACGTTGTTGTCGAAGATACGAACCTCCGCGCCGAGGCCAAGTGCGGTGCGGGTGGCGAATTCGGCCACCACACCCGCTCCAAGAATGATCACCTTTGCAGGAGGCACACCGGCGATGCCACCCAGCAGCACACCTTTTCCGCCGCGGGTGGTAGCGAGCAATTCGGCCGCGATCAGGATCGCGCTGATGCCTGCAATTTCACTCATGATATGTACGATGGGGTACATGCCCGTTTCGTCGTCGCGGATGTACTCCATGGCGAGTGCGATCACGCGTTTTTTTTGCAACTTGACGATGTATTCCTGGTTGAGCAGCGGCAAATGGATGGGAGAAATAACCACCTGGTTGGGGCGCATGAGCTCAATTTCTTCCAGCGTGGGCGGGGCTACCTTGAGCAGCAAATCGGCCTGGAATACCGCTTCCCGGCTGTGCGCAATCTCCGCACCCGCCTCCGAATAGTCGTTGTCGCTGAACTTGGTTTTTTCGCCGGCGCCGGCTTCCACCACCACCCTGTGGCCGTGTGCGGTAAGGGTAACGACCGAATGGGGCACCAGGGCCACACGATTCTCCTGCAAGGTGGTTTCTCTGGGAACACCGATAAAAAGTCGTTGGTGCTTCGGAAGCACTTCGAGCATTTCAGTTTGGGTACGAGGTACGGAAAGGGTTTCCATGTTGTATCAAGTGGTGGCTGGGTTCATATTTCTTTTTAAAACCTGCGTTTAGGCGGTCTAATGTCATCCACCTACAAAATTAAGATTCGCCGCGAAGATTCGCCTGTTATTTTAATCTGAATTTTTGCCGAATCTTCCGGCAACAGGGATTCAGCGAGTTGTGGCCACTCGATAACACAGTACCAGGGGTCGTACAGGAGATCTTCCACACCGATATCGAATACTTCCCGGATGGAGCGCAGGCGATAGAGGTCCAGGTGATGGAACAAGGCATACGAGCCGTCGGGCAGCGGGAAACTGTACTGATTGATCAGGGAAAATGTAGGACTTGCGGTGGAGCCCCGGACGCCGAGATACCGGCAAAACGCGTTTACAAAAGTGGTTTTCCCCGCTCCCATATCACCGTACAGGGCAATTTTGCGCCGCCCGGCCAGCGCGTCCATCACGCTTGGGATGCAGGCGTCTAACTCGGCAAGAGAATGAATAAGGAGTTCCAATGTGAACGCAATTTGGCGGAATCGGTATGACAGGTTGTTTTTTTGACAGGATTTACAGGATTTACAGGTTTTGATTTTCGTCGGAAGCCCACCTTTATCCTAATCCTGTAAATCCTGTCAAACCTGTAAATCCTGTCAAAAAAACAACCTGTCACACAAACCGTGCGCGCAAAAGTAGGGCGATCGTGTTGTTTTCTGCAGAAAACCCGGAATTTCGCAGCGTATGAAATACACGATCGCCGAAGTCCAAAAAATACTGGCCGCAAAATGGCTGCAACAAGCCGACCCTTCCGCCGAGGTGGAGCACCTGCTGCTCGACAGCCGGCAGATCACGGCGCCGGTTTTTTCACTGTTTTTCGCCCTGCCGGGCAAACGCCACGACGGCCACCGGTACCTCGCCGATGCTTACAAGGCCGGTGTTCGCCAATTTGTTGTGAGTCAGGAACTTGCGACGGCCGATTTCCCGGAAGCCAACCTGTTGAAAGTAGTGGATACACTCGATGCGTTGCAGGTGTTGGCAGCCTGGCACCGTGCAAAATACAATTTGCCGGTGATCGGTATCACGGGCAGCAACGGCAAAACGGTGGTGAAAGAATGGCTGTACCAACTGCTGTCGCCGGATTTTAACATCGTGCGGAGCCCGAAAAGTTATAATTCGCAGGTGGGTGTGCCCCTGTCGGTTTGGCAAATACGCCAGGAACACACCCTTGCCTTGTTCGAAGCGGGCATTTCCCAACCCGGAGAAATGGAACGACTGGCGCGTATCATCCGGCCTTCGATCGGAATTTTTACCAACATCGGCCCGGCGCATCGCGAGGGGTTTTCTTCCAAAACGGAAAAAATAAAGGAAAAAATGCGCCTTTTTGACGAGGCCCGGACGCTTGTTTACTGCGCCGACCACGAACCGATCCGACTGGCTGCGCAGGAATGGCAGGCCGAAAAACCGGAACGGCGAACATTTTCCTGGTCCGGATCTGATCTTGGAGCCGATTTGCAAATTATTGAAATACAAACACTTGCAGGAGGGGCTACACGGCTGACAGGCCGTTTGGAGGCCATAAAAGACACCATCGAAATTCCGTTTACCGATCCCGCATCCGTCGAAAACGCCGTGCATTGCTGGGCCGTGATGATTTTGCTCGGAATCCCGCAGGAACAGATCGTGGCGCGTATGATGCGTTTGTATCCCGTGGAGATGCGCCTTGAATTGAAAGCGGGCATTCAGCGCTGTACCCTGATCAACGATTTTTACAACAACGACCTGGCTTCGCTCCGGATCGCGCTTCAATTTGCATCGCAACAGGCGCGCGGCGGGCGACTTACGGTGATCCTGTCCGACATCCTGCAAAGCGGGCAGGATAAAAAGGACTTGTACGCTAAAGTGGCGGCCGTTTTGGAGGAAAAAAAGGCGTCGCGCCTGATCGGGATCGGTGCGGATATTCCGGTGATTGCGGCATACCTGCCAGCCGGATTCGACGCGGTTTTTTACCCGGAAACAGCCGATTTTATGAAAAACCTGCCGCAACACGAGTTCCTCGACGAACTCATCCTGCTCAAAGGCGCGCGGCCCTTCGAATTCGAACGTATCGCCCGCCGCCTCGAGCAAAAAGCCCACAAAACGGTGCTGGAAGTAAACCTTACTGCCCTGGTGCACAACCTCAACGTGTACAACCGGTTGCTGCGCCCCGGCACAAAAATGCTGGCTATGGTGAAAGCATCCGGCTACGGAAGCGGCTCTGCGGAAGTAGCCAAATTGCTCGAATTTCACCAGGTCGATTATCTCGGCGTCGCCTACGCTGACGAAGGCATCGAACTGCGGCAGGCCGGCGTAAACCTGCCCATCCTGGTACTCAACCCCGAACCCTCCGGGTTGGATGCCATGTACCGGCATCGCCTCGAACCGGAGATTTACAGCCTGCCTCTGCTGGACGAACTCATTCATTTTGCAGGCAGGGAAAAAAGGCTTGCCGTACACCTCAAATTAGATACCGGTATGCACCGATTGGGCTTTGAAACGGCTGATATTCAGCCGCTTATGGAAAAATTGAGCGCTTTCCCCAATTTCGAGGTGCGATCCGTTTTTTCCCATCTTTCCGCCAGCGACGCAGCAGCGCACGACGCATTTACACATCGCCAGGCGGCCGCTTTTTCCACCATGTACAACCAGATACGGTCCGCGCTCGGTTATGAGCCGCTGCGTCATATCGTCAACACGGGAGGCATCGCCCGTTTTCCTGAATACCATTTCGACATGGTGCGGCTCGGTATCGGGTTGTACGGTATCGATTCGAGCGGCTTGCAGGACCAACTGCGCGTCGTAAACGTGTTGAAAGCGACCATCAGCCAGATCAAGTCTATTCATCCGGGCGAAACCGTGGGTTATAACCGCAACGGCCCGGTGGACACACCCACCCGCATCGCCACCATTAGTATCGGATATGCTGACGGATTTCTGCGCCTGGCGGGTGGCGGGCGTTACCAGGTGTTGGTGCGGGGGCATCGGGCGCCCACCATCGGCAATGTGTGTATGGATATGACGATGATCGACGTGACCCGGATACCTTCGGTGCGGGAAGGCGACGAAGTGATCATTTTTGGAGAAGATCCGCCGGTACAGGAACTGGCCAATTGCCTGCAAACCATTCCTTATGAGGTGTTTACGAATATTTCAGAGCGGGTAAAAAGGGTGTATTGGCAGGAGTGACCTGTATTTGCAGCATGGGAGAATAGAGGAGTGTAGTTGTTTCCGGCTACTTGCTGCGTATGGCTTTCTTCCCTGCTTTTTTCTTTTGGGAATTAAATCTACCTTTGCGGCGTTCAGGGGCAGGGTTGAGTTGCTTTTTTGCAGATTGCCTTTTGAAAAACGGGCCCGTAGCTCAGGTGGTTAGAGCAGCTGACTCATAATCAGACGGTCGCGGGTTCAATTCCTGCCGGGCCCACATTGATAAACAGCGACTTATGCGCGGAGAGCGGGTAAGTCGCTGTTCTATTTGCACACAATCAGGTTTGTTTAGCGCTATTTTCAACAAGGGGATAGGGCAAAAATATTACTGAAAGAAGCGGGGAAAATTGGTGTGGGGACAAAAAACGAGCCACGCCCGGAAGCGCGGCTCGTTGAACGGAATCAACTACACGAAAAGAGTTTTTTCGCAAAATCGGTTTGCTGCGTGATATTGGGATGCTCGTCTCTTTTAAAAATTGAACGCCAGCCGAGCAAATAACCGGCGTCCGTTGCTGCCCATTTGCACTGCATCCCAAGGGCCACCGGTTTCGTTATTGAAAGCCCAGCCTTTGGCTTCCGGCACTACCGCAAGGTCAGGGTGGATATTGAATATATTGTCCACACCGGCGTAGAGGGTAGCGCCGTGCAATACCTTGGCCGAGAAGTACCAGTCATTCACCAATTTAGGATTGTAGAGGTAAACGTCGGGGATTTTTACATTTTCATCCGCGTCCGAAGGCACCACCGGGTTGATGCCGAGACCGTCTTCGCCGTAGCCGAGCAATTCAACTTTGCCAAAATAAGTTAAGCGTGTGCCCACTGCAAATTTGCCTGTGCCGTATTCGAGGTTGAGGCTCCTTTTGGTATTGGGTGCGGAGGCGAGTATGAATTTTTCCTCGCGGTCGCTGAGAAAATAAGGGCTTTTGTTGAGGCGTTCCGGCACGTTTACTTCATCAATCGTCATTTCCTGAAAATTTATGACCAACAACGCCTTGAAATGCTGGTTTCTTCCGAATTTTTGATGCAGGTCAAGCACGATGTCAACACCTCGGTTGGTAGTGCTGACGGCATTGGCAAAAAACTGGGCATAAGCCACCCGGAGTGCTTGTAGTTCGCTGGTTAATGCCGGGTCGAGATTGGAGTCGTAGGCGTCGAACTGGCCGGAAAGCACCACGCGGTCTTTCACTTTCACCCAATAGCCGTCCACCGTAAGGGTAATACCCTCTTCCACCGGGCGGGTAGTAAAGCCAAGAGAGGTGTTGATGGAACGTTCCTGTTTGAGTGCGGGGATTCCTGCAGCGTTGGCGATGCGGCTGCCGTTGGGCGCGATTTTTACCTCTGAAATTTGACCACCCTGAACGGTGGTAAAGGTGCTGCTGAAGTTGAGTTGCTGAAGTGAGGGTGCACGATAGCCGGTTTGGATGGAGCCTCGCACTTTGAAGTTGGGTGCAAAATTGTAGCGAGAGGTAAGTTTGTAATTGTGCGTAAAGCCGAAGTCGCTGTAGTTTTCGAGCCGGACTGCGCCGCCGATGAGCCATTTTTCACTCACATCCAGTTCCACGTCTATATAGCCGCCCATTACACTGCGCGTCGCATCGGCCACGTCTCCGGGCTGGTAGCCGGGAAACCCTTGAGCGCCACCGGGTTTGTAAATTGTATCAAAGCCGATAAATGCGCCGGAACTCTCGTCAATAATCGAATCGGTGCCGATGCTGTACACATTGGGCGTATAGGTTTTATAAGAGCTTTCTTCCCTGCAAAAAGTTTGTAGTTTTCAAAACGGTGTTCAGCGCCAAAAGCGAGGTGGAAACCTTGTGCGATGCCGCGTATGTTTTTGGCGACGTTGACGTTGACGGTGTTTTGCAAAAAAGAAAAACCGCCGTCGTCGAAGTAGTTTTTTCTGGGGTCGCCCAGCGAGGCGTTGAAAGTGCCCGCCCCGGAGAAACGGAATTTGTTGTAACCAATATTATCGCTGACATCCCAATTCCAACCCTTGCCCACGACGCCGCGCACACCGATACAACCCGAATGATCGTTCACGTCGGTCAGGATACGTGGATTGTAATAGATGGTGCCGTCAGAGGCGCGACGGATGATGTCCGGCACGTCAATCAGCTGGCCGTCTGCGCCGGTAATGAACCGCTGGGGGCGTGCGGAGAAATCGCGGGTGAATGCGTAAGCATCGGAAGATTTAAGGTTGGTACCGCCAAAGGCATAGAGCGTAAACTGGGTGCCAAATTTCAATTCTGTGTTGAGAAATGCGCCATAACTTTCGTACGAAGCGTCACCGTGGGCACGGCGGACGTAGTTGTAGTATGGGATTTCATCGAAGTCAAGCGACTGGCGGTAGGTTTTGCCGACGCCGGCATAGTCGAGTGAAAGATTGATAAAACTTCCGTTGCGGCTGAGTGGCAAACCGTAGTTGAGGGCAGCGGTAAAAGTATTGCCGTCGATTTTGCCGCCGTGATAGTATTGCGAAGGATCGTCGACGAGGCTGGCGTTGTATTTATTATCGTAATAACCAGACCAGCCTATGTTTCCGCTAAGTTTTTTCACCGTATTTTTTGTAATAATGTTGATAACACCCGCAATGGCATCGGAACCGTATTGGGCTGCCGCTCCGTCGCGCAGGATTTCGATACGATCAATAGAGGAGGCGGAAATGGCATTGAGGTCGGTGCCTGCGTTGCCGCGCCCACGTGTGCCGAACACGCCGACGAAAGCCGTCTGGTGGCGGCGTTTGCCGTTTACAAGTACGAGCGTCTGGTCCGGGCCTAGCCCGCGCAAGGTGCCGAGTTCGATATGGTCGGCGCCGTCGGAGCCACTTTGTTTGTTGTGGTTGAAAGAAGGCGCTGCGACGTTGAGTGCCGAAGTAAGGTCCATTTTAGCAGTAGGCAACTGCGATTGCCGCAAATCTATAATATCCACAGGTACAGGGTTTCTGTTTGGGTCCGATTATCACGGCGGGTACCGACGATGACTATTGGCGATACTTCCAGAATTTCCGGCTCCATAAAAACGTCTATTTCGATACGCCCGTTGGTGACGATTTCCTGGGTGACAAAACCCGAATAAACAAACACGATGACAGCCTCGGGGTGGCTGTATTGCAAAGAATACGTGCCTTCCATAGAAGTTGTGGTGTTTTTGAGGGTGCCGCGTTCAAAGATGGTTGCTCCGGGCAGGGGCTCGCCGTTCAGGTCGGTGACTTTACCACGCAGGTTAAGCTGCGCTGCCGCATTGTTGAGCATGGCGAAAAAAACTACGAGTAATAAAGAGTGTTTCATGACAATTAAATTTTAACGGGGAGCGGTGGTTGTGAAAAAGTTTTTAGTTTTTGCAGCTTTTGGGCACTTCAATATCCCCATTCGACTTGTTCACGAATTTTAAATCCACGCAGCCCTCCACCCGGTGACCGTTTTTGTACAAAGCCATGCCACGCAGAAGGCGGATTTGATTGTCCGTTGGGTAAAGCCGGACGGATTTGTCCAACTGATCCATGCCCTGTTGAAAAGTAGCTTCATTGTCGGTCAATGCTGCTGCTTCCAGCGATTGATAAAGCACTTCTTTGTATCCCAAGGGCACATTTTCGCAAGCCGGGCTGTAGGAAGGGAAGGGGACCAGAAGGCTATACTCGGTTTTTTCGCTGAGGTTGGGATAATCAGTGTTCCAGAGGCCGTTGGTTGATTCGAGAAATGTGGCGGCGGCGGCTTGGAACTTTGGGCCGAGATTGTTGTAGTCGGTCGTCTCGGTTATTGTCGCTTCACCTGTTTGGCCATTTATTTTGAATTTAAGCCGGACGACGCCGAACGCGCAAGGGCTGATTTCCCGGCCTTCAGGGCGCTTCAGATAGGTGCTCATAAATTCTTCAAAACCTGCTGTTCCGGTAATAAAAAATGCCTTCGGGCTTATTTCGGTTGTTGTGCCTGTCGGACGGGGTTTGTCCCTGATTTTGAAAGGTACAGTCGTTTTCATCAGTACGCTGACACGGTCTCCATTCTCTTCGCCGGGTATCCAGGCTACTTTTTTTTCATTCATCAAGTTGAATAAACGATTGATTTCTCCGCTATGACTCAACCCTATATCGTTGATTACACGTATATTGTGTACCAGGCTGTCCTTGCCCACTACATACTCGACTTCCACGCCACCTTCCATACCTGCGTCGAGAGCATAGCTGGGATATACCATGTTACTGATGAGAAATTCGTTCACACTTTTAGACACACAATCCAATATTTCCTCGTCTTTTTTACCTTTTTGCTGGCAGGAGGGGAAACTGGGTACTTTGTCCACTATTTTGTAAATTTCATTGGAATAGGAGTCGGCGGGAAAGGCTTTGGCGCGGCCTTCCCAGGTGTAATGCACGGCGATTTTCACTTCCGAACGCACCGCTTTGCCCAACGCCACACCGGGCGTCCACTTGATATTGTTTCGCATCATCTGCACAAAAACACCCTGGGCGTTGTCATCGTAGGCCGTTATGCCTGGTTGCACTATTTTGGGTGAGTGTATTCTGCCGTTATACTCAATGGTAGCGGCTATCCAAACAACTTTGGGGATGAAGTCCTTTTCTTTGGCAACGGCCGGATATTTGAGATTTTCCTGGATGTATTTTTCCAGTTTTTCTTCCGAACACCTCAACTTTTCCCGGTCAGTAGCGCTGCGCATTTCGCAGCCGGGGAAGAGGGGTTGCTCGTCGAGGGTGGTTACGACCCTTTGAATGTGGAAGGGTAACGATTGGGCGGTTGCGTAATCGGACACAAAAGTGAAAACCGCCATTGCCATAATGACAATTACAAGGGTAGAATTTCTCATTAAATGTTGATTTATGAGTGAATAAATATATTGTTGCATGCTGTTGTGCGGGCACAGCATACGGGTATCAGTGCACAGCGTGTTACGTGTGCGCGAAGACCTTTTTAAAAAACTAAAAAATACGAGGGGAAACTCCTGTGCCGGACGGCAGTCAGGTGATAATAAGGTGGATTAAAGTCGCGTGAATGGTCATGTTTTATACATAGACCTTTTGTTTACGCGAAAAATGCCGCCAAACTCCGAAGTCATCGGTGGAAAAAAAGCGGAACAGGGTGCGTGTTAATTTTTGTTGACTACCCGCTTTTTAACAATATTCCTGCCTGATTTTTGGTAAAAAAACGTATTTTAATTGTTATTCGTTGAAGAAGGAATAAGCGTCGCCGAGTGAGTTGAAAATTTCGGTTGAATAAGAAGTATTGCCGGTTAAACTTACCAAAAGACTCGGTAGAAACAAGTCACAGCAGGTTCAATTGCTCCAACAACCCGGTCCTGAACCGCTCGCTGACGGGCAATGGCTGATTGTGCAGGATGACACGACAACCCTCCTCCACGCTTTCAACTTTTTCAAGTGCCACGATGTAGCTGCGGTGAATGCGGACGAATTTTTCTGATGGCAATCTTTCTGCCACCAAGCGCAGTGTAGTGTGTACAGTATATTTTTTTTCTTCCAACTGAAATACTACATAGTCGCCGAGCGCCTGCGCCCACAAGATCTCGTCAAACCGGATTTTGAGCAGCGCATTACCGGAACGAACAAAAATGGCGTCCTTTTCCACCTTTTTCTTTGTCACGCCCCGGCCCTCAAAAATTTCTTTTGCCCGCTGTAAAGCAGCCGCGAAACGGGCGCTGTTAAAAGGTTTGACCAAATAATCTGCTACCATCAGGTCAAAAGCTTCGGCAGCGTGATCAGGCGTCGAAGCGATGAGGATGGCCAGAGGAGGTGCGAACAGGCTTTTTAAAAAATCCAGTCCCGTAATTCCGGGTATTTCGTCGGAGATCAGCAACAAATCTACCGGCCGTTTTTGCAAAAAGGCCGATGCCTCTAAAGCATCGGCACACGTTCCCGTGAGTTCCAAATAAGAGGCGCTGGATGCTGTTTTTTGCAAAAGATCACAGGCATACAGATTGTTGCCAAGAATAAGGCAAGTCATAAAGATTAAATTAGCGGTTAAGATGAATGCTTCCTGGGGACAGTGCTGTTTGAAGGCGTTCGGCAAAAAAATGATTGTCGGGAGCCTCCGTATATTTATATCGCAGCAGGGTCGAGATGTTGCCGGTAAGGCGAGGTTTTTGGCAAATGGGTAGCCATCGCAGGATTATCGCTTGACTTGTAAAGGTATTTCAGGGCGAGATAATTTTTGTTTTAGCGGTATTGTATTTTGCTACAAAGCTAACCGTTTAATCGCGAAATACGAAGAGGCTGTCTTACAAATATCTTTTGTAAAACAGCCTCTCCGGTTTCCCTGGCGAAATCCTTTTAATTCACCTTCGCCGTAAAATCATACTTCAAGCCCCGGTATTCCTTGATCACCATTTTTACGGAACCGACGGAAACGGGGGTTTCGATCAGCAGCGGAATGCGGTTTTGGTCGTCGGATACCCAGACACTCATTTTCGCCTCATCGCTAAACACGTTGCCGGCAATGACGTCGGGTTGAAATTTCATGGTTTTGTATTTGCCCATGCCGTATACTTTTTTCTTGCCTTCCTTTCCGACATATTTCATTTTCAGGGGAAATTCTTCTTTATCCATAAAAATGCGGAACGGCACGGTGGTCCCCGACTCCCGGTTCGAAAAGTCCCTGGTTGCGCAACTGGTAAAGGCTGGACAACACGTCGTGCACACAATCCGTCACGGTATGCTCCGTCTTGGTTTCGTCCTCTCCTTTTTTCTTGGAACGCCAGACGGTCATCTTGCGACCGGACTGGTTGAAAGATATTTTTTCAAAAATATGGTAGTCGCCTTCATTGACGCTGCGTTCGGAATAATTGGGCAACAGGGTGTTTTTATCCACCCAGGAATTGTATTCGTCCCGTACGGTATAAAACCACTCGTAAGAGCTGTAGGTGGTGCCAATAGCCTGATAATGATACTGATTTCCTTCGTCAAAGACTTTAAAAACAACCTCTCCGGCCGGAATCCAGACAAAATTCAGGTTGTAATAAATTTTATAGGTGATCGTCTCGCCGTTCTGGAAGGTATTGTTGGTGGTGGCGCAGGGCTCCGGGTCGAGGGTATCGACAGGTGTTTGCAACACCCCCGGGGTGGTAAATGCCATCAGGAACAGGCTGAAAAAAAGCATCAGAGGTTTATTCGTCGTCATAACCAAGCGTTTTGGTGATATTGACGTGAAAAAGAGAAAAAGTACCAACTAACGCGGGTAAAATCAGGTTTATTATCCAGAGCACAAAGGTTGCAGCGAGAATATTGACCTCGCTGGCGCCAAAGCCCGACCAGATAAACAGGGCCAGATTTCCGCGGACCAGTAATCCTGCAATGGCGGGAAGCGGTATGATGGTTTGAAGTAAAAATATCGTTGCAATGCCCGAAAAACCCGCAAAAACGCCCGTTTTTATGCCGAAAAACTGTAACAACAAAAAATACTGGGTCGAATATATGGCATATCTCAATGCCGACCAACCTAATATTTCGGCCAGGTCCGAACGGCTGAAATGTTCCAGGATGTCAATATTCCGGCGCCAGGAAAGGATCTTTTTGGGCAAGGGCAGCCGCCTGCCGAGTGGGATGATTAAACGTATGTTAAAGTAAAAATAATGCAGCCCGGCGAGCAGAAGCAGCCCGGCTGCCAGGGCTTGAACCTGTGTATCAGCCTGCCAGCCGAAGGAATAAGCGGCAAACCATATCCCGCCCGCAATGCCGCCCGTCAGAATCACCAGGTATTGCCCGATACTCCCGACGGCATTGGCAATGAATGCCTTCCAATGGTTTTCCGGCCGGATGAACAGGAGTCTTCCGCCATATTCTCCGATGCGGTTGGGGGTGAACAGGGCAAAACTGGTGCCGGCAAGCACCGCCTTCAGGGCATGCCAGCGGGTGATGGATTCGGAGCGGAGTATAAATGGCAGCCATTTTTGCACTTCGGCCATCCAGTTCAGCGGGATGAGCAGACAGGCGAAGCATAACCAGCTGTTGTCGGCCTGTTGCAATTGTTGGGAAAGCGCGGCGGCGATATCCGGAAGGTCATTTCTGCCCTGCAATTCATAATAAAGCACCAACCCGGGAACAAGCGTCACGAACACCTTGAACAGGCTGTTAATCAGCCACTTCGGAAGTTTTATTTTGCCGGCAGCCATCGTCCGTGTTCGCGGAATTGTCATAGGTATCGGATTGCTGGTGCAAAGTTAAGCAGGGGTAAAATTATCTGCTTTAAAAGCGATCGGCCATCAATGGTCCTTTGCCCTGTAAAAGACGGGGGTAAAGAAAATGGGCAACCCCTTGGAAGAGGGTTGCCCATTGCAGACAAGAATCGGCTAATAATTAATAGCCGGCGTCTTTATTGCCTTTGAAGTTGCCTTTGCCGGCTTCCGGGCCTTCGGGGCGAGCCATTTCGGTTTCACCTTTAGCGACGCGGAATTCTACGCGGCGGTTGGCGGCGTTTGCACCGTTTACGGGGATCAGCGCGGTGGCTTCACCGGCCCAGTTGAGGATGAGGCGATCGCGAGCGATTCCATGTTGTGAAACGAGGAAGTCGATGGCTGCTTTTGCGCGGTTGTAGGAAAGTACGTTGTTGTAACCTTCCGGTCCGCGGCGGTCGGTGTTACCGATAGCCACTACCTTGATGCTCGGGTTTTGTTTCAGCACCGTAGCCACCTGGTACAGTTTTTCGTATTCGCTGTAACGAACATCGTAACGGTTGTCATTGAAATTGACGTTCGGGAAGAACCAGTTGCTCTCGTAGGAGGGGAATTTGATCTTCGCGATTTCGTCTTTTACGATACGGTTTACGTCGCTTTCCGTGGTGTACTTAGGCAGGCCTTGTGCCACACCCATGCCGTCGACCGAGTAACCCGGAGGAGAATAGGGTTCTTTATCTTTGTAATCGGGTACTTTATCGGCGTCGCTGTCGAGCGTTACACCTTTGGTATCCACACGAGCGCCGGTGGGGCTGTTGTCTTCTTCGTCGATAGCGTCGATGATGCCGTCGCCGTCGGTGTCGGTCGGATCGTATACCGGGCGTGCTTCCAGCGCGGTGATGGCGTCGCTGACCATGCTCATCGGGTTGGCCCAGTAGAGCGGCTCGGATTTTTTCAGACCGTTTTTGTCGCTTCCACCGAGGTTAAAGTTGAGCGAAAGGTGCGGGAAATGCAGGATATCGCGGTAAGTGGTTACATCGCGGGCCACGTTTTCGTCACTGTCGAGCAAGTCGGCATTTCTTCCGAATACGGAATATACGGTGTGTTCAAGCGAGATGTTCACCCGTGGATTGATGCGGTAGGAAAGGCCGAGACCCAGCTCCATGTGTGCGGTGCTTCTCGAATCCGACTCGCCGGAGTCGGTGCCGTCAAATTGCGCGATATTTTCGTATTTCGTTTTGTAGCTGTCGATACCAAGACCGGCAAATGCATTGATAAGGAATTTGCGAACGGGCTTGTTGAAGCGGAAGTTGTTCAATGCTACCACGAGTTGGCCGCCGCCGGAAATCCAGCTGTTTTCGGAGGTGCGGATGTCCTGTTCGTTTTTGGTTTTCAGATACTCGCCATGAAAACGAAGGGAGAAGATATGGTCGAGCGATTTGCGAACATGCAAGCCGCCGCCAAAGCCGGGGAATTTGGAATCAACGTCGCCCACAACGAAGGGCAAGCCCAAGTTCACACCCAGTTCCCACTGATCTGCAGGGGAAAACGAACGGTAAGTACCCGTGGGTGCGCCTTCCTGCGCACTGAGTGCGAAAGAGACAAGAGCAAATAGAACAGCGAAAGTTAATTTTCGAACCGTCATAGGGTCACTGCTTTTAAAATGAATGAAGTTGTTAACAGTTTTGCAATTACTCTGGTGGAAAAAAAGCGTTCCCAAAGATGGGCGTTATGCCCGGTTTGAGCGCAATTTCACACAAGTTTTTGAAAAGAAGCATCAAGCGCCTAATTTTCTCAGGGCCAAAGATAGGGCGTTGGATGAAATTTTATTTGGTATTGGGTTTATTTTTACAATATCTTCCAAAGCGTGGCGTATGGTGGCAGAGGTATCGCTGAATATACCGCGGTCGGTCATAACCGCTTCCGGCTGCATCAGATAGGCAAAAACACGCGCCATACCGCAGTTGGCGATGAAGTCGGGTATAACCGCCGTGCGTTCGTCGGCGTATTTTGCAGTGGGGCCGAAAAAGACTCCGTCGTCGACAAAGGGTACATTGGCGCCGCAGGCGATCACTTCCAGGCCACTATCGAGCAATGCGTCTACCTGGGTGCGGGTGACCAATTTGGAGGCTGCCCCCGGGATAAAGATATTCGCTCCCGATTGCCAGATTTTCTGATTGACCGTTTCAAAGGGCAACAGTTCCGGGGTATCCAGTTTGTTCCCGCTTTTGGAATTGAACAAATTTTTTACCTGGTCGAGGGAAAGGCCTTCCGGGGCGAGGATTCCGCCCACCCGGTCGATGATCCCGATGATTTTTACCCCTTCTTTGGCCAGATAACACGCCGCTGCCGATGCAACATTGCCCCAGCCCTGGATAATGGCGGTTTTGCCGTTTGGAGCGCTGTGGTGAAAAAGATCGTAAAAATGCCGGACCGATTCGGCAACGCCGTAACCGGTAATGAGGTCGGCGACGGCGTGTTTGATCGCGCCACCTTCCGGCACGTACTCCGGGTCTTCCACTATTTTGGTGCAACCGTAGCGGAGTTGCCCGATGATGTTGATCTGCTTGCCTTCCGTGGGCCGGAGGTGGCCCTTGACGATGCCTTCCTGAGGGTGCCAGAGTCCGAGATCTTCGGTAATGGGTACCACGTCTTTCAATTCGTCCACGTTGAGGTCGCCGCCGGTTCCGTAGTAATTTTTCAGCAGCGGCAACACAGCGCGGTACCAGCGCTCCAGCACTTCCTGCCTTTTGGGGTGGTTCGGATCGAAATTAATCCCGCTTTTGGCGCCGCCGATGGCCGGACCACAAACGCTGAATTTGATCTCCATAACCTTGGCCAGGGAAGTCACTTCTTCGCGGGTCAATCCTTCCCGCATCCGGGTGCCGCCGCCGGCAGCGCCCCCGCGCAGGGAGTTGATCACGATCCAGCCTTCCGCGCCGGTGTCGGCATCATGCCATTCAAAAACAATTTCGGGAGTTTTTGCCTTGTAACGTTCTAAAAGTTCTTCCATATATGCGGTGTGGTGGTCGGCGGTAACTGGGGAACCGGGTGTAATCATAGGTTGTAAAACTTGTAATTGATATAAGGTGTACGGGCGGGTTTCCGAAGAAAGCCGCGCCGGTATTGGTTCAGGCGGCACAAAAGTAGAGAAAAAGCATTCTGCTCAACAGGGAAAGAAAACTCTTTACTTTTGGCGGTTCTTAACAAATGACCCGCGAACGCCCCGGCGAATCGCAACGAACCGATCTCTTATGTTGCAAAACTGGCTCAAACCGCTGTCTTCTTCCTTGCTGAAGGCGGGCGAAAACCTTCCGGACTCCTGTTTCGGGAAAAATATCCTGCCTTTCGGAGACCGGCTGCCCGACCTCAGGAAAGTAAAGATCGCCCTGATCGGTGTGGGGGAAAAAGAAGCCAATGCGGTGCGGACGTCGCTCTACCGGATGGTTTTCCCGTTTCCGAAAGGGGTTGTTGCCGACCTGGGTAATTTGCGCAAGGCCGATGCATCGCTGTTGATCCCGGTAGTTTACGAACTGCTGACAGGGCGCATCCTGCCGGTAATCATCGCCGGGAAAAACGACCTGGCCCGCGCCCAGTTTCTCGCCTATCAGGACGCAAAAGCCCTGATCAACCTGGTTGTGGTCGACGAGCGGTTTCGCTTCGGAAGCCGCGAAGAGGTGTACACCCCCTTGCTGCAACCGGTTCACCCGCTTCTTTTTAATTTCGGACTGGTGGGTTTTCAGGCGCACCAGGCGGCGCCCGAAGCGGTCGATTTTTTAATCCGGAACAATTTCGACGTGGTGCGACTCGGCAAGTCGAGAGCCGCCATCGAGGAAACCGAACCGGTATTGCGCGATGCCGACCTGCTGGCATTTCACCTCGGAGCGCTCAAACAAAGTGAAGCGCCGGGTGTGGAAGGCGCCTCGCCGTCCGGTTATTTTACGGAAGAAGCCTGCCAGTTGTGTCGTTATGCGGGCATGAGCGACAAACTCACCTCATTCGGCCTCTACGGGTTTCACAACGACCTCGACCGCGACACACAAACCGCACAAGTGGCCGCCCAAATGCTGTGGTATTTTTTCGAAGGTTTTTTTAATCGCAAAAACGATTACCCCGTGTCGAAAACGGGACTTACCGAATATATTGTGGAATACCGGCAACTGAACTATCAACTTACTTTTTGGAAAAGCGCCGGTAGCGGACGATGGTGGATGCAGGTGCCGGTGGCCACCAAGAAAAAACACGAACGCCACAGACTGGTGCCCTGCTCTTATCAGGACTATCAGCAGGCCTGCCGGGAAGAGTTGCCGGAACGACTGATGCAAGCTTTGCAACGCTTCGGGTGACGCGTTATGATTTGAAATCTATCAAAAACTGCTTCACATCTGCCTGAAAATCAACTTCGTCGTTGTCACAAAATGAAACTTCTACGGGCAGCACAAATATCGGCAATGCTTTTTCCTGTATAAATGCTTCGTGGAGTTCGAGCCGGGCAGCGTCCTTTTCGGTGGTGACGATGATTTTGTTGCGGTGCGGCATGGATTCGAAGCGGCGGGAGATGTCGTTCAGGTCCGCTTCTTCAAAGTAGTGATGGTCTTCAAACTCGACCGTTTGTACGGAGCCGGCTTCTCCGCCCAGGTATTGCAGCAGATAATCGGTGCTGGCGATGGCGCTCACGAGTAATACGTGGGTATCCAGGTCGAGGGCGCGCTGACTGCCGGGTTGAAAAAGTTCGCGCAATGCGCCGTACCGGTAGCGGGAAAAATAAATGCGCTGGCGCGGGTAAGGGTCAATCTCCATCAGCAATTCATACCGGCGCTGTGCGGAGAGATTCGGCGGGCATTTGGTGATAACAATAATATCGGCGCGCCGGTATCCGTGGCGCCATTCGCGGAGCCGCCCGGCCGGAAGCAGCCAATCGCGGGTAAACGGCCTGCTGTATTCGGTCAGCAAAATATTCAGCCCGGGAGCCACGGCTAAGTGTTGAAAAGCGTCGTCGAGCAACACGCATTGGGTTTCCGGATTGCGTTTCACCAGTTCGGGTACCCCCAAAACCCGGCTTTCACTGACGCAGACGGGTACATCGGGAAACTTTCTCTTGATCTGCAGGGGTTCGTCGCCCACCTGTTCGGCGTTGTCGATCACCGTTACCGGGCGATAGCCCATGGTTTTTCGGCCATACCCCCTGCTGAGCACGGCGATCCCGATATATTGATCAAGCCAGCGCACCAGGTATTCGATATGCGGCGATTTGCCCGCACCACCTACCGAAAGGTTGCCCACGGAAATAACCGGCAAGTCGAAATGAACGCTGCGCAACACGCCGGCCTGATAGAGGAGATTGCGGATACCGATCCCGATCCCATACAATAAAGCCAGCGGAAGAAGTAATACCCGGATGACGATATCTTCGGACATTTTTGCTGTCGATTGATGAAATTAGTGGGTTGAAAGGTGTCTTTTGCCTCCAACAGAGCGGCAAAAGGTAGCGAATCCATAAGAAAAAGTCCCGAAGGCGTTTGCCTCCGGGACTTTGTTTGTGGTACCTCCCAGAATCGAACTGGGGACACATGGATTTTCAGTCCATTGCTCTACCATCTGAGCTAAGGTACCAGCCTTGCTAAAAAGCGGGGCAAAGATAATGTCTCTTTTCGCAAATGGCGAAGGGAGTTTCACGATTTTTTAAAAAAGACTTTGCGATAAACGATTCCGGCCTTTCTGTACGTTGTTTTCGCTGCGGTTTTTTGTGAATATGGCGAACTGAAGTTCGCGCTGCGGCCTTACTTTCGCCACTGCCTGTTTGCCTGGGTATGGCGAACTGACGATACCAAAAGGCGAACTGAAGTTCGCGCTACGATACCAAAAGGCGAACTGAAGTTCGCGCTACGATACCAAAAGGCGAACTGAAGTTCGCGCTACGATACCAAAAGGCGAACTGAAGTTCGCGCTACGATACCAAAAGCATGTTTTCCAACTATTTAGCCATTCCTTCCGTCCTGTTATCGCTGCTGTTTCTTTACCTCGCCTGGGAAGTTGACAGCGAATATTCAATCTGGATTGCGCCTTGTGTCGTACTGTCGGCGGTGATTTATATTTTTAGTCCGCAGATCAACTGGTGGTGGTACAACCGCCGCCCGCCGCGGCTCGAACCCGGGCTGAGCTCCCTGCTGGAGCGATTTTGCAGTTTTTACAGGCGGCTTTCTCCGGGTGAAAAAGACCGGTTTCGCGGCCGGGTGGCGCTTTTTCGCATGGGTACCGATTGGGAGCCGATGGCTTTTGAAGAGGAAGCCGTTCCGGCGGACGTGCAATTAGTGCTGGCGGCACAGGCGGTAATGCTGACGTTTGGTCGCCCGGCTTTGTTATTTGACAAATTTGAAAAAGTGATCGTTTATCCGAGGCCTTTTTCCACACCCGAATATCCTTTTGATCACGCGTCCGAATTGTTCGAACCCGACGGTTGCGTGCTTTTTTCTGCCGAACAACTGATGCGGGCCTTTGCCGAACCGTCGAACTGGTACAACGTGGGCCTGCATGAATACGCCAAAGTATACGCGCTGACTTATCCCGGCGAGCCGTACCCCGCCTTCGAAGCGGAAGACGCTTGGGAAAAACTGCAAACAGTCAGCCAGATGCCTCGCGGGCACGTGGAATCGGTTGTCGGTATCGCCGGCGTGGATGCGTTGCCGGTGGCTATTCACCATTATTTTGTGTTTCCGGAGCGGTTTCGGGTGGTATTTCCGGACGAAGCGAAGGTGTTTGACGGGATTTTTGGCAGTGGCCCAAAGGTGTAACTACGGCATTTTTTGAACCGGTCCTTCAACTAAACAACCCGATAATATCCTCCTTTGTCAACTTCTTGATAAAGCCCTGTTCGGTGCTGATGAGTTCTTTGGCGATGTCCTTTTTCTTGTCCTGAAGTTGCAGGATTTTCTCCTCGATGGTGTCTTTGCAGATCATTTTATAGGCAAACACTTTCTTCGTCTGGCCGATGCGGTGGGTGCGGTCGATGGCTTGCTGCTCCACGGCGGGGTTCCACCAGGGGTCGATGAGATACACGTAATCGGCTTGGGTGAGGTTGATGCCCACGCCGCCCGCTTTGAGGCTCATCAGGAAAACGCGGCAGTGTTCCGATTCCTGGAAATTCCGCACCCGGCCGGCGCGGTCGAGGGTGGAGCCGTCGA
Source organism: Lewinellaceae bacterium (assembly GCA_016713985.1). Lineage (GTDB taxonomy): Bacteria > Bacteroidota > Bacteroidia > Chitinophagales > Saprospiraceae > M3007. The sequence continues at coordinate 36,315 of JADJOD010000030.1, read as the reverse complement.
GGTATTCATAGGGAATATGCACTTTTTCGAGGTGGGTTTTGATCAAATCCAGCATTTTCAGGAATTGCGAGAAGATGAGGATTTTGTGTTGGCCGGCGTTTTCCCCGATTTCGCGGACGATTTCGTCCAATTTGGCCGATTCATCGCCATAATCGGCGTCATCGGAGAGCAGGGCGGGCGAATCGCAGATCTGGCGGAGTTTCAACAAACCTTCGAGGATAAGAAACGCGGCTTTTTCCCGGCCATCGACCTCCATTTTTTCGGCGATCTTTTGCCGGTAGAGGTCGCGGAAAGTATCGTACACCTTGCGCTGTTTTTTGCCCATTTCGCAAAAAAGTGTCGTTTCGGTCTTGTCGGGCAAGTCTTTGGCCACCTCCTCTTTCGTGCGTTTGAGGATGAAGGGATAGATGATTTTGCGCAGGGCGCGGGCGGCGTGTTCGTCGCGGTATTTGTCGATGGGGTTGGCGAATTCCGCGCGGAAAAAATCCTGGCTGCCGAGCAGACCGGGGTTGAGGAATTCCATTTGAGAGTAGAGATCGAAGGTGTTGTTCTCCACCGGTGTACCGGTCATCACGAGGCGGTTGCTCGCGCTGAGCAGTTTTACGGCTTTTGACACCTGCGCGTCGGGGTTTTTGATGGCCTGCGATTCGTCGAGTACGACGTAATGGAAAGGAAAGTCTTTGAGGTGCCCGATGTCGCTGCGCAGGGTGCCATAGGTGGTGAGCACGAGGTCGAAATCGCGAAAAAAGCCGATGTCTTTTTGGCGGCCCACGCCCCGGTGGACAAATATGTTCATTTCGGGGGCAAATTTTTCCACCTCGGCCTGCCAGTTAAAAATAAGTGTGGTCGGCATCACAACAAGATTTGTTGCGCCGGGCTGTATCTCTTTCTGGCGTTGCAGGAAAGTCAGTACCTGGAGGGTTTTGCCAAGGCCCATGTCGTCGGCAAGGCAGCCGCCCCATTTGAACTCGTCCAGAAAATTGAGCCATTTAAAACCTTCGTTTTGGTAATCACGGAGTTGGGCCCGGACGTTTTTGGGCAGGTTAATGGTTTTTATTTCTTTGAAATTCAATAACTTGAATTTCTTTTCTTCAATTTCCTGCCTGATTTTTTCGTTGTCAATCTGACCGTAGAGGTCGTCGATGACGGAGAAATGCAGTTTGGAAAGTTTCAGCGAGTCATTTTTAATCTGCCCGAATTTGAAGAGGTTGGCGTATTGCTCCAGCCATTCTTCGGGCAACATGCCGATGGTTCCGTCGGCGAGTTGCACGTAATTTTGTTTGTTCAGAACCGCTTTTTTGAGGTCGTTGAGCGAAACAAACTGATCGCCGAATCCCACCTCTATTTGCATATCGAACCAGTCGATACCGGAGGAGGCTTTTATTTTGAATGCCGGGCGGTTGGGATTGTATTTGAACTTTTTAAGTTGTGCAAAGCCGAAGACGGGAACGGCTTGTTCGCTGGTTTGTTCGAAAAAATGATACAACCAGTTGTTTTTTAAAACTTCGGCAAAAGGCAGGTGGAAAAACGGTTGTCCGGTTTGGCTTTGAAAATCGGGATGTAAATGGTGGGTAAAGTCCAAAAACGCCTTTTCGGGCGCCGGGTCGCGCTCCCAGACGGTGATTTGGCCGCTTTCGTAGGACACCTTGTTTTTGTGCCCGTCAGTGGAGAATTCCCATTCCTCCACGTTGTCTTCTCCGGCGTGGTTCAGGTAGGCATAGGCCGGCACAAACAGCAGATTTTCTTCGTCTTCTTTCAGGTAAATCCGACCCTCTTTAAAATTAAGTATTTGATAATCAATAGACTTATCAATATTCAGATTGACGGAAAAATGTTCGGTGAGCGGCAATACAAAGTTGGCGAGAAATCCGTCTAATTGTGATTTTCGCACGCTGAATTTGCCCGACACGCCGAATTGTTTCGCCATCGCGGCGTCATTCCAGGAGGCGAAACGCGCCAGTTTGCCGCCCCATTCCAGCAACCAAAAGCCCCATCGGTTCATCGAGGAGAGCGGCGCCGTTGTGCCGTCTATATCGGCGAAACCTTCCAGAACTGCGGTATTTTTTTCCTCGCGCAATTCGAAAGTAAGTCGCACGGGATTTGCCGTTACCTGCACCAACTGCAGGGAACTGAGGTGGTGGTAATGATTGGAGCTGATGACCGTTATTTTGTCCTGGAGTAAGGGGAATGCGCGTTCCCAGACTTTTCCGATGTGTATTTGGGCGGCCCGGAGCGCGCTGTCGTTCAGGTCTTTTTTGGAAAAATTATACACCCAGCGCGGCATCGGCTCGCCGGATGCCCGGATGGCGGTCAGCAGGTTGCCGGATCGGAAATCTTTTTTGGCGATGTTCAGCAAAACACTTTCCTGCGGGCTGATAGGTGGTATTTCGGCGTCGTAGCCGCTGTATAAATTTTCCAGTTTTCCGATGTGTGAAAGTTTTCCTTTTGCGGCATTATATCGGGCGGTCAGCGGGGTAAGCGTCACTTCGGGCAGGGCGTCTTCACCAATCCGGGTGAAAGCGAAGATCAGGGTCTGTGGGTTACCGGCTTCCTCCTCCGCCTGTTTGGGGGCCTTAAATAATTGATTGCCAACGCGAAAATTTTTGCCGGTCGCATTCCACCAGTCTGTTAATTCCTTAAGCGAACGCAGGGATTGGTCTACCACCGTCATTAAAAGTTGTCCGGCGTCATTGACTTTAAACTGAAACTTTCCGTCGAGGTCGTCGGCCGTGGAAAAACCGTATTCGGCCAGCATACGATTTTTTTCTTCGGTCCAGTCGCGCATAACCTCGAAGGCCTTGGCGCCGAATTGTCCCCGGATCGCAAGCAGCGCGGCCAGTTTGTGCAGGCAAAGCGGTTCCGGCAATTCCTGGTTGCAGGAACACGAAGTATGCAGATGCCCGGGCCCGATGCGTGTAAACCGCACGACATAGCCTTGTTTGCTGTGAGGCACCGTGCATTCGGCAATGCCGTTGAGGGCAGAGATAATAGTTGCTGATTTCAATGCGCTGCGGGCTTTCCAAAAATTGGGCGCCACGTTGTATTGCAATTGATAATCGCTCAGGTCGGGCAGCTGCACGTCGCAGTCGGACATCTGGAAGGTTTTTGGCGATTGACCGAGGTCTTCCAACTCGTCCAGCGTCAAAATAGCGGCGACGATGTGTTTGCAGGCGCCGCCCCAGTTGTAGGGGCAATTACACAGGGCAATAATGGGCAACTTGCCGATAAAATTCAAAATCTCCACTTTATACTGGCCATAACCGCTGTCGCTCTGCACGGTGTAAACGGCCTTGCCTGTGCCGTGTTTGTCCAGGAATTTTTGGGCGGCATAACCAAAACGGTACATAGTGAGCCCTTTGTCAATGACCTTTTTGCTGGCATGGGCGGCTAAAAATCGCTGGACTTTTTCGTGGACCATTATTAGATACGAGGTTGATGAAGCGGTAGTGATAGTCTCACTTTAAGTGAGACTATCACTACATGAAGCCAAGTAACTCTTTGGTTAACAATTGATTGCATAGATTTCCATTTCGAATTCCCGCGTAATCGCGGGCAGACGAATACGGCCAATCCGATGTGTTCTTAACCATACCTGCCCTGACCGGGTTTCCATGTATATAATGAAAGCATTGCAAAGCATAATCATTACCAATCCCAAAAGTAAAATCATCTGTGCCGTTTTTTCTTTTTGCAGCATCGATAAATTCATCTACCCAACCGTTTTGAGCTTTGGTGTGTTGCCTGAACAGCGAGCCGCTGCGATTTTCCTGATTATTGATAGCGCGGGTATATGAACGCAGTACTATGTTAATTTGATGGTTAAGCTGCTGTCGTGGCGGGGCGTTAACTGTTTTATCCGGACCAGAGAGAAAGTTTATCCAATTACAAGCGCTTTGTTTAGTATGGATTAACCAGTGAAAATGATTCCGCATGAGGCAATACGCCAGAAAATCGACGTGTGGAAGTATGAATGTTCGCATCTTTTTTAGGAAATCCAAGTAGTTCTCTTCCCTGAAAAAGGTTTGCTGCCGATTATCATCCTGGTTGTAAATATGGTAAATGGCATCAGGTTGAAAGTGCATAATAGGTTGATTTTGAGTGTATATTAATAGGTTACAGGTTGATACTGATAGTCTCACTTCAAGTGAGACTATCAGTATCAACCTACGAAATCCGGCTCCATACCCGCGCCTCCTTGCCTTCCGATGCCAAATGCTGTCGCAGCCGCACATGTTCCGGCGCAGCCAAATTGGGGTCAGCCTCCAAAATCCGCATCGCGATCTCTCGCGCTGCCGTGAGCACCTGCCCGTCGCGCGCGAGGTCGGCCAGCAGAAAACGCAACATTCCGCTTTGCTGGGTGCCTTCGATGTTTCCGGGGCCGCGCAGGCGCAGGTCGGTTTCGGCGATCTCGAAGCCGTCGTTGGTGCGCACCATCGTCTGGATGCGTTCGCGGCCTTCGGCGGAGAGTTTGAAACTCGTCATCAGGATGCAAAAACTCTGCTCGGCGCCACGCCCCACCCGCCCGCGCAACTGGTGCAGTTGCGACAAACCGAAACGTTCGGCGTTTTCAATGATCATAACGGAGGCATTGGGCACGTTCACGCCGACTTCTATCACGGTGGTGGCGACCATAATCTGCGTTTCTCCTTTCACAAAACGCTGCATTTCAAAGTCTTTATCGGCGGCTTTCATTTTGCCGTGCACGATGGATATCTGGTACTGCGGCGTCGGGAAATCACGACTGAGCGCCTCGAAACCCGACATCAGGTTCTGCAGGTCCATCGTTTCCGTTTCTTCGATCATGGGGTATACGACGTACACCTGCCGGCCTTTGGCGATCTCTTCCCGCATAAAACCCTGCACCCGAAGGCGGTGGTGTTCATTGCGGTGTGTGGTCGTGATGGGTTTGCGGCCCGGCGGCATTTCGTCGATCACTGACACATCGAGGTCGCCGTAGAGGGTCATGGCCAAAGTGCGGGGTATGGGTGTGGCGGTCATGACCAATACGTGGGGTGGTCCGGCGGGATTTTTTTTCCAGAGGGCGGCGCGTTGTTCCACACCGAAGCGGTGTTGCTCGTCTATAATGCTGATTCCCAGGTTTTTGAATTGTACCCAGTCTTCGATCAACGCATGGGTTCCGATGACGATGTGGATGTCTCCGGCAGCGAGTTTTTCCAAAATGGCTGCTCGTTTTTTGCCTTTTATCGCGCCGGAGAGAAAGCCGACGTTGACGCCGAGCTCGCCCACGAGTTCGGTGATATTGGTAAAATGTTGTTGCGCGAGGATTTCGGTAGGAGCCATCATGGCCGCCTGGAAGCCGTTGTCTAAAGCCATAAGCATTGTCATCAGCGCTACGGCGGTTTTTCCGGAACCCACGTCGCCTTGTACGAGGCGGTTCGTTTGTTTGCCCGTGGCGAGGTCGGCGCGGATTTCTTTCAGCACCCGTTTTTGCGCGCCGGTGAGTTCAAAAGGCAGTTTTTCGTTAAAAAAGGTGTTGAAAAAGTCGCCGATATTGGAAAACACAAAACCCCGGATGCTGTCTTTGCGCCGGGTGCGGATTTGCAGCAGGCGCAGTTGCAGGAAAAACAGTTCTTCAAACTTCAGTCGCCGGGTGGCTAAGTCGAGGTCCTGCTGATTGGCAGGAAAATGAATGTTGTACAATGCCTCCCGGCGGGAAGTCAGTTTGTATTGCGCCGTCAGGTAATCGGGCAGGGTTTCGGGCAACTCGGCCGGCGCAAGGCCGTCGAGCAACACACGTATCAGTTTGCGCAACCCCTTGGCATCCAGCCCTTTCTGCGTCAGTTTGTCGGTGCTGGGGTAAACGGGGTCGAAGCTGCGCGAGCCGCCGGAGGAGGGTGTTGCCGGTTCGCCGCCTGAAACCGGCGCTACTTCTTCCATCTCCGGGTGTGTGATGTTGAACCGGCCGTTAAATTCGCTGATACGCCCGAAAACGATGTATTCCTTGCCGACGACGAGGCTTTTTTCCAGCCATTGGACGGCCTGAAACCACACCAGTTCGATCATGCCCGTTTCGTCGCGCAAGCTGCCCACGAGGCGCCGGGCGCGGCCTTCGCCGAGGGTTTCGAGGCGGCGCAGGATGCCGCGAAACTGCACCTGCTCGCCTTCGTTGTGGGCGTCTCTGATCTTGTGAAACTTCGTGCGGTCGATGTACCGGAAGGGGAAATGGAACAACAGATCGCGGCAGGTGAATATGCCCAATTCCTTTTTCAGCACCTCCGCGCGTTGCGGACCGACGCCTTTGAGGTATTCGATGTTGGAGTCGAGGGAGGGCATTGTTTTGTCATTAAGACATTAGATCATTGGGCAAAAGTAAAATAGTTTGTTTTAAAAGGTGCTTTACATGCCTTGTTTTGTGTAAAAAACCGCATTTTTGGGTCTCGAATTTCTCAGTATGGAAAACCTGCTCTCAGCAATTGATGCCAAAAAAGGAGAACTTGCCCAACTCGAACCTTTTCGCCCGGAGGATGCGGAACGGTTGTGGAAGAAGTTTCGCCTGGAATGGAATTATAATTCTAATCATATCGAAGGGAATACACTGACCTACCCGGAGACTGAATTGATTTTGATATTCGATCAGTCGCCGGGCGGCTCTCATTCGGTTCGCGAGATCGAAGAAATGAAAGCCCACGACGTTGCAGTCGCTCTCGTACGCGATTGGGCAGCAGATGAAAAACGCGAATTAACGGAAACGGACATCAGGGATTTAAACCGGATTTTACTGGTTCGGCCTTTCTGGAAAGAAGCCCTTACTGCTGATGGTCAACCAACCCGAAGACTTATTTCAATTGGCGAGTATAAAAAATACCCCAACTCCGTGCGACTTCCAAACGGCGAAATGTTCCATTATGCTTCGCCAGATGAGACACCCCGGAAAATGCAGGAGTTAATAACCTGGTATCGTGATGCCTCCCAAAGATTGCATCCGGTTATTGTGGCTGCCCGGCTTCACTATGAGTTTGTACGTATCCACCCTTTTGATGACGGCAACGGCCGGGGAGCTCGACTTTTGATGAACTACCACCTATTCCGACACAGTTTCCCGCCCGTAATTATCAAATCGGTTGATAAAAAAGGTTATTTCGCTGCGCTTCAACGCGCAGATGTGGGTGATTTTGAAGCGTTTGTAACTTATATTGCAGAGCAATTGACGTGGTCGCTGGATTTGAGTATTCGAGCAGGGAACGGAGAAAGTGTGGAGGAGCAGGGAGATTGGGAAAAGCAGGTGACTTTGTTGAAAAGAGAGGCTGAGGCGAAAAACCCACAGGCTAGATCAGATAAAACAACCCTAAAAAATACACTGTCCCATTGGTTAAAGATAAATTTCCCAATTATATATTGGGAGTTTATAGAACGATTTGAGCCTTTTGATCAATTTTTTGCGACCGCTGATTGTTCATCGTATTTTAAATATAAAAACTCTGGAGTTGCGGTGTCAGTACTTCCTGAAGATGATAATTGGGTTAAAATTGCACAAGAAGTGGTGGATGGAGGGTATGAGCCAAAATTAATCTTTAGATATTACTTTAAAGGGTTTTTATACTCTGATAAAAACAGCCCAATAAGTTTTGATCCGCCAACAATCTTCATAGAGTTTATCGGAGATTCAGCAATATTGAACGAGCATAAATGGTCAATCTACTCTACTCTTCCTATTTCTCATAAAGATCTCCAACCCATCCGCGACCTTGCTCAGATGTTCTACAAGCAAATCCAAGTCGCTATCGGTAAATCATGACTTCAAGTCAGCCGATCACTATGCTATCATCTCCAGCAACCACTCCTTCTCCGTCAAAACCTCTTCCCTTTCAATTTGCCCGCGCAATGCCTCCACGGCACCGGCGTCGTTAAAATTCATGGTCATCAGCTGGAGGGTATAGTGCACGATGCGGCTGTAATTGGTGCGGTGATAACCGATAGCCGTGTGGCGGCGGATGAAATTTTTCATACTCGCCAGGTGGCTGTCGAGCAGGTCGTATTCGGCGGTTTCGTAATAAATTTTTAGTTGTAAAGTTTTGGCAATCAAGTTGTTGATCAGGTCTTTGTAATCAGAACGCTGGAGGTTGAGCAGGGCGGTTTTGTAATCTCGGCGGGCATAGGCGATGCGGGCGAGGTTGAGGCCGGCCGTGGCTTCGCGCCAGTGGCGTTCGAGGCGGGGTTTGTATTGCAGGATAAATTGTTCGGCCCAATCGAGTTCGCCGACGCGCAGGGCGATGGCGGCGATATTGTTGAACGCAAAACGCGACAACAGCCCGTTTTCGAGCAACAAATCCCGGCCGAGGGCGCTTTTGTAGAGATCGAGTGTGGCGTGCAGCCAGCCGGCGGCCGATTCATTCACTTTTTTATGCCGAAATTGATGGCCAGCAGGTAGAGGGTGCGCAATTCATCGGAAGGGAGCACGGCGGACTGGGCCAGCAGCATTTCGCGGAAGCGGCCAAAATGTTCGTCGGGCTCCCGGTTAGAGAGAAACTTGTAACAATAATAATACAAACCAACGGCCGGTATTTTTACCAGCCCGGCATTTTCGGCATGTGCCAGGACGGCTTCGAGCAGCCCGACCCGGTATTCTGTTTTGTACACCGCCTGGTGCGACAAGGCCAGGCAGGCCAGGCGCAATTTTCGGGCGACAAAGGCCGTATCCATGTGATCGGAAGTCGCCTGGAGATTGAGCGCGCCGGTGCGGCGCACCGACGTATCGTATTGATACTGTTCCCATTCCAGCAAATTCAGGTCGTGGTAGTAGTCGGCATGCCGCCAGGGCGACCGCTCCCGCCCGCGCCGCGCTTCCCGAAGTGTGATGTGAAAGTGTTTGTCGAGGTTTCGTTTGCGGTACGCGGTGGCGAGTTTTATCCTGGCGCGGTCTTCATCTTCGAATTTTTCGCAGTACATCCAGTATTTTTCGAGCAAGGCAAGCAGGGCGCTGTTGGCGAGGCGGAGTTTTTGGTTCCAGTCCTCTTCCAACCCCTTTTTATCGGGGGTGGGCCGGAGCGCCGCCCAGGCTTCCTCTGCAAGCGGTGCTGCGCCGCGTTCCCGGCACCGGGCCAGATAATCGAACAGCGCCACCAATTGCGGTTTGGTGTTGAAAAATGGCGACCGCACGAATTTTCCGAATTCGCGCAACTCGGAGCCCGTAAGCGCGGAGAATGCTTCGAAGAGCAGCGTTTTGTCCATGAAGATACAAACTTCGGGATTCTTTATTAAAAAATAAAATTACTTTTTTATTTTAAATAATTGATTATCAATAGTTTTAAATTTTTTTATAAAAAAATAACAATACAATTATAAAAATTTGTCCTTGCCTTGCCGGGCAGCAATGCGAATTTTTGCAGTATCAAAGTCTGTGTTCCTAATAAATTCCGTAAACACAGTGCCCGTGTGATTTTTCACCCGGACACCAGTAAACAACAACTCATGATACCCAACCGCTACTTTATTTCAATCCTGCTTGCCGGCCTGTTTGCTACCGCACAAACCGCCCGGGCACAATGCACTTCCGACGCCGGTACTTTGGCGTTCAATCAAACTGCCTCATGTCACGACCAGCCTTTTTTCGTGGCACATTCGGGTAATCAGGTATTAGACGCCGACGATATTTTTCTTTTTGTCGCCTATACGGGCAATAACCCCGATGCGGGCTCCGTATTTGCCACCTCTGCGGACGGGAATTTTGCGTTCCAGCCCGTATTTATGACCAATTCGCCGTTCCGGGTAGCAGCGGTTGCCGGGAACAATGCCGGAGGTTCGGTCGATTGGAACGACCCCTGCCTGTCTGTATCGCCCTCTGCGACGGTTATTTATATGGAAGACCCGGTTTTGACGGTTACACCTGGCGGGGTAATTACCTGTGGCAATACACTTATCACCATCAATGCGTCGGCTAACCAGCAGAATTTGACTTATTTATGGTCGAATAACGTTACCACACCCAACATCGTGGTATCCCAGCCGGGCATATACACGGTGACGGTGACCAACGCAGGAGGTTGTTCGGCTACCGGCGATGCCTTGGTACTGCAGGACATTGCAGCACCTGTGGCCGATGCCGGATCGGATATTGTGCTGACCTGTGCCGGGAATTCAGCCGTTCTCAACGCAAGCTCTTCCACACCGGGCGTGGTCTTCACCTGGGTTGGGCCGAATGGGTTTACTTCGACCCTAATGAACCCCATCGTCATCAATCCCGGCGTCTACACCCTTATCGTCACGGCTCCGAATGGTTGCACGACGACAGATCAGGTTATCGTCTCGCTGGATGCAACTCTTCCCTTCGCCGATGCCGGGGGGGATGCGGGCATTCCCTGCGGCGGCGGAAATGTGCCGCTCCAGGCCAATGCACCCATCGGCGGGTTGTTTACCTATGCCTGGGCTACCACGAATGGGAATATTTTCAGCGGCGCCAATACAATCAACCCGATTGTAACCTTGCCGGGTACCTATACACTCGTCGTGACAAACACGACCAACGGGTGTACGGCTGCGGACGAAGTAATCGTTTTTCCGGGACCGGTCATATCCAACCAGGACTTTGGCATGACGCAGGTCACTTGTTTCGGTTATAACGACGGGGCCATTAATCTCGTCAATTTGCCTGCGGGCGGGCAGGCGCCTTTTAATTTTCAATGGACGGGCCCTGGAGGCTATACCTCGACCCAACAAAATATTGCCGGACTGGTGGCAGGCACCTATAGCCTGATCGCGACGGATGCAACAAGTTGTTCCTTTTATGCGAACCTGGTTGTGTCATCTCCTTCGCCCGCAACCGCCAGTTTCTCGGTCATCAACGTTTCCTGTTTCGGGGCTTCAGACGGCGCGATCCAGATAAACATGAGTGGTGGAGTGCCCCCGTATACCTACACGTGGAATCCATTGATTCCGGGGGGATCGAACCTGACCAATTTACAGGCAGGCGTGTACAGCGTCACCATCACCGACGCCAACGGCTGCTTTTTAACCATACCCTCCATCGTCATCAATCAACCGCCTCAAATGGCAGTTTCGATCAGTGAAATAACCAATACCTGCAACGGCGTTACGGTGGTAAGTTCCGTCACTGGCGGCAATCCTCCTTATATGTATATCTGGAGTCATGGACTGAACGGCCCGACGGCCGTCTTCAACATCTCGGGCATTTACACAGTGACGGTGATCGACGCGCAGGGTTGTTCGACGGTGGCGACCTACGACGCCCAACTGGCCAATGGCGGTACTTGCGGATTTATTGAAGGTTATTTGCGCAGCGACACCCTGCAAAACTGCCTCAGCGATCCGGGAGAACCCGGCCTCGGCTACTGGTTGGTGCGCGCTGACAGCCCGACCGATACCCTCTACGGCATTACCGGCGCCGATGGAAAATACGTGATCGGCGTACCGCTCGGCGTTTATACCGTTACGGCTGTTTTACCCAATTATTTGTGGGAACTTTGCCCCCCGGGCAACCCGGTGAACGTCAATGTTTCGGGCGACACCTTTCCTGCCGATGATATCCTGGTAAAGAAAATACAGGATTGCCCCGCGATGACGGTATCTATCGGTACGAGTTTGTTAAGACGTTGTTTTTCAAATAATTATTATTTTATCGAATACTGCAATGAGGGCACGGCGGTCGCTGAAGACGCCTTTATTTTGATCGCGCTCGATCCTTTCCTGGCGCCGCTTTCCGCCACCTTGCCGTATACCAATCTGGGCAACAACCTGTTGCGGTTCAACCTCGGCGACGTAGATGCCGGCGAGTGCGGCAACTTCAGTTTGCAGGTGCAGGTCAGTTGTAATGCCGCTTTGGGGCAGACGCATTGCACCGAAGCGCATATTTACCCCGATTCCCTTTGTTTGCCTCCAAACGCGCAATGGTCGGGCGCCAGCCTCCAGGTGACCAGCCAGTGCAACGCCGATTCGGTGTATTTTTTCATTCAGAACGTCGGCGCGGGAAATATGCTCAGCCCCGTGGATTACATTGTGGTGGAAGATGCGGTGATGCTGATGCAAGGCCTGGCACAATTAGATGCGGGAGCACAGATCACCCTTGCCTTTCCGGCCAACGGCAGCACCTGGCACGTGGAAGTCGCCCAGGAGCCCTTCCATCCCGGAAATTCACAGCCCGCGCTTTCGGTGGAGGGCTGTACGTCCACGCCCTCTTTCTCTATGGGTTTTTTGGGCCAGTTTCCGCCGAATGACGCCGATCCCTGGATCGATATCGACTGCACGGCCAATACCGGCTCTTATGACCCGAACGACAAGCAGGGTTTTCCGCTGGGTTACGGCTCTTCCCACTACATCCGCCCCGGCACACCCCTCGAATACCTGATCCGCTTCCAGAACACCGGCACCGATACCGCTTTCACCGTACGTGTGGTGGATACCCTGTCGGCCTGGCTCGACCCGGCAACCATACAACCGGGAGCAAGCAGCCATACCTATAAGTTTGACCTGAACGGCCACGGCATCGCATCTTTTTTGTTTGAAAATATCCTGTTGCCGGACAGTAACGTGAACCAGGCGGGTTCGAACGGATTCCTGAAATTCACCATTCTGCCACGCGCCGACGCACCGCTGGAAACGGTTATCGAAAACGACGCGGCGATCTATTTTGATTTCAACGACCCGGTGATCACCAATACCGTTTTCCATCGCCTCGGCGAGAATTTTTTAGTGGGTATCTGGCAGCCGCACCAACCCGGCGCGGAAGTAAAAGTGACCCCGAATCCTTTTTCGGACGAGGCCATGCTTGAAGTGAAAGGTTTGAAAAAAAACACACCGCTTCGTTTGCAAGTATTTGATTTGCAGGGCGGTGTGGTGAGCGAAATGGAATCCCCCGGCGCCGTATTCCACCTTCGGAAAGGCGACTGGCCGGCGGGTATCTACCTGTTCAGCATCAGCCAGGAAGGCAGGTTGGTGGGCAGCGGGAAACTGGAGTACATTGATTCGACCCGATAGGTTAACACCATATGTCCAACCCCGGCCGGTAAAACGGTCGGGGTTTTTTGATGGAAACAAGGGTAAAAAGTTTTTTACCCGCTGCCCCACAATCCGGATTTCCAGGCTGATGTTTCCAACTGTCCGGATAAAATACAGCCCTCGGGTTTTGCCGTAATGGTTCCGGGGGATTGTTTGAAAATCGTAAGTTTTGCTTTGAAATTTGTTCGATTGGGAAACGGATAAGCATCTTCCTTTGTAACCTGAAAGTTTAAATTTGCAGGTTGATGAATGTTCCAAAATCGCTGATCAAAAAAGGATTGTTGTTTTTTACTTTTTTGCATCTTGCCCAGTTCTGCTTTTCTCAGGAAGCGGACAGCACGAAGCGGGTAATTAACTTCAAAGGCGCCGTAAGCATCACCAACAACGGTTTTTCACTCGTCCCTACCTTTTCTTTGGGCAAACCTGCCGTCGTTACCATTTTCAGCATCAGTGGCAAAGGCCGGTTGAGTTTTGAGCCTGAAATCCGGTATTCGATGGAGTTCAAACCCTGGTCGATGGTTTTTATCTGGCGTTACAAACTGGTCAGGAAGGAAAAATTCCAGCTGGCGCTGGGTACACACCTGCCCGCGCTGAATTTTATAACGGGTCCCGTCATTAAAAACGGAGTGCAGCAGGATGCCATTCAGGCCCGGCGTTTTTTCCCGGTCATGGAGTTGATTCCCAATTATGTGATCAATAAAAACATCAACCTGGGTATCTATTACCTGTACAGTATCGGTTTGGAGAAAGAACTGACCAAAGACAATCATTTTGTCTCGCTGCGGGTCGGTTTTAACGATATTCCGTTCATCAAACGATGCTACCTGCGGTTTAATCCCAAGTTTTATTACCTGAAATTAGATGAACGGGATGGCTTCTACGTCGCCGGCAGCCTCACGCTGGCCCACCGGGATTGCCCTTTTTCCCTTTCGACGCTGATGAACAAGGCCATTGATTCGAATATTCTCGCGAAAGATTTTGATTGGAACGTCAGCTTGAATTATACATTTGGAAGGGATTATGTGAGAAAATGAGGTCAAACGCACAAATATTCAAACATGGACAAGATAGAATCCATCGAAGAATTTTACAAACGAAAGTTTGCCTGGATGCCCGATAGTATAAAAAATGAAATCGGGCATTTTAATGTGTTTCGGCATGAGCCGGTAGAACCCGATAAAGTGAAGCCGCTTCCGTATAAAAGACGGGATTTTTACAAAATCATGCTCGTGGTTGGCGGTATTGACATGAATTATGCGGACAAGGTGATTCCCGTTAAAAAACAAGCCTTGTTTTTCTCCAATCCACAGATCCCTTACAGTTGTAAAAACCTGGAAAAGATCAAAACGGGTTGCTATTGTATTTTCAATCAACATTTTTTCCACCAGTTTGGCAATCTGAACCAGTACTCGGTTTTCCAACCCACCGGAGAACATGTATTTGAATTGACGGACGAGCAGATGCCGCATGTCCAGAGCCTTTTTGAGCGCATGTTTGAAGAAATTGCTTCCGATTACATCCACAAGTACGATGTGCTGCGCAATCTTGTTTTTGAACTGCTTCATTTTGCCATGAAATTGCAGCCGTCATCCACTTTCGACAAACAGCCGCCCAATGCTTCACAACGTATTGCCACCTTGTTTTTGGAACTGTTGGAACGCCAGTTCCCCATAGAGGAAAACCACCCGCGTGTCAACCTGCGCTCCGCATCCGATTTTGCACGGCAACTGAACGTCCATGTCAACCACTTGAACCGGGCGGTAAAAGTCATCACCGACAAAACAACGACCCAGATCATCGCCGAACGGATTTTACAGGAGGCAAAAATCCTGTTGAGGCACAGCACGTGGAACGTTTCGGAAATCGCCGACGCACTGGGTTTTACGGAGGTGACCCATTTTAACAATTTTTTCAAAAAACACGTCGAAACCAGCCCGTTGAAATTCAGAAACGGGTGAACCTGATGAGAATGTCTCATAAGTGATATAGCGGATTTGCAAATCCGCTATATGGTTGACAATCAAGAAACTGTTTTTAAAACAAGAATTTCGCTCAGATACTTAATTCATTAAAAAACATGAAAAAAACATTTCATTTTTCAATGCTATTATCTGTCGCTGTCTGTTCAGGCGTTAGCGCAAGAGGCCTCTGTTTTTCCGAAGGGGGAAAAATCAACCAATGTGCACAATGTCGGGGATGTCTGGCTCCATCATTTAAGCAATGCCGACAGCATCTTTATATATAATATAGCGGTCGCCACCTTTGCGCCCGCCGCCCGGTTGGATTGGCATATCCACCCCGGGGGGCAGCAATTGCTCATTACGGCAGGTGTTGGGTATTATCAGGAAAGGGACAAGCCTTTGAAAACAGTGCATAAGGGCGATGTTGTCAAATGCCAACCGGGGGTGGAGCATTGGCACGGGGCAACACCAGACAATGGCGTCACCTACATCGCCGTTACCGCGCCTCAATCCACAAAATGGCTGGAAAGGGTGCCAGATGAAGCCTATTTTTCCACCCAAAAAACAAAGCAAGCAGTCTGACCACCGAACGGCAAATCGTCGAACTCTCCAAGCAGAAATGGCAATGGATGGCAGACAAAAACGCAGACACCCTTGCCGACCTCTTCCATGAAAAATCTGTTTTCGTTCACATGGGAGGAAGTTGGGGGAAAGACCGTGAACTCGAAATCATCAAAAGTGGGGGTATCCATTACAAGAAGGCGGACATCCACGAAGTATCCGTGAACATCATAGACAACACAGCCATACTGTTGAATCAAACCCAAATAAAATCACCCTTGCTGCGGCTAGTCGGGGGAATGAGCAGCCAAAGTGACCAATCCGTTTATGGTAACGGAAGTGTACGCGTAAAAGACAACGACCCCATACGATGCATGGAAAATAGCATCGCCTCTGCACACCCCCCCCCCCCCCCAAAAAAAAAAACCCCCAAAAGGCATATTTCCCCCCCCCCAATCTTCCCCCAACCCCCCCCCCTTCCCCCCCCCAAAAAAAAAAAAAAACGCACAATATTTTTTTCTCCCCAAGTTACTTGCTCGCCAATCAATCAATAAAGGCGCATTGGGAAAGCCTGTCAGGATGGAAAATTGGCCCGCCGGTGCAAACAGCCGCCCGGAAAGCCAATCAAACCCTGATTGATTTGATCGCTCAATTCGCCGAACGGAAAAACGCGACACCCGCCCAAATCGCGCTGGCCTGGGTGCTGGCTCAAAAACCCTGGATTGTGCCGATTCCGGGAACGACGAAACTACACCGGCTGACGGAAAACAACGGCGCGGCCAACATCGAATTCACGGCTGCGGAATTGCAGGAACTGACGGCTGCTTCTGAACAGGTGAAAGTCAGGGGCACGAGATACACCGAGGCGATGGAGCAGAGTACGGGGCTGTGAACCGGAGGTCAGGCAGGTGTTTGCGATGCGTCAGTCCGCTTGCGATATTTCATGCCGCGAAAGAAGAGCCATAAATTGAAAACAGCAACCCGCCGATGAATAGGGTGAAGCCTCCGATTTTGGTGCTCAATACTTCGAAAAGCCCCTTTGTACTGGCGATATTGTAACCAATATAAAGCCAGAGCAAGCCGATGCCGAAGCCGAAAAGGAAAAAGCCGACTTCAAAAAGTTGATTGGTGGCAATTGCGAGGTTTTCGCGCCCCCCGAAGATGATGCGCATGAACTCCCGGCTGTTGCGAAACAAAATCCGGGCGACCCCAAACGTGAGGCCTGTTACAAAGAGGACGTAAATGCAGTAGGCCGTGAGGGTCAGGTTGCTGTTGCTCAGATCTTCCATTTTTGTATGATTTTTTTATGGTTGAAATAGTAGATGACGATGATGTTTTGGAAATGCAGAATACTTAAAATCAGCATGTTGAAGCCGGTTTTTCGGAATGCCTCGAATACGGGAGGAAGCGAAAAATCCCAGGTCGTCATGGTGTAAAATGCATAGCCGAGGTTAACGAGGATGTAGCCGAGCAGCAGCAAGTTGTTGAGCCGGGTACCAAGCGTATGGCCATCAAAAAGAGCCAATAGCCAGATGCCTCCGTCGCGGTGCAGTTTTTTGCCGACAACTCCTACAAGGAAAATCGCGGCAGCCAGGTAAATTGTGTATCCTAAATTAACCATAATTATCGTATTTCCTGAAAATTTAGGAAATTTGATTTATAAAAAAACGAGCAACAAGCCCGTTTTTAAAGGAATTTACTTTTGTCCGGAAAGCCATTTTAAAAAATTCATCCGGTCAAATTGCTCGACCATTTTTGCCATCCCATCCAGCCGTTCGGCGTTGTCAATGATGTTCTGCAAAACATTTTTAAAATTTTTTTCCTCAAAATTAGTGGTTTCAAAAGCGCCAAGTTGTTTCAAATTTTGAATCAGCGGTTCAATCTCTCGCCGTCGCCGCTCGCGCATAATCTTGATTGCAACTTGCCAAATGTCTTTTTCTGCCACAAAATACTCTTTTCGATCACCTGCCAGCGATTTTTTATAAACCAATCCCCAATCAAGCAGCGCACGAAGGGTTAGATTGGCATTGCTGCGCGACATGGTAAGCGCTTCCATGATTTCATCCGTCGAAACGGGGTTTTCGATACTCAAAAGATAGGCATGGATTTGTGCCATCGCCTTCGAAATACCCCAGTTGGAACCGAGGCTGCCCCAGAGCTGGATGAATTCGTCCTGCGCTTCTTTGTAATTCATACCCCAAAGGTAGTTCAGTATTTTTCGTATTTCCTAATTTTTCAAGAAATTAATTTTATTTTTTTGAGCCGGCCCGCCAGGCGCCTGCCCCGGGAACCTGACTTGCCGGTCATCGCCGATCTTCATATTTTGTGGCGGACATCGACGACAAGGCCCAATTCCTGAAACGATGAGGAAAATTGGTATTCCATTGAGGTTAAACACATTTAGATTGGTTGCCGGCGATGAACCGATGTGGACCGGGGAAAAACATTTGAAAACAGTAAATTTCTGTTTGATTGACGTAAGTAATCAACCAAAAGAACGCGCTAACTTTGAGCGGTTTCTGCCACAAAAACAAAACGATGTTATGGCTAAATTCAATTTGAAAATCAACGGTAAAACCCGTCAGGTTGACGTTGACCCCGATACGCCGATGCTCTGGGTTTTGCGCGACCACCTCGACCTGCAAGGCACTAAATACGGGTGCGGTATCGCTGCCTGCGGCGCCTGCACGGTACATTTGAACGGTATGGCCATGCGTTCCTGCGTATTGCCGGTTTCGGCAGCGGAGAACCAGGAAATCACCACGATTGAAGGTTTGTCCGAAAACGGCGACCACCCGGTGCAAAAAGCGTGGCTGGAACATGACGTGGCGCAATGCGGCTATTGCCAGGCCGGGCAGATCATGAGCGCCGCCGCATTGCTCAAAAATATTCCCAATCCAAGCGACGAGGATATTGAAGCCTACATGAGCGGCAATATCTGCCGTTGCGGCACGTATACCCGGATAAAGGCAGCCGTCAAAACGGCGGCTAATTCTTAATTCGTCATTGAAATCATTCGGTCATAAATGACAAACAGCCAATGACTTAATGACAAAAACAAAAAAATGAGCATCATTAAAACTACATACAACAGGCGTTCATTTTTAAAAGTGACGACCCTTTCCGGCGGCGGCATGATGCTCGGTTTTAACTGGTTTGCCAATTTGGTACCGGTTGAAAAATCGGGCAAAGCGGTCGATACAAAGGACTGGGTGGACCTGAACGGCTTTATCAAAATCACGGGCACGGGCGAAGTCACCATTTTTTCACCGAACCCCGAATTCGGCCAGAACCTGATGACCTCCATGCCCATGATCGTGGCGGAAGAACTCGATGTGGACTGGAAAAGTGTCCTTGTGGAACAGGCCCGGTTCAACACCGCGGTTTACACCCGCCAGTTTACAGGCGGCAGCCAGTCAATCCGTCAGGGATGGCAGGCATTGCGCACGGCGGGCGCATCGGCGAGGCATATGCTGGTGCAGGCGGCAGCGCAGACATGGCAGGTGCCTGCGGAGGAAATCAGCACCGAAAACGGGGTTTTATCCCACAAAACCAGCGGAAAATCAGTCACTTACGGCGAAATGGCCTCGGCTGCGGCCCAAATCCCGGTGCCGAAAGAGATAAAACTCAAGGATACCAAAGACTTCAAAATCGTCGGTACCCCGCGCAAAAATGTGGAAGGTGCCAAAATCGTAACCGGCAAGCCGATGTTCGGTATGGATTACCGCCGGGAAGGGATGCTGATCGCCATGATTGCCCATCCGCCTGCATTTGGCATGAAGTTAAAATCTTGCGACGCCACCGCCGCCAAAGCTATGCCGGGCATCCGGGATGTGTTCACCTTCCAGGTTTTAAAAGAGGATTACGTAAAGGAAATATTTGATACCCGAACGTTCAACGACCTCGTGGCAATAGTGGGGAACAGCACCTGGGAAGTGATGAACGCCAAAAAAGCAATGCAAATAGAATGGGAGCCGATTGCAGATACAAAGGAAATGCAAAATTTCTGGGGGGGACAGAAAAGGGAAGTCTTCATCCCGGGCGGACTGGAAAGCAGCAGCGCTCACGTCCGGAAAATGGCGGAAACAGCCGTCACATCCGCAAAAACGGTTCGAAAAGACGGCGACCCGGAGGCTGCTTTTAAAAATGCCGCCAAAATTATAGAACGCACCTATTCCGCGCCATTTCTCGCGCACAACTGCATGGAGCCGATGAACTGCTTCGCACATGTGACGGCAGAAAAGGCGGAACTGGCCGCCCCGGTACAGGCTCCCGAATTTGTAGAAAAAACACTTTCCGCAAGACTCGGCCTGCCTATTGACAAGATTGACATCCATTTGACCCGAATGGGCGGGGGCTTTGGCCGCCGTGCTTATGGCTAGTATATGGTTGAGGCCGCTGTTATTTCGCAAAAAATGAACGCACCGGTCAAGTTGATCTATTCCCGGGAGGACGACATGACGTATGGAATTTACCGCCCGTCTTATCACGCCACCTACCGCGCGGCGCTGGATGCCGATAAAAACCTCATCGGTTTCCACGTGATCGCAGGAGGTATCCCGGAAAGTCCGCTCCATGCGAATCGTTTCCCGGCAGGCGCAATAGATAATTACCTCGCGGAGGAATGGGCCGTCCCTTCCAATATCACCATCGGAGCTTTCCGCGCACCGCGATCCAACTTCATCGCGGGTGTGGAACAGTCCTTCCTGGATGAACTCGCAGAGGCGATGGGCAAAGATCCGATCGCATTTCGCCTCGAATTGTTGAAACGCGCCAAAACCAATCCTGTGGGAAAAAAACGATTATGACCCGGACCGCTATGCGGGGGTGTTGGAATTGGTGCGGGAAAAATCGGGATGGACGGCCGGCAAAAAGTCCAAACTATCCCGCGGCGTGGCGGCTTATTTCTGCCACAATTCCTACGCGGCTCATGTATTGGACTTGTCCGTAAAAAAAGGTAAAGTCACCGTGGAGAAAGTGACGTCGGCGCTTGATTGCGGTATTATCGTCAATCCCTTGTCGGCGACCAACATGGTGGAAGGCGCCGTTACCGATGGCATCGGCAATGCTTTTTACGGGGCGTTGACGTTCAAAAACGGGCAACCGGAACAAAACAATTTTGACAAATACCGGATGATCCGGATACATGAAGCGCCTAAGGCCATCGACGTGCATTTTGTCAAAAACGACATCGCCCCGACCGGCTTGGGAGAACCGCCCTTCCCCCCCGTTTTTGGCGCCGTTGCCAACGCGCTTTACAAAGCGACGGGAAAGAGGTCGTACCACCAACCTTTCCTTTCGGAGGAAAAGGAGCTGGATTAGGGAGTAACCGGTGGCAACCGCAAAACTGTGTTGTGTTGAACTGGCAACTGAATATTTCAGCAGATATTTTGCTGGGGAAGGCAGGTATAACCTGACCGATATTTTGTCACGACGCATAGCGTCGCGTCAGCGAGCGAAGCAGTGATTCTATTTCATCTTGTTAAACATATAGCGGTCAATTTTCCATGAACCGTTTTCTTTACGAAGCACAAACAACTCACGATTTTCTTCCGGAACGGTTTGCCCCGTAGCATGAATTAAAGTTGTTCCCTTTGATGTGGTTCGGGCAAAGGCAAAGTCGCCGTGCGTCTCGATTTCGTCAATGAAAAATTCGATTTTCAGTTGGATATTGCTAAAGACGAAATCGTAAGCAGCTTTGACTTGTTCTTGTCCGACTGCTGTAGGGGCATTTGAGGGCATAAACACACCATTTGAGGTGTAAAGTGGCAATACTTTGCCTGTATCTGATGCGTTTAGGGCATCCCGATAAGCGTAGAGCACTTTTTCGATTGCACTTTTTTCGTTTTCCATTTCTGTATTTTTTTGATTGCTGGAAGAATTTTGATTGTCCATCCTGCTTTGGCAACCCAAGAAGAGTAGTATTGCCAGGAGAACCACGGAGATTTTCATTTTTGCAATTTTTTGAATTAAGTAAGCGGACAAAATTAATGATACTAATTTTCTTCCGAACATTCTGAAAATGAATCATCTGGACGGAAAAGATTTCCGTCCTACTACTTAACAATGGTGCAAAGTTGGCCTCATTGGCAGAGCGCAACCAATAAAGTATCTTAAGAAATAACCTTAATATGGTTTAAGATTTCGGACCTACCGTTCCGACAAATCCTTCCTGATTTTGCTCAAAAACTCCGGCGTAATGCCCAGATAAGAAGCGATTTGTGCGTTAGGCAGTCGTAGAGACAGGGTAGGATATTGTTCGAGGAAACTCAGGTACCGCTGTTGGGCGGTAGAACTGATGTTTTGCAAAACACGATTTTGCAGGTCTACATATTTGTTCTCGATGATGACTTTGAAAATGCGGTCAAGTTTTGGAATGGACAGGTATAAAAAATACAAATCCTTCTTCTCGATTTGCAAAATAACCGATGGCTCAACGGCTTCAATGAACAATTGGCTCGGTTTGCCGGAATGAAAACTGCCGATGTCGGCAATCCATTCGTTTTCGGCAGCAAATTGCAGGTTGTGTTCGGTCCCTTTGTCGTCCACGCCGTACATTCTGAAACAACCGTTCACAACAAACGCATAATGCTTGCAGGCAAATCCTTCCTGCAAAATCAGTTGCCTGCGTTTTATTTTCCGAAGGCTTGCCCTTGCTTCCACCAGTTTCTTTTCTTCTTCGTTGAAGGGTAGATACGTTTCAAAATGCTCGATGAGCGGGTGCGTGGTCAAGTTTCTTTGTTGTGGGTTGATTCGTTTTAAGAAAAGCGGCAAGCGCCACCTTACAGTCAAAATGATACTCGCCCCGCACAAGCACTTGAACATTCCGACGGATACGCTGCTTGGGGTGGGGAGAGGGTAGGTATAACCCAACCGATAGTTTGTCACGACACAAAGCGTTGCGCCAGCGATATTGGTTGTTTTCGGGAAACTTCGTACGAGTGAAGAACAACAAACTGGGCGAGCAAATCATTTACCTAACCCAATTGAAAACCACATCATTACCAATCAACCTGTTTGCATTCCCTAACCAGTAAACATCTGTAGAAAAAAACCAAAATGATTCTCTTGAAAATACCAAATACAGATCATTAGATTCTAAGTCAAGGGGAGTAACGGTCATAAATGAAGTATTTGTTCTTCCGGAAACTTGAATCGTTCGTAATTTCCCACGACTTGGAGACCAAAGTGATATTTCCTTTCGTGTTGTTATTTGAGGTGATTTATTTAGTGTAATAGTCGTATCTCCAATGGTTCCGTGTCCGGTTACAGATACGTTTATGATATCTCCGTCAGGAAGAGCAGTGTTCCCAAAATCGGCAAAGTCGATAAAAATTCTTCGTCCGACTGATCCCCAAACAGATGTGGAATTTTGAATAGAAACACGAGTGGAATTATCTCTTGCAACACAAATGCTGCCTCTTTCAAAGCGCTGAAATATGGTTGTACTGCCAAGAAGGCGCATGGGATCGGAACTCGGGTAACCGAGCGGGCTCCTTTCCCAGCCTATAGATGCATAGGTATCTTTAATTTGACCACTAACAGCCCATGCGCCGGTTTTTGGGGACCAAAAAAATGAACAACCCGTAAAATGGATAAATTCGCCCTGGCCATCAGCGCATTTTAATACATCAGTAAGCGGGAAACCGGGGAAAATAGGAAATCCAAAGTTGTCCAAAACCTCCATACTCGGTATTAGAGTGCCATTAGAACTCCATTTTTGAAATATTGGACCATGTATTTCATATGTACGTACACCATTTCCCTGAAGATCAGTTGGTGTCCAAACTATAGCCCCACGAACCCTTCCATCTGGTATTCCACCATCAAATAAACTATGACGATTGGGAGATTGGATACTTGGAGGAGGCGTTTCATCTGAAACCGGGTACCCCAAAAAGCCATTTTCTTCACCTAAGGATTTCCATTTCGCCCATATTTCGCCATGTATTTCAAAAGCAAAAGGGATACTGACCCTGCGATATATTGCACCGCTATCATATCTCTGATAGCGACCAATCCCATTTTGAGTAGTGTATGTACCCCCGTTTGGTGCGCCTAAAAAATTCCCTTCTGTACGATTAAGCAAATCGTATTTAGCGCTTATTATTACAGGCATGTTTTTTAATTTTTTAGATTGATTTTATTGAATATATGCTAACCCTTTATCCTGTTTATGGCTATTTTTACGTAGTTGGCGATTATTCGCCATTGGGCTCTGTTCAGGAAAATCGCTACAATATACCCCGCCTTTATTTACCCGCCAAACAAAACACCTGCAAATATTCTACCCACCCGCCTTTCTCACACAAAAAGTTTTGTAATTGCCGCCAAAAACCCCGAAATTTGCGGGTTATGGAATTCAAAATCACGTCCCAATATCAGCCCACAGGTGATCAGCCCCAGGCCATCGAACAACTTGTAAACGGTGTAAAAAGCGGCGAACGCGCCCAGGTTTTGCTCGGCGTAACGGGTTCCGGCAAAACCTTTACCATGGCCAACGTCATCGCCCGGGTCAATCGCCCGACGCTGGTATTGACACACAACAAGACGTTGACGGCACAGTTGTTCAGCGAGCTCCAGACTTTTTTCCCGGACAACGCCGTGGAGTACTTCGTATCGTATTATGATTATTACCAACCGGAAGCATACCTGTCAGTTACCGACACCTATATTGAAAAAGACCTGAATATCAACGAATTAGTGGATAAATTGCGCCTGAAAGCGACCAGCACCCTGCTTTCCGGTCGGCGCGACATCATCATCGTGGCCTCGGTGTCGTGTATTTATGGTATGGGCAACCCGGAAGATTATAAAACAGGGATTATCCGGCTGCACAAGGGTATGAAACTTTCGAAAACGCAATTTCTGTATTCGCTTGTGGACAGTTTGTACGCCCGAACGGAGACTGATTTCAGCCGCGCAACTTTCCGCGTACGCGGCGACACGGTAGACATCAATCTGCCGTATGCCGACTGGGGTTACCGGATTATTTTCTGGGGCGACGAAGTGGAAAGTATCGAAAGTATCGAACTCACCTCCGGCAAACGTATCGAAAGTATGGAGACGGCCGCCGTTTTTCCGGCCAATCTGTACGTGGCACCCAAAGACCGTCTGAGCCAGATTATCAATGAGATACAGGACGAAATGACGGCGCAGGAAAAGTATTTTATCTCGGAAGGCCGTACGCCGGAAGCCCGCCGTATCCGCGAACGCACGGCTTTC
This sequence comes from Lewinellaceae bacterium, assembly GCA_016713985.1. Lineage (GTDB taxonomy): Bacteria > Bacteroidota > Bacteroidia > Chitinophagales > Saprospiraceae > M3007. The sequence goes on along the minus strand of JADJOD010000030.1, from coordinate 11,599 downwards.
GACCTGGAAATGATCCGGGAACTCGGTTACTGCTCCGGCATCGAAAACTACTCGCGTTTTTTCGACCGCCGCAAGCCGGGCGCCCGGCCGTTCTGCCTGCTCGATTATTTTCCCGATGATTACCTGCTGATCGTGGATGAAAGCCATGTAACCATACCGCAAGTGCGCGGCATGTGGGGCGGCGACCGCGCGCGCAAACAATCGCTGGTCAACTGGGGCTTCCGCCTGCCCTCGGCCATGGACAACCGCCCGCTCAGTTTTGAAGAATTTGAAGGCCAGATCAACCAGGTGATTTTTGTAAGCGCCACACCCGCCGACTATGAACTCGAACAAACGGAAGGCACGGTGGTGGAACAACTCGTGCGGCCCACCGGCCTGCTCGATCCGCCCATCGAAGTGCGCCCTTCCCTGAACCAGATCGACGACCTGTTGGAAGAAATAAGAAAGCGCACCGAAGCGGGTGAACGGGCGCTGGTAACCACCCTCACCAAACGCATGGCCGAGGAACTGGCCGCTTATTTTGCAAAAGTGGGCATTCGCTGCCGCTACATCCACTCCGAAGTGGAAACCCTGGAACGGGTGGAAATCCTGCGTGACCTGCGCCTCGGCGAATACGACGTACTCATCGGCGTCAACCTGCTTCGTGAAGGCCTTGACCTGCCGGAGGTGTCGCTTGTGGCCATTCTCGACGCGGACAAAGAGGGTTTTTTGCGAAATGCCCGCTCGCTCACGCAAACCGCCGGTCGCGCTGCCCGGAACTCGAACGGCCTCGTCGTCTTCTACGCCGACAAGGTGACCGATTCCATGCGCAACACCATCGAGGAAACCAACCGCCGCCGCTTAGTGCAGATTGCCTACAACGAAGAACACGGCATCACACCAACCACCGTGACCAAAACGCGGGAACAAATTCTCGCGCAGCGGACCATCCTCGATATCCGCGGTGTGGAACAAACGAAATATTACGTTGAAAAAGAAGGCGTTGACCTCGCCGCCGAACCTGTGGTCGCCTATGCCACACGCAGCCAACTGGAAAAAATGATCGCTGCTGCGGAAAACAACATGAAAAAGGCGTCGAAAGACCTCGATTTTATCACGGCAGCGCAATACCGCGACGAGATGCTGGCATTGAAAAAGATGTTGGGGGAAAGGTTTGGGTATGAGGGGTGACGTTTTGACGCGAAGTAAAACTTCGCGCCAGCAGCCGGAAACAACGAGAAAAAAGGCCTCAGGAAGGCTAATATTCTGTTTTTAAAGTAATTTTGTCAGAAAAATACCGGCATGCCGTCGCAAAGTTTCTCAGCGCCAAATACAGGAGGTAAGAAGAATTTCACGCTGGAAGCGTATTTCGACCTGGAAATGAGGTCAGATGTTCGTCATGAATACCTGGATGGCGAAATTCGAGCGATGTCTTATACGTCACCCGAACACGGTGAAATACAAATGAACATCGCCGGAAACATTTACCAATGCCTGAAAAAAAAGGGCTGCAAGCTGTACACTTCTGACCGGATGGTTTATGTACAGGCCTGTAATAAAGTTTTTTACCCCGATATCTTGGTTGTATGCGGTGAACAGCAATTCCATTCACATAAGGGAGAGATGAAAGCAACGCTTAATCCCATTCTGATCCTGGAAATTTTGTCTAAAAGCACGGAGGAAGAAGATAAGATAGACAAATGGGCCTGCTACCAGAAAATCAAATCCCTCCGGCAATACATTCTGGTCTCCCAACGCGAAAAACTGATTCAATCTTACCATCGAACCGGCGACGAACGGCAGTGGGTGTATACTGCTACTGAAGATAACGAAGATATTGTTGATATTCAAGGCTGTACACTGTTGTTGAAACAGGTGTATAGCGGGATAGGGCAACACGACGGGCCATTATGAATGATCGGCTCTCTGCGCCGTGGCCCGTCGTGTCGTCAGGGTGAAAAAGACATCACTTCGCAAACGCCGCCTCCAGATCCGTCACGTCACCTTTGGCTTCCCAGTTCGTCACCATTCCCGCCGCGTCGAACGTAAATACCATGTCGATCGTATTGTTGTATTCTTTGCCCGTTGCGAGCACCGTACCCGTGATTTTGACCGTCGAGGTAACCGTATTGCCGTTTTCAACAAAATTCTGCGGCTCAAAAACAGTGATGTTCACACTGCTGCCGACCTGCTGAAAAAAACGGCCCACACCCTCGTGGCCATTGAAAGTGCCCGCAAAAGCCACGATATCCGGGTTGCCGGCGTGTTTCCAGACGATATTTTCTGTGGTGGACCGGATTATGGTTGCGATGTCGCCCCTGCCGAACGCGGCAAAATCATTTTGTACGGTCAGGACATTGGCGCTCTGGCCGGAAACAGTAGCGGAAAACAGCAAGGCAAAGCAAAAAGAGCATACTTGGAAAATTTTCATCGTGAAGAGGGTTTAAACGTTTTTAAATCAAAATTGATGCACGGTACAAAAATGCGGACCGGAAATGCCCATCCGCCAGGCCAGTTTTTGTTCAGTTTTTGTCCAGCCTTGTTCAAATTATTCGGAGTTTTGGCCGGACAAAACCGCACAGACACAGGAATTGATCCTGCTGGGCCTGGCTTTTTTTTTCCTGATCAACCTGGAAACCCGGCTCAAACAACGCTCTGCACTGGCCGCTTTGCACCGCCTGCGCAGTATCGCCCACGTGGTGGATATGCACCAGCTGACCAAAGACCCCGCGTATCTGCTGGGCCAGTTCACTCAAACCCAGGCATCACCCGACCGCAACCTTACACGCCACCAATTGACCCGCTACTTAGACTATTGTTCGGAAATGCTGGCGCTCAACAGCAAGATTGCTGCCTTGTTTGCACAAAATATGGAAGACCCCGTTATCCTGAATGCAGTGAACGACCTCGAAGCGCTGACCCAGGGCATGGCCGCCAAAATCTGGCAAAAAATCATGATCCTCGACCTGGCCGAAGAATAGAATGGCCGCTTTTTACTGCCTGAAAATCAATATTTAAACCCATCAGGCAAAACCGTTAAGTGTTAAATACGGCCGCTTACTCAATAATTACGATCTAATTCTCTTTTTTTGCATCCCTTCCAATGGAGAAGTGCCCCCCTTGCCAACCGTACAAAACCAATTTTAATACGCTTCTGACGGCCAAAAGACAGAAAAAATTGTATCAAATGGCCTGTCTTTTGCCTTATATACCTCAAAAAGTTGATTTTTTGGCAAAAAAGTTTGCTAACAAATTACGCATTGCTACATTTGTGCGCCTCCTCCAATGATGACCCATTACCGAATTACCGACTTTAACTAACCAGGAGCATCACCGGCGTACGATTTTAATCCGCTTTCAGAATTTTCTAAAAGCATAGTCCTCCGACTCTTTATCGTCCGCTGAACTGATTTGCAAAACACCGAGGCATTGCAATCGTTTGATTCGCCTGGTAAACTCTAAATGTATGGGCAGGAAAGAAAAGTTTGTCTACAACATTCACACATTAACCTACGAAAAAGTTGTAATCCCCTTTAAAACCCGAGTCTGGCAAGCCTTCGGATTTTTTTCCGTAGTTCTGGTTACTTCATTCGCCTTGCTTGCGCTGCTCTATATGCTCTTCCCTTCTCCCCGTGAAAAGGAACTGGTTCGGGAAATCGAGCAAATGGAATACAAATACAATCAATTAGACGGCCAGTTGGAAGTAATGTCCAAAGTTCTGGGCAACATCCAGCAACGCGACGCCAGCGTACACCGCGCTGTGTTCGGGATGGACCCGATCGACGGGGATGTCTGGAACGCCGGTATCGGCGGCCACGAAGTACACCCCGAACTGGCGGCCTTCAAATACGGCGGCGAAGCCGTGGCGGCAACGCTTGAAAAAGTGGATATGCTCGGCCGCCAACTCGCACTTCAAAGCAAATCGCTGGATACCTTGCAGGACCTGGCCAACAACCAGCAAAAAATGCTGGCTTCCCTGCCAAGTGTAAAACCGGTCCGGGAAGACAAACTGCAAAAAAGCATCGGCACACTTTCTGGCTTCGGCTACCGCCTGCACCCGGTGTACAAAATCCGCAAATTCCACGCTGGCCTCGATTTTCCCGCACGGATTGGCACGGCCATCCAGGCTTCCGGCGATGGTGTTGTGGTGGAAACGGGCTGGCACCAGGGTTACGGCAACTGCGTGCGTATCAGCCACGGCTATGGTTACGAAACCTTGTACGGCCACATGAACAAGATCAACGTCCGCAACGGCGAACGGGTGAAAAAAGGCCAGAAAATCGGCGAAGTCGGCGATACCGGCCTCTCCACTGCGCCACACCTGCACTACGAAGTTCACTACAAAGGCAATCCGATCAACCCGATCAACTTCTGTATGGACAACCTGACGCCGCAGGAATACCAGCAAATGGTGAACAGCGCCAATATGGCCAACCAATCGCTGGATTAATGTAAAAAACACTATGAACACCAGGCCGCCTGCCGGCCAGTTTTAGCAGGGACAATAAACAGCAGCATGAGTCATCCGGGTTTTCAGGGTGGCTCATGTTTTTTTCCGGACCATCGGACTCAACGAATCGGGCGTTCCTGCGTTTAGTATCCTGTTTTTTATGAATAATCCGAAAATCCGAAAGACGAGCAAAGATCATGACCAATACCATCATTCGCCGCGTCATCGTGCTGGGGACTTTATCCATGTTGAGCCTGCTGCCCGTTCAAACCTACTGGGTACTCCGTACCTGGGATTTCCAGGAGCAGGAGTTCAACCGCAAGGTATATCAGGCGCTGCTGGATGCCGCCAAAAGCCTGGCACAGGCCACGCCCTTCGAATTGCCGTCTCAAAACCTGATCGACCGGCTTTATTCCAATTATTACGTGGTCAACGTAGACAATGACTTCGACCCCAACACCCTGGAGTTTTACCTCCAGAAAACCTTTGAAAATCAGGGACTTCACGAAGATTTTCAATACGGCGTATTCGACTGTTCGAGCAAACAGATGGTGACCGGAAAAACCATCAAATACAACAAAACCACACCCTTTGCCGCCATCACGTTGCAGCAGGACGAAGCGCTGCCGCCGCACAGCAAAACGGAGTTCAACTATTATTTCGGGGTGCGGTTTCCAGGCAAAAACGCCAATATTCTGAGCAATATGTGGATCGTAATCGCATTTACGGCGCTGATGCTCATTACGCTGGCATTTTTTATTTACTCCATGTTCGTCATCCTGCGTCAAAAACAATTGTCCGAACTCCAGCGGGATTTTATCAATAACATGACCCACGAGTTCAAAACCCCGATCTCGACCATCAATATTTCGACCGACGTTTTTATCCAGAATGAATACGTAAAGTCCGACCCGCGCCTCAACCGCTACTCCCACATCATCAAGGAACAGGTGTTGCGACTGAACAACCAGGTAGAAAAAGTGCTCCAACTCGCCAAGATCGAACGCGACAAAATTGAACTAAACCTGGAAGAATTAGACCTGCGGGAACTCATCAAAGGGGTTTTGCCGTCCATAGAAATGAAGGTGCACGAAAAAGAAGGCGGGCAATTGCACCTTGACCTTTCGGCTGCTCAGACCCTCATCAGGGCCGACCGGATGCACCTGACCAATATTATGCACAATCTTGTGGACAACGGGGTGAAATACAGCAAAAACGCCCCGGAAATATTCATCGGACTGCGAAATGAAGCGGATAAATTAGTCCTCAGCATTCAGGATAAAGGCATTGGAATTCCCCGCGAGCATCTGAAAAGGGTTTTCGACAAATTTTACCGGGTACCTACCGGTAATGTGCACAATGTCAAGGGTTTCGGACTCGGGCTGTTTTACGTAAAAACCATGTGCAAGGAGCACAAATGGAAACTCGATATCATCAGCGAACCGGGCAAGGGCACAACGCTGGAAATTCGGATGCCGGTGGTAAAAGATTGAGCAGCGCTGCATTTACGGTCTCCGTCGCGTTATTCTTTCCTTTTAAAGCCCTGCCCGAACCCCTTCCAATATAAACGATTCCCGCAAAGAATCTTCCGCCATTGCTTCAAGCAGCATTAACTTCGCGTCATGCCACATACCTTTCGGCCCGGCGATTACTCCGTCTTTTTAGGCAACCTGCAAGACACTTTTCCTGCATGGCTTCGCGAGCGGGCCGACTCGCAAATGTGCCTGCTGGCCGACGAAAATACCCGGCTTCACTGCCTGCCACATTTTTTCGAAAAAACGGGGCTGTCTCCAAACACACCGGTCATCGAAATACCGGCGGGCGAACAACATAAAACCCTCGCCTCCTGCGAACTCATCTGGCAGGCCATGCTCGACGCCAGACTCGACCGGCAGGCGCTCGTCATCAATATCGGCGGCGGCGTGATCGGCGATACGGGCGGTTTTTGCGCGGCTACCTGGAAACGCGGCGTTGATTTTGTACAGGTCCCCACCACCCTGCTTTCAATGACCGATGCGGCTATTGGCGGCAAATTAGGCATTGATTTTCAAGGCATTAAAAACACAATTGGTGTTTTTAGGAACCCGGCGGCCGTGTTTGCAGATCCGGATTTTTTACAAACCCTGCCGGAGCGCGAACTGCTCAGCGGCTTCGCCGAGGTCATCAAACACGCGCTGATCGGAGACCCGGCGCTGTGGCAACGCATTTGTGCGACGGGCTTCCAGGTCCGTCCTGCCCGGCATGCCTGCGACGGACCTGGAAGTCCGTCGTACAACGGCTGGCTCGAAATTTTGCGCGCTTCTATTGCGGTAAAAGTAAAAATTGTGCAGGACGATCCCTTCGAAAAAGGCCTCCGGGCCCTCCTTAACTTCGGCCATACCATCGGCCACGCACTGGAAAGTTATTTTATGAAAACCGATGATCCGCTCACCCACGGAGAAGCGATTGCCATCGGGATGATTTGTGAAACAGCTCTTTCCGGCGGGGATGCCGAAGCAATTGCCGCCGTAATCCGCAGGCATTTCCCGAACCGCCCCATACCCCCTGCTATTTTCCCGGCTTTATGGGATTTGATACAACAGGACAAAAAAAATGCTGCGGGGAAAGTGCGTATGGCAATACCGGGTTCGGAGCCGTTCCGTATGCAACTGCTGGAGCCGACACGGGAGGAAGTGGAGCAGTGTTTGATCTTCTACAATGGAATAAAAAGTGTTTGAAAACCCTCAAATTCAATGTTTTTTGAAGGTCGCTTCACCACACAGACATGCCTTCCATTTTAACCCTCACTGGATTCGCACCGATAACCGATAACCAACAACCAACTCATGTTCACCGGCATCATAGAAACCCTCGGCACCGTGATAGCGATCGAAAAAGACCGTTCCAACGTGCATTTTACCATCGAAAGCCCCATTTCGGAAGAATTAAAAATCGACCAGAGTGTTAGCCACAACGGCGCCTGCCTGACGGTTGTGGGACTGGCTGAAGGCCGGCACCGCGTGACTGCCGTCGCGGAAACCCTGCATCGCACCAACCTGGGCATGTGGAAGCCGGGCGCCCTGGTGAACCTCGAACGCTGCCTTCCGCTGGGCGGACGCCTCGACGGCCATATGGTGCAGGGGCACGTGGATGAAGTGGCAGAATGTGTGGAAGTGACGGAAACAGGAGGCTCCTGGCGTTTCACGTTTCGCTACCATCCGACTCCCGATCACCTGCTGGTAGACAAAGGTTCGGTATGTCTCAACGGCGTGAGCCTGACCGTGGTGGAGCCGCATGACGCGCTGTTTTCCGTAGCAATTATTCCATATACCTGGGAACATACCAACTTCAAAATGCTGCATCCCGGCGACGCCGTAAACGTGGAATTCGACATTATTGGAAAATATATTTCCCGTTATCTTGCGCTGTACAAGTGAAAATACCTTTGTTATGCGCATTTTTTACTCCAGCCTGTTTGGCCTGATATTCCTCCTGTCGGGCGCCTGCCTGTCCGCACAAGTTATACGCGGCTTGGTTATCGACAAGGTTACCGAGGCGCCCCTGATCGGCGCCACGGTCGATTTGCCCGGGCTCGAACCCGTCCGCGGCGCTGTGACTGATACCGCAGGGTGGTTTGCCATCCGCAACATTCCACCCGGCAGATATGCCGTTCGTGTGCGTTACCTCGGGTATGAGGACGAACAGTTGCCGGATGTACTGGTGACCTCGGGAAAAGACGCCGATCTGCGAATTTTGATGGAAGAAGGCGGCCAGGCGATACAGGCAGTGGTTATTTCCGGCACCAAAAAGACAAAACCGGTCAACAAACTGGCGAAGGTGAGCGCCATTGCCCTCAACCCGGAATCGGTGGCCCGGTACAGCTGCGGGCGCAGTAATATCGCCCGAATGGCTGCTAATTTTGCCGGTATCGGCGCCTCGGACGATTACCAGAACAACCTGGTGGTGCGTGGCAATTCGCCTACCGGCCTGCTTTGGCGATTAGACGGGGTGCCTATCCCGAATCCCAGCCACCTGGGTACGTACGGCAATAGTGGAGGATCGTTTAATGCTTTGAATCCCAATTTGTTAGGACAATCCGATTTCCTGACCGGCGCCTTTCCGGCAGAGTTCGGCAATACCATCGCCGGGGTGATGGACATGAATTTTCGCGCCGGAAACAAGGAGAAATACGAGTTTACGGGACAAATCGGCGCCTGGAGCGGCGTGGAAGCAACGGCGGAAGGACCCGTCTGGAGAAATCAAAACGGTTCTTTTCTGGCCGGTTACCGGTATTCGTTTGTCGACCTGCTGCACGGCCTGGGCGCCCGTTTTGGAGGTAATTATGTGCCCCAATATCAGGACCTCAACTGGAAAGTCGACCTGGGCAAAGGGCGACACCGGATCGGCTTTTTCGGGCTGGTCGGGAAAAGCCATATCATCGTTCGGGGTGAAGACGTGGACCCCGAAAATCCCTATCACCCGACTACCCGGGATTCCGAACTGAGTGGTTCGATGATGACTGCGGGGCTTCGGCACCAGTTGATGATCGACACCGTGTCGTACCTGCGTACCATAATTTCCTGGAGCACCAACCGCATAAGCAGCAAGGGCTGGAACTTAGACGGCACGGGTGGTCGTACCCAATGGCTCGATGAAAAAAACCTCGATCAAAGCGTTCGGATTTCTTCCCTGTGGCAGCGCCGCCATACCAAAAGGCTCACGCTGCGCGCCGGTGCGCTGGTGCAAAGCGCGGGCATCGATACCCGTTTGCTGACGCAGGAGGGCACGCCGGGGTTTGTTCCGGTGCGCAATTTCGACGGGAAACTGTGGCTGCTGGAAACCTTTGCACAGGTACAATACAAAGTAAAAAAACGCTATTCCGTCAACCTCGGCCTGCACAGCCAGTACCTGCCGTTGTCGGGAAAAACTACGCTGGAGCCGCGTGCAGCGCTGAAACTGAAGTTGCCGGCCAGCAACGACGTCATTTTTGCGTATGGCTATCACGCGCAGACACCCGCTTTAGCCGCCATGTTTTTCACCACCAATACGGGTCTTTCGCCCAACCACAAACTCGATTTTCTGCGCAGCCACCAGGGCGTGGTAGCCTGGGAGAAAAAATGGCCCGCCGAGTGGCGAATCCGGGCAGAAGCTTATTTTCAATGGCAAAGCCGGGTGCCGGTGCACCGCCAACCCGACGGGTTTTCACTGCTGAACTTCGGCTCGACCTTCGATATTTGGGATTTTTCAGACGTAACGGGCAAAGGCAACGGAAAAAATTACGGCATCGAGTGCACCCTGACCAAGGTGTATCGCGACGGCTTTTATGCCATGTTCACCGGCTCCCTGTTCGAATCGAAATACCGCGGCAGCGACGGCATCTGGCGCAATACCGCGTTTAACAGCCGGTATGTACTCAATGCACTGATCGGCAAAGAGTTTCCGCTGCACAACAACTGGACCCTGACGACCGACACCAAGGTGAGTGCCGCCGGAGGGCGCTGGCACTCTCCCCTCGATCTGGAGCAAAGTATGCTTGCGGGAACGGAGGTGTACGATGAAAAACAGCCGTATTCGGCACAATACCCGGCGTTTTTCCGCTGGGATGCGAAGATCGGCGTCCGCCGCGATACCCGCCGGATTACCCATCACCTGCTGCTCGATTTTACCAATTTGACCAACCGCCGAAACGTATTCGCGTATCGCTATTTCAGGGGCACTGACGCGATAAGTACACAATATCAACTGGGATTTACGCCTGATTTTGTGTACCGGGTGCAGTTTTAGAGCAGAATTTTCAGGATTAGTGAATTTGCGGAATGAATAAGTTTATGTGGATCAGGGGGAAAGTATTGAATGGAAACGGGCAAGATGCGCTTGAATAAATTGTTGAAAATCAAAAGTTTAAAATTTTTAACCCTTCCCGTATTAATTCTGAAAATTCACTAATTCCGCAAATTCTGATCCCTCCCTCTAATTGCACCGATAATCCGCAACCCAAGGAACGCTGCGCCCAGTGCAAAACATAAGCCCAGCATGAGCAGGGTGTAGAATTTTACCGTCCATTCGAAAGCAACCTTGAGGCGTTGCGCCAAACCGATGTGTACCTCTTCACCCTCGTACAGCGAAAAACGCACCGTGCAAAACTCATTTTCCTCGTCGTAATCGCCGAGTTGCACACCCAGGCCCTGCAGTTGTTCCTCGATCTCCAGAATTCTGTTTTCCAGGCCGATGTATTCGTCGATATTACCGCCGCGGTTTTTGAGTTCGAGCAGCGAATTGCGGGTTTTTTCCAGGGAAATCCGTTTGGCGTTGAGTTGGAGGTATTCGTTGGTTTTGTCCGTTTTTGTGACGGATTTGGAGATTATTTTCCCGATATCCTGCATGTTGAGGTAAAAACTGTCGAATTTTTCGGGTTGCACCCCGATGATCAGGTGCAGGTTGCGGTAGCCGGCATTTCCGGTATTTTGTTCGAACTGGATGATCGCGCCGAAGTTTTTAACCGCTGTTTTAAGTTGTGATTCATCTTCGCTGAAACGGCTGCTTTGGGAGCGCAGAGAGGCTACTTTTTCATACTTCTGTGTTTGACCCGATCCGGACGGTCCTTCCGGCGCGGGCCCGGATTGTTTTATTTTTTCCGAGGCATAGTTTTTCCGCGAAACAGAGTAGTCTTCCTCATTGCCACTTCCGACGGCGATATTCACAATCTGACCGTCTAATGCCTTGCCGGGGTTCAGGTAACCGTAGGCCAAACGGGAGCCAAACATCAGCAGGAACAAACCCGCAAGCCATAAAATGATCTTTTTTAAGGGATAACCGGTCATTTTTAAGCATTAAGATGTGACAAGATTCAGAACGATTTAGCAACCGCCCACCGCTACTGCTACTGCTACTACCCACTACCACTGCTCACGATTTTTCAAACAACCACCACACCGGTTTGCTGCGTTTGACCACTTTGTAATTGCTGGATATGAACTTCCCGATGTGGGCAATTGCCTCCTCCGGGTCGTCGGTAAACAGCAACAGATTCAAATCTTCCGGCGAAATAGTGCCCTGCTCCACCATGAAGTTGAGGTATTCGCGCAAGGGCTGGTAGAATTCACCACCCATCACCACAATCGGGAAATCGTCGATTTTTTTCGTTTGCACCAGCGTAAGCGTCTCGAAAAATTCATCCATTGTGCCAAACCC
>JADJOD010000029.1 GCA_016713985.1 Lewinellaceae bacterium | reverse complement strand
GGAAAAATCGCTCGAAGGCCGGTTTGAAAACGGCGGGCAACATCCGGGAAGACAAAAACGGCGGCACAAATAACGCTGAGCAGCAAAGCGCCGATCCGCTCCTTGCGCGAGAAGTGGAGGTAATGGATGAGGAAGCGTTTCATGATGAATGATGAATGATGAATGATGAATGATGAATGATGAATGATGAATGATGAATTGATGATTATTTAGATTATCCGGCGGCTGTTTGGATGCTGGCTACAAAAATGGATACCAGTTCATTGTTTTTAATAGACTTGTTGCGACGGGAGTTTGCCTTCTGAAAACTCGGTTCGCTTGGCAATGACTTTCAAGCCAACAAGCGTTTCTCGAAGTCCCTTGAGCGAGATTTTCATTTTTGTATAAAATCTTCTCGTGGATTCTACAGCAATTCACCCCAGATTAGGTTTTAAGAACAGTCAAATGCCTCTAAATCTACTTTTATAATAACCCACGCGCCCTGTTCCCGCACATCATAACAAGTAACGCCCAGGTTCACGCACTCGGCTTTCCAGCGACTCGCTCGTTTCCGGGTATTCGAAGCATCGAACACCACTACCTGCCAGGAATTGCTGCAGGCAATCGGCGATACGTACACGGGGCTTTTCGACAGGATCAAAACGTCGGCGCGGACACGTGCTGCGCCTTTCGGACCCGGTACTGACCGGCATCTTCGGCGGTTAATGATTTTGATCGAAAATCCTGGATAAACGGCGGGGAATACCTACAAATTGGGGTGTTGTAAAACTTGTATCGGCAGCCAGGTTTAGGCAATCTGTTCCCGTGCGCCCAAGGCCCAGCGGTGGGGTTGCGCGGCAAACAAAACCTGCTTGTTGCGTAGCCTATCCTGCAGGGATACAAGGTGTTCGCCGTCGAAAAAGTCAATCAGGGTGTTTTGGGAAATGTTGTAAAACGTCATGTTGGCCTGCCCCATCCGGTCAAATGAACCAGCGCTGCGGCACAATATCAAAAAGCACATCTGAAGGAAGGCGCCCAGCAGGTACCCGGCTTTTCGACGCACCATCATCGCACCCAGGAGCAACAACCACGCACAACAACGCAGCGGCCCATCCCCAGGCGATCCAGATATCGCTTAGACCACACCCGCCCGGCAAATGCTGTATGCTGACAATGAGCTGCTTGATGCCCCACAACATCCAAAACAAACCCGCGCCGAGCCAGTGCGCCAGCACCGGAAAAAGGGCATCCAGCAATACTAAAGCAGCTCCTCCGGCCATAAATACCGCACCGCCGAATACCACCACCCAACCCGCCAGCCAGAAAAAAACCGGGAACTGGTGAAAATAATACAGCGACAATGGCAGGGTACCCAGCTGCGCCGCAAAACCGACCAGCAACACCTGCCAGGCATAATCGAGCCATTTCGGGAGAATGGGGGATATCCGGTAAAATCGCGGGAAAAAGATCATTCTCCATACCGCAGCGTAGGAGAGTTGAAAACCGGCGTCGAAAAGAAAATACGGGTTATACACGAGCAGACCGAATGCCGAAGCGGACAACACATTCCAGACGGAAGCATCCTGAAACATCGCCTCGCCCAGCAAATAGGTGGAAAAACATCACCGAGGCCCGCAAACGGAAGCCGTGGCGCTGGTTAAAAATGTGAACGCCCAGATCGCGGCAAGCAATACGATGTTTTCGGCCGCCTGCCCCAACGCCCCGCGCAGACGCAGGCGTCGCAACAGAAAAACAAACCCGCGTATAGGAAACCCCACGTGTGTGCCCGAAACCGCAAGCATGGCTGGAACCCGTCTCGGCGCAGGGGCCAGTGCGCAGATCGTCCGACAAATCGTCTTTATACCTGATCAGCAGTGGGCCGATGCAACGGCGTATTCATCCTGGGTCGGAAAGTACCGTGCAGCAGGGCAAAGCAGTTTTTCCGGCAGCCAAATGCAGCGCGCCACACGAAGTTGCCGTGGCCACGCGAAAGCAGGACCAGGGAATCGGTTTTAACAAAAGACTGGAAATGAATATTTTGAAAATGAAGATAACGCCCGTAGTCAAATGCGTGTGCGGGTTTCCGGGAAGATTCGGCCAAGCGTATCGAAGCCCTGACGGCCACCCGGTCGCCGTACCGCAGCGTCTCCGATTGCGGCGTACCGGGAAGAAAGGCAGAAGTCGTTCGTGGGGGCTGGCGCCAGAGCATCCGGTTCGGCGCCGATGGCTTCCACCCGAACGGGTATTTTCAGGCGCGCACTTTCCGAAGGCGTTGTCGTACACGGTTCCGATAAACGGACGCCCGGCTGGCAGTTTTTCGGAAAAATGACCGGGTTGGCGTAACTCGTTAAAGGTAACGACGCGAAAATATCCGGCGGCAAAAAGCAACACGGAAAATGCGCCGCCAAAACCCAGCGATAACGATAAGGATATTTGAAAAATGCCAGGGCGTTGGTGATCGAAACGCTAAACAGGAGGCCAGGCCCGAGGCCGGGAAACTGGTACGTCTAACTATTCTCCGGCCGAGAGGCCGATAAGGAGAATGGTGCATGAACAACTTCTGCGAGGGGGCTGCGTGGAGCTTCATGGGCAGGGGATTTTGTTTTTATACGGTGTTACATTTCCAAAAATCGCGTGTCTGATTTTGCTTGATAAAATTGCGACAATTACATGAAATAAAAAGTTAAATATTCCGACTTTTCAAAAATACTTCAAGGACCAGTTCGGCTGCCGCAAAAGGCGACAGGGTTCCGGTGATACTTTTGCTCCACGGAGGCCAGTTTTTCTCTTTACGTCCGGATGCCTGAAAACGCCTCCTGCAAACCGTTTTGCAGGGCTTCCCAGCCAGCACGGCGCCTGTTGCCGCCGGTTTTCGTGGAAAACCCGCTTGCAAGCGCCTGCGTATGGTACTCTCCGATCGTTTTCCAGGATAAGACTGATGCCTCGCCCTCGTTCGGCGCTGCACGTGAGCACCTGGCGTCCAACCGCCCGCCGCGGCAGCAAATGTGTAGCATTGAGGTAATACGCCCGGGCCGCATACACTTCACCCGGTCGCCGTCGGCTTTGTTCACCGCCAGAATATCGGCCATTTCCACGATGCCACGTTTGGATTCCTGCACCTTGTCGCCCGCGCCGGGCAGCAAAAGTAGCAGAAACAATCTGTCATGCTGTGCGCCGCGATCTCCGATCGCCCCACGCCCACCGTTTCCGATAATCACGGTGTTGTAAATCCGCAGCCTGCCAGGAGGATGGTCTCGCGTGTTTTGCGGGCCACGCCGCCCAGCGATTCGCCGGAAGGGAAGGCCGGATAAAGGCCTGTTCGCTGACCGAAAGCCGCTCCATCCGGGTTTTGTCGCCCAAAATATCGCCCTTGCTGAGGGCACTGCCTGGGTCGATGGCCAAAACGGCCACCCGTGCCGACCGTGCCCGGTCAGGCACATGCCGAGCGCTTCGATAAAGGTACTTTCCTAACCCGGAGCGCCAGTGACTTGCGATACGCAACGATTCGGCGGGCCGGGTACCGGTAGCCAGCAGGCGGCTGATGATTTCCTGTGCCAGCGCGGTGCTCGGGCCGGGCGCTTTCCACTTGGCGTAATAACTTACCCAGCACCACACGATTACCCGCGCGGATGCCTTGTACAAATTCTTCCGGGCGTTGGAAGTGAACGGCGTATGGCGCTAAGGTAAAAACCGATATTTCCCTGTACGCCCGACCCGGCGCTTCTACAAAAACCTTCTTATCAAGCGAAAGAAATTGTAGGTTTGCGTTCAAATAATTGCACTGAAAATGAAGTCATATATTGCTGCCGGGCACTTCTGACCACTTTTTCCTGCCGAAATGAGCAGGCAGGCGGCATGCGCAAAACAAAACAAGCGAACAACCGGCGGCCAGCCCCAAAACCGAAAACGCCCGTAAAACCATCCTGTTTTATGGAAACATTTTCACGGCAGCGTATCAATTGTCGCCCGAACAGGGTTTCACGGCGCTGATCCACAGCAAAATCGACTCGCTCGACCGCGATACTCAGGCCAATGCCGGTCTTCAGCGGCGAAAACCACCGCCGACGGCGTCAGCCGGATCGAGTGGTGCTCCGGCAACCGGTGGATATATTTGTACTCTCGAACTCGGCGGGCAACGATGCCCTGCGCGGATTGCCGCTTGCAGAAACAAAAAGAACCTGCAAACGATTATGGATCAGGTAAAAGCAAAATACCCGGATTGCAAAATCGTGATCGCCGGCATGATGGCGCTGCCCAACCTCGGCTCTTATGCCACGGATTTGAAAATATTCCCGCATTAGCCAAAATAAAAAGAATAATGCCGCCCTTATCCCTTCCTGCTTGAAGGCGTGGGCGGCATTCCGGCACTCAACCTCGATGACGGTATTCACCCCAACGTGGAGGGACATAAAATCCTGGCTGGTTAGCCTGATTTGGATTTGTTATCAGGTGAGTAAAAAAGTTTATTTTTGTGTTCCAATGGACTTACCCAATGATATAGCAAGTTGCCACCGGATCATCCGAGAATTGGTAGCAGTTATTGAAGGCTTCAAGCCTCAATTGGAGGGTTATATCCAGCAAATTGAGTCGCAACACAATCAGATTGATCGTTTGGAGTTTCGGGTGAAAGAATTGGAGTCACAATTGCATCAGAACAGCCGCAACTCAAATTATCCGTCCTCGATGGACAAGCATAAGCCGAAGCCTGCATTTCCTCGGATCAAGGGCGGCAAGGTTGGCGGCAAAAAAGGTCATGATGGCGGTACGCTCAAGATGGTGTCAGCACCGGATGTGGTAAAAACACACATGCCGGAAGTTTGTGGCAGGTGCGGTCAGGTGCATGGCGCAGAATCCTTGATCATTCGCGCCCGTCGTCAGGTATTCGACATACCCACGCCCCGCATCGAAGTGACAGAGCATCAGGTTTTGGACTGGGTTTGCAGCGGCTGCCAAGCCATGAATCAAGGCCAATTCCCGCAAGATGTCTGCTCCAACACACAATATGGCCTTCGATTGGTGGCGATGAGCGCACTTTTCAACAACGGCTACAATATCCCGCGCAACAAGGTTCAATCGATATTCAGCGACTTGTATGGCGTGACCCTCAACGAACAGACACTGCAAGCCCAAAACGAATTTGCCTACGGATGTTTGGCCGATGACGAGGCGCATATCAAGACAAAGTTGCTTCAATGCGAGGTCGTTCATTATGACGAAACGGGCTTTTATGTGGGCAAAGACCGGTTTTGGGAACATGTGGCAAGCAATGAGCACTATACTGCTTTGTTTGTACATCCACAGCGGGGCGCAGCAGCCCACCAAACCGATATTTCCATATTGCACTCGTTTCAAAACAGGGCAGTTCATGATTGTTGGTCCACTTATTTCAACTTCACAGGATGCCAACATGCCGTTTGTGGCGCGCATTTACTACGGGAATTCACCGCTCTTATAGAATCAGGAAGCAAATGGGCCCAAAATTTCCACGCATTTCTACTTGACCTGTACGAGCGCTCTGACAAAGGCAAGGCAGCGATCCCGACAAAAGAACGCTCCAAAGTCCTCCGAAAATACAAAGATTTGCTCCAACAAGCCAATACAGAAGAGCCGCCGCCGACACAAAAACCGCGCGGCAAGCCGAAGAAAACCAAAGGCCGAAACTTGTTTGACCGCCTCGCCAAGCATCAGGATGCGGTGCTGGCTTTCGCTTTCCATGCAGAAGTGCCCTTCTCCAACAATCAGGCAGAAAGGGACATCAGGCCCACCAAAACCAAAATGAAGGTCAGTGGATGCTTCCGCACATACTACGGCGCGGAAATCTATGCCCGTATCCAATCCTTTATCTCCACAGTCCGAAAACTCCAATTTAATCCTTTCAATGAACTCTATACCGTGTTATCTGGCGGTATCCCAGAGTATCGGCTCGCCGGAGGCTAACCAGTTACTCTTTATTATTGTATCCTTATTTCACCTGTTTATAAACTTGTTTTATGATCTCACGCCTCACGCCTCACGCCTAACGCCTCACGCCTCACGCCTCACGCCTCACGTCACGCCTCACGCCTTCTCACGCCTCACGCCTCACTCCACTTCTTTTGTAATGATGTTATTGATATGGCCCACATTTTCCTTCACCCAAACCCTCATTTACGGTAAACCTGTTATATTGTCGGAAGACGACCAATCCCTTGTCGATCAGGAAGTTGTTTATAATTCCGCCTTCAATTTTCACCCGCTGGCTCTTTGGTCGGATCTGAATTACGAGGCAAACGAAGAAGTGGAATTTTCCTTAGATGTTGGCGACGATACGATTACGCTTAACTTACAAAAAAGTATGCTTTACCCCGAAGGCGCCAGGATGATGATCCGGGGCGACAGCACCCCTTTGCTGATCGACCTGAAAAACGAAGGGATTTACCGGGGATATGTCGACGGCGATACCAATCAAATGGCCGGTTTTATCATCAGAAAAAATCATTTTTTCGGATACTATGAAAAAGACGGGAACACGTGGTTTATATCCGATATACGGAAATTGGTTGAAGACCCGCAAAGCGACCCCGTCACTACGTACATAAAATACCGGGACATAAGATATACGGATTTCACTTGTGGCACGCCCGACCCCGCAACGCCGGATCCTCCTGAAGACCCGACAACCACGGATCGGGTGAATGGCGAATTCCATTTTGAAATGGCGTATGATGTTGATTTTGAATTGTTTTCAATATATCCCTCCCCCTCTCAATCGGGCGATCCTACGCGGGAAGAACAAATAGAAAAGGATTTGGCAGACATTACCATGAATGTAGAGGGGTTTTATCGACAAATCGTTTCTGGGATACAATTCCATATTGTTGATATTAATATATGGACTTCTTCCTCTGCCAACCTTATAGTGGCGGCGATTTTACAAACCATTGGGCGCAAGGGAAAGATTGGTGGCAGAGCAATAAACCTTGTATTCAACGCGATGCTGTTACCCTTTTGTCAGGCCGACCATTAGGTGAAACTGGATATGTACAACCTTCATCGGTAAAAATCATGTGCGGCAGCTTGCTATCCGACGCCTGCGTACCTTTTTTGCCCGATAGCTTCGTTTATAGCACGGGCGGAACTAATAGAGTTTCGTTCACAACAGCACATGAACTTGCACATATCTTTGCTCAAAATGGGCACACTTGTGAATGTACGATCATGTATAACAAAAATTGCACCAACAATTGTGATAATATTATTGGCTCTTGGGATAATCAAACTTTTAACCTTATCAGAAAACGCTTTGATCCTGTACAAGTCTGCCGCCCCAGCGGGCCAAATTTCCCTTCGGATGAATGTTTGCTTTTTGCCCCCCCGGTCGACCAAAGTTTCAACCTTACGCTGGAAGCCGACCAGGTAATCCTCACCAATAAATCGGTGATTTGCCCGGGCGAAGAATTCATAGCGAGTTTTTACAATACCTTCGACCCCAACGGATCGATTCAATGGGAACTCGGCCCTCATCTCGAGTTTTCCGCTTCCCAACCCAATACGAATAAGATCAGGAACATCACTTTGTCGCCTAATACGACCTGCTGTTATCCTTTCAATACCTGGATACGTATTTCTTTCAATCATAATTGCTATGGGCCGGTAGTTTATGAGCGGAAGGTGCGGGCCAACAGTTCTTTCGGCCTCGAAGGGATATATGTGGGACCGAACGGTATTACAAATGCGCTTTATACGGTGAACCCTGTGCCCTCAGGCAGTTATGATATAAGGCTTGAAAATCAGGGCGCCGTTTATACCTGGTGCAAACCACGGGTAACGTCAGCACAACCCTTCCTTATACTACTTATGCCATTTCGTTCGGGATGACGAATCAAGTACCTCATTTTTTGTCAGCACTCCGAATGAGTGCGGCACGATGAACCGAACCGTTGCGTTTGTACCTCCTTTCGGCTCTTACCGGGTAAAGAACCCCAAAGGAATAGCAAATCTTTTTCCGAATCCATCTAAAGACATATTGACTCTTGATGTAAGTAAAGTGAAAGATGAAACGGAGAACGACGTGGAATGCAGGATTATAAACGGCACGGGGCGACTGATGCGAACATTTAACATTTCCGCATTTACTCGTTATCAACTCGACGTATCGTTATTGCCCTCCGGCACGTATTTTCTGCAAATTATCGGCGACCAAATATTGTTGACCGAGAAATTTCAAAAAATTTAATTCTCTCCTCCATGGCAAACAAACAGCCCTCAATCTGAGTTTGCCGGTATTTTCAATTCAAAAAAACTTTCACATGAAATACTTATTATTATTGCTGCTGTCTTTGCTGCTGTACACTACATGCGAAAAAGATTCTTCTTCTTTTGGCAAGCAGATCGAAGGTACTTGGATTATGCAATCATTTCGTTTTAATGGCGAGGAAACAATAGCCCAAGGCGATATTTTCAAAATGCAATATAAAAATTACGATGGGGAAGAAGGCGTTACAGAATGGATGTATCTATTGGATAACGTTGGAGGGACTGATACCGTTGAGGGTATATACTTAATTGACTTGGAAGGGGACAAAATGACAATCCAATGGGGTGAGGATCGGGGAGGATTATTTGGTGACGGCTCTCCCCGAAATGACATTTTTAATAGAGAAGAATGTCGACACGCTGGTATTAGAGAATACCAACCCTATTGGTAATCAACGTTATATCAAAGCTATAAAGCAATGAAGGAAAGGGTAGTATCGAAAATATTATAATGCTACACACCGTTAGACCCCACAACTTCTATTGAGAGTCTCACTGCCAGACTCTCAATAGAAGTTCACTTCCGCACAAAAAAAGGGGACAACCTCGCGGCGTCCCCTTTTTTCACAGTAAGGATTCGGCTGTGATTATTTGTAACGGCGTTTTACTTTTTTGTGCTTCGTCTTGAAGGTATTGCCGTCTTCGTCGTTGCCGATCGGGTTGCCGGTACGCGTCATGGCGCAGCGAAACCGACGGTGCGGCTGGCTTTGTCTTCTTCGAGGAAGCGACGTGTGCCGGGCGAGCCAGAAGGCGCGGTCGGCCCAGGAGCCACCTTTGATCACGCGGGCTTTGTCGCTGATGAGTGTACTGATCCCGAAGCGGTATTCTACGTTCGACTCTCTGTCGCCGTCGAGGTAGTTATACACTTCCGGGCGTTTGTAGTTGTCGCGCAGTGCCGTGGTGGTGGTGTCCATCAACTCGTAGATCAGACGGCCAGGCTGTCTTTGTAACCGGCGTGCCGGTTTCCGGGTCGGAGTTTTTCGTCATAAAGATGTTACCGCGGAACGAGTTGAGGTCGTGGTTGGCCACGTCTTCGAGGTCGGCGGAAGTCATCGGACGATAGAGATCGGCGGTCCATTCGTTCACGTTGCCGGCCATGTTGTGAGACCGAAGTCGTTGGGCCAGTTGTCGCGAACTTTGGAGGGGAAGAACGATTTGTCGTTCAGGCGCCGGCCATACCACCGTAGTCACCACCGCTGCGTTTGAAGTTGGCGAGCATGTGGCCCTGGTATTTGTTGCGCTTCTGGTAACGAACCGTGTTGCCGTCCCAGGGATAGATACGGCGGTCGGTGATCAATTCGTCTTTGCTGGTAGCCTGGAGACCGATCAGCGAAAGAGAGGCGTATTCCCATTCGGCTTCCGTCGGAAGGCGGTAGGCCGGGAGCAGGATGCCGTCTTCCAGACGTACACGGCGTTCGCCACTGGTGCGTTTATCCGCCAGGTTTTGCGAACGCTGGGTTCGTACTGGCCGACTAAGTACGCTTCCGTATTGAAGTTGTTTTCGTTTTTCTGGTCGGGCGTCGGGTCGATGATGCCTTTTTCGATCAGGATCATCTCGTTCGCGCGGTCCGTACGCCATTTGCAATATTCGTTGGCCTGGTTCCAGTTGATACCGACGACGGGATAGTCGTCGTATGCCGGGTAGCGGAAGTAAGTTTCCACCATCGGTTCGTTAAAGCCAGTTCGTCGCGCCATACCAGTGTATCGGGCAACGCGCGTTTCCATACTTCCGGATACGTTTCGCCGTACACGCGGTCAACCCAGTACAGGTATTCGCGGTAGTCGATATTGGAAATTTCGGTTTCGTCCATGTAGAACAGAAGAAACAGTTACGCGACGCGCCATGTTGTTCCATTCGTAAGTGGCGTCCTGGTCGGTCAGACCCATCGTAAAGGTGCCACCCTGAACAAGTACGAGGTTCGGGCCTGTTACCTGGCCATCGTAATCCACTTTTTCGAAGCCGCCCCATTTTTGGTCGTTGTACTTCCAACCTGTAGTGGAGGAGCGTTCGGTTTTTTACCACGCTCGCCAGGAGGAAGACCAGGAGGATCAAAACTAACCCGTGAATGAGTGTTTTTTTCATTGTATTAAAATACAGGTTTAGAAAATTGAGCAGCAAATGTAGGCAAATTAAACATTTCGCAATTCGGGCCCTGCCAAATTTAACGAAAGTGATTTTTTATTGAAACATGCGTATACAATCATTGATGTCGCCGCGGCGCTTCTTTTTGCGTAAATTCTCGTTTTTATCGAACAAAATACCGAGACTGAGTTCATAAGTACCCCCCGACTGACCCGCCAACCCGGATACCGTAAGATCGTAACTGATGCCCATTTTGAACACTCCCTGGCGAAAACCGGCCATCAAAATGGCTGCATCGGAGTTCAGAACGTGCCGGTACCAAACTCCGGCGATTACGGACCCCAGCCCGGCGTATGCGCCCACGTTCAATTGCCGGTACGGACCCTGTGAAACAAACAGGAAATTCGGCGAAATAAACGAGGGGGCCTGGAGTTTATTGCCCCTTCTTAACAATGGGTTCTGTGCCGCCGTGCACCGTGTAGCGCAGCGGCAACCCGCGCGATACGTTATCGTTCACCAGCAAAATGCTTTCGCTGGGGGTGTTGAGGTGTTTAAGCGCCGCGCCGAAATAAAATTTTTCGCTGAGAATGAGCAGGCCGGAGAAATATCCAGTTGTGTATTATTGGTTGCATCGGGCCGGAGTTCGCCCGTTGGCCCGCCCGGCCCGCCGATGGGGTCGATCTGGTCGGGGAAAAGCAGTTTGTCCCAGTTGAGGTTGGTCTGGTGCATGCCCGCTTCCACGCCGAGTTTCAGCGCCAGGTTGTCGGTGACGTTGAGCCGGTAGGCGTAAACAGCCGAAAAACGGGTGGTTTTGTAAATGCCGTCGCCGGCATTGTCGCCCTCTCAGGTTGAAGCCGATACCGCTGTTGAGCCGGTCGAGGCTTTGCTCGTAAAACACGGCATAGGTGCGGTAGGCATGTGAAACCCGACCATTGATTGCGGTAGGCTACACCCGTCCGCGGCGCAAAAGCGCTGCCGGCGAAACCGGGATTACCTGCAGGGCATGGCATAAAACTGGGAAAAATCGGGTCCTGCGCGGCGGAAACGCCCGCCAGCAGGAGCAGTGCGGTAATAAGTTTTTCTCATCATGGTAGTTTATGTGATAAACCGTGTGCAAATTCCGCATTCTGGCAATAACCTCCAAACGGAACGCCGCCTTCTTTCCGGAATTGCCTTAAATGGACATTTCCGCCGGCTGTTTGTAAAATAAAATGAAGCGGAAACGTGCGTCAGCCTATTTTTGCGGCTTATGAAAAGAACCATCCTGTCAGAAGAGCACCTCTTCAGCCTGTCCGGCACGTTCAAATTCGAAACGATCGGTTTCCTCGGCAGATTGTTGTGTCCGGTAAACCGAAGAACCGTTTTCCCCGGAAATTGCTCAATTTCGGCTGCGGATACCTGGTTCGACGGCTGGACCAACGGCGATTTTTTCACCTGCCGGTCCGGTTCTGGCGAAAAACCAGCGCCGAACACCTGACTGGATGTTTGACGCGCGATACCCGCTCCGTTGCTCCGACAATTATTGGGACGGCGTATTTACCGAGCATACCCTCGAACACTTCCCCCGTGCAGGTGATGCGTATTCTCCGGGAACTGTACCGGACGATCAAACCCGGCGGCCGGCTGCGGATCATCGTTCCGGATATCCGCAAGGCGGTCGAGTACTATCAGGACAAAAAATCACACCCTTATTTCCACGAAAACTTTCCCACGGGTTGTGAAGCGATCTGGTACGTCACCAATGCCACCTGCATCTGTCCGTGTGGGACGGCGAACTGATGTCCGAGTTTTGTACCCTCGCGGGATTTGTCAACGCCAAAGCTGCTTTGCTTTCGGCGTGGTGAAGACCTGGAGATCATCCGTGACAGCACGGCGCGGCGCCGATCTCTTTGTATGTGGAGCGCAGAAGCCGGGTTAGTTATTCGTTAAAACCGGGCCTACACCACCCGCTTCCGCGATCGCCCGCGACGTTTCCGTGTTGCCCATCGTGTAATAATGCAGGCAAGGCACGCCGGCCGCTTTAACTCACGCGATTGCTGAACACACCATTCGATGCCGATCTGCTGGATCGCTTCGTCGGTTTTGGCTTTTTGAACCTCCGCAACGAGTGCTTCCGGCAGGTTGACAAAAATTTCCGGGGTATGGAGTTCAGTTGATAACGCCGCGTCAGGGTTTCAGGCCGGGGACGATGGGCACATCGATACCCGCTTTCCGGCAGGCCTCACGTATTCGAAATATTTCTGGTTGTCGAAAAACATCTGCGTCACGATGCGTAACCTGCGCCGGCATCCACTTTGCTCTTTGGTAAACCGGAGGTCGGCGGCCGGGTTGGTGGCTTCAAAATGTTTCTCCGGTAGCCTGCCGCACCGATGCAAAATCGGTTTTTTCTCCGTTGACGATATTGGTGTCTAAAGTATTGCCTTCGTTCATGCCGACGATCTGCCGCACGAGGTCAAGTGCAAATTTGTGCCCGTCATCTTCCGGGGTAAACTTGTCTTCAAACTGCCGGGCGTCGCCGCGCATGAAACGTGCGTTGATTCCAAGAAAGTTAAGATCTTGGGCATTTTTCGGTTTCTTCCACCCGCAAGCCTCCAAATCAGGTGGAACACCGCATCCACGCCGTAGCGGTGCATGATCGCCGCACAAATAGCCGATGGTGCCGGGGCGTTTGCGATGGCTTTGTTTTTCAGTTACCCCGACGCCCGTTTGTTGTAATAAACTCTTCGCGGTGGTAAAAGTAACGTCGATAAACGGCGGTTTGAACTCCCCTCAGGCATCCAGGGTCTTTAAAATGGCCGCATGCCTGCCCCTTTGAGCGGAGGCTTACACCTCGAAGGAAACCAGTGTTTTATCTTTTTGCTTTTTAAAATGTTCGGTGACTTTCCGTGACGGTGGAGCGGGTTTGGTAGACGGTCAGGGAGTATTAGCGGTCAGGCAGCGGTGACGGTGGACGGTAAGGTGGACTTGTGACGGTGGACGGTGGATCTGGTGGCGGTGACTTGGCAGACGAGCCAGGCCGTAAAGTCATCAACCCAAGTTAGATCGCTTTACAAATGATAAAAATAAACTTTCCGGGCCATGTATTTATTGTTTCCACTACCTCTGCCTGAACAGCTTTTCAGGGATTCCAGATTTTTTTTGCATGATTTTCGCGTAGTTGTACGTGTCGGTTTCAGCATAACCGATCCGGTTGGCGATATTAAGTTGTGTGATAACTTCTGCTGTCGAAGCCTTTGGCAATTGAAAAAATGGATAGATTCACGGTTAGTGCCTCGCTCGTCACCTTCTGCAATGTTAGAAGAGATGGAAACAACAGCTAGTCTGATTTGATCGCGCAAGCCAAAATCTTTTGAAAATGAAGGTTCTTGCGTAATGCGATAAATTTTTTTCAGCGAGTTCCATAGCATCATGCCAAACCCGCAGGTCTTTAAATTTCCCCATGGTTATCAGATTTTAACGGTTAAATTTCATTTTTTCACCGTCCACCACCGTCCACCGTCCACCGTCCACCGTCCACCGTCCACCATCCACCGTCCACCATCCACCGTCCACCGTCCACCGCCCACCGTCCACCGTCCACCGTCTACCGTCTACCGTCCTCAACGTTGCGCATCCGCCCGGGCTTTCATTTCGGCTGCTTTGGCCTTATTGCCCATTGCGGCGCATACTTCGGCAGCGTCGTCCAGCAGCCGGATATCTTCCGTTTGGCGGTCGATGCCGAACTGCAGGAAATGGAGCGCCGTTTCGGCATCGTTTTTCTGCTCGAAATAAAAATCATAACCCGCGCGGTGGCAAAATGCCACGTATTTGTCGGCATTCGAGCCGTCGAGGTATTTCATGTGATCGAGGGAAACCGCGGAAGTTATTGTTTGTAGGGTATCCGCTCCATGATGTATTCGAACCGTGGAACAACTTGTCCAACTGGTGATCGAGATCGAAGCGGGCTGCCGCGACGGCCGAACGCATCACTAATGCGGCGCTGTAATTGGGGTTGATCTCCAGCGACCGTTTGATGTGGTACTCCATGGTATCAACTAAGCGCCTTTAATTTGGGGTCTTTTGTTCCTGATAAACCTCTTTGTACAAGGAAGATACGTAAAAACAATGCGAACGGGAGCTGTTGTACGATACCCGGATTGCGGCCTTGTTCAGCGACATGGCATCTTTCAGTCGGGCACCCTCACCAGGGTGCGAAAGCCGAAAAAATCCAGCGACCAGCACCATCGGTCCGGCTCAGGATGGCCGGCAGGTCGGCTGCTCTTTGAGCCATTCGGGCAGTTTTCGGCTCACGATCCGGGCGGCAAAAATGCAGAACGCCACCGAGGCATATAGGCAAAACGTCTGTTCATAAAAGTGCCGACTGACACGAACAGGTTTGACACGATGCTGAGGGTGAGCAGCCAAACATAAAATGCTGTAAGTCAACACATTGCGCTTCTTAAAATTGAACATGGCCCATACTCCCATAATACCGAGGGCAATGCCAGCAGGCCAGTGCCCTCCAATCCGACCAGTTCACTTCGGCACGTGGTAGGGATAGTAGTCGTGTGAGCGGGTGCGGTAGAACAATAATTTTATATACCAGCCGAGCGTAAGAAATATGGTCGCCGATTTTCGCCGCTGTTCATACCCAGGAAAGGATCATTCATCATCGTTAACCGCCTTGCCGTGGTCGAGCATAAAACCCAGGCGCGGTAACGTATCAGGATAACAAAGAGTTGCCGCCATCAAGGTGCAAAAGCATTAAACATTCTTCCTTTCAGGGCGGGGAGGGGCAGAAAACCACACCGTGACGGGTAACCCGCCAGAAAGGTCAGCGCGTTTTCTTTGGACATCAGGCCGAGAAACAGGAACAGGCCGACAGCAGCAGAAAGGAACTCCGGTTGGTGTCGGAAATATTTGAGCGTGGCCCACAATGCCGCGAGGCTGCACAACAACGCGAGGATTTCGTCGCGTCCTTTTATGTTTGCAACACATTCGGAATGAAGCGGATGCAGCAT
Source organism: Lewinellaceae bacterium (assembly GCA_016713985.1). Classification (GTDB taxonomy): domain Bacteria; phylum Bacteroidota; class Bacteroidia; order Chitinophagales; family Saprospiraceae; genus M3007. Next base: position 8,121 of record JADJOD010000029.1, on the reverse strand, counting down.
AAAAATAAGCGCCGCCAGAAAGGGCAGGTTGAAAATATATGCCCGCCTTCTACCGGAAACAAACCAGCAAAATGCGGAAAAGCAAAACCCCCGTCAATCCGTACAACAGAATATTGATAAATGGCTGATGCGCGAGGTTGATGTTGTCTTTGCCAAACATCCCGACCTCCATCGCAAATGTTGCGAGCGACAAGGGGCGGCAACGCCCGCCTTCCAGCAGGAACAACGATTGTTGTTTCTGGAAAAAACCCACAAACTGTCAAAAGCAAAATATCCCGCAAGCCGGAAAATCCTTTCTGGACGTAGGTGTTTTCCCATATAACCATCTGATCGTCGGGTTAACGTATCCAAAAGACAATGATGCCCGGCTACAATACAAATGCCAGTACCACAAGGGCCAGCGCCGGCATCCACTGTTCCTGCCAGAAGCCCGGCCGGAAGGTGTCGGTCAGTTGCGGCGGGGTTTGCCGGAGCGGTTGCCGCCGGGGAGTGGAAGCGGGGACTTTTTGCGGTAAGGTTTTGGGATTTACTTTGTTTTCGCAGCCATTTTGCGGGAGATTTCGGGCAAATATCGCGCTTCTTCCGGGAGCAAACAAAAAGATGCAAAAAATCCGCATCCGGACATTTTGCGTATGTTTCCGGCGTCCACTGTTTTCAATCTTTTATTGCCTGCAAAATCACTTTTACCCATGTCATATCTGGATACTACCGTCGATGTGTATAAAGAAGCCGCGCTCAAACCGCAGGTGGGGTTGTGCTGCACAACAACTCCCGTGTAACTTGCCGGGGCTTTCCGTTTCTCCCAGTAAAATGCTGAAATGAATTACGGCTGTGGCAGCACGGCAAATCCGCGCGACCTGGTCAACAGTCCGTCCGTTTTGTACGTTGGCGTGGGCGGTGGTATGGGCCCCCTGCAATTTGCCTACTTCAGCTGGCGCCCCGGCGCGGTCATCGGTGTCGACGTCGTGGATGAAATGATGAGCTTGTCGCGACAACCTGCTCCGGGCGGAGCGGGAAAACGACTGGTTCCGCGCAGAATTTGTGGAAATTCTGAGCGAAACGCCCTCGATCTGCCGGTCATGGACAATTCCGTGGACATTGCCGCACAAAACTGCCTGTTCAATATTTTTGAAACGGAAGACCTCCGCCGCGCACTGAAAGAAATGTGCAGGGTGCTGAAACCCCGGGCCGGCTTGTGCTCGATCCCGCGTTTGGCACCGTGTTATGCTCGAAAACCTGCGCGACGACGAACGCCTGCGCGCTCTTTGTTTTCCGCGCCCCTGCCAGCTTCAGGAATATATTAAAATGATCACCGACACCGGCTTCGGCACCGCGGAAATACGCGCTAAACGCGCCCTTACTGGTGCTGGCTCCCGGACAACACGACAGCCTGAACTGATTTTTGCGAAAGAGTGGAAGTCTGCGCCATCAAAGACCCCATGCTCTCCGACGGCCCGTGTGTATTTACCGGCAAAACGGCGATTTATTTTGAATCTGACGACTATTTCGGACGACCCCAAAGGCCAAGTTCTGAACCAAAACCAGCCGCTGGCCGTGTGTGCGACAAAACCGCAGGGGCATTGGCTTCAGCCTGGGCGGTCCGGATATATTTATTTCACCGTCCACCTGGTTTTACGACGGCGGAGGTTGTTGCTGAGCGCCCTTATTGGCCTTCATCCACCCTTCCAACCGGTATTTCCTGCCCAGGTGATACGGTAATTACTATCTTTGTCATGGCGTCCGGTTTCCAACCCGGTTCCAGCCCCAGTCGTTGGCGGGCGGCGGAATCGTCGATGAAGCCGACCGGTAGATTCGGCGATGGCCTGCCGGAAGTCGGTTGGTAACTGATTTGAAACCGGCAACTGTCTGCGGATACTTTCCGCGATTTCCGCAGCCGGTGTAAAACTCATACCCGCGAGGTTGTAACTCTGCGCACCGAAATGTGTTCGGCGGGGGGCCTCCATCGGGGTTCGAGGGGTGGCGCGCGACGGCATCGGGCGCTGAGTAAAGAGATGGGCAGGCAGGTAACCCGGTCAAAAACACGCGCGTAAGGTTTTTGCTGAACGGCGTAGTGGTAGATGTCGACGGCGTAATCCGTGAAAGCCGCCGCCGGGCGTACTTTGCAACCGATGATGCCCGGATAACGCATGGAGCGGACGTCTGGGCCGTAGCGCCGGAAATAGTAGTTCGCCTCCAGTTTTCGCCGGCTACCTTGATGATGCCGTAGACGGTTCCCGGGGATCAAAACTCATACTGCGGCGTATTCCGGTGGGCGGCTTCCGCCCGAAAACGGCGATGGACGCAGGAAACATAGCCTTTGAAAGATTGTGCCGGCGGTTGATTTCCAACACGTTGAACAGCTTCGCGCATATTGATGTCCCAGGTACGCATGGGGTCTTTTTTCACCCGTAGCGCTCAGATGGCGGTGAGGTGGTAGATTCACTGATCCCATTTTTTCGCCCCACTTCTTCGAGGGCGGGCGCGTCGAGGCGTTGACAATTTCCGTGGGCTGCTTTTGCCCTCCCGGGCGCGGAGGTCGGCGATGACGGTCGGGGCCGTAAACCGCGCGTTAGGCTTTCAGGGCACTGGCGCTGATCGCCTCCCGGCGCCATAATATGATGCGGTCGTTTTTCATCATTGCGAACCTCTCGTCCCATAAAATTTGAGTTGTAATGCTAAACCTCCAGACCGCATTTGGTTTGTTGTAACAAGAACCTCCGGTTTCGCAACGCAGAGCACAGGAACCAGAGGTTCACGTTACACCGGCGAATGAAGGCGCCGCTGGGAAAAAGTGCTGATATGAGCCAAAACCGTTTTTTGTACGACGGGAAAAATCAATCTCTTTCACAATTGTTTTTGTTCAAAAACATACTCGTATCGGGCAACCCTCCTCCACGTCCGTGCACCATGCTGTCACGAATCTCAAATTGATTTAACGGGTGCGGGGGATGCCGGCGGCAACTGCATCAAATTTAAATTCAGCATTTCTCCATCTTGGAAATCGTGTTCAAAAGGCTTAAGGAAGAATCAACTTCTCTCCAGTTTCTGTACTCGCTGAGCATGCTGTGCTGCAGGAGGCACCGTCATTCACCATTCAGCACGCTCAACTGGGACAACGAACCCGTTAAACATACCCTTCTGGGGCGATGTACTGGAGATTTGGCATTTCAACGGCGGTTCTTTCAGCGATGAAGCCCTGACCCCGCCTTATTTTTCCGAACACTTCCAGCTCGCAGGCCCTTCCAGAATCACGGTAGACGTGGTTTCTGCGCAATACGTAGCGTTTCTTCCAAAAACCTTCTGCCGACGACGCGTCGCTGGGTAGTGAACTGCTGCTGACGATAAAAGTGGCGCAGGAGCGCAACAAGTTTTATGGCCAGTATTTTATACCCGTTCGCCGCGGAGAAAACGGTTTTGAACGGGTTACGTCGTTTACCCTGAACGTTCGGATCACGCCCGAACCGGTGTCCGTGACCGAACGGGGCGGCCTGTTTACCTATAACTCGGTTTGAGCACCGGCGCTGCCTATAAGTCTGGTGTGGCCGCCTCGGGTGTGTACAAACTCGACTACAATTACCTGAAAATGACCGGAATCAGTAACCTGATAAAATTCGATCCGCGCCGCATCCGGCCTGTACGGCAACGGCGGCCCCATGTTGTCGGAAAAAAACAGCGACCCCCGCCCCGATGATCCTTACTCGAAAACGCCATCCCGATCGTCGGCGAACAGGATGGCAATTCGACGCCGGCGACTATATCTTGTTTACGCCGCAGGCCTCGCCCGTGGTTGTACCGCGTGAGCCGGTGCCACCGACCTTGAACTCACTCGCAACCACCTGTACGACCGGTACGCGTGGTATTTTGTAAAATCGCCGACGCGCAGGGCGGCCTGCATCATCGAACAAGCCAGCGTGCCGGCTACTTTACGACCCGACCCGTTTGACGACGTACGTCCGTATCGTGAAGATGAAAAGAGTAACCTGCTGGATTTTCCGTTGCTGCGCAGGAGCTCGGGCAAGCGCTGGTTTGGCGATTATTTTTCCAAACCCGCGACGCGACCTACCATGATTTTCCCAACCTCGTGGCGGGTTCTACAGCGCGGGCGCGGGCCGATTTGCTGCCGCTGCGGCATGTCGCCCACCACGTGCGCTCCTGATCGCCGACTGGCACGCGATTTTTTCAAAAATATCCTTCGGTCACTCGCCAGCAATAACGACGCGGCGTTTGCCGCGCTGCGCGTGATGAGCGGGCAATTTTCGCCCGACGGCGACCAGGTGAACCTCACGAAATCGAATTCCTGAATGGGCTGAGAGCAGCGAAGGCTGGCTGGACTATCCGAGGTGGTCGCGCCGCCGCCTGGTCATGACCGGCTCGGCCATGAGTTTCCGCGACTTGCAGACGCTCGGCCAGGATGCCGCGACCTTCCGCCTGAATACAGCGGCGCCGAGCCGATCGTGTGGGATGTCTGGACCCGCAAAATCCGCGCCGCCAGCAAGCCGCTGCCGGCGGCGGTGCGCTTGGCGCGCAACGGCAGGGTGTGCTGAAAAATTTCGTCGCTTTTTACGACGACAACAACCTGCCGAAACCGGAAACCAAAGCAGGCAAGATCGCGCCGCAAAACCTGCACGGCCTGGGCGAATATCACATGGCGATTGTATACCACGCTGATTTTCAGGCGGCTGCACAACAACTGGCCGAACACCGCCGCGCCTATAGCGGCCTGGATGTGGCGCTGGTGGATGTCAACCAACTGTTCAACGAATTTCTTCCGGCGCCAAAGACCCGACCGCGATCCGCGATTTCGCCCGCATGCTCTACGAGCGCGGCCCGGGCAAATTCGGCTACCTGCTGTTGTTTGGCGACGGTTCGTTCGACCCGAAAACAACGCCGCCAGTGAAGACAACCTGGATTTTGTGCCGGTTTTTGAAACCTACGAATCCTTCCACCTGATCCACGCGCACCCTCGACGATTACTTCCGCCCTGCTCAGCGCCGGGGAAAGCGGCACACCTGGGGGCGCGCTCGACATCGCCGTGGGCCGCATTACGCGCGCACACCCGCCGAGGCGCAGTCGATTGTTGACAAAATCATGGATTACGACCAAGAGGCGTGACCCATGGGCGACTGGCACCTCTGCACCTCTTACCTGGCCGACGATGAGGACGGCAACGTGCACGTCAACCAGGCCGACAAACTCGCCGCCGACAACCAGACGGAACATTTTCAACCTCGAAAAAGGTATTTTGACGCTTATCAGCAAGTGGCGGTCTCGGGCGGGCGATCGTTTCCCGGATGCCAAGGCCGCTATCAATTCCAACATATTCAAAGGCGCCCTCGTCGCGCAATACATCGGCCACGGCGGACCGCGCGGGGTGGGCGCAGGAACGCGTCATCGACAACAACGACATCTCCGGGCTGGGACAACCCCGACCGCTATCCGCTCATCATCACGGCCACCTGCATGTTTGGGGGCTACGACGATTTTCCCACGTTGAGTGGCGGCGACAGGCCCTAGTAAAGGTAAAGAGCGGCGCGATCGGCTTGTTCACAACCGTTCGCCCGGTATTTATTGACGGCAACAACAAATTGACCGACGCCGTGCAAAGCGTTATTTTTGAAAAAGTAAACGGCCGCTACCGCGCCATCGGCGACATTCTCAAAGACGGCAAAAACACGCTTTCGGGCGGCAACGAAGACAATGCCCGGCGCTTTACGTTGCTCGGCGACCCGGCCATGTTCCTGGCCCTGCCCGAATACCGGGTCACCACCGATTCGATTAACGGCAAGCCGCCGCACAACCTCGGTGATACCCTCGAGGCCCGATGCTGGTGAAGACCTAAGTCTCGGTGAAAGATACCTTGAGCAACCTGGTCAGCGGTTTTAACGGCAAAGTCGCTGTCCTTTACGATAAATCCCAAACCCTCCAAACCCTCGGACAGGACATCCCGGCAGCCCGGTCGCACGTTTTGTGCAGCGCAACGTTATTTTTAAAGGCAGCGACGGTGACGAACGGTGAATTCAGCCTATTGACTTTATCGTCCCCAAAGACATCAACCACGCCTACGGTTTTGGGAAAATCAATTACTATGCAGAAAACGAACCCGCTCGACGCCGGGCGGCGCCGATGATAACATTGTGATCGGCGGTAACGCCAACTTGGTCAGGGACGACCAACCGCCGCGTAAAGATATTTCTCAATACCGACGCTTTTGTCTCCGGCGGCATTACCGACGAACGAATCCTGAAGATTTTGTGAGGTGTCTGGACGACTACGGCATGGAACGTAAACGGGTCAGTCTGGGCCACGACCTCACCGCCGTGCTTGATGGTAATGTGCTGGAGACCATCATTTTGAACGATTTTTACGAAAGCGAGCAGGACACTTTCCGCAGGGGTCAGGCCCTTTACCTTCTGCGGAACCTCGCTCCTGGTCGTCATACCCCTGAGCGTCAAAGGCTGACATCGCCAAAACCCGGGAGAGGTTACTCCGAATTTGTCGTCGCCGAAGACGGCAAAGCCGCGCTCGACCACGTATTGAACTACCCGGAATCCGTTCACCACCAATACGAATTTCCAGTTTGAACACGATCCTTCGGGTCAGGTACTCGACGCAGGTGAGTATTTCACTGTATCGGGCCACTTGGTAAAAACGATCGTGCATTCCGTCCCAGGCCGACGGCTACCGGGTGACCGATATCACCTGGGACGGCAAGGACGAGTACGGGACCAACTGGCGCGCGGCGTGTACGTCTTACCGCGTAAAAGTGCGTGGCACCGATGTGGGCGGAACCGCGGTGACGGCAGAAAGCTGAATTTGGAAAAATTGGTATCTTTGAAATGAGCCAGCACCCCGCCGAGTGGCGTTAGCAGGGCGGGCAGTATCCAGTTCCTGCGGTCCACTTCCTCGGGTTGTCAAAGCCCCGACAGCCGAGGTCAGCTAAAATTCAGCGGCGAATTTGCAGGTAATAAGTTTTTGCAAAGCGATGCTTCGTAAACAAAACCGAAATTACTCTTAAATTTGTCAACTGATAAAAGGAAGCAACAGGCCGGTATTTGCTTTGGACCTCCTGGCCGCGACGGTTCTGCTGCAGGCGCAAAATGTAACCAATGGGAAAGGTATGAACGATCCCATCACCGGGCCAGCGTTTTCCAACGGTGAAGATTGCGCCAACGCCGTCACTTCGGCCGTTCGCTTTCCTCCGTATCGTGCCCGGACTCACGGCGGTGCCATGGGCGACGCCGGCCTTGCCACTTCGGCCGACCCCAACGCATGCACTACAACCAGTCGAAACTGGCCTTTGCAGAAAAACGTGTCACTGTTTCCGCGACCTGCTCCCGTGGATGCGCAACCCGTTTGAACGATGTCTACCCGGCTTACCTCTCGGTGTATGTGCGCCTGATAAACTCCAATCGGTTGGCCTCGGCCCGTTCTCTTATTTTTCGTTGGGCGATATCGAGCTCACGACGAGAAGGGTGAGTGCTACGGCCAGGGTCGCCCAATGAATTCGGAGGTGGTTGGCGGGTACGCGCGCAAGCTTGTCCGACAGATTTTCGGCCGCCATCGGCGCCAAATTTGATCTGTTCATCTAACCTGGCTAGCGGCTACGTTCGTGGAAGGCAACGAGATCAAATCTGGTGTGGCCGGTGCAGCCGACCTCTCCTTTACCTACAAAAGCCCCGGTCAATTTCGCCAAAACAACAGTGAATCCACTTTCGGCGTCGCCGTCACCAAACTTAGGTTCCAAAACTACTGCGCACCAACTCGATCAACCGCGATTATATCCTGACCAACCTCGGTGTGGCCGTGGCCTGGAAATTCAACCGATGAGTTCAACACCATTTACCTTTACTCCGGACTTCAACGTCAAACCGTTGCTTCCGTGCCCTCGCCCCGCCCGGATATTGATGAAGACCAGGACGGAATCCCCGATTACAAACAGCCTGTCGGTCCGCGGCGTGTTCAAATCAATACGGGCGACGCCCGGCGGCTTCAACGAAGAACTCGCGGAAATCACCATCGGCATTTGGTGTGGAATACCGGCATGATTTGACCAGTTTGCCGTACGCGCCGGCTATTTTTACGAACACTCATTCGTGGAAACCCGAAATATTTCAGCGTCGG
>JADJOD010000028.1 GCA_016713985.1 Lewinellaceae bacterium | reverse complement strand
TGTTCGGGTTTTTCAAAACGGGGAGTCAGCATACGCACTTCTTCGATCACCCTCGATGTACAAATCTTTGAAAATTGTTGCTCCCAAACGGCGACATGGCGTCGAAAATCGTTTGTTTGATGGAGTTGCTGCCCGCCTGGGAGAATTCATTCCGCACGCTATAGTTCCGGCTGAGTCGTGGGATAAAAAAACTTCTGTACAGGTAATGGTATACGGTATCGGATCTTCGTCTTTTTCCGCTTTAAATTCCACTTTGCCTTCCTGCAATAATCTTTTTACACAAGCATAAGACAGGTCGAGGTAGATGATTGAACCGATGGCGATCAGGCGGCCAAACAAGCGGTCGAGGAATTTTTCTTCACTGCCCGCCGGTGTTTTTTCATTCATCGGTGCGTTATAGCCCGGACGATGGAATAAAGTTTAACTTCGGTATGCAGCAGAAAACCAGTTCTGTGTAATATGCCCTCGATTCCCGTTTCAAACGGTTGAAGTAACACAACCTGGCCAGTTTGCTCAGGACCCTTTGGCGAGCTTTACCTTGTCCAGGTATTTGTTCCGGAATGTTTTATCCGGCTGTCGAAAAAGAAACGGTAATAGTCTTGTAATGGAAATACATGGCCGTTGCTCTGGCTGGGAGTGTCGCGCCCGTTACCGGGAAATTCCAGCGGCACAAAATGCTCATATTCCTTGTTCATGATCGGCTCCTGATTGTCGTAGGTATAACCTTTCCGATGATATTTCTCGTTATAAAATGAGCCGTAACTCTGCTCGCTCAACAACTCCTGATCCATGGTCGGATGTGTAAGAAAAAATTCCGGAGCGGCGGGCAGATCGGACAATTCCGTATAGTTATACTCGGCAGCCGGCAGGAAATCCTGCACCAGGGTTTTTCCATCCAGGGTTGCCCGGGTAAAACCCAACAGTCCGAGGCTGTAATATAACTTCAGGCTGTGTGGGTTGAGTTCCTTCAGTTTTTCCCGCGGAATAACGTTGCCCGGTATGGAATGAAAAACGTTGAGTTCATCGGTATCAAAACCCGGTATGATTTGTTCCTTGTATTGATTGAACAATTCGCTGGCGAAATGGTGACGTTGGCTCTTACTTCTTCGATTTTATTGTACAGTTTGAGCGATTTATAATGAGGTTGTGTAACCAGATTATGCAGGCTGGAGCCCATTTGTACAATTTCACGCGGACGGCCGTACGTATGCCGGAAAATGAAGTTAAACGATGTTTCGATCCTCGGGTTTCCGAGATGGTCTTTGGCGAAACGATGTGGCATTTCTTCAAAACCCAGAAATTTCTCAATCCAGGTTTTGCCTTCCGGTTTGGCTAATTTCTCCTTCGGGATCAATTGTATGTTTTTGTTGAATATTTCTTCAATATTCCATTTGTCATAGTGTAATACGACTGAATGATGGAGGTAATTGGGTTTTAAAGCCACTTTTAAACAATGGAAAGCCTCTGTCCGGACTGTTGCAAATATTTTGACGTGCCGGTTCTGCCGGTGAATGGAATAAATACTGCTGAAGAGGGCATTCTGGCCGTTTACCCAGATCTCCACCGCAGGTTTGGATTGGTCTTCCAGGTAAAAGGAGTTGTAATGGTGGTTATTGATCATGATAGTTTCAAAAGCCTGATCTACATCATCAACAAAAATGGAGACCCCGCTTTTGATTTCACTGGCCCGGTCGACAAACTCGTTGATCCACCTCGGGAAAAGCGGGATTTTATCCCTGTTTGACAGCAACTCCGAAAAAATACTGCTGAGTTTGGACGCTTTATGGATCATTTTTTCCAGATCCGGATTGATGTCCAGGCCATAAATTTTGAAGGTCAGCGTCCAAAGTGTCAGGGTTTCCATATACTTTCCTCAGTCCTGGAAGTGGCGGAATTGTATAAGTTCTTCGCGGGAAAAGGTATGGGTCTGTATTTCGCTGCTTTCGGTCAGTTCGTCGTTGGAGGTGTTGAATTTGTATCCCGCAACTCGTGGTATAAGTAACTTTTATACCGGAGCAGCAGGGTTTTCCCAATCCTTTGGACCCGATCAGAAAAATTTTCTTCGTGGTGACCCACGGCGAGGTAGGGATTGAATTTGGGAAGTTTTCAGGATTTGAGATTGGGTTTCTTCGCCGTAATAGGCCTCGGAAACCATCTAGTGGGCCAGGGTGCAGGTTTCATGATCGGAAGGCGTATTTAATGAAAAAAAATTTACGAATTCTTCCACTTGCCGCTGAATAGTTCGTGGTAGAATGTCGGAATGTCGATTAACCTGGGCGCTTTGGCAATGCGCTCGAAATCAGCCAGGTAACTGGAAATATTTTCATCGAGTTTGTTTTCAGAGAAATACATCTCGATTTTCGGTTTGGTTTTTTCTTCCTTTTTTTTGGGCAGAATAGCCAGGCATTCGCCGCTGATTTTGTTGGTGATGATGGCGTAGGGCACTGAAATATCGTGATCGGGTTTGTAATTTTCACTGATATAAAAGTGCCAGTCCATTTTGCCGGATTCGAAGGCGGAAGTATTTCTCTGGTACTCTTCGTGCAGGATTTTTACAATTTCGCGGATTCTTTTGATTTCGTCACCCGGGGCCCTCCCTTCCAGCGCTTTAATGTCGACCAGTACAATTCGTTTAATGTGAACACTTTGCCGGTTGACGGCATCGATATTGGCGTTGAAAAACCGCAGGTCGTTGCGAATATGTCCCCAAAAATCAATGTTGGAAAGGGTGATATACTCGTCGCTTTTTCCAAGCCGGTTCAGGATATTGTAGGTGGCGGACAAAATATAATCGGCCACGTCTTCCGCATCGAGTATGTAGCGGCTGGCTCCAGCCAACTGGGTTTTATCCCACTCAACCTGCATACGCCAGTCCAGATAGATCAGTTTGAAATAACTCCCGTCGGCGATCATCTGGCGGAATCGTTTCACCAGTTTGTTCAGTTTGACCTTCACCCCTTCTGCCAGTTCCGTTTTGTTTACCCGCTGACTCTTCCACTCGGTATACCAGGCAATTATGATGGAGATAAAAATGCTGAAAGCGATAAGTCCGAAATAGTATACGGGAGCGCCCTGATCGGATATTGCTATAACCTGCAAAACAAGCCCGGCTTCAAAAAAGCCCCAGATAATGCCAAAACTCACAAAAGAAAGGGTGATTAATTGTTTTAGTCTGATTCTGATTCCAAAAATATTCATGGTACGAGAAATGGAAATATTTGGTATCTACAAACGAATACATCTATAAAAACGTACATTTTCAAACAATGTACACACAAATATATTTACACCGGTCATAATGCGGCAGGAAAAATTCCGAAAGGTAAATTTCATTCGGTTTTTGATGTCAGGAGGCTACGGCTTACCGCACCAAATGCACCTTAAACGTATACGCCCGCACTTCTTTCGGCACCCCGTATCCTGCGCCTTCCTGGGCCAGAAACCGGAGCCCGGTCGCTTGTTTCAGGTCGGCGGCTAAAGCAGCGGCCTTTTTTTGGTTGCCGGCGCCGTAATAGATCACCGCAGGTTGCCGGGCAAGCCAGGATTGTGACGACTGTAAAGTGGCGGTATCGGTGAGATGGTAGCCGTTGCGGGAGAAATAAGCTGCTGCTTTGGGCAGCAGGTCGGGCGGACAGTTATAGGCGTACACGGCCACTTCGTAAACGTTGTTGTCCACCTTTTGAACCCGTTGCAGGATGGCGGCAATTTCAGTCCCCAGCAATTTTTCGGATAAGGTGTTGTTTAGTTTATTTTGCTCGTACTCTTTAAAACGGGCCGACAGCAGGAGCTCACTCTGGTGTTCCCGTTTGGCGCCGAGTTCGTCCGCAACCCCCATAAGCAGGTCGATCGCATCTTCCACCTCGTCATTTCCAACGAGGTCTTTTATTTGTTGAATCCGGGCAGACATCGTACAAATTTATAACATAAACAAGACTCTTTATGCTGAGAAGTAATCTTTTAGTCCTTTTTTTATTGTGCCAGCCAGGCATAATGCCGGTGGGGGCACAATCTGCCCAGGTCGATGTATTTGCCGCCGACCGCCGGCAACAGATCGACGGTTTCGGCGCGCACCAGGGAGGCGCCGCAGTGAACGCCGCCTGGTGGCAACAATTGTATTACGACGACCTGGGCGCGTCCATCTACCGTTTAGACCTGACGCCCCGCTTGGTGTCGCCGTATTCCGACCTGTCGTATTTTTCTCCCTGGTTTATGGGTTCCGCCACCAACAGCGTGTTCAACCTGGAAGACCCGGACAATCCCGACGGCCCGGAAGGCAACCGGGTGCGCACGTACACCGGCCCCCAGGATTATTCCCGCCTGTTTGGCGGCCAGCACGCACCTATCGCCGTTATGGGGCCCGATATCGATGCAAATGTGGCTTTGTTTACCTACCCGGACGACGGCGCCATTCAGGCGGGGCTCGACCGGCAGAACCAGTTGGGCGATTTTAAACTGATCGGCTCGCTCTGGTCGCCATTGCCCTGGGTAAAAGTGTCGTCGGGCAACCAGTACACCCAGAACTGGTGGCCGGGCCCGGTGGCGAATACGCCCTGGCCTTTTGTCTGGGGCGGCAATTTTGCCGGCGGCCGGCTCGATGTTTCCGGCCTGCCGCTGCCGGAATTCGACGATTCGGCACTCGGAGGCGCCGGGCCCACCAGTGCCCTGACCCAGTTTGTACGCAGTACAGCCGCCTATATTCGCGGATTTCAGCAGGCCTACGGCGTTCAGTTTTACGCCGTCAGCATCCAGAACGAACTCAATTTTGAACAGTTTTACAACAGTGCAACGTACCCGCTTTCCACACAATACATTACGGCGCTTAAGGCGGTTCGCGCCGAATTCGACCAATACGACGACCTGAAGGAAATCCGGATCATGGGTCCGGAGGACCTGCTCGGCGGCGATGCGTACGGCTTGTGGGAATATGGCGGCGGCGGAAGCGGGGTGATTCACAAAAACCTGCAATACCTCCAAAACATCGCCGCCGACCCGGCCGCAGCCGCGGCGCTGGATTTCTTCTGCATCCACGGCTACGACAGCGACGGGGCGAGTTCGGCCGGCGCCGGCGCTACTTCGTGGGATCGTTGGGCCAACGGCTGGACGGCCAGCCCGGCGCCGGGAATACCGGCCAACGTGTCGGGTTTTCGATCCTTCAACAAAAAATCGTGGATGACGGAAACTTCCGGTGAAAACGCGGCCTGGCTTTTCCCGGCCAACGGGTTTCCCAATAACGGCGGCTGGAGCATCGCCCTCAAAATGCACCAGGCACTCACAACGGGCCGGCAAAGCGCCTGGTTGTACTGGACTTTTTCGGAAGACCCCGGCGTGAGCGCCGTGAGTGATTTTGCCCTCACCAGCCAGACAACAGGCGCCAATTCGCCGAAATACGTGGCGGCCAAACACTTTTTCAAATACATCCGGCCCGATGCCTGGCGGGTGAATACCACGGTTGCCGGTTCTGCCGACCTGCTCGCCAGCGCGTATGTTCACGATACGGACGGCACCCTCACAATCGTGCTGGTCAACCAGTCGGCTTCGCCACGAACTGCCAATATTCACCTCCAGGATGTCGCCAACACGCCTGTTTCTTTTGATGCTTTTACGTCCGCTAACAATGCCTACTGGCAAAATTCTACCGTGCCGGTAGCGGGCAACACATTGACGGTCACCACCCCCGGTTACGGCGTAACAACCCTGTACGGCGCAGGATTTATTTCAACCGGTACCGATGAGCAGTACGCCCATCAACAGATGCAACTGTTTCAAAATCAGCCCAATCCGTTCCGGGCTCAAACGAATATCCGGTTTCGGGTAGGCCAGCCGGCTCGGGTGAAACTGACGGTGCAGGATGAGACCGGCAGGACGGTTACCCTGCTCGCCGACGGCAACCGATACCCCGGCGTCCACGATGTTACATTTAATGCCGGCGATTTACCGGCGGGGGTGTATTTCTGCGAACTCGTTGTTGAAGGGGTGGTGAGCCGGAAAAAGATGGTGCTGCTGAAGTGACAATTTTCACTCCCTCTTCACCCTTACCACGTCCACTCCCAACTCCCGAACTAAGCGGTTGAAGGCCGGCAGGTCATTGTCCTGAACGCTTTTCCACCTCGCCAGTTCCGCGTCGATAAGGCCAAAAAGCATATTTTTGACCGCTATGGCCTGGTCCGTAGGAGGGAAATCGCCGTCGGCGGCGAGTTCCATCAGGTTGCCGAGTTTGTCGTTGAGGCGCACGGGGAAGTTGAGCGGGTCCTGGCTGGAGCGGTTTTGGTCTGGTACAAGGCCTGTTCCACCTGCGTGATGAGCGAGTCGATGGTTTTGGCCTGGTCACGAAGGGGTTTTAGCCGGTCTTCCGCCGGGAGCCGGTCGGTGAGGTTTTTCATCTGGGTGCGCAGGTCGCGGATGTGGCCGATGGCGGTATGTATGTCCGTGAGTTTGTCCGAGCAGGATTTGACAAATTCAAACTGTTGCCGGAATACCTCTGGGGGTGTTTCGGCCCTCGGGTCGGGCAATATGGTAAACGTTTGTTCTTCCGGTTTTCCGTTGAGTGTAAGCCGTACGCGGTATTCACCCGGAATGGCGCGTGGCCCGTCTAAGTTGGTCGACCACAGGATCAGGCCGTCGAATTTTTTAGCGCCGGGGTAGCGGAAGTTCCAGACAAAGCGGTTGCCGCCGGCTTTGAGGTCGGTCAGTTTGTCGTCCTTGCCTTGATTGGACCAGCTGCGGATGGATGCGCCGCCGGCATCAAATATTTCTAATTTCAGGGTGTCTTTTTCTCCCGGTTTATTTTTGAGGTAATAGTGCACCATTACCCCGCCGGGATGGTTGGCGCCCGCTGTTTTCAGGTTTCTGGCCTGGCCGCCCCGGATGCGGAAAGAAGGCATGGGTTTGAACAGGTGTGTTTCTTTTCCTTTCAGGTTAGCGTCCAACTGGTGCAAAACCGTGAGGTCGTCGATCATCCAGAGGCTTCGCCCCTGGGTGGCCGCGATGAGGTTGTCGTTTTTGACGGCGAGATCGGTGATGGGCACCACGGGCAGATTGAGTTGGAAGGATTGCCAGTTTTCGCCGTCGTCAAAACTGATGTACATACCGGCCTCCGTGCCGCAATACAGCAGGCCCTGGCGTTTGGGGTCGGCGCGCAGAACCCGTGTAAAGTGTTCGACACCAATACCTTGCACGATTTTCCGCCAGGTTTTGCCATAATCGGAAGTATGGAACAATAGGGGGCGGTAATCGCCCGATTTGTAGGACGTGGCGGCAACGTAAAGACCACCTCTGCGCGAGGGATCGGGTTCCACGCTGTTGATCATCGCCCATTTCGGCAGTTCGGCAGGTGTCACGTTCGACCAGTTTTTGCCGCCGTCACGCGATACGTGTATCAGCCCGTCGTCGCTGCCGGTCCAGAGCAAACCCGGTTCGGCGGGTGATTCGCAGGCGGCAAAAATGGTGCAGTAATATTCCACGCTGGTATTGTCCTGGGTAATAGGGCCGCCGGACGATTTTTGCCGGCTCCGGTCGTTGGTGGTGAGGTCGGGGCTGATGGTTTGCCAGCTTTGACCGCCGTTGGTGCTCATATGCAGGTGATTGGAGCAGGCGTACAGTTTTTTCGGGTCGTTTGTTGAGAAAAAAAGCGGAAAATTCCACTGGAAGCGGAATTTGGCGTCTTCGGCGCCGTGGCCCATGTTGTCTTCGGGCCATACGTTGATGGCGCGGGAGGTTTTGCGCCGGTGGTCCACCCGGCTGAGATAACCGTGGTATTCGCCGCCGTAGACAACTTCGTCGTCCAGGGGATCGACGGCGATATGCGCCGATTCGCCGCCGGCGGTAGGTTCCCAGTCGCGCTCGGTGATGGAAGCGCCGTCGGTGCGGTGCCGGATACGCAGGGTGGTGTTGTCCTGTTGGGCTACGTAGATCCGGTAAGGGAAGCTGTTGTCGGTGGTAACGCGGTAGAACTGGGCGGTGGGCTGGTTGTGGTAGGTGCTCCAGGTTTCGCCGGCGTCGTAACTGATCTGGGCGCCGCCGTCGTCGCCGACGATAAGCCGCCGCGGGTCGTCGGGCGCTACCCAGAGGTCGTGGTGGTCGCCGTGTGGGGCGTATTTGGAACTGAAGGTGCGGCCGCCGTCTTTGGAGACGTGGTAAGCGACGTTTACGACGTATACCTTGTCTTCGTCTTTGGTATCGGCGTAGATCCGGGTGTAATACCAGGCGCGTTGGCGCAGGTTGCGGTCTTCGTTGAGTTTGGTCCATTTTTTTCCGCCGTCGTCGGAGCGGAATACGCCGCCGTTTTCAGCTTCCACGATGGCCCACAAACGTTGCGGGTTGGCGTAGGATACGGCCACACCGATGATGCCGATGGTATCCTTTTGCGGCAATCCTTCGTTGCGCGTCAGTTCGGTCCAGGTATCTCCGCTGTCGGTGCTTTTCCACAAGCCGGAGCCGGCGCCCCCGCTGCTGAGGCTGTACGGGGTGCGGCGCACACGCCAGGTCCCTGCGTACAGGATGCGCGGATTGGTGGGGTCCATACAAAGGTCGACGGCGCCGGCGTCGTTGTTGACGAACAGGATACGTTCCCAGTTTTTACCCCCGTCTTTGGAGCGGTAGACGCCGCGTTCGGGGGATGACTGGAACAGGTCACCCAATACGGCTGCGTAAACGAGATTCGGGTTGTCCGGATGTATCCGAATACGCGGGATGTGGCGGCTGTTGGGCAAACCCATTGATTTCCAGGTTTTTCCGGCGTCTTCACTTTTCCATACCCCGGTGCCGTAACTCACGTTGCCGCGTACGGTCACTTCGCCGCCGCCGGCATAAATCACGTTGGGATCGGAGGGCGCCACTTCCACGGCGCCGATAGAGCCACCGAAAAAACCGTCGGAAATGTTCTCCCAGCTGCGCCCGCCGTCGGTAGTGCGCCACACGCCGCCGCCCGTGCTGCCGAAGTAAAACAGGTTGGGCTTGCCGGCGACCCCGGTGACCGCTGCGGACCGTCCGCCGCGGAAAGGGCCGACGCAGCGCCATTCGAGCGCGTTGTACAGGGTTTCGTTAAAACCGGCAAGGGGCGCCGGTTTGGTTTTCTGCGAAAAAACGGGCAGGGCTAAACAAAAAGCCAAGATGGAGAAGAGCGTACGCATGACTGGAAATGTTTGGGGGCGAAGAAAATGAAAAAAACGGAATGAAACGGGGTTGTGCCAAAAGTCAGAGGTACTTTATTTTGGCTTTGTAACGGGAAATATTATTTTGAATCGCGACCGAACCAGACATTCCAGGTTTTCAAAACCCGGAATGCCTGCGCATCATCCGAATAAAATTTCTCCCAATTCGCGACCATGCGCAACTTGCCGGCCCTGTCGATGCCGACGGGCATCCGTTGCCTATCCGTTGCGTGTTGCCGGTCGACCCGACTGCCTTCACCACCCCTGTTCAGTCGTTCAGAACCCTTTGTTGAATAAAAACACCCAATGGTTGATTGCTTCCGCCGGCGATCAATGCGGCTCCTACATTTGCCCGTAAACAAACCTTTTTTGCAATGGAAACCACCGCCTATACCCAACACCCTGAAATACAAACCATTTTATCCGAATTAAAAAATGCCTCCGGTGATGCCGGGTTCCGGGTTTCCGATATTCGCGACGCCGCAGGAAACCAATACGTCGATCTCGTGATGGAAGGCGGCGGCACACTCGGTGTCGCCCTGCTGGGATATATTTATGTGCTGGAGCAAATGGACATTCGATTCCTGCGCTTGGCCGGCACGTCGGCGGGCAGTATCGTAGCCATGTTGCTGGCCGGCGGCGGCCCCATCGACCTGGAAAAATCGGAATGGTTGATTGAAAAAGTCGCCGGCAAGGATTTTTCCGACTTTATCGACGGCGACAAACAGGTAAAAAAATTCATCGACGCCATACTCGACCCCGAAAGCCGCAAAGGCAAAAAGGTGCGCCTGACTACCCGGGTGCTCGACGAACTGAAAGATCACTACGGACTTTGCCCCGGGCAGACTTTTCACGACTGGCTGACCGGCCTGCTGGCGGAAAAGGGCGTCCGGACGCTGGAAGACCTGCAAGACACGCGCCGCGCCGCGCCGGAAGGAATTGCTAATGCCCGTACCGGAGATGCTTGCCCCTCCGGGCGTTGGGAACGGATTTCGGTGGTGACCGCCGATATTACCACGGGCACTAAAGTGGCTTTGCCCGATATGGCGCATCTGTATTGGGCCGAGCCGGGAAAAACCAATCCCGCCGATTTTGTGCGGGCCAGCATGAGTGTGCCGGCGTTTTTTTATCCGTTCACGGTGAAAAATTTGCCCGATTCGGAGCAGGCGCGGAGCAACTGGTCGGCAGCGGCCAACTACCGGGGTCCCGTGCCGCCGGAAGTGTACCTGGTAGACGGCGGCTCGATGTCCAATTTTCCCATCGCCCTCTTTTACCGGCCGGAGGAAAACCCGGACGCGCCGGTATTCGGGATCAAGATCGGCATCGACCGGAACAGTTATAATGCCTGCGATTCCTTCGGGGCTTTTGCGGGAGCCATGCTCGGTTCCATGATGGCCTTCCACGACAACGACTTTTTTGTGCAGCACCCGGAACTGAACCGTTACGTGGGCGTGATTGATTCCGGAGAGCATAACTGGCTGGATTTCAGCCTTTCAGACGAAGACAAACTCGACCTTTTTGTGCGCGGTGCGCGCGCTGCGCGGGATTTTTTGCAGGGATTTGAAGTTAATGAATAAATAACAAAGAGGCCATCCCAACGACCCCGATTTTCCCGTTCTTTGCCCTGAATCTATCCTCCCTGTTATGCGAACATCCGGCCTCTTTCTGTTTGCACTGTTATATTGCACCGTCCTTTTGGCTCAAAAACCGGGCAAACAACCCGGTCAGGCGTCCATGTTGTTGCCTACCGGCTGGTCGCTCACACCTGCGGGAAAATCGCTGCCGCTGGGCGACCTGCCATTAAACATTGCCGTATCGCCGGACAAAAAATACCTGGCTGTAACCAATAACGGTCAGGGCAAACAATCCCTGCAACTGATCGGGGTGAAAAGAAGGCGGCTGCTGCATTCGTTTGAAATTCCCGTTGCCTGGCTCGGCCTTGCCTTTGGAGACGACTCAAAAACCTTGTACGTATCCGGGGGAAACAGCAATGCGATTTTGAGGTATATTGTTGAAAATGAAAAACTTGTATTGAAGGATACCCTGGCGCTGGGCAAAGCCTGGCCGGCGCGTATTTCACCCGCAGGGTTGTGCACCGACGACCGGCGCCACCTGCTTTACGTTGTTACCAAAGAAAATCACAGCCTGTATGTGCTGGATACCCGCACCAAAACAATAGTTCACCGCGATTCGATCGGCAAAGAACTGTATACCTGTGTGCTTTCACCCGACCGGAAACAATTGTACCTCACGCACTGGGGGGGCAACGAACTGGTTGTCTGGGATACCGAAACACGGCGCGTCAGCCGCAGAATTCCCGTGGGCGACAACCCCAATGACGTTGTGATCAACAAAAAGGTACCCTGGCGTACGTTGCCTGCGCCGACGATAATTCGGTGCATGTGGTTGATTTGACCCAATACAAAGTAGTGGAAACGCTCGTTGCGACCCTTTTCCCGGATGCGCCCACGGGATCCACCTCCAACAGTGTAACCCTTTCACCCGACGAAAAAACGCTGTACATCGCCAATGCCGACAACAACTGCATCGCGGTGTTCGATGTTGCCGAAATACAACGCAGCCGGTCACGGGGCTTTATCCCCACCGGCTGGTACCCGACCTGTGTTCGAACCGTGGGCAAATGGATTTTTGTGACCAACGGCAAAGGTTTTTCTTCGTTTCCCAACCCGAACGGCCCCAACCCGGTCGGCAAAAAACACAAGGTGGATTACCAGAAAGGAAATGTGGAAGAACAATACATCGGCGGCCTGATGAAGGGCACCATGAGTGTCGTCGCGGCGCCGAACGAGCGCCTGCTGGCCGAATACACGCGGCAGGTGTACCGCAATTCGCCGTATTCCAAAGAGCGGGAAAAACTGGCGGAAGGAGAACCCGGCAACCCCATTCCGCAGCGTATTGGCGACCCTTCACCCATCAAATACGTTTTTTATATTATCAAGGAAAACCGCACCTATGACCAGGTGTTGGGCGATATGCCGGAAGGCAACGGAGATACTTCACTTTGCCTTTTTCCCGAAAAAATAACCCCCAACCACCACGCTTTGGCCCGGGAGTTTGTGTTGCTCGACAACTTTTACGTCAGCGCCGAGGTCAGCGCCGACGGGCATAACTGGAGCACGGCGGCTTATGCCAATGATTTTACGGAAAAAACCTGGGTGACCAGTTACGGCGGCAGAGGTGGTGACTATGTTTATGAAGGTCAGAACAAGTTGACCTGGCCCCAGGGAGGTTTTATCTGGGATCATTGCCGGCGCGCGGGGGTCAGTTACCGCACGTACGGCGAATTTGCCGACGATTATCAAGCCAATATTCCGGCCCTGGAAGGCCATTTTTGCCCTTATTACACCTCCTGGGATACCAATGTAAAAGACACCACCCGGGTGACGCAGTGGAAACGGGATTTTGATTCGCTGGTGGCCATTCAAGCCCTGCCGCGTCTGAGCACCCTGCGCCTGATCAATGACCATACGGAAGGCCTGCGCCGCGGCAAGCCGACTCCTTTATGCACAAATGGCCGACAACGACCTGGCGTTCGGCCTCTTTATCGAACACCTGTCAAAAAGCCCCGTCTGGAAAGAAAGCGTCGTTTTTGTATTGGAAGACGATGCGCAAAACGGCGCCGATCACGTAGACGCGCACCGATCTATCGCATTCGTTATCAGTCCTTTTGTGAAACGGAAATACGTGGACCATACCCTGTATTCCACCAATTCGATGTTGCGGACGATGGAACTCATCCTTGGCCTGCCACCCATGAGTCAGCACGACGCGGCGGCGACCCCGATGTGGCGGTGTTTTACAAAAAATGCGGATCTCACGCCGTTCCGGGCTTTGCCTTCCAACGTCAACCTGGATGACCGCAATGCCGCCGTGGACAACGACTTACAGCGCCGCTCCGACGCTTTTGACCTCACGGGGGAAGACCGGGTGCCGGATTTAGAGTTCAACGAGGTATTGTGGAAAATCATCAAGGGTGAACATTCTGACATGCCCGCGCCGCGCCGGGGAGCGTTTTTGAAGTATTCGGAAGAAGAAGAGGCGGAAGAAGCAGGCGACGATTGACCGGGAAATCGGTCAGGCGCCGCTTCAAAACGCAACACCAAACGTTGCAAAAACCGACCGGCCATATCCGTTCACGCCCGATCCGTGCGTCCGGTAGTCCACATTAAACAAATTGAGCGCCGACAGGCGCAGCGACAGGAATCGCCATTCGCAACCGGCATGGAGGTTCAGCACATTCCATCCCGGAGTGCCACCTTTTGGAATACGGTTGTCTTCGGTGTCGCCTTTGGCCAGGCGATCCTGTTTGTCGGCTGCCATCCACGCCACGCCGAACGACCAGTTACCCGGCGTATAATCGAGCGCCAGGCTGCCGAACAGCGGCGGAATTCGCCGCACGGGTTCGCGTTGGGTCATGTTTTGTCCGTAGGTATAAGTCAGACTGCCCTGTGCCGACCAGTCTTTTCCAAGTGCATAAGTCCAAACCGTTTCGACGCCCTGGATATAGGCTCGTTCCACATTTTCCTTCCGGTAAAGCGGGTACCCTTGTATCGTTTGGGTATCCAGCCGGACCCTTGTGATCAGGTCGCTTAATTCGTTGCGGAAAAAGTAAAATTCGCCTTGTATCCTGGAAGTCAGTAACTTATAACCGATTTGGCAGTTGACGGAATGTTCGGGCGCCAGCTTGTAATTCGGGGTTTCAAAGCGGAAATCCACGATGCCGAGTGTGCCGAGATCGTCGATATTCGGTGCGCGGAAAGCCGTATTCACCGATGCAAAAATCCGGGAGTGTGTGGCAAACTTGCGCATGATCGCAGCGTTGCCCACCAGCGCGGAGGGTTTGATTTTGACCTTTCCTATGGCTTCGTCCACGGCTGTAATGATCAACGAATTCCAGCGTACACCTGTAGTGAAATGCCAGCGGGTCAAATCCCATTCGTGCAGCGAAAATGCTGCGATACTCGTCATCGTGGCGCCGTCGGGATAAAGCCCCCGTTTGGAATCCAGCACCCCGGTGTTTTGATCCAGATCCGTTCGGTCACTGTGGACAAGGTCGTGATAAACTTCGATGCCGCTGTTGGCCGTCCAGCGTTGGCCGAATGTGTTGTTTACCTGTGCAATAAAGCCCAGGGAACGAACCCGGTCGTTTTCTTCACGCAGTATGGCGGAACCGTTTTTCCGGCTGCTTCGGCCTTCTTCCGTTTGTTGCAGCGACGTGGTGATGTTCAGCGACTGCCAGATGCCCCGTTTGATCTGCCGTTCCAGCCGGGCATAGGTGAGTGTGCGGCGCTGCGGATCGAATTGATTCAGGGCGAAGTTTTCCAGTTGTATTTTGTGGAATACAGGCACTTTGTCCTGATGTACAATTTGGTGCAACAGAGTGAGTTGTGTATTTGGCGTCAAGGCCAGGGTTCCTTTCAGGTCGACGTCAAGTTCCTGATAACCGCTGGGAGATTGCCGCCCGGTCTTGTCCCCGCCGGTCAGGTCGCCGAAGTTGCGCCAGCTGAACCCGCCTGCAAATGCCATGCGCCGGCTGCTGTACTTCAACCCGGCGTGTGCACTTTGTTCCATATCCTGCGTGGCCCCGCGCAGCAGCAGCCCGGCGCCCCAGTCCGCTTGGTCCGACAATTCCACATCGCGGCTGAAGGCCTGTATGGCGCCGCCCAGGGCGTCGGAACCGTATTGCACTGATCCGCTTCCGCGCAATACTTCGACACGTTGAAGGCCAAAAATATCGATGGTGTTGAAATATTGGTTGGGGCCATACCGGAAAGTGGCGTTGCTGAGCCGGATGCCATCGATCAACAGGAGGGTTTGGTTGCCGGTAAGCCCGCGTATAAAAGGGGAACCGCCGCCGTGGTTGGTTTTTTGGACCCACACACCGGGCACATCGGACAGCAACTCCGGGGCCGTGCGAAACTGGAATAACCGGATATGTTTTGCCTCCGAAAGATCGATGGCTTCCGGCGTGTTGAAACGTTGGCTGTTGCTTCGGCGGGCGGTCACGACCAGCTCGTCGAGGGTTTTCCGGTATGCAGAATCCACCGGCAGGGTGTCTGCCAGTGTCTGTGCACCGGCATATGGTGCAAAAACAGGCCAGACCAGGGCAACTGAAATCTTGAAGAAAAAATGGCGCATCTCGGCAGGTATGTATGGTGTAAAGGTAATGAGCGGCGGATTAAGCCAATATTAAATGGCAGGCTTTACATTCATTTCAACTTTAAAACCACCCGATACTCGTCACATCTCCAGACCTTTGTTATAAATCACCATCCATGAAAATAATAGCCTTATTCACGTTCTGCGCCTTCCTGTTTTTTGCCTGTCAAACTTCCAAACCTTCCGGGTCATTTGCCGGTGAATGGTCCATCCGGCCACCCGCCGGTGAACGTTACTGTCAAATCGACCCGGCCGGAGAAACTATTATTCCCAATGGCCGGGTGATAAAACCGATGGGCAGCACCATACGAATCGCCCCACATCCCTATGGCCTGGCATTATCCCCTGACGGTTCGGTTGCCGTGACAGCTAATTCCGGTAATCGCCCTTTTTCCATCACGATATTGGAGGGCCCTGCGTCCGGCCGTCCAAAAACCCGTCAGATACCCGAAGGAGCAATGAATGATCCCAATTTGCTGGAAGACGTATTTATGGGCCTGGCTATCACGCCCGACAACCACAGCGTGTGGGTATCGGGTGGCAGCGCGAACAAACTTTTCCGATATGACCTGCACAGCGGAGCAAAACTCGATTCCATATTACCGGAGGCGGTTGCGGGAAGTAAAGATGGCTACCTCGGCGATCTGGCTATGACCCGCGATGGCCATACGATTTACGTGTGTGATCAAAGCAATTTTTGCCTGCTGGTGGCCGATACACGTACAAAAAAAGTACTGCACAGGATACCGATGGGCCGCTACCCCTTTGGTGTGGCCTTGTCTCCCGACGAACGAACAGTGTATGTCGCCAATGGGTATGTTTGAATACAGCCCGCTCAAAAACCTGAAAGAGAACGACTTGGAAAATGGCGCAGATTTCCCGGTCTCGGCATTCGGCTCGAAAGAGATGCTGGAAGGCTATAAAAACGAACGACTGGAAGTGCCTGCTTTGGGCGACCCCAATGCGCCGGAAGCGTTTTCGGTATGGGCTGTGGAGGTAGGCGGAGCCGTGCCCAAAGTGACACACAAAATTAAAACCGGTTTTCTGGTGGGTGAAAAAATCGAGGGAATTCCGGCAGTGGGGGGAGCCAGCCCGAATTCGCTGGTAGCGACCGAACAATTCGTGTTTGTAAGCAACGGCAATAACGATTGTGTGTCGATAATTGATCCCGCCGGGGGAAAAGTGGTGCAAAACATATTTTTGAAACCCCTGCCGCAACTTGCCCGGCATCGCGGGGTGATTCCGTTCGGGGTGGCCATATCGCCCGATAAAAAACGGCTGTACGTTGCGGAGTCAGGGATTAATGCCGTGGCGGTGATTGACATTTCGTTATTGGGCCGTTCGCCGGCAGGCGCCCGGGTGATCGGTCATTTGCCGGTGGGGTGGTTTCCGTCGAAGCTGGCGGTTACACCCGACGGGAAAAAACTGATCGTGGCCAATGCCAAAGGATTTGGCAGCGGCCCGAATGGCGGTTATACCTTTCAAGAAGGCCCGGAGGGCAGCTACGTCGGCCACCTGATGCACGGATCGGTCACCATGCTCGATATTCCTGACGATCAGGACTTGCCCAAATGGACCCAACAGGTGTTGGACAACAATTTCTTGTTGCGGCGCCGCACAAGTGACGGGGTGGCTTTGGGCCGATCCGCCACGACCAACCCGGTTCCACTTTTTCCCGGCGAGAAAAAAGCCCGATCAAACACATCGTATTCATTTCCAAGGAGAATCGCACCTACGACGAAGTTTTTTGGTCAATTAAAAAACGGAAAAGGAGATCCCGGCATCGCCCGGTACGGTTACCGCCGCAGTTTTCAAACAAGATAAAACGGCTACGGTGGAAGATGCGACGATCATGCCGAACCACCTCGCGCTGGCGCAGCGATTCGGTGTCAGCGACAACTTTTACGTAGACAGCGACCACAGCGCCGACGGCCACCGCTGGCTCGTAAATACGTATCCGAACGAGTGGATGGAGACGAATGTGGCGGCGGAATACGGCGGCCACCGCGACGTAAAACCCGGAAGCAAAGCCAAGGGACAGTACGCGTGGACGGGCGGCGCAGGCGCCATTTTTCCCGAAGACTATAATGAAGCCGGCTCTCTGTGGGATCACCTGGAACGCCACGATCTGTCCTTCTACAATTTTGGTTTCGGCACGGAAATGGGGTCGAACTTCACGGATTCCACCATGAAATACTACGGCCAGAAAGTGCTGGTCAATTTTCCGATCCCCGGACCCTTGTACGGCCGCAGTTCCCAAAAATACGCAACCTTCAATATGGCAATCCCCGACCAGTTCCGCGCCGATGTATTTATGCAGGAATTCCGGGAAAAATGGCTGTCTGGCAAAGAAAAGATGCCTGCTGTGATTACCCTGATGCTGCCGCAGGATCACGGAGCCGGCGAACGCCCGGCAGCAGGCTACCCGTTCCGGGAAAGTTATATGGCCGACAATGACCTGGCACTGGGCCGGGTGATTGAATTCCTGTCGCATACGCCCTACTGGAAAAACATGGCCATTTTTATCACCGAGGACGATGCACAGGACGGCCAGGATCACGTCGATGCGCACCGCAGTCTGCTGATGGTATGTTCGCCCTGGGCAAAACGCAACCATGTCAGCCATACCCATACCAGTTTTGGCAGCATTTTTAAAACGTTCTGGAACATCCTCGGTGTGCCGTACCTCAACCAATACGATGCCGCCGCCGCGGACCTGAGCGATCTGTTTGCCGAACAACCCGATTTTACGCCATATTCTGCTTTGCCGGAAGACCCGCGGGTACTTGACCCGCAAAAATTACTTACACCTTTTGACGCTCGTTTCGACTGGAAATCACTGCTGGAATCGCCGAAACTGGATCAAGTGGAGGATTTTATCCGGGAGAAAAGAGGTGGAAATTAGTTTTATTCCCACCAATCCGGTTTTTGCAGCGAACTGGCGGGTATCAGCAAACAATTATCACATTCCGGGTAATTCACCGGAGGCCATTTGGACCAGTCGTATTCGCAGTTGGGGAGGTCCTGTAACAGGAATTCGCTGCCCAGCAGGCCGTTTCGGGTGTACACCCTCGCCGTGTCCACCGCCGATACTTCAAAATAACCCAGTGCCGGATTTCCAGGATCGCCAATGTTTTCCACGTTGCCGAACACCCTGGAAGGGGGTACGTCGAATATGGTTCCGGTCGGTGAGATCAATTGACTGATTTTTTCCCAGTATTCATACGTGGCGCGGGAGGTGGTGTGCTGATACACGGAAAAACAAATGCGGTGTTCGAACGCGTTGTCGATCTTTTTTTTGCCCACATTTTTATAGATGGCCGCTCCCGGCTGGTAAATACCGAGATCGGCCAAAGGCACTTGCTGGTCGCTGACCCGGTTGGTGATAAAACACTGTTTCTGCGGCGGGGGAATGGGGATGTATATTTTGGGCAACTCGTTAAAAATATGAACCGTTTCCGCATTCCAGCGCACATAGCGACCCGACGACTGGGCCGGGGCAGTGGAATAAGCGTACACATAAGCAAAAGGTTCCTGCACGATGGCTCCGTTGGCATTGGTGCTGACAAACCATTCGCCGCGGACCTGAATGCTGTCAATCGGCACCCGGACGGGCATTTTTTCCGGTTTTGAGCGATATACCTCGCCGCCGGGAAGTTTAATTTCAAGGGTATAGGTTAACCCCGCCATTCCCTGAACGTTATCCAGCTGGTAAAACCAATATTCGCCGTCCGCCGATACCATTTCCTGGTAATTGTATTGGTTACCGGCATCGTCCGACAAGGTTATCACGGCGTTTCTGACGGCTTCGAAAGACTGCTTGTTGGAATCACCCGGCCGGGTAAGGCGGATGGTATGTGGCCCGGGGCCGTCAGTGAAAACGCCACTGACCACTAAAGTGGATTTGTCGGCGTTTTTTTGAAAAAAATCCGCTTCCCGCACACAATTGGCCAGGAGTAACAGTGCAACCAGCGTATATAAAACCGGAATGAGTTTGTACTGCATCGTTGAAAATCAGTTAAATAAGTAGGATGGAAATCTTTTCCGTCCAGATGTTTCATTATCTATTAAGGGACAAGATTTATTGTTTTTTTCGCATTACTGCCACCAGTCGGGTTTTTGCAGGGTACTGGAGGCCAACTTCAGGCAATCCAGGCACTCGGGGCGGTTAAAGGCGGCCGGGTTGCCGCTGCCGCAGTGCAGCGGGATAAAGGCCACCACCTCGAAGGGCAGATCACCGCGGTTGACATAAATTCGGGTGGTATCCGAAGCGCCGACTTCGAAAAAACCGAGCGCCGGCCGCGCGGGATCGGAGAGGTTTTCGAGGTTGCCGGGTATGGGGGCCGGCGGTGTGTCGAAGATGGTTCCGGTTGGCCGGATAAGCGACTGCACACGCGACCAGTACCTGTAGGCGTCTTTGCCGATGGTGCGTTGGTAAATGCTGAAACAATTGCGCAGATCAAACGAATAATCGACCCTGCGGCGGCCGACGTATTCGAATAGGGGAGTTCCGGGTTGCAACTCGCCGGGATCGACGATGTTCACGGTTTGTGCACTGATGCCGTTGGTAACAAAACATTGTTTCTGAGGCGCCCCGGGGATATATAACTCATTGAAAATAAATGTGTTTTCTCCTTCCCAACGCAGGCAGTACCCCGTACTTTGATCGGATGTGCTGCTGTGGGCGTAGATCTGCGCAAAGGGCACTTTTACGATGTTGCCCTCGGCCGTAACGTCTTCCAGAAAAACAAATTTCATTTCGGTTGAATCCATCGGCAAGGGCTCGGGCATCTGCTGCGGGCGGGAACGGTAGGCACCGCCGTCGGCTAAAAGGATATCAAGTGTGTAAATGCGCCCGGGCACTCCTTCAAACCCGGAAAGGATATATTCTCCGGGGTATTTGAGCGGATCAGTTTCGACATAAACGCCCTGATTACCTTCGTCATCGGAAAGCACGACGGAAGCGCCCTTTACCGGTTCAAAATCCCGTTTTTCATAATTCGTGGGCCGGCTGAGTTTGAGTTTGAAGGGGCCGCTGCTGTTGTAAAACCCGCCGCTCACCACCAATGCCGAGCGGTCGATGTCGCCGTTGATATAATTGATCTCCCGGATGCAGGTGATGAAGAACAGACTCAAAACCAATCCGTAGAGAAGCGGTAAGGATTTGATTTTCATACGTTTACCAATAAAAGGTGAGATTGGCTGCAGGGATTACCGAACCGATGACCGCCAGTTGGTACGCCTTGGGAAGCCCTTTTCGATCGCGTTTGAAATACACGGAGAAGGGTTTTTCCGGCCGTATGCGTTGTAGACCGAAAAGTTCAGGGTCCATTTCAGGCCGGTGAGTTTGGATTTGGTTTTGTCGATGGTAAGTCCGATGTCGAGGCGGTGGTAATCGGGAATACGCAGGTTGTTCCGGTCTGAAAAATTGGGCACCAGCACGTTGCCGACGAGGTACCCGTTGACGGGCGCCGTGACCGGCCGGCCGGTGCGGTAGGTAAAATTAAAGGTCCAGTACAAGGCCGGGTTGATGGCGTATTTGGCAAACAGGGTGACCTGGTTGGGCTGATCGAAGTTGGCAGGAAACCATTCCCCGCGATTGACCGACAGGGCGGGGTAGGGCGATTCGGCCTGCTGCCACACCCTCGACCAGGTGTACGACAACCATCCGGTCCAGCGCCCTTCGTTTTTCCGGTACAGGCATTCGGCGCCGTAACTGCGCTGCCGGCCGGGTATCAGTTCGGTTTCTAAGTGATCGTTGAGCAGCAATCGGGCAAAATCTTCGTAAGCAGGCACGTCATCGGTATTGCGGTAAAAAACCTCCAGCGAAGTCTCCCAGCGTTTGTCGTCTTTGGTAAAAAACCAGCCGGCGTTGTAGCTGTCGCTTACCTGCGGGCGCAGGTAGCGGTTGGCAGGTTGCCAGATGTCTGCGGGTGTTGCGGCAGTGGTGTTGGAAATGAGGTGTTGGTATTGCCGCAGTCGGTTAGGAAACCCGGGGTTCGGCGCCGGTATAGGTTTGTGAGGCCTTGTTTTTTCCAAAAAAGAGCGTGTCGGCGACCGTATCTTCGGAATAGGGCACACCGGGTTCGTAGATCAGCAGGCCGTTGTTATTCAAGGTGCGAAATGAGGAGAACCGAAGCCCGGCGTACAGGCCGATTTGTTCCGAAATTTTGAATTCGTCACCGGCAAAAAACGCCAGTTCTTCCCCGTTTTCCTGTTGCGCCTGTTTGGGCAAAATCCCCGAAGCCGGCCCACGCGGGCCGAGCGTTTGCGGCAGCGAGTTACTGCGGTTCCATTGAGCACCGGCCTGTATTTCGTGGCGCGCCAGCGACAGCAGCGATGCCGAGAAAGTAGTGGTATAAAACTCCAGACCATTGTTCAGTTCGAAGGCATCGGAGCCTTCCGGCTGGAAATAGGTGTTTTGCAGTTTCCCGGCGGCGGCGGTTAAACTGGTGATCACGGCGTCGCCCCAGGTTTGGCGCCAGGAGAAGTTTGCTCCCGTGGTTTTCCATTGATAACCAAACTGTTGTGAAAAACGAAAATAATCTTCGCTGCGGTGTGCGCCGGCGCTGAACGTGCCGTTACTGCCGCTGCGGAAAGAGATTTTGGCATTAAAATCGTTGAACCACGCGCTGCTGCTTTTGACGTCGGGCAGTTTGGCCAATTTCAACATCCAGTCGGAATAGGAGGCGCGCGCGCCGGCGAGAATGGAGATTTTGTTTTTCCAGACGGGGCCTTCCACGGAGGCTTTGGCAGAGGCCAGTCCCGCGCCAGCAGAGCCGCGCCATTCGGAAAAATTGCCGTCGCGAAGTTTTACTTCCAGCACGGACGCCACACGCCCGCCGAATTGCGCGGGGATATGCCCTTTGTACAGGGTGGTGGACCGCACGAGGTCGGGGTTGAACACCGAAAAAAAGCCGAGTACGTGCGAGGTGTTGTAAAACGGCAGTTCATCCTGAATCACGAGATTTTGATCGATGTTGCCGCCGCGTACGTTGAAACCGGAAGAACCTTCACCCACGGTGCTGACGCCGGGTAATGCAAGCAGGCTTTTTACCACGTCCGACTCTCCCATGAACGACGGCAGGTCTTTAATGGTTTGGGTGGACAGCAGTTCGACGCCGGTGGAAACGGAGGTTTGTTTGTTGGCGGCTTTGTTGCCCTGAATTTCCACGGCGGCCAGTTCAAGCGCGCGTATCTGCATCGGGATTTCGATCTCGCCGCTTTGGTACACCTGTACCCGCACCTTTGCGTCGCGATAGCCGAGATAGGTGACCGTGAGCAGGTGTTCTCCGGGCGCGAGGGTCAGTTTAAACCGGCCAAACCGGTCGGTGGAGGCGCCGCCTTGTACGGAATCGAGCCGGATCAGGGCGCCTGTAACGGCCTCTTTACTTTGTTCGTCGTTCACAAGTCCCTCTAATACAACGGATTTTGCCTGTGAGGCAGGCGGGGCGCCACATTCCCGCGTCAGTTCCAGCGGAGTGAGAAATTCCGGCAGTTCAATTTTGTTTTCATCCCATTTTTTCAGCAATCCGGTGATATAGTTCGCATTCATGTCCGTCTTCCGGCAAATGACGATGCCATTGTCGCGGGCGGCCACGCAGGTAAGGTTGTGCGGGGGCAGCAGGGTTTGCAGCAGATTGTACAAATTGCGGCCCTTGCAGTCGTAACCCACCTTGTAATAAGGCAAAATATCCGGATCGTAATAGAATTTGATGGGGTACTTTTTTTCCACGTCGATAAACATCTCGATCATGGTCGCATCCCGGTAGTCGCCGGTGATCTCTAAGGAAAATATCTTTTGGGCAACAGATACTGCGGGTAGTAAAAATACAAAAAGGAAGCCCAAAAGGAATGACCGGGCGGCGCGTACACGAATTGCCATGCGGAAGGAGGTTTGTGTTTATGTTCGTGCGGTGAATGTACGTTTAGATAGACAACCGTACAAACCCAAACGTTGGGTGTGGCTGATTCGGGCTTTTCTGCGGAAAAACCCGGCCCGGAGGGAGATTTTTTTATTCGGGATTTTCAGGATGTTTTGTTTTTCACAGGGGTTATTTTGTTTCTGCTTTCAGTTGCGTTATGTTTGTTGCGGTAGGGGCTCCAACATTACGCTCCTGTTTTTCAAACGATCCAATGAATGAGATACCCATTTTTATCTGCCCGGCTCAAGTCAACTTTGGTTGACGGCGTCATCGTGATCATCGGAGGTATGTATCTTGCCTCCGCCATCTTCGAAAGGATTGGCGAGGTGTCTGACGCCTGGCGTATCGCCACCTTGTTCGGGTTGTTTTTTGTTTACGAACCGCTCAGCCAAACGCTGGGTTGTACCCTGGGAAATTATATCATGGGCATTCGTGTGCGAAGTGCGGCGGATGAAACCCGGCGGATTAATATTTTCCAGGCTATGCTGCGTTTGGTCGTAAAATTAGCGCTGGGATGGGTTTCTTTTCTAACCATCCACTCCAATCCAAAACGGCAGGCTTTGCACGACCTGGCCGCCGGATCCGTGATGGTCGCCGTTTAAGCCTGAAAAAAGGTAAAAAAATGCTCGAACACACCCCGCTGCTGCTCAACGACGATTTTAAATACGCGCTTGACGTACTGGAAAAAAGCGGCAGGAGTTTGTTTATTACCGGCAAGGCGGGCACGGGAAAAAGCACCCTGCTCCAGTTGTTTCGCAATACTACCAGGAAAAAAGCGGCCGTTCTGGCGCCTACGGGAGTGGCGGCCTTAAACGTGCAGGGGCAAACCATCCATTCCTTTTTTGGTTTTCCACCCCGTATTCTCACCCCGCAGGAGGCGTCCAGAAAAGTTACCCGAAAGGACTTGCTCCGCTTATACAAAAACCTCGAAGTGCTCATCATCGACGAGATTTCGATGGTGCGCGCCGATATTCTCGACGGCATGGACCGGTTTCTGCGGATCAACCGCGAAAGTTATTTGCCTTTCGGCGGCGTGCAGGTGGTGTTTTTTGGCGACCTGTTTCAGTTGCCGCCCGTGGTAACCAAAGACCCCGTGGAGGCATCCTATTTCCAGGATTATTACGAAACGCCCTATTTTTTCTCCGGAAAGGTGTTTCAGGAGACTGATTTTCAATTAGATATGCTCGAACTGCGGAAAGTATACCGCCAGGAGTCCCGGCATTTTCTGCGCCTGCTGGAAGCCGTGCGCGTGAACGAGCTCGATCACGACGATCTCGACGATCTCAACGAACGCCACCTGCCGGGGTTTGGAGAAACGGACGGGTATATCACCCTTTGTTCGCGCAACGCTACTGCCGACCGGATCAATCAACGCGAACTTTCACTGCTCGACACACCGGAATACGGGTTTTTGGCCGAGGTAAAAGGCAGTTTTGATCCTTCCCTGTACCCGACCGAGCCGGCCTTGCGCCTGAAAAAGGGCGCACAGGTGATGTTTGTCAAAAACGACGTTGAAGAACGCCGCTTTGTCAACGGTACCATCGGAAAGATCGTGGAACTGACGAAAGAAAAAATCATCGTGCAAACGGAGGAAGCGGGCGGCAAAAAACGACAGATCGAAGTGCCGCAAGCGGAATGGGAGATCGTGCGGTACAAATCGGGCGCTACAGGCGACATCGAAGCGGAAAGTATCGGCTCTTTCAGGCAATACCCGCTAAAACTCGCCTGGGCCATTACAATCCATAAAAGCCAGGGCAAAACTTTTGACAAGGTTTTGATCGACCTGGGCGGCGGCGCATTTGAACACGGACAACTGTACGTGGCCCTGAGCCGCTGCCGCACTTTGGAAGGTATTGTGCTCCGACAGGCGATCCGCTCCCGGGACGTAATCACCGATGAGCGGATCGTGGATTTTTACAGCCAGAAATTTCGTTGAAAATCAGGCTGTTACCAAACGGCGTTCCTTGGTTTTGCTGTAAATACTCCTGATATACTGCAACGCCGGCTTTTCAATAAAATAGGTAATGGCAGTCGCCAGTAAAAAAACGGCCGGAAGCGCTACGAACAGGGCGCTTTGCCAAAAACTCAGGTGTGCGTATTTCATCACCAGCGGGATGATCACCACGGCGCCGATATGCTGGTGCACCAGGTACAAACTGTAAGAAATATTGCCCAGATACACCGTAACCCGGTTGACGATCGGGAGTTTTACGTTAAACGCGTACAAACCGAAAATCACGTAATAAGCCGTCAGGAACGGCAGATATTCCATCCTTGTGATATACAACATCGCCTTTCCGCCGTCCATGTACAGGATGATCTGGGAGAAATAACAGGCGATCACTAAGGCGAGCAACACGGGCCATTTTCCCTGATGGAACTTGATCTTGTAAAACAGGATGCCGGAAAAGAAAAGAGGCAGGTGGTTGATAAACTGGTAAAGGCCACGGCTGATTTTGAAAAAATACGGACTTAATTCACTGATTACAAAGTGGTTAAGAAGCACAAAGCCCAGACCGATACTGCCCAGCAGTACAATTTTGTCCAGCAATTTTAACCTGAAAATCACCAGGATCAGGATGTAAAACTGCATCTCGATGATCAGGGTCCAGTACGACCCGTCCAAGTTCGGGATCTTCATGTAATAATTGAACATGGTCAGGTTTCCCAGCGAATGATACAGCAGGTCGCCCGAGTTTTCCCCGGAAAAATAGTTGACGACGGCGATGGAAAAAGTGGTCAGCAATACGGCTGTCCAGTATGCCGGATACAGCCTTGAAAACCGGCTCACGACAAAATCGAGCCAGTGTTTTGTCCCCGATATGGTGAGGAAAATAACAAAGCCGCTGATGATAAAAAACAGGTCGACGCCGGTGATTCCGAGTTTAAACCCGTCCTGCGCCTGCTCCCTGTCCACCGTAAAATGGAAAAAAACGACCATGAGTGCGGCGATTCCCCGCATCGCATCCAGTTCGAGTAGTCTTTTGTTTGATGAAGATTTCATGAATGTACGGACGATAAGTATGACCGGTATTCCGGCGGTCTGAAGTCCCGCTTCAGGACGTCCGCGCTTTGGGTTTTCTCATAGTATGCCAAGCGCAAATGACCAGCCGTTGGTTTCATTATCCGAACAGACAAAAACCACGCCCATTCGGGATCGTCTCGTAATGGTTCACACAAAAAATCGGGGTGTATGGGGGTGGCACACGGATTTTGGCCTTCTTTTTTTATACTTTTTAACAAAAAAAATAAAAAAGAAGGTCAAAATTCCTGTGCCACCGCCCGGTTATCGCACAAAAAATTGTCTGGGAAATCACTTCCGTGTAGCCACCGGTTGACCGCTGCGCAGGACCTGCAACGCTTTTTCCACCGCCGGGTCGTCGTCGTTCAGGACCGTGTAGAGGCCTTCGTCGCCAAACAGAATTTTAGCGACACGCGCTTTGAACTGCAATTTCAGCTCGGCCCGGCATTGTTTCAAACCGGTTTCACTGCGTGCAATACCTTGTTTTTCGGCATAACGCACCAATTCTTCCAAAACTTCATCGCTTACGGTGAAGTGTTTTACAAATTCGGCAAGTGGCGTCGAAAATGCGGGTTGGCGGTGACTTTCCGTCCAGCGGGTGACGAACTGCGGGATGTGTTGCCGGATGCCGTAGTAGAAATCATTTGAAAATGAGGTGTCTATGGGGATAAAAACGTCGGGAGTAATTCCGCCGCCGCCATATACGATCCGTCCCTGGCCGGTATAAAACTTGGTGCTGTCCGCCAGTTTTATTTTGGACGCATCCGAAAGTTCGCCGTTTTTATAACGCCGGTCGGCGTCGTGGTCATAATCATGGTCGTTTTTATAATCGCGCTGGATACAACGCCCGCTGGGGGTGAAATAACGCGCCACAGTCAGGCGTAAGGCGCCGCCGTCGCCCCGCGGATACTGCTCCTGTACCAGCCCTTTCCCGAAAGAACGCCGGCCGATTACCCAGCCCCGGTCCCAATCCTGAATCGCCCCGGCTACGATTTCACTGGCGGAGGCGGAGCCTTCATCGATCAGCACGGAGATATTGCTGATATTAAAACGCGCGCGGCCGTTGCTTTTATATTCTGTACGACCTTCCACACGGCCGTTGGTATACACGAGCAGTTTTCCATCGGGAAAAAACTGACTGAGCAGGTCGGTCGCTTCTTCGAGGTATCCGCCGGGATTGCCACGCAGGTCGAGCACGAGGTCCTGCAGGTTTTTTCTTCTGCCAAAGGCCGCAGCGCTTCCATAAATTCCTGGTAGGTGCGGGCGCTGAAACGGTTGATTTTGATGTAACCGGTATGCTGGTCGAGCATATAAGCGATATCGACACTTTTGACCGGAATTACATCGCGGGTTATGGTAAACTGGCGAAGGTCTTTTTCCCTTCCCCGCAAAATGCCCAACCGGACGGTTGAACCTTTCGTACCGCGCAGTTTTTTGAAAATTTTGCCGTTGTCAATTTTTACGCCGGCCACCACGGTATCGTTGATGGTGATGATCCGGTCGCCGGCCAGGATACCCGCTGCCTCCGACGGGCCGCCTGAAAGCGGAGTGACCACCTGGATGGTATCCTCCACCATCAAAAATTCGATACCAACGCCTTCAAAACCGCCGTTCATGTCATCTTCCACGGCTTTCAGTTCGTCGGGGGTGATGTATACGGAGTGTGGATCGAGTTGTTCGAGCAGGTGATCGATAGCGCCGGTTTTTACCTGTTCGGCATTGATCGTGTCGACGTACCGCGCTTCGATGTAGCGCAGTATCTCGTCGAGAGTGCCGGAAACCTGTCCGGGTTTTCCGGCCGGTGAAAAACGAATACTATCTTCAAAATGAGGAAGTTGCTGGCCGATAAACATGCCCGCAGCAAGGGTAACCGCCAAAATAAGCGGCAGCCGGATTTGAAATTTGGACGGTTGTTGTTCTGTCATTTACGGATGGTCGGCAATAGCCTTTGAACGATTATGGACCGGCGTTGTTTTTTTTATGCAGGTTTTTTGCGCAAAAAATTATTGCTACTTTAAAAAGGTTATACTTTTGTTTGAAATTCTTCAACAATAATACCGTTTTATCGCCGTCAACCTAATAAACCATGTTTAAATTCAGCCTTCGGTTATGACTGAAAATCCGGAAATAGATCAACTCGACCGACAAATTCTGGCAAAACTTATCGAAGACGGCAAAATGCCGTACACCGATATTGCCAAATTGTTGTTTGTGTCCAGCGGCACCATCCACGTCCGCATGAAAAAAATGGAGCAGATGGGTATTGTACTAGGTTCCAGCCTTACGGTGGATTACCACAAACTCGGTTACGATGTAACGGCTTTTCTGGGTATTTACTTAGATAAAAGTTCACTTTACGACGAAGTATCGGAGCAGCTCAAACAAATCCCCGAGATCGTGGAAGCCAACTATACCACCGGGCTGTACAGCATTTTTGCCCGAATCGTCTGCAAAGATACAAATCACCTTCGCCTGGTACTGCACGATAAAATCCAGAAAATTCCCGGCATTCAGCGAACGGAGACATTTATCTCACTGGAACAAAGCATCAACCGCCCCGTGAATTTTATGGGTGTTGACGAATAATTGTAAATCCCGTCTTCATCGCCGGTTTTTTTAATAAAACACGTTTATGTCATTTCGCCCGGGTTTATTCCTTCTAATCACGGTCATTTTTCAGTTGACGGTTAATGGCCAGGCCACTGCCCAGCAAGAGGCTTCTATTTATAAAGGATTGCGTATCAGCCTGTTCGCTTTTGAAGTTATAAAACAAAAGCCGGATAATGTTTCGCTGCGCCTCCAGGTTGTCAATACAGGCCGCCTGCCCGTTTCATTCGGCAGAAAAGGGGAAAAACCACCGGAGTCTCTGGTGGTGGAACTCGATACCCTTCAACTTCCGGCCATACTTCAGGGTCGCGAAAACCTGGTGTCCGAGGCGGTAAGGAATAGCAAGGTGGAACTGAAACCTGGTGAAATGCTGGAGGGGTTGAAATTAGACATTAAATTTAAACCGAAGCGGCCGGAAGAAAAAAGAAATGCACCCGAAGCCGGCTCGCCGGAAAAAGGCTGCGCAAATCTGGTGTTCGACACGGCATATATCGTCGAATACACGGAAGAATCCATGCGCCTGCATTATATCATTCGCAACGCAGGCAACTTGCCGGCCAGTTTGCTGGGCAAAACCGGGGCTGAAGAAGATAACCTCGCGGTGAATGTTTATTTTATCAGCGGCAACAAACTCACCCGTGGAGCCATTCTGGCCGACGGCACGTTTATACATGAAGGCAACGAAACCCTCGACGGCATTTTATCGCCGGATCAGGTCCTGCATGGCGAATTGAAGATCAGTTTGAAAAACCGGACACAATTTGCCCCCAACCTGTTGTTCGAACTGGATCCTTTCCTGCAAATCAACGATTGCGACCGGACCAATAATACCATCGTGGTCAAGGTTGAGTTTTAAATATTGATAATCAGGTAGTTATGTCAAAAGAACTGATCGGATGAAGGATTTTAATTTTTTATATCGGACGCCGGCCCCTCCAGGCTTTCAAAACCTGGAGGGGCTGCGGTAGCGTCTGACACCTTAGCGTACAATCGTCACATCTCCTTTAAATAATTCGACCGCCCCGTCGACAAATTCGATCTCGGCGAACCAGGTATAAACACCGGTGTTTTCCTGATTTCCCTTGACCCGGCCGCTCCAGGCGTATGCCGGATCGTTGGGCGGAAAATCATTTACTCCAAACACGGCGCCTCCCCAGCGGTCGTATATCTGCCACGAAACCACCCGCACCACACCGGTTCCTCCCTGGATCATCAGTTGATTATTTAACGGCTCCTGACTGTTCGGGTTGAACACATTCGGCACGTACACCAGTCGGTTTTTCTTTACGATGACGTTGACCTGATCGCGTGAAACACAACCGTTTACATCTTTTACCGTGATCTCGTGTCGATAGGAGTGCAGCGGCAGGTAAGTAAATTCTTCACAGACGGCCGACGACGAGTCGCAATTCGGTGCATAATTCCAGGCGACGCCCTGGATCGGTGTGGAGTTGGAAATTTCAGCTGCTACCGTCGCTTCTTCACCCAACTGTACTTCGATATCCGGCCCGAGGTCGACCAGAAGTTGCCCCGGCTCGCTGATGGTAATAACCGTATCCAGCATACAACCGTTGGCATCCAGCATGGTCAGCGTATACACCCCTGCTGCAAGACCGGAGAATTGATCGGGGGATGACCCCGTACTGCCATCAAGTGAAAAAATAAAGGGCTCCGTTCCACCGATGACGTCGTTTACCGTGATAAAACCGTTTTGGTCGCCGTAGCAGCGTATATTTTTTACTGCCAGGTCGAACGCATCCGGAACAGATGGATCGGTGGCTACCGGAATGGTTACGGTATTGGTGCAGCCGTTGAGGTTATTGCTGACGAGCAGGGTGTACTGGCCGGGCGCATCAACTACCGGAGAAAGGCTGTTGGCGCCGGAAACAATCTGGCCGCCCGTCGTTGTCCAGGTATAAGTGTAAATGGGCCCTGTGGAGGTGCCGGCGGTGTTGATTGTCAGAGAATTCGTGTTACAATCGAGCAATTCGGACACAAATGCACTGGCCTGCGGCACTTGCATATCCTGCGTTACATTCACGGGTATCGGCCGTTTGCAGCCGTTCGGCGAAGTGATGGTAAAGATATAGGTGCCGGTTTGTGTCACGGTCGGCGCCAGGGCATTCGACTGGAAACCGCCCGGCCCCGTCCAGGCAAAAGTTGCCCCCGGAGTGATCACTTCTCCACTGATGATTCCAATACCGTTGTTGTAACAATTTAGCTCGGCTCCTTCTGCCGCACCTTCCGGAAAATCGGCATCCACGAACATTTCCGCAGAAGCAGTTTGTGTACATCCGTTCGGCGCAGTCACGGTCACGCTGTACGATCCGGGTTCGTTTACCTGCATGGATGCCAGGTTGATGTTACCGATGTTGATGCCGGGGCCGGACCATTCGTAAGTCGAGTTGAGCAACGAACTGGTGGCACTCAAGGCCCCCTGTGGCTCGTCACAATTGATGGTATCTGTGGAAACGGATATTTGAGGCGGCTGGTTGTCAAGCAATACAACCACATTATCCGATGCTTTACACCCGGTAATGGGATTGGTAACGGTCAGCATATAAGAACCCGACACGGATACTGTCGGCGCGGCATCGTTTTGATTGGCGATACTGATACCCGGCCCGACCCATTCATACTGGATGCTTCCACCGGAGGAAGATGACCCTGAGCCGTCGAGCGCCACCTGCAGAACGCTGCAGGTGATCGTTTGATCGGTTCCCGCATTTGCAATCGGCAGGTTTTGATCCTGAATAACCGTCGATACATCCGCACTGGTACAACCGTTTTGTATGTTGGTCACCAACAAAGTATAATCGCCGACGACCAATACGGTGGGGTTGGGATTGTTTTGGTTGGCCGGGGTGATCCCGGGGCCGCTCCATTGCAGGCTGAAACCGGCTCCAACACTCGACGAGCCGGAACTCAGGGTTACCCCGCTGGTACTGTTGGCACAGGTGAGTACCAGGTCGCTTCCCGCATCCGAAACAGGCGGGATGAAGTCGGCGCCAACGTTTACGATATCCGTTTTTGTACATCCGTTGGTGGTATTCAGTACGGAAAGTGTATAAATACCTTGTGTGAATATAGCGGGTGTGATTACGTTTTGCTGACCGGCGATGATTCCCGGGCCGCTCCAGGTGTATTGAATTCCGGGGCCGGAGGCGGACAAGGAGCCGTCCAGTTGCAGGGTATCCTGTTGACAGGTCAAAGTTTGATCAATGCCCGCATCTGCGGCAGGCGGGTCGGCGTCCATGGCGATCAAAACCTGATCGGTTGCGGTACAGCTGTTTTGCAGGTTTGTGACGATCAATACGTAGTTCCCCGAATCGGATACCACCGGGTTTTGCAGGTTGAAATTACCGGTATTGATACCCGGACCTTGCCACAAATAACTGAAAAACGGGCCGCCGCTCGACCCGGAGCCGTTGATGGCCTGATCGGGTTGTGAACAGGTAAGGGTCAGGCCTGCACCGGCATCGGCCAGCGGGAGTGTAATATCCTGATTGATAAATACCTGGTCGGTGGCGGTACAACCATTGGCATCATTAACGACAAGGATATTGTATGTGCCCGGTGTGGCGATTACCGGTGTAGGAATATTGGAAGTGAAGTTGCCGGGACCGGTCCAGGTACACGAAAACCCGGAAGTTGCGTATGAGCCGGTGCCGTCGAGTGTAATGCTCGTAATTGCACAGTTCAGGGTGCCGTCCGGTTCTGCGGAAGCGCTGGGAAGGGTCGTGTTTTGGGTAACCACCACTGTATCCTTTGAAACACAACTGTTGGTCGTATTGGTAACGGAAAGGATATAAATGCCCGGTATTGTTACGGACGGCGAAAGTTGATTTTGATTACCGGCGGTAATACCCGGTCCGGCCCAAATCACCTGAAAACCGGCGCCTGAAGTCGAGCCAGTGCCATCCAGGGTGGGAGCGGGTTGCAGGCAGGTGATCAATCCGTCGGCGCCGGCACTCACGGCCGGGTAAACGGCATCGGTGTTTACAACTAAATTGTCTGTAGCAGTACAACCGTTGATCGTATTGGTAACGATAAGCGAATAACTACCGGGTGCGGATACCACAGGCTGCAAAATTCCCTCATTCCCTGAATTAATGCCGGGACCCGACCAGAGGTAGGTAAAATTCGGTCCGGAGGAAGAACTGCCGCCGATACTTGTGCTTGTTGTTATACAATCAATCGTTGGGTTGGCGCCTGCATCGGCCACCGGCGGTGTCAGGTCGGAACCAACGTTCGTTTGGGCCGTTGCCGTGCAGGTATTATTGCTATTGGTGACGGTAAGGGTGTAAATGCCCGGAATGGTAACGACCGGCATGACATCATTTTGATTGGCCGTGGTAATATCCGGCCCGGACCAGGTAAGTAAAAAAGCCTGGCCCCGAACTGGAGGCCGATCCGTCAAGGGTATCAGTGGCGCTGTTAAAACAGTTCAGAACGAGTCCCGCGCCTCTGCAGAAGCCACCGGAAGAATGGTGTCAATTTCAATGACTAAAACATCCGTATTGAGGCAGTTATTAATGGTATTGGTCACCGTAAGGGAATATGTTCCCGGCAGGGAAATATTCGATGGGTTTTGCAGATTGAAATTCCCCGGCGTGATTTCCGGACCACTCCACTGGTAAGTAATGCCCGGCCCGGAAGACGATGCGGCAGCATTGATATTGACAAGATTGACCGTACAGTTCAGTTCCAGATCCGGCCCCGCATTGGCAGCGGGAAGATTGGCGTCCTGCATGATTACGACCTGGTCGGTTGCGGTGCAACCGTTGACCGGATCGGTCACCTGGAGCGTGTAAGTATCGGGCGATGTCACGTTGGGGTTTTGAAGGGTGTCGTTGTTGCCGCCAATCCCGAGCCCCGACCAAAAAAACGTGATGTTGGCGGGTGTTCCGGAACCGTTCAGGGTGACGCCGTTTGGCGAACTACAGGTCAGTGTCTGGTCGGTACCCGCATTGGCGGCCGGCGCTGTGGTATTCTGGGTTACCTGAACAGAATCCTTTGTATTACAACCTGTTGTAGTGTTAGTGACGTTTAATATATACAAACCCGGAAGCCCGACACCGGGGTTGTTTTGACTTTGGTTCCCGGCATTGATACCCGGTCCGGCCCATGATACGCTAAAATTTGCGCCCTGGCTGGATCCCGTTCCACCCACTGTTACAGTAGGTGCGGTACAGGTAATAATTTGATCGGCGCCGGCATCGGCGTCCGGGGGTATCACGCTGGAATTCACCACCACCGTATCTGTTTTGATACACCCGTTGGCGGTATTGGATACGGAAAGCAGGTAGGTGCCCGCCTGATTGACTGAAGGAGTCGGAAGCCCCTGGTTTCCGGCATTGATCCCAGGCCCGGTCCACAAAAACGCAAGCGGCGCCCCGCCAGCATTACCCGAACCGTTGAGTATTACGCTGGTTTGCTGGCAACTGATCGTTTGATCGGGGCCGGCATCGGCAGAAGGAATGGAGGTGTTCTGGTCGACTGACGTGCTTGCGGTACTGCTGCAGCCGTTTGTCATATTCGTGACGGTAACGGTAAACGTGCCCGTACAGTTTACAACCGGGTTTTGTAAATTTTGGTTGCCCGGATGAATACATGGGCCATTCCAGTTGAATGTTGCATTCGGAATATTCACCGTACTTCCAAGTGTGACGTTTGGTTGTACGCAGGTAATCATGCCGCCGGTGACACTGATGACCGGTGGTGTAACGTCACCCGTAACTAAGGTGGAAATAGTTGAAGTACAGCCGTTTACCGGGTTGGTGGCGGTAACGACATAATTGCCCGGTTGATTCACAACGGGGTTTTGCAGGTTTTGGTTTGCAGGAGTAATGCCCGGTCCCGTCCATGCGTAATTCACCCCGCTGGTAGGCGAATTGGCTTGCAAAGTGACGGACGAAGCAGTACAGGTAATATTTCCTCCGGAAATGGTGACGCCCGGCGGTGTGTTATTGGCTGTTACGGATACTGTTGCGGTGTCCTTGCAGACAACCGTGCCGAAAGCATTGGTCACAACCAGGTTAAAAGTACCACCGGTGCCCACAGCCTGGGTCGCCTGGTTTCCAATGGGCGTCCAGGTTGCGTTGGTCCAGGTATAAGTGGCTGTTGGAGCGGTTGTTGACCCGGAACTGCTCAACGTGAGAATTGGGTTGTTGCAGTCAATGGTTTGAACCGGGCCGATGGCCGCGTTCACCGGGACGGAAACAAGGCTGACTTGCACCACACTGTCGCACCCCTGAAAAGATTCCAGAATTTCCTGGAAAGGTCCTCCGGTATTACAATAGGAGTTTCCGTTGTAGATCAGACAAGTGCCTTCGCAAATGTACTGGATGCCTAAATTGGTTTTGACCTGAGGTTTTGCAATAATTTTTTGCTTTACGATGCTGTCACAACCCAGGTAGGAATCAAAAACCGCCGATGAAAGCGTGTAAGTGCCTGGCAAACTGACCGTTGTAAACGGCTGCTCGTCCCATGTGAACGGCAAATCTTCATAACATACCACGATATCCGGCTTGAGGGTAGGTGGAATCGGTTGGTTGATGACGTTCAGGCAGGCCTGGAGGGGTGTTGAACAGGCATTGCCGACTTTTACACAAACGGTACCGCCGGAAGCGCCGAAAGTGACGGTAATAGTGGTACCATCGGGAGCCGGTAAGGTGACGTTGTTGGTGGTGCCGGTGTTGATTTTGGACCCGGGCGGCGTTATCCATTGATAATATCCGGCGCCGGGAACATCCGGAATGGTGTATTCCACAACCGCGCCCGGGCAAACTTTTGTCGGCCCGATCGGTACCATCGGCTGAGAAGGCGCCGGCGGAGTGACCGACCCGTCGAGAACTTCAATGGTATAGTTACACACATCTCCAACCCATCCGTCGATCATCAGGTAGTAGGTCTGACCCGGTACAAAATCGTTGTAGGTCAAGGGTAAAGGTTGACCGCCGCCACTGCCGGAACCTCCGTTGCAGGTAAGCGCGTCTTCCTGGCAATTGTCGAAAAATGCGGCTTGCAGGCCGTCGCCGTTCTGGCAGTTGCTGGTGGCAATATTGATGGTAATGGATTGGGTGCCGGCGACAAAACCGAACCACTGGTCATTATGGAGCGTTATCTGGCCGCATACGGGTGCTCCACCCGAAGGGCTACCGTTATTGATGCCCATATAACCGTCGAAATTACAGTAAACGCAGGCCGCCCCGCACGATTCAGCGCCCGGTGGAGGTGGAGTGGGGCAGGGAGGGGCTACCTGTGCCAGAAGACAAACATTGGAAAAAATGAGGTTGGATACGATGAAAAGTAGTAGTTTA
This sequence comes from Lewinellaceae bacterium, assembly GCA_016713985.1. Lineage (GTDB taxonomy): Bacteria > Bacteroidota > Bacteroidia > Chitinophagales > Saprospiraceae > M3007. Next base: position 54,781 of record JADJOD010000028.1, on the reverse strand, counting down.
TTCATGAAACAACAACGGGAATTAAATGAAATGAATGAACTTTTGATTAAACAAAATCACCATAACGATGCAGAAGAGCCCAACTGCTCTTGTAGTAACAGGAACCCCCCGGTGTAATTTACAACGGGGGGCTCTTTATCAACACACAAAATTGTTTAAAAATTGATCAACGGTGCAGCGTTACGTCGCCTTTGTAGATGATCAGTTCACCGTCTTTGAATAAAATTTCAGCGTAATAAACGAATACCGCAGGAGTTGCTTTGTCGCCCCTCACCGTTCCATTCCAGCCGGAACTGACATCGTTGGGGAAAAAGTCGTAGTACTCGTGCACCAAAGCGCCCCAGCGGTCAAAAACCTGGAATGATTTGATTTTTTCCACGTCATCGCCGCCAAAAATCATAAAGATGGCGTTGTTGTCCAGCGATTCCGGATAAAAAATGTTCGGAATATATACATACCGCGTTTTATCCACAATCACCAGACGATCGTCGGAGGCTTTGCAGCCATTCGAATCCACAACGGTTACCCGGTAGCGGAAAGAATAAGTCGGGGTGATTTCGCAGTTGTCGCAAAACACCGAGTCAAGCAAGCCGGCCGGAGTAACAATGGTCTGTACGATGCGATCCGGGTAGTTCACGATATTATCGAGTGAAAGTGCGATACTTTGGCCCAGGTGTACCAGGGTGTCCGTCCCGAGTTCTACGATCAGTTCATCGGGTTGGGTAAGGTCAAAACTGGTTTCATATTCACAACCGATCGCATCCTGGATCAGCAGGGTATGTGTACCCGGAGGCAGACCGGTAAATACAGTGCCCTGGGTAAACGGCCGGTTGTCCAGCGAAAATGCGTACGGAGGTGTACCCCCTTCTACCGAATTAATCGCCAGTGCGCCATCCGTTTTGCCGAAGCAGGAAATATCGTGTTCGTCCAGCACCGCCGCACTGGGTGTGGCGAGGTTGATTTCCACTTCCACGTTCTCAACGGAAGTACAGCCATTTTGCGTATCGGTAACCGTTACCTGGTAAATACCTGCCAGATCTACTTGCGGAACCTGGGAATTAGCGCCGGAAAGGATGTTGCCATTCGTGGTATTCCACTGGTACAAATAAGTGCCGGGCTCCTGAACACTTGCATTCAGACCTACCTGAGACGTGACACAGTTCAGTTCATTAGGCGTAGCCAACAAGATGGCCGGTCCCTGTGTGTCATCTGCAACAGGACCGCTGGTGGTATTGGAACATCCGTTTGGTGCGGTTACGACTACGGTATAATTGCCCGGGACACTCACCGTCGGGTTTTGCTGCGTTGAATTGAAGTTTGCCGGTCCCGACCACTGCCAGGTTACGTTTTGCGTATTCGAACTGGCGGTCAACTGGATACTGGCAACGGCGCAGGTAATGGTGCCGGTGGAAATGTTCAACTGCGGTATCGTAACGTCCGGAACCACCTGGATGGATGCCACGGAGGTGCAGCCGTTGGAACCGGTGGTCGTCAGCGTATAGGTGCCTGTTTGTACGACGGTAGGACTTGCCAGGTTGGAAGTAAAACCTCCCGGTCCGGTCCATGCATATTGCACACCCGCTGTCGGCGATCCGCCGGTAATAGAGCCCGAAGTAATCGTGCAGGTCAGGGTGTCGCCCAAAGCGGTTGCGCCCGGAGCAATCGTATTTTGCAATACATTGTAAATAAAGACCGAAGTACATCCGCTTTGCGCTGTGGCAACAACCGTGTAGTTGCCCGGAGCCGTTGTAGTCGGATCTTCCAACGTAGAGCTAAAATTGTTCGGTCCGGTCCAGCTGAACGAAACGTTGGGTGTGTTGGTCGTGGCATTCAGCGTTACGGTTTGTGTGGCACAAGTCAGGGAATCCGCAACAACTGCAATATCCGGGATAGTTGGATCTTGTGTTACGAGGGCGCTGGTTTGCGTCGTGCAACCGTTAACGATGTCTGTAACCACCAGGGTGTAAGTACCGGGGTTTGTTACAGGCGGGTTTTGCAGGTTGGAAGTAAAGCTGCCGGGCCCGGTCCAGTTAAACGTAACACCCGAAGTGGAAGTGCCGCCTTGCAGGGTAATAGTCGGGAAGGTACAATTGAGCAAACCTCCCGTTGCCGATACCAATTGCGGCGCCTGGATATTTTGCGGGATGTTGATATCCGGTTGGGAAATACAACCGTTTTGTGCAGTCACGAGATATTCGTAAATCCCAGGCTCGGTCACCACAATACTACCCTGGGTGGATGTGAAGTTGTTCGGTCCCGTCCAGACTCCCGTTGCGCCGGGAGTGCTGATGGTGCCGACAATCGTTACGTCCAAAACGTTGCACGTCAAGGTACCTCCACCGGTAATTGCCACCACCGGCGACTGGGTGTTTTGCGCTACAAAAGCCGTAACTGTAGAAGTGCAGCCGTTTGGTCCGGTCACCGTGAGCACATAGTTGCCGTTAACCGCCACCGTCGGAGTTTGAAGGTTGGAAGTAAACATATTTGGACCTGTCCAATTCCAGATCACGCCGGAAGTAGACGAGCCGCCCGATACCGTTGCAAGGCCGGAAATACAGTCGATTGTATCGCCTGTTGCGGATGCATTTGGAGCAATAATGTCCTGGGTAACGATTACGCTGTCGACGGACACACAACCGTTCGGGCCGGTGGTGGCTACCACATAGGTGCCGGGCAATGAGCCGGCCGTCGAAGCGGTGCTTGCGGTGAAGTTGCCGGGGCCAGTCCAGGCATACGTCGCGCTGATGGTTGGCGAAGTACCTGTGAGCGTTGTACTCAGGTCGTCACAATCGAGGTTGTTCGATGAAGTCGCTGCAGCACCCGGAGGAGCGATATCCAAGCCAACTGTTGCCGTTGTTACAGTGGTACAACCGTTCGGGCCGGTTACGGTAAGGGTATAAACCCCATCGGTGTTCACATTCGGGTCTTCAACGGTCGAGTTGAGGTTGGGGCCCGTCCAGGCAAAAGAAACGCCCGGCGTCGAAGAGCCCCCGTCAAGGTTCAGGTTGGTAACCGTACAGGTTAATATGCCACCTTGCGCTGTGGCTACAGGCGGAACAACATTCTGATTTACAATGGTTTGGGTTTGCGATGTGCAGCCGTTTGCCAGTGTGGCGGTAAGAATGTACGTGCCGGGGTTTATTACAGCCGGGTCTTCTATAGTCGAATTAAAGTTCGACGGCCCGGTCCAGGCAAGCCCCTGCAGGGTGGAAGAGCCGGGGTTTACGGTAGCCTGAATATTCACCGTTGTAGCGGAACAGGTCAGAATATCCGGCGCAGAAGCTTGGAGAACAGCCGTTACCGTGTCGATACCGACGGTTGCCGTGCTCGTGCTGGTGCAGCCGTTTTGGTTGCTCGTGACGGTCACCACATAATTGCCGTTAAGCGAAACAGTCGGATTCGGGGCGCCGGAAGTGAAACTTCCCGGCCCGCTCCAATTGTAGATCACGTTGTTCAGCGGCGAAGTAGCCGAAATCGGCACCAGCGGACTGGAACAAGTGATTGTGTTGCCTGTGGTGGAAGCCCCGGGAGGTGCAATATCCTGATCCACCGTTACCGTGATAGCATCGGTGCAACCGTTGGAAGCCGTTACTGTCAGGATATAGTCGCCTGGCGTATTCACCGTCGGATTTTGAAGGGCGGAGGTAAAGTTCGGCCCTGACCAACTGTAACTGGAAGGCTGTGTGGAATTGCCGTTCAGCACCAAATTCGTGACGTTACAGGTCAAAATACCCGTTGAGGAAGATGCGACCGGAGCATTCTGGTCTGCCAGCACATCGGCCGTGGCGACGGAAGTACAACCGTTGACCGGGTTGGTAACCGTAAGTATGTACTGGCCGTTATCACCGATTTGTGGATTTTGCAAATTGGAAGTAAACATGTTCGGGCCGGTCCAGGACCAGATTACACCGCCGGTCGGGGAGTCGCCGTTCAGCGTAAAGGTGGGCGCCGTACAAGTCAGGGTTCCGCCGGATGCGGTTGCTCCCGGAGTTACATCGTCCAGGTCAACGATCGCCTCGGCCTGAGCCGAACAACCGTTGCTGGGGTTGGAAACGGTCAATATATAAGTACCGTCAACGCTGATTATCGGATCTTCCACGGAAGAAGTAAAGTTGCCGGGACCCGTCCACGAAAGTATCGTGCCCGGAGTGGTTGTTCCGCCGTCAAGGGTCAGCGTGGTAACATTACACGTCAGTGTTCCGCCGGTGGCCGATACATTCGGTACGTTGGCGTCCGGCACTACGGAAGCCGTAGCGGTGGAAGTACAACCGTTTGCCGGGTTGGTTACGGTCAGGGTGTACGTACCGGTATTGGATACGGTCGGGTTTTGCGTCGGATAGTTGTTGCCGCTGGGGCCCGTCCAGGAGTAGGTCACACCCGATGTGCCGGAAGAGCCCGTAATGATGGTACTGTTTGAAGAACAGGTGATTATACCGCCGGTTGCCATTGCGCCGGGTGCTACAAAATCCCCGTCGACAACAGCTGTTGCCGTGCTGGTACAGTTATTCACCGGGTTCAAAACGGTTACGGTATAGGTGCCGACATCGGTTACAGCCGGGGTTTGTACGTTAGACGTAAAACCATTTGGCCCTATCCAGGAATAGCTTACACCTGAGGTAGGCGAGTTGCCGTTGATGTTAATGGATTGGGTGCCGCAGGATACCGTGCCGCCTGTAGCGGATGCATTGGGTACGGTGGTGTTCCCGGTAACGGCAACCGTAGCGGTGCTGGTACAGCCGTTGCCATTGTTGGTTACTACTACGGTATAAGTACCGGCAGTATTAGCCGGCGGGTTCTGTGCGGTAGACGTGAAACTGTTCGGGCCGCTCCACAGGTAGGTCACTCCCGAAACCGGGGTTGCATTTAATGTCACTATCGGGTCGGGGCAACTGATGGGGCTGCTCACCGTCGCTGCAGAGTTTGGCGGCGTATTGTCCAAGTTGACCGTTGCTGTAGCGGTACTGGTACAGCTGTTGGCTGGGTTGGTCACCACTACTGTATAAGGGCCATTGACTGTAACCGTCGGATTTTGTTGGCTGGACGTAAAACCGTTGGGGCCTGTCCAGGCATATGTAGCATTGGGGTACGTTCGAACTGGAATTAATTTGTATCGATGTGACACTACAGGACAGGGTAGCGCCGGTGGCGTTTACAACCGGCGGGGTGGTATTTCCCGTTACGGTTGCTGTTGCGGAATTGGTGCAACCCGTAGTACCGTCGGTCACAACAACAACGTAACTCCCCGGTTGTGTTACCGACGGGTTTTGCTGGCTGGACGTAAAACTGTTCGGCCCGGTCCAGGCAAAGGTCGGGCCTGAAGCGTTGGTAATGGCGTTAACTAAGGTAGGGGCGCCGCCGCAACCGATGGCTCCACCCGTTGCGGATACGGTTGGCAGGGTGGTGTTGCCGGTAACCATGATGGTATCCGTGTCGACACACAGGTTGCCACCGGCAGAAGCAGTTACCGTCAATACGTAAGTGCCGGGCTGGGTTACCGTTATCGAGTTGCCAGTCCCCACGACCTGTTGCGAAGGAAGTATTTTCCATATTTTGCTACCGGGAGACGGCGTGGAAGTAAGGGTAACGGATGTTACGCTACAGGAAAGCACCCCGCCATTGGTTATTTCCGCTTCGGGGCTCAACAACAAAATGGAAAAGTTGATGGTACTTGTCACATCCCTGGTAAGATTCGCAGGTGTGTGAAAAGTTGCCGCCGTCACAATATTCTTCCCCACAAACTGTGATACAAGTGCCCGCACAAATCGTTTGTGGGGGCAGGTTTTTAATCAACGGGGCTTTCACCGTAACGAATTTTTTTACAATACTGTCGCAACCCTGATAGGATTCGTAGGTATTGGAATAGTTGCCGGTTGCGTTGACATTTTGCCCCCAGGGGAGTTCATACGGCGCATCCTCGGCGCAGATAACGACCGGAGGCAATTGTGTATCGGGAATCTTTTGAATCTGAATGGTTTTGCATACCGTCGGGTTATCCTGGTCGCAGGAGTTTACCGCTTGTACGCAGACCTGAATGGACGTGGGCGGCGGTGCATTCGGCGGAGCCGTGATTTGCACCACATTACCTCCCGGAGCGTCTACGGTCAGGGGAGAGGGTTGCCCGTTAATCAAAGCGCCGCCGGTTGCCGTCCAGTTGTAAGCGCCTGCGCCGGTAACCAGCGGTACGGAAACGTTCATTACCCCACCCGGACATATTTTTGTCGGGCCCTGGATAGCGCCGATTGGTCCGACCGGCGGAGCTTGCACTGCCGACGGAGGAACAACGTTGATGGAAAAATCGCATTGGTCGCCGGCATAACCGTCGATCAGCAGATAATAGTTGACGCCGACAGTCAACGATACTGTGATGGAAACGGGGGTGTTGGCGCCGCCAGCCGCACCACTGTTGCAACCGCCTGGTACCGGGTTGGAGTTACAGTCGGAATAAAGCGCGATCTGAATACCATTGCCAATATTACAGTTGGTGGCCGTTGCGGTAAACGTAGCAGCCGGAGCGCCTGCAATAAATCCAAGCCATTGCTCATTCTCGATCGTTCCGCAAAAACCCGGAGGTGTTTGCCCGGAATACCCGGCAGTTGTACCCGTATAACCGTTAAAGTTACAATAGATACAAGTGGAACTACAAAAATCGGAGGCAGGTGTGCTGTTGTCGGGACAAGGGTCAGGAACCTGTGCCAACAACGACATACTGGATTGGAGCAGAAAACACAGTAAGAGTAGTTTTTTTACCATGAAACCGGTAGTTTAAAACGTTTGAATATGTGTTTATGGACGAAAAACGCCAGTGTGGCAGTTTTCGAAAGTGATTTCTGATTAGAAATGAAATGTTGCAATTAATCGCTTCGGAGCAAGATTTTTTCAGATGCAATCGGCCAGGGAAGATTCTGATTATAAAGGAAGGCGGCGTGTCTGAAATTCGATTATGAAAAGGCTTTGCAAAGGAAGGAAAAATTTTATTTCGGGAACTTCTTTTGCCGCCATTTTAACTGTCTCAGGCGGATGAAAAATACCAAAACATTATCCAGCACGAGCTGGGAGTTTTTCCTTTCCTGTTCCAAATTCAATTCTGTTTATTAAAAACAGTCAGATTTAATTATCGCATTTTCAACGAAAAACGGTCACGTCACCTTTAAAAAGTTCCTTTTCTCCGTCAATAAATTTAATCAAAGCATAGTAAACGTAAACACCGGGTAAAACCAGTTTGTTTTCAAACCTTCCGTCCCAACCCGGGTCAAATCGTTCGGCTGAAAATCAAGCGCCTCAAATACCTGCTCCCCAGCGATCAAAAATCCGGAATGATTCCACTTCCGCAACATCCCGGCCTCCGAATACCGCAACCACGCCATTGTCATTGCTTGCGGGGTTTAATATATTCGGTATGTACACATGTCTCGTGCGTTCCACCCTGACCAAAACTTCGTCGACCGCCACACATCCGTTTGTATCCCTGACCGTCACGTGTACATTCCACGACTGCAAGGGTAAAAATTGCTGAAAATCACGCCCGACGGCGGCTGAATCCAACAGTGGCTTCCAGGCAATAGTATCAATCTCATGCGCCGCAACGGATGTCAATACCTTAAGATACACGGAATCGCCTAACGCTGCCTCGACTTCCGCGCCAAGATCAATTAATAATTGCGGAGGTTCACTCACGAGGATGGATTGTGATACCCATTCGCACCCGTTGGCATCCATCAGAGTGAGGGTATAACTGCCCGATTCCAGCCCGGTGAATGCGGTATTGGACGTAAACGGGCCTCCGTTCAGGGAAAATAATACCGGCGGGTGTGTGGCGGTAAAGGAATCGACGGAAATACGGCCGTTCTTTTCGCCAAAACAACGGATGTTTTTTACGGACACCACTTCCGCAACGGGCGGATCGTTGTCCAGGGTCACGGTGGCCGCGTCGGAAGCCGAACATCCCGCGTTTGAACTGACGATCAGGGTATAGGTGCCTGCATTACCCGTGAACAGTTGTGCCGTGCTGCCGATGGAGTTGCCGTTTACCTGCCAGTCATACGTGATATCGGAGCCGGTACTGGTATTGGACCCGCCAAGCAATAGAGTGGTCTGGTCACAATTAATGGCTTTGTCCTCGCCGGCATCGGCTACCGGCAACGCCAGGATATGGACGGTCACCGTGGCCACATCGTCGGGGCAGGGGGCCTGACCATTCACCCGGTAATCAAAGGTGTAGGTCCCTGCCGCTTGCCCGGCAGTGAAAAATGTGCCGGTAGCAGCGATAAAGCCCCCCGGCTGGGACGGCGGACTGGAGGTCTCCGTCCATTGCCCGTTGAGATCGGGGTCCGTAAGGAAATTGATCAGTTGTAGTGGCAGTGATACTCCCGAGCAGAGTTCCACCGGTTCATTGGGCAGGCCCGCCGACACGGGCTGGTTCACGATAACGGTCACCGGCAGGTTGAGCAACAGACTGCAAGTCGGGCTTGTTCCGTCACTAACGGCAATCAAGGTATAAGTGCTGGTAGAGTCGGGGCTGACACTTACCACTACAGGCTGCTGATTGCTGATTGTCAGCAGGTTTTGATTGCCGGAGCCGTCCGTATATACAGCGGTTAACGGGAATATGCCTTGCCCTGAGAAGCTTAAAACCGCACTTTCTCCTTTACATATACTCGCGTCTCCGCTGAAACTCGCGTCGGGTACCGGCTTCCACTGGACCGGCACACCGGGAGATACCGACAGGCAAGGATCGTTCAGGTCGACGTTGCCGGCGACGTTGTTGCCGGCAATCGCGGAAATGTAATAAGTGACACCGGTGGTCAGGGTTGGAAGCAGACCAAAAGACGGCTGGTCGCTGACCGCAAAAATGGTCCCCACGCTTGTACCTGCCTGGTTGTGCAGGATAAATTGTATGGAGTCGTCCGCGTCCAGGGTTGCATCATTGTTCCAGGGCGCGGTAGCCGGATCACCGGCACAAAATAAAAGCGCTGTGGTCTGCATGGAACCGGCATCCGTGGCACAATTGCAATTTTTTACACCGGAAATCACCGTGCTGACACACCCATTGGCATCCGATACGGTGAACGAATAGGTCGAACTACTCGGCAAGGGAGTGGATGTAAAATTACCTCCGGAAAATGAACCGTTCAGGCCATTGCTCAGGTAGGGCGCTGCCCCGCCGGTGACGGTGAAACTGACGGTGAACTGCGTGTTTGTACCGTTGCACGTTTCATCGAGCAAACTGACCACAGGTGGTTCATGAACCGTTATGTCTACCGAGTCAGATACCGTGCAAGCGCCGTTCGATTCTGTCCATTGGAACGAATAAACTCCGAATCCCGGAACAGTTACCTGGGTGGCAGGGGTGTTGAAAGATGAAAAAATGGCGGTGCCTGTGCCGCCCGTCTGCGACCATATTCCGTTAAATGCGCTGTTAACTGCCTGTAAGTCAAATGTTTGTGTGCAGGTGGAATTGTCCGGGCCTGCATCGGGCGCTGGATTTTTCAAAAATATTACCGGTTGTCCGGTGGCAACAGAGTAACAGGGGTCCAAAGCATTGGGCACGCCGTTTTGGTTGTTGCCCGCCACCACAGATATATAATACACCTGTCCGTATACCATCCCGTTTTGAAATCCGAATATCCCCGTCGAATTCTGGCCGAATATCTGACCGGCAGCCGGGCCGGCGCCGTCGTGAAGGATATACGCTGTCACGTCGTTGATATCGAGTACCGGGGCTATGGAATTGGTATCCGCAGTTATGGTTAAACCTTCGCAGGCCGACAGCGTATCTGCCTGCATAACACCGGCGTTTGTGGTACAATTACAACTGAATGAGCCTGTTACAGGGGCAGCCGCACAGCCGTTGGCGTCGGTGATGGCAAAATTATAGGAGGCTCCGTTGGTGATCGGAAGGGAGGTAAAGGTGTTGCCGCTTATTGTTGCACCGTCGACGCTGTACGGTGACGTACCGCCTGAAATGGTCAGCGTAACGGTATAGTTTTCATTGGCAGCATCACAATTGCGCTGGATATCCGCCAAAACGGGGGCATCATTGAATTGTATGTCTACCTGATCGGAATCGGAACAACCATTTTCCGTGATGGTCCAAATTAGGGTGTAAATACCTGTCAATGAGGCTGTTGCAATGCTTGTCGCACTGGCCGGATCTGCAAGGGTAAGAACCGCCCCACCCGGCGTCCCGGCAATGGTCCATTGCCCGGTACCGGTTGTTGGGCCACCGTTCAGGATGATCTGGAGGCCGCAGGTATCGTTGTCGGCGCCGGCATTGGCCGTTGGTATCTGGAAAAAAGTGACCGGTTGTCCGGGTGTTACGGACAGGCAGGGGTCTGCCGGATTGGGAAATCCGTTGAGGTTGGTGCCTGCGACAAACGATATATAATAGGTTGTTCCATAAGTCATTCCGTTCTGGAAACCGAAAATACCTGTTGTGTTTTGCGCCAGTATGGTACCGAGCGTATTGTCCGAATGGTCGTGCAGGACGTAAGCGGTCACATCATCTCCGTCGAGTGTTTCTCCACCGAGGTGCTGGGCTGTGACGTTATCCCCCGCGCAGGCTGTCAGCGGCTGGAGACTCATTTGTCCGGCGTTTGTGGCGCAATTACAATTGAAAGATCCGCTGATTACGGGTGAAACACAGCCGTTTGAGTCCGTTACGCTAAACGAATACGTCAGACCGTTGGCGATGGGATTTGAAGTAAATATGCCGTTTGACAAAGTTCCGCCGGGTATTGTAAACGGGGCGGTACCACCTGAAACGGGAAAGGAAATGGTATAATTTTGATTGGCGGCATCACAAGCCGGCGTTAAGGAGCCTATCAGGGGTGTTTCGTAAAAATGAACCGAAACGGAATCACTGTCCGCGCAGCCGCCGTTGTTTTCTGTCCACTGAAACACATAGGCCCCGAAAGGATCTACAGACACGCCGGTTGACGCGGCGTTGTTATTTCCAAATACGGCGGCGCCTGGCCCCGATACGAACACCCAGGCGCCCGAACTGCCGCCGACATCGGGAATTGCCTGAAGGCTGAACGCCGTATCACAAACAGAACCCCCTGCGCCCGCGTTGGCCACCGGTTGTTCGTATACCGTGACCGGGAAACAATCCTGCGGCCCGGCGCCGCAAAAATTATTTGCCGCAACACATACGGTCCCTCCGGGCGCAGCCACCCAGTTGACGGACAGCGAGCCGGTATTTTGTCCGGAAATGATAACGCCACCGGCAGGCACCGTCCAGGTATACCCGGCGGCGCCATTCACCGGCGTTATCGTATAGGCGCCATTGAGGCCGGAACACAAGGTGCTGTCGCCCGCAATATCGGCCGCTCCGGGTAAAGTACCGAGTTGCACGGGCAGGCAGGTGGGCGCGCTGGAGCCGCATACGTTGACCGCTGCCACACAAACGTTGCCGCCGGCGCCGCCATTCCACGCGACCTGTATGGAGGTGGTGCCTTGTCCGGAATTGATGGTTGCCCCTGCCGGAACGGTCCAGGTGTAAGAGCTCGCATTGGGCACGGGAGCCACCGAATAGGTAAGGGTTTGCCCTGCACAAATGGTATCCGCGCCGTTGACGGATGCAGGGGCTGCCGGCAGGGTTTGGCCACCGGTAACCGTGGTGCTGGTTGAATCACAACAGGTTGATAATCCGACGGTTCTGCAAACCTTGAGGTGATAATCGCCCGGTGTGGTGACGTTGACATTGATGCCGTTGGCTGCGCCGGAAATAGTGCCGCCGTTGCTGGCCGTCCATTGGTAGGTGACTCCCGAACCGGTGGTCGACCCGGCGCCTGATACCTGGACGAATGACTGGTTGCAGGACAGGGTAGGCGGCGGCGACACGATATTGGCATTAATGGCCATTTCAATCAGGTGAAGCGTTACCGTGCTGTCGCAGCCGGATTCGTTGATGAAAGTTTCCTGATAGTTACCCTGCCCGCAGGCGCTTGCAAATCCCGGAGTTTGCGAGCAGTCGCCCGGACAAACGGTTTCATTGATCGTGACAAAATCGGGCTGGTTTACGGTCAGGTAAAGGGTTGCCGTATAAGGACAACCGTTTTGCAGGAGCGTTTTGGTATAAGTGCCTGACTGACAATACACCTGATTGTAAAAGTAAAACATTGGGGCGCGCAGATCGTCTGGAACTCCTCGGTGTCCGGCGGAATGGGGTTGATCGTGACGTTGACGCAATTGGACGTGATTTTGGCGCAAAACGGCGGAGTTGTCGAGTTGAGTTGTGTAGTCAGTTGCTGAAGGGTCAACGTACCGTTCGGATCAGGTATAAGTCCCTCGTGAGCAAGCAAATACGACATGCCGCAAACGGTGTATGTTCCTGCCGGGTAGCTGGAAAGATCAGCCCCCGGATCGAAGGCTTCGATGACTCCTCCCCGTTCCGGCGATGACGTAGGTATAACCGTATTCCGTATTCGGCGGAGCCGTGGCCGGGGGAGTATAGGTCGGAGGCAGGTTCAGATCGAGGCTGGGCGATCCTTCACAGGCGGCCACATTGGGTTGGAGCAGATTGCCGGCGTTGGCTGCGCACGAAAAACAATCGATATCCGACGGGTCGCAAAAAATAATCTCGTAATTGAAAAAATTGCCCACGTCGATGGCCTGCCCGTCTATCACGGTGAGGGTCCACTGGCCGTTGACGGGCCCGCTGTTGAAGTTTTCGAGGCAACACGATGCGGGGTAGTAAGAGCCGGTGTAATTGCCAAACAGCCCCCAGCCCTGGTTGTTGTTCCAGGTATCGCTAAACCCGGGGTCGGGGTTGGCGGCATCGTTGCAGGGCACGAAGGTCACGTTCCATTCGGTGAAGTCAGTTTCTCCAAAAAAGCCGATCGGGCCGATTAAAGTGACACTTTGCCCTGCAGGAGACGTCAGCGTGATTTGCAGGTCGCCGATATATTCATGGACAAAATGAAGCCCCGCGCCGCATACTCCCTGGCCATTTTGCCCGAGGGTCGGGTTGGAAGCGTTTTGTATCTGGATAAAAAATTGTCCGGAAAACCCGTCCGGCATAAATTGCGGACAATTGGTGCATTCGCAAGGGGTTTGTGCGCGCAGTCCAACGGACAATAATACCGCAAAAATCACTGCGGCGCCCTTGCGAAGGGGCTGTATTCGGGAGGTGCAAAAAGGTGTGTAAAGATTAAACATGAATGAGAAATTTGGATGAAAGGCGCGTTGCCTGTTCATTATTCTTAACAGATAAAAGCATCCTCTTCAAAACCGATGATTATTCGGCAGACCGGCTTAGAAAATTTGGCGGGCAAGGTAAGTGATCAACGTGCAATCTTTGCCAAAAATATGCGCAACGCCGTCTTTAGCAATTCGAAAGCTGTTGCACGAATAATTTTGCAGGTATAATTTGTCACATCAAACAAACATTACCTTTACAAGGGGTGTTTTGCCCTGAAAAATTGTATCCATAGATGAAATACAGCCGGATTTCGCTGCTTGTTCTTCATATTTTTCTTGGTTTGGCGCCGTGTTTTTCCCAAAACGGAACACATGTTCCCGGCCAGTTGCTGGTTGCCCTGCACACCGACCTGAGTCCGGGCGGACTCACCCGTCGTATGCAGGAAGAAATTTCCGTAGCGGCAAGCGTTGAAAAAAAAGTTTCCACCCTGCTCAATACCTGGTTGCTGGCGCTTGACCCCGCTGCCGAATCCGGCGCCCTCGCGTGGCTTTACCGGCAACCGGAGGTCCGCATGGCGCAGTATAACCACGTGCTGGAATACCGCGGCTCGTTGTTGCCCGACGACCCCCTCTTCCCGCAGCAGTGGCAATACATCAACACCGGCGCCAATGGTGGTGTGCCAAACGCAGACCTTGACGCCGAGCTTGCCTGGAATATTGCCACCGGCGGACTCACTCCCGCCGGAGATACCATTGTTGTGGCGGTGATCGACGGGGGTGTTGATAAAAACCACAGTGAACTGACCGCCAATCTTTGGAAAAACCGGGGCGAAACGCCCAATGACAATATCGACAACGATAACAACGGCTTTCCGGATGATTTTCAGGGTTGGAACGTATTTGCAGACAATGACAATATCGGAGGTGCAGGCACCGGCCACGGCACACCGGTCAGCGCTATTATCGGTGCAAAAGGCAACAATACAAACGGTGTGGCCGGCATCAACTGGAATGTAAAGATCATGTTTGTGGCCGGAGGCAGCAATGAGTCCAATATCCTCGCTTCCTATGATTATGTATTACAGGCCAGAAAGCGATATAATGCCTCCAACGGCGCTACGGGCGCGTTTGTTGTCGCCGTAAATTGTTCCTGGGGCACTGATTACGGACAAGCATCCGATGCGCCGCTCTGGTGCGCCGCATTCGATTCGCTGGGCGCCGCAGGTATCCTGAGTGTGGCGGCTACCGCAAATATTCCCGTTAATGTCGACGAAGTAGGCGACCTGCCGACCACTTGCCCGAACGATTACCTGATCTCCGTGACCAACCTGACACGCGCCGACCAAAAAGCCGCCCTTGCCGCCTGGGGGGCCACCCAAATCGACTTGGGCGCTTATGGGCAGGAGGTATTTACCGCCAGTGCCAACAACGGGTACGGCGCCCACTCGGGCACCTCTTTTGCCGCGCCACAGGTAGCCGGAGCGCTGGGCCTGCTTTATTCCGCACCCTGTCCCAACCTGATTACCATAGCCAAAACAAATCCCGGAGCGGCGGCTTTGCTGGCTAAAAACCTCGTGCTGAACAGCGCCGTACCCAACGCGGCGATGCAGGATATTACCCTCACCGGCGGGCGGCTGAACCTGTTTTCCATGCTCGCGGAATACGAAGACCAATGCAGCCCCTGCCCGCCTCCGTTTGCTGTTTTTGTAAATGAGATAAAAAGTCATTCCGCCCGGGTTCATTGGTCGGAAATTCCTGTTTTTCAGGAAGTTGGCCTCAGATGGAGAGCAGCCGGAACTACGGCCTGGCAACTGCTGAGCGATGTCAGCGACAGCTACATTCTCGACAATCTGAACGCCTGTACAAGTTATGAAATATCCCTTTCCGCAAGTTGTGGCCTTGCCGGTTCGAGCGATTGGTCGGCGCCGGTGATTTTTAAAACGGATGGTTGTTGCGAACCACCGGCGTCTGTCTGGATGAACTGGACCAACAACACCGCCGCCGAAGTCGCCTGGTCGGGAGTTACCGCCGCCACAGGCTACCGTTTGCGTGTACGACCTGATGGAGGCAACTGGCAAATTATTGACTGGAATGAAACTTCATTCACCCTTACGGGCCTGACGCCCTGCACCTCGTATGAGGCACAGGTGCAAACGCTCTGTGATACCGGAGCGACAACATTTTCCAACTTAATTTCTTTTAAAACGTTCGGCTGCGGCTCCTGCATCGATGCCAGTTATTGTACGGCCAAAGCAACCCATGCCGACGACGAGTGGATCGCTTATATTTCCATCGGCGACTGGAATGCCGGGTCGGGGCCGGATGGCGACGGTTACGAAAACTTCACCGGAGGCCAGTCGCCGCTGTTGACTCTTTCTCCACAATCGACTGAAAACGTGACGATTACTCCCGGATTCAGCGGCCTGCCGTACAAGGAATATTTCCGCATTTATGTCGATTTCAACATGGACGGCGATTTTACGGATGCGGGTGAACTGGCCTTTAACCCCGCCCTGGCCACCGACGGCCCGGCGTCGGGAACACTCGTTACGCCCGTTTTCTCTGCCTCCGGCCTGTCCAGGATGCGGATTATGATGAAATATAAAGGCAGTAACAACCTTCCGCCATTGCCGTGTGAAACCTTTGAATTCGGACAGGTGGAAGATTATTGCGTGGAACTGGCCGGCCTGATTTCAACCGGTGAGGCCAACCAAAAAGAAAGAACGTTGCGCATTTATCCCCAACCGGCTGCCGCCTGGGTCGATGTGAAGTTGCCTGAACACACGACCGGCAGCGCTGCGGTGCGGGTTTGGGATGTGACTGGTCGCGACCTGTTTTCCGGAACAATGATTTTGCCTGCGAACGGAACGATTCGTTTGAACACAGCTGATTGGCCCACAGGAGTTTATGTGGTTCATGTGCAACAGCCGGAAGTACTGTTTCGGGGTGTCATCCTGAAGAATTGAGCGGATGTGCCATATGTCAAGTTTCCCGCAGATAACGCGGATTACGCAGATTATTATTTCGCGTTTTCCAAGATTTTTTACGAAAATCTGTGTGATTTGCGGGAAACAAAATTTCCGCTCTCAAAGACTTCTAAAAACAACGTACGAGACAACATCTCAATACTGGAACACTTTGCCGCCGGCCATCACCTCCTGCTTCGTTTCGTCGAAGGTGACTTTTTCCCCGGTGCGGTACGCCGCATTGGTCATGATAACGGCTATGGCATGGCGGTAACCCGCTTCCACAGGTGCATTGGGCTCCTTGCGACTTCGGATACATTCCATCCAGTTGCGCATGGGCGTTGGTTTGCGGATCGTCGCCGGTATTGGCCTATGATTCGGCTTTTTGTCCTTCGATGCTTTTTTCGGGCAGCAGGTTTTCAGTCATGCCCATTTCCTTCGCTTCCGCCAAACGCAATCCGCCGTGGGGTGAAATCATGTTTTTGTCGAGGTTCAGTTCGCCGCCATTGGAATAGTATATTTCCTTGACTCCGCCCGCAGAATTGTGAAAACGTGAGCTGTACACCACCTGGAATCCCGTTCCGGGATCGTCGGGTGGGCCGTAATCCATCACCACCGTCAGGGTATCCGGGTTTTTCCGGCCGTCTTTCCAGACATAAATTCCGCCATTGGCCACTACACTGCGCGGGTGAGGCAAGTTGGTAAACCAGTGCACCGTATCGATCTGGTGGCACATCCATTGGCCCGGAATGCCGGAAGAATAAGGCCAGAACAGGCGGTATTCCACGTATTTACGCGGATCAAATGTTTCAAAGGGGCGGTTCATCAGAAAACGTTTCCAGTCTACATCCGATTCCCGCAGGTCTTTCACCAATTGAGGGCGCCGCCACCGGCCGGGTTGGTTGATGTTCCACGACATTTCCACCATGGTGATGGGGCCGAATCCGCCGCTTTGAATAAACCGGGCCGCTTCGTGGTAATTGCCGGCGCTGCGCCGTTGCGATCCGATCTGGACGATCCGGTCCGACGCGCGAACGGTTTTTAATGCCGCGCGGGCATCGGCCATCGTTTCTGCAAATGGTTTTTCCGCATATACGTCGCAACCCGCCTGAATCCCTTCAATAAGGTGCAGGGCATGTTGGAAATCGGCCGTGGAAACAAACACGGCATCCGTTCCTTTGGCACTGTACAGGGCATCGTTGTTGGGATAAATGGCGACAGACGCCCCCGTTTCTTTTTCCAGAAACGCCTTTCCTTCGTCGCGGCGCCGGTTCCAGATGTCGGACAGAGCGACTATTTCAAAATTGAGTTCCCGGGCATGGTTTTTAAAAGCCGGAAGCAGGGAATTTTTAAACCGGTCGGAAAAACCGACCACACCTACCCGGACCCGGTCGTTGGCGCCCAAAATACGCGCATAGGATTTCGGGCTGAAGGCCAAGGCGCCTAAAGCGGCGGTGGCGGTGTTTTTGACGAAGTCGCGACGTTTCATCATTGTTAAATCTTGATGTTTATTTAGAATAACCGGTGTTTACCAATTGACCACGGCTACCGCCATGCCGTCCCATTCCTTGATACCCACCGTTTGCAGGATGGTAGCAGTCACTTCCTTATTCTCCGCCAGCATTTTATTAAATCGTTGCACACCCTGTACCTTCTCGTCGGGGCTGTCGGGGTCCAGTACCTTGCCTTCCCGGATGACGTTGTCCGCAACAATCAGGGTGCCCGGCCGGGATAATCGGAGTGCAAATTGAAAATATTCCGTCAAAGGAGGTTTGTCGGCGTCGATAAAAATCATATCGAAGGCAGGAACGGCTTCTTGTATCAGTCCGGGCAACAGGTTCAGGGCATTGCCTACCCGTATATCTACCTTGCCGCCGAGGCCGGCGCGGTGAATGTTTTTTCTTGCCACGGCCGCGTATTCCGGGTCCAGTTCGAGCGAGATAAGTTGACCGTTTTCCGGCAATGCCCGCGCCATCCAGATCGTGCTGTACCCGCCGAGTGTGCCGAGTTCGAGTATACGCCGGGCGTTGCAAAGCACCGCCAGTGTTTGCAAAAACTTGCCCTGATTGGGCGAAACGCCGATGGGAGGCATGCCGGCGTCGATCAGCGATTGTTCCACTGCCCGGAGTGCCTCGTCTTCCGGGGCCAGCAGGGCGCTGATGTAGCGGTCTGTGTTTTCGAAGGATTCCTGGTTGAGCGGGATGTCCATGTTGTATTTGTTAAGCAGCATGGTGGGTTTAAAAATTTGCCATACCATTGACAATCAAAGAATTAGTTTCAAACAGGCGCATATCCCTATTACTCCAAATCCGCAAAAAACTTCCTCACTTCCGTTGCGTCTTTGGGTTTGATCCGTCCACTCAAAATAAGCCGGAGTTCCCTTCGCCGGGCGGCACTTTCGTAAAGTTGTTGTTCTTCGCTGGAAAGTGGCAATACGGGAGGTATCGGCACGGGATTTTTTCGTTTGTCGTCGAGGGCGACGAAAGTAAAATAGGCGTGGTTGCAGCGGCGCGGGTGCTGGCCCTTGATGTCGTTGGCGAACACTTCCACGTATATTTCCACCGAGGTATTGAAGGCCCGGGTGACCGAAGCCTCCAGGGTGATGACATCGCCGAGATGGATGGGGTTTTGAAAAGAAATATAATCTACGGCTACTGTCACCACGTGTGATTCGCAGTGTTTGCCGGCACAAATGGCGCTGGCGATGTCCATCCAGCGCATCAGATACCCCCCCATCAGGTTGCCCATCGGGTTGGTATCGTTGGGCATGATGAGTTCGGTCATCACGGTTTTACTTTCGGAAACTTTTTTGGGGGAGGGTTTGGCTTTGGCCATTTGTTTGCTTGTTTTCGTTATAGCCTACTCATCAGATGACTCCAAGTCATCTGATGAGTAATTCGCTGATAATCAATAAGTCATAGAGGTGGTTGGCCTCATTTTTTGCCAATTCCCTGAACTTGATCAGCATGCCCCGATGACTTCAATGACGATAATGCCGCATACCGCCGGGTAACCCACTCATACGTGCCGAACATCACTGCCGAAAAGAACAGGTCGCCGAGCAGGGTATTTTTCAGGAACGGCAGTCCGGCAGTGTAGCACATCATCAGTCCGCCGAAGGTTTTGGGGTACAAGGTGGTTTCGGCCCAGGTGCTGAAATTAGACATCAGGAAGAACAAGATGGAAGACACCAGCGTGGCAGTCAACACACGTACGGTGGTCACTTTTTGGCGCAACATCAGCCAGCCTGCCAGCATCACCAATCCAAAAGCGGCGTAAATCCACCACGAAGTGATCAGGGTGAGTTCCGGGTAATATTGGTGATAAATGATGTTATTCAGCACTAAATCGCTGATAAACAAGGCAATAAACGGTATGGCGAGCGTCAGCGCATGGCGGCTGAAATAAGCGGCGCCAAACAAAGCCATCGCGCTGATGGGGGTGAAATTGTCGGGGTGGGGGAGCAGCCGGGAGAGCGCTGCGGCAAAAACGAGCAGTATGGCGAGGCGTAGTTTCATTTTGTCCGTATTTTAGTTCTGTACTGCGGCAAAGATAGGACGAACACACATCGCAATGCGCCGTTTTTCCGAAAAACACTTTGCAGCTGTGCATTTGCCGTAATATTGCAGCAACAATCACAACTTAGCATATGTTGAAAAAACTGCCCGTACTCTTCCTGCTGTTTTCCTCCTTGTACACACAGGCTCAGCCCGATCGCTGGCAACAACGTGTGAATTACGAGATGAACATCGACATGGATGTCGCCAAAAATCAATACCGCGGCACCCAACGTCTTTCCTACACCAACAACAGTCCCGATACGCTGGACAAGGTTTTTTACCACCTGCATTTCAACGCTTTTCAACCGGGCAGTATGATGGACGTGCGCTCGCGCAACATTGCCGATGCGGACGGACGTGTGGGCAGCCGGATTAATTCCCTGAAACCCGAAGAACAGGGCTGGATCAAGGTTAATTCCCTGAAACACAAGGGCAAATCGGTCAAATACGAAACCAGCGAAACCATCCTCGAAGTCACCCTGAACGAACCCGTACTGCCCGGCAGCACCACCGTTTTTGAAATGGAATGGGACGCGCAGGTGCCCCTGCAAATCCGCCGCTCCGGGCGCGACAACCGCGAGGGTGTGCGTTATTCCATGACCCAGTGGTACCCGAAACTGTGCGAATATGACTACCAGGGCTGGCATTCCAATCCCTACATCGCCCGGGAGTTCTACGGGGTGTGGGGCGACTTCGACGTCACGATCTCAATCGATAAAAACTACCTCGTCGCGGCCGGCGGGTACCTGCAAAATCCGCAGGAAGTCGGCTACGGCTACGAAACGGCCGGGCAGGTGGTGAACCGCCCCTCCGGCGATAAACTCAAATGGCACTTCAAAACGCCGAATGTGCACGATTTCGCCTGGGCCGCCGACCCGGAATACACCCACACAAAAATTGATGCCGAAGACGGCACGGTGATGCACTTCGTGTGGCAAAAAGGCAACAAATACGACGAAGCCTGGGAAAAACTGCCCGCCATCATGAACCGCGCTCGGACGCACATGAACGAGCATTTCGGCAAATACCCCTACGGCGAGTATAGTTTCATCCAGGGCGGCGACGGCGGCATGGAGTACCCACTCGCCACACTGATCACCGGCAACCGCGGACTCAGCAGTCTGGTCGGAGTAGCCGTACACGAGCAACTGCACTCCTGGTACCAGATGGTGCTGGGCAGCAACGAAAGCCTCTACGCCTGGATGGATGAAGGATTTACTTCCTACGCCGAAGATATCGTGATGAACGAACTCGCCCGGGACGGCATGTTGCCGGGAAAAACGGCCGTGGAAAACCCCTTCGCCGGCGCTTACGGCGGCTACGTACAATTAGCCACCAGCGGTTCGGAGGAACCCCTGAGCACCCACGCCGATCATTTTAACACCAACTTCGCCTACGGCATGGCGGCCTACGTAAAAGGCGCCGTATTCCTCAGTCAAATGGAGTATATCATTGGTAAACAATCATTTGAGAAGGGTTTGTTGCGTTATTTCGACACCTGGAAATTCAAACACCCGAACGCCAACGACGTCACGCGGGTATTCGAAAAACAAAGCGGCCTCGAACTCGACTGGTACAAGGAAGACTGGGTCAATACGACCAATACCATCAATTATGCCGTCGATACCGTGTATGCCGACGGGCGCTCTACGAAGGTCGTCATCGGCCGCCGGGGCCGTATGGCCATGCCGTTGGATATCCAGGTGACCTACACCAACGGCGACAAGGAACTCTTTTACGCCCCGCTCGAAAGTATGCGTGGCCTGAAACCGGCGGAGGGCGCCGTCAAACGCACTGTTTTGCCCGATCACCGCTGGGTGGACCCGACGTATGAATTTGTCATTTCAGAACGGTTCAAAAACATAGAAAAAATCGAGATCGACCCGGCGCAGATGATGGCGGATATTGAGTTGGAGAATAATGTGTGGGTGCGGGAGGAGAAATAAAGTGGCTTTTTACGACAACATATAAATCATTCTTGCCGCCAGCGTCCAGTTTAATCCAACCACCCGTACGGGTAAAGATGCTTTTAAATTTAAACCGACTTTTTTTGTAAAATGATAGGTTGTACCTGCTTGTAACAGGTACGCCGACTTATTTCCGTAGATAATTTGATTACTGACGTCGGTTTTATCAACATCGGCCGCTTTAAAACCGATTAAGCGGGTATATGCTATTCCCAGGTTCAGGTTCCAGTCGTAAAACTTATCTCTTTGAAACACCCCGATCAGCCAATCGATGTGTACGGGGATTTCAATGTGGTTCAGCCATACTTTGCCGTACTGCAGTGCCGGATAAGATTCCGGCAAAATATACTCGCCGTTTTGGCTGAATAAAAATTCCATGCCCAGTTGCTCGTGTTTCGAAAAACGGAAGGTGCCGATCAGGCCGGCATTCAAGCCGTAATAGTCGGTTATTTCCTCACCTTCCAATTCCGAAAAATTCAAACCCGCAACAATTCCGGCGTTAAATTTCGAATGCTGCGCGGTGGAAACCGCAGGGAGTACAGCAAGCAGGACAATCCATAGTTTAGGCATAAACTTTCATGTTGTTTCGGTTAACCATGCTTCATTCATTTCGCAATAATGCGTTCCGGAGTCCTGACTTCCGTTTTTGCCAAAAGGTTGCTTCCCGGATGGATTGCTCCAAAGTTTCCAGGCCGGACGGCTGTAACACGTGTACTATCCTCATCTTTTTGTTATAAAATAAATCGGCAATACAATCCGGGCGTTTATATTTACCTGCCAATTTTGCACGAAAAAGCGAAATTTTATTATTATTTATTCTAAATAAACACAACCTCCCGGCATGAAATACTGGTTTTTGATTTTTGTCCAGATTTTGTTATGGTTTCAACGTTCTGAATCTCAACACCTTTCGATAGATTTATCAAGTTCTAATCACCCATATTTTTTCACCAAATTCTATATTCGTATGAAGTTTTCAAAACTTTTAAAAATGTCGGTATCCGGTAAGCGGAGTACGGGCATGGTGTTTTTCCTGCTGTGGCTCGGCGTTTTTGCCCAGGCCCAGCGTGTCTCCGGAACGGTTTCCGATGAAGACGGACAACCTTTGCCGGGTGTGACGGTCATTGTAAAAGGGACCGCCACCGGCACAACCACCGACATAAACGGTGGTTATTCTATCGCAGCTTCCGCAGGGCAGGAATTACAATTTTCCATAACCGGGATGACACCCCAGACGATGACGGTGGGCGCGGAGGCCACTATTGACGTCATCATGCGCGGCTCTCTGCAATTGCGCGACGTTGTGATTACCGGGGCGCTGGGTTTGATCCAGGACAAACGCAAACTCAGTTACTCCGCTCAGGCTGTTCGTGGGGAGGACCTGCAGAAAACACAACGCGACAACCCCTTTCTCGCTTTGCAAGGCCGGATAGCGGGCCTCACCCTGACTCCCACAAGTGGCCTGGCAGGTGGTTCCGCCAACCTCACCTTACGCGGGGTCAATTCCATCGGTAACAGCAACCAGCCGCTCATCGTAGTTGACGGTTTGCCTGTCAACAGCGGCACGTTTAACCAACACACCCTTTTCTCCGACGCAACGGCCGTAAATGCGAACATGAATAACAACCGGGACGATGTCGGCAGCCGCCTGGCGGAAATCAACCCGAACGATATCGAAAGTATCAGTGTGCTCAAGGGACCCGAAGCGGCAGCCTTGTATGGAAATGAAGGCGCCAACGGCGTTATCCTCGTCACGACCAAAAGGGGCAAGTCAGGAACCAGCCGGGTGACCTACAACAATCGTTTTGCCACTTCCGAAGTTTTCCTTTTTCCGGAAATACAGCAGGTGTACGGTAGGGGCCGGAATGGAAAGGTGGAACTGAATGACCCCGATTATTTCGGACCGGCTTACGGCGATTCCGTACAGTTGTACGACAATGTCAACAGCTTCTTTCAGCCGGGCAGTAACATGCGTCACGACCTTTCCTTCGAAGGAGGAAATGACATGGCAACTTACCGTTTGTCAGGGGCTTATGTAAAATCGGAAGGCGTAATACCCACGAATAAATATGACCAGGTCAATATTGCGGCGAGTAATGAAATAAAATTGACCAACTGGCTGAAAGCAAGTTCCCGGTTCAGTTTTACCCAAAACAAAAACGTATTACCGCCGGGTGGTACGGACGGCTACCTGACCACGGTGTTGCGTTATCCCTCGGACCACGACATGAGCGATTACCTGACCCGGGAAGGCAACCGCCGCCTCACCCTGCCCACCGCAACGTATGGAACGGACAACAGCAATGCTTTTTTTAACGTCAATAAAAACGCCCGTTCGGAACGCACCAATCGTACAACCGGGAATATATCCCTGGAAGCCAATATTTTACCCTGGTGGTCGGTAACCGGCCGATTCGGAGTAGACAATTTTACAACAATCGCCAACCGGTATTTTCACCCGCAGTCCAATGAAGGTTTTACCAAACAGGGCTGGACGGAAAATTACAACGACATCGGCCGTTTGCTCAACACCACCATTTTTACCACGGTGAAAAAAACATTCAGCGATTTCGGCACTTCCTGCTGGTCGGCACTGCTGTTGACGACCGCCGCAATGAAGTGAACACGGATTACGGCGAAAAGGTATATCTGCCGGATTTTAACAGTATCAACAATACCGACCCGGCTACCCAGCGCGACCGCTCTACCCTGACCCGTACCCGGCTTGTCGGCGCATTTGCAAAGGCGGAAATCAACTTCCAGGAATGGCTGATCTTCAATCTCACGGGCCGCAATGACTGGTCGAGCACATTGCCCGTTGAAAACCGCTCGTACTTTTACCCCTCGGCAGGTATGACGCTCAATTTCACCGACATCCCCGCGCTCAAAGGCAAATTCGGGCCCTTGAATTTTGGCAAAATCCGGGCTTCCTTCGCACAGGTCGGCAACCCCGCGCCCGCGTATAAAATCCGCGCCCGGCTGGTATCCCAAACAAGCACCGGCGGCGGTTTTTTGTTTGACTTTTTTGGCGACAACCCTTCGCTTAAACCCGAAAACGTTCAAAGTATCGAGTTGGGCACCGAACTGGCTTTTTTCAACGACCGCGTTACCCTCGACTTTGCCTGGTATTCCAAAAGTATCAAAGACCAGATCGTTACACAACGCCTGAGTTATGGAACGGGATTCATATTTGGTCTGCTCAACGGCGGCGAACTCAACACGAAAGGTATCGAAATTCAGCTCGGCCTTACTCCGGTGAAAAGGTCTGATTTCCGTTGGAGTATCAATGCCAACTTTACCAAATACGACACCAAAGTGCTCAACCTGCCCGCAGAAGTGAGTGAATATTACGATTCGGACACCTGGGCGTATGACAACGTACGCGCCAGCGCGTTTGCGCCCGCGGATGTATTGGCCGCGCGATTTAATTCGCCCACCAACCTGTTTTATGACGATCTGAACTCGCGGGGCGCGGGCTCGGCAACGGCCATCGGCGGCTGGAGTTATTTGCGCAACAGCAAAGGTGATATTCTGATTGATCCGAACACGGGTTTCCCGCTTCGCAACGCCAACTTCCTGCCCATCGGCGACCGCAACCCCGATTTTGTGATCGGTTTGATCAATGAATTCCGCCTGTTCAACCAGGTAAATATTTCCTTCCTGCTCGATATCCGGAAAGGCGGCGATATTTTTAACGGCAACGAAATGTTCCTGTACCGCAACGGATTGAGCACACGTACACTCGACCGCGAAACACCCATTGTGTTTAAAGGTGTTGTGAAAGACGGCATGGAGGAGAGCGCCACTCCCACACAAAATACCAAAGAAATCATCCCGATTGCCGATGAGACGTATTACACCACCGTCATTCAACCGGAAGATTTTGTAGAGCGGGATATCAACTGGGTTCGTTTGCGCGACGTGACGATTAGTTACGACCTGCCCATGCGTTGGCTGGGCTCGCAAAAAGTGGTTAAATACGCCAGTGTCTTTGTCAACGGCACCGACCTTTTCCTTTCCACCAACTATACCGGCGCCGACCCGTACGTCAGCACCACTTCTCCGGCCACTGGCGGCGCAGGTGGTTTCGGTATGGATTTCGGCAAAATTTCCCTGCCCCGCACCTTTTCGGCAGGATTGTCGGTTACGTTCTAACTTTCACAAAAACAATTCTTTACAATGAAAAATAAAATCACTGTTTCAAGCCTTGCACTCGTATTGCTGTTCGTGCTGAATGGCTGCGACAAGTACCTTGATGTCAATCAGGACCCCACATTCCCGCAAACAGCCGAAAGTTTTGCCATTTTGCCGCCGATGCTGGCTCAAATGGTGCGCGGCGAAGCATTCGACTCCCGTTATGTCGGTCAATACGTTCAAAACTGGGCAAGCACGGCTTCCAATAATGCCTTCGACCGGCAAGGCTATACCCCCGGCAGCGATGCTGCTGGCGAAAAATGGCGGCAACATTACTGGGCTATCGGAAAAAACATCGATCTGATCGTCGAACAATCCACAGCCAGGAGCCAGTGGGATTATGTCGGTGTAGCCAAAGCGATCCGCGCCTGGAGCTGGCAGTCTTCCACCGACGTGTATGGCGAAATGATCCTGAGCCAGGCCTGGGAACCCAACCGGTACGTTTTTGATTTTGAAACGCAGGACCTGGTTTACAACGAAGTGAATCGCCTCAGCCAGGAAGCTTTGACGGATCTTGCCCGCACCGACGGAAATGTGAGCGAGGCGGGACTCGGGCGCGGCGACCTCGTTTACAAAGGCAAACGGGAACAATGGATCAAGTTTGTGTATGGCAACCTGGCCCGTAATGCACATCATATCTCCAATAAAAGCAATTACGACCCGGACAAAGTCATCGAATATGTGGACAAATCGTTCGCTTCCAATGCCGACAATTTCAACGTTCCACACGCCGGGACAAACAGTGCGGACGGCAATTTTTATGGACCGACGCGCAATAATATGCGCACATACCGGCAAACGGAATTTATCGTCGGCCTGCTCAACGGCACGGCATTCAACGGTGTAACCGACCCGCGCCTTCCGCTCATGCTTTCCATATCGCCGGATACGGTCTACCGGGGTGTGGTGCCGGGGGCAGGCGACCCGACCAATACCAACAATAATCCGAAACGTATCCCGCTGGTATGGGGTGTTTCTCCCAGCGTAACCAATGCCGCCCAGATCCCTGGAAAATATATCTTCACGGATAAAGCGGCTCACCCGATCATGACGTATTCGGAGTTGCAGTTTATCAAAGCGGAAGCGGCTTTTATCAAAGGCGACAAGGCAATGGCATACGACGCGTTTAAAAAAGGGATTACCGCACACATGGATTTTGCAGCTGTGGCGGCCGCAGACCGCGATGCCTACTTAGCCAGTGCAGCCGTTCCGCAAGACGCAGCAGCCCTGACCCTGAGCGATATCATGATGCAGAAATATATTTCCCTGTGGGTGCACGGCGCCCTGGAAACCTGGGTGGATATGCGCCGGCATCATTACAGCGATCAGGTGTACAAAGGGTTTGTTATCCCCGCTACCCTGTATATTGACAACGGCGGAAAACCGGTTTACCGGCTTCGCCCGCGTTATAATTCGGAATATGTCTGGAACCGCGAATCGTTGGATGTATTCGGTGGCAACAATCCCGACTATCATACGTACGAACTCTGGTTTTCCAAACCCTGATTTGAACAGGAAACCATACGCCGGAAATAAAAAACAGGGCGCGTCAACCGACGCGCCCTTATTTTTAAACTTCCCGAACGCCAAAAATAGTCCGGCTGCCAAGCCGGTTTCCCGGCCGGCAACCGAACTTGAGTCCAGATTACATCTTTACTCCGCGCAAAGCGTTTACAAATACACCTTCCGAAGTGGTGATCTTGATATAAAAAACACCGGGATTCAGGTCTTCGGTGTTCAGGTACAGGGAATTGGTTCCCGCCTGCCAGGTCTGAAGCCGCACCTGCCGCCCCTGCACATCCAGGATGCTTACTTCAAGGTCGGTTTCAGGGTCTCGCTGCGCGTACAGCGAAAACTGCCCCCGGAACGGGTTGGGAGAGAGCGTAATATCGATGGGATAAGGCCCGGTGCCGGGCGCCGTGATGTGGCCTGCCAGGGGATGTTGCGCCTCGGGCGCTTTTTGGAAGCCCTGTATCACCGTGACGGTAAAGGTGCAATAAACCGCATTTCCCGATGCATCCACGGCCTTGTAGGTGACGACGTGGACACCCGGCCCGAAGTCCGTATTGCAGGGCGTTTTGGTCTTTACCGTGACGTTTTCGCCGCAATTGTCCTCAACAATAGGGGTGCTCCAGATACCAGGCGCTGTCGGGTCGTTTCCGGTGTACAGGGTGATGTCCGGGGGGCAAAAGGTAAATACCGGCGGGGTGTTGTCCGACATCAGGTGTATGGTGATGGTGCAACCCGCTTTTGCTTTTTTTCCGGTGGCCATGTCGACTGCCGAAGCGGCATACGTCACGGTATAAGTACCCGGAGAAGCGACCACAGAGCCGGGCGCAGGTCCGCTGGTTTGCTGGATATTAAAATTGATACAACCGCCCGTGGTAGCGGCAATGGGTGTGGGCCAGTTGATCGTTTCAAAGCCGGAATTGTCGCAATCGGTGATGGTGATGTCGCCCGGGCAATACGAAAAATACACGTTGCATTGGGCGGATAAGGTCCCGGAAAACAAACACCAGGACAACAGGCAGAAGGCAAAAAGGCGCGCTTCCCGCACATGATTTTTATATTTCATGTCAGTAAAATTAATGGTTGAAAAAAGTTGAAGTGAACAGGGTAAAACACGGTGACAGCGGCATGCTGTTTAATTACAGGATTCGTCGCAGTCGTTCCCCAGGTCGAGGTATTTGGTGACATCGTAGCCGTCTTTGATGACCCGGTGTGTGGAAATGAGGCTGTTAAGCCGGGACCGGTAGCGTTCGCCGATGCTGATGTTCTTTTTCGCCTTTGTTTTATTGTATTTTACAACGCCGTCATCCACCGTGAAGGGAAGTACACAATTGCATTCCGGATCGGATTTATAGATGGTGCCGTCGCAATGCGCTTCGATCTGGTCGGCTTTGGTGCCTTTCCAGTAGCCGATGCCGAACAGGGTTTTGTGTTTTTTCAGTTTGGTTTTCAACCTGATTTTGTGATAAAAGAGCAGGTTTCGCTGCACCATTTTGTATTTCATCCGGTAATCCTTCCCCCCGACCGAAAACTCGTGGCGGTCGCGGTCCGCATCGTTTTTGGCGCAACAAAACAATTCATTCACCACGACCGATCGGGTAATGATGCACCTTCCGCCGTATCCGCAAAAACCTTCAAAACTGACGCCGTAAGTCCCTGTGGAACAGGCACGTACAACAACATGGTCGCTCATCGTGAGCGAGCCCGAAACCACTTCAAGCGTCGGGGTAAACGTCCAGTTTCCCGGCACGGTGGAATGCAGGTTGAT
Organism: Lewinellaceae bacterium; assembly: GCA_016713985.1. GTDB lineage: Bacteria > Bacteroidota > Bacteroidia > Chitinophagales > Saprospiraceae > M3007. Next base: position 25,677 of record JADJOD010000028.1, on the reverse strand, counting down.
CTTGCCGTCGGGGCAAACCCGCCAGGTCACGTCGGGCCGGCAAGGCGCGATGGTCACCGGGAATACAAACGTATCGGTGCAGGGGTCCGAATCGCTGTCCGTCATGGTGATGGTTACCGTATAATTTGTCGCCATGGCGCAGTTGGCTACGTTATAAGTATGCGGTACACTGAGTTGCGTTTCATTGGTTGTCAGGACAGGTGTTCCGTCGCCGAAGTTCCAGGTAAAAGTGAGCGGGCAGGTGCCGCCGGTAGAGGTATTGTTAAAAAAGACCTGGACGTTCGCTTCACCCTGACAATCAGAGCAGAGGTAGTATTTGTCCACTTCGGCCTGGGCATGGCAATCGAAAGAAACCACCACGGTTTGGGTATCGCTGTGCGCGCAGCCGTAGGAATCCATCAAGGTCATGGTGACGAGGTAGTTGCCCGGAGTCGTAAACGTGTAGTCGACGTAACCGCCGTAGCTGCAATAGGAAGGAAATCCCGGAATACCGACACACGACCAGTTTACGCCGGTCACCGTGGAAGCGTCCCAGGCGCCGGAGGGCGTAAACCGGAACGTAGCGCTGCACGGAAGCGGTACCCTGGTGGTGGAAAAGGTCGGATCAAAACCGGGAATAATAACCTCCTGTTCGGTAGAGCAGGATTCTCCCGTATCGAGGTGAGTGGCATTCATGGAGATCATATAAACACCCGGCGCGCTGAGGATCACGGCGGTGTGTTGTTCGGAAGTAATGGAAGGATAGGACGGACCGGATACAACGGCCCATTCGTACAGTTCGTAACCTTCCGGTCCGTCAAAACTGACCAAGTAGTCGTCGATACCCGAACAAGTGATGGAATGGTCGTACCAGCAGTCGTAATCTTTCAGGAAATCTTCGCAACCCTCTTCGTCTTCCTCTATCTCCCGAACGGCAAAAACAAACAACCGGTCGTCATTGAGCGGGGTTTTGGACGTGTACTGCGTCCAGTCTTCGTCTTCTTTATATTCCCCCTTGCAGGAAACTTCGATGGTGTGGCGACAGACCACATTGTCGTTAAAGTCGAACCACTCCACTTGCAGGTAGTAGGGATCGGTCTCCGCGCTGAGATAGATCAGGAATTCGTTGTCGATGGCGTTTCCAAAGGGCACACCGACGGGCGCCCCGGTGCTGTCGATGGGAAACCACTCCACAAAGTCGGGAGTGCTGCCGGTTTGTCCCCATTCGTCCGGGTCGGCGCAGCAGATTTTTGTGTCGCACATCGCGGAGACCCTGATCTTCTTGATATACGGTGATTCGTACTGATTGACGAACTGCAGGGAAAAAGCGCAGCAATCTTTACTGCCGCCGTCATCTTCGGCTTTTGATTGGGATTCGGCTTTGGTCGTGGTTACCGCTTGCGCATTGCCGTATTGGACCGGTAGTATGATACAGTGCCACAAAACGGCAAGCCATACACAAAAAGGTTGGACATGCATTTTCATAAATAAATGTTTTACAGATGAATGATGTGGCAAAAGTCAAGGGGGGAAACCGGTCCGTCCTGTCAGACTTTTCTGGTTTTTTTCCGGGAAAAGGGTGTTAAGTATACCTCACGCCGCCGGGTTTTGTGCATTGATTGGGGATCAAGTAATAGTCTCATTTCGATTGAGACTATTACTACGCACGATGATTCATGCGCAAAACCTGGCGGCGTGAGGTATAACTCAAGTTGTGACCTACTCATTTTGCCGGTGCAACGCACCGTAAATATTTGTAGAAATGACATTCAACAGGGCAAGAGGTGCGTAGCACCGTAATATTCCCGGTGCTACGCACCTTGTTTTCATGATTGAACCACCTGCTACTAAAATATCTCGCGGCTCTGCCGCTGTAGGTCGCAACTTGAGTTAAGTAGCAGGATGGAAATCTTTTCCGTCCGGATGTTTCATTTTCAGGATCTTAAAAAAGTGTGGGCCGTCACCGGAATATCGGGACGGCCCACAGCGCAGGCGTTTATCGTGTGGCTTATTATTCTGCTTTCAGCAATCGGTGCACACTGTTCTCCCGGCCTTCGCCGTGGATACACAGCCAGTACAGGCCGGGAGCGAATGTTTCGGTATTCAGGACCCATTGCCCCGAAATCTGTGCGGTTTTTTCCAGAACCAACTGCCCGGTGGCGTTGAACACCTCAATGGTGGTTTCACCGGCGCCGGGTTCAACAACGATCCGGTCGGAAAATGGATTGGGATAAACTCTTTCCACCGGCGAAAGGTCTTTCTCCTGCTCTTTATCGATGCTGAGGTTGCAATAGGTGACCATATCCACGTCTTCACCCTGCACGCAAAACGTGGAACCGTGGAAAAACACCCTGGAAGTGCCCACCTGGTAGAACGGCAGATCAAAAGCATTATCGCCGTGGAAGCCGTAACCCAAACCGTCGAAGTTCATCGGGCAATTGCCCACCGGGTTCACCGTATTGTTGCAGGCAAAAGTGATGGTGGAATTGTCGGTCAAATGAATATTGTACACCCGGCCGGATTCTAAGCTGAAATAAGGCGACTGGCTGCTGTTGCAGGCGCCTTCCGTACCGGCCGTGTTCTGGCAACTGCAAGCATTGTTGCCGTCAAACATAACTACCTGATCTTCAATGATGATGTATTTAAACCCTTTGTATGCACAGACAGGTTTGCCGGTTTTTTTACAAATGTAGCACACCGTGAATTTGTATTTTACACCCGGAGTCAGTCCGCTTACCATGACTTTATTGACCTGGACGGTCGAATCCAGCAGCACGTTCTGGTTTTCATCCTCCAGTTTGACGGCGTATTTGGGGTCGCCGGGCACAAGATCCCAGGTAATCAACACTTTGCCACCCTGCAACATTTCCACCTTGATATTGGTGATGGGCGGGCATTCGTTCTCCAGGAAAGGAGCGGGCGGGTCTTCGTGAAGTGAAACATAGCCGGCTGGCCGGGTTATGGATACCGGAAGGCCCGAGCCGAACAGGGGTGCGACGAAGAGCGCGATGGCAATAAAAGCGGTAAGGGTAGCAAATCTGCTTTTCATTGTTAAAATAATTTGTAAAATGGACAATTTGACCTGTAGAAGCGGTTGATTCACTCCGTTTCACTCCGGTCGTTCTTTAAACTCGCTCGAAAAGTGGGGAGAAGTGGAGTATTCTACCTGTTAGATTTTCAGCCGCTTTTTCGGAGGAATGAAATATCTTTGAGAAAAAAAATACCGTGGCGTCGTTTTCGCTCCTCATGTTTTGCCATGTTTGACAGCAAATTACTGGAAATCGTTCGCGCCATGACCCCGGAAGAGATCGCAGGTTTTAGTGAATCGCCTTTTTACAACGATCGCCGAAACCGCAAAGAAGTCTCTTTGTTGTTCAAATTTATTATTCGGGATCATCCGGCATGTATACGGGAAGAGTTGTCCAAAGAAAATACCCACCGGCATCTTTTTGGCGACAAACCTTTTGTGGAAAACCGGCTGAATCACATCATGACCGCTTTGTTGCGCCTGATCGAATCCCATATCGGGTATGTTTATTCCGGAGCGGTTGTTGAATCAAGGCATCTTTTTGCACTCAGCCGCTTTTACCAGGAACGCAACTTAACCCAGCGTTTTGATGCCACCATCAGCCGCCTCGGCGAACTGCTTGAAGGTGATCGCCCGCAGGACGAAGAATCCATCTGGCTGCGCTTCCGGCTCGAATACCTGAAACACCTGCAAGTCGGCCTCTACAACCCGCGCAGCGCCGACCTCAACCTGTTCCCCGTTTTGGACAGCCTGGAAAAATACTACATCACCCAGCGCCTGATCCTTTCCGCGGGTCTGCTGGAACAAAATCACTTTTTTCGCTTAGACACCTCCCGTACGAAGTTGATTTTTAATCAGTTATCCGAACACGGCAGTTTTTCGGAATACGTGGATTCCAATCCCCTGATCCTGACCCATTACAAACTGTTGCCCCTGCTGACCGACGACGCGGACCTGGAATACGTAAACAGTTACCGGGACCTGCTGAAGTCGATGCGTTCCGAACTGGCGCCCCAACACCTCAAGGGCCTGTACACCTTAGTCAGAAATTACCTGGTGCGGGCGTATAATCGCGGGAACAGCGATATGTTGCCGATCCTGTTCGACAACCTGAAGGAGGAATACGAACAAGGTTTTTTGATGGAAGCCAACAACATGTACCGCGCCAGCACCGTGCAGAATGTGGTGACCACCGCGCTCAAACTGAAACAATTCGAGTGGGTATTCTCCTTCATGGGAAGTTGCAGGGACCGGATCACTGGCACGTCGCAGCCCGAAAACATCGTTATTTTTAACGAAGCGAACTACTTTTTTCACACCGGCAATTTTGACGCGGCGTTTGATACCACCTTCCACCTCCTGAAATACGACAACTTCTACTACAGCCTCGCCGCCCGCCGCCTGGAAATCAAAATCTGGTTTGAAAAGGCGGATCACCAAATGGCGGAATACCGGCTGAATGCCCTGAAATCGTACCTGTTTTCGAACAAAGACAAAATGCCCGAACAAATCCGCCGCAACAACGACGATTTTGTCGATGTCGTGCGGCAAATACTGAGCCCGCGCAACCGCAGCAACCCCAAACGTATGAGTATGGTTCAGGAAAAGATGTTGAATACTTATAAAAATATTGCGGAACGGGAGTGGTTGCTGGAAAAGATTCAGGCCTGAAGGCTCTACCTTGCAGCGCCAAGTAAAAGAAACAACGTATGGAATTGATACCGGAAATCTCGTTTGCCATCGGCGCCATCCACTTGATCCGGAAATCGCTGGAAACTTCAAAACGGCTGCCCGAATGGGACCGGGTGTTGTCAAAAGTCTGGATGGGCTCTGTTGTTTTGTTTCTGCTGTCGCTGATCCCCTGGTTGCATCATTTTATCGAAGACATTTACAGCAAACTGATCTACCTGATCCTCCTGCTGACGGTCTGGTTTTTAAGGGATTACAAGCCGGCCCGCCTGTTTTCGCTGGCGCTGCTGCCCTTTGCCGCCGTGTATGTGGCCGACCGCCTGGTTCGTTTTGCCGTTCCGTCGTTTTATGCCTCGTTTGAAGATTTTTTTGATACGGCCGGCACCTTTACCGGCTTGTGGCTGATCGGTTTCGGAATATACGCCTCCATCCAGACCAACAAGGAACGAAAACTGCGGGCAAAAGAAGAAGAACAAATCCGGCAGGCGGAGGCCCGGAAAGCAGAACTGGAACACCTCGTGGTGGAACGCACCTCCGAACTAACCCTCCAGAAAGAGGAACTGGAAAAAACCCTGATCGAACTCAAGGCCGCACAGGCCCAACTGGTACATTCCGAAAAAATGGCTTCCCTCGGCGAACTCACCGCAGGTATCGCCCACGAGATCCAAAACCCGCTCAACTTCGTCAATAACTTTTCGGAACTCAGCGTCGAACTGGCACAGGAACTGGCTGCCGAGATCGAAAAACCAGACCCGGATATCGAACTGATAAAAGACCTGAGCAGCGACCTGACCCAAAACCAGGAAAAAATAAACCACCACGGCAAACGCGCAGCCAACATCGTGACCGCCATGTTGCAACACGCCCGCACCAACACGGGCAAAAAAGAACCCACCGATCTCAATGCACTGGCCGACGAATACCTGCGCCTGGCTTATCACGGATTGCGCGCCAAAGACAAAAGTTTTAACGCCAAAATGGTGACGGATTTTGACCCCGCCATCGACAAAATGGATGTGGTCGCGCAGGATATCGGGCGGGTGCTGCTCAATTTGATCAACAACGCCTTTTACGCCGTTACCCAGAAAAAAAGCCAAAACCCGGCCGGCTACGAACCCGCAGTTACCGTGTCGTCCTCCCGCCTGTTAAAACCCTCGGGTATCGAAATTCGTATCAAAGACAATGGCACGGGTATCCCCGACAGCGTAAAAGAAAAAATATTCCAGCCGTTTTTTACCACCAAACCCACCGGGCAGGGCACGGGCCTCGGCCTTTCGCTGGCGTATGATATTGTGACAAAAGGACACGGCGGAACAATGAAATTAGAGAGCAGGGAAGGGGAGGGCACGGAGTTTATTATCCGGCTGCCAAGATAAAAAACTACCGCTCATGTTCTGCTCGGGCAGAACATGAGCGGACTACGGATTACCTGCTCACCTCCAGCATCCCGCTCGCCAGCCGCCCTTCCACTAACAGGTGATAGATGTATGTGCCGGGGAGTGCAGCACTGGCTTCCCAAGTCAGCACCTGTTTGCCGGCCGCCATTTTTTGCCCCGAAAACGCCTTGATCAGCCTACCGTTCAGGTCGTAGATGTTTGCTCTGACAGAGGCCGGGCTCTCCAGTTCAAAACCGATGTCCACCCGCTCAGAAAACGGGTTAGGCGATGCCGTAACTTTTATCGTATTTAGATTTGCTTCTTCAGTGCCCGTCACTAAATCGTACTTGTAAACAAAGCCGAAAAGATCGGACACATATAGGTCGCCCACTGCATCGAAGCAGAAGCTGGGGCACAGGCCGATGAAGCTCTCTGCTATGACCTCCCTGCTACCGTCCGGCCAAATTTTAATCACGCTGCCCGCGCCAGGATAGAAGCCAAACGTAGTGTCCACCGGCCCGAAGCGGCTCAATTGCAGTACGCAGAGGTTGCCGTCGGCAGGGTCGAAACCCATGTCGGTGAGCAAGGTGAAGCCCGACTGCCAAACGCTGTAATTGCCGCTGTTGTCAAGGTTGTAAACATTGGCCACACTGTCCACGAAGGGGAAGCCCGTCAGTTGGCAAACGTAAAAGCCGCTGCCGTCGGGCTTGGTCACGATGTCGGTCGGTACGGGGTCCACCACGGGCGGGCCGAAGGGCAGCGGATTTGGGAAGGGCGGGAAACTGGCGAACTGACTCAGTTCACCCGTGGCAGCCTTGCGCTTCACAATGCTGTTGCCACCCGCATCGGCGATGTACATGTCGCCAGCCGCATCCCAAGTCAGGTTGTAGGGATTGCTGTTCATGGCGCCCTGGGCATGGGTGAAGTCGCCTATTTTGATAGTCTGCTCTACGGCAGTGAAGGGCAGCGGGGCGCTGGGCGTCCAGCCCGACTTATCTACGATCAGCAGTGCCTCCATCGAGGACTGTACACCCTCGCCCATGACCACGAGCACCTTGTCGCCGGCTAGTTGGATGGTGCGAACAGGGCCGGACAATTCGCCGCTGGGCGTCAGGGCGCTGGCCAGCCCGGCCATAAAGGGCGAGGTAGTGCCGTCCGGGTTGAGGACGGTGATGGCCCCGTCGTTGTTGCCGGAACCTTGTTCCGTGAGCCAGATTTTGCCGTTGCCATCCACCTCGATGCCGATGAGGCTCTTAGTGAAACCCTGCCCGACGATGGTTGGCATCACTTGGGCAGTGAGGGCGGAAGTTGCCACGAAAATGGCGGTTGCGAGGGTAATGAGTTGTTTCATTTGAAAAATGATTTTGATGAAAAAAGTGATTGCTGGGTTGTGTTATTGTTCAATTGTTTGAAAATGCTTTGATGTAGCAAAGTTCCTCCGTTGCCGCTCCTCACACAATGGCATATTTGCGTGTCTTTATCTCTATTCCCAACTCGAAATACCCCCCAATTATGTGATATAAATTGCTTGCAAATGCGGCTACCTTTGTCATGATTTGGTTGGCCCTATTGGCGGGCAAACAAACCGGCAATCAATTTCTGCTGACATGAGAAATGTGGTTATGCTATCGTTGTGCTCCCTTTTCGGGCTGTCGGCTTTCGGGCAATACAACCTCCCGGCTCACCAACTCGACAGCCTGACCCACTTATTGGAGAACGCCACTGCCGATACGAATAAATATGCCCTGCTCATGCAGTTAGGTGCGGCTAACCATGATGTGCATCCCAACAAGTCCGTTCAGCAATACAGCGAAGCGCTCAAAATAGCGAGGGCGATAGGAGACAAGTCAAGAATAATGGGCTGTTTGGTTTCCATAGGATTCTTGTATGCGAGTATAGGAGAGCCCGTCAAAGCCATAGAAATGAACCAGGAAGTATTGCGCTACACCGAGGAAATGAACGAGGACACCAGTATGCCTTTGGCGTTTATTGCCAATGCCTACGAGGCGCAAGGAGACCTCGCCCAAGCTATTACCTATGCCCGCAGGTCGTATTGGGTGTATGAAAAGCGAGTGAAGGACGGATTGCCTTGCGATGAACGGGGCTACCCGGCGGGTCCTATGCGATTAGGGCAACTGCTTGAAAAAATGGGGCAACGAGACTCCGCCATACACTATGCGCAGATGAGCCTTCATCGGCTTTTGGAGAAGCCTTTTGTGGTGTATGATGTGCAAAGCTGGACTTTCTTTTATTGTGAAGTTTGCAACCTGCTCGGCACGCTATACAGCCAATCGAACCTGCCCGAAGAGTCTCTCCGGTTTTATCGTTTGGCGCTGCGCAAGGGTGCCGAAAATGAATTTCATGGACTGCTTCAGAAAACCCGTTTTGCCATGGCTAAATTTTACCACCAGGCAAATCAGCGGGATTCCGCCATTTATTACGCTACCCAAGCCTACGAAGGCGCCACAAAAACCAAGGATTTTGAGGTGATGAAAAATGCCGCCGGGTTGCAGCGGACGATTTTTGAACAACTCGGAGATTTCAAAAAAGCACTCCACTACAACGATCTCGCCGTCGCTGCACGAGATAGCGTGTCAGGCGCTGAAAAAGTGCGGGCAGTGCAAAACCTGACGCACCAGGAAGAGCGTCGACAGCAGGCTATCCGGCAAGAAATGGAACTGTCGCTGGTGGCCCATCAAAACAAGGTCAAAATGTACAGCCTGCTGGCCGCTTTGGTCGGGGTGTTTTGCTTGGGCTTCTTGCTCTACCGGGTTTTGGAGCTTCGCAAAATGGAGGCCATGCGACAGGCCATCGCCGCCGACCTGCACGACGAAGTGGGGGCCTCGCTCACCAGCATCCAAATTCTTGCGCAGCTTGCCCACCACGAAGACCCTGCCCGACAAAGCGAGGCACTCAACAAACTGCCCGACCAGGCGCGCCGCACCGCTGCGGCCCTTCGGGAAATCGTCTGGAACATCAACCCTAAAAATAGCGGCCTGGGCCTGCTCATCAGCCAGTTAAGTCGCTACGCCGGGGAGGTTTTTGAAAAAATGGACATCCAATATTCCATCCATGCCGACGATTTTCCCAACACCGCCACCCTCAACATGGTGACACGGCAGCACCTCCAACGTATCTTCAAGGAGGCGCTGAATAACCTCGCCAAGCACAGCCAAGCCAGCCAGGCAGCCGTCATTTTTAAAAAAGAAGGCCATGAACTGGTGGTGCAGGTGCGGGACAACGGCTGCGGCTTCGACACCGCTACCGTGCGCCGGGGCAACGGACTGGACAACATGGCACAAAGGGCAGCGGCGGCCGGCGGGCAACTTTCCTTGCGCAGCAGCCCTATGGAAGGCACGGAGACCACGCTGCGGCTGCCTCTGAAGGCTGAAAGGGCGTGGTGGTGGGCCTGGTGAAGCCACTGCCTCCGCATTTGACTGATAATTAAACTAGGAGTGGTTCCTTTTTGATGTTCAATTTTAAATCATACAACCCTCTACTCCCCTCCTACAATCTTATGCCGTAGCGCCACCGCCACTGCTTCGGTGCCGGAATTGACTTGTAACTTCGTATAAATGTTTTTCAAGTGCCCTCGAACTGTATCTATTGAAATGAAACACTCGGCAGAGATGCGCTTGTAGGTGTAGCCCTTTACCAAAAGGGTAAGGATTTCGGTTTCCCTTTTGGAAAGGTGGAAGCTGTGACGGTGCGCCGCCGCCGGCTTCTTGAAACGCTCCAATACCCGCCTTGCTATGCCCGGGGACATGGGTGCCCCGCCCAAAATCACGTCCTTGATAGCCTCGTACAGCTTCATCGGCGGGGTATCCTTGAGCAGGTAGCCGCTGGCCCCGGCCTCCAGTGAGGCGAAGATTTTATCCTCCTCCTCGAACACCGTGAACATGATAACCTCCGTCTCCGGCCTCGTTTCCTTGATGATTTGCAGGCCGTACAGTCCGTCGTACTCCGGCATGTTGATGTCCATCAACACCACGTCGGGGCCGTGCCGGCGCACCTCTTCCGCCACGTTCTTGCAGTTGGGGAAAGCGCCGGCCAGCGTCAGGTCTGGCAGACCGCCGAGCAGCATTTCGAGGCTGGCCCGCAGGTCGGGGCGGTCTTCGTAAATCAGGACGGTCAAGGTTGTTTTTTCCATGATGCTTTCATTTTTCAGTTTTATCGGCCCAACATATACATCACCAATTCCGCCGCCACCACTTTTCGCTTCCATCAGCGGCAGCCGCATGTTCCCCATATCAATATGAATGACCTGAATACTATTTCCGGGCGAAGGTAGCGCAATCCGGCTGAGGTGAAAATGACACGTTTGGGGGGTATTTCGAGCCGGGGCAGGCGGCGGAAAAGACGCAAATGTGCGATTGTGGGAAGAAGAAGCGACAGAAGAACTTTGCAATATAAAAAAATGACAACTAAGCAGCGCCCGGAAGCACTGCAAACATCAATTTCTTCTTCCGAAACTATTAAACCTGATTGAAACAATGAAAAATTTATACAACTGCTCCATCCTTTGTTTTTGTTTATCATTCAATTGCCCAGTACCAATTTATATGCGCAAGGCCAAATATTAAATGGCACAGTAGTGGACCATGAAAACATGCCCATCATTGGCGCAACCGTGTTGGTGAAGGGCGGACAAAACGGCACAGTAACCAATGCCGAAGGGGCATTTTCCTTAAAAATTGAGGAGGAGCCCGCCATCATCATCGTTTCCTTTATCGGGTATTTATCAAAAGAAGTGGTAGTTGGTAGCGACCACCACCACCCTGCAAGCATCCGCCTCCAACTGGAGGAGGATATCCATGAACTCGACGAGGTTATCGTGACCGGGGTTTTTGACCGCCGGAAACGCATAGAATCGTCCATCGCCATCACCACGATTGACAGCAAAGCCTTGGACCGCATCGTGTCAAACAGTGCCGTCGAGTTGCTCCGGCAAGTGCCGGGGGTATTCACCAATACGACACGCGGCGAGATTTATAATAGCGTCGTGGTGCGGGGCATGGTACTCGGTGAGGCATATTATTATGTTTCGATGCAGGAGGACGGTCTGCCCATTATCCCTGCTGCGGGGCAGTTCAGTCCCGATGCTTTTTTGAGGGCCGATGTGAGCATCGGGCGCATCGAGGCGGTACGAGGCGGTACGGCTTCCATCCTGGGCGTGAACGCGCCGGGCGGTATTTTCAATTATATCTCAAAAACGGGCAGCGGTACTTTTGATGGCGAGGTGCGCACCCGTGTTGGCTTGGAAGGCGATGGCAAGAACCCCTATTATCGTTTGGAGGTTGGGTTTGGAGGCCCCTTGAGCAAAAAAGACAGCAGCCTAACCTACTTTGTGAGCGGTCACTACCGTCATGCCAATGGCGCCAAATACCCCGGTTATCCATTGAGTCGGGGCGGGCAGGTAAAGACCAACCTCGTTAAAAAATATAAACAAGGGTACTTCCAGTTGAACCTGAAATACCTGCACGACCGTACCGTGCAGTTTGAGTCCACGCCTTCTGTCAACTTTGATGAACCAAGGCCCGCCGGCAATTTTACCACTTCGAGTTCTACCTTGAACCCGGATGTGACGCTTAATTATCCGGCTTCCATTTTGGGTTTAACGGATATCGTTTACGATTCCAAAAACCTTAACTTATACAAGGATTTTTCACCGGGATTTAACTGGGAACACCGCTTTGGCAATGGCTGGAAGCTGCAAAACGCGTTCCGGTATTCTGATAAATCTGTATTTAGTAACTCTTCTTTTATTGTATATCCGTTTTCCGTGGATAAATTCTTATTTTATGCGATTAATGGCTTATTGGGACAATTTGGGACGTATAATTTTTATAACCCCAAAACGAATCAAAGCTACGGCAGCGTAACGCAGGAATTCGATGTTGACAATCCCAACTTCCCATTTAGGTTTAATGCAAACCTGAACTTACCCGGCTCGGAAGTGCAGCCCAATTCGGTTTTCTACAACCCCATATCTTACGAAAGGGGAACCATGAAAGATATGGTGAACCAATTTACCGTCAAAAAACAGTTGGAAAACATGGGGTTTACGGCGGGTATATTTCATGCCACCACCTGGCTCAAATATTACCTGACGCCACCCGCTGCAAACAGCTATGGCACCATAGAGGACAAACCACAATTGGTCGCCATAGATTTTATTCCTGCATTCGTGGACAACCCGCAAACCTATCATTATACGGACCAAAACGGCATATCCGCATACGGTGTTGGCGGCTTGTTTCACAATGAAGCGACGGTAAACCAAACCGCTTTTTTCTTTGGGCATAATTGGGACGTCACTGAGCATCTCAACGTAGATTGGGGCGCACGTTATGAAAATTACCATGTAAAAGGCAATCTTGTCAGATCCGGCGGTCTCCTTACTAGCCTTGGCGGGGTGGATGGAGATTCCACCACCTTATACGACAACAATTCTTATACCCTCGGTGATTATGTCCATTATGACAGCCCATTGAACACCTTTTCTTTTTCCGGAGGGGTCAATTATAAAATTAACAACGGCCTGGCTTTTTATGCCCGGTACTCGCAGGGGAGTAAGACCCCGGATTTTAATTTCTTTTACGACAACAGCAAGGTTTTTGATATAGAGGCGCAACGAACCGTTCAGCTGGAACTGGGCATAAAAGTATCCAAAGGTAAAAACAACTTGTTCATCACGCCATTTTATAGTGCCTTAGACAAAGTGCCGCAAATAGGCCGGGGGCAAAACGACGGCCCTTTGCCAACCTTTTATGCCACCCCAAAAATCTACAATAAAACACATGCCATTGGCATCGAAGCAGAGGGCAATTACGTATTCAACGAAAGATGGAGTATCAGGGCGAATGCAATGGTTCAGCAGTTCACCGCCGACAAATACCAGTTTTACGATGTCCGGCAGAACGGCCCCGCAGATGATACCCTGATTGACCGCTCCAATAAAAAAATAAGCAGCGCAGCCCCTCCTTTCATTTTCAATATTACACCGGCTTATAGCCACAATAAATGGTTTATCAACCTTAATTGGTTCCGCATGGGCAAAAGGGCGGCAAATACCAGCGAGACCTTTTATTTACCAGCATTTAGCCAATTTGATTGCACGCTGGGATATGCGATTTCCAATAAAATCCATTTGCAGGCGAGCATCAACAATATTTTCGATAAATATGGAATAATGTCCTGGTCAGCGCCGACAACCAGCGGCTTACCTTTTGAAACATTTGATGTGGAACTCTTCACGCCTGAAAAACGGGCGGCAAATCCCGATGTGGTTTTTTATACCTTGGGTATTCAGCCCAGGGCTTACTTTTTATCTGGTACCCTAAAACTCTGACATGAAAAAAACGATTTTGCTCCTGGTCTGCTCCCTCCTGGGTTTGTCGATGTCGGGGCAATATGGCCTTTCCCAACACCAAATTGACAGCCTGACGCAATTATTGGCAAAAGCCACTGCGGATACCGTAAAATATGATCTGCACATGTATTTAGGCATCGGCTATCAATATGTCAATCCTGACAGGGCTGTTCATGAATTAAGGGAGAGCCTCAAAATAGCACGGAAGATTGACCACAAAGACAGGATAATGGGCGCATTATTAACCCTCGGTTTTACGTACAGCCATATTGGCGAACCGGTCAAATCCATAGAAATGCACCAGGAAGTCTTGCAATATATGCGAGAAACGAAGGGCGACACCACGATGGCATTAGCATTTATCAGTGAGAATTACGAAGCGCAGGGAGACCTGGCCAATGCACTTGACTACTCTTGCAGGTCATTTTCGGGCTATGAAAAAGCGATACAGAATGGAGTACTCCTGGACGAACGGGGCTATCCGGCTGGCCCCATGCGATTGGGGCAGATTTTCCATAAAATGGGGCAATTGGATTCGGCCATGCACTATGCTCGTATTAGCTATCAAAGGATTTTGGAAAAACCCGATGTAGGGGCTTTTTTTTACTGCTCGATTTGCAATTTGCTGGGCAATATTCACAGCGAATTGAAGCAGCCCATTGAGGCTATTCGTTTTTATCGCCTTGCACTCAATAAGGGTATAGAATTGAATTACCTGAGTTCCGTGCAGGAAAGCCAGACGGCATTATCTAAGTTTTATCAAAAAAACAACCAACCAGATTCAGCCATTTATTACGCCGCACAAGCATACGAGGGCGCCAAAAAAATAAAAGGTTTCGAGGTGATGCAAAATTCCGCAGGATTACTGCGATCAGTATATGAAAATCTGGGCAATTTTGAAAAGGCATTATTTTACAACGACCTCGCCATAGCCGCACGGGACAGCGTGTCGGGGGCTGAAAAAGTGCGGGAAGTACAAAACCTGACGCACAGAGAAGAAAGGCGTCAACAACTAAAACAGCAAGCAGCAGAAGCCGCTCAGGCTGCTTTTAAAAGTAAAGTCAAGATTTATTCCCTGCTGGCTGTCCTCGGTGGGGTGCTTTTGCTGGCATTTGTTCTTTATCGCAACAACCAACAAAAACAAAGGGCAAACGCACTGCTACAAACACAAAAAGAAGAAATTGAAACCCAAAAAATTCAACTGCAATCTTCTCTCGAAACCCTGAAATCTACCCAAGCCCAACTCATCCAATCCGAAAAACTCGCCTCTCTCGGCGAGCTCACCGCCGGCATCGCCCATGAAATCCAGAATCCGCTGAACTTTGTCAATAACTTCTCGGAATTGAGCGTGGATTTGGCAAATGAAATAAAAGAGGAGATAGACAAAATCGGCATCCCGGAAAAAGGCAAAGCGTATATGGATGAATTGTTGACAGATTTGGCCCAAAACCAGCAAAAAATCAACCACCACGGCAAACGCGCCGCCGGCATTGTCAGCGGCATGCTCCAACATGCCCGTACCAGCACCGGTACAAAAGAATCCACCGATTTAAACACTTTGGCCGACGAGTATTTGCGGTTGAGTTATCACGGCTTGCGGGCAAAAGACCCGAACTTTAACGCCACGATGATCACCAATTTCGACCCGGCCATCGGGATGGTAAATGTGATTCCGCAGGATATGGGCCGTGTGTTGCTCAATTTGATCAATAATGCGTTTTACGCCGTGGCACAAAAGAAAAATCAAAACCTGGCAGGATACGAACCGAAAGTCACAGTATCTTCCCGACGGATTAGCCCGGAAATGGTTGAAATTCGTATCAAAGACAATGGCACGGGTATCCCCGACAGCGTAAAAGAAAAAATATTCCAGCCGTTTTTCACCACCAAACCCACCGGGCAGGGCACGGGCCTCGGCCTTTCGCTGGCGTATGATATTGTGACAAAAGGACACGGCGGAACAATGAAATTAGAAAGCAGGGAAGGGGAGGGCACGGAGTTTATTATCCGGCTGCCGGGCTGACGTTTAAAAAATGCTGACACATGAAAATTTTAGTTGTAGACGACGAACAGGACATCAAGGCCTTATTCGAACAACGCTTCCGCCGCGAAATCCGCGAAGGCGCTTTTTCGTTCGCTTTTTGTTATTCGGGTGAAGAAGCTTTGAACTTTCTCACGGAACATCCTTCGGAGGCCGTATTGATCCTTTCCGACATCAACATGCCGGGAATGAGCGGCCTCGAACTGTTGGGCCGTATCCGGGAAAATACCCCAGAACCGCCGCCGTTTATTGTGATGATCACAGCGTACGGCGACCCCGAAAAACACGAAGAAGCCATGCGACTCGGCGCCAATGATTTTTTGCATAAACCGCTGGATTTCAGCGCCCTCAAACAAAAATTAAGCAACTTGCCATGAATGCCAAGCACAAGATACTGGTCGTGGACGACGAAGACGATGTGGTGCAACTGATCCGCCAGAAGTACCGCCGCCAGATTCGGGAGCAGGAATACGAGTTTGTTTTTGCACAAAACGGCCTGGAAGCCCTGGTAAAACTCCGGGAAAACCCCGATACCGACATGGTATTCAGCGACATCAACATGCCCGAAATGGACGGACTGACGTTGCTGGAAAAAATCGGCGAAGCCAGTCCGCTGCTCAAAACGGTGATCATTTCGGCCTACGGCGATATGCAGAACATCCGCTTAGCCATGAACCGGGGCGCTTTTGATTTTATTTGCAAACCCTTTGATTTTGAAGACTTTGAGCGTACCCTGCTCAAAACCCTGATTTCCGCCAAACAGATCAGGGATACCGTTCAGGCGATCCAGGAAAACAATATCCTGAAGATGTACGTGAATAACAGCGTGTTGCAATTCATGTGCTGCAAGGAATACGAATCCTCCCTGCTGGCCAACGAAACCGTAGAAGCCACCATCGTTTTTATCGATATCTGCGGGTTTACAGCCATTTCGGAACAGGAACCACCCGACGTGGTGGTGCACCTCCTGAACAAATACTTCGACGTGATCGTCAAAGCCGTGATTGCGGAAGGCGGATACATCGACAAATTTATGGGCGACGCTGTGCTGGCGGTTTTCAGGGACAAAGATCACCTCGCGCGCGCCATCCGCGCTGCCATGGCGGTGAATGCCTGTATTGAAACCATCGAAGACTCCGGCGTGCCGGACTTTTTGCCCAGGGTTTCCATCGGCGTCAATACCGGCGACGTAGTGTCCGGCAACGTCGGTTCCGCTACGCTCCGGCGTTTTGATTTTACCGTGATCGGCGACGTGGTGAACGTCGCCCAGCGGCTCCAGGCCCTGGCCAAACCCGGACAGATACTGGTCACGCAGGAAACCGCCGAAAAGGCGGGCGCATGGTTTAAGTGCCTGAAAATCGGGGAAGTGTCCTTGAAAAACAAGGCGAAAGAAGTAACGGTGTACGGGGTGGTTGCGTAAATGCTCAATCCGTTTGTCAAAAGATTCAAATCGAATATAAAGACCTTTTTTTTCGATTTGAATCAAGGGAATGTATATTTTTGCACAAAAAAGGATGGTTTTACGGACTCAGGAACAAAATATCCGGCAATGGTTGGGCAAGGGGAAAGCCATCATTGTCACGGGCCCCAGGCAGGTAGGCAAGACTACCCTCGTACGCCAAATCACCCAAAGCCTCGATCGAAAAACACTCTGGTTAACCGGCGACGACCCTGAAACACGTTCGCTGTTCGACAATATTTCGCTGGCACGTCTGCAAACCATCATCGGGCAAAACGAAGTGGTTGTGGTCGACGAAGCGCAGCGCTTCACGAACGCCGGACTGATGCTCAAACTCTTCACCGATCACCTGCCGCAGGTACAACTCTTCGTGACGGGGTCTTCCTCTCTCGACCTTGCTTCGCAAACCAAGGAAAGTCTGACGGGCAGGAAATTCGAATTCTCTCTTTACCCGCTTTCCTTTGTTGAGATGAGCGGCTATCAGGGTTACCTGGCCGAACGTTCGCTGTTGGAACACCGGATGTTGTACGGTTTCTATCCGGAAGTTGTGCGGCACGAACCGCAGCAGGCGCAAAAAATCCTCAACGACCTCAGCGACGGGCTGATGTATAAGGACTTGCTGACCCTCGACCAGATCAAAAAACCTTCGCTGCTCGTAAAACTCCTGCAAGCACTGGCGCTTCAAATCGGCAGTGAAGTCAGTTACAATGAAGTGGCGCAACTCATCGGCGCCGACCCGCTCACCGTAGAAAAATACGTGGACCTGCTCGAACAATCCTTCGTGCTGTTCCGCCTTCCCTCCCTCAGCCGAAACGCCCGCAACGAAATCCGCAAAGGCAGGAAAATATACTTCCTCGACAACGGCATCCGGAACTCGATCATCAAAAACTTCTCACCGCTCACCTTGCGCACCGATACGGGCGCGCTCTGGGAGAATTTCCTGCTGGCCGAGCGGATGAAACGAAATGCATACACGGACTATTTCTGCAATACCTACTTCTGGCGCACCACCACGCAACAGGAAATTGATTATGTGGAAGACGCCGGCGGGCAACTGCACGCTTTCGAGTTCAAATGGCAATCCAAAAAGCCTGCCCGTTTTCCGAAATCATTTCTGGAAGCATACCCAAGCAGTGAATCAAGGTTGATTGATAAGGAGAATTTTGACGGGTTTGTGGGAATATAAACATGAGAACACCGGTATAATGGAGGATCGCGTCGTATGTTAGCAGGTAGGAGACACTGCTGCGGCGCTGCGCTTGGGCGAAGTGGGAAGGAGCGGAAGACCTGACGAGGCGGAATTTATTTGAGCGGTCTGAGGTGGACTTTATAGTTCACCTCTCCCTACTCGGTCAGGCGACGGTTTTTAATTTTTTATTTGAAAGGGTACACATTTTTTAAATTCCCGAAAATTGGTTCGTAATGACCTCAGAGAGGTCATTTTTTCGCCTCGCCAGGCCTTCCACACCTTCCCACTTCGCCCAAGCGCAACGCCGCCGCAATGTCTCCGACCTGCGGCCAAGGTACAGCACGATCCCAAGGCCCACTCTTCATTTGAAAAATCAGGTGAAAGAATTGGCGTGACAATTACATCAGATCCTCTGGCCAAAATTGCCAACCCGGCGTTCAATGCTTCGTTCCGGTGCGGGCTTATTGCCGCACGACCCTGCCCATCAACGACTCGCCCCTCAGGGTCTGCCCCTGAAGGAAATAGACGCCCGCCGGTAAATGTCCCAGGTCAATCCGTAAACCCGCCACAGGTTTGACTTCCGGTAGTTTTACGTCCATGACCCGCCGCCCGGTAGCGTCAAGGATGCTCAGGCCTGCCAGTCCCTCCGGCGCGAACACCCACACGAGGCCGCCGGTCGGGTTGGGACTAAGGTGCAAAAGCGCAGCCCCCGGCTGCCGTGTCGACACGGGAGGTGGCAAAGTAATGGTCGTTTCGACGGTATTCGTTTGCACGGGTGCGTTGAAATCGAAATAAATATAAGCCGTGTTCTGCAGCCGATCGCCCAATTGAAGCAGGCTGTCGGGGCGTATCGAGTACTTGATAAACCCGTGGCTGGCGGGCTCGTTATGCAGCGAATCGGGTAAGTCGATGGGGTCGAACAAAAACTCCACCACACGGTCGCCGATGAATCGCCAGCAGTACGGATGGCTCGCGCTCAAAACTTCCAGGGTATTCAAATCCAGGCCCGCATCGAGGGTGTCGCGAATGTATACAAAAGCCGCCGGGTAGTTGCCCGTATTTTGAAACCGCACGGTGTAGGTCAGCGGGCGGCTAAAGGTGAGGTCGGCGGTGTTGTACACGTCCGGTTTCACGGTTTTATCGTTGGGGTCGAAGGACGCATACACGACTGCCGTGGCGGTATCAACGTTGTCTTCCGGCGCGTCGTCGGGAGTGACCGGCGATATTTCCGCCCAAAAAAATACCGGCGCGCCCGCAGGCTCATCGGTATGTGTTTCTATGGCGATGTAAATATCCCCATCGCTGTAGGGCAGCTGTTGGGGCAGGTTCCAGATCGCCGTGTCGCCCGAAAAAGCATCCGGCGGCGTCTGGTATTCGATGATGGAAACATGGTCGAGCGGCGGCGCCCAGCGGATCGTGGCGTCGTTGGCTTTACTTTTGTTTTTCCAATGCAGCTGCATAAACGAAGGTTGTCCCGGTTTCAGCACGGGAAACAGGGCTTGCCCGATCGAAAAATCGCGGTAGTTCGGCGTCCGGAAGATAAAGTCAAAACTGTCGGCGGGCGCCGTGTGGGGATGTAAACGCGGCGTGATTTTCCAGTTTTTCCAGGGCGCCGCCACGCGGATGGTGTCGGGATCGGGGTCGTCGAGGATCGTGTAGCGCCCCTGCGCATCGGAGACGCCGAAATGGTATTTGCCGCGCCGCACCACCACGTTGGGCATGGGTTTTTCGTCGGGCTCCCGCAGGCCGTTGTCGTTTTCGTCCAGCCACATTTCGCCGCTGTAACTGTGTGCCTGTTGGGCTGCGAAGGCCTGGCGGTAGATCTGGCCTTTCGACATGCCGATATACAGGTAGCCGTCGACGTATTTGATGCTGCTCAGTTTGTTGGTCTCCGGACCGAGCGGCAGGGTATCGAAGGGTGGGAAAGACAAGCGCACAAAAGTATCACCCACTTCGGAGGCGTAAAACAAACCCGGATACACCTGACCCGGAGGGGCGGTATTGGAAGCGATCACGAATACGCCGGCTTCGCAAACTTCTGAATACGAATTTGGAATTATTGTGCCGGATTTATCCACCAGATCCCAGTCCGTCCAGGTGAACCCCATATCACCGGATACGCTGATTTTTCCGGAAGAATGCGAGTACAGGGTCGAGCCCAACATATCCAGCCAGCGACGGACACCGGTCACCTTTCCCTGATCGTACCACGAACCCTGGCTGTATTTTGTACTCAGGTATTTCACTTGTTTAAACTCGTCGATGTAGAACACCTGCGTGCCGTTGATCAGCAGCAGTCGCTCCCAGTTACTTTCGTCCGGTAGCCCGCAATAATGGGTCCAGTTGACGCCGCCGTCGGTGCTGCGCAACAAACGCGCGTCGGAGCGGCAGGCATACAACGTATCACCGGAGCCGAATACCTGGCCATAATAGTCGGGAGCCCACAAGGTTGGCCCTGTGCCTACATAGGTCCACTCGCTCAGTTGCGCGTCGGAACGCCAGAAGCGCGAGGAATCATCCCAGGCATAGTAACCGCTATCCGTTTGGCTGATACTGAGGCCAAACAAACGCATCGGCGTCACCCATACCGGTGAGGGCCCGGGCAACAACACACCTCCCTGGCCGCCCAAGTCAAAATCGTCGTACATGAACAAATGCCGGCCCGTGTTCATAAACAGCGGAGGATCAATGGGCGAGTGAAGCATCCCGGTATTGCAAAGGCTCCAGCTGCCGGTCACCGGATTTTGCCGGGCCGGGCCTATTGTTGTCAGTGCAAACAGAAAACTGCCGTCCGACCAAATTTTACTTATGCGCTCGTTTTTCCAGAATGGTATTGTAAGCTGCCAGCTTTGATTGGCAGGATCGTACGCCGCAGCACGGCCCACGTAACTGTAATACAATTTGCCACCGGTAACCGACAACCTGTTCCATCCATTGGACACGGCATCGGCGGGTAAAGAAATCTCGGTGAGTTGTTGTGTCGGATCACTTTTTAAAAAACAGGCAATATGATGGTTATTGGAATAGTATTGGAGCGCCCAAACGGTATCACCCCTGAAAACCAAGTTCGATCGGATTCAAATTGGGATAACTGATCCAGGTTTGTCCCAGGTCGGGCGACATACGCGGCGCTCCACTAAATCCGGTCGCCCAAATCTCGTTTCCGCTAACGGCCAGATTAATATGGCTATTGGGAATGCTGAGTACGTTTGTCAGTTGCCCCGTAACGGCATCTAACCTGTTCACAGCGGAGGAATGAGACAGAAAAAACTGCCCGCCCGCTGCCACAAAGCTGCTGGTATAGCCCGGCAAGGGAGGGAAGATCTTGATTAACAGGGTCCAACTGTCGCCCAGGTCTTCGCTGCGCCAGATGTTTCCCGACGCGCAATAAACCAGAAACACCTGACCGGCGCCGGCAAACGCTTCCACTTCATCCAGCGTCGAACCTCCGGGCTGCAGGGCTTTCCAGCGCAGGCCGTGGTTGTCGGACCGGTACAAGACACCCAGGTCGTTTACCATAAAACTCCGGTTTTGGAACCTATCGATTTGAATAGCCTCGCGCCATTCATAACTGGGGACTTCTTCCCATTGGGCAAACAGGGCGCCGGGACAAAACAGGAAACCGGCGCAAACGAATACGAGCGATAACAGACGGGGCATGAATGCAGTTTTGTGTTATAACGAATCTGGTGGTAAAGATAGGCTATACCTTTTTTTGCAAGAGGCCTATGTAATGATTATCATTTTTGTATCAGCATAATAGATAATGATTCTCTATACTTTTCAGGAATTATTTTTATCATATTTATTCTTATTTGATTTCCGAGAACGAAGACTATGAAAAAAAGCACCCCCCGCTCCGCTAAAGCCGCACATCCCATCGCCCGAACCGCTGTGCTGCTTCCGAAAGCGACTGTTCGTGGATTTTTATTTATCAAAGCTGCGGTTTCAGGCTGTTATTGGTACTGTTTAATTATCTCCACCAAGTGCAAGAAATCTGGGTTCTTGTAATAGCCATCGCCTTCCGGGTTTTCAGATTTTTTGGAGAATATAATCTTTAATGCTGATGCCGTCTTTATTCTTATAGTTTGGGTTGGCGCCGTTTTTTAGCAAGATTTCGCAACAGGGCCACTGCCCCATATACTGCATATAAAAGGGGGGTAAGGTTGTCCTGGTCGTGCTAAATGAAAAAAGTGTTGGGCGAAAAAAACACTCAAAATTGTCAGGAACCAAAAACCAAATGGCGTTGTTCGTTATATGTTATTGCATTGACGTCGGCTCCATACTTTATCAACAACTCAATAATTTTTACCGCCTGACCATCAATGCAATATAAAAGAACTGTTTGTGATGGCGATGGATTGCAATTAGGATCCGCTCCATGTTGTAAAAGCAATTCTGTGAAGTCGGCCTTGCCGCAATAAGCCAAGGTAGAAAATGTATAGCAATGGTTGGAGTCAAGCTTTGCGCCAGAATCAAGCATATATTTTAACGCATTGAGTTTGTGTGCATTCGAATTACTGCCATCTTTGGCATCATACAAAATATCGTACAACAACTGTTTGTCCTGAAGGTGCTCAGGATGCGACTGCAATAAAGATTTCCATTTCCGTACTTTGCCATTTCGAAAGGCATCAAACAATTCTCTCAAAACCGGGTCGTTATAATGCGGCGTAAATGGTTGTCTGGTATCCTGAAATACCAAACTTGACCCCGACAAAGCGAGCAAAAGGACGACAAAGGCGGCAAAACACAAAAGCCCAATAGTGAGTCCAAGGTATTTAATCCAGTTATTTGCCGGCAGATTGAATATCACCAGAAAGACAATTGCCGCAACAGGCAGCAATATAAAGTATTTGCCTAAGCCTCTGGTGGCTGCATCTCCCCCTGATTTGGTCTCCAATGACATGAAGACCAGCAAAATCAACATTCCGGCAATGATGAGATAAGTTAAGATGGAAAGCATTTTACTTGACATTGTTCAAGCCTGTTCATTACTGTTTAACTAAACAAACGAAAAAAACGAGAAATGTAAATACCACGATCACCCGTACCATGCTGTCCTGGCCAATCATCTCTTCCCGCGGAGTTGCGAACAGGCCGAATGGAATTGGCTAATTGTTCGTCTTGAAATACCATAATTCTTATTCCATCCTTACCTAGTACACAATATGGTTGTGATGCGGTTAAATCTTGATGTTCAATTGTAAATTTCAAACAATTGACAAATAATTTAAACCCGTCTGTAATGTCGATATAAAATACGCTTGGTACTAACTTTGAAAAATTCATGCTCGGATTTTAAAGTTGTTATTATTGTAATTTTTTATAGTTATTCCCTCTTCAATGACCACAAACAGGGGGGAGCAACGTTTAGGGAAACTCGTCGGCAGCACTTGGTTAGCGGCTATTATTTTCCAAATAATTGTCGCCACTCAGTTGATTTATTTACTGGAATTTCTCACCTTTTGCCAGCATTTCAATAATTTCTTTCATACGCTTCTCTCTTGTCTCCTGTTTTTTTGCGGTCTGAAGGCGAAATCCAATGGAGAAAAGATTGGTCTTATTGAGACCCATAAAAAACGCTTCTGCTTTTTTGTTTTTGCTAAGCTCTTTTAGAAAATCTTCAGGCATAGTCATTTTTCTTGGGGAATCGTACGCCTTTTCCCAACTACCGTTTGCTTTGGCTTTTTCGATAGATTTTAAGCCTGCGGGTCTCATTCTTCCTTCATTGATCAATCTTTCGACATGTCCAATATTTATTTTGGACCAAATACTTTTTTCTCTTCTGGGACAAAATTTTTGCAGCCATGCTTGTTCGTCAAATGCTTGTTTTTGACCATCAATCCACCCGTAGCAAAGCGCTACATCAAGTGCTTCTGCATAGCTAATGGTCTTTTCCCCGGAATTTTTCTTGAATATTTTGAGCCAAATCCCATTTGAGTTATCGTAATTCTCTACGAGCCAAGTTTCAAATGTTTCAGCTGTTTTGAATTCTATTATTGGAATAGTATTTAGTTTAGCCATATACTATGACTTTTTTTTGTTCTATATGCTTGCAGCTAACGCAGACTGTGAAAAAAAGCCCCCCCTGCTCCACTCAAGCCGCGCACCCCACCGCCCGAACCGCCGTGCTGCGCCACAACACGCCAGGGTTTTCCACTACTAATCTCCGGTTGTGCCGCTCCATGGTGCGCCCCGGAGTCAAAATATCGAAAAAAGTGGTTTTCAGCCGCTCAAGCAGGCCATTTATACCCAATATGGACACCGCCCTGCGCATGGGGCATGGGCGCGGTAGCCGCGTTTAGTCGGCTATCGCCGACTATGCATAGTTGGGCGACTTCTATTTATCCTTATGACTATCAATGATTTGTATCACTCTATTCTCCGAGAGGTTAAGATATATTGCTATTTTGTTTGAAGGAACATTGTCTTTATACATCTCAATGACGGCCATTGTTTCTCTTTCTTCAATTGCTCTTTGTGTTGCTTTTTCTCTTTCTCCCCGCTCATCCTGCTCCTTAATTGTAACATTATCATAAGCCTTCAACTCTTCCTTGCTCCATTGGTATTTATCTGCTTCTAAAAAGGCAGTTTTTAACCCCTCATCCTCATTGGCAAAATCAGGTATAACATGTAATTCTTCTGAATGCTTGATGAAATAGGTCCACTTGTCAATTGGGCTTTCCAACTCAGTCATCTCTTTTGTGAACTTGGGCAATTCGATGAATGAAAACTGAATATCTTTCATCAAATGCTCGTTGGTCACCTTGTTCATTATCAAGTGCCGGGTGTGGTAGTCAGTATCAGTACCAAAAGGAAAATCCAGAATCCCTATAAAGTATGCAGGATGCAGAAGTGGGTAGTCTTCTCCTTTGTCTATTTGCATGGAGTAGTCCCGAGAGATGTAATATTGTACCCGCTTGTCGAAGCCAGTTTGGTCAGCCACCTGCATTGCCACCACGAACTTTCTTCCCGATTGGTCGGTTGCCCGAACGTCCAAAATGGTCGCCTTCTCTCCTGCGATGCGCGGGAACTGGTATGGGTTAGCAATGGTGACACTGACCACCTGGTGATCCCCTTCTAACTCCAGTGCAGCGTTTAAAAACGAGATGAGCGGAGCCGTTTTCTGCTCGTTTCCAAAAATCTTGCGAAAGGCGATGTCGTTTTTTATGTCCGCAAATTGCATGGCAAATGATATTTTACCGCAAAGTTAGGGGTTTTTGCGCGCACTTTTAAAATATTTTGTTTTATTTTTTTGCCCAACGTTGGCTTTCCTGGCAAACCGCCGCGTTTAGCGAGCGGTTGGCAGGGAAGCGTTAGATGGGCGTTTATTTATTTTTCCAATACTCTATGATTTCCTTTACTTCAATTTCAGTTAGTTTTAGCGAAATCGCAATAATTGAAATGGGAATTTCATTATTATGAAGCCCTAAAACTGCGTCTCTTTTTGTTTCATGTACTCCTTTTTGCTCAGCCTTATCTAACCTCGCTCTTTCGTCTTCTTCACGCATAAACGCATATTCGTAAGCGTCCAATTCTTC
>JADJOD010000027.1 GCA_016713985.1 Lewinellaceae bacterium | reverse complement strand
TGAAAACACTCTCCCTCTCCGCCTCGTCACCTTCCTCAACGAAATGTGTCCTTCCGCCGTTCTGTTCGAGTCCGACGGCGACCCCGGTGACCGGTAAAGGCGGCGCGTCCGGCGCCATCGGCACCGGATCGCACAGGAGTATTCGAAGGAACACAAACGAGGAAGATGAGAAAGATTGATAATTTTCGAAAGAGTATTCTGTCCGGTATGTTCTTTTTGTCATTCGGCCTGTAATTCTATTTTGTGTGCAACCGCATCAATTTCGCTATGACCGTCAATGTTCAACTCAATCAACAAGATTTCAAACTTCTGGAACCGCTGCTGCGGCTCTTTCGGGAGTCAGGCGTGAAAGTTGCAATGGTCACTTCGGAACAGAACCTGAAATTGTGCAAACCGAAATCTCCGGGCGGCCTCGCGGACAAATCACGGCAACGTCTCGCTTCCGGCGGATTTGATTACAAGTCTTTGTATGGCCGACGAACTCCTGAAAAAGCATACCGCCAATGGATAAAGTTTTCGTGGGACACCAACGTCTGTTGGATTATCTCGCCGCCCGTACTTGCGCCTTTCGACAAAGATGCCAAACGCTTATGCAAAATGCCGACCATTGAAATTGAATTGTACGCCAGCGTTTCTTTTGCAACATCACCTACATCTTGCGACTATCTCCCCAGCACTGACGTAATTCAAACCCTGGCCGACTTGTCCAAACTTGTTTCCCTTGACTGGGATTGACGGCGCCGTTGTCTCGGATGCTTTGCAATCTTCCTTCAAAGATTTCGAGGATGCAGTACGGCTTCTTGCGCTGGCAATATTTCTTGGCTTATCACGCGCAACACAAGCGGATTGCCCACAGCCAGATTCCGGTTTGTATTGCCGGAAGCGTTTTGCTGGCCTCCACTCCTAATTTATGTTGGGGCCGCCCAGTCAAAAACCTCCTCCAGTTCACATCACCAATTCTGACCAATGTAACGCTTCCCAACCTTCGGCCTTGCAGTAAGAAACCAGTCAGGCGATAGATTCATGTCAATCAGAATCTTCATTGGGCAGGCATCGGCATTTCACGTTCTTCAACCCGCCAGGCCGCGAAAGCAAGTGCTTCTAAAATATCTTCTTTTTCCAGGTAAGTGGTGTCGCCAATACCTTTTCAATGTCATGGCCGCTTGCCAGCAGACCTACAATGGTGCCGACAGTAACGCGCATGCCCCGGATGCAGGGTTTACCACCCATAACATTGGGGTTGAACGTAATTCTATTGAACTGTGTCATGCTCTGCGATGGATTTAATGCAAATGTAAGTAAAAACTGTCTCATAGGCATTTCCCTCCATCACCTGCTGGAATTCGACGGCGCCCCTGCGACCGGTAAAGGCGGCGGCTCAAGTCGCGGCACTTGGGATCGTGCAGGAGTATTTTCGAAGGAAGAAGAAACAGGGCACTAACTATTTGCCACACATTCAAAACACTCCATTCAAGTGATCGAAGTCAGAATCTGTAGTAAGTAATGTTGCACCAAGAATGGAGGAAGTAGCAGCAATCCAAAGGTCATTTTTGCCCATGTTCCGAGCAGTGAGGTTCAAGGGTTTGGAGAGGAGTTTGCCCTGGCTGAAAGCGTCTATTTCTGCATAACGATTGAGTATGTCTTCCGACCTTACTCAACTTTCGGGAAGGAGGATATCGAGTGAAGCGAAATCCATTGTTGTGAAGGTGCCGCTTAGCCCCCATTTGGATGGGCATTAAGATTGACTTCAATTCTCCGATAGATACTACACATATCCAGATTTCATGGGCAGTGTCAAAAGGATTGAATATCTGCTCAACACGATGCATTACCGCTGATTCCCGCAGGTAGTGAACGACGATGTTGGTATCAAACAGGTAAGTCATTTGGTCAGCATTGCAAGCAGTTCTTCAACAGGTTCCTGGACATTGATTTCCTTAACGAGGCGCATAAATTCCTCTTTATCATGCCCTTTGTAACCTCTCTTGAGTTTTACGGCTTCCGGGTCAAATTTTTGAGGTATTTGCTTGCGGTATTTCTGAAGCCGCTCTTGCCGCTCCCGGATTTTGCGCAGGGTCTCTTCCAATTGTGCAAAATCCTGTTCGTCCTGGATTTGCGAGACTTCCTGAATGAGTTCGAGTTTGCGTTCGGCTAAGTCGATCAAGGCACACCTCCTTTTTTTTAATGAATAGTTGCACAAAGATAAGTATCCGGCCTCGTTAGTTGCAATTCCGTTATTGTTACTCCTTCACCCACTTCCCCACCCTTCCGTTCAACCGAAACACATACACCCCCGTAGGCAGGTCGCTGATATTCAACTCATTGCTACCTATAACCACCGGATAAGTCCGCACGAGCCGCCCTGCCGCATCATACACGCGCACTTCCCCTTCCGTTTCACTCCGCACCGTCACCACATCTCTTGCCGGATTCGGAAAAATCTCCAGGGTATTTTCCGACGCCACATCGTGCGTACCCGTGGCCACCAGGCTGCCCATCCGCATGCCGTTGCCAAAACTGCTCACCCAGATTTCGGACGTGTTATAAGGATTAAAAAATACCCGTTCGGGCTGGCGGTAGTCATAACTCTGCACCGGTGTAAAAACCGGATTGGTCCCGGTAATGTCGTTGGTCATCCAAAGGCCCTGTTGCTCGGTAGTGAGGTATATCTGCTTGTTATTCAACGGGTTAAAAGTGATCGACGTCACGCGGTCGAATTGTGAACCGGTCAGTTTGGTCCAGGATTGGCCGCGATTGGTGCTGCGGTACAAGCCGCCGATGCCGTTGGGAGGGCCACCCCAGCCGCTGAATACGCAGGTATACCAGGTGTTTTGTGCCGGGTCGTTAGGCGCTACGACGGTCTTTGGTCCAGTAATACATGCCGGGGTCCGAGACGTCGGACCAGGTATTTCCCGCCGGGTTGTAGAGGAATACGCCGGAACTATTGGTAAAAACGCCGGAAGCGTTGCGGCGTCCGGAATAGGTGGCCACGAGTTTGCCGTCGTTGAGCGCGACGAGAGCGGCCGGGTGTTTTTGCGTGCGCGGCGGGTCGGGAAGTAAAGTCCAGGTGGAGCCGCCGGGTGCGAGCAGGTTGTCGCAGCGGTACACCCCGCCGACGCCGGCGCCGTTGTTGTAATGAATCACACTGGCATAGGCGCGATTGGGATCGTTCGGATCGAGGGCAACCCAGAACACCGGGTGGCCGAAGTTGTGCAGCAATTGCCAGGCAGCGCCGTTGTCCGTCGAAAAAAGCAATTTTCCTTCGGCGTCGGCATTGTCGAGCAGGTTGTCTTGCAAACGTGTGCTTTGGTACATATCGTGTACGTTGCTGGTGGCTGCGTACAAGTACCGTTCGGGTGTTGCGCGATCCGGTAGGTCGAGTTGGCATTCAGGCCGGTGTAATTAAACGACCAGGTCTGGCCGCCGTCGGTGCTGCGGATGCCTTTGATGTCCGAATAAGCGGCGAACATCGTATTGGCATTCGCCCAATGCACTTGCCAGCAGGTGGTGTTTTCGAGACCGGCGCTGTGGTACGTTTTTTTGGGTGGAGTAGGCTGAAAAACAGGATGTTGGTCGCCGGGATCGACGTAGGCCTGTTGCCAGCTCAGGCCGCCGTCGGAGCTTTTGTGCACAAAACCGTAGTCGCCGAAAATGATTTTACCGGCGTTGTTGGCCGCCACGTCGAAACCGAAAGGGCATTCTCCGTACGACCAGCCGCGGTCGCCGCCCTGGCCACTCCAGCCGGTGGCGATATTCTGGTTGTTGGTGGTCAGGAAGGTATTGGTCCAGAGACCGCCGCCGTTGGTGGTTTTGAACATGACCGGCACGCTGCTGCTGTTGCTGCCGGCGAGGTAAGCGGTGTTGATGTCGTTTTCCGCCATATCGACAAACATCGGAAAATCCGTACCGGCGGTGATGCCGTTCAGGCGCGGAACCCAGTTGCCGGCGCCGTAATCGCAGGAATAAACACCTTTCATAAAATCCCAGTAATCGGACCCCGGCAACCCCACGTACACGTCACCCGCATCACCCGTCAGACAGAAAAAACGCGTGGTATTGCCCGATTTTGCCGCTGCAAAGGAAAAGATACGCTCATTGGCGGGCAAACCGGCAATGGCGGCGGTTGTCCAATTAGCGCCGCCGTTGGCTGACACCAGCACGCCGTCGTTGGTGCCGAGGTAAATGTTGTTACCGCTGAAAAAAGCGCCGCCGATCAGGCAACCCGAGCCGTTTGAAACGGCTGTATGGATGGGTGCAAAGGTGTTGCCGCCGTTACTGCTGAAATAGATCTGGCCGTAATAAGCGATCACTACCCGGCTGGGATTGTTATAATCCGCCCAGATGCTGAACGTCTCCTCGTAATCGTCGGGATTGCCCGGAAGCGGGTCCCAGGAGAGGCCGCCGTCGGTACTTTTCACCGGGAGCACCTGGTCGTTGGCATAACGGATGCAATAGAGCAGCCCCGGTGTTGTGGTGTAACAGACCTTCGAGTTATGCCCACCCTGCAACCCGTTGAAATGCAAGACGTTATAGTGTTCGCCGTAATCCGTTGTATAGAAATACGGCAGAAAGGTCGCAAGCTACGAAGTATTCGTTGTTGTTGGCCGGATTGATGGACGGAGAGAACAATGCCCCGCCGCCGCCCACGCCGCGCGGCGACCAGGAAGCCGGTTGGGACCGGAGATTTGAAATAAGGAAGAGGATTAAACCGGTAAGCAGGATGATGGTACGCATTGGATCTGGATTTGGAAGATGAAGGAAACTATTTTTTCCACACCCCGAACGTCACTTTTTTCCAGTTGAACGCCGGGCCGATGTCCCATTTGCCCGTGGGGCGAAAATTGACGTGGGAACAAATGCCTGAAAAATCGGCTGCCGCCTTCGCGGAAGGAAAGGTGTCGTACATTTTATCGGTGGGCAGGAAAGTGCGTGGAATGTTAAACCGGGCAGTCAGGTAACGCAAAAGCAGGATCAGGGAATTGTACTGCGCGTTCGTGAAGGTGGCGTAATACTTCTGTCCGCGATAGGCCGGAATCTCCGTGTAGTAGGCCGTTTCGGCCTGCGTGCAATAAACGTCGTCGTTGCTGTAAATGGTGTGGAAGTTTTTGCCGTTTTTCACCAAAAAGCCGATGTTGGATATTTCGATACCGATGCTGCTGTTGCTCATTTCCGTATTCCCGCCCACGGCATCGGCGCCGAGGTGGTACGACCAGTATTTCGAAGCCCAGGGGTTGTAAATATCACCCGAACGGGCTATGATGAATGGCACCGAGACGTGGTAATAGGGCGTGGTCAGGGTGGCAATATCCCCTTTCAGGTAGCCGGCGGTAAAGTGCAGCACGATCCGTTTTTTGGGCACAATTTCTTTGTAATAAAAGGAATCGTCGGAGTTGTCGCGGCGGCAATCGAGCAAGGTCAGTTTGCTGCTTTCGCCGGGAATGCTCACCGTTTCGGGAGTCAGTATAAATTTTTTGCCGAAAGCATCGATCCCGCTGTCGCGGAAGGATTTTTCATGCGAAGAGATGCTTGTTGCTTTCATGTGAGAGAGGAAGGGTGAGAGGGTGAGAGGGTGAGAGGGGTGAGAGGGGTGAGACGCGCCCTCTCTCACCCCTCTCACCTAAAACCGGGCCGTGATGCCTGCCAGGAAATTGAGCCCGACCATCGGGTAATTAAACCAGCGCTGGCGTTTGTTATTCAGGATATTATTGACGTCCAAAAATGCGCCGATGTTGTCGGAGAAATAATAATTGCCGCCCACACTCAGGTCGAACAAGGCGCCTTTCTGGCGGGTGATGCCTTCGATGTCGCGGAACCAGATGCCATCGGCGATGTACAAACCGCCGCGCAGTTTTGCTTTTCCATCCAGAACGGTCAGGACGCCGTTGAAATTACCTTCCAACTTGGGCAAACCCCAGGGCAAGTCTTCCTGGTTGGTTTCAAAACTGATATTCTGGCTCAGGGTGCCGGTCACGATCAACGCATCGAAAGGCCGGATCTTAACCGTGCCCTGGATGTTGGTGATCGTGGCGGTATCGTACACCGTGCTGAAGCGGGTCAGGCCCGAAGGTTGGAAATTGGTCTGGAAAAGTGCGATGTCGTTGGCCGTTGCGTAGCTGAACTGGCCGGTGTATTCCAGAAAGCCGAAGTCGCCTTTGATACCCGCGTAGTAATTGCGGTATTCCGTGTTGCGCATTTTGGTGCCTCGGATATGGATAAACGGATTGTATTCCGACATGGTGCGGTACGTGTTTTTCCGCAAATCGCCGCCCGCGCCGCCGAAAACCTGGATGCTGTTGCCGACGAGGCGCAGCGTAATTTCCGCGTCGGGGAAAATTTTGAACTCGTCGCGGTTGCTGGCAAAATTGCCGCCAATCCTGATATTCACAATATCCGAATGGAAGGTGAAGGACGGTTGCAGGTAAATGTTGTTCAGTTTTTGCTTGGAGGTGTCGTCGAAAGTGGTCAGGTCCGGGCGGATGGTGACCCGAAGCGGGTGTTTTTCGGCAAACCACTTTGTAGCGGTCAGGTTGAGGTCAAAACCCGATTCCTTGTTGGAATAAAAATCGTTCAGCAGGTAAAACTGCGGCGCAACGGAAAAATT
Source organism: Lewinellaceae bacterium (assembly GCA_016713985.1). Classification (GTDB taxonomy): domain Bacteria; phylum Bacteroidota; class Bacteroidia; order Chitinophagales; family Saprospiraceae; genus M3007. The sequence goes on along the minus strand of JADJOD010000027.1, from coordinate 70,211 downwards.
CAGGTCCGCTTCGGTGCGCTCGCTGTTGTACACACGGCCGCCCACGGTAATCAGTTTGAAGTCCTGCCGGGTGCGTTCTTCGGAAAAAGACAGGGTATCGATGTTGTAACCGTAGTAATGAAACCGGTCGAAACTGTACCCGATATTGCCTTCCACCGCGAGGTTGTCGCTGAGGTAAATATTGGCGTTCAGCAGGCCGTCGTTATTGAAAAAGCGCTGATTTTCAACGGATTTTTCGGCATTCAGGCTGTGGTGCCGGAACCACACCTTGCCATCAAATTTGTCGCCGGAGCCAAAATAATACCCCAGTTCGCCCCAAAACGTTTTCGGAACGCCGCCGCCTGCCTTGGCGTAGCCGTTGTAGGTATCCTCCTTTTTTCCCGCCTTCATACCCAGCGGCCGCAGTTTGGGCGCGTCGTACTTGATGGCTAAGGGCCGGGGCGGCACGATGTAGTCCTGCCGCTGGGTATTGGTATCGATCGGCGGCAGGGTCGGCGAGAGGTTGACCTTGTTGGATTCCAGCAAACGGGCATCAAAATCTTTAATGATGTCCACACTGCCGGTCACTTTGTCGTCCTGTGCAACAACAACTTGCGATGCGGCTATTAACGCCATCGCGATAAACAGGGATTTATGATGAAAAGTCATTGGTTTTGAATGTTTTAATGAAAAGTATTGTTGCATTGTTGCATTGTTGGATTGTTTCATTGCGTTATGCCAGCAATATAACAATCCAACAATGAAACGAATCAATTCCCTCCTTCTTCCAGCTCCAGCAGGTTACCACCTTTTTCGGTGGCGTTGAGGTTGGCGGGTGTGGAAGTGGAGTTGCCCAGTTTGTCGTATTTCTGCCGGGCGAGGTTCAGGATGGTCTGGTTGTTCCCTTTATAGTTTTCCAGTACCGCTTCGAGGGCGGCGGAAGCGCTGTTTTTATCACCCTGATCGAGGTACACGTCGGACAACAGGATCAGGTTGCGCGCAATCCAGTCGTCGTAGCCCGCGCTGGCCTTGTTGGCGTGGTTGTTAATGAGGTCTTCCGCGTCGGTATATTTTTTCTGGCGGTAAAGGATTTGGGCCAGCAGGTGATAAGCTTCCGGCATGATGGCGGTGGTGGCGTTTTCGGCGACCGATTGCAGGGCCGGGAAAGCGCGGGTAAAATCACCTTTGTCGTAAGCCATTTTGCCGAGGTAGAAGTTCGCCAGCGCGTATTGTTCGGCGGAAGCCAGCGGTGAGGCATTCACCTTGTTGGCGTATTCGTTGACGGCCACGGAATTGTTGCTGCTTTTATAAGCCGCTTCGAGGGCCGTGAGTTGTGCATTGAACCGCGATGCGTCGGTTGGGGCGGATTCTTCCCATTTCCGGGCGAATTCAAGCGCCTGGGCGGGGTTATTCTGGCTGTTCAGCGAAAGCAGCGCCGCTTTTTCGGCCGCCCGTGTATAATACTTGCTCGGCCCCCGGTTGACCACGGAAGCGTAGTCTTTCAAAGCCATGTCGTATTTTTTTATGTCGGCCGAAGCATAACTCTCCGCGCGGTAGTAATAGGCGTCGAGTGAGCTGGGGCCGTTCGGGTATTTGGCCAAATAATTGGTAAACCCGTCGATGGCTTGCTGGTATTTGCGGTTTTGATATTGATATTCAGCCGATTGGTAAATAATGCTGTCGCGCGAATTGCTGCTCACCTTGTAACCCGGCACGGTTTCGAGGAACGCGAGGTATTCATCGGGGCGCCCCATTTCCTGGTATGTTTCCTGGAGCAGCGACAAGGCGTCTTTGGCCTGGGTGGCATCCGGGTTGTTGGAGAACACCTGTTTGTAATAATTGGCGGCGGCGCTGTAATTGCCCTGGCGGAAGGAAATGATGCCGAGTTGCATCAGCGCCTCGTTGATCAGCGGCGATTTGCCGCGGAAATCGGATACGAGTTGGCGCAGCGGCGTGGTGGCTTCGCTCAGTTTGCCCATTTCCAGGTATGTGTTGCCGAGTTCGAGCAGCGCTTCGTCGGTATAACGGCTGTTGGGGTAGCGGTCCCACGAGGCTTTCCAGCGCCACGGCCTTATCGAGCTGGCTGCCCTGCAAACCGCGGATAATGGCTTTTTGGTACAAGGCGTATTCGAAACCGTCGTATTGTTTGTTTACCGCCTCATTGTAATAAGCCAGTGCGTCGGCGTATTTTTTGTTTTTAAACTGGCAGTCGCCGGCGCGCAGGATGGCGTCGCCCAAAACGGATTTGCGGATTTGTTCGGACTGGATTTTGTTGCCCGCTTTCCGGATACCGTCCACGGCGCCTTTAAAATTGGTCAAAGCCTAGCTGTAATCCTTCAGTTTCAAGAAGTTATAACCTTGTACGTATTGGCCCATGAGCAAGCTGCTTTCTTCGGGCAGGTCGTTGAATTTCGGGGCCTGGCTGAGGAAAGAACTGATATGCTGTTTGCTGATGTTCCATTCCTGCGTTTCGTTTGCCACCGTTCCCAGCCAGAAGGAGCTGAGGGCGGCCGTGCGTTTATCGATGGGGTTGTCGAGTGATTTGTTAAAATAGCGGCGGGCTTCTTCTTTCTGGCCGTTTTGGTACAGTTGAATGCCCCGGTTATAGGTAACCTGCTGGTAGGTGACGTTGAGTTTGTTGTTGCGGTTTTTGATACCTTCCAGGATGCCGATCGCGCGGTCGTAGTCGCGGGTATTGAGAAACACCTCGCTCATAAGTGCCTGAGCATCATCATAATAGCGCGATGTCGCCGGAATTTTCTGCAATGCGTCGATGGCATCGCGGTCGTATTTCAGTTCGTAACTCAGTTTGGCGTAATTGATCAGGGCGTCTTCCTTTACCGTTTTGTCAAAATCGAGGCCGGCTGCCTTGCCGAAAGCCGTACGTGCATTGAACTTGTTGCCCGTGCGCAGGTAGCAGTCGCCGAGGTGATAAAGGCCGTTTTGGCCGAGCAGGCTGTCCTGTTTGTTGAGTTGTTCGAAGTTTTCGATCGCTTGTTTGTAATAGCCGTTGCGGTACTGGGTATACCCGATTTGGTAATAGTCGGCCGGGCGGAGGGTGGCGCCGTTGGTTGCGGCGTATTCGAGGTAGGGCAGCGCTTTGGCGTAGTCGCCTTTTTCAAAATAGGCCTGTCCGACGAGTTGGTTGACTTCCGCGCGGTTTTTGGTGTTGGAATCCTGGGCTTTCGGGGCGCCGTAGGAGATCACCTGGTCGTATTGTTTTTTGTTGGCGTAAATCTGCGTGATGTAGTAGGGTACGATCTGTTTGTATTTGTCCGATTTTTCACAACGCAGGAACGATTTGGAGGCGTCGTCGTATTTTCCTTCAAAAAACGAGCAGCAGCCGTGGTAATAATTGGCGGGGTAATACCATTCGCTGCGCGCGTTTTCCTTGAGTGTTGTCAGTTCGGTTTTTGCACGCGCAAATTTTTTGGTGACGAAATAGCTGTAACCTTTTTTGAACTGAATTTCGTCACGGGCTGCGCCGGAGCCCGAGGGCGCCATGTCATAATACGTGAGCGCGCGGTCGTATTCCTTCTGGTCGAAGTAATAATCGCCGATTTCGAGTGCGGCCTGGCTGGCAATGGGGGCCGGTGAATGCTCGCGCAGGAAGTCGAACGTGATTTTTTCCGCTTCCGGCTGGTCGAGCCGCACGGCGCATTTGGCGTTGTAGAGTTCGGCGTCGTTTTTTACGGCTTTCCATTCCGGTTCGTTCACCGGCCGGAGCAGGGCAATCGCCGCGCGAAACTCTTTTTGCGCCAGTCCGTAAATTTGTTGGTTAAAAAAGTCCACCCCGCGATGGTAAGCGAGGTTGGCTTCGGTGTACACGGTGGTTTGCTGGGCCTGTAGTGTAAAGGTTGCAGCCGTCAGCAAGCAGCATAAGATGCCTTTCCAAAGGTTCATATCGAGCGATTTTAAGTATTGAAAGTCGGGATTTCGTTCATAGTATTCCGGCAAACGAACGCCTCAGAATGGGGAAGCCGTTCGCCCGGGATTTATTTTTTGGAAATTTTAACAAGTCCAAAACGCGGAAAGCAAGTGCGAAAATATGTATTGGTAAGGAAACGGTAAAAAAGATACGTCAAGTGGTCAGGCAACTTGCATTTTCGCGTAGGTTTGTCCGAAACCTGTTCAGTTATGGAATTTTTTCTCGCCACCCTGTTTTCGCTCTTCTCCATCGTGGATCCGCCCGGCGCCATACCCGTGTACGTGGCTATGACCGGCGACCGGCCGCGGCCCGAACGCAACAAGATCGCGCTGATGACCAGTTTGTATTTTTTGCTGATCTTAGTCAGTTTTTTTCTCGCGGGCACTTATATCCTGAGCTTTTTCGGCCTCACCGTACATTCTCTGCGCATCGCCGGCGGCATGACGCTGCTGATCAGCGGTTTCGGACTGATGTCGGGGCGGTTCACCAAACAACGCGGCTATGACAAAGACGCGGAAAAACAATCGCAGGAGCGCACGGATATCGCTTTTTCGCCCTTAGCCATGCCGCTGCTCTCCGGCCCCGGCAGTATTTCCTACCTGATCACCCAATTCGGCCAGCACCCGGAATGGAACGAACGGATGATGATCCTGGCGGCGATTGTCGCCGTCGCGTTTTTGGTGTGGGCCTGCCTGCGTGTAGCGCCGTTCCTGTTCAAGGTTTTCGGCGCCGGCGGCCTCAACGCCATCGCCCGGATCATGGGTTTTATCGTCATTGCCATCGGCGTCCAGTTTATTGTGGACGGGCTGGTGCATTTGGTGAAGGAGATGTGAGAGGGTGAGAGGGGTGAGAGGGGTGAAAAACAATATAATAAACTAAATATCAATTACTTATGAAACACGAAGAATTCAATGAAGGGTTTAGGGAACGTACAAAGAAGTTTGCAGTCGAGGTAATAAATTATTGCGGCAAGCTGCCCTCAACACCTTCAGTGAAAGTTATTTTATATCAATTGTGTAAATCCTCTACTTCGGTGGGCGCCAATTTCAGAGCCTTTTGCCGGGGTCGGTCAAAAAATGAAAAATATGCCAAGATCTGTATCATGGTGGAAGAAGCCGACGAGAGTTTGTACTGGTTGGAACTGATTTCCGATTCCGGCAAGGATGCTTCTGAAAAACTTCTGTGGCTCACCCAGGAAAGCACTGAAATTCTGAAAATAGTGGCCAAAATCAAAAGTGCCTTTGAACCATCACCCCTCTCACCCTCTCACATCTCTCACACCTCTCACCCATGCATCTCTTCTCCCTGGCCCAATCCAAACTCGCCAAGGCGCGTGTGACACTCGACATCGACGAGTACGACCGCAAAATGCTGGCGAAAAACAAAGGCGCCGTGTTTGTGTGCAACCAACTCCTGCCGGGCCTCGACGAGTGGATTCTGCTGGCCCTGCTGGGCGAGCAGTATGAGTCGGTCAAAATCCTGTACCCCTACCCTGCCCCGCCGCCCAAATCGCTGCGGGAAGTGGCGATCCGGCCACCGCGCACCAAATTAGCCGACCGGTTTTTGCCTCTGAATTTTTTCAAAAAAGTCGCCAAAGCCGTCAAAAAAGGAGAAGCCGTGGGTTTTACCATCGATTTTTCTGACAACCCGCTGAGCCACTTCGGAAAAAATATTCTTCGCCGGCATATCCTCAAACAATTGCGAAAATCCGGGCAACCGGTAATCCCCATCCATTTGCAGGCGCACCAGTTGCCGGGTGGTTTTTTGCGAAAAGCCATACCGGGCCTTCCTTACCAGTTTACGGGGCAACCGGCGCGTATCAGTGTGCGGGTGGGTAGTGCCATACCGGCGAGCGACATCAAACTTTTTCCCAAAAACCGCATTTGGGGCAAATACCTGCAAGCCCGGATCTTTTCCCTGGGTTCGCCCTTCGACGTGCGTCCCGAATTGTTCACCGGCAAAAAACCCGCGCAGGTACAAGCGCTCGCCGAGCCTGTGGATACGTCCTTGATGGCCGCTGAAATAGCCGCGTTGAAACCCGAATACAAGATCACTTCCCGCGGACAATTCGACGTGTATGTGGCGCCCTTTGCCGCCCTGCCCAATGCCATGTTTGAAATCGCCCGGCTGCGCGAAATGACGTTCCGGGCTGCGGGAGAAGGTACGGGCAAACCCCGCGACCTCGACGAATACGACCTGTATTACCTGCAACTGATCATCTGGGACCGGGAAGAGAAAAAAATAGCCGGCGGTTACCGGCTCGGGCAGGGCGACCTGATTTTCAAACGTTTCGGCGTTAACGGCTTCTATACCAGCAGTTTATTCAAAATGAAGCCGGGGTTTTTTCCCATCCTGGAGGAGGCTGTTGAACTGGGGCGCTCTTACATCACCCCCGAATACCAGAAACACCGCCTGCCGCTGTTCCTGCTTTGGAAAGGCATCCTGCACTTCCTGCTCGCCCACCCGCGCTACCGCTACCTGTACGGCCCGGTGAGCATCAGCAAGGATTATTCGGATGCGTCCAAAGCCATCATTGTAGAGTTTGTACGCCGCTTTTTCTTCGATGCGGCGCTGGCCGAATTCGTGGAGCCGCGCAAACCGTTTCGGGCAAAGATCAAATCCGTGGATACCGGCCTGCTGGCAGAACTGCTGCGCGGCGAATTCGACGCCCTTGAAAATTTGGTGGAAACCATCGAGCCGGCCCATTTTAAAGTGCCGGTTTTGTTCCGGCAGTACCTGCGGCAAAACGCGCGCTTCATCGCCTTCAACGTGGACCCCCATTTTGCCGATTGCCTCGACGGTTTGATGATCCTCGACATCGCGCAGTTGCCGGAAAGCACGATCGAAGCGTTGCAACAGGAAAAATAAGGCGGCGGTTATTCCTTCAGGATGTATAAGTGTTTGACAATCAATTGCCCCTGAACGATCGTTTTTATAAAATACGTTCCGGTCGGCAAACCGTCCAACTGGATCGTGAAGCTGTGGGCCGTTTCAAATATTTGTTTTTTCAGGTTGCCGATCTCGTCATAAATCTGGAGCCCCGACATTTCAGGCGTTGTGCTGGAAGGGTTATTCGTATCCACCAATGTAACCTGTACCTGATCGGATGCGGGATTTGGATTGATTTCCAGCAAGTAGTGCTCGCAGCCCCAGGTTTTAGGGCACAACCTGAAAATCTGGAAGCTGGTGCCACAATCATTTTCAATGGTCGCCGTAAAGCTTACGCAGGGCGTATAGATGTTGATCGTACTCATGTCGACATCTACATAATTGCAATTGACATACGTGTAGAAGGGAGGGTTGGGTGGAAGCGTCCAGGTAACGCAATTGTTTTCTCCACCGAAGGGTTGTATTTGCAACGTATGGGTGCCGGGGCATACATACCAGACGGAGACGTAATCCCACTGCGCAGCGTCGGGGCCGCGCCCATCGACGGTCGGGCGAATCAGAACCGGTTTGCCGGCAAAAAAAGTTTTTTCGCGGGTTGACGTCCCGCAAGCATTCGTCACGGTAAAGACAATCTTGCAGTTCCCGGCGCTGTTTGGAATCAATGCAAAATCTGCACTGCTTCCGGTACCCGAGGCCGGCGTCACGGGGACGACGGTCGTAGGAGCCACAGGGACTACTTCCCAGGTAACGGTCGAGCCGGCGGGCGGAGTAATGTTCAGGGAAAAATTCCCGTCGGTGCAAAGTGGCTCATCGGTGGCTACCACTTCCGTCATCCGGTTGATCGGTTCATAAGGAATGGTCAGTACCTGCGGGCAGACTTCCGATGTTTTGTTAAATGCAGTGGCCGTGGCGGTTACGTTGATTACGCCGCTGGTACTGCCGTCGGGTTTAAATATAACAGAAGGCAAATGATCGTCGCCGTTCACATTCCAGGAAGCCGGATACGACCAGTTATAACTGATCGGGCTGATGCCGTCGAGGTACCCTAAAACCGTTTCGTTGGCGATAACGGTCACCGGCGTTTCGCTGCCGCACACCAAATATTCCTTTGTAGATGCCATGGGGCACGGCCCGGGAACGATGCGATCTGCGGTTTTGACTCCCTGGTCGCTGATCGTAATACACCCGGGCACGCCCGCTCCGGTAGCGGTGATGGTACCGCCCGTAGTAGCCGTTGTAAGTACGGTAATATTCGGAAGATCAGGAAAAGGAGAAGATATTTGCCAGCCCGGAGGTAAGGTCCAGCCGAATATTTCTACCGGAAGTGGATTGGGGTCCTGACTGCCCCGAAATTTGTAATTCAGGGAAGCCGTACACTGGACGGTAAGCGGGATGCCTATTTTGTAATCCGCAGGGTTTGTGGTGATGGTTGGTTTGAGGCCGGCGATGGATTTGATGGGGACGGTCCAGGTTTTGGGTAACGCAGCATTAGAACAACCGGCATCAGCGTTACGAGTGACTATTATATGTGCCGTATCTGCTACATTATCCCATTTTACGGAAATAGTTTTGTCGTACCGCCAACGGACTGGGGTTGAATAACACCTTTATGCACCGTAACGGTATGACAAGCATTATTCCAACTACCAATTTGATATGTAACAGGTAGAACAGGACAAACCGCATGTTCAGCGGGAATCGGCGATATAGTCAGCTGCCCCCACAGAACTATTGGAGTCCATAAAATCACCAGGCTTATAAAGATCGCAGACTTAGTTTTTATTTTTTTCATGGCGTATATTGAATTGATAGGTTAAGTTAATTGTCCAAAAGGGCTGAATATCAGTTATAAATTTTTTGTCCGTACCATAACTTATACCAAACGGCGGCTGCCCAAATACACTTTCCGGTTGGTCAAAATGCATATATTTATAGGTCAGATTAAACGCTGATTCTATTGAAACCGACAGATGCTTAGTCATACTATATTTGAAACCGGCTATCGCCGAAACCCGAGTCGTTATATCCCTCAAACGTGTGTCAACTACTGTCGAATCAGCGATCGAAAGAAGTGTAAAAGAATGGAGGGAAGAATATTGACCTGAAATATCGCCTCCAACAAACCATTGGTAACTTTCTGAACGGAACTGGAACTGCCACTCATGCCCGATACTCAAATAGGGGCCATATCCCCGCCAAGTGTCCGTAAAAAAACGGGTCACGTCGCTATAATCACGCATTTCACTGTCCACCCCCACTCTAAACCGCCACGCCCTCCCTTTCGCCAGCCGCTGCCGGTAATTGTACCGCGCAAAAATCGTAGCGGCGGGTACGTTATTTTTGTCGAACAGGGAAAGCACGTCGACGCCCAGTTCCCAATGGTTCCGAATAAGGGTGTCGGCGCCGGCCTGTGCGATAGCATCTGATGAAAAGGCCATCGCCCATAAAATACATACCCAACCGGTGTAATTTTTAAACATGGCAGATGATATTGAAAGGTGAAGTTTTGCAAAAACCGCATTTCCGGGCAGGCCTGATACCGTCTGACATGACGATACAAAGTTACCGGCCACCAACAAAGGCTGTTGGTTCTTTTCGTTTCAAAACGTATCAATTCGTTTCAAAACGTATCATTAACAATTAGTTAGGTGGAGGCGGCGTGTGATTCGACGTACCGGCGCCGATCGCTTTGCACAACCAGTCCTGATCTTCCGGCGAAAGCAGCCCGGGCGGCAATACAATGCCCCGTTTTTTGACTAAACGGTAAAACGTGGATTTGGACAACCCCAGGCGGGTGTACAGTTCTTCTTTGGTGATAAATTTCCGGGTTTCCATGATTATATTATCAATGACGTGTGATGAAACTAAAACGTGTGACAAATATAACCTGTGGCGGCGAACGGCCAAAAACAATCGGCAGGCGGCGGGTTTCTTCAGCAAACATCAAATTTTTTATGTCAAATATTTGTTTGTAAAACAAAACGAAATATTTTTGTCCCGTATTTTTATTTACACAACTGGTTCAATCACAACAAGAAACTGAAAAAAGTGTCGATTTAATTCCTGGAATTCGAAACTTGTTTGACACAAAATTTACTTTAGGCGGGTGTATCATCATCCAAAATCCCGTCCGTGTAAAACCACCGATTGTTTCGTCATTTCCGGGCAGACCGTTCAATATGAAAAAACAACCCGGCCATCGCAAATACAACGTTTCCGAAGCAGACCTCTACGTCACTTGCTTAGAAGCCATCCGTTCCGCGCACCGCGACCTGGATTTTTTCACCCAGTACGGCTACGGCATCGACCGCCTCAAGGCTTTTAAGGCCATGTGCGACCAGTTCCAGTCCATCCCCGGCGACGACGAACTCGTGGGCGACCAGATGATCTGCACGGAAAAAAAGAGCCAGGCCGACGAAAAACTCAAAACCGCCGTTCGTTCGCTGATGACGCGGGTGGCCATGAAATACCACGACCGCACGGGGCGTTACCGCAAGTTCGGCACCGCCAAACTCGGCGATATGAGCGACCCGCAACTGCTGTTCTGCGGGCGGCGCGTGGCGCGTGTGGCGCGCCAACAGATTGATTTTCTGGCAGATGTGGGTGTTAATGAAAACATCATCCAGCGGGTGCTGGATGCCTGCGCCGAGTTTGAAAACGCCCTGAATATCCAGCAGGACAAACTGCACGACCGCGACATCGGCGTGGAACGCCGTATGGAAGCCGGCAACAAACTTTACCACGAACTGGTGGTACTGGCCGACATCGGCAAGGACATCTGGGTGGAACGCGACCGGGTGAAATACGATCAGTATTGTCTGTATGAAAGCAACGCCGATCAGAAACGGGATTTGCGGGAACGCAAAAAAGCGGAGATGACGGAAGCCCGGCCGGCTTGATAACCGACAGGTTTTTTTTGACAGGATTTACAGGATCTACAGGTTTTTGATTTTGTCAGCGAAGTTGACTTTAACCTGTAAATCCTGTAAATCCTGTCAAAAAACAATACCTGTCTTACCACTCTGCCGTCCTGGTCACCGTTTCCCCGATCTTCACCTCTACTTCCATCGTTTTCTTTTGTAAATCTTTCGCGTTCACAGGAGTGGCCTCCACCCGGTATTGGCCGGGTTCGAGCGTGAACGATTTGGGGTTGGACGTGGCGGCGGTGTACGTGCGGCCACGCGCTACTTCCTTGCCGGATGTTTTGGAATACACGGTCAGCACCACATCTGTTAAATCGCCGCCTTTACGAGCGCCCACGTTGAGTTCGCCGGACGTAAAATTGTGTTTTAAAGAAAGTGGAATGGCACTAAGTTGCTGATTTTCAATACGAAAAACGGAACTTCCGGATATCTCCACGGTTTTGATTTCCACGTCGTATATGCCGGGTAACACTTTGAATTTTACCGGGTTGGCGGAAGTGTTATTGTAGGAGCGTGTTTGTGTGACGAGTTCCCGGGTACCTGCTTTGTAAAGCGCCACCACTGCATCTGAAAGAGCGTCGTTGCGTGTGACGAGGATTTCCACCATACCCTGAGAAAAATCCACGGTCTGAAAAAGGGTGTCGTTGCCTTTGACAATCAGGTCTTTATACGTTTGTTTGGGGTTGCCGTTCAGTGTAATGGCTTCAACGTACAATTCATAGGTTCCCGCCGGAAGTAACATGACACGAGGATTGGTTTCCGGTTTATTGTACGTTCTGCCAAATGTGGTTTCCTTTGTTTCGCCTTTTTTGAACACCTTGACGAGGGCGTCCACCGGCTTGCCTTCCAAAGTTGTTTTCACCGACAGATAGCCGCCTCCGACGGGTGGCTGCTCGACGGTTTTTTCCAGTGCCCGGCTCAATTCACCGGCGTTATTGGCGGGCAAATACTGGCCGCCGCCGGCCTGGGCGATACATTCCAGCGCCGAAAGGTCTTTTTCCGCCAGCCCGAATCCGATCACGTGAACCGTGATTTTTACCCCTTTCATTTTGGCCTGCCGCACGAGTTCGCAGGCGTTGCCCTCGCAGGTTTCCAGTCCGTCGCTCACGAGGATGCAGGTAATCGGGTTTGTTTCTTTTTCGATAAGCGCCAGGGCATGTTCGAGTGATTTGGCGATCGGCGTCATGCCCTGCGGGTTGAGGGCATTCAGTTTTTCGGCGAAGGCTTTTTTATCCAACGTATTGATTGACAGCAACGTTTCAATGTCTTTGCAGTCCGATTTCCGGTTGTGGCCGTAAGCGATCAGACCGGCGCGGGTGTCGGCGGGCAAGCCGTCCACGAGTTTTTGCAGTACCGTTTTGGCAGTGGCAATTTTGAATTCACCGTCCAGTTTTTGCCACATGGAGCCTGAAGCATCCAGGACAAACAACACGTTGGAGGAGGTGGCGGATTGTGCGTTTATCCGATAAAAAAAACAGCACAGGAGCAGGATGGAAAGGGTAAAGTTTGTTTTCATCGATTTTAGTTTATGCACCACTGATGTATTGTTCCAGGAAGTTGATGTGCATTTTTTGCTCATTCATAATAGTGGTTACGATATCGCCGATACTGAGCATACCGACTACTTTGCCCTCCTCCACAACCGGAAGGTGGCGGATGTGTTTGTCGCTGAACAATTGCAAGCAGTCCTCCAGTTTCATGGTGGGTGAAACGGTAAATACATTGGGCGTCATCACGTCCCTGACCGGGGTGCTTTTGGCTTTCCTGCCCTGAATAATACCTTTACGGGCGTAGTCGCGTTCCGAAAAAATGCCGATCAGCCGTTCGCCTTCCATGACCATCACGGCGCCGATATTTTTGGCGGCCATCAGTTCCAGCGCGTCGATGACCATGTGATCGGGGGTGACCGAAAATGCCTCACTCGTTCGTTTTCCCTCCAGCAATTGTATTACGGAAATCATTGGGCAACGGATTTAGAAAAGTTAAGAAAGAATGATCATTGGCCTGGAGCATACATCCCCTGCTAAGGTATGGGGTATTTATTTAAACTCCAAATTAGTGCAGGCAATACCCGGTTATGAAAAAATGCCCTATCAATTCAAATACACCGCCATTTCCTCCACTTCCCTGATCCGCACATCGATGTCTTCCAGCAGGGTGGTGGCTAAGGAAAGGCCCACGTAATCGGCTTTGATCGGGAATGATTTGTGTTTTCGGTCCACCAGCACCGCTACTTCCACTTTTTTGGGATGACATCCAGCAGCGGCTGAACGGCGTAAAAAATGGTGCGACCGGTGTTTGCCACGTCGTCGACAATAATGATGGGTTTTCCGCGCAAATCTTCGGAAGGCATATCGATGACCGGGTCGTATTCCACCGGGTTGGCGGGGTTGAGCCGGATCTGGGTCAGCGAAATTTTTACCCCCGGGGGCGTGATCGGCAGCAACTCGTCCAGCAAATAGCGGGCAAAACCCACCCCGTTGTTGTTCAGTCCGGCGAGAATGATCTCCGATTCTCCAAAATTGCGTTCCAGGATTTCGATGGCAATACGCCTTATTTTTTGCCGGATCTGCCGGTCGTCCAGAATTTTCATAAAACAGCCTCTATTTTGCGTGAAGATAAAACTCAGTTGCAAAAGTCCGTTTCAGGTGCTGTATTTTTAGCCCGAAAATCAAAAATTATGATGCAATCGCTCCTTTTTATCCTGGTGTTGGGTATCACCGGGTGGTTTGCGTGGAAAGGTTACGGACGGGTGTGGCGAAACATCCGCCTCGGCAAGCCGGAAAAAATTGACGACCGCAGCGGCGAACGCTGGAAAAATGTGGTGCTGATCGCGCTCGGGCAGCAAAAAATGTTCAAAAACTGGCTGCCGGCCGTCTTGCACCTTTTTATCTACGCCGCCTTCGTCATCACGCAGGTGGAATTGCTGGAAATTTTTGCGGACGGCTTCACCGGTTCGCACCGGATGTTCGCTCCCGCTTTGGGCGGCTTTTACACTTTTGTGATCAGTTTTATCGAAATTCTGTCGGTGCTCGCCTTTGTCGCCACGATCATTTTTTTAGCCCGAAGAAACCTGCTGCGGGTACCGCGTTTTTGGAAACCCGAAATGAAAGGCTGGCCATTTCGCGACGCCAACCTGATCCTGTTGGGAGAAATCATCCTGATCGTCGGCATTTTCAGCATGAACGGCGCGGATAAAGTGCTGCAAACCAGGAGTTTGGAGCATTACCATCCCACGGGCGCCTTCGCCGTGAGCAGCTGGCTCGGGCCCGCTTTGTTCGGCGACCTCGGCAACGGCGCACTTATCGCACTGGAACGTTTCGGCTGGTGGCTGCACGCACTCACGGTGTTCGGCTTCCTGTGTTACCTGCCTTATTCCAAACACCTGCACATCATTTTGGCTTTCCCGAATACCTGGTACGCGCGCCTGACGCCCAAAGGGCAAATGGACAACATGCCCGAAATCCAGAAAGAAGTGCGTATCATGATGGGGCTCGACCAGCCGGACGGCAATGCTCCGGCCGAGTTGCCGGAATTCGGCGCAAACGACGTCTTTTCCCTCTCCCGGCAAAACATCCTGCAAGCTTACTCCTGCACCGAGTGCGGGCGCTGCACCGCCGCCTGCCCGGCCAATATGACGGGCAAAAAACTCTCCCCCCGCAAGGTGATGATGGACGTGCGCGACCGGGCGGAGGAAATAGGCGAGGCAATAAGCAAAGGGCAAGGCACACAAGGCAATTATGATGATGGCAAAAGCCTTTTTGACCGCATCACCCCGGAAGAAATACACGCCTGTACCACCTGCAACGCCTGCGTGGAAGCCTGCCCGGTGCTGATCAACCCGCTCGATATCATCCTGAAAATGCGCCGGCACGAAATTTTGACCCAGTCGGCCGGTCCGGGCGACTGGCTGCCGATGTTCAACGCGATTGAAAATAACGGCGCGGCGTGGGCCATGAGTGAGGAAAGGGAGGGGTGGAGGAAATGATCAACCTGGTAAAACCTGTTGAATATGAGTGACCAGGAAAGAAATATGCTCCTTGATGAACTTGAAATCTTAATAATACTTTTGGATGTTCATCTTCAAAACCCCGACTTTTGGAGAGACGATCCAAAAGGGTTTGACGAGTACGTCAATTCCGTTCTTGACCGGATGAACGAAATCAAAAAACAGTTAAACGAACCACCCGCATTATGAAAAAATACAGTATGGTTCACGATATAGTAACCCGTCTGACCGACGACCCCACGCTCCGGACATTTTTTATTCTATACCTGATGGCAAGGTCAGAAGAAGAACGCCAGCTCATTAGCCGGCGATTTTGGCAAGATGCTGAATCTCTGAATGAGATTGACAGACAATCCCTAAAAAATGCATTTAACCGATCCTTCAAACAATTGCTCCCACTTGCCAATCAACTTTTTGAAAAAGTAACGGCCGCCCAAACCCCCAAAGCACTGCCCACTTAAATCTTCGTAAAACCATCCATTCTTATCTTAATCCTGCAAATCTTGTAAATCCTGTCAAAAAAATGCTCGCCAAAACAATAGCCGAACTCCAGTCAGAAGGCCGCTCCCCCGAAATCCTCTTCTGGGTCGGTTGTGCCGGCTCCTTCGATGCCCGGGCGCAAAAAGTGACCCGCGCCTTGTGTGAAATCCTGAACCACGCCGGCGTGGACTTCGCCATTCTCGGCAACGAAGAGCGCTGCACCGGCGACCCTGCGCGTCGTGCAGGCAACGAATTCCTGTTCCAGATGACAGCGGCCATGAACATCGAAACGCTCCATATGTACGGCGTAAAAAAGATCGTCACAGCCTGTCCGCATTGTTTTAACGTATTGAAAAACGAATACCCGGCTCTCGGCGGCAACTATGATGTCGTGCACCACACGCAGTTACTCAACGAACTGATTTCCAGCGGGAAACTCAAACTCAAAGAAGGCGGCGATTTTAAAGGAAAACGCATCACGTACCACGATTCCTGCTACCTCGGCCGCGCCAACGACGTGTACGAAGCCCCACGCGCACTGCTCGAAGCCCTGGACGTGGACCTTGTGGAAATGAAACGTTCGCGTAAAAACGGCCTGTGTTGCGGCGCCGGCGGTGCGCAAATGTGGAAAGAAGACGAACCCGGCGACAAACGGATCAACGTAGAACGGGTGGAAGAAGCGCTCGAAACCAACCCGACCGCTTTAGCCGCCAATTGCCCGTTCTGCCTGACCATGTTGCAGGACGGACTCAAAGCCAAGGAAAAAAATGAACAAATTCCCGTTTATGACCTTTCAGAGATGGTATTGACGAAGCTGGGATGAATTGTTTTGTCATTGTCGGCGGTAGTGAGACTCTGAAGGGGCTTGCTGATTCATAGAAGCCAGAAAATCTAATGCCCCTTCAGTGTCTCACTTACAAATGCAGCAAAATGATCCCAATGACATAATAATGGCCCCAATGACATAATGACGATTAATAACGACCAATGACGAAATCAACAACCACACCCACCCTCACCCACGACCCCGCATTTGCACCGCAATCGCGGGTATGGATTTATACGGCCGCCCGGCCCCTGACGGATGTGGAGGTGATCACCGCACAAACGGCGCTCGACGCTTTTTCGAGGCAATGGACGGCCCATAACCAGGCTTTACAAGCAAAGGCAGAAGTATTTCACAATCAGTACGTTATATTAATGGTGGACGAAACGCGGGCAGATGCCAGCGGTTGTTCGATTGATAAATCCGTACACTTCCTCGAACACCTGGGGCAGCAACTCGGCGTCGATCTTTTTGAACGGATGCGTTTTGCCTGGGTTGAAAACGAAACCCTGCATTTCGCCGGTCGGACGGAATTTGCCGCCCGAGTTGCGGAAGGCCGTATCAACCGCGACACCCTCGTTGTAAATACCCTGGCCCAAACCAAAGAAGAATTGGAACAACACTGGCTGTTACCTTTCGGAGCGAGCTGGCACCGCCGCCTGGTCTGAGCCGCCGCCCCTGCGTCCGTTATCTGCCGTTTTCGACCGTTTTTTTAAAAATTAGCACCGAAAGAAGCCGGAATGCCGCCCTTCCAGTAATTTTATGCCCGGCAGCAAGGATCAGCCCGAATACTTTATGTTGCCCAACTGCCGTTTATGGACGCCCGAATAAGGATCGTGGTGCATTTTTTGCTATACGATTCCGGATTTTCGGCTCCCTTGTTTTTTAACTTAATCGCTACCATGACATGAATTTTTCCTTACGACTGATTACAACCTTTGGCATTTTATTCTTTTCCTTTTCCCTGCCCGGACAATCTTTTACCATCGGAAGTTTCGACGGACAAAATACCAACACCACCTACCCCACTTCTTACGGCGACAACCACGAAAGCACCCGTTCCCAATTCCTCTATCGCGCATCCGAACTGACGGCAGCGGGTATCACGGCGGGGAACATGACCAAACTCGGCTTTTTTGTACTGGACGTTACAAATGTGGGCGTGCATGAAAACTATACGGTAAAACTCATGCTCACAACGGTGGGTTCGCTGACACCCGGCGCCTGGGAACCGGGTTCCACGACCGTGTACGGGCCGGTGGATTACACGCCGGTAGTCGGGCTGAACGAACACGTTTTTTCCGCACCTTTTTATTGGGACGGCGTCTCCAACCTGATCGTCGAGGTTTGCCACACCGCCGATCCGACTACCGGTATGAGTTTTACGGAAAATGCCGTCGTACAACTCACAACCAGCCTTTCGTTTTTCAGCTCCAGAACACGCGCCGTGAACAACGACAGCGACATCTGTAATACCGACCAGATTCAGGAAGACGGCGACAACCACATGCGCCCTGTTTTGGACCTTACCTTTTGTTATCCGCCTGTAAATCTTGCAGTTACAGGCGTCACTTCCATAACCGGCAACCGGAGTTGGTCGCCACCGGCCAACACTTCACCCGCCGGTTATGCCTGGGCTTTTGGCTTAGACGGTTATATCCCGGGCCTGTCGGGTATCGAGCTGGGCAGCGGCGTTTCAACACTTGGAAACACTTCCGTCTCCGGCCTGGAAGGCCTCACAACGTACTCCTTCTGGGTGCGCTCCGATTGTGGCGACGGCTACAGCACCTGGGCCGGACCGCTGCAACTCATCACGGACCCGAGTTGCGGCGACCCGTTCAGCGATACGGGTGGTGTGCTTGACGAATATGACATCAATGAAGATTATGTGAAGGTATTTTGCCCCGATATCCCGGGTAATGCCATCAATATGAACTTTACCCTATCGTTCCCTTTTTCCACCTCTGCCGGCGACACCCTCAAAATTTACAACGGCAACAACACCACATTCCCGCTCCTGGATGCACTTTCGGGCAGCTACCTGGTGGTTCCGCCGGGCCCGTACACCTCCACCACCGCCAGCGGCTGCCTCACCATACATTTTACTTCCGACGAAGTAAAAGCCCCGGGAGACGATGGATGGTTGTCGTTCCTGGTCTGCGAGCCGCTCCCGGCGGATAAATGTTACGAAGTGCTCGATCTCGACACGTCCAACGTCTCCTACAACGACGCCACCCTTTCCTGGATCGACATGTTTGGCGCAGATACGTATGAATACGAATTGGTGGAACTGCCGGGTCTGGAGTTGATACACAAAGACCTGGCTTTCAACGGATTTCAAATCAATTTTGACGACCTGGAATCGGGCACCCGCTATCGTTTTTCCGTACGCACCAACTGCACAAACGGCGAACACAGCAATTGGGTCATCATCGAATTTAATACTCCGGTCAATTGTGACGGCCCCTTCATTCAATGCAACCAGAACAACGGGATCATTATTGAAAAACCCGGCCTCTGGGATTTGACCGACTGCGGCGGCAACACCCCCGGAAAAGAACGGGTATTCCGGTTTGTCGCCCCCAATACCCGGTCGTACAATTTTGAGATCACCGCCGCGTCCGGCGGCTATACCTCCTACTTTTTTAAAGCCGCATCGGAAGGCTGCAATGACGAAAACTGGCATTGTATCGACGATTTTAACGTCCCCGGCGCCACCACTTTGCCTCCCATTCCCGGTAACACGCTGATTGCCGGACAGTTATACTACATCCTCTGCGACCCGCAGGCGACCGGTCTGTTGTCGCAAACCTTCAAAATCTCCGAATGTGCCCCGCCGCTCAACGATACCCCGCTCGCCGCGATCGACATTGCGGTGAACAGCCCCTGCGACGACAACATTTATTCCAATATCGGGGCAGGCCTGGACCCCGGCGAACCCGACCCGGATGAAGACGACAGCGACGGCCTGACCGGGCGCTGGCTCGACGCAGCGGATGAAACCGTCTGGTTCAAATTCACGGCGCCGCCGACGGGCACCGTCACCATTTTTACCAACCCCAAAAGCGCTTACATCCCCAACGACGATACCCAGGTCGCGCTGTACACCGTCGGTGACCCGGCCGATTACACGACCTACCAGTTATTAGTCAGCGATGAAGACAACGGCACGACTTATTTGGGATTCAACTCCGTGGTGTCGTACACCGGCCTCAACCCCGGAACCACCTATTACATCCAGGTAGACGGCTGGGGGGTGAACCAGGGGGCTTTTTGCATCGCGGTGATCGAAACCGTCGAACCCGTAACCCAGGCGAATTGTGACGCGGATTACACCCTGACCAACGTAACCGGAAACAACTGGTTCGGCATATATGCCACCAACAACAACCTCGACATCGGTCCGCTGATCGCCGCCATCAACCCGAATGATTACGACCTGGGCAATGTGAATTGCCGGGTTCAGACCTACGACGACATCCCGGTTTCGGCCAACGGTATTCCTTACATGCCGACTTATTATTATTTCACCTCGTCGCTGGCGCCTGCGGGGGAAGTGCTGATCCGCCTGTTTTACACCGATTCGGATTTTTCAGAACTGAAAACGGCGGCAGGGGCGCCCGGAAACGGGATTCAGGACCTGGTGATTTCGCGCTACGACGGCGTTATTGCCGATTGTGAACAACTAAACAACAGTACGATATCCACCCTGCTGAGCGTCAATGACGCCACCCAAATGGTCGGCACGTTTTACCTGGAATTTTACACCGCCGTTTTGGGCGAATTCGGCGCGCATTTCGGCTCCGTGCCGCTCCCGCTGGAACTCCAGTATTTCTCCGGCAAGGTACTCGAACGCAGCAACCGGCTCGAATGGCTGACACTGCTGGAAAAAGACGTCCTTTGGCATATCGTGGAACGATCTGCCGACGGCATTCACTGGACGGAACTGGGCAGGCAGGCAGGGCAGGCCAACTCCAATGTGCCCAGGAATTACACGCTGGATGACCTGCAACCGCCGGGTAAAGCATACTACCGCCTGCGTTCGGTCGATTTCGACGGCACGGCCTCCGTTTCCCAAACAATTTTACTCACGCGGGAAGCCGACCGCTTCGGCATCGCCGGAATCTTTCCTTCCCCCACCTCCGACCGGCTGACCGTTCAGTTTATGGCTGAAAATGAAGAAGATATCCTTATTCGCCTGTCGGATGTAACCGGCCGGGTCGTGTTGGAACAAACCTTGTCTGCCGGCAAAGGGCTCAACAGTGAAACCTTGTTGCTCGGCGAATTGCCGGCCGGCGTTTATAATATCACGGTTGCAAAACGACTATTCCATGTCAGAACCGGCACGGGTGGTGAAACAGTAAACGAAGTAACAATACATCAGCAATAATTTGCTATTCAGAGAAAGTTTCAGACCTTTCGATGATTTTTTAACCACAAAATTTTTAACTGTCAAATGCAAAACGCCTTATCAGTTTACATTGAAACCATCGAAGGTTTTCTTCAGGAAAGTGATGTCGACAAAGCACTCGAACTTTTATTCGAGTTAGACAAAAAAACCGGGGCCGATATCCGGCAGGATGTGCTGCTGATATCGGGCAATTACCGGCAGTCCAGGAAAATGTACGATCAGGGCATCCTCAATGCTGATCAACTGACCCAGCAAACAACCCGGGTCCGGTTCTCCCTGCTGGAAATGATGAAAGGGATACCGAGAAAGATCGAACTCAATGCCAAGATCAAAAATCTCGACTCTTTCCAATTCTCCGTACCCGACGGCGCTCGCCTGGAAAAAATCATCGGCGGTCAAAATAATCTTCTGAAAATCAACTGGTTGGAAAAGGCGCTTGTCGCCTCGAAGGCTGTTTGCAGGGTGGTAACCACCGAAGGAGAACTGGGAACCGGCTTCCTCACAAAAGAAGGTTATATTTTTACCAACAACCACGTCATCAAATCGGCGGATGTGGCCAAAACGACCCGCTTAGAGTTCAACTACGAGGTCGGCTCGGATGGAAAAACCAAATCCCGCACCGCTTACGAACTGGATGCTTCGGATTTTAAATCCAGTCCGCCGGACCAGCTCGACTTTGCCCGTGTAAAAGTGATCGATCGGGCCGACGCGCCGCTCAGCCAGTGGGGTTTTGTCGAATTTGACCCGGATGCCATTCCGGCGGTTGGAGAAGGGGTGACCATCATTCAGCACCCGAAAGGCCAGGACAAACAGATCGCGCTCAATGCCAACGACGTGATCGGCCAACTCAACCAGCACCTTTTTTATACCACCGATACAGAACCCGGCAGCAGCGGCTCCCCGGTTTTTAATAAAGACTGGAGGGTTGTGGCGATCCACCACGCCGGTAAAACGGACGCCGAAGGCGGACTGGTCATCAATGCCCAGGGCGACCGGAAAGGCGCCAACCGGGGCATTTTGTTCCGCGACATTTTCAGTTTTATCGCTAAATAAAAACGCAACATACCATGCCGCTTTCAAAGCCGCTTCCCGAAGTAATACGAGACCTGGAGGAACTTCTCACCGAAGACCTGGCGAAAACGATAAAAACGCTGCAGGGACTGCTTTCCGACAACCCGGACAAACGGAACCAGACCATCCTGCTCGAAGGCAGGCTGAATCAGATCAGCCGGGATATGAGCCAGAACATCATCCGGCACGACGATTACCAACTGGAAACCGCGCGTATCCAGAAAACGTTACTTGACCTGATAAGTGGGCTGGTAGAAAATGATTTTGTGCCCGGCCACGGCGGCTCCGCATCCACACCCGTAGCCACCGTTCCCAAGTTTGTGATCATTTACGATCAGGCGGATGAGCCGCATTGCAAAATGCTGAACAAACACCTCAACCTGCTGAAGATCACCAAAAAGATCCGGGTTTATAACGTAAACGAAACACTTGGAGAAGGCCTGGTCGAACGCGCCAAACAGGAAATGGCCGACGCCGATTACCTGCTGGTACTGATCACGGTGAATCTGTTCAATTCACCCGACTGGTTCGAACTGGTTTTTAATTCGATGGGAGAAGGCCGGCGTATTATTCCGGTACGGATGGAAAAAGCCGATTTTGAAGGCACGGGACTGGAAAAACTGAAATCGCTGCCTTCCATGAACCGCGCCGTATCGGAATTCAAAAATGCCGATGACGCCTTTATGGACATCGTAACCGAGTTGCGCAAGTTGTTGCCGAAATAATTCCGGTACCGTAACGCGAACTTCAGTTCGCACCGTAACGCGAACTTTAGTTCGCCGTAACGCGAACTTCAGTTCGCCCGTAACGCGAACTTTAGTTCGCCGTAACGCGAACTTCAGTTCGCACCGTAACGCGAACTTTAGTTCGCCGTAACGCGAACTTCAGTTCGCACCGTAACGCGAACTTTAGTTCGCCGTAACGCGAACTTCAGTTCGCAAATCGTATCGCCACTTGATAAAATACCACCGGCTGCTTCTTCTGCCGACTCGGGAATGAAAAAACATTCATGATCAACGAATTGACAGAAGCAGCAGCCGGTGCAATTACCGAACAATTTTCAGTTATTTTTTACCGCTGCCGCCGCTGCCGCCAAAGCGATAACCGAGGGATAAGCGCCCCAATACGTCGATGTTCAACAAGGGAATATCGCTGGTATCCACTTCAGTGCCGTCTTCGTATTCGAAAGTTCTGACAAAGTTTCTTCCAATGCCCAGGCCCAGTTCGAACACGACGTTTTTGCGTGAAACCCACTTGTAGCCGGTATAAAAACCGACGGCGAATTTGGTATTTTTCACTTCTTCCCTGCCCGTTCCGGCATCTTCAGCCGACGACTTTCCGGATGCAAAACGAAGGTAACCGCCGATATTCCAGCGATCCCTGCCGTCTTCCGGATTGAAATAGTATTTGCCGATGGCGCGAACACCAAAAGCGTTGTTCTTGTATTTAAGATCTTCGATATCGTAGTTCTGGAAGTCGTAACCGAGCGCTCCTTCGATACCAAAATCTTCAGAAACCGGGAATTCCGCGCTCACGTCGATGCTGCTGAACAGAATACCGATCGGGTTGATCTGAACGTCTACTTGCGCGTTGTTTTGCGTCAAACAAACAAGCAGAAAAAAAACGGGTAATACGAGTTTTTTCATGAATGAGAATTTTGTTTAGAGTTGTATAATTATGTGTGGTTAGAAATTGACTATTGATTACCTTCCATCTGTTTCGCTTTTTCCAACACCTTCATTTCCAGCAACTTCTTGAATGATATGATACGATCCAGCAGCGCCGGATCACTTGTTGCAAGCATTTGTGCGGCCAGTATCCCGGCATTTCGCGCCGCGTTCAGCGCCACTGTCGCCACCGGCACCCCTTCCGGCATTTGCAGGATGGATAAAATGCTGTCCCAGCCGTCGATGGAGTTGGAAGATTTTACCGGCACACCTACAACCGGCAGGGGTGAAATAGCCGCCACCATACCCGGCAGGTGTGCAGCCCCGCCGGCGCCGGCAATGATTACACGGATACCCCGTTCGTGTGCCGTTCGGGCAAACTGAAACATCCGTTCCGGCGTTCGGTGCGCCGAAACGATCGTCATTTCGAAAGGTACCTGCAACTCCGAAAGCACATCCGCCGCTTTTTGCATAACCGGAAGATCGGAATCGGAGCCCATGATGATGGAGACCATAGTATGAGAGGTATTATTGCATTTAAACCTTCAAAGATAAGGCTTTCAGGGTGTTTTTAACGATTTGGGCCTTTTTCAGGGCTTCATCTGTCGTTTCCCCCGTAATGGTCACGTGCCCCATTTTTCGGAAAGGTGAAGTCAGCGCTTTTCCGTACAGATGAATATGTACGCCGTCGAGTGCGAGGCATTCCTCCACCCCTTCATAGTGTACCGGGCCTTTGTGTCCCGGCTCGCCAAGCAGGTTGAGCATCACGGCGGCAGGTATTTTTTGTTCGGTGGAGCCAAGCGGCAGGTCACAGATAGCGCGCAGATGTTGCTGGAACTGACTTGTGCGGGCGCTGTCGATGGTGTGATGGCCACTGTTGTGCGGGCGTGGCGCCACTTCGTTGACCAAAAGATGGCCGTCGGTGGTCAGGAACATTTCCACGGCCAGCAAACCGCAGACGTCGAGGGTCCGGATGACGTGTTCGGCGAGTGTTTCCGCTTCGGCAGCCACAAGCGGGGATATCCGCGCCGGGCACAGCAGGAATTCCACGAGATTGGCTTCGGGGTGAAAATCCATTTCCACGGGTGGAAAAACCGTCACCTCGCCCGAGGGATTCCGCGCGGCCACTACCGCGATTTCGGTCCGGATGGGGGCCAGTTCCTCCGCCAGGCAGGCGCCGGGCAGGAGTTTCGACGCCATATCTTCCAAAGTTCGGATAATAGCCACTCCTTTGCCGTCGTATCCTTCGCTGCGTGTTTTTTGCACCAGCGGTAAAGACCATTTGCCCGTTCGGACGGCTTCTTTCAGCGCTTTTTCGCTGTCAAATAATTCGAATCGCGCGGTTGGAATATCGTTTTCCCGGTAAAATAATTTTTGTAACCCTTTGTCTTTGATGATGTTGAGCGACGCGGGTGAAGGATAAACCCTTTTGCCGAGGCGTTCAAGTTCGAGCAGGGCATCCGTATTTACGTGCTCGATTTCGATCGTCAGAATATCCATATCCCGGCCGAAAGCAAGCACATCGTCGTAACTGTTGAAATTCCCCGCCGTAAACCCGGTGCACACCTGTCCGGCCGGATAGTCGGGGGATGTGTCGAGCACGTAAGTTTTGAGGTCCCATTCAGCGGCGGCAAGACAAAGCATCTTGCCCAATTGGCCGCCTCCGAGGACGCCGATTTTTTGTGTGGTAGAAAACATGGGGCAAAGATAAGGCGACTGCATGCCTCATCGGAGCACAAAGATTCAAATGTATATCCCGAAAAAAGTCGCCGGATTACGCGCCTTGTGTCATTTCGAAAAACATTTCGACGCGGTTCCAAACACGTATGGCCAAACTCATCGCCACCGAAACGAGCAAAACGACAGCCCAAAATACGCCGAGAAAAACCCGGGCGCCGGGTCGCAGGGATTGTTGCGGCTGGCCGACGGCATCATCCTGCATATTGGAAACAACCCCGGAAAACATGGAACGAATCAATGACATGAACATATAGCAACTTGATTTTTGTTTTTTACAACGTTTTGACCCAAGCCCGGTCGAAAAGTTTAATCGGGCCGGAAGGCTCGCACCATTCTATCGGCGCCGGACAAATCTTTTTGCAGCTCAACCCGGCGAAAACCTTTTTCCAGAAGCAGCTCGACCACTTCCCGGGCATTAAACTCATTACACTCAAAAAAGAGCGCGCCCGAAGGACGTAGTTTCTCCCGGCCGAAGTCGGCAATAGTGCGATAAAATATTAAAGGGTCCTCGTTTTTTACAAACAAGGCCAATTCCGGTTCAAATTTGGAAACGTGTTCCGGAACGATGCTCCGTTCCGATTCCGGAATATAAGGCGGGTTGCTGATGATAAGATCTACAGGCGAAAACTGTGCCCAATTCGAGGGCTGCAAGATATCACACTCAAAAAACACGAACGGCTCATTGCCCAGTATTTTTTCGGCGTTTTGCCTTGCAACCGACAATGCGGCCGCGCTTTTATCCACCCCCAAAAGCCGGAGCCGGGGATTTTTTTTCTTCATCGCAATACCGATACATCCGCTGCCCAGACCGATATCGAGCACGATCGGGTTTTCGGAGGGGTATTCTTTTAAAAATTCCAGCGCCCAGGCCACAAGTTCTTCGGTTTCCTGCCGGGGAATGAGCACAGCAGGGGTTACGGTGAACGTCATTCCGAAAAAATCTGCTTGTCCGACAACGTATTGCACGGGTTCGCCGCTCAAAAGGCGTTCGAGAATGTTAGAAAAACGTACCTGTTGTTCCGGGTCAAAAGTATTCGCACCGGCGTCGTTCCGCAGGCCAAAAACGTCTTCGAATACGATCCGGGTCACAGACGCCGCCTCGCCGGCTCCATAACGGGGTGTCAGGCGTTCGATGAGGTATCGGCGCGCGTCGCGGGTTGTGTTGATCGTCATATTTCCACCGTGAATACCGTCCCCTGCGGCCGGTTGTCCGTGATACTGATCGTCCCGCCGTGGGCTTTTACCACCTGACTGACAATATAAAGCCCCAAACCGGTGCCGGTGGTTCGGCGGGTTTCTTCATTGCCGAGCCGGTAAAATTTTTCAAAAACAGCCTGTTTTTCCGAATCCGGGATACCCTTGCCCGGGTCCGCAACGCGAAACTGGAGTTTGCCGTTTTGCCTTTGCGCCGACACTTCGATAACAGCGCCTTCAGGTGAATATTTTATGGCGTTTTCCAGTAAATTTTGCACGATAGCCGTTAAACCCGACTTGTCAGCCTGCACCGGCGGGAAATTTTCTGAAAAACTCAGGTGGATTTTTGCATCGGGAAACCGCAGCTGCAACCGGGACACAGCATCGCGGGTAAGGGCCGGCAGATCAACTGGTTCGGGCAAGGGCCGCCAGTTGTCTTCCAGCCGCGCCGCCAAAAGCAGGTCTTCCACCAATGACTGCAAGCGGGCTGCGTCTTTCAGTCCGCCGCTGCACAGTTTCTCCAATTGTTCCCGCGACAGATGATGTTTGTAAATCGTTTCGAGTACCAAGCGCAGGGAGGCGATCGGCGACTTTAATTCGTGGGTAATGCTCAGCAAAAAATTGCGGCGCTGGCGGGCCAGGGTGACTTCCCGGTTGGCGCTTCGGTTGATCACCCAAAGGCCGAATACAAGGCAAAGTGTAAAAAAAAGACCTTCGGCGATGACCATCCGGCGGCTTTTTTGCCAGTTGCGTTCTATTTTCCGGTATTCGGCGGTCTGGTACATCTCCGTCAGGTTCAGGCCCTGATTTTTCCGGGTAAACCGCATTTCCAGCAATTGTTTTTCCGTGTCGAACAACAAGTCACTTTGATGCCAAAGGTGATACGACCACCAGCCAAAGGCGAGGATCATATAGCCGATGACGAAGTGCGACATCCGCCGGACCGGTATTTTTTCAATTCGCATATCTACGTCTTTCCAAAAATGGCGCGAAGGTTCCAATAAAACAGGATGCCGGCCAAACCAAGCCAAACATACATCCAGACGTGGGAGGGAAACATGCCCACCGCCTGTTCGTACATTGCCAGGTCGCTGCTGGGCCCCACGTTAAAGTCCTGAATGATGTACAAAACGGCCGCAAGACCGAGAAACATCAATACGTCCTGATCCCAATTGGTATTGCGGGCAATAAAAAACAGCAACAAACCGAAGCCGATCAGCAAGCCGGTGCTTTGCAGCGATTCGAACCAGAGAATACCTGCGAGGGCCATGATACACGCCAGGGTGATCAGGGTGGATTGTGTGATCGCGCGGTGCCGGGCGCCGATGCGGAATAATACGTTGCCCAATACGGCGCTGCCTAAGTACCCGCCCATCAAAACCACCCCCGGGCTGCCGCCGCGTGTGACGGTGTAACCGCTTCCGTCGGGGTTGATCTGCATACCTTCCACCGAGCCGCCGGTGAGCAACGCGCCGAGGGCGTGGCCGAACTCGTGTAAAAAAGTGACCAGCAGGGTGACCGGGTAAAGTATCAGGTTGCCGAAAGAGCCCCCGGCAAAACGCAATACAACGTACACCAGCACCATCGCCAGCAGTCGAATATGGAGTTTTTGATTCATGCGGGAAAAGAAGTAGGCAGCAAAAGACGGATATTAAGCGGGAATTTCAAATTTTTGCCGGCACATTCAAACCGATAGCATGGCCGACACCAAAAGAATACGCGAACTGATCGGAGAAAACGAGATCGAACAAGCCATTCAAATGCTGATCGCTCATTTGGAACATATTCCCGGATCGGGAGACTTGTTCGACTCCGCCATTTTGCAAAAAAGCCGCTGGGTGGAATACAAACGAAAGAATATCAGCGGATTAGGAGAAGACAAGGAAATCAACGGTATTCGGGCCGCCCTGCTCAACATCTCCCGGGAAGTCGACAACCGCGCCGAACACGGCCATAAATCCCATGTTGCCGATACGGGTTACAGCCCCCCGCCGAAGCCGCCGCAGTTCGACTCTCCCCCGCCGGCACAAACCCAGCCGCAATACCTGGCCCGGTGTTTTTTCAACGCCGACCCGAATTCTTATTTTGTCACCCCGGCCAATCAGATCGTCATGGTGAACCCGCTCACCAATTTTTCCACCGTCGTTGCCAACCGGGTGGCTTCCGTCAACCCCAATTTTGCCTGGGTATACCTCTTCCCCAACGGTTTTTTCTACAACGTCGATCACGCCGGCGCGATCTGGGGCGTCAACGCTTTCGGCATGCCCGTGCAAATGGGTTATGTGCAGTATTTTTGAAGGATACCGCTATGTTTTAGTGGTGGCAACTGGTCAGCGTATATTCAGTATGAGATGTTCATACGCATCGAGTTCTACCGGGCCTGCCGGCAAATGCAACATACGTTTCGTCTCGTTCAGGTTAAAAAACGCCGAAAATCCTTCTCCAAGTTGCTCAAAATCAATGCGATAAACATCGGTTTGTAATTCAAAAACGCTTAGTACCCGGCTGCCGCGCAGCGCCATTGCGCCGTCGAATTCGGCTTTTTGTTCTGGTGAATACCGGCTTGTATCGTCGGAAGTAAACAGCAGATTTCCCAGCAAGGCATTTAATGTGAGCACGGTTTGTTGCTGAACCGGCGTCAGGCGCTGGTGATCGGAGCGAAGGATAAACACATCCGGGTCGTTGTGGAATGCGCGGCCGTTGAGTTGCCAGCGGCCCAGGGTGCTGCGCAGTGCGGCCAGGGTGCTGACCCGTTCGCGGAATCGCAGAAAAACCAGCAGCCGGTGTTCCCACGACAGGTGAATGTCGCCGCCGATACGGCAGTAGTCGGCCAACCCGAACGTGGAGCCCAGCGGCACGCCGCAGGCTAATATTTTTTTCGCGCCGGCTAATTTTTGCAAAAAATCCATCGCCTCGTGCATGACCTGGCCGCGTGTTTTGCCACGCGGCGGCGCAAGTGCGGCGACAAAAAGGAAATCCAGTTTTACCAATTCATAACCCCATTGCCCGGTGATCAGGTGAAACACCCCGCCGAGGTAGTTGCGCACCTCGTTGTTGTACACATCCAAGGCGTGGTACCAGCCGCCCCACATGGGGTTCCAGCCTGCTTTCAACGGTTTGCCTTTTGCGTCTTTCAGCAGCCATTCGGGGTGTTTTCGGGTGAGTTCCGAGTTTTTTGCTGCAACAAACGGCGCAAGCCAAAGCCCGGGCAGCAGGCCCTTTTCGCGGATATTTTTCGCCAGCGCGCCCATTCCACGCGGAAAGGCGGGTGTTGCCGAAAGCCAGTCCCCAACGGCGGTTTGCCATCCGTCGTCGATCTGGAAAAACGCCGGCGCCGGAGGCTGCGTTGCGGCAAAAGCATCCAGATTTTGCAGCAGGATATCTTCCGTGATCCGGTTGAAATACCGGTACCAACTCGTCCAGCCCATGGCCGGCGGCGCCGCAGGGGGGGTGATTCCCAGGATTTGAAAATACCGGTCGAACAACTCCGCTTCACTCCCCTCGCCCACCCAGAAATCGAGGGCGGGAAAGGAATGGGACAATTGCAACCCGTCCAGGTCCTTGCGCACGGTGAGAATGCCGTTGGGGCGGTCGTACAGGAAAAGGGTAAAGCCGGTGCTTTCGTTCAGGGAGCCCCAAAACTGTACTCCGGAACGTCGTTCGGAGTGTCCGGCTTCGGGAACGGCGTTCCGGGATACATACGTGTACGTCCAGGAATGCAGGTACCCGTCGCCGCGCGGGATGCCGGGAATGTGTTCGTCGCCGTAAAAACCGAGGCGGCGCCGGGCGATTCCGCGCAAGCGGGGAATACGCCCGGTTACCGGCAAAAGCCGGCTTTCACTCCACGACTGAAAGCCGTTGGCAAAAAATTTGGCGTCTTCCGACAATGATATATCAAATTGAATTTCAAGGCGTTGTATCGTTACGTCGGCTTTTGGGTGAAGAAAAACGGAATACCGCTCTCCACCGTTTTCATCCTGATGTTGAAAGTCAATGTATATCTCGTCAAACGAATTGGCGCGCCCGGGAGCGGGGTGGTACGTTTTATCGTTCACACGGAAAATGGCTTGACGAAAATGCATGGCGGCTCAAATTGTGCGCCCAAGTTAGGGGGAGTCTGCATAATCCGCGACGGGGTGCCGCCAAAAACATACCTTTGTCGCAAATGTATCGACCATGCCGGCCTCTTTTGCCACGGCACGCGTAAAAGAATCATGCACGACAAACTCCATCCCCTGCTCGTTCGCGCCGTTGCGCAGGCGCTCCATGCTATCTTCCGGGAAAACCGCTACGCGGACAAAGTGATCGAAACGGCCCTGCGCCAGAACCCCAAAGCGGGTAGCCGCGACCGCGCTTTTATCGCGGAAACCACCTACGATATCGTGCGGAATTACCGCCTGTACACGGAATTGCTGGGAAAAGTGCCCCAAACGGAAGAAGATTTTTGGGCGATCATCGGCGTCCACCTACTGGTGCCCGCGACTTCGGCCGCCGATTCTGAAGGTATTTCGGCGGCCAAAACCGCGTTGCCGGACTGGAAGGAGTTTAAAACGCTGAATCCCCGGTTGATCCGGGAAAAATTCGAACAATTCTCCAAAATCAGGGCCATTCGCGAGAGTATCCCCGACTGGCTCGACGAACTCGGCCGGCAGGAACTCGGCGAACGCTGGGACGAAACCCTTGCCGCGCTCAACCGCCCCGCCCGGGTGGTGTTGCGCGCCAATCGCCTGAAAACCGACCGCGCCGGCTTGCAGCAGGCGCTGCGCGACGAAGGTATAGATACCCGGACGGCCGGCGAAAACGATGCGTTGACGCTGCTCCGGCGGCAGAATATTTTTCAAACCAAAGCTTTTAAAAACGGCTTGTTCGAGGTGCAGGACTACAGCAGCCAGCTGGTTGCAACCTTCCTGGCCCCCGAGCCCGGCATGCGGGTGGTGGATGCCTGCGCCGGCGGCGGCGGCAAAACGCTCCACCTTGCAGCATTGATGCAAAACCGGGGCAGCCTCATCGCACTCGACACCTTTGCCTGGAAATTAGACGAACTCCGGCTACGCGCCCGGCGGGCCGGCGCGGGCAACATCGAAACCCGGACCATAGAAACCCGGAAAGTGGTGAAACGCCTGTATGGCAGCGCCGACCGCCTCTTGCTCGACGTGCCCTGCAGCGGGCTGGGCGTGTTGCGCAGAAACCCCGACGCCAAATGGAAATTGCTGCCGGAATCCATTGAAAAACTGCGTGTTACGCAGCAGGAAATCCTGCAGGATTATTGCCTGATCACAAAACCCGGCGGGCGTATGGTGTACGCCACGTGCAGCATTTTGCCCTCCGAAAACCGGGAGCAGGTGGCGCGTTTTCTGGAAAGTGAAGCCGGAAAAAAGTTCAGGTTGCTGGATGAAAAAAGTATCCTGCCGCAGGATGAAGGGTTTGACGGATTTTACATGGCGTTGCTCGGAAGAGAGATGCAATAAAAGGACTAAAAGATCTCAAAATGCCAACGAATCATTCCCCGCCCAACACAAATTTAGCCCCGGTCGCGCTTCGTACCCACCCGCCCACATTTTGTCAATATCACCCATTTGGGTTAATTTTGCCTTTCTTTTTTACAGGAAGTAGCTGCAGAAAAACAAACGTGGTTATAAAACGGGCAATGTTCTGACAATTAGCACATTAGCACATTGCTTAATTAACACATTTGCCTATGAACCCTCCGGTAAAAGAATTCGGACAATTGCCGTTTTACAATTTTTATGAATCCGTTCGGGACGACCCGCGGCGTTACCGGCAATTGGCGTTTGATGAATTACTTATGACGGAATTCAGTTGCCCGCTTGAAGGCCGCATGCAGGCGCTTTGGTCGCAACACAACTATTTTGTGTACGTGTTGGAAGGAAAAAAAGTGTGGCACACCCCTGAGGGCAGGTTTGAGTTGGCTAAAAATGCCTGTGCTTTTGTTCGAAAAGGCGCCAACATCGTGGAGCAGTTTTTTGATGCCCAGTTTTGCGTGCTGATTTTTTTTATGCCCGATGAGTTTATCTGCGACACCTTGCGACCACTTGCCGTTCAACCCATAAAATCCGGCGAAAAACATGCTCCGGTTATCCCCGTGCAAACCGACGATACCCTCGCGGCTTTTATGCACGCCATGCTTCCTTATTTCAGCCGGAATCCGAAGCCCGACAAGTCCTTGCTCCAATTGAAATTCCGCGAATTGTTGCTCAATGTGGTCGACAACCGCCAAAACCTCGAGGCGATTTCCTATTTCTGTTCACTGCTGCACGAGCCTGCCGCCGTGTCGCTCCGGAAAATTATGGAGGACAACTTCTGTTACAACCTCAAATTAGAAGAATACGCTCAGCTCAGCAAGCGCAGTCTCTCCGCTTTTAAACGCGATTTTCAAAAAGTATACGCCCAGTCGCCCGGAAAATGGCTGCTCGAGCGCCGTTTGGAACACGCACGGTTGTTGATGAGAAACGCCGGCTTATCCATCAGCGAGATCGCCTACGACAGCGGTTTTGAAAATCTTTCCCATTTCAGCCGTTCATTTCGGGAGCGTTTCGGGGTTTCGCCCGCCGCTTTCCGGCAACAGGCGGCGTAGGTGTGGCATTTTGAACTTCCCAGCACAAACTCTGAACTTTTAAGAAAAACATACCCGCCCGAACCTCCCCCACCTTTGCGTCATC
This sequence comes from Lewinellaceae bacterium, assembly GCA_016713985.1. GTDB lineage: Bacteria > Bacteroidota > Bacteroidia > Chitinophagales > Saprospiraceae > M3007. The sequence goes on along the minus strand of JADJOD010000027.1, from coordinate 37,414 downwards.
ATTCAATCAAAAACTACAACCACATGACGACGCAACAAGCAGTCCCCATCGCTTTTTCCGGGAATATTCCCCCGAACTATGACAACTACCTCGGCCCGCTTTTTTTCGAGCCCTTTGCACTCGACATGGCGCAACGGGTCGGGCGCTTGCAACCCAAAACCCTGCTCGAAGTAGCCGCCGGCACCGGCCGGGTCACCAAACACCTGCCCGAAGTATTACCCATCGACGCGCTCATCCTGGCGACGGATGTAAACCCGGCTATGGTGAATTTTGCCAAAGAACGCCTGAAAGAACACACTTCCATTCAATGGGAAGTTGTGGATGCCGTCTCCCTGCCCTACCAAAACAGGCAGTTCGACTGTGTATTGAGCCAATTCGGCGTGATGTTTTACGGTGACCGGCGCAAAGCATATGCAGAAACCTATCGGGTGCTGCGCCCGGGCGGAGTGTTCCTGTTCAACGCCTGGGATCGTATTGAACACAACCCCTGCGCCCGCCTGACCGATGAGGTGTTAAAACATTTTTTCCCGACCGACACACCGGCTTTTTACCAGGTACCCTTCTCGTACCACGACGACAAAATGATCCGCGAAGACCTCGAATCGGCCGGTTTTCAAATCGCTTCAACCCAGGTGCTGCGCCTGACCGGCTACGCCGCCATGGCAGGGGAAGCCGCCACCGGCCTGCTGGAAGGCACACCGGTCTACACAGCCATTCTGGAGCGCGACGCCGCCCTGCTGCCGGCTATGAAAAAAGCGCTGACCAAAGACCTGGCCGCTTTGTTCGGGGAAACAGACCTGCGGGTGCCCCTTCAGGCAAGGGTGGTGATGGCCGTAAAAAAATAAGCGACTGAAAACAATCCAACTTTTACCCCCGGCAGCCGGCTGCCGGGGGTTTTTTATTGCCGCCGCTTTCTATCTTTGCGCCTTTATCCGCCGGCCGGGGTTGTGTAAAAAGCCTTGTACATTGAAAATTGGTCATTGTACATTGAACATTATAAAAATAATAATTTTTAAGTTGTTAATTATCAATTTTTAAAATTTAAATGTTCAATGTACAATGACCAATTTTCAATGTACAATGACTTTTGACACAACCCCCGCAGGCGGGTCTTATCCCGCTCACGACCGCTCACATCTCTCACACCGCTCACACAATGGACGTCACCGTTGAAACCGCAAAGAACCTCGGCCTTAGCGCCGATGAGTTTGAAAAAATCAAAGAAATTCTGGGCAGAACCCCCAATTTCACCGAACTCAGCATTTACTCGGTGATGTGGAGCGAACACTGCTCCTATAAAAACTCCATTCTTCAGTTAAAAACCCTCCCGCGCAGCGGCAAACGCCTGCTCGTGGGTGCGGGAGAAGAAAACGCCGGTTTAGTCGACATCGGCGACAATCTCGGTTGCGTGTTCAAAATCGAAAGCCACAACCACCCTTCCGCCATTGAGCCTTACCAGGGCGCTGCGACGGGCGTAGGCGGCATTCACCGCGATATTTTCACCATGGGCGCCCGGCCCATTGCCGCGCTCAACAGCCTGCGTTTCGGCGTGCCCGACACACCGCACATGCGCCGCCTCATTACCGGCGTGGTGAAGGGCATCGGCGACTACGGCAACTGTTTCGGCGTGCCGACCGTGGGTGGAGAAGTATACTTTTATGCCTTGTTACAACCACGATATTTTGGTGAATGCCATGTCGGCAGGTATCGTAAAAGCGGGCGAAACGGTGAGTGCCACCGCAGGCGGGCCGGGCAACCCTGTGTTTATCGTGGGCTCGGCAACGGGCAAGGACGGCATCCACGGCGCCACTTTTGCCAGCGCCGATTTGTCGGCAGACAGCCATGAAGACTTGCCCGCCGTGCAGGTGGGTGACCCTTTCCAGGAAAAACTGCTGCTCGAAGCCAGCCTCGAAGCCATCCAGACCGGCGCATTGGTGGGTATGCAGGACATGGGCGCTGCGGGTATCACCTGCTCCACCTCCGAAATGAGCGCCAAAGCAGGCTGCGGTATGCGCATCGACCTGTCGAAAGTGCCGACCCGCCAGGCCAATATGAAGGACTGGGAAATCCTGCTTTCCGAAAGTCAGGAACGTATGCTCATCGTTTGTGTGCCCGGCCGGGAAGCCGAAATACAGGCGGTTTTTGACAAATGGGACCTGCCCTGTGAACAAATCGGGGAAACCACCGCCGGCGGACGTTTGGAATATTTTTACCACGGCGAAAAAGTGGCCGATGTGCCCGCTGATACACTTGTGCTGGGTGGCGGCGCTCCGGTGTACGTGCGCGAGCAACAAACGCCCGCCTACCTGAAAGAAATTGAAAAATTTGACCTCCAAAAAATTGCACAACCTGCTGATTATCAATTCGCAGCGCAAAAACTCTGGAATTCGCCCAACCTGGCTTCCAAAAACTGGATCACCCGGCAATACGACTCCATGGTGCGCACCGGCACCATGACGACCAACCGCCCGAGCGACGCCGCCGTGGTATACGTAAAAGGCACCAAAAAGGCCCTGGCGCTTACGACCGACTGCAACTCCGCCTATGTATACGCCGATCCCTGGAAAGGCGGCATGATCGCCGTGGCGGAAGCGGCGCGCAACATCGTCTGCGCCGGCGGCGAGCCCGTCGCCATCACCAACTGCCTCAATTTCGGCAATCCCTACAACCCCGAGGTGTACTACCAGTTTGCACAAGCCATCCGGGGCATGGGCGACGCCTGCCGCAAATTCGAAACCCCCGTGACTGGTGGCAACGTCAGTTTTTACAACCAGTACACCCACAACGGCAAGGTGATACCCGTCTACCCCACCCCCACCATCGGCATGTTGGGCATTCTCGACGACTGCGAACAAATGATGACGCTGGACTTTAAAAAAGAAGGCGACGCCATTTACCTGCTCGGCGTCAGTCGCGACGACCTCGGAAGCAGCGAATACCTGCGCACCGTGCTGCATATCGAATACAGCGCCTGCCCGCATTTTGACCTCGAAGAAGAATACACCCTCCAGCAACTGCTCAAAAAGGTGATCCGCAAAAAACAGGTTCTTTCCGCCCACGATGTATCCGACGGCGGCGTTTTTACAACCCTGGTCGAAAGCGCCATGCCGCGTGGGCTTGGTTTCGACGTGCGTTGCAACCCGGGCATTCGTAAAGACGCCTGGTTGTTCGGCGAAGCGCAAAGTCGCATTATTGTCACGGTGCCGACAGAACAAGCGGGGGCTTTTGAACGTTTTTTAACGGCTGAAAACACGTCGTTCGAACACATCGGCGCCGTGACCGGTGGAAAAATACGTGTGGACGGGGAAGACTGGGGCAACGTTTCCGCCTGGAAACGCACCTATGACACGGTTTTGGAAAATATCATGAATTGAATCATCGCACAATAAATCGTTTATGAAAAAAATAAACTCTTTGCTGTTTTTCTTACTCCTGCCTGTTATCGCCATCATGTACGCCTGCAACGGTCAGGGTCACTCGATAAAAGGCGCTTTAACCAACGCCGCCAACCTGCAGGTTACCCTCGAACAGGCTCATTTCGACCGCTCCAACATTCCCGTCGGCACTGCCACCAGCGACGCCAACGGCAATTTCGAGATCAAACAGGATAAAGCTTTCGAGCAAGGCATCTACCGCCTGACCATCGGCTCCAAACGCCTGTATTTTATTATAGATGGCAAAGAAGGCGCCATCGAGATCAGCGGCGACCTGAATACGGTCGACCGCCTCGACGTACAGGTAAAAGGTTCGGAAACGTTCACCTGCTACGCAGATATCATCAGCAATGTGTACAAAACCCAGCTGAAAAGCCCCGAAGAGGCACGTGCCACCATCCAGAAAGGTTGCAACCCGCTGATGAAAGCGTTTTTAACCACTTCCCTGCTTGGCAACCAGGCCGGCGCATTCCTCGACGATTTTAAAACTGCTTCCAAAGGCCTGGGTGAATACATGCCTGGCTCCAAATACGCCACGGACTATGCCACCATGATCGGTACGATCGAAAGCCAGATAGCGCAACAGTCGGCACAACAACAACCTGACGAAAGTATCACCGTGGGTATGGTCGCTCCCGATATCAGCTTGCCCGGCCCCGACGGCAAAACCCACTCCCTGTCTTCCCTGAAAGGAAAAGTGGTGCTGCTCGACTTCTGGGCTTCCTGGTGCCGCCCCTGCCGTATGGCCAACCCGCACGTGGTGGAGGTGTATAAAAAGTACAAAAACAAAGGTTTTGACGTGTTCAGCGTGTCGCTCGACAAGCAGGACGGGAAAGATAAATGGGTACAAGCCATTAAACAGGACGGACTCGAGTGGGACAACCACGTGAGCGACCTCCAGTTCTGGAACAGCGCACCCGCCGGTGTATACGGCGTGCACTCCATTCCCAAAACCTTCCTCATCGGCCGTGATGGCAAAATTGTGGCCATCAACCCGAGGAATAACCTGGAAGCGGAGTTGTTGAAGGTGCTTTGATCCGAAGTACCCATTTCAAAAATCCCTGCGGCCGGTATGTCGCAGGGATTTTCTTTTTTGCACTCCAATACTGCCCCCCCGGCCCTTTGTAGAAATGCACCTCGCCGATGAATCCCACAAGATTATCTTTGCCGCCGGTTTGAAAACTTCCTGACATGAAAAAACTACTCTTCCTCCTCCTGTTCATCACCCCGGCCGCACTTTTCGCCCAAGGCGGCATGTGGATACCGCTCCACCTCGAAAAACAAAACGAAAAAGAGATGAAAGCGCTCGGTCTGAAGATCGAAGCCGACGACATCTACGCCAACGTCAACCCCAGTTTGAAAGATGCCATTTGCCAGTTCGGCGGCGGCTGCACGGGTGAAATGATCTCGCCGGAGGGCCTGCTGCTTACCAATCACCACTGCGGGTTCGACGCCATCCAGAACCTCAGTACGCTGGAACACAATTACATAGAAAACGGGTACTGGGCCAAAAGCCGCGAAGAAGAGATGCCGGCAAAAGGGGTAACCGCCACTTTTATCAGCCGTATGGAAGACGTGACCGCCCTGGCGCTGCTGGGTGTGACCGAAAGTATGGCCGAAAACACCCGACAGGCTCAGATCGACAAAAACCTCGCGCAGATTCGTGTAAACACCAAAAAAGAAAAGTGGGAAGAAATACAGATCCGCCCCTTTTACAGCGGCAATCAGTATTACCTGTTTGTCACACAAACCTTTAAGGATGTGCGTTTTGTGGGCGCGCCGCCGAGCAGCATCGGCAAATTCGGCGCCGATACCGACAACTGGGTGTGGCCGCGCCATACCGGCGATTTTTCCCTGTTCCGCGTGTATGCCGACAAAGACAACCACCCGGCGGAATATTCCAAAGACAACGCGCCGTACAAACCCGTAAAACACCTCGCTATTTCGCTCGACGGCGCGCAAGAAGGTGAATTTACGATGGTTTACGGCTTTCCCGGCCGCACCGACGAGTACCTGACCGAAGCCGCCGTGCAGCAGATCGGTGAAGTGCTCGACCCCGCCAGAGTCTCCGTACGCGACCGCGCCCTGAAAATTATGGACGGCTTTATGCGCAAAGACCCGGCCGTCAAAATCGCCTACATCGCGCGTTATTCGTCCATTTCCAATTCCTGGAAAAAATGGCTGGGTGAAATGTTGGGTTTAAAAACCTTCAAAGCGCTGGAAAAAAAGCGCGACTACGAGGCCGAATTCAGCAGCCGGGTCGGGAAAAACCCGGATTTTAAATACCGATACGCCAATTTGCTCCCGCGCCTGCGCCAACTGTATAAAGACATTGAGCCGTATGCGCTCGCCCGCGACCTTTACTTAGAATCCTGCATCCGCAACAACGAAATACTCGGCCTCGCCGCCAGTCTCGACAGCTGGATCGGCACCTACGACAAAAACGGAGCGGCTTTTTTCGCCGGCAAACAAAAAGATGCCACTGCCGGACTGGAAGGTTTTTACAAAGATTACCGGCCGGAAGTGGATGAAGCCGTTTTTGCCGGTCTTTTGGAAATTTACGCCGGCCAGATGCGGGAAGAATGGGGCGGCGGTTTTGTAAAAATGGCAGCAGCGAAAAACGGCGGCTACCCGGGGCTCGCTTCCGGTATTTTTAAAAACAGCGTGCTGGCCAGTCGTGACAAAATGAACGCCCTGCTGGCCGAAAAACCCGACCTCATCGCCGAAACGCTAAAAAACGACCCCGCCTACACCTTCTGGAAAACGCTCAACGACGCCTACCAGACTAATGTGCAACCCAAAATCCAGGAACTCCAGCCACAAATAAACCTCCTGCAACGCCAGTACATGGCCGCACAAATGGAAGTGTTTAAAGAAAAACGTTTTTTCCCCGACGCCAACAGCACCCTGCGCCTCACTTACGGCAAAGTGGACGACTACTCGCCCCGCGACGCCGTGGTCTACAACGAACGCACTTACCTCGAAGGCATCATGGAAAAATACGTGCCGGGCGATTACGAATTCGACGTTCCACAAAAACTCATTGATCTTTGGAAATCAAAGGATTATGGTCAGTATGCCGACGCAACGGGCCGTATTCCCGTGGCCTTTATCGGCACCAACCACACCACCGGCGGCAACTCCGGCAGTCCGGCCCTCGATGCCAACGGCAACCTCGTGGGCCTCAATTTTGACCGCGTCTGGGAAGGTACCATGAGCGACCTGAACTACGACCCCGCCATCTGCCGCAACATCATGGTGGATATCCGCTACGTACTTTTTATCGTGGATAAATTCGGTGGCGCGTCAAACCTGATCGGGGAAATGAAGTTGGTGAAAGGGAAGAAGAAGAGGAAAAAGTAGCAGAGTAATTACGTAGGTGTGGCATGAATTGTTGGGAGAGAAATTTTTAAAAAAATTTCTCTCCCAACAATTCATGCCACACCTATAGCAGCTGCCACCATCTTAACAATGAATACATCCAAACCATGAATGACTCGCCCGAAACCCGAAACCCGAAACCTTCATTGAGCGACATCCTCACCCATCTCGGGGAAGACCGCGAACAATATTTCCAGGCCATTGCGCCGCCGGTGATCCAGACGAGCAATTTTGCTTTTCCCGACCTGGCGACGTTTCGCGAATGTTTTTCCGACGAACTGGATCACCACGTGTATTCCCGTGGCAACAACCCGACGGTGGAAATACTCCGGAAAAAACTCGCTGCGCTCGAAGGTACCGACGACGCTTTGGTATTCTCCAGTGGCGCCGGCGCCGTAGCTGCCGCAGTGATCGGGAATATCCGGGCGGGTGAACATATCATCTGCCAGCAGTCGCCGTATTCCTGGACTTCGGCTTTGCTGCGCAAGTTTCTCTCGCGATTCGGCGTGGAATATACTTTTGTCGACGGCACTGATATTCAACATATTGCAGCGGCAGTCCGGCCCAATACCCGCATCCTGTACTTAGAAAGTCCCAACACCATGACCTTCGAGTGCCAGGACCTGGCGGCCTGCGCCGCACTGGCCCAAAAACACGGTTTGGTCACCATTATCGACAATTCCTATTGTTCGCCGCTGTACCAAAATCCCGCCGCTTTTGGCATCGACATCGTGGTACATTCGGGTACCAAGTACCTCAACGGCCATTCCGATGTGGTGGTGGGTGTGCTTTGTGCAAACAAAGCGATGGTACAAAAGATTTTTGAATCGGAACTCATGACCCTGGGCGGAATACTCGGCCCACACGACGCCGCGATGGTCATCCGGGGATTGCGCACCTTGCCCCTGCGCCTGCAACGAAGCAGCGAAAATGCACAGTGGCTGATTTCCCGGCTCGAAAAACACCCGAAAGTGGAGCGCATCTGGTATCCTTTCCACCACAGTTTCCCACAATTGGAACTCGCTAAAAAACAAATGCGCGGCTGCGGCGGCTTGTTTTCCGTGCAGTTCAAAAGTGATTCGATGGAAAAAATGGAAACCTTCATCCACCGCCTCGAACGTTTCCTGATGGCCGTCAGTTGGGGCGGCCATGAATCGCTCATTATCCCGACGATCGGGTTTTACAACATTCCCGGCAAGCCGAACGCTTCGTTGCCCTGGACCTTCGTGCGCTTTTATATCGGATTGGAAGACCCGGAATGGTTGTGGGAAGATTTGGAAAGGGGGTTGGAGGCATTGTAAACGATCCCGCTCGCGCCGGGCTTGGCCCGGTTGATTGTCCACGCCGGGCCAAGCCCGGCGCGAGCGATATTTATTGAACAAACCACCTCCTTTTTCCCGTTACGCCACCTGTCCCCCGCAGCTCGACCCCGCACCTGCCGTACAGCCGTAGCAGTGTTGGTTCAGCACGATGTCGCGGCTTTCCAGCGCGTTGAGATCGAAGTCTTCGAGGTGGTTTTTGCCCGCCACTTTCAGGTCGAGCATCTGGTTGAAGTCACAATCGTAGAGATAGCCGTCCCAACTGACTGAAATTGTACTGCGGCACATGACGCCTCCTACTGCTCCGGGATTAAAGGAATCGAGCAGCGTCTGCATATAGGATTCGTAGTGGCCGCCCTCCAGCAGGTAATCGAGAAACCGGCTGATGGGCATGTTGGTGATTGCGTAGAGGTTATTGAATTCCACGTTGTGTTTGCGCTTCAACTGACGTTTGAATTCGGCTTCCAGCGAAGCCTGGTTTCCGGGCAAAAAAGTACCGGTCGGGTTATATACCAGGTTGAAAACCAACCCCGTACCTTCCTTGCCATAACCCGCCGCATTCAACATTTGCATGGCTTTGATGGAATCGTCGAACACACCGTCGCCGCGTTGGCTGTCGGTGCGCAGGGCGCTGTAATGCGGCAGGGAAGAGATCACTTCGACCTTGTTTTCGGCAAACCATTCGGGCAGATCGTGGTATTTTTTGTTCGAAACGATCACGGTCAGGTTGCAGCGGTCCATCACGTGTTTGCCGAGTTTGCGGCATTCTTCCACAAACCAGCGAAAATGGGGATTCAATTCCGGTGCGCCGCCGGTGATGTCCACTTTTGGAATATCATAACGGGTGAGGATGTCGAGGCATTTTTCAAAATGCGCGCGGCTCATGTTTTCTTTCTTCCGGTCGGGGCCGGCGTCTACATGGCAATGTGCGCAGGTCTGGTTGCAGAGCTTTCCCACGTTCATCTGAAAAATCTCGATGCGGGTGGGCCTAAGCCGCCCGTCGGGGAAACCGGCTTGCCTGATCGTTTCCGAAAACGCGGGAAAGCGGGCATCTGTCACTTCTTTTCCGTTTAACACCTTCAGCTGAAAAAAAGTATCGGACAACTCACTGTGCCGCGAAGCGAGGGATTTTGTTTTTTGATGAATGCTCATGTTGCAGAGGTTTAAGGGTTTCAGGGTTTCAGGGTTTGAGGGTTTGAGGGTTTCAGGGTTGTGGCAACGCGGAACCCTTAAACCCTCAAACCCTTAAACCCTGAAACCCTTATACCCTTTATCACATAGTCATGTCTTTTGTGTGATTCATCATTTGGGTGGAAAACACCAGGCTGGAACCCGCCCGGATTGCCGCAGCCACGTGCACCGCTTCCATCATTTGTTCTTCGTCGGCGCCTTTGCCAAGGCAATCCGTCGTATAGGCATCGATACAATACGGGCATTGGACGGTATGGGCGACTGCCAGGGCGATGAGGGCTTTTTCCCGCTCGGTCAGAGCGCCTTCCTTGAACACCTCTCCGTACCAGGCAAAAAATTTATCGGCCATAGGTTTCTGCCATTCGCCGATATTGCCAAACTTTTTGAGGTCTTCCGGGTCGAAATAATGTTTTTTTGACATGATGAGAGGAAGGTTAAATGCTGGAGAATTAATTTGTTATGAATGTCCGGCGTATCTACGAGAAGAATTCTACGCCGGATTTCAATTGGGCAAATAAAATCCAATTTCCAGAGAGTAAAGCAGATTTTTGCATTCTTGTATACTATTGTCCCCATCGGGACATTTTCCAACAACCAACAACATGAACCACCTCGCCCTTCCTGCTTTTTCCCAAAACGGCCTGCTGAATGCGGTGATCGAAATCCCGGCAGGTACCAATACCAAATATGAATACGACAAACAAAAACTCGAATTCCGGCCTGATATACGCGACGGAAAACCCAGGCGGGTCAACTTTCTGTCTTATCCGCTCAACTACGGCTTTATCCCTTCTACCCGGATGGACAAGGTTCGCGGCGGCGACGGCGACCCGCTCGACGTGCTGGTGCTGGCCGAACACGTTGCGGTCGGCACGGTCATTGAGGTACAAGCCATCGGGTTGCTGCTGCTCAAGGACCTCGGCGAATGGGACAATAAGGTGCTGGCCATACCGGCTGACCCCGGAAAAAGGATCATCGGCGCCACCAATTGGCGCGAATTTCAGCAGGATTACAGCGCCGCAAGGCACATGATCGAACTGTTTTTTATGTATTACGACGGACTGGGCACCATGACCGTAATGGGCTGGTCCGACGAAAAAGCCGCACTGGAAGAAGTTAAAAAATGGCAATTGGTCTAATGAAAGCAACCATTTCAGCAACAACACGTTTTCTTTGTCGCAACGATCAGACACCTCTTTTATCCATGCCCAACACTCTTACTGACATGCAGGCTGCCGGCAAAACTGCTTCCGATGATCAGATCAGGTACAGTTTTTTCCGTTCCATCGAAGCGGCCGGGCAGGATTGGGATGCCGCAGCGCCGGAACACGATATTTTTCTGCAACGACCTTATCTCTCCGTCCTGGAGCACAACCCGCCACTGGGGATGCGTTTCGGCTACTTAGTCTTTTACAAAGGTGACGAACCGGTGGGTGTGGCGCTTTGCCAGATCAAATATTTCAAGGGGACGATAATATCAACGACCTCGACGCACCGTCGAAAGATCCCTGTTTTTTAACGCACTGGCCAGGTGGATCAAACGCCGCGTGGCAAGTATGGCGGCTGCCGATATCCTGATCTGCGGCAATATGTTGCTGACCGGGGAACACGGATACTACTTCGACGACCGGAAGATCAATCCGGTGGATGCTATTGAAAACCTGGAAAAGGCGTTGACGGAAGTGGTGGAAACGATGGATCGGGAACGTGTAAAAATGCCGGTCATACTGATAAAAGACATCGCGCCGTCCAATATTGAACACGGAAAATCATTCGTCAGCAAGGGTTTTGTGGAGTTCGACATCCAGCCGAACATGGTTTTGAACCTGCATTACCCCGATTTCGACGCCTACCTGGCAGCCATGTCCACCAAATACAGAACCCGGGCAAAACGGGCGTTCAAAAAATTAGACGGACTGGAGCGGCGGGAACTGACCCTGGTGGAGATACAACGCGAATTGCCGCGCATCTATACGCTTTACAGTGAAGTAGCCAAAAATGCAGGCTTCAATATGGTAGACCTCAACGAAAACTACCTCCTGGCGCTGAAACACGATCTGGGAAATCATTTTCGCATGTTCGCCTATTATCACAACGACGAATTGCTGGCGTTTTATACCACCATCCGGAACCACGAGGAATTAGAAGCGCACTTCCTGGGCTACGACAAAGAGCACAACCATGATAAGCAGTTGTACCTGAATATTTTGTACGATATTATCCGGATCGGGCTGGAGTCGGGCTGCAAAAACATCGTTTTCGCCCGCACGGCACTGGAAATCAAAAGCTCCGTCGGCGCAGTAGCGCAGGACCTGTGGTGTTACCTGCGGCACCGGAATTCCATTGCCAATAAATTCGCCGGAACCGTGCTCGATTACCTGAAACCCGTGGAAGAATGGTTGCCAAGGCATCCGTTTAAAGAGGAGTCATAAGTCGTGAGTCGTGAGTCGTGAGTCATAAGTCGCACACCTCACGACTCACGACTTATGACTCACGACTTATGACTTATGACTCACGACTTATGACTTTATCTCAATTTTCCACGTAGTACATATCGATTTCACCCTTGTTTTTGGCGGCGATTTTGCCGCGGTATTTACAGGGGATAAAGTTTTTCACCACTTCATAGGCATTACCGGAAATATTGATCTTTCCACCTTCGCCGGCCTGTTCCACCCGGGCAGCGATGTTCACGGTATCGCCCCAGATATCGAAGGCAAATTTTTTGGACCCCACCACCCCGGCAACAACCGGTCCGCGGTGGATGCCGATACGGGCGTCGAATCGCGGCAATCCCTGGCGTTGCCTTTCGGTATTCCAGACGGCCAGCCACTGCTGCATATCGCGGGCGGCGCCGACCATGTCGCGCATCTGGCTGCCGGCGCCGTTGGAAATCCCGCCGGCGCACATATAGGCGTCGCCGATGGTTTTGATCTTTTCAAGGTCGTGTTTGGCGATGATCTCGTCGAAAGCCCGGAAAGCCGTGTCTAATTCGGTAACTAATTGCTGCGGTTTGAGTTGTTCGGCAATTTTACTGAATCCGACAAAATCGGCGAATAAAACACTCACATCTTCATAATACTGGGCGTTGGTGTGGCCTTTTTTCTTGAGCTCTTCGGCTACCAGCGACGGCAGGATGTTGAGCAGCAAGTTTTCGGAACGCTGTTGTTCTTCCCGGATCACTTCGTTTTTGCCTTCCAGCACCTTGGCGTTCTGCCGGGCGCGGACAAAACTGTACAACGCCCCGAAGGCCAGCATCAGCAAGGCGGCAATAGCCGCGATGTAGAACTTCCGGTTACTTTCGGCTTCGCGCAGTTCGAGGTTCCAGTTGGCGGCGGAAAGGGAGTCGAGACTGGCGCGAAACACCACAGAATCAAGCATATACCGCTGTTGCATGAGCAACATGGAGGTTTTCATCTGCTCTTCGGTCATTTGATCAATCTGGGCCTCCCGTTCTGCCAGTTGCGCCTGTAATTCCTGGTTTCTTTTTTCAAATTCTGCGGTATTGAACACCACCCCGCTTGCCTTTGCCTGCTGTTTGGCAATTTCATTTTGCAGGTTGTGTATTTCCTCGCGCAATTCCTGCCGGGTGATCGGGGCGGCGTTTTGTGCCGACGGTATAGTCGTAACCATATTGTTAAGCCGGGCAATTTGGTCGTTGACCGAAGCAATGTCTTTTTCGCGGCCGGAACGCAGCGCCAGGGTGCGCAGGTGTTCGAGGTTGTCCATCGCAAGCGTTTTATCGCCGCTGGCCGTCGAACGGAGGACTTCGAGGCTTTGTTCGAACCGGCCCGCCGCTTTTCTTTTGCCGCCGAGCATCATCGCTTTGCCTTCGCGGTTGAGCGCCGTGGCACGCAGAGCGGGAAGTCGCAGTTTTTTGGCAAAATCACCGGCTTCTTCCGCCCAGTCGGCGGCCTTGTCGTAATTGCCGGCCTCGGCGTATGCGTCCGACAAACGAAGCAGTTTTCTACCCGGTCAGCGCCCGAAGCCGCGCGCACCTCAGTTTCCAGTTGCTGGATACGATCGGATTGTGCGCCAATAAAATGAATCGGAAAAAATGCAACCAGAAGGAGAAGCTGGCGCAATATTGTTTTCAACATAGGATGGGTTGATGATTACATGTGTCCAAATGCACCGCGAATATACAGACTCTGCCCGTTCATACCTGCAAGTACTCTGCCAAAATAATGCCGCAGGCAAAAACGCTTTCCTTCGTATATTCGCACCATGCGTATCCTGTTGATCGAGGACGAAATTAAAACCATCCAATCGCTCCGGCAAGGGCTGGAGGAACAAAACTGGGCGGTAGATACCGCTACCGATGGGCACACGGGTTTGCAACTCGCAAGCGAAAACACCTACGACGTCATTGTTTCCGACATTATTATGCCAGGATTAGGCGGACTGGAACTTTGCCGCCAATTGCGCCAACTGGGAAAAAAAACACCCTTTTTGATGCTGTCGGCGCTGGGGCACACGGACGACAAGGTGAGCGGACTGGAAGCCGGAGCCGACGATTACCTGAGCAAACCCTTCGAGTTTCGCGAATTCCTGGCCCGGATCAAAGCCCTCGCCCGCCGGCCTGCATCGGCGTTTAAACCGGGAAATTTGCTGCGTTTTGCCGACCTGGAACAGGACCTCGACGCCAAAACCGTGCGCCGGGCCGGTAAGGAATTGTCGCTCACCCCCCGCGAGTTTGCCCTGCTTGAATTTTTCCTGCGCAACCCCGAACGGGTATTGTCCAAAACCGAAATCGCCGAAAAAGTCTGGGACGTCGACTTCGACACCGGCACAAACGTGATCGAAGTCTACGTCAATTATCTGCGAAACAAAGTGGACAAAGGTTTCGACACAAAAATAATTCACACCCTTTTTGGACAGGGATATGTGCTTAAAAATGAGAAATAAGCACTGAAAACCGCCGGTATTCCGAACCCGCGCTCTTCCGGCTGCCGCCGGGTTTTGTCGGCTTTTTCGGAAAATCTCTATTTTCCATTTGGAATCAAATTTTCTTTCTTTTTTTGCAAGGCAAACAGGGTTTTAGAAAATGTACTGTTTCACATAGTTTTGTCTGAAAAATAATCTGACACCCGTATGAAGCAACTCAACAAAAATTTGATTTTCAGTCTTTTGTGGATCATCCTTTGCAGCGCCTCTGGCTATGCGCAAATCACCCTGCGCGGAAAGGTACTCGACGGCGATACCGGAGAAGACCTGATCGGCGCAGCTGTGGCACTCACCGGCGGCGGCGGCACCATCACCGACTATAACGGCGAGTTTACGCTCAAGGTGGAAACCCTGCCGGTCACCATCCGGTTTGCCTACACCGGCTATACCACCCAGGAACTCCAGGTGACCGACGCGGCGCCAAAAATTGTGGTGAAAATGGCCGCAAGCTCCATCATCATCACGGAAACCGTGGTAAAAGGCCAGCGGATCGACGACAAACAAAAAGCCGCGCCGCTTACCATCGAAAACCTCGACGCCATCGCCATCAAAGAAACACCGGCGATCAGTTTCTACAACGGCCTCGGCAACCTGAAAGGCGTCGACCTCACCACCGCCTCGCTCGGATTCACGATCATCAATACCCGCGGATTTAACTCGACCAGCCCGGTGCGTTCGCTCCAGATCATCGACGGCGTGGACAATCAGGCGCCCGGACTGAACTTCTCGCTCGGCAACTTTTTGGGCTCCAGCGACCTCGATGTGCTCAAAGTCGACCTGATCCAGGGCGCCAGTTCGGCCTTTTACGGCCCCAACGCCTTCAACGGGGTAATCTCCATGGAAACCAAAAACCCGTTCCTCAACAAAGGCTTAGCCGTATCGCTCAAAACCGGCGAACGAAGCCTCTACGAAGGCGCTATCCGCTGGGCCGGAGCCCTCAAAAACAAAGCGGGAAAAGACTGGATGGCCGCAAAAATCAACTTCTTCTATCTGACTGCAAACGACTGGGAAGCAGACAATTACGATCCCGTAACCGGCACCGAATCGGGAGGTTATTACTTTGCAACCGCCGACAACCCGGGCCGTTTTGACGCTGTAAATATTTATGGCGACGAATTCCTGCCCCGCCTCGACGCTTCCGGCAACAGCTGGTGGAACAATACCCGCGCCGGACTGGGCATTTATCACCGCACCGGGTATAAGGAAACGGACCTGGTGGACTACGATACCCGGAACATCAAAACAAACGTCTCCCTGCACTTCCGCACCCGGCCCGATAAAGATTACGAATCGCCGGAATTCATCATTTCTTCCAGTTACGGCACGGGCACCACGGTATACCAGGGCGACAACCGCTTCAGTCTTCGCGGCATCAAGTTTTTCCAGAACCGCCTCGAATTCCGGAAAATGGATAAATACTTTATCCGCGCCTACGCGACCAACGAAGACGCAGGCAAATCCTTCGATCCCTATTTTACCGCGCTGAAAATGCAGACCGCCGCCAAGGACAACGACCGCTGGGCAGCTGATTACGAACAATGGTGGACCAGTTCACAACTCGGTTACGTGTATTTTGACAAAATGAAGCCGCTGAACTATCCCGACGTCAACGACACCCTGGGACTCATACAATGGCTCGATACCTACAGCGATTCTATGGTATCCTGGCATGCACAGGCAGAAGCGTACGCCAATCAGGGCAACCCGCTCGGTTCCAACCCGACCAAGGACTTTTTTGAACCCGGTACCGCCCGTTTTGATTCTTTGTTCGATGTCATCACCTCGCGCAAATCGAATGCGCAGGAAGGAGGCACCCTGTTTTACGACAAATCGGCCCTGTACCACCTGCACGGAGAATACACGTTCAATCCCTCCTTCCTCGATAAATGGGTGGTCGGCGCCAACGGCCGCATGTATCGCCCCAATTCGGACGGCACCATTTTTAAAGATACTTCCGGCGTTGACATCACCAACTGGGAAGCCGGCGCTTATACCGGCGCCGAACGCACGTTTGGAAAGTTCAAGTTAAGTGCCGCTTTACGGCTGGATAAAAACGAAAACTTCGATCTGCTGGCTACTCCGGCCGCTTCGCTCGTGTGGACACCCAAGGCAAATACATTCTGCCGTTTGTCTTTTTCCAGCGCTATACGCAACCCGACCCTCACCGACCAGTACCTGAACCTGAACGTCGGGCGCGCGCGTTTAGTCGGCAACCTGGAGGGTTTTGACAGCCTGATCACCATCGAGTCGTTTAACGAATACCGCCGCCTGCCGGGTATCAGCGTCGCCGTATTGAAATACTTTAACGTCGCGCCTATTCAACCTGAAAAAGTCAAAACATTTGAGGCGGGCATCCGCACCACCTTGTTCAACCGCCTGTACGTGGATGCCGGGTATTATTACAGCATTTACACCGATTTTATCGGTTACAATCTCGGTATCGACGTCCCAATCGGATTTTTTGGCCCGGAATACAGCAGTCTGCAGGTATACCGGGTAGCCGCCAATTCAACGAACACCGTAACCACACAAGGGATTGCAATCGGACTGAATTTTTATTTTGCCAATTACTTCATGCTCCAGGGCAATTATTCGTGGAACCGCCTGAATACCAAAGTAGACGACCCGATCATTCCCGCTTTTAACACCCCGGAACACAAATTCAACATCGGTTTTTCAGGCCGCGACCTCGCTTTTATCGGCAAAAACACCTGGGGGTTCAATGTGAACTACAAATGGATCAAGGGCTTTACCTTTGAAGGATCGCCGCAGTTCACCGGTTTAATCCCCGACTACGACCTGCTGGACGCACAAATCAACTGCACCATCGCCCGTTGGAACACCACCATCAAACTGGGTGCTGCTAACTTGTTGAACAACAAACAATTCCAAACCTACGGAGGTCCCCGTATCGGCCGGATGGCCTACCTGAGCCTGCTGTACGATTTCCGTCAAAAATAAATATACATCAACCTCCCGTTCTTAAAACACTAGCACACAACAAAACTGTTTTTCTTATGAAAAAATGCACCCTCTTGTTATTGCTGGCCCTGATGGCATTCGGTATGAATCTTAGCGCCCAACCGTACCGTTATCTGGACCAGGTTTTTACCGAAACCAACAAAACGACCGCAATTTACGGTTCCAACTTCACCGTATTGACCATCGGTACCGCTTTGGGCCATACTGCCCGCCAGCCGCTTGTGATGGACGTTTATACACCCGCCAGCGACACGGAAACAAAACGCCCGCTGATCATTTATTGCCATACCGGCAACTTTTTGCCCTGGATCAATCCGTCAACGATGTACAGCATCAACGGCGCCTGCGGCGGCTTGCGCGACGACTCCGCTGCCGTGGAAATTTGCACCCGTCTGGCCAAAATGGGCTACGTGGTGGCTTCCATCGACTATCGCCTGGGCTGGCGCCCCGACCTTGCCGTTGAATTGCAGCGTCGTTACACGTTGATCAATGCCGCCTATCGCGGCGTGCAGGACGTTCGGACCTGCATCCGGTATTTCCGCAAAACGGCTGACGTGGGCGGAAACCCCTTCGGCATCGATCCCGACCGGATCGTTGTGTTCGGACAAGGCACCGGCGGCTACCTGTCGCTCAACACGGCCGCATTAGACCAGTATTCCGAAATCCTGAATACTTCCGAGCCGGATAAATTCAAGATCAACGGTATCCCGATGATCATCGAGCCTTACAACGGCGATCCATTCGGTATTCAGGCAACACCCGGCATCGTAGATGCCTTGTATTCCGCACAAACCGGCTACCCGGTCGGCGACACCTTGTATGTGCAAAACCACCCGGGTTATTCGTCCGACTTCAAACTGGCCGTCAATATGGGCGGCGCACTCGGCGACAAAGCCTGGCTGGACGCAAATACGCCGCCGATCCTGTCGTTCCACGTGCCCGCAGACCCGTACGCCCCCTGCGGTGACGGCACCGTTATTGTTCCCGGATTCAACTATGCCGTGGTAAACGTAACCGGCTCCTGCGGCGTTGCACCGATCCAGGACGGATTGGGCAACAACGACGTGTTCTCTTTCGGCGGCCTGCTGAACGACCCGCTCTCGGTATACGCACGCACCACGAATGGTGGTTCGGAAGCCTTTTATCCGTTGCCAAGACCGGCTGACGACTCGGCGCCCTGGGAGTGGAACGGCTTTGTGCCTTCGCAGCAGTTGCCCAACGGCATGATCGTGCCGCTCAATTGCAGCACAAACGCCACCACGGCCCGCACGGCTACCGATACCATTATGGATTACTTTGCTCCCCGCGCCTGCCGCGCACTGGGTCTCGATTGCCCGGGCGTATCGGTCAGCACCGACGAACTCATCAAAAACGGCGCTATCGTAAGTGTACTGCCCAACCCGGCCAAAACGGAGATCAATTTCCTGGCTCAGGAAGACAACCAGATCCTTTCCGTCGAGTTGGTGGATATTTCCGGCCGCACGGTTCGTTCGTTCCGCAACGTCAATTCCAACCAGTTTACCATCCAGAGAGAAGGTATGACGGCAGGTATTTATATCGCCAAAGTACAGTTCCGCGAGGGCCTGATTGCGAAAAAAATAGTGCTCGAATAAGTCCGTGTTCTTCTTTAAAACGACAAGCGTCATCCCGGAGTCCGGGATGACGCTTTTTTGTTTATCAATTTGTATATCAATATATTATCGCACAACCACCAATTTTCCGACACCCCGGATACCGTCCGCCAGCACTTCCACGGTGAACACACCCGTGTTGAACGTATAACACGGCAGCACCAGGTTTTCGGCAGCACCAGGCAGCAGGCCGGTGTTGATTAGGCGGCCGGTTACGTCCCACACGCGGTATTGGCCGCCGCCGGGCGGCAGTTGCCCGAACGTGATGCGGACCGATTCGGAAGCCGGGTTGGGAACAATACCTACGGCCAGTTGCGACGCTTCGTTTGTGCCGATCGTACAGTCGAAGTTGGGGTCGTAAATAACCGGCGTTGCGTAAAAACTGGTACACCCGGTCGCATTATCGGTCACCAGCAGCCCGTAGTTGCCGTTTGAAGTGGCACAGTACCGAAACCCGGTCTCGCCGGGAATCGGGTCGTTGCCGTTGTACCACTGCAGCGAATAATCCGGAGGAAGCGCCGTGGTATCCACTAAGCGGAGTGAATTATTGACGTTGACATAAACGGGCTGGGCCGGCGCCGGGAATATCTGCACCAGTACGCTGTCTGAAATGGCTGAACAGCCGTAAGCGCCGTTTACCTGTATCTGATAGTAACCGCTCTGGGTGGGTTCGTAAATAAAATCGACCGCGCCGTTGATCTCTTCGCCTTCATACCACCATTGATTGGCGGCGCCGGACGATGACACGAGCAATAACGTATCGGAGCCTTCACAAGCTGTAAGCCCTTCAGGTGCTACCACAAACGGTTCGGCAGGTTGCGGATATACGTACACGGTGTCTGTCGAATTGATTTCATCCACGTCGTGTACGATGTTCAGGATCACCGTCAGGCCGCCCGACACCAGGGTATCGCCGCTTAAAATGTTGAAGGAGATGGTGCCGCAGGCATCATCCGAACCTTTCAACCCGGAGTCTTCGTCCCAAACAGCCAAGGTATAATTGCCGTTTTCCATCTTCAGGTTTACCGGAAAATTGTACGGCAGCGGGGTATTGTCCACATCCGGAGAAGAATCGAAAAGTTCCGTTCCAACGGGGTCGTTGACTAAGAGATAAAGATCGGGAGCCCCCACGCCGAGTTGATCGACGCAGTCTACACCAAGCACGGTGATACTTTCCAGCACAAAACCGGCCGTATCTACTGTGGCGTGGTAGGTGACGGGATACATTCCCGGCACGTTGTAGGTATGTGGCGGCGGGTTTTCACCGGTGAAGGTGGTGCCGTCGCCAAAATCCCATTCATAGGTGAAACCGGGCAGGCCGCCAGAAGGAATGTTGTTTTCAAAGGAAACGGTGGTGGAACCGCAGTCCGCCCCGTTGGTCATGGTAAACCCTTCCGTCGTGCTGACCTTTGGAGCGATGTAAATTTTCAGGGGAAAAGTTGCTTCCTGTACGATAAAAAGTACAGTAGCCCTGATCTTTACCGTCATCACAAAACTATCTGATACAGAAGGCGTTCCACAGAATTTTACACAGCCGTCCGTTTGGGTGGCCGTTTCGAAAACCCATTGATTGGGTTGCCAGTGTAATCCGGGCGGCACCCCGTCGATCGAAATGATCTCGATCTTCGAAATCGTAAATCCGAGTAGTGTGGTGCTGTCGATGGCATAAACCGGTGTGGTGGTTTTTGGCATCCGGAAAGAAAGATCACGATCGTAATACTTGCCTTTTTCGCCGTCAGACAGGCTTTGAAGGTACAGGGTGTCGGCGGCAAGGCCGGCCGGCAAATCCACCGCGCAGCCGGGGCAGCCCGTCTGAGCAGACAAAGTGGTTACACAAAGAAGGAAAAACAGAAGGAACTGTTGTCGCATATAACAACCGGTTTTGAAGTGTGAAAAAATACGTTGCGCGAAGGAAGGAAAGAGGATAAACAAAGCCGAAAGGCGGCAACGACTTCTCAATGAGACCGGTTGATTAAAGAGGAGTGATGAATGATGAATGATGAATGATGAATGAGGGGCGTTGCTCAATTGTAAAAATCAGGATTAGATTTTACGGACAACCACTCTGGCAGTTGGGCTTTATAGGTTATGACAATTCATCATTCATCATTCATCATTCATCATTCATCAAATACTACCGTGCGATCACCATCATCCGCGACACCATACCTTCGGTGTTTCCGATGGTGAAATAGTACGCGCCATTGGGCAAATCGCCCGCTTCGAAGGTAAACTGGTTGGAACCCGTCAGCAAATTAACGGACTGGCTGTGCATACGCTGGCCGGTCAGGTTGAAGACTTCGAACCGGAATTCCCCGCTCACATTCGACTCGATGCTGATCACCGTCTGGTCGCCGAAGGGATTGGGACTGTTTTTTACCTCGGCAAGCTGGCCGCTCAGGTCATTGGTACCGACGGCGCACTGGCCCGCAGGCCTTACTTCGATGTAATAATGCGCGGTAGGCGCAATAATACTCGGAAAATCGAGCGGCCCGATCGGGAACGGAAAAGAAGGAGACGAAATCGACACCTTGATGGACAGGTCAGCCGTATCCGCCAGACCTGTGGGTGTTCCGTAGATCAGTACGCAGCCCAGCGTATTTTTATTGAACACACAGTTCGGCGGATCGCAGGAATAGGTAAGTCCGGTGGGCAGACCAACAATAGCGTTGGAGGTAGCAATAGACAGGTTGTTGATCGGGATCGGAATCGGCACACCGGGCAGGTTGCTGATGGTATCCGGCACGTTGAAAGTTACGGACTGGCTGTACGGTTCATTGAGACACGCCGGTTTGGTTTGAATATAAGGGCTGTCGGGCGTCCAGTACCAGGGAGAAACAATGGCGCCGGAGATCAGAATAGAGGAATCCCGGGTACATGTTGTTTGAGCATTCGCTACAGCCACCCAGGCAAAAGCACACAGCAGGAGTACAGTTTTTTTCATAGTTACTGGTTGTTGAATGTGAAAACCGGTTTGGAAATTGAATTGTGAAAGGATTGATTGTAAACGAGGGGAAAGTTCCGGCATTTTCGTCATTTTTCTGAAGAATCGTAAATATTTAAGATTCTCTGTCGCCGGTTGTCCTGAAAAGTTAAGCGGGGAGCCGGCACAAAGCCAACTCCCCGCTCCATATTCCGGATCGAAAAAGGGTATTTTATCCTTTTGTTTTTACGGCATCCACGATGGCTTTAAAAGCCGCGGGATGGTTGAGCGCCAGGTCGGCCAAAGCCTTGCGGTTGAGACCGATGCCTTTTTGCCCCAAAGCGTGGATAAAACGGCTGTAGCTGATTCCTTCGGCGCGGGTAGCGGCGTTGATACGGGCTATCCACAAGCGGCGAAAGGTGCGTTTTTTAAACTTGCGGTCGCGGAACGCGTACTGCCAGCCTTTTTCCAGCGTGTTTTTTGCTACGGTGTAGACTTTTGAACGGGCGCCGAAAAAGCCGCGGGCGGCTAACATGATTTTTTTCCGGCGGGCGCGACTGGCCGGGTTGTTGGTTGCTCTTGGCATGAATAAGAATTTTTTAGTACAATACCGGGATTGAACATGGGCTGAAAATCGTCAAAAACAAATTCCAACTTCCAATTTCAATGCTTTATCCGGTATCCTCGTTAAAAAATGAAAGAATGAACTCCCGCTTTCGGGAGTTTGGGTGCTCTTGAAACGAAATACAAAATACGTCTGCGGGACGGCGGGCTCAAATAGCCAGCAGTCTTTCGATGCGTGCGTGTTCCGACTGATCGACAACCACGCTGCCACGCAAATGACGCGTTTGTTTTTTCGTTTTCGAGCTCGCGATGTGGCGGAGCCTGGCGCGATTACGCTTTACTTTACCTGTACCAGT
Source organism: Lewinellaceae bacterium (assembly GCA_016713985.1). Lineage (GTDB taxonomy): Bacteria > Bacteroidota > Bacteroidia > Chitinophagales > Saprospiraceae > M3007. Next base: position 14,686 of record JADJOD010000027.1, on the reverse strand, counting down.
CACCTTGAAACGCTTCTTGGCGCTGGAATGGGTTTTCATCTTCGGCATAACAAAAACGATGTGTGTTGAAAAATGGAGCGCAAAGGTAGCACCCTCGCACGAAGCGCAAAAGAAAAGTTCAAAATTGTTCGGAAATAAAGTGCGGACCCGCTCCTTATTCTTCTTTTTTCTTGGGGGCGCCGCCGGTTTTTTTCGGCGTGAGGATGACATTCATCCGTTTGCCTTCCATCCGGGGAAGTTGTTCCGCCGTACCAAACTCTTCCAGTTCTTTCATAAACCGGAGCAGCAGCAACTCGCCGCGGTCCTTAAATACAATGGCGCGGCCCCTGAACTGCACGTATGCTTTCACCTTGTTGCCTTCTTTCAGGAAGTTTTTAGCGTGGCGCACTTTAAAATCGAAGTCGTGTTCGCCGGTCTCCGGGCCGAATCGAATTTCTTTCAATTCCACCTTGACGGCATTCGCCTTCAGTTCCTTTTCCCGTTTTTTCTTCTGGTAAAGGAATTTATTGTAATCCACGATCCGCACTACCGGCGGGTCGGCGTTGGGAGAAATTTCTACCAGGTCAAGTCCAAGTTCTTCTGCCCATTTTTGCAGTTTGGAGGTAGAAAAAACGCCCGGTTCAATGGTTTGGCCGGCCACTTCGCTGATTTCATCGAGGTTGTCGCCCACAAGCCGGACTTCAGATACCCGAATAAATTCGTTGATGTTGTGTTCGGGAGGACGCGGGCCGCGGTTGAACGGGCGTCCGCCACCGCCGCCGGGACGGGGTCCGGAAGGGCGGTTGCCGGGAGGTTTGGGTCGGAAAGGTTTAAAAGCCAATTAGAGAATGGTTTGATGAAAAAAAGGGGGTACGCTGAACCGAGGCGGCGTACCCGTTTGTTTTAGAGTGACACAAAAATAAACTTATTCTGCGGTTCCGTAGATTGACAGGCACATAAAAAATTTTTTGTTTTACGTTTAGGCCGAAATACCGAGATGAAATGTCCATTTTCGCTGAAATCATCCTGCCCATTCCACTGCCCAAACGCAGTTACACCTACTCCGTACCGGAAGAACTGGCGCCGTTGATGAAACCCGGCGTGCGGGTGGAGGTTCAGTTCGGGCCAAGCAAATTGTACAGCGGCCTCGTAAAACGGGTCCATGATGAAACGCCGGACTACCGCACCAAACCCGTCATCGCCGTGTTGGACGAAGTGACCGTCGTCACGCCCCAGCAACTCACGCTTTGGGACTGGCTGGCCGATTATTACTGTTGCACCCTCGGAGAAGTGATGCAGGCCGCCCTGCCCGGCCACCTCAAACTCACCAGCGAAACCAAATTGGTTTTTAATGCCGACTTTGGCGACGATTTTTCCACCCTCGGCAACGACGAATACCTGATCGCCGAAGCGCTGCACATCCAAAACGAGGTGACGGTGGACGACGCCCGGAAGATCCTCAACAAAAAAACGGTGTTCCCGGTCATCCAGGAACTGCTCAATAAAGGCGTGTTGTTTTTGCGGGAAGACCTCCAGGAAAAATTCCGGCCCAAAAAAGTAACGGCCATCCGGCTGGCAGAACCCTACCACACGCAGCCCGACCTGCTGCGCGAGGTTTTTAACGAACTGCAAAAAAAGGAACGGCAGGTCGAAATACTGATGGCTTACATGACCCTCAGCCGCCGGCAACCCTTTGTACTCAAACAGGAACTCCTGCACAAAGCCGACGTATCGCCGTCTTCCCTGCAAACGTTGGTGAAAAAAGGCGTTCTGGAAACCTACGAACGCGAAATCAGCCGTTTGAGCGGCTACGAAGACGAATTGAACGCCGCAGGAGAATTGTCGGCTGAACAAACGCGCGCCGTCCGCGAGATCGGGCATTGTTTTTTGGAAAAAGACGTCACACTCCTGCACGGCGTCACCGGCAGCGGAAAAACACGCGTCTACCTCGAACTGATCCGGGATGTGATAAAAAACGGCGGCCAGGTGTTGTACCTGCTGCCCGAAATCGCCCTGACCACCCAGTTGGTGGGTCGCCTGCAACGTATTCTCGGCAGCGACATATCGGTGTATCATTCAAAGATCAATTACAACGAACGGGTGGAGATCTGGCGCAGCGCCGCCGCCGGTCAGGCCGTCATCATGGCTGCGCGTTCGGGACTTTTCCTGCCTTTCCGCAACCTGCAACTGATCATCGTCGATGAAGAACACGACAGTTCCTTCAAACAATACGACCCCGCTCCGAGATACCACGCCCGCGACACAGCCATCTATTTAGCCAAACTCTACGGGGCCAAAACCCTGCTCGGCACCGCCACACCTTCCTTAGAAAGTTACCACAACGCCCAGACCGGCAAGTACGGACTGGTGGAATTGAACGAACGCTTCGGCGGGCTGCAACTGCCTGAAATGCAGCCGGTTGACCTGCGCGACCAGATGAAGAAAAAACAGATGCAGAGCATTTTTTCCACCCCCCTGATGGAGGCTTTGCAAACCGCGCTCGACCAGGGTGAGCAGGCCATCCTGTTCCAGAACCGCCGCGGATACTCGCCCATTCTGGAATGCCAGACCTGCGGCTGGACGGCCATGTGCCGGCACTGCGACGTGAGCCTTACCTACCACAAACACAGCAATCGCCTGCAATGCCACTACTGCGGCTACCAGAAAGAACCCGTGAGTGTGTGCCCTGCCTGCGGAAGCGGCAAGATCACGCTGCTGAGTTTCGGCACGGAAAAAATTGAAGACGAACTCAAACTCTTCCTGCCCAAAGCCCGGATCGGGCGTATGGATTTGGACACCGCCGGCTCCAAAACAAACCTGTCCAACCTGCTCAACGATTTTGAAGAAAAACGGATCGATATCCTCGTGGGCACCCAAATGGTCACCAAAGGCCTCGATTTCGACAATGTCGGCATCGTGGGTGTGCTCGCTGCCGACCAGCTGGTGCGCTTCCCCGACTTCCGCGCCGGCGAACGCGCCTACCAACTGCTGACCCAGGTGGCCGGGCGCGCCGGGCGAAAAAACAAACGTGGAAAAGTGCTGATGCAGGCTTACAACCCCGCCCACCCGGTGTTGCAGGAGGTGCTGAACGGCGACTTTAAAGGATTTATCCTGCGCGAAATGAACGAGCGCCGCGAATTTCGTTATCCGCCGTTTTTCCGCCTGATCCACCTCACCCTGCGGCACAAAGACCCCAAAATCATCCACGACGCGGCGGCTTTTTTTGGAAATCTGCTGAAAGAAAAACTCGGAGAGCGGGTGCTGGGGCCGGTCGTTCCGCATATCCCGCGCGTCCGGGGCCTTTACGCGGAGGAAATCATGCTGAAATTGGAAAAATCGGCGCCGCTGCTGTCGAATACCAAAAAACTGATCCGGCATTCCATCGAGGTCATGGGCGGCAGGCCGGGCTTCGGGCAGGTGTTGGTGGGGGTGGATGTGGATCCGGTGTGAGGCGATTCTTTTTTGAATCGAGCTGAAAATCCGTATTTTTGTAGAAATTTTTTCAAAAATGGTTATAGAACGCACGAGCACAAAGACTGTCATTCGGATTCCAACATCCATGATGACTTTTATGGAAGTGCAAGATTTGCTGGACTACCTTTTTTACCGGGAAGTCACGCTTAAAAGCAAAGCCACGCAGAAGGATGTGAACCAATTGGCGAAATCAGTTAAAAAAGGTTGGTGGGAAGCGAACAAAGACAAGTTCCTGAAAGATGAACATCATCGTAGTTGACGCGAACATTTTGTTCAGCGGTGTTCTCAACGTAAACAGTCAGATTGGGAATTTGCTGCTGACTTCGCGCAGGTTCTTCCGATTTTATGCCACCGAATTCCTCCGGCAGGAAATTGAAAACCACCAACCCAAACTCGTCGAGATTTCGGGTTTATCCGCAGCAGAAATCGAATCGCTTGTTGAAAAATTGTTTCAGCGGTTGACCTTCGTACCGGAAGGATCCATCCCTTTGAGTTTTGGCACAAAAGCGCGGCGTTGGTTCCGGGATATAGACCCCGACGATGTTTCTTATGTGGCCTTGAACGAATTTATGGACGGCAGGCTTTGGACGGGCGATGTCAGACTTCGCAAAGGTTTGATTGCCAAAGGCTACACGAAGTGCATCACCACAAAAGAATTAGCGGAATGGCGGGCAAGACTTCGGCTTGAAGAGCGGAAGCCCGGGGATTCGGATTGAAGAATCTTTGCTCCAATCCTTTTTCTTATCGCTTTTCCATTGGCCGAACCATGATTTCCTCGATACAAAAAGATTTGATAGGATTATTTGCTTCATCGCCATCCTATAAAATCTTTTATCAATCCTGCCCATCCCGGTTCAGACTTCCCCTCACTCCGCCTTCTCCTTCCACACTTTTTTCAGTCATTTTCCTCCCACACTATTTTACACCAAGGAATAGCTTGACGTAAAGCTTCTATATCTTCTTTTTTAAGGGGATTAGGGATACCGCCTCGATTATCTTTCAAAACTAAATTTCTTAGATTTGGCATTTGTTTTAGAACATCTACTGGCAGACTACTAAATTTATTAGTACTCAGCTTCAGCGTGTGCAAGTTTTGAAGTTTGCTAATTTCAGCGGAGAGGCTGCTCAACTGATTATCGCTCAAGTCCAGTATCTGCAAGTTTTTGAGATTACGAATTATCTCAGCAGGGAAGTCACTTAATTGATTGATACTTAAATTTAGCGATTGCAGATTTTGAAGACCGCCAATTTCGGGAGGAAGGCCGCTCAATTGATTATCATCCAAGTCCAACAATTGTAAGGCTTTTAAGTTTTCCAATTTCAGGAGGAAGACTATCCAATTGGTTGGTGCTTAGATACAGTTCTTCTAGACTTTCAAGGTTCCTAATCTCGGCGGGCAATTTGTGCAATTCATTGCGATACAAATCCAGTTTTTTAAGTTCTTGATATTTCCGATTTCGGCAGGCAAGCTGCTTAGTTGATTAAACTGTAAATTCAGCGATTGCAAGTTTTGGAGTTGTACAACCTCAGTTGGAAATTTGCTGAACTGATTGTCGCTCAAATCCAGAGATTGCAAGTTTTGGAGCCTTACAATCTCATTGGGAATGTTGCTCAATTGATTGTCATTCAAATCCAGCGACTGTAAGTTTTGAAGATTCCCAATTTCGGGAGGAAGGACGCTGATATCGGTAATGCTTAAATTTAGCGATTGCAGGCTTTGGAGGCTTAGTTTTCAGGTAGTTTTCTAATTGATGTAAGCTTAGTTGCAGCTAACTGACTTTCTGCTCTTTTCCGCTCCCGTTCTGCATTTTCAAAATTCTTTTGTGCTTCTCGCCTTTGCGCTTCGGTAGCGTTTTTTTCATTTTGAACTTGTATTAATGCCTGCCTTGTTTGTTCTTCTGCGGCAATGGCCTTGTCAAGATTTCGCTGGGCTTCAGCAGTTTTTTCATTCGCTTTCTGCTCGTTTTTTATTGCCAAAGCAGTCTGTTTTTCTGCAACCAATCGTTGCTTATTGGCTTCACTGGCATTTGTTGCAGCGATGCCTTGCTGCTTTATTGCCCACCAAGCCGCCCCCACCGACACCCCCAACATCGCCAGCAGCACCCCAATTGCCCCGTTCCGCAGCCGGATATTCCGCCGAAAAACCTGAATCTCCTCATCATTCAAATCCTCCGGGTTTACGCCGCGCAGCCGGGCGGCGAGCGCGTTGATTTCGTGGCGGTATTTGGGGTGTTGCAAGTCGGTGTCGGTCGCACTTTTCGCCCAGCGCAAGTCCATGTAGAGCGGGATGGAAGTCAGGTAAGGCTGGAGCAGAGCGGGTAAAGCGGTGGTTTTTTCCCAATCGATATCGTTGTGCGTTTCGTTGGTCGCAAAATCATCGTCTATCAGCGCGATGATGAGGTTTTGGGTGCGGTTGAGTTTTTCAGGGTTGCACCACTGCTCCAGTTCCTGACCGCACCACGGCGATTCGGCGGAAGCCTTTTCGGCGAGAAAAACCAGGTATTCGGAGTTTTCCAACCCATCCTGGATCAGTTTCGGCAGACTGATGTCGGGTTTGAAATGTTTTTCGTCCCGGAAGATTTTCATCGGGCGGGCGAGTGTGGGTTTGGCGTAGCGTTTCAGCGCCGTTTCGAGCGCGATGGCGTGGCGGCGGCCGTTTTCGGTGTGGCGATAGGAGATGAAGGCTTTGTATTTCATGTGGCGTTTGTCATTTGTCGTCGCCCTCTTTGAGTCTTCGTACACGCTGATCCTGCAAACGTGTGGAGCGCCATTCACGGGAATCATAACAAGAAGACAAGTATTGATGTTTTTTGACAGGATTTACATGATCTACAGGTTTTTATCGAAGTCGGAACCTGTAGATCATGTAAATCCTGTCAAAAATTTTCTGTCAAAATAACACCCATCAACACATCACTCGCCCCGGCTTACGATCAATTTGCCGATAGCAATAATCCCTCCCACCGACCACGCAGAAACAAGATACACCCCCGCCGACATATTTTTCACCTCCACCACGCCTCTGCCGTTATCTCCGGGTACTGTTTGTACCACCCTTCCAAACAGATCGGCCACTAAAAACCGGGTGACAGGCGCACCGGCCGTTTTCAGCGAAACAACGGCGATGTCGCCCGCCGGATTGGGCATAATGGAAAGCAGGGCGGTGGCCGGCTCCGCCGGAATGCCGGTCGTTTTTACGGTCGTCACTGCGGTATTGGTGATCACCGGCAGGTTATAATCGAAGTAAATGCCCGCCCGGTTTTCCACTTTTTCTCCGATTACGAGCCCCGGACGGGTGCGGACCGCAAATTTGATAAATCCGTGACTACCTTCATTATCAGCCGTACTGTCGGGCAAGTTGATATTCTCAAAAAACACTTCCAGCACATTACCGTCGTGGCGGATAAAACGGTACGGGTGGCTGGCAGAAAGCGGCTCTGCCGTGGCGGCGTCGAGATTGGGCGACAGGGTGTCGCGGACGTAGACAAAATTCGCGGCGTAATTGCCCGTATTTTGAAAACGAACGGTGTACTCCACCCTTTCACCCGCGAGGGCCATCTCCGGCGAAATAAATTCCGGGTCGCATTGTTTATCGTTGGGGTCGAAAGATCCGACAATGAGGTCGCGTATAGTGGAGCGGTTGTCGGGCGGTGTGAGGTCGCCGATGACCGGCCGGGCCTCGGCGGTCATGGTCAGGTAAATGCCGAGCGGCGCTTCCTGTTTTGTATAAACGTTCAGGTGAATATCGGTTTGAGCGAGCGGTTCCAGCAGCGGGAGATTCCAGATCACTTCGTTGTTGATGAGCGCCGCAGGGGCGGGCAATGCGTTTTGAAACACGAGTGAATCCGGCAAGGGAAAATGCACCTCCGGCGCCACGGCCACCGTGCCCCGGTTATGGACGGTCAGTACAATGTTCGTATGAAATCCCGGTCTGAAGACGTTGACGTTGGTAGCGGTGAGGTAAATATCCTGAACGCCCGGATTCACCTGCACCGCAAAATCGAAGATGCCGCCGCCAGCGCCAACCGGGTGACTTTGGGGCACGGAGAAGTAATACTGGGAATACATTGCGGGGTATAAGGTATCGCCTCCCGTTGTTTCCGCCAGGAGATGAAACACTCCTGCCGAATCGGTGCGCGTCGTTAGCCGCGCATTGGCAAGGTACAAAAGTGCGTTTTTTATGGGTGGTTCGCCGGTATCGTACGTTTCATTGGCGTTTTGATCGTCAAAAACTTTCCCGCTGATGGAAGATAATTGGATTTGGGCAAAATTGCGTTTGAAGTAGAAAAGAAAACTGTCGTCCTTACTGCTGTCGCCGGCCAGCGCATACATATTTTCATCGGTGGCAACGACCACCCACGGATCGGCAAAAGGAAAGTTGGATTGAATTTTTGCCCAGTTTTTGCCTCCGTCCTGAGTCAGGTACAAGATTGTTTCGGGGAAATAAGTAAACAGAACAGCCTTTCCGTTTTCAAAAATTTCGAGTGCTGCGGTGTACGGCCAGGGGAACTTTTTGTCGCCGAAACCGCTCGGATTCCAGCGACCGTTTTCGAAAAAATACAATTGGAGATGTGACTGCAGAAAAACCTGGTTGCCTTTGCCCGAAATCCGGGAAGAATACCATTCAGCGGGGTCGGTCAGACCTTCGTGCATGGTTTGCCAGCTTGCTCCATTGTCGAAGGAGGTATAAATATCCGTGCCGTCTGCCATCCAGATGCTTTGTTTGGCGTAGGCCAAACTCGCCCCCCAACCTGGCACACCCGGCGTATTGACCTTCACCCAAATCTGCCCCCCATCGGTGCTCCGGTAAACGCCGTCATCGAATCTTATACCCCAGATGGCATCGTCGGCGAGTGCAAATTCATTCATCATGGGGTCGGGAAACAGGGTGTAATGAAGCCCGCCGTCGTATGAAAGTTGGTTGGGCTCTGCCAGCACCGTGTCTCCTTTCACCCGGAAACGGCCCTCGTTGCGGGCTTTGACGTAGTGCCAGTCTTCGCCGTCGTTTTCAGTATAATAAATATCGGAGCCGGCATCTCCGGCGGCAAACAGGCGATTGCCCGAGGTAAAAAAACGGGCGGCGGCTACTCCGGAAGGGGCATCGAACTGGGTCATGTCTCCCTGGTTGGCGGCATTCCAGTTTTCTCCGTTGTCGAGAGAGTAAAAACAGCCATAAAAGCCGGCAGCAAACAAGGTGTCGCCGACGCCGAGCAGTTGATTTTCCGTTCCGGGCAGCAGGTCGGGTATCCAGGTCAAACCCTTGTCGTTGGAAACAAATGTTTCCGTATCAAACTGATCATTAGTCATCCATATCTTGCCTTGATAACCCGCGATCCGGCTGGGATAGATGTAGCCGGCAGGCGGCGTCAACAGCTCCCAGGTAAGGCCGTCGTCGGTTGAACGCGCAAACACGTTTTGGGCAAGCCAGACGCCGTCGCCCGTATAGTACACGGGCGCCCACTCGATGGACTGGGCGCCGCCGGATGTGCCTTTGATGACGTTGCTGACTTCCGTCCAGGTGGCTCCGCCATCGGAAGAGCGCATCAGGTGAAGCGCACTGAGCACCACGACCGTCGAGTCATGCACATCCAAACCGTTGATCACAGCGGGTTCGGAAAAAATGGTCTGCCACGTAACGCCGTGATCGATAGATTTGGATACAAGGCTAGAGCCGGGGTATAGGCGTATAATGCGTCTGCCGTAGCAACGATTTTGCCACTCGGCACATTCAACAGTGTATTCACAAGCGTCCAGGTATCGCCGTTGTCTTCGCTGACATACAGCCCGCTATTATTGTATCGAAGGACGGCGTAAAGCCGCGTTCCGTCGGAAACCAATTGAAGATAATTGGTGGGCGAAGGATTCACTATCGGGGAAGCAATGTTTTGCCAGTGAACGCCATCCGTTGAACGGAAAACATGGGTTTGATAGTTGATAAAATAAGAACCCTGATGATGCACGAAATTGTTGGTAGGCAAGCCTTTCGTGAGAGCGATCTGTTGCCATTGGGCCTGAACCGGGTGCAGCAAAAAGAGGCAGAAAAACAAAAACAAGGGGTTGAAATACGTTTTCATCATCGGATAGAGTTGTTTTTTGACAGATCGAAGATACGTAAAAATATTACCCGAATGATTTCAATTGGGGTTTTCCCGAAATAACAAATCCGCTGCAACCGGGTGATTGCAGCGGATTTCGACACTTGGAAAACATTTACCCTATTTGCGTTTCACGATTAATTTACCCGAACCGACAGCCTGCCCCTCCGAATCCACACGGAACAGATAAATACCCGGCAAAAGCCCGCTTGCGTCCAGATCAAACGTGTTGGAATAAAAAGCCCGGGTTTTGATCTGGCGGCCTTGCAAGTCGAATACCCGCAGGATGCCATTGAGGGGTACGGACGATTTGAAACTAAACGTAGCCGTTGACGCGACCGGATTGGGGTACACCACCAGTTCGATACCCGGCCGGAACACCACGGTGGAAACGTCGAGGTATTTTTCGCCGAGGGTGTGTTTGGTGAGGTTGGTGATGACCGGTTCGTTAAAATCAAAGTAAATGGCGGCTTCGTTTTCAATCAGCGTCATGTTGGATGCATCGGCTTTGGGCCGGATCGCAAACTTGGCGTAACCGTGGGAGGCCGCCTCGTTTACATTGCTGTCCGGAAGCAGGATATTTTGAAAAAGAAACTGCACGACGCCGGGACCCAGGATGTTGAACGTGCAAGGGTGGCTGCTTCCGCCCTGCCTGATGCTGGCAACGTCCAGCCATTGCGGCAGGGTATCTAAAATCCTGACGGTGAAAGCGGTATCCGTACCCGTATTTTGAAAACGGATCAGGTATTCGATCTCCGTGCCCAATGGGATAAAATGTTCGGCATACACGCCACGCGGCATACCCTGTTTGTCGTTCGGGTCAAAAGCGCCGATGTTTTCCTGACAGTCTGTGTCGATATAAGGTGATTCGTCACTTTGGGGAAACAAGGTCACAAAACCCAGGCTGAACGTCCCGCCGCTGTTTTCTCCACAACCTTCCACCGTAGCGCTGACGATATTGCCCAGCGGATTATCGGCCACCTGGGGCATCTCCAGGCGCCAGGTAGAGCCGTTGGCTGGGACCGTGACCGTTTGTATCCCGCCACTGTCCAGCATGATATTTCCTCCGGTCATTTGGATCATAATATCCTCTATAACAATATATTCGATCGGTTCGGTCATATCGGCGCCGATATTGGTGATGGTGAACGTCACTTCACCGTTATTGCACTCGCCGTCCACTTTCAAATTGGCACCGCTCCAGGCCGAATTACCTTCCGTACACAGGGAATCCGGAAAAATACGCGCTTCGGAGCAGTGCGTCTGGCCCAGGATTGCTTCACAACTGAGCTGTGTCGTGAGATAAATACTGCCGCATTCACCGGCGGCAAGATTTCCCAGGTCAAACGTATAAGTATTGCCGTTAACCGACGACCAGGGCGCCGAGCTGCTTAAAAGTGTCAGATACGGGTCCAGTTCCACTTCGATGGAAGCATTTTGTGCCGCCGCAGTACCTTTGTTGCAATAAAATACGGTGTAGTCATTGTTGAAACAACGGCGCAGGAACGGTATGGAAAGGTCTACATCCAGGTACGGACAGTTGGCAACCACCTGCATCGGAAAATTGATTTCGGCGGAATTTTGGATATCAACCTGAATTCCTGTCACGGTCTCCACACAGCCCAGCCACAGGCCGTTCGGTTTGAGTATCGTCACGTCGTACGTGCCAGGCAGGGCATTGATCAAATAATGACCGGTGGACTGGGTAGTTGTATAAAAAACACCGCCGGAGCCTTCAGCTTTTATCACCCAACCGGCTATGGGCGATTCCGTTATATCTGCGATACAGTTTTCATCACCATCTATTCGCACCTGCCCGTAGATTTTTGCGGCAAAAGTAGAATCGTAGGTTGCGCTGTTGTTGATATCGCCCGCCTTGACGGCTGTAAAATCGGCGTTGCTCACATTTTGGCTCACATTATCGAGGGTAATGGTTTCCGGAAATGGAAACGGGTTTTGCGGGTCCGGAAAAACATAATCGGTGCGGACAAAGCGCCACGATCCAACATTCGGGAATTCGGTGATGGCCCCCGTAATCAGGTTCCGTGTAAGGGTTGAATCGGCGCCATCCACGCTGTTGGAGCCGTTTACGTCAGCTGCAATGAACTGAAATGGGGATAGAAACTGGAAGTTGCCGTCCATAAACATAATCATCAGTGCCAGATCAAACGTGCTCACACCCAACAGCGGGTCGACGTCAGAATAAGGAGTTATCGTATACGTGTCACCCGGCGGAACAAGGAATTCGTAACTGCCGTCGTTGCCGGACAGTTGCGTCAACGCGACACTGTTGTCGGCATTCCGGATGGTGACTACTGCGTCTGCCAGTCCACCGCCGGAGAGTGTCCTGATTGTTCCGGAAACGCTGACTTGTTGCGCAATAACAGTATCTGTCGCCGAAAAAATAAGGATCAGCGACAACATGGTTTCAAGGAGCCGGCTCTTGTTCAGCGTAATTTTATACATGGGATTGAAATTTTGGTTAAATAAACTTTTCATGATACAAAAGTGAGTCGGCGTGGGCAGACCGGCAAAAACAAATTTTTCAATTTGTATTTTATTTTTTATTTAAAAATTGTTATAAAAACTTGGTTATTAGTAATTAAAACTATTTTTTTGTCTACCAAATAATGCATCTTTGTGTATAGAAATTTGATCAAAACAACCGGAAATTTTCCAGCCGGACCCACAAAACAAACAATATGGAAAAAAGCCGTTTGCTGAAATTGCTGCGCACCCTTTCAAAGGAGGAATGGAAAGGGCTTAAAAAATTTGTGCGCGCGCCATTTTTCAACCAGCGGAAAGAAGTGATCGCCTTGTTCGATACGCTGGAAAAAGCGATCAAATCCGGCCGTGCCGTGCCGGAAAAAGAACAAATCTACCGGCAAATCTTCGGCAAGGAGAGTTACGACGACCACCGCATCCGGATGACCATGAGTTTTCTTTTTCAGGTCGCCGGGCAATTCCTGACCGTAAAGGATGTGCTGGACGACCGCCTGCATTACCGGCGCCGGATGGCGGCCATTTTCCGGCGGCGGCGCCTGCCGGAACAATTTACCGGAGCCTGGTTGGAAGCGGAGTCGGCACAACAAGAGCAGCCGCTGCGAAACGCCGATTTTTTTGAAGAAAAATACCAGTTATTGCTGGAAAAATACCGGTTCGACGTGGAAACTCAATCTGCCAATCAGATTGATTTTCAGCAACTTTCCGATCAGTTGGATCACGCATTTCTCGCGCGCAAACTGTGGCAGGCCTGTTTTATGTTGTCACACCAGACGGTCCACAACACGAAATATGATTTTGGCCTGCTGGAGGTCGTGATGTCGCAGATGATTTGGCCAAAAGTTTCGGATACCCCTGCCGTGGCGATGTATTACCATTGTTACCTGGCGCTTGCTAATCCTACAGAAAAATCTCATTTTCAAGAGTTTAAAGATTTGTTGATGCGGCATGGCGCCTTATTTCCGGCGGAAGAACTGCGCGACCTTTACCTGCTGGCTATCAATTTTTGTATCCGGCAGTACAACGCCGGCAACCAGGATTATTTAGCCGAACAATTCGACCTGTACAAAGCGGGATTTGCCAACCAGTATTTTATCACCGACGGCACCTTGTCGCGTTATACCTACCAGAATGCCGCAACCATCGGTTTAGTGATGCGCGATCTCGAATGGGTGGAGCGATTTGTACACGAGTATCGCCCGTTTTTGAAAGACGAGCACCGGGAAGCCTTGTTTAGTTTTAACCTCGCCCGGCTGGAATACCAGCGCCGCGAACCCGGCAAAGCCCTGCAATTGCTTCAACGGGCCGAATACAAAGACCTGTTGCTCAACCTCGCCGCTAAAACGCTGCAACTCAAAATCTTCTACGAACTCCGGGAATTCGACCTGCTGGAATCGCACCTGCAAGCCGTCAGGACTTTTATCCGCCGCAAAAAAGTGATGGGGTATCACCGGGAGAATTATCTCAACACCGTGTATTTTGTGCAAAAGTTGCTGGAAACCAACCTGTTCGACAAAAATGCCAAAGCTGCGCTCTGCCGCGAGATGGAAGAAACAAAATCCCTGGCAGAGAAGGAATGGCTGTTGAGAATGATCAATCCAATGTAGGACGGACTTCCAAGTCCGTCACCTCAGGTACGACGGACTTCCAAGTCCGTCACCCCGTGTACGACGGACTTCCAAGTCCGTCACCCCGTGTACGACGGACTTCCAAGTCCGACACCCCGTGTACGACGGACTTCCAAGTCCGTCACCCCGTGTACGACGGACTTCCAAGTCCGTCACCCCGTGTACGACGGACTTCCAAGTCCGTCACCCCGTGTACGGCGGACTTCCAAGTCCGTCACCCCGTGTACGACGGACTTCCAAGTCCGTCACCCCGTCCGTCACCCCGTGTACGACGGACTTGGAAGTCCGTCCTACTTTTTGCGCACCATTGTCAGGATCGTTGCAATCGCCACAGTTTCGCCCGTTTCGTCGTAAACATCCACGAGCCACTTGACGATGCCACGGGGTATGGCGGCTACTCCTTCCCGTGTCGGGTCACTTTCCTGTTCAATTTTTTCCTTCACCGTCAGTTTTACACCGATCGTCATGCCCGGGTACACCGGTTTGGTAAAGCGGCATTCATCGAGGCCGTAATTGAGCAAAACCGGGCCTTTTTTTGCATCCACAAACAAGCCGGCAGCTTTGGACAACACAAAATAGCCGTGGGCGACGCGGCGGGTAAATGGTGTGCCGGCCAGCGCCGTCTCGTCCATGTGGGCGTAAAAATTGTCGCCGCTCACGTTGGCGAAGTTGTGGATATCCGCTTCGGAAACCGTGTGTTTGGCCGTGACGAGTGTTTCGCCGACAAACAGGTCGTCGAAGTATTTTTTAAAGGGATGTACGGGTGTTTCGGTTTGTGCTCCACCGACCTGGTATTGGTTGGTCACCGCGGTAATATCCGTCGGGTGACCCTGAAGCGCCGTGCGTTGCATGTAGTGCAACACGCCGCGTATTCCACCCATTTCCTCGCCTCCGCCTGCATGGCCGGGGCCTCCGTGTACCAGCATCGGCATGGGTGAGCCGTGGCCCGTGCTTTCTTTGGCGGACGTGCGGTTGAGCAGGAGAATTCGCCCGTGAAAAGCAGCCGCT